>NZ_LR134356.1:0-1207116 GCF_900637195.1 Mycolicibacterium aurum | reverse complement strand
GCGAGTGCGGGTGCCAGCTTCCAGACCGCCATCAGGATCGGGAAGTTCCACGGGATGATCTGCCCGACCACGCCGAGCGGCTCGTGGAAGTGGTAGGCGACGGTGTCGTCGTCGACCTCGGAGAGCGAACCCTCCTGCGCGCGAATACATCCCGCGAAGTACCGGAAGTGGTCCACCGCCAGCGGGATGTCGGCGTTGAGGGTCTCGCGGATCGGCTTGCCGTTGTCCCACGATTCGGCCAGGGCGATCGATTCGAGGTTCTCCTCGATGCGGTCGGCGATCTTGTTGAGGATCACGGCGCGCTCGGACGCCGACGTCTTACCCCATGCGGGTGCGGCGGCGTGCGCGGCGTCGAGGGCCTTCTCGATGTCGGATTCGTCCGAGCGGGCGACCTCGGTGAACGTCTGACCGGTGACCGGCGTCGGGTTCTCGAAGTACCGGCCGGCGGTGGGCGGCACCCACTGGCCGCCGATGAAGTTGTCGTAGCGGGGCTTGAACGACATCAGTGAGCCGTCAGCCCCCGGGCGTGCGTACACAGTCATGGTGCATCTCCTGCTCGTGTGGTGTGCGTCACTGAACCTACGCGCGCAACCGTTGCACCACAGTTGCATCGGCGGGCACTCGCGGCGGAAAATTTTCGGCATCGCCGATCGCCGCCGAAGTCCACGCCAGCAGCGTTCCCGGGACACCGTGAACACGCTGGTGGAAGCCGCTGCGCAGATGTTCTCCCGGGAGGGGTTCGCGGCCACCACCAACCGGATCGCCGAGCGCGCCGGACTGTCGATCGGGACGCTGTATCAGTACTTCCCTGACAAGTCGGCGCTGCTGCACGCCGTTGCCGAGCGGCATGTGCGCGACGCGGATCGACGCTTGACGGCCGTTTTCGCCCAGCTGCGCGCCGACGCACCGCCGTTCGACGCGACGATGCGCACCCTGCTGGACGCCGTGGTGGACCTGCACCGGGACGGCCCGCGACTGCACGCACTGCTGCACCGGATGGCGCAGCCCAGCGCCGAGCAACTGGACGAGCTGCGCGGATTCGAGGAGCGGATCTGCGACGAGGTGGCGTTCCACCTCAAGCGCTGCGACCGCGGGGGCGAGGACGTCGAGCTGACGGCGCAGACCCTTGTCCATACGATCGACGCGCAGCTGCACCGCGTGATGACCCGCCGCGGTTTCGACGTCGACGCGCTGGCCGTCACGATCGACCGGCTTGCTCCACCGCCCGCCTGAGCACGGTCCGCGTGGCGTCGCGCAGCTGGGTCAGGCCGGGTTCCTCGATCGGGAAGTGGCCGCAGTTGTCCAGCAGGACCAGCTCGGTCGGCCCGCAGATCCGGCGCAGGAAGCGGATGCTGCACTCCGGCGGTGTCCAGGTGTCGGCGGCGGGCGCGACGAGCGTGACCGGGGCGGCGTCGAATTGCTCGGGTGGGGTGCCTGCGAAATTCATCCAGCTGGACAGGAAGCCGAGCGGCACGCTGACCCCGCCGCCGCGTGGGTCGGACGCGCACAGGCGCGACAGCCGTGGGTCGGAGCTCATCGCGGCCATGTCCGCCAGCCAGCGGATCGGCAGCCGGACCCGCCCGAGCGCCGGTTCGACGGCACGGAGCACCGCCGGGGCCGGTCGACCCATCCACGCGAACCTGGTGGCAGCCGCGCGGGCATCGGGGTCCGACATGTCCAGCAGGCACGTCGCGAGCACCGCGTCGATGAGGCCGGTGCGCGCGGCCACCTGGTAGGCCAGCATGCCGCCCATGCTGGCGCCGAACAGCACCAAGGGCCGCGGGTCCGCGGCCCGTTCCGCGCGGACGAGCTCACACAGCAGCTCCACCCAGTCGCCGTAGCGGACGCCCGCCGGGTCGGGCTCGACCGTGTCGCCGTAGAGCGGAAGGTCGGGGGCGAGCAGGTCGACACCGCCGTACCGGCCGCCCGCCGCGACCGACGCCACGGGCCACAGTGCGCCGCTGTACCCGCCGCCGCCGTGGATCACCATGACGCGGACGGCGGCGTCGGGGACGACGGCACGCGCGATGTGCACGGTGCGACCCCGCCACGGCCACCACGTACTGGTCGGCGCCGTCACGTCGACCATGTCGGCGGACGGAAGGAACGACGCGTAGGCCCGGAAGTCCATGGCAACATCCTGAATTCCCATGCCGCTGTTGACAACTCGTCTTTCTATGACGGCTGAGCAGGGGCTATGGCGAACTACTCAGGTTTTCAGCCGAGTTCGAAGTCCAGGCCGGCCAGGTGGCCGCGCGCCCGGGCCCTGGCGGCCGCGGTCAGACCGGCGCTGTCGCGCAACGCTTTCCACCCGTCGCGGTCGTCGCGCCCCTCGGGCAACTCAAGCCAGCGGCGCAGCAGATCCGCGCGACCGTGCGCTCCTTCGGCGAGCACGGCGTCGCGCAACGTGGCCGACAGCTGGGTGCGCAGTCGCGCGATGGCGGGTGACACCGACTGCGTCAACAGGGGTCCGGCGTAGCGGGTCAACGCGGATTCCACGTCACCGGCGTCGAGCGCCTCGAAGACCTCGCCGATGTCGCTGGTGATCGCGGCAAGGAGCCGGTACGGCCTCGAACCGAGGTTCTCGGCGCCGATCACCTTGCGCAGCCGCGACATCTCGGCGCGCACGGTGACCACGTCGAGGTCTTTGTCGTCGAGCAACACGGCCAGGTGGTCAGCCGAGAGGCCCTCGGGGTGCCGGCTGAGCAGCACCAGGATGTCGGCGTGCCTGCCGGTCAGATGGGTGGCCTGCAGATGGCCGTAGCCGTCGGTCGTCACCCAGCGCGGCCGGTCGCCGCCGAGCACGACCAGATGCGGTTTGCGGGCGGCAGGCTCGGCGTACACACCGGTGGCCCGCAGCAGCGCGAGGTGGTTCTCGACCGCGAAGGCGGTGGCGCGGACCAGGGCCAGGGTCTGCGACGACGCCACCTCGGTGCCGCCGGTGAGATCGATGGCGCCGAGCAGGGCGCCCGTGGCCGGGTCGTGCACCGGGGCCGCGGTGCAGCTCCAGGGCTGCACCACCCGGGAGAAGTGTTCGGAGCCGAGGATCTGCACCTCGCGGTCCAGCGCCAGTGAGGTTCCCGGCGCGTTGGTGCCGGCGCCTCGCTCACTCCAGTCGGCGCCGGGCACGAAGTTCATCGCCTCGGCTTTGCGACGTGCCTTCGGATCACCTTCGACCCACAGCAGCGTTCCGTCGGCGGCGCTGACGGCGACGACGACCCCTGAGTCGACGGCGTCGTCGACGAGCAGGCGCCGGATCACCGGCAGCGCAGGCGCCAGCGGGTGCGTCTCGCGCAACCGCTCGATGGCGCTCACCGCGTCGGCGGCCCGCGCGGCGGCCAGATCGGGATTCACACCACCTGCCAGGCTGCGCTGCCAGCTCTGCGCAACGACCGGGCGCAGCGACGAATTCAGGTAGGTGGCGTCCACTTCGCCGGCCACGAACCGTTCGTGCACCGATTCCAGCGTCGACGACGACGGACGGGACGATCCCCGTCCGGCTGAGATACCTGAAGCTGCCACCTGGCGTTCCTTTGTGTCCGCCATCACACCTGCTTCCACCCTAGCCCAGGTGTGTGCGCCGAGAGTACTGTGCGGCCCCCGCTCGGCTCCCCTCCTCGCGGGGGCCGCACAGACTTGGGCGGGGCGTCAGGCGCCCCAGGCGTGAGCGGCACTGCGGTCGGTGGCGGCCACGTCATCGGACCCCTCGCGGACCGCGCCGGCCAGCCGGACGAGGATGTCGTTGAGTGCACCGGCGGCCTGTTCCCAGCGCATCTGTTCGACGCGGTAGGCCTCGGCCGCCTCGGCCGTCCACGTCGACTGCAGCGGGGCGATCTGGGCCCGCAGATCGTCGATCGCGGCGTTGAACCGCGCGGACGTCGTCTGGATCTCCTGGCGGACCGTGTATTCGATCTCGCCGAAGTCATAGGACAGCGTGTGGCTCATCGTGTACTCCTACAGGCTCGCCGCGACGGTGGCGATGCGCTGCGAGTGGCCCTCGGCGGCCTCACGCAGGATGCGTTCGTTGTCACGGATGGTCTCCGAGATGCGTTGCAGTGCCGCGTGCAACTTCAGCGATTCGGCGTTCCAGCGGTCCACCACCTCCCGGAACCGTGCCGCCGCGACACCGCCCCACACCGACGGCGGGACATTACTCATGGCGCCGATGAACGACTGCAGCATCGCGCGGATCTCGTCGTTGCGGGCGTCGGTCTTGCCTGCCACCGACACCATGAGGTCGAAGTCGGTGGCGAGCGCGGAGCCGTGAGAGGCGTAGGGCCCCGACGGTGGTGACTGTGACGGCATGGGTGGTTCCTTCCCTGGACTTTCACGCGGTATATAGATTGGACGCGGCAGCGACGAGTTCGGTTCCACCGATGTGTATTTCACTTCACGGCGTGCGCCGAAAGCACCGCCTCAAGACAGACGTCCTCGACGGCGGTGGTTGCACCCTGGCAGCCGATCGCGATCCGGGTGACACCGTCGACGACGACGGACCACCGCGTGTCACCGTCAGCCCGCCTCTCGACGTACGTCACTGCGGGCCTGCCGCCGCGCTCGGCGGTGGGGTCGAAATCGACGAACACCCCGTCGGGCTCGGATCCTATTGCCCGGCGCAGGGATTCGGCGACGTCGGCGATCGAGGTGACGCCCGGGTGCGCGGACTGCGTGACGTGCAGGGCGGGCACCCCGCCCGACGCTGCGACACGGAGCCGGGCCGAACCGGAACCGGACGTGATGCGCTCGACGCTCCACTGCGCGGGCACACGCAGCGCGACGGAGCCATCCACCAGCATTCTCGTGCCGTCGACGGACGGCCGTCCGGTCAGCGTCTGCGCCGCCCACCCCCCACCGACTGCCGCCACCGTCAGCACGGCGCCTGCCAGAACGGCGGTGCTGCGCCGACCCGGGCGGATGCGGCCGACACCGAGTCCATCGCGGGCATTGTGCTCGGCCACGGCAGCCTCGGCGGCCTGCAACAGCCGATTACCGGTGCAGTAGGTCAGCGGTATTCCGGCCCGCCGGATGGCCGCAAGGGATGCGGCCGGCAACGGCGGCACTCCGGCGGGGACGTCGAGCACCACCGCGGTCACCGTCTCCAGGTGCGCCGTGAACTCCGCGGCATCACGGGCGAACACCCGGGGTGGCGCCGGTGGTGACGCCACGGCAGCGTACTCGGTGGACAGCTCGACGAGCGTGGCATCGGTGGCGGCGAGGATCTCGGATCGCCGCCGCACCATGACATCCGAAGCGACGCCGCCTGCGGCGTCGGCGATGACACCGACGCGGCCCGTCGACCACCACGTCGGGACCACGAGCACGAGCCGGCCGGGGCGCTCGCCGGCAGCGGCGTCGAGCACGTCGCGCCACAGTCCGGACACGTCCACCGGGTGCCCGTCGAGCAGTGCGATCGGATCGTCGATGCAGTCGAGCGCGGTTGCGATCCATTGCGGCGAAACCGATCCCGGGCCGCAGACGGTCTGCGGACCGACCTCCACGACCACCGGCGTCACGGTGGCTCCACCCACCCGACCTGGACCAGCTCGTCGGGTCCGCCCCGGACGATCAGCGTGCCGCGGCCCGGCGGCAGCGGAGTGGGGCGAACCGAGCCGAGCAGCACGCCCTCCTCGGGTGCCGCGCTCATCATGAAGCCGGCGCAGCCCATGTCGCGCATCCGAGCCAGCACGGGGTCGAACATGGCACGCGCCGCGCCACCGGATCGGCGCGCGACGATCAGGTGCAGCCCGAGATCCCTGGCGTGCGGCAGGAAGTCGGCCAACGGTGTCAGCGGGTTGCCCGTCGCGCCGGCCACCAGGTCGTAATCGTCGACGACAAGATAGATGTCGGGACCCTGCCACCAGGACCGGTTCTTCAGCTGGCGCTGGGTGACGTGCTCATCGGGCATCCTGGAGTCGAGGATCTCGCTGACGGCGGCCAGTCGCGAGGCGACCGCGGCACCCGAGACCGCATAGCCGGTGCGGTGCCCGGACTCGACGACACCGAGCAGGGTCCGGCGGTAGTCGACGATCTCCAGGCGGAGGTCGTCCGGGGACGCGGCGAGTTCGCGACACAGCAGGCGCAGCAGCGAGGTCTTGCCGCACTCGCCGTCGCCGAGAACGAGCAGGTGTGGGTGCGCGGCGAAATCCAGTACCACCGGTCGTAGGTCGCGCTCCCCCAACCCGATGGCGACCCTGCCGGCGGCAGGCGCCGCAGCCGCGATCAGATGCTGCTCGACCCTGCCGGGCAGCAGTTCGACGGGCAGCGCGCGGGGGCCGTGATGAACGACGCGCGCGGGGTCGAGATCGGGCCGGGCGATCGCCAGCTCGCGACCGTCCCTGGTGATCCCCCGCCCCGCCGGCCGGTCGGCGAGATCCTTGGCACGCCTGCGATCCATCTCCGACTCGGTGGGGTCGCCGAGCCGAAGCTCGATCCGCGTGCCGATCTGGTCCTTGAGGGCGGGCCGCAGGTCTGCCCAACGCGCGGCGGCGATGACCACATGGATGCCGTAGGCCAGTCCCTGCGCCGCCAGCGCGGTGACCGCCGATTCCAGACCGTCGAACTCCTGTCGCAGCGTGGCCCAGCCGTCGACGACAAGGAACACGTCACCATAGGCGTCGCCGTCCCGGGAGCCTGCGGCCTCGCGGTCCCGCAGCACCGATTCCAGCTGTGCCACGGTGCGTCGGCACAGGTCGGGCTCGCCACGTCCAGCCACCGAGCCCACGTGCGGGAACCCGCGCAGCGCCGACAGCGCGCCGCCGCCGAAATCGAGACAGTAGAACTGAGCCGCACCGGCGTCGTGGGTGGCGGCCAGCGCGCCCACGAGGGTCTGCAGTGCCGTCGACTTGCCTGAACGTGGTGCGCCGACGACCGCGACATTACCTGCAGCGCCGCCCAGTTCGGCGATGAGAAGATCTCTGCGTTGCTCGAACGGACTGTCCACCACACCGATGGGCACGCGCAGGTGACGCACGGGCTCGGCGGACAGCAGCGTGCTCAGTTCCGGCGACCGGCGCAGCGGCGGAAGCCAGACCCGATGCGCCGCGGCACCGCGACCGGCCAGCTGCGCCAGCACCGCCTCCAACAGAGATCCCTGTGACGGCGCGGGCAGGTCCATGGCCCGGTCGTCGTCCGGAGCGAGCGTGAAGGGCCGCACGGTCGCCGGTTCGGCCGCCGGCCTGACGGCCGGGACATACCCGCCCGAGACGTACGCGGTCTGGAATCGGGTGAGCGTGCCAGCGGCGGTCGCAAGGTAGGCGGCGCCCGGTTCCGACGACAGATGGTAGGCATCGGGAACGCCCAGCACTGCCCGGGATTCACTGGCCGAGAACGTTTTCAGGCAGACGCGATAGGACAGATGGGTTTCCAGGCCGCGCAGCCTGCCCTCGTCGAGGCGCTGGCTGGCCAGCAGCAGATGCATGCCCAGAGACCGGCCGAGCCGCCCGATCGCGACGAACAGTTCGGCGAAGTCGGGGTGCTGGCTGAGCAGTTCGGAGAATTCGTCGACGATGATGAACAGTGCCGGAAGGGGCACACGCGTCCGATCGCCGGCGCAGGCGCGGCGATACTGGTCGATACTGGTCAGATTGCCTGCTGCGCGCAGGATCTCCTGCCTACGATTGACCTCACCGGAGAGGGCCTCGCGCATCCTGGCGACCAGCGGGGCCTCGTCGGCCAGGTTGGTGATCACCGCCGAGACGTGGTTGGACTTCTCGATGCCCAGGAATGTGGCGCCACCCTTGAAATCGACGAGCACCAGGTTGAGCACATCCGGGGGGTGCGTGGCGATCATCCCGAGCACGAGCGTTCGCAGAAACTCCGATTTACCGGAACCCGTTGCGCCCACGCATAACCCGTGCGGACCCATCCCCTGCGCAGCCGCTTCCTTGATGTCGAGTTCGACGATGGCGCCGTCGTCGGCGACCCCGATGGGCACCCGCAGCAGTCCGGATCCGCGCCCGCGGGACCACATCCGGTCGACGTCGACGGCGCCGGGATCGGTGATTCCCATCAGTGCCGACCAGTCCGCGTCCCGCGTCACGCGCCGAGTGGCGGTGAGGTCCCGACGGTGACGCGCCAGCCGCCGCGCGCACGCAACGGCATCGGCGAGGGACAGTTGATCGCACAGCACGGTGAGGCGCTCACCGTCGCAGTGCACAGCGACCTCCCCCGCGCCGTCCTCGTGGCGGATGGCGATCACGGTCTCCCCGTCCGCGGCTGCGGGCTGGTCTCCACCGTCGGCGATCACCACGCGGTGCCGAGCCCCGACGGCGTGGTGCGGAAGCCATTTCAGCCAGTCCCAGTCATGCGGGGCTGCAGCGGAGACGGAGACCAGATCGGGGTGGTGCAGCACAGCGAGCTGGCAGACCAGCGCGCGCGCGACCGCCCGGGCGACGTCTGGATCGCCGGTCAGGACGAGCACCCGCGTCGTACGCAGCGGCACGCTCACCGGCACAGCGCGGACGACCGCGCGGTTGTCCATCAGCCGCCGGACCGCGCCGGTGGTCACCGGGTCGGCCTCGTCCTCCGCGCCGAGCTCGGGCGCGACGACGGTGATCGTGGCCGGTCGCGCGCCCAGACCGACGCGCACCGCGCAGAAGTCGGGATGGTCCTCGGCGCGCTCCCACGTGCGCTCACCACCGACGAGCGTCCACAGGGCCGCCGGGTGAGGGTGCGTCTGGTGAAGCGCGTCGTGCTGACGGTCGGCGGCCTCGGCGAGCGCGCCGTCGAGGGTGTCCAGGTAGCGCAGGTACTCGGCGCGCTGCCCCGGGAGGTCGCCGCCACCCGCCCCGCGGCCGCCGTGAACGAGCGTCCCGATCAGGGAGACCAGCATCATGGCCGGGAAGAACAGGAACATCGGGCTGCGTGCCGTGCTGTCCGTCGACGTCAGGTACAGCAGGGTCATACCCGCCATTGCCGCGATCATCGCGACCGGAAGCAGCCGGGCCATCGGATTCGCGGGTGTGAGGACGGGCGGTTTCGGGGGCGCCTCGATGACAATCCGCCCGTCCTCCACATAGGAATAGACGCACCGCACACCGATGTCGTTCCATCCACAGCCGGATGAACTTCTGCATCTGCCACCAGCGCGGCCGGGTTAGCGTCGACCGGTGCGGGATACGTTGTGCCGACTGGCTGTTCACACCACCGAAACGGACGAGCCGACCACGGTGGAGCTGGTACTTCCGGCCCGGCACCCCCTGGGGGAATTGTTGCCCGCGATCGTCGACGCCGTCATCGGCGGTCCGGGGCGACCCCGCCACTGGTACCTGACACGTGTCGCAGGCGCCACCTTGGACACGTCGATATCGCTGCGGGACAACGCTGTCGACGACGGCGACACACTGGTCCTGGCGACGACGCGGATCGCGCGGCCACGCAGACTCCCCACCGAGGCCTGCGGCGTCGTCGCGGCCACCGCACCCGCCCGGCCGACCGCGCCGCGGCGAGGCACAGTGCTGGCGGGTGGTCTGGTTGCCGCAGCGCTGGGCGCGGCAGCACTGCTCCGATACGGTCTCGCCAGCCCGGGCGAATGGCCCCTCTGGTCCGCGGCGGGCCTGTCCGCAGCCGCGGCGGCGGGGTCGGTGGCCGTCGGCCGCAGCGACCGTCACCTCGCCGCGCTGCTCCACGGGTGGTCCGTCGTGTTCGCCGCCGCCACAGGCGTTCTGGCCATACCGGGCGCGGGATGGCAGTCGGTGTTCCTGCTCTCGGCGGCCGCCGCGTTCGCCATGTCGGCCGTGTTGCTGCGCGTCACACCGGGCGACGCCGTGTTGATCGCGTGCTCGGCGGCAACAGGTGCCATGGCCGCGTCGGCGGCAGTGTGCGCCACCGTGGCGCCGCAACCAGGTGTGGCCGGTGCGACGCTCGCGGTGCTGTCCCTCGGCGCACTGTCGTGGGCGCCGAAGCTCACGGTCGCCGCCGCCGGCCTCGGGCCGTCGCGTCACGATGCCGGCGCGCGTCGGGCCGCCGCAGCGCACCGCACACTCACCGGCCTGGTGGCGGGCTGGTCGGCCACGGCCGCACTCGGAGTCGCCGTGTCCGCTGCCGTGTCGATCCACACCGGCACGTCGTCGACTCTGGCCGCCGCCTTCGCCACGGATCTCGCGGTGGTGCTCCTTCTCCGGCAGCGGTGCCACGTCGACGGGTACCGGCGAGCCTGCCTCGCCACGGCCGGCGTCGCCGCGCTGGTGATGGCGGCGCTGGTCACGGTGGCCGCAGCGCCCGCGCAGGGATTCTGGATCAGCGTCGCCGCCGCCGTGGCCTGCGGCGCCGGTCTGCGACGGGGAGCCGACACATCGGCCGTACCGAACCCGCTGACACGCCGCATCATTCAGGTGACCGAGTACCTCGCCCTGGCGGCGGTGATCCCGCTGGCATTCTGGGTGACGGGGCTCTACGGCGTTGTGCGTGAGTGGAGTCTGTGATGGCGGCGCGAGCGCTGCGGGTGCTCTCGGTGGCCGCGCTCACCATGGTCGCGACGGCACCCACGGCGGACGCGGTCAGCCCGCCCCCGATCGACGAACTGCGCCTGCCTGCCGCGGGCCCGCCCGGCCCGGTGCATCCCACCGCTCAGCATGACGAGTGCGTCGCCACCCCGCCCGATGCCACGGCCGATCCCGGCCAACTCACCGGGATCGACCTGCGCAGCGTGTGGGCGCTCACCCGCGGCGCCGGTCAGACGGTGGCCGTGATCGATACCGGGGTGGCGCGACACCGGCGGCTGCCGCATCTCGTCCCTGGCGGGGACTACGTGTCCCGCCACGACGGCACCACCGACTGCGACGGCCACGGCACCATCGTCGCCGGGATCATCGGCGCAACGCCCGATTCGTCCGGCGCAGGGGGCTTCACGGGTATCGCGCCGGAGGTGTCCCTGTTGTCGATCAGGCAGTCCAGCAACAAATTTCACGCGATCGACGATGCCGGCGGGACCGGCGTCGGCGACGTGGAGACGTTGGCCGCGGCGGTGCGCACGGCCGCCGATCTGGGCGCGACGGTGATCAACATCTCGACGGTGGCGTGCGTGCCTGTCGGCGACCGACTCGAGGATCAGGCGCTGGGCGCCGCACTGGCCTACGCGGTCGACGTCAAGAACGTCGTCGTGGTGAGCGCCGCAGGGAATGTCGGTGGCCCGGGGCCGTGCACGCAGCACAACCCGCGGGACGTCGCCGAGGCCGGCCAGGTGGCCATGATCGTGAGCCCGTCCTGGTACGACGACTACGTCCTCACCGTGGGTTCGGTTGGAATCGACGGCACACCTTCGGACTTCAGTCTGGCCGGGCCGTGGGTCGACGTCGCAGCTCCCGGCGAGGGAATCGTCTCGCTCGCGGCCACGGGTGATGGGTTGGTCGACGTCGCACCGTCGGGGTCGACGATCTCCGGGACCAGCTACGCCGCCCCCGTCGTCACCTCCGTTGTGGCCCTGGTGCGCGCCCGCTGGCCCGAACTGACGGCGCGGCAGGTCATGGCGCGCGTCGAGGACACCGCGCACCGTCCGCCCGCGGGCTGGGACCCCGTCGTCGGGCACGGCGTCGTCGACGCACTCGCGGCGATCAGCCGTCCCGGCACCGCGGAGACGGTGCGTGCCACCACGACACAGGTCAGCACCGACACCGCCGAGGCCACCGACCGGTCCCACCACACGGCGATCCGCGGTGCCGTCGCACTTGTGGCGCTCACCGCCTGTGTCGCACTGACGTCCGCGATGACCGGCCGGCTACGGCGACGTGCCGATCACGTCACCGGCGACTGAGGCAGCCCGCCGGCTGAGTTCCGGGCCGCGGGGCAGCCGCGCCAGCACCGGCCACGGCGCAGGCACCGGGGGACCTGCCAGGCCCAGGACAGCGGCGGTGTCGGCATCCCACATGCCATGGATCACACCGGAATCGGTAACCAGGAACAGGGACGCGGTGTTCTCCCCGGCGCCGGTGACACCGACCGACTGGACGAACGCGCTGCGGCCGGCCGGCACGGCCACACCGTCGAGAGCGGGACCGTCGCCGTCGGCCTGCGCGAGCGCGACCGGCCGGACGCCCGGCACCTCGCCGGCCGCGAGAATCGTGGTGTGTGAGGCCGTGTCACCGGGCTCCGGATTCCACTGCGCGCACACGACGGGCGCCGCGTCCACCCCGCCGCTGTCCGGGAACGTCGCCACCGGCAGTGAGGTGATGACGGGCAATGCGCCGACGACATCGGCCGACACCGCAGGAATCTCTTCCCGGATGCGCCCGTCGGTGTAGCGGATCAGATCCGCGGCGACCTCACCGATGCGTTGCAGGCCGTCGGCCAGCACCACGTAGTAGTCGGCCGCACCGCCGTCGGCCTGCGGAACCTTCACGACGGTGCCGACGGGGCGACCGGACAGTGCAGCGGGTCCCGGCGTCCCCACGTCCGGGATGCGGGGCGGCTCGATCGCCGGGGCCTCAGGGATCGCGTCCAGCACGATCGGGGAAATCTGCTGTGGCACAACGCCGTCGATGCGCAGCGCGCGGACGACGGCGGGGTGACGCAGGTCGACGCGGGCCCGCCAGCCGTCGTGCAGCAGGTACGTCTCCGCGGCGCTGCCCCCGCGTGGCGTCACCAACACGCTGGAACCGGGCGCCGTGTCCGCGTCCGGTCCGACGGTGACCGTGGTGCGGCCGTCCTCGTCGTCGCACACGGTCCAGACCGCTTCGCCGGCGGGCAGCGGTGGGGAAATCCGGGCCGGCGCGCCGGGAATGCCCATCTGCGGCCCGCGGTCGGCGCCATCGATCGCACGCTGCGAGACCACCCGCGGTTCGGCCGCGCTGCCGACGATCAAGCGGGCCGAGGCCAGGTTGACGACCGGATGCAGGACGCCGTCGACCCGGGCGTACATCGCGCCGGACTCGCGAGCCACCACGATCGGCGCATCCCCGAGGCTGCCCCCCGGTCGCACGAAAGCCAGTACCGCGCAGGCTGTTACGGCGATCGCCGCCAGCACCGCACCCGCCGCCAACGACAGCGACTGCGCGCGCAGAGGGTCGTCGATCATCCGGACGTCCCCGCGCACCAGCGCGTGCTCCATCCGGCGTGCCAGGAAGCGGTGCCCGCTGACCTGAAGACGCGTGGTCGGTTGTGCCATCACTCCCCCTCGGCCAGCGTAGCGGCGACGCTGGAGGGGTCAGATCACTTGTTGGAGCGGCGTTCCCGATAGGCGGCGACGTGCTGACGGTTTCCGCAGTTGCCGGTGTCGCAGAACTTGCCCGACCGGTTGCGGGACAGGTCGACCAGGGTCGCGTGGCAGTCCGGGGCATCGCAGATCTTGAGCCGTCGCAGCTCCCCTGCGCGCACGATGTCGGCCAGCGCCATCGCCATCTCGGCGCCCATGCGCTGCCACAGCGGGTCGTGGATGGACGCGAGGTGCAGATGCCACTCCGGCATCTCGGCGTGGCGCGTCAGCCACGGCGAGGCCCTGGTGTCCGACAGCAACGCGTTGACCTGACCGACCACGCGGGCTTCGTCGTCGGCCGACTCCCAGATCCGGCCAAGCCGGGCCCGCAGCTGGTGCACCGACTCCAGCTCGGCGGCGTCGTGGTCCCGCCTGCCCGTCCACCCGAAACCGTCGAGGTACGCGTCGAGGGCCGCGAGGTCGCCCAACTGCTCGCCGTCCACCCGGTCGCTGTTGATCAGGACACTGGCCGCGCGCAGTGTGAGCTCGGTGTCATGAGTGAAAAGCATTTGACCCGTGACTCCCCTCGGCTGTAATGTCATGACCGAACTTCAGTTTACTCATGTCGTCCCTAGTCAGAAGCGCGGAGGTGTTCACCCATGGCTGCCATCGAATCAACACAGGCCCGGGCGGACCACTTCCGCTCCGGACTGCTGTTCGCGATCGGGTCCGCCCTGGCGTTCGGCTCCTCGGGCCCGTTCGCGAAATCGCTGATGGAGGCCGGCTGGAGCCCCACCGCCGCCGTGACTGCCCGGCTCGCGGGTGGCGCGCTGGCCATGGCGGTGTTCGCCACGATCGCGCGACCCGGCTGGCTCCGCGAGGCGCGCGGGCACGTGCAGACGATCGTGCTGTACGGCCTGGTGCCGATCGCCGGTGCCCAGCTGTTCTACTACAACGCCGTCTCCCATCTGTCGGTCGCCGTCGCGCTGCTGCTCGAATACACCGCGCCGATCATCGTCGTCGGCTGGCTGTGGGCGACCACGCGCACGCGGCCCACCTCCCTGACACTCGGCGGCGTCGTGCTCGCGGTGGCCGGAATCATGCTGGTGCTCGGCGTGTTCGGGCCCGGCGGGCTCGCGGCGGCACACATCAACGTCGTCGGCGTCGGCTGGGGACTGGCCGCGGCGGTCTGCGCGGCCTGCTACTTCCTGATGTCGGACAAGGCAGGTGCAGAAGGCCCCGACGGGCAGACGCCCGTGCATCCGATCACCCTCGCCGCGGGCGGGCTGATCGTGGGCGCCCTCGCGGTGGCCGCGCTCGGCATGACCGGGGTCATGCCGCTGGTCTTCACCGCCAACGACGCCGTGGTGGCCGGCTGGGCCACGTCCTGGATCGTGCCCGTGGTGGCACTGGCACTGATCCCGACGGCGATCGCGTACACCCTCGGGATCGTGGGCATCGCCCGGCTCCGGCCCCGCTTCGCGTCACTGGTCGGACTGTCCGAGGTGATGTTCGCCGTGCTCGCGGCATGGGTCCTGCTCGGCGAGGCGGTGACCGTCAGTCAGGGCATCGGCGGCGTGATCGTGCTCGTCGGGCTGGCGCTGGCCCGCCTGGGTGACCGCGGCGAACTCGCCGCCGACACCGTGACGTGGCCGGACGCGCCGGTGGTCGGCGGACTCACCCCGGCGAAACTGGATTGAGCTTTCCGCTAGGACAGCTAACATTGCCGGGGTGAAGACCATCGCCGCAGCCCTGCTCGCCGCAGCCCTGATGATCGCCCCGACCGCGGTCGCCCCGGCTGCCCAGGCCCAGGGGTGCCCCGACATCGAGGTGGTGTTCGCCCGCGGCACCGATGAACCACCCGGCCTTGGTCGCGTCGGCTCGGCCTTCGTCGACTCGTTGAGCGGTCGCGTCGGCGGCCGGTCGGTCGGCTCGTATGCCGTCGTCTACCCGGCGACGTTCGACTTCCTCGCCGCGGCGGGCGGCGCCAACGACGCCAGCGCCCACATCCAGTACATGATGGCCAACTGCCCGCAGACCCGGCTGGTGCTGGGCGGCTACTCGCAGGGCGCCGCGGTCATCGACGTCATCGCCGCGGTTCCGTTCCCGGCCGTCGGTTTCACCAACCCGCTGCCGCCGAACGCGCCCGACTTCGTGGCCGCCATCGCACTCTTCGGCAACCCGACCACCAAGGTCGGGCTGCCGATCACCGCCAGCCCGGTGTGGGGGTCGCGCTCGATCGACCTGTGCAACGGTGCCGACCCGGTGTGCTCGGGCGGCGACGACATTGCCGCCCACAGCAACTACGGGCCCGCCGGGTTCGCCGACCAGGCCGCGGCATTCGTCGCCGGCCGGCTGTGAACCGGCTGTGCGATACGGTGGTCGGGTGCTTTCTGAACGACTGAGCCGCCGGATCGTCGCGGCCACGGCCGCCGCGCTGGCGCCCATCGCAGCCGTCGCCGTCCTGCCCGCCGGCACAGCCGCGGCCCAGCCCTGCCCCGACGTCGAGGTGGTGTTCGCCCGTGGCACCAGCGAGCCCCCCGGCGTCGGACGCGTCGGCCAGGCTCTGGCGGACCAGCTGAGGAACCAGCTCGGCGGCCGCACGGTGGGCACCTACGGCGTGAACTACCCCGCCAGCTACGACTTCCTGTTCACCGCGGACGGGGCTGCCGACGCCACCGGACGTATCGCCCTGATGGCGGCGCAGTGCCCCGGCACCCGCATCGTGCTCGGCGGGTACTCGCAGGGCGCGGCCGTGGTGGACATGCTCGCCGGCGTGCCGCCGCTGGGAAACCGCATCGGTGACATCGGCTCCGCACCGCCGCTCCCCGGCGGATTGACCGGGAACGTCGCCGCCGTCGCAGTCTTCGGAAATCCTTCCGCGAAGTTCGGGAGCCCGCTGTCACGCAGCGGATCGTTCGCTGGGAAGGCGCTGGACCTGTGTGCCGACGGTGACCCGATTTGCTCAGATGGTCGCAACCCGTTCGCCCACACCCATTACGAGTCGTCGCCGTTCATCGGCCAGGCTGCCGGGTTTGCCGCAGGCCGGGTCTGAATGTCCGCGGGCAATTAGGATCGGCGAAGTGATCCGTCAGCTGCGAAGATTCCGAGTTCCCGCGTTGTTGGCTGCGCTCGTGTTGAGCGCGGCTTCGCTGGTCCTGCCCCCCGCCGCGTCGGCGCAGTCCTGCCCCGACGCCGAACTCATTTTCGCCCGCGGGCGCATCGAGTCGCCCGGCGCAGGAATCATCGGCAATGCGCTCATCAGCGCGATACGGAACAAGACCAGCAAGGATATCGATCTGTACGCGGTGAAGTATCCCGCCGACACCCAGATCGACATCGGCGCCAACGACATGAGCCAGCGCATCCAGTACATGACGGCCAATTGCCCCGACACCCGCCTGGTGCTCGGCGGCTACTCCCTCGGCGCCGCGGTCACCGACGTCGTCATCGCCGTTCCGATCGCCGCCTTCGGCTTCAAGTCCCCGCTGCCCGACGGCGCCGACCGGCACATCGCTGCGGTGGCCCTGTTCGGCAACGGCAGCCAGTGGGTGGGCCCGATCGCGAACTTCACCAACCCCGCGCTGCGCGATCGAATCGTCGAGCTGTGTCACGGCGATGACCCGATCTGCAACCCCACGGCGCCCGAGAACTGGCAGGACAACTGGCCCGCCCACCTGGCCTCCGCCTACGTCAACGCCGGCATGGTCAATCAGGCCGCCGACTTCATCGTCGGCAGGATCTAGAGCTCGTCCGGCGTCCGCACGTCCCGCGTCACCAGGGTTCGGGCGGCAAGTTCGTCATCGGCCGGATAGTCCACCCCGACCAGCGTGAGCCCGCGCGCCGGGGCGGCCGCGAAGTCGCTGCGCCGCCGTGTCGAATCCAGCAGTGCGGCAAGCCACGCCGCATCGCGACGGTGCTCGCCCACGGCGGTCAGCGCGCCGACGAGCGAACGCACCATGTTCCAGCAGAACGCGTCGGCGCTGACGTGCACCGAAATCCGGTCTCCTGTCCGCACGCAATCCAGCCGCTGGAGTTCCCGGATCGTCGTCGCGCCGTCGCGGTGACGGCAGAACGCGGCGAAGTCGTGCAGGCCCACCAGGTGCCGCGCCGCGTCGGCCATCGCGTCCACGTCCAGGTCCCGGGGCCACGCCGTGACAAACCGCGAGTCCTGCGGATCGACCCCGTACTGCGCCGTGGACAGCCGGTAGATGTAGTGGCGGCGCAGCGCCGAGAATCGGGCATCGAATCCCGCTGCGGCGCGGCTGATCTCACGGATCCGGACATCCTCGGGCAAGAGGCGCCCAAGCCGCCGGACCAGCGGTGCGAACTCGGTGGCGTCCGGGCGCACCGTGCGGGGATAGGCATGCGGAAGCGCGCCCTCGGGGATGTCGACATGGGCGACCTGGCCGCTGGCGTGCACACCGGAATCGGTGCGTCCGGCCGCACGGGTGCGCACCGGCGTGCGGAACACCGTCGACAGCGCGTCCTCGATGGCGCCGGCAACGGTCCGCTGCCCGTCCTGCGTTGCCCACCCCGCGAATTCGGTTCCGTCGTAGGCGATGTCGAGCCGGAGACGAACAAACCCGCCACCGGAATCGGTGGCGGGCATGTTCACGACGTTGTCGCTAGGACTTCTTGTCATCCTCGGCTTCAGCCTCGGCCGAGGCCTCGTCGGTCGCGGACTCGGTACCGGGCGTCTCCACCTCGGCCTCGTCGGCGATCGGAGTCTCCTCGACGGCCTCGACCTCGTCGGCGCTGGGGCCTTCGGTCACCTCGGGCTCGACGGCGGCCTGCGGAGCGGCGGCAGCCGCGACCTTCTGGGCGCCGGCAGAGCGCCGGGCACGGTTGGCCTCCGACGTCACCGTCTTCTCCCGCACCAGCTCGATGACCGCCATCGGGGCGTTGTCGCCCTTGCGGTTCTCGACCTTGATGATGCGGGTGTAGCCACCGGCACGATCCGAGAAGAACGGTCCGATCTCGGCGAACAAGACGTGGACGATGTCCTTGTCGCGGATCTTCTTCATCACCTCACGCCGGTTGTGCAGCGTGCCCTTCTTGGCGTGGGTGATGAGCTTCTCCGCGTACGGACGCAGCGCCCGTGCCTTCGGCTCGGTCGTCTTGATGCGGCCGTGCTCGAACAGCGCGGTGGCCAGGTTGGCCAGGAGCGCCTGCTGGTGCGAGGACGACCCGCCGAGGCGAGGACCCTTTGTGGGTTTGGGCATTGCGACTATCTCCTAATGGGGCCGGTCCCCGTATCAGGTAGGACCGGGACGGATCGGGCGGGTGAAACTGGGTGGGACAACCCTGGTTAGAGCTGTTCGGTTTCGGCGTAGTCCTGGTTGTCTTCCAGGTCGTAGCCGGCGTCACTGTTCCAGGTGCCAGTGGCGACGTCGTAGCCGGCCACCTCGGACGGGTCGAAGCTGGCCGGGCTGTCCTTGAGGGACAGACCCAGCTGGTGCAGCTTGATCTTCACCTCGTCGATGGACTTCTGACCGAAGTTACGGATGTCCAGCAGATCGGACTCCGTGCGGGCCACGAGCTCGCCCACCGTGTGCACACCCTCGCGCTTGAGGCAGTTGTACGACCGCACCGTGAGGTCCAGATCGTCGATCGGCAGCGCGAAGTGCGCGGCCTGATCGGCCTCGGCCGGCGACGGGCCGATCTCGATGCCCTCGGCCTCGATGTTGAGTTCCCGTGCCAGACCGAACAATTCGACCAAGGTCTTACCGGCGGACGCGAGCGCGTCGCGCGGGGTGATCGAGTTCTTGGTCTCGACGTCGAGGATCAGCTTGTCGAAGTCGGTGCGCTGCTCGACACGGGTGGCCTCCACCTTGTAGGTGACCTTCAGGACCGGGCTGTAGATGGAATCGACCGGGATGCGGCCGATCTCGGCGCCGGAGGCCTTGTTCTGCACGGCAGGCACGTAGCCGCGGCCGCGCTCGACGACGAGCTCGACCTCGAGCTTGCCCTTGTCGTTCAGGGTGGCGATGTGCATGTCGGGGTTGTGCACCGTGACACCGGCGGGCGGCACGATGTCTCCCGCGGTGACCTCACCCGGTCCCTGCTTGCGCAGGTACATGGTGACCGGCTCGTCCTCCTCGGACGAGACGACGAGGCCCTTGAGGTTCAGGATGATGTCGGTGACGTCTTCCTTCACCCCGGGCACGGTGGTGAACTCGTGCAGCACACCGTCGATGCGGATGCTCGTCACTGCGGCGCCCGGGATGGACGACAGCAGCGTGCGACGCAGCGAGTTGCCGAGGGTGTAGCCGAATCCCGGCTCCAGCGGCTCGATGACGAACTGCGAGCGGTTCTCGGCGAGAACCTCTTCGCTCAGGGTGGGGCGCTGTGAAATCAGCATGGTGTTCTTCTATCTCCTTCTCGGCAACCGCTATTTGATGCCGATAGACGAACCTGTTCCCGGCTGGTTCGCCGGGACAGGGTTACTACTTCGAGTAGAGCTCGACGATGAGCTGCTCGGTGAGCGGGATGTCGATCTGCGCACGCTCGGGCAACTGGTGCACGAGGATCCGCTGACGCTCGCCGACGACCTGCAGCCAGCCCGGAATCGGGCGCTCGCCGGCAGTCTGGCGGGCCACCTCGAACGGCAAGGTGTTGATCGACTTGTCCTTGATGTCGATGATGTCGTACTGCGAGACCCGGTAGCTGGGGACGTCGACCTTCACACCGTTGACGGTGAAGTGGCCGTGGCTGACCAGCTGACGCGCCATGCGACGCGTCCGGGCCAGGCCCGCGCGGTACACGACGTTGTCCAGCCGGCTCTCCAGGATGCGCAGCAGGTTGTCACCGGTCTTGCCCGGAAGACGGTTGGCCTCTTCGTAGTAACGGCGGAACTGCTTCTCCATCACCCCGTAGCTGAAGCGGGCCTTCTGCTTCTCCTGCAGCTGCTGGCGGTACTCGCTCTCCTTGATCCGCGCGCGGCCGTGCTGACCGGGCGGGTAGGGGCGCTTCTCGAAGGACTGGTCTCCACCGACGAGGTCGACGCCGAGACGACGCGACTTACGGGTGACGGGTCCGGTATAACGAGCCATTTCTCTCTATCTCCTCTAGACCCGGCGCCGCTTGGGCGGACGGCAACCGTTGTGCGGCTGCGGGGTGACATCGGCGATCGCGCCCACCTCGAGGCCGGCGGCCTGCAGTGAACGGATGGCGGTCTCACGACCCGAACCCGGGCCCTTCACGAAGACATCGACCTTCTTGACGCCGTGCTCCTGCGCCTTGCGGGCAGCGTTCTCGGCGGCCAGCTGGGCGGCGAACGGGGTGGACTTACGCGAGCCCTTGAAGCCCACGTGGCCCGAGGATGCCCAGGCGATGACGTTGCCCTGCGGATCCGTGATCGACACGATCGTGTTGTTGAACGTGCTCTTGATGTGCGCGGCGCCGTGCGGGACGTTCTTCTTTTCCTTGCGACGGGTCTTCTGCCCCTTCTTGGGGGCGCCGCCCTTCTTTGCTTGTGCCATCCGGGGTTACCTGGCCTTCTTCTTGCCGGCGATGGTGCGCTTGGGGCCCTTGCGGGTGCGCGCATTGGTCTTGGTCCGCTGACCGCGCACCGGCAGGCCGCGGCGGTGCCGCAGGCCCTGGTAGCAGCCGATCTCGATCTTTCGGCGGATGTCGGCCTGAACCTCGCGGCGCAGATCACCTTCCACCTTGAGGTTGCCCTCGATGTAGTCGCGCAGCTGGGTCACCTGGTCGTCGGTGAGGTCCTTGGTGCGCAGGTCCCGGCTGATGCCGGTGCCTTCCAGGATTTCCTGGGAGCGGGTACGGCCGATGCCGTAGATGTAGGTCAGCGCGATCTCCATGCGCTTGTCGCGCGGAAGATCAACGCCCATGAGACGTGCCATCAGGCAGTGTTCCTTTTCTCTGCGGAGGTCTGATCCCAGTCCGTTCCCGGTCTCTTGCCGGGGCCCGGCCTCCGTGCCGGGCGTGATCGAGGGCCGTATGCCCTCAGTGGTGCTGGGAGTTCATCATTCAGTTGTGGGTACTGCTCCGGTCGGGCCTGATCAGCCCTGCCGCTGCTTGTGGCGCGGATCGGAGCAGATCACCATGACCCGCCCATGCCGGCGGATCACCCTGCACTTGTCGCAGATGGGCTTGACGCTCGGGTTCACCTTCACGGCTCGTTCGATCCTTCTCTAGCGCTGTTCTGGGGGACTTACTTGTAGCGGTACACGATGCGGCCACGGGACAGGTCGTAGGGCGAGAGCTCCACCACGACGCGGTCCTCGGGGAGGATGCGGATGTAGTGCTGCCGCATCTTTCCGCTGATGTGGGCGAGAACCTTGTGTCCGTTCTCCAGCTCAATGCGGAACATCGCATTGGGCAGGGGTTCGACCACGCGACCCTCGACCTCTATGGCACCGTCTTTTTTGGCCATACTGTGTAACGATCCTTGCTTTTGTTTCGTATCGGCTTGCTGGCCTGCGCGGCGCAGCCTTCGATCCGACTTGACAACGTGGGCCGGAGCCGGGGAATTCCCTGCTCAACGCAGGTCACCCGATGGGGCACGCAAAAAGTCGGCGCGCAAGTCGCACCGTTGATCCATGGTACTCGCAGACGGGCCCTGCCCAAAATCTACGCAGAACGCCACCGGCAGGGGTGCGAAGATCATGGTGTGAACCCGGCCCGTTTCGCACTCTCGTGACTGCGGTCTATCTCGCCGCCTTCGGCATCGGCGGTGTCGCCGTGCTGACCGCCCTGCTGGTGGCCGACTTCGATCTGGGCGCGGACTCGGGGGCAGGGTTCGGCCACGACGGCCTGCCGTTCCTGAGCTTGACCAGTCTGGCCGCCGGCCTGCTGGGCGGCGGCACCGGGGGCCTGATCGCCACGTGGCTGGGCATGGGCACGCTGGGCGCGGCGATGGTGGCCGTGGGCAGCGGGATGGTTCTGATCGCCGCACTGCAGGGCGTGGTGGTGCCGCTGCTGCGCAGGCAGCAGTCGAACTCCCAGCGGGGCCGGGCCTCCTACATCGGTCTGCTGGGCACCGTCACGCTCGACGTCCCGGCCGATGGCTGGGGTGAGGTCGCGTTCGTCGACGCCGACGGCAACCGCGTGCGCGCCAGGGCCGTCACCGCCGAACCGCAGCTGCTGCCGAAGTCCACCCAGGTCTACATCGCCGACGTCGACTCCGACTACGTCCACGTCGTGACCACTCCCGGCGCGAACCCCGAACCGCCCCTCCCCGGAAGGAACTGAGCCGATGTCTGTCCTGATGATCATCATCGTCGCAGCGATCGCGGCTTTTCTACTGTTCGTCGCGCTGCCGATCGTGTACGTGAAGAACTACATCAAGGTGCCACCCAATGAAGTGGCGGTGTTCACCGGTCGCGGGACGCCGAAGGTGGTGCGTGGCGGCGCTCGATTCCGGGTCCCCGGCATCGAGCGCGTCGACATCATGAGCCTGGAGCCGTTCAACGTCAGCATCAATCTGCAGAACGCGCTGTCCAACAATGGGGTCCCGGTCAACGTCGAGGCCGTCGGGCTGGTGCGCATCGGCTCGTCCGAGGAGGCGGTGCAGACCGCGGTGCAGCGGTTCCTGACCTCCGACCTCAACGAGCTGCAGCGGCAGATCAACGAGATCCTCGCGGGCAGCCTGCGCGGCATCACCGCCACGATGACCGTCGAGGACCTCAACTCCAACCGCGACACCCTAGCCCGCAGCGTCGTCGAGGAAGCGGGCGGCGACCTGGCACGCATCGGCATGGAGGTCGACGTCCTCAAGATCGCCGGGATCTCGGACCGCAACGCCTACCTGGAGTCGCTGGGCCAGCGCCGGATCGCCGAGGTCAAACGCGACGCGGCCATCGGTACCGCCGAGGCGGAGCGCGACGCGCAGATCCAGTCCGCGAAGGCGCGGCAGGCGGGGTCGGTCGCCCAGGCCGAGGCCGACACCGCGATCGCCACCGCCAACCAGCGCCGCGACGTCGAGCTGGCCCGGTTGCGCGCCCAGACCGAAGCCGAGAACGCCCAGGCCGACCAGGCCGGTCCGTTGGCCAACGCCCGCGCGCAGAAGGACGTCGGCATCGCCGTCGAACAGGCCGAGGCGGCCCGCGTGGAGGCGCGCATCGCCGTCGAACAGCGCCGCAGCGAACAGGCGATTGCGTCGCTGCAGGCCGACGTCATCGCCCCGGCCGAAGCGCAGCGGCAGGCCGACATCGCGCGCGCCGAAGGCGCACGCCAGGCCGCGATCCTGGGCGCGCAGGCCAAGGCCGAGGCCGCTCGCCAGGCCGGTGAGGCCGAGGCCGACGCGCGTAAAGCCGCCGCCGACGCCATGCGGGTGGAACGTCAGGCCGAGGCCGACGGCATCCAGGCCAGGCTGGTGGCCGAGGCCGTGGGCAAGAAGGAGATCGCTTCGGCGCTGAACGCCTACTCCCCCGAGGCCGCACGCCTGCTGACACTGCCCGATGTGCTGGCGGCGGTGGTCAAGGCCACCGAGGCCGCGGCCATACCGCTGTCGGAGATCGAGCGGCTGTCCATCATCGGCGGGGCGTCGGACGCCCAGGACGCGGTCGGTGGTCTGCTCGGTGTCAGCCCGCTCGCGGTGGCCAAGATCGTCGAGACGCTGAAGTCCTCGGGCATCGACCTCGCGGCGATGCTGAACCGGGCACCGGAGCCGGCGCGGCCCGCGGAGCCGCCCACACCTGAGGTCGACGGCGCGACGCTGCCCTGACGGGCCAGTGCAGATGGACGCAACCGGTCCCCCGCGATCGGACTACACCGAGCACGCGGTGTCGTTCACCAGCGCGGGCTCGCGGATCGGCGGCGTTCTCTACCAACCCAGCGGCCAACGCCGTCACCCGTGTGTCGTGTTCGCACACGGCTTCTCGGGAACGATGGACTGGATCCTCCCCGACTTCGCCGCCGCGTTCGCCGCCAGCGGTCTCGCGGTGCTGATCTTCGACTACCGCCATTTCGGGGCCAGCGAGGGAGAGCCGCGACAGCTCGTCGACACGAGCCTGCAGCTCGCCGACATCCGGGCGGCACTGGACTATGTCAGAGGCCGCCACGACATCGACGGCGCGCGGATCGCCCTGTGGGGTACGTCGTTGGGTGGCAGCCACGTCATCGACATCGCGGCCGCCGACCCACGCATTGCCGCGGTGGTGGCGAATGTGCCTGCGCTGGACATGTACTGGGGCCTGAGGGGCCGTTTCCGGCCGGCCACCCACCGCCCCGGAGTGGTACGCACCGTCGTCGCCACCCTCAGATTGACGGCCGCAGCCGTCCTGGACGAGTTACGCGGACGGCTCGGTCTCTCGCCGCACTATCTGGCCGTGTACGGGCAACTCGGCCGATCCGTGTTCAGCGACCCGGCCCTGGCCCGCCGATTCCGCGAGGTGGAATCGAACGCGCCGACGTGGCGCAACTCCGTCACACCCCGTTTCCTCCTGCACGCGCCCCGGTACCGGGACGGCACCGTCGAGCGCATCCGGTGTCCGGTGCTGGTGACCCTCGCACGGGACGACGCCACGATCTCCACGCCGTACCTCACGCAGAAACTCCGGAATGTCCCTGGGGTGGAGATCAGGCAGTACCCCGTCGGACACTTCGACGTCTACCACGACGGGGCCCGGGACGACATCGCCCGGGATCAACGCGATTTCCTGCTCCGCCACCTCAGATAGCGCGACGACAGATCTCCCGCGCCTCGGCCACCGAGTCCGCCACGGGCCGCGACGTGTCGAGCGCGTGCGCCGTCGGCCACCCCGCTGCCGGGTCGCCCAGCTCTGCCGCTATCGACGGTGTCGCGTCCGAGGCGGTGGGCCCCCGGGCCGCGATCCGGCGCCCCGCCTCCGAAAGCGGCAGCGCGCAGCAGAACTCGACGATCGAGGAGTAGGTCTCCGCGGCCACGGTGTGGGCCCGTTGCCGGTGGTCGGCGGTGCGCCACGTGCCGTCCAGGATCACCGAGTGCCCCGCGCCGAGCCACGTGTGAGCTCGCCGCAGCACCTCGTCGTAGACCACCGAAACACTCTCCGGCGCATACAGTCCCGCGTTGAGCTCGCCGGTCCGGCCATGGACCGCACCGGCCTGGAGGAGCTCGCGGCGCACCTCGTCGGTGGAGATCACCTGGGCGTCCAGCTGCTCGGCGAGCGCGCGGGCAACGGTCGTCTTGCCGGTGCCCGGCCCCCCGCCGACCACGACCAGTTGCACGGAAGCCGATGTCAGGTGCTCGTGCGCGATCGCCATATGACGCCCGGCGTCGACCTTGGCCTCGGCGTGGCCCTGCAGCACCCGGATGCAATCCACCTTGGCCCGGACCACGGCGCGGTACGCGATGCACATGTGGCGCAGCGACGGGGCCGAGGTGTCCTCGGCGCGACGGCAGTACTCGTCGAGGAACAGATCGGCGAGATCCCGGCGGCCGAGGAACTCCAGATCCATGGCCAGGAACGCGGCGTCGTCGATCCCGTCGACGTAGCGGAGCAAGTCGTCGAATTCCAGGCAGTCCAGCAACATCGGTCCCTCCGGCGTGCAGAAGATGTCCTGGGCCAGCAGATCTCCGTGACCGTCGACAACGCGGTCAGCGGCGATCCGCTGCCGGTACAGCAGGTCCCGGCCCGCCAGGTATTGCGTTGCCAGCCGGGTGATCTCGGTGACCTGCCGGTCGTCGACGACCGTGCCGACGTGGTGCCGCAGCGCGGCGAGGTTCTGGTGCCACCGGGCGGACAAGGCGGCGGCGGTGGCCTGGGCGTCGACCGAGGGGCCCCGCTCCGCACCGGCGTGGAACCGGGCTAGGGTCTGCGCGATCGACATCAGCCACCTGTGCACGTCGGCTCCCGACCGCACCAGTTCCGACAGCCGCTGCGAGTCCGGATACCTGCGCATCACGACGACGGGTTCCGGCTCACCCGCCGGTGGCCGGAGGTGCCCCACCCCGAAGTACGCCGAGGGCGCGAGCCT
Organism: Mycolicibacterium aurum; assembly: GCF_900637195.1. NCBI lineage: Bacteria > Bacillati > Actinomycetota > Actinomycetes > Mycobacteriales > Mycobacteriaceae > Mycobacterium > Mycolicibacterium aurum. Next base: position 1,181,069 of record NZ_LR134356.1, on the reverse strand, counting down.
GCGGTTGAGCTCCACCTCGCGGCGACAGACCGACTCCCGCGTCCGGGCCGCGCTGAAGTCGAGGAAGTCCGTCACCACCGGCTTCTTGAGCTTGTAGGCGCGGTCACCGACCAACACGACCAGTCCGGTGTGCGTCTCGTGCACCTCGGCACCGAGATTCCCCGCGATCGTGCCGACCGTCGTCGTCAAGTGAACTCCCTCGTCGTCCCCCGTCGCCACCGACCGTAGGGCCGCGCCTGCGCCGCCGGAAGGGCCCAAATGCCCTTCTGCCGCCGACCCAGATTTCCGCTGGACAATGGGCGCATACTTGTGGTGATGACTGGACCAGAACACCAGCCCCGCAAGCCTGTGATCTTGACCGTCGACGACGACCCCGCGGTCTCGCGTGCCGTGGCCCGCGACCTTCGTCGGCACTACGGCGAGAAGTACCGCATCGTCCGAGCGGAGTCAGGCCCCGACGCGCTGGAGACGTTGACCGAACTCAAGTTGCGCGGCGAGACGGTGGCGGTGTTCGTCGCCGACTACCGGATGCCCCAGATGAGCGGAATCGAGTTCCTCGAAGCGGCGATGGACATCTTCCCGATGGCGCGCCGCGTGCTGCTCACCGCGTACGCCGACACCCACGCCGCGATCGACGCCATCAACGTCGTCGATCTGGATCACTACCTGCTCAAGCCGTGGGACCCGCCGGAGGAGAAGCTCTACCCGGTGATCGACGCGCTGCTGGAGGCGTGGCGCTCCACCGGTGACCGTGCGATCCCGCACACCAAGGTCATCGGGCATCCATGGAACGCGCGGTCGTCGGAGGTTCGCGAGTTCCTCGCGCGGAACCGCTTGTACTACACCTGGTTCCGATCCGATGAGCCCAAGGGCGCGCAGTTGCTGGAGGCGGCGGGCCAGGACGGCCTGACGCTGCCCGTGGTGATCACCGAGCAGGGCGAGACGCTGGTCGACCCCACCGACACCGAACTGGCCGCCACCCTGGGGCTGACCACCACGCCCGCCGAGGACTTCTACGACCTCGTGGTGATCGGTGGTGGACCCGCGGGTCTGGCCGCCGCGGTCTACGGAGCCTCCGAAGGCCTCAAGACCGTGCTCATCGAGCGCACCGCCACCGGCGGTCAGGCCGGGCAGAGTTCGCGCATCGAGAACTACCTGGGCTTCCCGGACGGTCTGTCGGGGTCGCAGCTGGCCGAGCGGGCCCGGAGGCAGGCCGAGAAGTTCGACGCCGAGCTGATCACGGCCGCCGAGGTCACCAAGCTGGAGATCGACGGCGTCGCCCGGACCGTGCATCTGTCCGACGGGCGCACGATCGGCACCCGCGCGGTGATCCTGGCGATGGGTGTCGAATACCGGCAGCTGTCGGCCGAGGGCTGTGACGGCCTGACAGGTGCCGGCGTGTACTACGGGGCCAACGCGTCGGTGGCCGCCGAGTGCGACGACGACGAGGTGTACGTCATCGGCGGCGCCAACTCGGCGGGCCAGGCCGCGATGTTCCTGTCGCGCACCGCCAAAGCGGTCAACATCGTCATCCGCCGCACGCTCGAAGACTCCATGTCGCACTACCTGATCCAGCAGATCAGGGCGCAGGACAACATCAAGGAGCTGCCGAACACGGTCGTGCACGCCGTGAAGGGTGACGGCCACCTGGAAGGCATCTGCCTGGAGAACACCAAGACCGGTGAGCGCGAGGAGTTCACCTGCGGACGGATGTTCATCTTCATCGGCGCCGAACCCCGCACCGAATGGCTGGAGGGTGTCGTCGTCCGCGACGACCACGGCTTCATCCTGGCGGGGCCGGACCTGCGCAACATCAGCGGATGGACGCTGGAGCGGCCGCCGCATCACCTCGAATCCAGCGTGCCCGGGGTGTTCGTCGCCGGCGATGTGCGCGCCGACTCGGCCAAGCGGGTGGCGGCAGCCGTCGGCGAAGGGTCGATGGCGGTGATGCTGGTGCACCGCTACCTGGCCGAGACGTAGCCGTGGCAGCCACCTGCAACATCGAGGAGCCCGCGGCACGCATCGTCGACCGCCGGGGCGGCAGCCTGTGGGCGGAATCAAAGCCCGGCGACAGGCGTTTCATTACTTCACTGCCGTTACCGCCCCCGACCGCCGAACCCGCGGACACCAGGACCACAGCAGGGCCTAGGAAGGACCACCATGGGTGAAAAGTGTCTGCCAGACGAACTGCGCAGCCTGTTCCTGTTCGAGGCGTTGACCGACGACCAGCTGCAGACACTCTGCGAGAACGGCCACATCGCGACCTTCGAACCCGGCCCGATCCACAAGGAGGGCGAGCCTGCGACGTGCTTTTACGTCCTCATCGAGGGCGAACTGGTGATGTCCAAGCGCTCCGGCGGCGTCGACATCGAAACCAACCGCACCTCGCAGCGCGGTGTGTACTGCGGCGCGTGGTCGGCCTACATCCCCGGTGAGGAGCACCTGTACCAGGCGTCGGTACGGGTGACGCGGCCGTCGCGGTTCTTCGTGCTCGACGCGTCCGCGTTCGCGGCGTTCATGCAGAAAGAGTTCCCGATGGCGGTGCACCTGCTTGAGGGGCACATGGTCGGCGGGCTGCGGCAGCGTCAGATCCTGGGCCAGCGGGAGAAGCTGCTGGCGCTGGGACAGCTGTCGGCGGGGCTGACCCATCAGCTGAACAACCCGGCGGGTGCCACGGCGCGCGCCGTCGCCGATCTGCGCGAGGGTGTCGGCAAGATGCGGCACAAGCTGGCCATGCTGGCCGACGGCAAGTTCACCCCCGCAGCGCTCAAGGTGCTGGTGAGCATCCAGGACGAGGTCGCCGAACAGGTGGCCAAGTCGAAGTCTCAGGAGCTGTCGGCGCTGGAGACCTCCGATCGGGAGGACCAGATCGGCGACTGGCTCGAAGACCACAACATCTCGTCGGCCTGGGACTACGCACCCACGTTCGTCGAGGCCGGCCTCGACGTGGACTGGCTGGAGCGGGTGGAGGCCTCGATCGACGACGTCGACTGCTCGGCCACGCTGCCGGGCGCGATCGGCTGGCTGAAGTACACGATCGACAACGAGCTGCTGATGAACCAGATCGCCGAGGCCAGCAAGCGGATCTCGGCGCTGCTGGCCGGGGCCAAGCAGTACTCCCAGATGGACCGCGCGCCCTACCAGAGTGCTGACGTGCACGAGCTGCTGCACAGCACGCTGATGATGTTCGGCGGCAAGATCGGCAAGGACAACCCGGTCAAGCTGGTCAAGGAGTACGACAAGACGATCCCCGAATTGCTCTGCTACCCCGGCGATCTCAACCAGGTGTGGACCAACATCATCGACAACGCCATTCAGGCGATGAACGGCCACGGCACGCTGTCGATCCGCACCGCATGGGAGCACGAGAGCATGGTCCGCGTCGAGATCAGCGACGACGGTCCCGGCATCCCCGAGGACATCATCGAGCGGATCTTCACGCCGTTCTTCACGACGAAGCCGTTCGGCGAGGGCACCGGTCTCGGGCTGGACCTGGCGTGGCGCATCGTCGTCGAGAAGCACCGCGGCAACCTGTCGGTGCAGTCGGAACCGGGCAAGACCACGTTCATCGTGTGCCTTCCGCTGGAGGCGCCGGCCCCGGAACAGACCGCTGACATCTCCGGTGAGTGACGCTGCGGTGAAGGACACGAAGCCCGATCTGGGCACCTTCGGATCGTTCGGCCTCAAGGTCACCCCGCAGCAGGCCACCGACATCGAGGCGCTGGGTTACGGCGCCGTGTGGGTGGGCGGGTCGCCTGCCGCAGAGCTCGACTGGGTCGAGCCGCTCCTGGCCGCCACCACGACGCTGCAGGTGGCCACCGGGATCGTCAACATCTGGACCGCGGCGGCCGGTCCGGTCGCCGAATCGTTCCACCGCATCGAGGCGGCGCACCCCGGCCGGTTCCTCCTCGGTGTCGGGGTCGGCCACCCCGAGGCCCATCAGGAGTACGTGAAGCCGATCGACGCGCTCACCGGCTATCTGGACAAGCTCGACGAGTACGGGGTGCCGCGCGGCCGACGTGTCGTCGCCGCACTGGGACCCAGGGTGCTGAAGTTGTCGGCGGCACGCTCGGCGGGGGCGCATCCGTACCTGACCACGCCGGAGCACACCGCCCGCGCCCGGGAACTGATCGGCCCCGAGGCGCTTCTGGCTCCCGAACACAAGGTGGTACTGACGACCGATCCCGAGCGCGCACGGGAAGTGGGCCGGCGCGCACTGGACGTCTATCTCAACCTGGCCAACTATCTCAACAGCTGGAAGCGTCTCGGGTTCAGTGATCAAGACGTGGCGAAACCGGGTAGTGACCGACTGGTGGACGCCGTTGTCGCGTATGGCAGCGTCGACGCCATCGCGGCCCGGCTCTCCGAGCACCTCGACGCCGGCGCCGACCACGTGCCGGTGCAGGTGCTGACCGGCTCCGAAAAGCTGGTGCCGGCATTGGCCGAGCTGGCCGGGCCGTTGGGCCTGCAGACGAAGGAGCAGACATGACCGACACCGAAGGACCGTCGCTGAAGCCCGCCCAGGGGCGTTTCGGGGTGTGGACCGGTTCGCCGGTGACACCCGATCAGGCCGTGCAGATCGAGAAGTTGGGCTACGGCACCGTGTGGGTGGGCGCCTCCCCCGCGGCCGACCTGGCGTTCGTCGAACCGATCCTGGAGAAGACGGAGACACTCCAGGTGGCGACCGGCATCGTCAACATCTGGACCGCGGACGCGGACGAGGTCGCGGAGTCCTATCACCGGATCGAGAAGGCGTTCCCCGGGCGGTTCCTGCTCGGGGTCGGCGTCGGACATCCCGAGCACACCCAGGAGTACACCAAGCCCTATCAGGCGCTGGTGGAGTATCTCGACAAGTTGGACGCGGCCAAGGTACCCACCAGCCGCATGGTTATCGCCGCGCTGGGACCCAAGGTGCTGCAGTTGTCCGCCCAGCGCAGCGCCGGCGCACACCCGTATCTGACCACCCCGGTACATACCGGTCAGGCCCGCGAATTGCTGGGCCCGACAGTCTTTCTCGCGCCCGAGCACAAGGTGGTGCTGACCAACGACGCCGACAGGGCGCGCGAGATCGGCCGCAAGACGGTCGACTTCTATCTCGGCCTGTCGAACTACGTGAACAACTGGAAGCGGCTCGGGTTCACCGACGAGGACCTGACGCGCCCCGGCAGCGACCGCTTCATCGACGCGGTCGTCGCGTACGGGTCGCCCGAGGAGATCGCAGAGCGGGTGAGCGAGCACCTGGCGGCAGGCGCCGACCATGTCGCGATCCAGGTGCTCGGCGGGGACGACGAACTGATCTCCACGCTGGAAGAACTGGCAGGCCCGCTCGGGATCGCCGACTGACGATCAGGGCTGGATGGTCGTCTCGTTGTCGATGACGGTCATCGCGTCGATGAGCGCCTGTTGCTGCTCCACCGGTCCCTGCGCATCCAGGGCCAGCAGGTAGGTAACCTCCGGGCCGGGGATCACCACGGTCTTGCGGGCGATGAAGTTCGGTACGCCGTCGAGCACCGCGGTGCCCGCGATCGCCGACGCCTGGAACCCGCCCAGTGTGCTCGGCTGCCCAGCGGCGGGACCTTCCCAGCCGGGCGTCCGGGTCACCGCGTTGGGCGAGAGCTCGAGGATCGTGGCGGGGTCGAAGTCGCCGCCTTCCAGCCGCGCCATCCTGGCGAGGATGGCCGGTGGGTTGGGGGTGTCCTTCGCCGACTCCAGGTAGATGGCGCCGTAGGCGTCCTGCGGGGTGTCGCCGCCGACATCGGCCCAGCCCGGCGGCATCGGGAGGTTCAGCCTGGGAGCTGCAGGGTCGTCGCGCGTGACGATGGTCTGGGTGACGCCCTGCGCGGTCAGGTACTCCGCGACCGTCTGACTGTCGGCGCCCGCCGCGCTCGTTTCGGTGGCCTCGCCGGCCTCGGTGGTCGTCTCCTCCGCCGAGGACGCCGACGCCTGCGCGGAAGTGCCCGGCGGATCGTCGCCGCCGGACCCGCAGCCCGTCAGGGCCAGGCCCACGACAACCGCTGCTGCGGCGAGGACGCTCGTTGCCGTCGATGTGCGCATGTCAGGTCCCCCTGTGTCACGACGTGTGTCCCAGGAGAACACAGTCTGGCGGCGGTTCAAGATCGTTTGGACAGATAGGGTCGGTGGTCATGCGACTGCTGGTAACCGGTGGCGCGGGGTTCATCGGCGCCAACTTCGTCGCGAGCACCGTGCGTGATCGCCCGGACGTCGAGGTGACGGTGCTCGATGCGTTGACCTACGCCGGTAGCCGGGAATCCCTGGCCGCTGTCGAGTCCGCAATCCGGCTGGTTCAGGGTGACATCACCGACGCCGGCGTCGTGACCAAGCTGGTGGCCGAGTCCGATGCGGTGGTGCACTTCGCGGCCGAGACGCACGTGGACAATGCCCTGGCCGACCCCGAGCCGTTCGTCCGCTCCAACGTCATCGGGACGTTCACCGTGCTGGAGGCGGTGCGGCACGCTTCTGCTTCACACGCCGTGCGCCTGCACCACGTGTCCACCGACGAGGTGTACGGCGATCTGCCGCTCGACGAGCCGTCCCGGTTCACCGAGTCGACCCCGTACAACCCGTCCAGCCCATACTCGTCGACGAAGGCCGCCGCCGACATGCTGGTGCGGGCGTGGGTGCGGTCCTACAAGGTCGCGGCGACCATGTCGAACTGCTCCAACAACTACGGCCCGTTCCAGCATGTGGAGAAGTTCATCCCGCGCCAGATCACCAACGTGCTGACCGGCCGGCGTCCCAAGCTGTACGGCACCGGAGCCAACGTGCGCGACTGGATCCACGTCGACGACCACAACAGCGCGGTGTGGCGGATCCTCACCGACGGCGCGATCGGTCGCACCTACCTGATCGGAGCAGACGGGGAACGGGACAACCTGTCGGTGATGCGGATGATCCTGCGGCTGATGGACCTTCCCCCAGACGCATTCGACCACGTCACCGACCGGGCCGGCCACGATCTGCGGTACGCCATCGACCCGACTCCGCTGCGCGACGAATTGGGCTGGCGGCCTGCCCACACCGACTTCGAGGCCGGGTTGCGGGACACGATCTGCTGGTATCGGGACAACGAATCATGGTGGGGCCCTTTGAAAGACCAGGTGGAGGCGAAGTACGAGGGGCGCAGGCAGTGAGCACCCGCGAGCTTGCGATCCCCGGCGCATGGGAGATCACCCCGGTCGTTCACGCCGATCAGCGGGGCGCATTCTTCGAGTGGTTCACCGACCGCGAGTTCACGTCCATCGCGGGGCACGGCCTGGATCTGCGGCAGGCCAACTGCTCGGTATCCGGCGCGGGTGTGCTCCGCGGCGTCCACTTCGCCCAGGTGCCACCCGGACAGGCCAAGTACGTGACCTGCGCCCGCGGTTCCGTCGTCGACGTGGTGGTCGACATCCGGGTCGGATCCCCGACATTCGGCGCATGGGACGCGGTGACGCTGGACGACAGCACGCACCGGTCGGTCTACCTGTCCGAGGGACTCGGGCACGCATTCCTTGCGCTGGAAGACGATTCGACGGTGATCTACCTGTGTTCGGCCGGCTACGACCCGGCGCGGGAGCACACCATCAGCGCCCTCGACCCGGCCCTGGCCATCGACTGGTCCGCGCTGGGTTGGCCCGGCGAGCTGATCCTGTCCGACCGCGACCGCGACGCGCCAACGCTGGAGCAGGTGCGCGCCGACGGGCTCCTTCCCAGCTGGGAGTAGTCGAGGTCCAGGAGGCCCGCCGATGAGCATCGGGAAAAGGCCTGACCAACCGCCGGTGTTCGCCGAACCATATTACTGACGGTGAAGTAAATTTATTGTCAGGGTTGTCGTCGAAACAGGAGTTGAGGTCAATGGGAACCACCCCGGGTTCGGCACGGCGTGCAGCAGCGTTGGGTACGTTCGCTGTAACCTTCGGGCTGGGATTGGCGGTAGCGACCGGAACGGCGGGGGTAGCCGCAGCGTCTTCGCAAGAGTCTGGTGACACGTCGACCGCAGCTTCCCACTCTCCGCAGGACAGCGACACGACCGGCGACGACTCCGATACGCCGTCGACGTCCGGAGCTGACGGAGATGGGGTGACTTCCGCGGATTCCACACCTGACGCAGACAGCGGTTCCGAGAGTGACGAATCGGCCGAAGAGCTCGAAACACCCTCAGCAACACTTGATTCAGAGACACCGACGCTCTCGGATCACTCCGACTCGGATCGGGGCGAGGTGGAGGCAGAGGCCGAGGTGGACATACCCGGTTCCATCGACACCTCCGAACCTCAACCGGCAGAGGATGACTCACCACCTCGCGGCGCACATACCGAAGTGGACCTCGGTGCGCCCGAGGTCGCGACATCGCCAAGTGCCGATATCTCCACTGTGGTGCCGACGGCCGCCTCCACCGCCGCGATCTCAACGCCGCCGACGCCTCCCACCCCGCGTGCGGCCCGCCTGCTCAAACTGTTCGGCGAGACCCTGCCGCAACAGGTAGCCGAGGGTCCGGCCTCGCCGCGGCTCAAGACGTTCCTGCTGGGAATCCTGAACTCCATCTACCGCAAGTATGAACACTTCTACCTCAACGGTGCACCGATCGCTGATCCGAAGCAGTTGATCACCAGACCGGAGCGGGGGGTGGTGATCGGGGCCCTCAACGCCACCGACCCCGACGGGGACGAATTACGCTACTTCGTAGAACAACAAGGCGCTTTCGGCCGGCTCACGGTTGATTCCAACGGAATCTGGACATACGAACGAGCGGCGAACGCCCCGGCCGGGGCCTACACCGACACCGTCACCGTCGCCGTCGATGACCGCGGCCTCACTTACAGTGATGTGATAGCAGGCTTCGGGTTTCAACCCAACCGAACCGTGCTCAAAGTCCTGACCGAGGTGCCTCCGCTCACTTCCTCGCCCGCGCCGGTCACGACCGCATTTCTCGTCTCCAACCAGACCAGCCACTGGGTGAACGTCACCGGGTACGAAAACCCCGACTTCGGCGACAAGTTGTACAACCCTCCTGCCGTCGGGACGCGGATCCCGCCGGGCGGATTGCAGTCCTTCGAGATGATCTACTACTTCCCCATCGGGGGCCTGTCCGAAGCCGTCTACATCACGAGCCCTCAGGCAACCTTCAAGGTCGACTTCAACGTCACGATCTTCGGGATTCCGATTACCAGTTGCAACAAGACGACCAGTGGTGGTCGTGCGGGTTCGTGCAGCGACCCCTTCATCGGCGTCGGCAACTCCGTCGTGATCCGGGAGTGACCAATCCGGCTCTCACCAGCCGCCCACCCAGCCGTCGAAGACCGCGTCTGGTTCGTCTGCCGGGTTCTGCGAGCGCCCGACGAGGAAGTCGAAGTCGCAGCCCCTGTCGGCCTGCAACACCCGGTCGACGTACATGGCGGCGTACCCGCGCGCGGGGCGCGGCACCGCGGCGCGATCGCATTCGGCCTGTCGCTCCGCCCACTGCGAGTCCGTCAGTGCGACATCGAGTTTCCCCGCACGGGCGTCCAGGGTGATCATGTCACCGTCACGCAGCAGGCTCAGCGGACCTCCCGCTGCCGACTCCGGGCTGACGTGCAGAACGCATGTCCCGTAAGCGGTTCCGCTCATCCGGGCATCGGATATCCGCACCATGTCGGTGACGCCCTGCTTGAGCAACTTGGTGGGGATCGGCAACTGACCCCATTCCGGCATTCCGGGCGCGCCGCGCGGGCCGGCGTTGCGCAGCACCAGTACCGAATCCGCGGTGACGTCCAGATCGGGGTCGTCGAAGCGCGCCAGCAGATCTTTCATGTTCTCGAACACCAACGCAGGACCACGATGCGTCAGCAGTTCCGGAGTGGCCGCGCTGCACTTGATCACCGCACCGTTGGGGGCGAGGTTGCCGCGCACCACCGCCAGGCCCTGCGCCGGCTGGAACGGCGCACTCAGCGGCGCGATGACCGTGGTGTCCGCGGCCGGGCTCGGCGGCAGGTTCTCCGAGACGGTCTTGCCGGTGACCGTGAGAGCGCCGGTGTGCAGCAGGGACTCCACCGACTTCATGACCGCCGGGATTCCGCCGGCGTGGAAGACCTGCTCGACGAGATGCTGTCCGGCCGGTCGGACGTTCACCACGAGCGGCGTCCGTGCGGACAGTTCGTGGAAACGGTCCAGGGACAACGGCACTCCCACCCGGCCGGCGATGGCCAGCAGGTGCACGATCGCGTTGGTGGAGCCCCCCACCGCAAGCATCAGCGTGATGGCGTTGTCGAAGGCCTCGGCGGTGAGGACGTGCGACGGCCGGAGCTGCTCGAGGGCCAGGCCGACGGCCCGTGCGCCGCATTCCTCGGCCACCTGGAGCCGGCGTGAGTCCATGGCGGGCACCGCCGCGGTGCCCGGCAGTGTCATGCCCAGGCCTTCGACGATGGTGGCCATCGTGGAAGCGGTGCCCATCTCCGGACAATGCCCGCGCGACGGTCCGGCAGCGGCTTCCAACTGCTCGTAGTCGGCCATCGACATCCGGCCCGCCCGCACGTCGTCGATGTACTCCCACAGGTCTGTGCCGACCCCGAGCTGCTTGCCCCGGAAGACGGCAGGCGCGGCGGGCCCACCGGTCAGCACGATCGCGGGAACGTCTGCGCTGGCGGCACCCATCAGCTGCGCGGGCACCGTTTTGTCGCAGCCACCCAGCAGCACCACGGCGTCGAAGGGGTAGGCGCGGATCGACTCCTCGACATCCATCGCCATCAGATTGCGGAACAACATGGTGGTGGGCTTCATCAACTGCTCACCCAGTGAGATGGTGGGGAACTCCAGCGGAAATCCGCCCGCCGCCAGCACGCCGCGCCGCACCGAGTCCGCCAGGCCCCGAAAGTGCATGTTGCAGTTCACAACCTCAGACCACGAGTTGCAGATGCCGACGATCGGGCGACCCTCGAACGCCATCCGGGAGAACCCGGACGCCCGCATGGCAGAGCGGTGGACGAAGCCGGGAACGTTCTGTCCGGCAAACCATTTGGCGCTGCGCAAGCCGCCCGGCGGTGTGCTCACCGCACGCGGGCGGCGTAGGCGGTGATCTTGCGCAGCGCAGGCTGGCGGGCGGCCTGGTAGCCGAACCAACGGCCCGGTTTGGTGGACATGAGCGCGCCGACGGTCCGTTGCCGCCAGGGCGCCTTCCCGCCCGACAAGCGCGGAGCCACCTTGGGCGCCAACACCCCTGCGGCGTCAGCGAGTGCAACCTTGGCGGCGTTGTGTCCGTTGGCCCCCATCACGCCACCGCCGGGATGCGTACCAGAGCCGCACAGGTAGTAGTTGCGCACCGGGGTCCGGTAGTTCGCCAACTCGGGAAGCGGCCGGGCGCCGAACAACTGATCGAGCATCATGCTGCCGTGGAAGATGTTGCCGTCGGTGATCAGGTACTCGTTGTCCAGGTCGTCGGGGGTGATGATGACCCGGTCGAGGATGTGATCGCGAAGGTTCGGCGCGTAGCCGAACAGATCCTCCAGCACCAGGTCGGCCCACTTCTCCTTCTCGGCGGCCCAGGTGGTTCCGGTCAGTTCCGAGGGCAGCTGCTGAATGCCGAGTGTCATCGTGTGCAGGCCCGCGGGGGCCAGCGAGTCGTCGGTGACCGATTGGGTGACGGCCTCGATGACGAAGGTGCTCGGGAACGTGCCCCGACGTTGCGCCTCGTAAGCCTCCTCGAAGGCTTCCCGGCTGGGGCCCAGCAGTTGGTGTCCGTGGTGCTGCGGGCCCGCGGATGCGTCGGTGAACGGAAGGTACTGCGGCAGTTCGTCGATCAGGAGATGGATCCTGGCCATCGAACCGCGGGTGTCGATGTTCTCGATGTCGCGGACCAGCTTCGGTGACAGCACGCCCGGATCGAGCAACCCCAGCATCGAGCGCTTGGGGTCGGCATTGGAGAACACCTGCGTTGCCGTGACAGATGAGCCGTCCCGCAACCGGACCCCGGTGGCCACCCCCCGTTCGACGATCACCTTGTCCACCGGTGACGAGGTACGGATGGTTGCGCCGTGGTGTCGCGCCCCGGCCGCCAGTGCCTCGCTGATCGCGCCCATGCCACCGCGCGCCAAACCGAATTGCCCGAAATTGCCGTTGAATTCACCCCAGGAGTGGTGGCCGTAGGTGTACGCGGTACCCGGTGTCGACGGCCCGCCGAAGATCGACACCATCCCGAAGAAGGTGAGCATGCTCTTGAGCCGCTCGTCCTCGAAGTACCGGTCCAGCAGATCGCGGACCGACAGCAGGGTGAACTCGTCGAACAGGGTCTGCTCGCCGGCGGCCTCGAAGGCCGCGAACACCTCGGAGCGCTCCGGTGGCGGCTTCAGCAGGTAGGGAGTGACCAGACCGGCGAACCGCTGCAACCGGACCCCGAAGTCCAGAAAGGCCTGGGCGTCCTTCTTGTTGAGCTTCTCGAGTTCGCGCAGTGTCCGGTCGGTCTCCTTCCACATGGTGAAGGAGGTGCCGTCACGGAACAGGCTGAAGGACAACGCGTCACCCTGGTACAGGTCGAGGCCGAACCTGCTCAGCTCGAGTTCGTCGATGATCTCCGGCCGCAGCAGGCCGGCGATGAAGGCGCACGACGACCATTTCGACCCGGGGATCAGTTCCTCGGTCACGCAGGCACCGCCGACGACGTCCCTGGCCTCGAGTACCAGCACCTTCTTGCCGGCGCGGGCCAGGTAGTTCGCGGTGACGAGGCCGTTGTGGCCCGCGCCGATGATGATGGCGTCATAGTCGGATGGCATCTAGATCTCCTGGGATAGAGGGGAATTGCGGGTGAGCACGGTGGTGACGCTGCCCGGCTCGACGAGTTCGCCGAAGCGCGCGACGACGTCTGCGAGCTCGGGTGCGGAGTCTCGGACCCTCTCCCACTCCGGCCAGGAGGCCACCGTCATCACCTCGATGACGTCGATGTCGGAAGGGTCGGCCTCGTCGACGAAGTAGACCTCGAAGCCGAGGACCACGTCGAGAGCCAGGCATCGGGGCCGGTCGAGTTCCACCGAGAAGTTTTCGAAATCGGCTGTGGTCACCCCGGGCCGCAGCCGGAACATGTTGATGGCACTGACGGTCATGTCACGCGCTCTCGCGGTTGATCATGACGTGCTTGATCTCGGTGTACTCCTCAAGCGCGTACACCGACATGTCCTTGCCGTTGCCCGACTGCTTGAACCCGCCGTGGGGCATCTCCGGCGTGACGGGCAGATGGTCGTTGACCCAGACGGTGCCGAACTGCAGGTCACTGGACGCGGTCATGGCCCGGCCGATGTCCTGGGTGAACACCGAGGCAGCGAGGCCGTATTCGGTGTCGTTGGCCCAGGCGATGACGTCGTCATTGTCGCCGAACTTCGTCACGGAGGTGACGGGGCCGAACACCTCGGTGCCGACGATCTCGTCGCCCTGGCGTGCGCCGACCACGACGGTGGGGGCGGTGTAGAAGCCGGTGCCGGGGTTGTCGCCCTGGATCAGTTCGGTGTGGCCGGTGGCCTTCGCGCGGGCTACGAATCCCTCGACCCGGTCCCGGTGGTCGGCGGTGATCACCGGCCCCATGGCGGTGTTCTCGTCGGCGATGTCACCGAGATCGAGTTCCTTGACCGCCTTTTCGAGACCCGAGACCAGATCGTCGTGGACCGAGTCGTGCACATAGACGCGCGAGGCCGCCATACAGTCCTGGCCGGAGTTGCAGAACGCACCCTCCATGATCTTGGCGACGGTGAGTGCGATGTCCGCGTCGGGGTACACCAGGACCGGCGCCTTGCCGCCGAGCTCGAGGTGCAACCGCTTGAGGTTGGAGTCGGCGGAGGCATGCATCAGGGCGCGGCCGGTGTCGACGGAGCCGGTGAGGGAGGACATCCGGACCAGGGGGTGCGAGACCAGCCGCGCGCCGACGTCCTCGCCGTCTCCGGTGACGACGTTGAACACCCCGGCGGGGAACAGGTCGGCGGCCAGTTCGGCGAGGCGCAGGACCGAGAACGGGGTGTGCTCGGAGGGCTTGAGCACCAGGGTGTTGCCGGTGAGCAGCGCCGGCGAGATCTTCCAGATGGCCATCAGCAGTGGGTAATTCCAGGGTGCCACCGAGCCGACGACACCCAGGGGGTCGCGCCGGATGATGCTGGTCTTGCCGCGGACGAACTCGGCGGCCGCGCGCCCTTCCAGGGTGCGGGCGCCACCGGCGAAGAACCGCAGGTGATCGGGGATCATCTCCATCTCTTCGAGCGCCAGCCCGATCGGCTTGCCGACGTTGCGCGATTCGATCTCGGCGAGCGTGCGCTGGTCCTCTTCGATCCGGTCGGCGAGTTTCAGGAATGCCCGGGCTCGTTCCCCGACCGGCGTTCGTGCCCAGTCGGGAAATGCGGCGTGGGCGGCGGCCACCGCCCGGTCGACGTCGGCGACGGTGCCGTGGGCGATCTCGGCGAACGCCTCCCCGGTCGCCGGGGCAGGCACCTGGTCGACCACGCCGTCGGACGCATCGGTCCAGCTGCCGTCGATGAACATCTTGCTGTGCAGGGTCATGTCGAGTCCTATCCAGTGGTTGTGGGGCTATTCGGTGGCGGCTGGGCCTGCGTTGGCTGCCGTGGTCAGGAGCGCGCGTACCGCATCCTTGGAAATCGGTTGTTGGGCAATGGACATGTGCACCATCAGTCCCTCGATGACGACGTCGAGCAGGCGGGCGGTGGCGCGGTCGAAATGTTGGGCCAGGGCGTCCTCGGCACGCTCCATCCACGCCTGGGTGATGCGTTTGTTGTCCGCCCGTCGCACCGCGTCGCCGTACAACTCGTACGTCACGGCCAGTTCGTTCGGGTGGGCAGCGAGATCGTCGGTGATCGCCGACGCGATGCACTCGATGAGGTCCGCGTCCCCGTCACACGACGCCAGCCGCTCCTCGAATCGCGTCGCCAGGCGTTCCACGTGAGTCTGGAACGCGAGTTTGACGATGTCGTCCAGGGTGGCGAAGTGATAGGTGATCGAGCCGAGAGGGATGTCGGCGGCCTCGCCGATGGCCCGGTGCGTGATGCCGGCGACGCCGTCGCGCGCGAGCACCGTCAGCGCCGACTCCACGATGCGCTCCTTTCTGTTCGGATCATGACGACGTGCACGCCGGGGAGCGGAGGTCACGATGGCCCTTTCGTTAGGAACATTTGTACTTATCGATGCGTACAAATGTACCCAGCAGTTCCGGGTCGGGTCGGGGATTTTCGCTAAGAGATGGTTACTGCACCGCTTCGGGCGCCGGCTCGGGAACATCGCGTTCGTTGAGCGCCCTGCCCACCATGGCGTACTTCTCCGGTGCGAATACCCGCAGGTAGTTGCCGTATGCCAGACCCGCCACGAGAGCGATGAACACCAGGGAGAGCATCAGCGCGGCCGTTGCGCCGTGCACACCCAGCAGGATGTCCAGGCTGTCGAGCGTCAGGATGAAGAAGCCGCTCAGGCCGATGATGGCCAAGATCGGTGCCACCACGGTGTTCCATCGGCGTTTGTCGACGTCCGACTTCCGGAAGAACACGAAGATCGCGATCCCGGCGACCAGTTGCGACAGGATCACGCCGATGGTGCCGATCCCCGTCGCCCAGGTGAACAACGTGGCGAAGGGGTCCTGCCCGGCGATCGCGAACGCGACGACGACGACGCCGACCATCAGGCTCTGCACGATCGAGGCCACCCACGGCGTCTGCCGCCGCGGCAGCGTCCACCCCAGGGGTTTCCACACCAGCGTCTGGCGGCCGAGCGAGAACAGGTACCGCGAGACGTTGTTGTGGAAGGTGACGATGGCGGCGAAAGTCGCTGTGACGATCAGGATCTGGAACAGCAGCGAGATGTTGTGGCCGATGATCGTGTCGCTGGCGACGAAGATGAAGTTGCCGCCCGTGTCGGTGGCGATCGCCACCACCTTGTCCAGCCCGAGCGCGTTCATGATGAGCCAGCCCGACACTGCATACAGGATGCCCATGAAAGCGATCGACAGGTACGTCGCGCGGGGAATGGTCCGAGCCGGATCGCGGGCTTCCTCGCCGTAGATGGCCGATCCCTCGAACCCGATGAACGATGCATGCGCGAACATCAATGCCACGCCCAGCGCCCCGCCGAGCACCACGCTCGGATTGAACGGCTCCAGCGAGAAGTCCGACACGGGAACGTCATCGCCGAACAGACTGAACACACTGAGCACCGTGATCATCGTGACTTCCAGGGTCATGAACACTCCGAGCACCTTGGCGCCCGAATGCACACCCTGGATGCCCAGGCCCAGACAGAGCAGCAGACCGACGAACGCGTACACCCACCAGGGGATGTTCACCCCGAGTGCAGGGTTGAGCAGTTCGGCGGCGTAGTAACCGAATCCGCCGTACAGGCCGGCCTGGATGGCGTTGTAGGCGAAGATCGCCAGCGACGCCGACCCGAGGCCGGCGACGCGGCCGAGCCCGAGCGTGACGTAGGCGTAGAAGGCGCCGGCGTTGGTGACGTGCCGGCTCATCGCGACGTACCCGACCGCGAAGATCATGAGCACCACCGCCGCGATGACGAACGCGCCGGGCATGCCGACGCCGTTACCGGCTCCGATGATGATCGGGTACAGCGCGACGACGACGGTCAGCGGCGACGCGGCGGCGATGATGTAGAAGAAGATGCTGGGGACACCGAGGGTGTTCTCTTTGAGTCCATGGTTACGCCGCCTGCCGGGCGGAGACGCCTCGGTGGGCGGAGCGGACGGCGTGTTCACCGGCCGTCGAGGGTGCAAGGACTGAGTGACGTTCTCCATAGTCGTTCATCTCTCGTGGATTTGTGTCGATCGCGGGCCAACTGTGTGTCCACGTGCCCAGCTGCCATTGCGGGGCACATAGGCGGAAAAGAACGTCCTCACCTCCTCATATCGAGTGCAAGGTCGGTGAGTAGGTCTTCCTGTCCGCCGACCATCGACCGGCGACCGGCTTCGACGAGCAGGTCGCGGGGTTCGACACCGACTTCGGCGGCGATGCGTTCGGCGTGCAACAGAAAGCTGGAGTACACGCCGGCATAGCCCAGCGTGAGCGTCTCCCGGTCTACCCTCACGGGCCGCTGCTGCAGGGGCCGGACGATGTCGTCGGCGGCGTCCATCAGCGCGAACAGGTCGCAACCGTGCTTCCAGCCGTTGAGTTCGGCGACGGCGATGAAGACCTCGAGCGGGCAGTTACCCGCGCCTGCGCCGAGGCCGGTCAGGGACGCGTCGACGCGCTGCGCACCCTCCTCGACCGCCGCGATCGAATTGGCCACTCCCAGTGCGAGATTGTGATGGGCGTGCACGCCGATCGAGGTATCGGGATTCAGGGACGTCCGGTAGGCCCGCACCCTGTCCCGCATCTCGGTCATGGTCAGACGCCCACCCGAATCCGTGACGTAGACGCACTGCGCACCGGCGTCCTCCATGATCTTCGCCTGCGCCGCAAGCTGATCGGGCTCGGCCATGTGCGACATCATCAGAAAGCCCGCCACGTCGAGGCCGAGTTCGCGGGCAATGCGGATGTGCTGCTGCGCGATGTCGGCCTCGGTGCAGTGCGTGGCGATCCGTACGGAGGTGACGCCCACGTCGACGGCGGCGCGCAGATCCTCGACCGTGCCGATACCGGGGATCAGAAGCGTTGTGAGACGGGCATGTCGAATGACGTCGGCGACCGCCGAGATCCATTCGGCGTCGGTGTGCGCGCCGGCTCCGTAGGTGAGCCCGCCGCCGGCGAGTCCGTCCCCGTGGGCCACCTCGATGGCGGCCACCCCAGCGAGGTCGAGCGCGCGAGCGATGCGCGTGGTGTCGGCCAGAGAGAACGAGTGGCCCACCGCGTGCATGCCGTCCCGTAGCGTCACATCCTGGACGTAGATCGAGGTGGTCATCGCGCCACCTCGGCGACGCGAACGGCGGCGGCGGTCATGATGTCGAGGTTTCCGGCGTAGGCGGGCAGATAGTCCCCGGCGCCCTCCACCTCAAGAAAAACCGTGACCTGGAGGAGCTCGCGCTCGGTACCGCCGACGAGCCTGCGGCGCGGATCCCGCGGCGGGACCGCAGAGATCAACACGTCCTGCCTGAGCCGGTAACCCGGAACGTACTGTGCGACAGCGGAGACCATGGACGTCACCGCCGCGGTGAGCGTCGACGTGTCCGTCGTGGACACCAACGCCGCCACGGTGTCGCGCATGATCATCGGCGGCTCTGCCGGGTTGAGCACGATGATCGCCTTGCCGCGCTCCGCCCCGCCCACTGTCTCGATCGCCCGGGCGGTGGTGTCGGTGAACTCGTCGATGTTGGCCCGCGTCCCCGGACCCGCCGACCGCGACGAGATCGAGGCGACGATCTCGGCGTAGTGCACCCGGGTCACCGCCGACAGGGCCCCGACAATCGGGATGGTGGCCTGGCCGCCACAGGTCACCATGTTGAGATTGCGATGCTCGGTCAGGCCGGCCAAGTTCACCGCCGGGACCACGAACGGGCCGATCGCCGCGGGGGTCAGGTCGATGACCAGCCGTCCGGTGGACTGCAGACGCGCGTAGTTCGCGTGGTGCGCCGGGGCGCTGGTGGCATCGAAGATCACCGAGACGCCGTCGAAGACGCTCATGTCGAGGAGCCCGTCCACCCCCGCCGCCGTCACCGCGACGTCGAGCGCGGCTGCTCTGGCGAGTCCGTCGCTGCCCGGGTCGATTCCGGCCATGGCAACCACGTCCAGCGCGTGCGACCGGCGCAGCTTGTGCATCAGGTCGGTGCCGATGTTGCCCGAGCCGATGATCGCGGCCCGACGGCGAGGGGTGCCGGTATCTGTCATCGGGTCAGTTGGTGAGGGCAGCGGTGGCGGTGCGCGGCCGTGGCGACACCGCCACGTCGTCAGAGCTGGTGCGGACGAGTTCGTTGAGGATCGCGGCGTGGCGCACCTTGTGCCGGATGAGTTCTTCGTGGAACTCGGGCCGGACCCAGCCGTTGTACATGACGGCTTCGGACTCGCCCGGCTCGATCTTGAAGTAGACCGGCCCGGCCACGCGGGCGATGTCGCCGGCTTCCCACAGCCGGTTCATCCCGCCGAAGGATTCGAAGGTCTCGGCCCAGACGTCGAGCGGGATGTCGACGGACCGCCGGATGGCGGCGAGCATCGGGCGACTCAGGTCGCCCACCGGGTTGACGCTGTCGGCACCGAGGTCCTGCAGGATCCTGATCGAGGCCGGATTGGCATGGCCCGCATACACGGAGATCTTGAACTTCGCATCGGCCGGGATGTGCCCGGCATCGCGCGCCTTGTTCAGGATGTCGAGAACACCCTCGTCCCAGACGAGGACGCCGCGGATGCCTGTCGAGAAGATCCGCAGGTAGTCGTCGAGCAGGTACCGGACGTTGTCCAGGCCGCGCACCCGGCGTCCACCTGCCTGCCCCTCGGTACTGAGCGCCTGGCGCCCGAGGTCCCACCCGGTTCTGGGGCCGGGGACCGCGATCAGCTCGATGCCGTTCTCCGCGGCGAGGCCGGAGACCTCGGCGAGCTCGCCGGTGGTCAGCAGGGTGGTGCCGCCGCCGAACGCGATGATGCGGTGAATGAAGACGTCGTGCTTGTCAGCTTCGTCCAGGAGCGCCTCGAGCGTGGAAAGCCGTTCGACACCGGAGATTTCCAGCCGATAGCTGCCGCCGTCGTCGAATGCCTTCGCCGACGTCGCGAGCGTGTAGTCGTCGGCGGGCAGCAGGCCCTGTGAGGCCAGGATGCCAGCACCGTCGACCTTCGATGAACGGTTGTCGGCTGCGGCGGTCATGGCATCTCCTTCGATGGCGGAATTTCATTCAGTGATATCTGACTTCGTTGAATGAAAATCTAGGGTGTCGCAATCGACCTGTCAACAGGAACCTGAACATCGGGCGACGGTCCGGCGGCTCCATCACTGGGTACTGGTAACCTTCACTGGGTGAAAACGGAGGCGCGATCCGAGAAGGGTTCGAACCTGATCGGCGTCGAGCGCACCGCGCGGATCCTCAGCGCGGTGGCAGACGCCGAGAACGGCAACCTGACCGAAATATCAAGGCGCACAGAGCTCAACGAGGCCACAGTGTTGCGCTATCTGAACAGCCTTGCCGCCCTCGGATACGTCGAACGGTTCAACACGGCGCAATACCGGCTCGGGTGGGAAATCTTCCGGCTGGGACAACGCGCGTTCTCCGGCCAGGTGCCCTCCGAAGCGATACGGCCCACCATGGAGCGGCTGATGCTGGAGTTCAACGAGACGGTGAATTTCGCGGTGCACAAGGACCGGAGCGTGGTCATCCTCGAGGTCGTCGAAGGCAGACGTGCCGTCAAGAAGGTCAGCGACGTCGGGCAGTCCGATCCCTGGCACGCCTCGGCGCTGGGCAAATCGTTGATGGCGAGCATGCCCGACAGCGTCTGGCGCGACATCGCGGCCTCCGCGGGCCTGCCGGCGCTCACGCCGCACACCATCACGTCCATGAAGAAGATGGCGGCGGAGATCAAGGAGATCCGGGAGCTGGGCTTCGCGGTCGACCGGGAAGAAGCCGCCGAGGAACTCACCTGTGTCGCCGCCGCGGTGCCCGCTGCCAACGGCGGACCGTCCCGCTACGCCCTGAGCATCAGCTTCCTCACCCATCGCCTGACGCCGGAGAATCTGGAACACGCCGGCGCCCAGGTGATCGAGGGAGCGCACGAGATAGCGCGCAAGCTTCCGTGACGATCTATGTCTGACCGGTTGGCAGGCAAGGCCGTCGTGGTCACCGGCGCAACGTCGGGAATCGGACTGGCGACGGTGACGCGCCTGCACGCCGAAGGAGCCCGGGTGCTGGCCACGGGCCGAGATCGGGACCGGGGGGACCGGCTGCGCGAGTCTCTCGGCGACGGCGTCCGGTTCCTCGGCGCCGACCTCACCGAACCCGGCGCACCAGAGGCGGTGGTCAACGCGTGCCGAGATGCGTTCGACAGCCTGGATGGGGTGGTCAACGGTGCCGCGGTCGACCACACGCACGAATTGGTGTCCACTCCCCTTGCCGCCGTCCGACGCACATTCGAGGTCAACACCTTCGCCGTCCTCACGATGATCCAGGCGGCGGCCGCACTGATGGACCGTGGCGGTTCCATCGTGAACATCACGTCCCGGCTGGCCGTCGCGGGAGTGCCGACCATGGGCGTGTACGCGGCATCCAAGGGGGCGGTACAGGCCCTCACCCTGACGGCGGCGGTCGAGCTCGCCCCACGCGGGATCCGGGTCAACGATGTCGCACCGGGAATGACCAGAACGCCCCTCTACGACGCCTGGGTGGCGGGCACACCGGACCCCGTTCAGGCCGAGCGGAATGTCGTGGCGCGGATTCCGTTGGGGCGGTTGGCAACACCCGAAGACGTCGCCGCAGCGATCGCCTACCTGGTGTCCGACGACGCGCAGTACGTCACAGGCACCACGATCAGGGTCGACGGCGGCTACACCGCGCAGTGAAGTCGTCCTTGCCAACCCACCCGGGGCATTACTAGGATATCCAAGTATTCACGCCGACGCGTCTCTGGAAGGCTCGAGCATGACCACACGGATCCCCCACTTCATCGACGGCAAGCGCAGCGAGCTGGCGTCCACCCGCACAGCCGACGTGCTGTATCCGAGCACCGGCGAGGTGCAGGCACAGGTCGTCCTGGCCGCCGCGGCCGACGTGGACACCGCGGTGGCCTCGGCCGTCGAGGCCCAGAAGGAATGGGCCGCCTGGAACCCCCAGCGCCGTGCCCGCGTGCTGATGAAATTCGTCGAGCTGGTCAACGCCAACACCGATGAGCTGGCCGAACTCCTGTCCAAGGAGCACGGCAAGACGATCGCCGACTCCAGGGGCGACATCCAGCGCGGCATCGAGGTCATCGAGTTCGCGATCGGCATCCCGCACCTGCTCAAGGGTGAGTACACCGAGGGCGCGGGCGGCGGTATCGACGTCTACTCCCTGCGCCAGCCGCTCGGCGTGGTCGCCGGCATCACGCCCTTCAACTTCCCGGCGATGATCCCGCTGTGGAAGGCCGGTCCCGCCCTCGCGTGCGGGAACGCCTTCATCCTCAAGCCCTCCGAGCGGGACCCGTCGGTGCCGGTGCGCCTGGCGGAGCTGTTCCTGGAGGCCGGGCTTCCCGCCGGCGTGTTCCAGGTCGTCCAGGGCGACAAGGAAGCCGTCGACGCGATCCTGCACCACCCCGACATCCAGGCCGTCGGGTTCGTCGGCTCGTCCGACATCGCGCAGTACATCTACGCCACCGCCGCGGCCAACGGCAAGCGTTCGCAGTGCTTCGGCGGCGCCAAGAACCACATGGTCATCCTCCCCGACGCCGACCTCGACCAGGCGGTCGACGCACTCATCGGCGCCGGCTACGGCAGCGCGGGCGAACGGTGCATGGCGATCAGCGTCGCAGTGCCGGTCGGCGAAGAGACGGCGAATCGCTTGCGGGCCAGGCTCGTCGAACGCGTCAAGGAACTCCGGGTGGGCCATAGCCTCGACCCGAAGGCCGACTACGGACCGCTGGTCACCGAGGCCGCGCTCAACCGCGTGCGCGACTACATCGGCCAGGGCGTCGCGGCGGGCGCCGACCTGGTGGTCGACGGTCGCGAACGGGCAAGTGACGAGCTGACGTTCGACGACCAGAGCCTCGAGGGTGGCTACTTCATCGGGCCCACCCTGTTCGACCACGTCACCACCGACATGTCGATCTACACCGACGAGATCTTCGGCCCGGTGCTGTGCATCGTAAGAGCCAAGGACTATGAAGAAGCACTGAGCCTGCCCACCAAGCACGAATACGGCAACGGCGTCGCGGTGTTCACCCGCGACGGCGACGCCGCTCGGGACTTCGTCTCGCGGGTGCAGGTCGGCATGGTCGGCGTCAACGTGCCGATCCCGGTTCCGGTGTCTTATCACACTTTCGGCGGCTGGAAGCGGTCCGGCTTCGGCGACCTCAACCAGCACGGGCCGCACTCGATCCTGTTCTACACCAAGACCAAGACCGTCACGCAGCGCTGGCCGTCGGGCATCAAGGATGGCGCTGAATTCTCCATTCCCACCATGAAATAACCGCGCACATGGACTATTTCGGTCTGGACGACGACGAGCGTGTGATCGCCGAGACCGCAGCGGCATTCGCCGAGAAACGGTTGGCGCCCTACGCGCTGGAATGGGACGAGACGCACCACTTCCCCGTCGAGGTGCTGCGCGAGGCCGCCGAACTCGGCATGGCCGCCATCTACTGCCGCGAGGACGTCGGCGGCAGTGGACTGCGTCGTATCGACGCGGTGCGGATCTTCGAGAAGCTGGCCACCGCGGACCCCACCGTGGCGGCGTTCCTGTCGATTCACAACATGTGCGCGTGGATGATCGACAGCTTCGGCACCGAGGAGCAACGCAAGGAGTGGGTGCCTCGGCTCGCGTCGATGGACGCCATCGCCAGTTACTGCCTGACCGAACCGGGCGCCGGATCGGACGCCGGTGCGCTGCGCACCAAGGCTGTTCGATCCGGGGACGAATGGGTGCTCGATGGTGTCAAACAGTTCATCTCCGGCGCCGGTTCCTCGGACGTCTACGTCGTGATGGCGCGCACCGGCAGCGAAGGTCCGAAAGGCATCTCGGCGTTCGTCGTGCCCAGGGACACGCCCGGCCTGAGCTTCGGCGCCGATGAGCAGAAGATGGGCTGGAACGCCCAGCCCACCAAGCAGGTGATCTTCGAGGGTGCCCGCGTTCCCGCCGACGCGCTGCTCGGTGGCACCGACGGCGAGGGCACCGGGTTCGGCATCGCGATGAAGGGCCTCAACGGCGGGCGCATCAACATCGCCGCCTGCTCGCTGGGCGGCGCTCAGATCGCCTACGACAAGGCTGCCGCGTACCTGTCCGACCGGCAGGCCTTCGGCGGCTCTCTGCTCGACGAACCCACCATCAGGTTCACGCTGGCCGACATGGCGACCAAGCTGCAGACGTCGCGCGCGCTGCTGTGGCGTGCCGCAACGGCTCTGGACGACGACCACCCCGACCGGGTCGAGCTGTGCGCGATGGCCAAGCTCCACGTCACCGATGTGTGCTTCGACGTGGCCGATCAGGCGCTGCAGCTGCACGGCGGTTACGGCTACCTCAAGGAATACGGGCTGGAGAAGATCGTCCGCGATCTGCGCGTGCACCGGATCCTGGAGGGCACCAACGAAATAATGCGCGTGGTCATCGGGCGGGCAGCTGCCGCCCGGGCCCGCGCGTCCTGAGACGAGGGAGTCACATGACGACGATCGCGTTCCTGGGGCTCGGCAACATGGGCGGGCCGATGGCGGCCAACCTGGTGTCGGCCGGGCACACCGTGCACGGCTTCGACCCGGTGCAGGCGTTGACCGAAGCGGCACAGGCCAACGGCGCGACCGTGTTCGACACGGGCGCGGCGGCGGTCGCCGACGCTGACGTGGTGATCACCTCGCTACCCAACGGCGGTGTCGTCAAGGCGGTGTATGCGGAGATCCTGCCTGCCGCCAAGGCCGGCGCACTGCTGATCGACACCTCCACCATCTCCGTCGACGACGCGCGCTCGCTGCACGACCAGGCCGTCGGGCACGGCTTGGCGCACATCGACGCACCGGTCTCGGGCGGCATCAAGGGCGCGACCGCGGGCACGCTCGCGTTCATGGTCGGCGGCGACGACGAGTCGTTCGAACGGGCCCGCCCGGTCCTGGAACCGATGGCGGGCAAGATCATCCACTGCGGCGCGTCCGGCGCGGGCCAGGCCGCCAAGCTGTGCAACAACATGGTGCTCGCGGTGCAGCAGATCGCCATCGGCGAGGCGTTCGTGCTCGCCGAGAAGCTCGGGCTCCCGGCGCAGTCGCTGTTCGACGTGATCACGGGAGCGACGGGCAACTGCTGGGCGGTGCACACCAATTGTCCGGTGCCCGGCCCCGTCCCGACGTCGCCGGCCAACAACGGTTTCAAGCCCGGCTTCGCCACCGCGCTGATGAACAAGGACCTCGGTCTGGCGATGGACGCGGTGAACTCGACCGGATCGTCGGCGCCGCTCGGCACCCACGCCGCCGAGATCTACGCAGAGTTCACCAAGGCCAATGCCGACAAGGACTTCAGCGCGATCATCGAGGCGCTCCGCGGCTGACAGTGGCGCCGAAACTGAGGTTGTGTGCGAGATTTCGGCGGAAAGTCGCACACAAGCTCAGACTCGGCGGGGGAGGTTCAGTCGGAGACCGGCCCGAACAGCAGTTGCCGGATCACCGGGCGGGCGAAGCGGATCAGCTCGTCGTGGCCGAGGGTGGCGACCCCCGGATTGCCCAGCACGTAACGTGTTGTGGCCAAACCGATGACGAAGGCACCCAGCAGGCCGGCGCGCTGTGCCGGATGGTCCGGGGTGACGGCGGCCAGCGCCGGCGCCACCTGGGTGACGAAAACCTGTCGCATCGTCTCGGCCGCGGACTCGCTGGTCATCGCCGCCCGCAGCAGAGCGAGGAACGTGGTGTCCTGTTCCCACACCGCGAAGAAGCGCGACAGCAACGCATCGGCGACGTCGTCGGCGTCGACGGCGCTCAGGTCGGGAATGTCGACCCGGAACTCCGCCGCCTCGGCGAACAGTTCCTGTTTGCTGCCGAAGTAGCGGATGATCAGCGCCGGATCGACCCCGACATCCCCGGCCACCGCCCGCAGCGTGGTGCGCTGGTAGCCCTCGGCCCCGAATCTCCGCCGGGCCGCATCGAGGATGTCGGCGCGCGTCTGCGGCGCATTGCGCAGTCGCCCCGTGCCCACCCGTGAAGGATAGGCGCTACGCCGCTGACGAACTCCGGTGCGTCTGCCACCACGAGTCGTGTGCGCGCTGGCAATCGGCCACGCGCAGCGGGGCAGCGGCCTCATCCACCAGCACCGTCGCCAACCCGGTGGCAGTGGCCGCGCGCTGACTCAACTGCGACCCCGCGAACGCAAGTGAATCGTGTGCGGTGGCGCCGAGTTCGCCCAGCGCCGCCCGGTACAGCTCGGTCCGGGGGGTGTCATCGGCGGTCACGACCGCGCCCGCGACTCCGTCGCCGATCAGCTGTCGCACCAGCGGCTCCACCCAGGTGTGGCTGCCGCTGCTGACGATCCCGATGCCCACGCCGGCACCGTGCGCTTCCAGGATCAGGTCGCTCATCCCGGGCCTCGGCGCGATGTCGGCGTCGCGCATCGTCTCGTCGAGGACCATCGCCTTGGTCATGCAGATCTCGTCGACCAGCAACTCGGCGAGCACGTCGCACTCCGTACTGACGCCACGTTTGCGGAGTTCGGCGGCGACGCGCCGCCGTTCATCGGTGAGCGCCTGCAGCTGCCGGTACCGCGGGACCGACCATGCGATGTCGAGGCCGAGCGCTGCGAACGCGGCGTTGAAGGCGCGGCGGTGCCCAGCGCCCTCGACGTCGGCGAGGGCATCCAGGTCGAAGATCACCGCGTGGAGCTTCGCGAGGGACTTCGCGTCCGCATCGTGTTGTGCGGGCCAGTCCCACCAGAACCGACCGGCACGCCATGCTTTCTGCTGTGTGGGCTGCACGTATCAAATGGTGTCCCACGTCACATCCGGGCGCCTCCCCCATGCGGGGGATTCCGGCTGCCAAGTTGGGGGGAGAACCGCGGTGACGCATCTATGGTTGCCCCATGGATGGCTCGCCGGTGCGAATCGTGCTGGTCGACGACCACGAAATGGTCATCGAGGGCCTCAAGGCGATGTTGGCCGCGTTCAGCAGTCGGGTGACCGTCGTCGGCCATGCTGTCGGCGCAGACCGCGTGATGAGCGTGGTCGCCGCCCTGGACCCCGACATCGTGCTGTGCGATGTCCGGATGCAGGGGTCCAGCGGACTGGACGTGTGCCGGCAGCTGCGTGAGCGGCAGCCCGACCGCAAGGTGGTGATGCTGTCGGTCTACGACGACGAGCAGTACCTGTTCCAGGCTCTTCGAGTCGGCGCATCGGGCTATCTGCTCAAGAGCATCAGCAGCGAAGAGCTGGTCCGACAGTTGGAGTTCGCGCACCGCGGCGAGACCGCGATCGACCCGTCCATGGCAGCGCGGGCCATGGACACCGCGGCACGGTTGCAACGCGACGAGTTCTGGCCCGGCGCGCGGCAGGGGCTCACACAGCGTGAGAGCGAGATCCTGGCACTGGTGGTCAACGGCCTGTCCAACCGGGCGATCGCCGCCAAACTGGTGATCGGCGACGAGACGGTCAAATCGCATGTGAGCTCCATCTACCGCAAGTTGAACGTCAGCGACCGCACGGCGGCGGTGGCCACCGCGCTGCGCGAAGGCATCTGCCAGTGAGTCCGCCCCCGCGCTCCCTGCTCACCGCCGATCGCGAGCTGGCGCTGCTGCGTGAGCTGATCCAGGCCGCCTCCAGCGGCCCCGGCGTCGAACCGCTGGCCGCGGCGGCCTCCCGGATCATCACCGCGGCCACCGACAGCGACGTCTGCTTCGTGCACGTCCTCGACGACACCGAGAGGTCACTGACACTGGCCGGGGCCACCCCACCGTTCGACTCCGAGGTGGGAAAGATCAGACTGCCTCTGGGACAGGGCATTTCAGGCTGGGTGGCCAGCCACCGGGAGCCGGTGGTGATCAGGAAGGACAAGGAGTCCGATCCGCGGTACCTGCCGTTCCAGTCGCTGCGCGGCCGGGATTTCACGTCCATGGTGTCGGTGCCGATGGAGTCCGATCCCGGCGGGATGGTCGGTGTCCTCAACGTGCACACCGTGGCCGAACGCGAGTTCGGCGACAGAGACGTCGAGCTGCTGCTGGTCATCGGCCGGCTGATCGCGGGTTCCATGCACCAGGCCCGTCTGCACCGCCAGCTGGTGTCGCGGGAACGCGCGCACGAGAACTTCGTCGAGCAGGTCATCGAGGCCCAGGAGCTGGAGCGCAGGCGGCTCGCCGGCGACATTCACGACGGCATCTCCCAGCGTCTGGTCACGCTGTCCTACTGGCTCGACGCCGCCGCGCAGGCCGCACGCTCCCCCGATGACGGCGCCGCGCTGACCGAGCCGCTGGACCGCGCGCGTGAGCTGGCCCAGCTGACGTTGCAGGAGGCGCGCGCGGCCATCAGCGGTCTGCGTCCCCCGGTGCTGGACGACCTCGGGCTCTCCGGCGGACTGGCCAGCCTGGCCCGGTCAATCCCGCAGGTCGACATCGAGGTCGACCTCTCCGAGAGCCGCCTGCCCGACCACATCGAGCTGGCGCTGTACCGCATCGCCCAGGAATGCCTGCAGAACGTCGTCAAACACGCCCGCGCCGAGCACGCCCGCCTCACCTTCGCCGTCGACCGCGGTGACACCGGAGAGGTCGCCCGCCTCGAAATCGTGGACGACGGTGTCGGTTTCGACACGCTGGAACACCCGCTGGGCAGCGACGAGATGGGCGGCTACGGACTGCTGTCGATGGCCGAACGCGCCGAGATCGTCGGCGGCAGACTCAACATCCGCTCCCGTCCGGGCACGGGAACGGCCGTCACCGCCACGATCCCGCTGCCCGCGACGCGCTGAGTCGCTAGAAGTCGCCCGCGCTGTGGCGCAGCCGGCGGATGGACTCGGCGAGGGTGCGGGACTGTTCGTCGGAGATGCCGATGTCGGCGAAGACGTCCTTGTTCAACGTCTCGGTGGCGTCCTCGACCGTCGACCGTCCGAGGTCGGTGAGCTGCACCAGGGTGGTGCGGCCGTCCGTGGGGTGCGGCAGCCGTTCGACCAGGCCGTCGGCTTCGAGGCGCCGGATCGCGTGCGTGACGCTGGTGACGTGCACCTGCAGCCGGTCGGAGGCCTTGGTGATGGGCAGCGCGCCGGTGCGGCTGAACGCGAGCAGCCGGAGCAACTCGTACCGCGAGAAACTGAGGTCGTAGGGCCGCAGCGCCGTCTCGACGCGGGCCAGCAGGATCTGGTGCGCGCGCATGACCGACGTGACGGCGACCATGCCGTCAGCGACGTCCCCCCACCCGGAGCGCTCCCAGTTCGCGCGTGCCGCAGCGATCGGGTCGCGCCGTTCGGATGCCACGCCTCTTCTTACCCCATGGCCGCACCGCAGCCAGGACCGCCGGTTCACAGATGAGTTTCCAGCAACACCTTTCCGTCGGGCGCCGACACCAGTTGCACCGTGGCGATGTCGCTCGGGGACATCGGCGTCGTCCCGCTGGGCAGCGCGGTGGCCCCGGAGAGCCCCAACCAGGTGGCGATCTGGGAACGGCTGCCGTCGTGGCCGACGACGACCATCCCCAGGTTCTGCGGCGGCGCGTCCTGGCGGCCCCAGTCACCGTAGGAGCACGCCATGTCGATGCGGGTGCCCCAGCCGTAACCGGTGACCGCGACGCTGGCGTTGATCGGGGTCTCGGACACCTTGGTCATCTTCGACATCTGCGCGGCCTCCTGGTCGCCGGTGCCCGACGGCAGGCCGAACGTCTCGGGGCGCAGCACGACGAGCATGGCCACCGCCAGCAGCGCGGCCACCAGGCCGACCCCGGCCAGCGTCATCCACCGGGCGCGGCTGCGCCGGGCGCCGGCTCGCTGCAGAACCGCGCTGAGCACCTCGGGCCGCAGCGGCGGACTGGGCTGCTCGTGGTCCAGCGCGATCACCTCGTCGACGTCGAGCATCGACAGCAGCCCCGGCATGCCGCTGAGTTCACCCACCTCCGCGCGGCACCGGGAGCACCCGGCCAGGTGGTCCTCGTATTCGAGCCGCTCGTCGCCGGACAGCGCGCCCAGCACGTAGGCGGCGTCCCACGTCCGATAGCGGTCGTCCACGCTCATCGCGTCACCCCCATCTCCTGTAGTCCGAGCCGCAGCGCGCGGACGGCGTAGTGCAACCGGGATTTCACGGTGCCTTCCGGGATCTGAAGGTCGGCGGCGATCTGTCCGGTACTCCAGCCCTGGTAGTAGGCCCGCCGTATCACCGCCCGATGCTCGTCGGACAGTTGCGCCATCGCGGTGCCGAGCAATATCCGGTCCAGCGCGGTGTCCACCTCGTCGGGCGACGGGCGGTCGGACACCCGCTCGGGTTCGGGCACGTCGGTCTCATGCCGGAAGCGCGCACTTCGGCGTTCGTCGATGATCATGTTGCGCGCCACGGTGAACAGCCAGGCCCTCGCGGACCGGTCCACGTCCGCCGTCACGTCGGGATGCCGCCACGCGCGCAGCAGCGTCTCCTGGACGACGTCCTCGGCACGGGCCCGATCGCCGGTCAGCCGCAGGGCGTAGCGCCAGAGGGCCGCGGCGTGCTCGTCGTAGAGCACCCGCATGATCGCGGCTTCCTGGTCGTCCCGCTGGTTCACTGTCCCGCCATCCTCCGTCAGTGATACGACGTGGGAGGGCGTTCAGTTCAGGCGAGCGTCAGGATCCTGGGTCCGTCCTCGGTGACCGCGACGGTGTGCTCCCAGTGCGCGGCGCGCGACCCGTCGGTGGTGACGACGGTCCAGCCGTCGTCCAGCACGGCCGTCTTCCTCGTCCCCAGGGTCAGCATGGGTTCGATCGCCAGCACCGACCCCGGAGCGAGGTACGGGCCGCGACCGGGTGCGCCTTCGTTGGGCAGGAACGGGTCCATGTGCATCTCGCGGCCGATCCCGTGTCCGCCGTAGCCCGCCACGATCCCGAACTTGCGGCCGTGCCTGCTCTCGGCGGCGCGGGTGCCCTGTTCGATCGCGTGCGAGACGTCGGTCAGGCGGTTGCCCGGAATCATGGCGGCGATGCCGGCCTCCATCGACTCCCTGGTCGCCGCCGAGAGTGCCTCGTCGACGGGAATGAGGTCACCGATCCCGAACGTGAAGGCCGAGTCGCCGTGCCAGTCGTCGAGGATCGCGCCGCAGTCGATGGAGACCAGGTCACCGGCCGCGAGGACCTCGTCGGCCGTGGGGATGCCGTGCACGACGCGATCGTTGACCGACGAGCAGATGGTGGCGGGAAAGCCGTGGTAGCCGAGGAACGACGGCACACCGCCGCCGTCGCGGATCACGGATTCGGCGACCGCGTCGAGGTCGAGCGTCGACATGCCCGGCGCGGCGACCTCCCGCACGGCGCGCAGCGCAGCGGCGACCAGCGCCCCGGCGGCGGCCATCGCGTCGAGTTCACCGGCGGTCCGCACCGGGACCACCTTGCGGCTGCGCAGGCCGGGCAGCGAGACCATCGTCAGCGGCCGAGTGCGGTGAGCGCCCGGCTGAACACCTCGTCGAGTTCACCGACGGCGTCGACCGTGACCAGCGTCGAGCTGTAGTAGTCGAGCAGCGGCGCGGTCTCGTCGCGGTAGACGTTGAAGCGGTTGCGGATGACGTCCTCGGTGTCGTCGGCGCGGCCGCGGCCCTTCAGCCGGGAGACGAGCTCGTCTTCGGGGACCCGGAACTCCAGCACCGCGTCCAGGGACAGGTCGCGCTTGGTCAGCATGTCGTCGAGCGCCTTGGCCTGCTCGACCGAGCGCGGGAAGCCGTCGAGGATGAAGCCCGCGGCCGCGTCGTCGTCGTCGAGCCTGTCGTCGACGAGCGCGTTCGTGAGGGTGGCCGGGACGAGGTCGCCGGCGTCGAGGTACTTCTTGGCTTCGATCCCGAGTTCGGTGTTGTTGCTGATGTTGTGGCGGAACAGGTCACCGGTGGAGATGTGCGGGACGCCGAGCTTCTCGGCCAGCTTCTGGGCCTGCGTTCCCTTGCCCGCCCCCGGCGGGCCCAACAACACGATTCTCAACTTCGGAACCCTCTCACTTTAAGAAACCTTCGTAATTGCGCTGCATCAGCTGGCTTTCGATCTGCTTGACGGTGTCGAGGCCGACGCCGACCGCAATGAGGACAGCAGTACCGCCGAACGGCAGGTTCTGCACGGAGCCGGTGTTGCCGATCTCCAGGAACAGGTTCGGTAGGACCGCGATGATGCCCAGGTAGATCGAGCCCGGCAGGGTGATCCTGGACAACACGAAGTTCAGGTAGTCCGCCGTCGGCTTGCCCGGCCGGATGCCCGGGATGAAGCCGCCGTACTTCTTCATCTCGTCGGCGCGTTCCTCGGGGTTGAACGTGATCGACACATAGAAGTAGGTGAAGAACACGATCAGGCCGAAGTAGATCGCGATGTAGACCGGGCTGCTGGGGTCGGTCAGATACTCGGCGACGAAGGTCTGCCACCATCCGGTGCTCGGGTTGGCGCTTCCGCTGGTGATCAGCTGCGTGATCAGGTGCGGGATGTAGATCAGCGACGACGCGAAGATGACGGGGATGACGCCGGCCTGGTTGACCTTCAGCGGCAGGTAGGTCGACGTGCCGCCGTACATCTTGCGGCCGACCATGCGCTTGGCGTACTGGACCGGGATGCGGCGCTGGCCCTGCTCGACGAAGACCACGCCGACGACGATCAGCAGCGCGGCCAGACACACGAACGCGAAGACCATGCCACCGCGGCTGTCGAGAATGTTCTTGCCCTCACCGGGGATCGCCGAGGCGATGCTGGCGAAGATGATGAGCGACATGCCGTTGCCGACGCCGCGCTCGGTGACCATCTCGCCCATCCACATGACCAGCGCGGCACCGGCGGTCATGACGATCACGATGACGGCCAGCGTGGTGAGGTTCAGCCCGTCGCCCTGGCCCTGGATGATGTCGAGCGAGCAGCCCTGCAGCAGCCCGCCGTTGGCGGCCAGCGCCACGATGCTGGTGGCCTGCAGGATCGCCAGCGCGACCGCGAGGTAGCGGGTGTACTGCGTGAGCTTGGTCTGCCCCGCTTGCCCCTCCTTGCGCAGCTGCTCGAACCGCGGGATGACCACACCGAGCAGCTGCACGATGATGCTGGCGGTGATGTAGGGCATGATGCCCACCGCGAACACCGAGAGCTGCAGGAGCGCGCCGCCGGAGAACAGGTTGATCAGCGAATAGATCTGCCCCGACTCGCCGCCGCTGACCTGCGCGATGCACTGCTGCACGTTGGGGTAGTTGACGCCGGGGGACGGCACCGAGGCGCCGACCCGATACAGGACGACGATGCCCAGCGTGAACAGGATCTTTCGCCTCAGGTCCGGGGTTCTGAGCGAAGAAATGAAAGCCGAGAGCAC
Organism: Mycolicibacterium aurum; assembly: GCF_900637195.1. Lineage (NCBI taxonomy): Bacteria > Bacillati > Actinomycetota > Actinomycetes > Mycobacteriales > Mycobacteriaceae > Mycobacterium > Mycolicibacterium aurum. The sequence goes on along the minus strand of NZ_LR134356.1, from coordinate 1,148,071 downwards.
TCTTTCCTCCTGCACGGCCGAGTTGACGATCGCGGCGTGCTCTTTGGCTGGCAGGACCAGCATCGTGGTTAAGTCGTGAGCGCGGCGGCATGCGCAGGTGAAAGGCCTGCGCAAGTCACGCGTCTGAACAGTCTACGAGACTAACAGTTGGATGTTCCCCCGCCCGAATCCGACGTCTGGGGCGGCGTTCAGATTCCGGGCGTACAGTCGAATTGTTATTACCTTATCTAAGTAAAAGGATCGCGATATGGCACGTACCGAGAACGACACCTGGGACCTCGCCTCCAGCGTGGGCGCCACGGCGACGATGGTGGCCGCGGCCCGTGCGGTGGCCAGCAGAGCCGACCACCCCGTGATCAACGACCCGTACGCCGAGCCGCTGGTGCGCGCCGTCGGCGTCGACTTCTTCACCCGGCTGGCCAGCGGCGAGCTGACCGCCGCGGACCTGGACAGCGGCGCCGACGGTGAATCGCCGGTCGGCATGAGCCGCTTCGCCGACGGCATGGCCGCGCGCACCCGCTTCTTCGACGACTTCTTCGCCGACGCCGTCGGTGCGGGTATCCGGCAGGCCGTGATCCTCGCGTCCGGCCTGGACGCGCGGGCATACCGGCTGGCGTGGCCGCAGGACATGACGGTGTACGAGATCGACCAGCCCGAGGTGATCGAGTTCAAGGCGACGACGCTTGCCGGCCTCGGGGTTGCGCCGTCAGCGAAATTGGACACCGTCGCGGTCGACCTGCGCAACGACTGGCCGGCCGCGCTCGCCGACGCCGGCTTCGACGCCGCGGCGCCGACGGCCTGGATCGCCGAGGGACTCCTCGGTTACCTGCCGCCGGATGCCCAGGACCGGCTGTTGGACACCATCGGATCGCTCAGCGCACCCGGCAGCCGGCTGGCCGTCGAGTCCGTGCCGTCGCACCACGAAGCAGACCAGGACGAACTGCGGGAGAAGATGAAGGAGTCGACCGACCGCTGGCGCAACGAGGGGTTCGACCTCGATTTCTCCGAGCTGGTCTTCCTCGGCGAGCGCGCCGACGTCACCGAGTACCTGCGCGGTCAGAACTGGACGGTGCAGGCCACCCCCACCAACGATCTGCTGGTCCGCTACGGGCTGGACCCACTGGAGGACGGCGAGGGGTTCGCCGAGGTCGTCTACGTGAGCGCGACCAGGTAGCCGGCGACGATGGCGCGCAGCGACAGCGACCGCTGGGACCTCGCGTCCAGCGTGGGCTCGACGGCGACGATGGTCGCGGCCGCCCGGGCCGTGGCCAGCCGTGAACCCGAACCGCTGATCGACGACCCGTGGGCGGCGCCGCTGGTGCGGGCGGTCGGCATCGAGTTCTTCACCAGGGTGGTCGACGGCGACCTCTCCCTCGGTGACGCGGACGACTCCGGCGCGGCCCGGCTGATGACCGACGTGATGGCGGTGCGGACCCGGTTCTTCGACGACTTCTTCGTCGATGCCGGTGCGACAGGCATCCGGCAGGCGGTCATCCTGGCTGCCGGGCTCGACTCGCGGCCGTACCGGCTGCCGTGGCCCGCGGGCACCGTCGTCTATGAGATCGACCAGCCCGCGGTCGTCGACTTCAAGACCGAGACCATGGCCGGGCTGGGCGCGGAGCCCACGGCACAGCGGCGCACGGTCGCGGTCGACCTGCGCGAGGACTGGCCGAAAGCTCTGCGGGACAGCGGTTTCGATGACTCGGCGGCCACGGCGTGGTCCGCCGAGGGGCTGCTGGTGTACCTGCCGCCCGACGCGCAGGACCGGCTGTTCGACCACGTCACCGCGCTCAGCGCGCCCGGCAGCCGCCTCGCCACCGAGTACCACCCCGACGCCGGGGCAACCATCGGCGAGCGCACCCGGGCCATGCGCGGCCAATGGGCCGCACAGGGTTTCGATGTCAACGTCGCCGACCTGTTCTATCCCGGCGAGCGCACTCCCCCGGCCGACTACCTGACTGCGCTCGGCTGGCAGGTCAGCACCCGGTCCCGGCCCGAGGTGTTCGAGAGCTACGGACGACGCTTCGAGGTCGTCGAATCACTGACCGCGCTGCGCGACTCCCAGGCGCTGATCGCCGCCCTACCCGACAGGAGAGAAGACGATGCCCCGCACTGATGGCGACACCTGGGACCTGGCCTCCAGCGTCGGAGCCACCGCGACGTCGGTGGCCGCGACGCGCGCGCTGGCCAGCCGCGGACCCGACCCGCTGATCGACGATCCGTACGCCGCCCTCCTCGTCGAGGCGGTCGGCCTGCCGCATTTCATCAAGGTGGCCGGCGGTGACATCGACTTCGGCGACGACCCGCTGTTCGGCGCCGACCAGATGCGCGAGCACATCGCGGTGCGCACCCGGTTCTTCGACGACTTCTTCACCGCCGCGGGCGCGGCCGGTATCCGGCAGGCGGTGATCCTCGCCTCCGGGCTGGACACCCGCGCCTTCCGGCTGTCATGGCCCGACGGCACCACGGTGTTCGAGATCGACCAGCCCACCGTCATCGAGTTCAAGACCCGGGTGCTCGCCGACGCCGGCGCGGCGCCCACCGCTGACCGGCGGACCGTCGGCATCGATCTGCGCGAGGATTGGCCGACGGCCCTGCGGGAGGCGGGCTTCGACCCCTCGCAGCCGACAGCATGGATCGCCGAAGGGCTGCTGATCTACCTGCCACCCGAGGCGCAGGACCGCCTGCTGGACAACATCAGCGCGCTCAGCGCTCCGGGCAGCCGCCTCGCCACCGAGCACATGGACGCCAAGGCGCTCACCGGGGACTGGGCCAAGGCCATGACCGAACGGGCCCGGCGCCACGGCAGTGACATCAACCTGCAGGAGCTGTTCTACAGCGGGCCGCGCACGTCGGCCGCCGAGCATCTGCGCGCGCAGGGCTGGCGCACCGACGTGCTGAGCGGATCAGCGGCGTACGAGGCCAACGGTTTCCAGGCGCCGGCGGACAATCTCATCGCAATGGCGGGCGACTCCGGCTACCTCTCGGCAGAGCTGGCATAGCGATGGCGCGCACCTCCGACGACTCCTGGGATCCGGCCACCAGCGTGGGGGCCACGGCCACGATGGTCGCCGCGGGACGGGCGGCCGCCACCGCCGATCCCGACCCGCTGATCGACGACCCGTACGCCGATCCGCTGGTGCGTGCCGTCGGTATCGAGTTCTTCACCAAGATGCTCGACGGGGAGCTGGATCTGTCTCTGTTGCCCGACGGTTCACCCGAACGCGCGCAGGCGATGATCGACGGAATGGCGGTGCGCACCAAGTTCTTCGACGACTGCTGCACCGCCGCCGTGGCGGCCGGACCCCCCGCGATCCGCCAGGTGGTGATCCTGGCGTCCGGCCTGGATGCGCGGGCGTACCGTCTGCCCTGGCCGGCGGACACCGTCGTCTTCGAGATCGACCAGCCGAAGGTGATCGAGTTCAAGACGCAGACGCTGAGTGCGCTCGGCGCGCAGCCGACGGCCCGGCACCGACCGGTACCGATCGATCTGCGCGATGACTGGCCTGCTGCCCTGCGGGCGGCGGGGTTCGACGAATCGCGGCCCACCGCCTGGCTGGCCGAGGGCCTGCTGGTGTATCTGCCGCCCGAAGCCCAGGACCGGTTGTTCGACCAGATCACGGCGATGTCGGCGCCCTCGAGCACGATCGCCACCGAATTCGCTCCTGGCATAGTCGATTTCGACCCGGACAAGGTCCGCGCGCTGACACAGCCGATTCGAGAACTCGGTCTCGACATCGACATGCCCGCACTCGTGTACGCGGGTGAGCGCACCCCCGTCATGGATTACCTGCGCGGGCAGGGATGGGACGTGACCGACGTGTCCCGCCGTGAGCTGTTCACCCGCTACGGACGCACGCTGCCGGATGTCGCGGCCGACTCGGACGCCACCGATCCGCTGGGCGAGATCGTCTACGTCAACGCCCGCCTGGCTCAGTAGCGCGTCTCCCCCAGCCACAACACGTTGACACCGGTGAGCGATCGCTGCGTCTGATCGAGCAGGCCCATCACCGAGCGAACCGCCATGGCGCCCAGCGCATCCGGCAGCGACGCAGCTGCGGGCTGCGAGGAGGGCTTGGGGCGCAACATGTCTCGCAGCGAGGACCCCGGCAGGTTCTCGATGACGGCCTTGGCGTCCTCGTCGATGCCGGCGAGAGCCTTGGCGCGGCGGATCGCGACCCGTAACCCGCCGAGCTCGTCGACAAGACCGCGCTCCAGCGCGTCGGCGCCGGTCCACACCCGGCCCCGCGCCACCTGCTCGACGGCATCGACGCTCATGTTGCGACCGTCGGCGACCCGCTGCACGAAATCGGTGTAGAACAGATCGGCCTCGGCCACCACCTGCGCATGCTGCTCCTCTGTGAAGGGCGCGTTGATCGACCAGGCGTCGGCATTGGCGTTGGTGCGCACCGAATCCGAGCCGACACCGAGACGGTCCTTCAGGTCGCGGGCGATGAACTTGCCCGTCACCACACCGATGGAACCGGTGATGGTGCCGGGGTTGGCGACGATGGCGTCAGCAGCCATCGACACGTAGTAGCCGCCGGAGGCCGCGACCCCGCCCATCGAGGCGACCACGGGCTTGCCGCGCTCCCGGGTGCGCACGACTTCGCGCCAGATGGTCTCCGAGCCGGTGACCGAGCCGCCCGGGCTGTCCACGCGCAGCACCACCGCGACGACGTCGTCGTCGGCTGCGGCCTGGCGCAGCGCGGCGGCGATGGTGTCGCCACCGGAGTTGGCACCGCCCATCGGGGGCATCTGCCGCCCGCCCCGGCCGCTGACGATGGCACCGGCCACCGTCACGACGGCGATCTTGGGGTGACTCTTCACGCCGGGGACGCTCGGCTTCTTGGCGCGTGCGTAGCGGGCCAGGTACAGCCGAGGCGGAGCGCCCTCACCGTCGGCGTCTCCGGTCTCCGGCGAGACACCCTCGGCGCCGGTCATCTCCGCGATCCGGGCGTACACCTCGTCACGAAACCCGATGCGGTCGACCAACCCTGCGGTCACCGCGTCCTCGCGCAGCAGCGGGGCCCGGTCGGCGAGTGCGTCCAGGGCCGTGACGTCGATGCCCCGCGACGCGGCCACCGCGTCCCACACCTGAGCGCGTAGGCCGTTGACCAGCGCGGCGTCGGCTTCGCGGTGCGGCTCGGTGTACCTGTCCTGGGTGAAAAGGTTTGCCGCCGACTTGTATTCACCGCGCGCCACGAACTGTGCCTCGACGCCGAGCTTGTCGAGCGCATCGCGCAGGAACAGCGCACTGGTGGCGAACCCCACCAGGCCCACCGTGCCCGACGGCTGCATCCACACCTCGCCGAACGCCGACGCCAGGTAGTACGACAGCGTGCCCGGGTACGTTTCGGCCCACGCAAGCGACGGCTTCTTCGCGGTGAACGCCAGGATCGCATCGCGCAGCTCCTGCACCGGTCCCGGCGGGGCGGCATCGATCTGCACCCGGGCGATCAGGCCGGCGACACGGGGGTCCTCGGCGGCGCGGTGCAGCGCGGCGACGGTCTCACGGAGCAGCAGCGGACGGCCGGACCCGTTGATGAAGGCCATGGGGTCGAAACCGGCGGTCTCGGGGGGAGCGCTCTGCAGGTCGAGCTCGAGGATGCATCCGTCGGGGACGCCCTGATGCCGGGCGGTGTCGACCTTGCGGGCGAACTCACGAACGTCGTCGAACCCGGGTACCCCGGACAGCACAGAGATCATGATTCGAGCGTACCGACGGCCCGCGGGGGTCACTGCCGCGGCGGGACGAGGTCGTCGATGTTGTCGATGACGTCTTCCATCGCCTCGTGCAGCCGGCCCAGCAGCTGCTCGAACGCCGCCAGCAGCGCAGGATCGGCCTCGTCGAGCACGGCGTTGACCCGCTCGGTGAGCGGTGCGAAGAAGTGGCCCGCCTGCGCGCTGACCGCGGGCACGCTGCGCAGCGTCACCACCCGCCGGTCCGCGTGTTCGCGGCTGCGGCTGAGTAACCCGGCACCTTCGAGACGATTGAGCAGAGACGACGTCGCCCCCGAGGACAGCCCGATCCGGCGGGCCAGGCGTGCGGGTTGCAGCGGTCTGCCTGCGTCTTCGGCGTAGAGGACCTCAGCCAGCGCTGCGGCGTCGGCCGAGTGCACCCCGAGCCAGCCGGCCAGGTGATGGGTGAGATCGGTGTAGTCCGCGGCGAAGGTCCGCAGGCGTTCCATCAGCGCGCGCCCCTGCGGCGTCATCTCGGTGTCCGGTTCCGCCATCGGCACCCCCTTCATTGTGAAGTAGTTTCATTGTGAAGATACATGGGTATCGTGGCGTCCGTGGACATCCTCATCTCGGGCGCGAGTATCGCCGGACCGACAGCGGCGTACTGGCTCGCTCGGGCCGGCCATCACGTGACGGTCGTCGAGCGTGCCGACTCGCTGCGCACCGCCGGCCAGAACGTCGACGTGCGTGGTTCCGGTCGAGAAGTGCTGCGGCGCATGGGACTCGAAGAGACCGTGGCGGCCAGGACCACCGGCGAAGTGGGTCTGCGGTTCGTCGGCGATCGGGGTGTGCTGGCGGAGTTTCCCGCCGGCGACGACGACAGCGGCGGAGCTACGGCGCAGATCGAGATCCTGCGCGGCACCCTGGCCCGCACCCTCGTCGAGGCCGCCCCCGGCGCCGTGACCTACGTGTTCGGCGATCAGGTCGACCGCATCGAGCAGGATGCCGACGGCGCGAAGGTGACCATGGCGGGTGGGGCGTCGCACCGGGTCGACGCCGTGATCGTCGCCGAGGGCTCGCGGTCCCGGACTCGGGACCGGCTGTTCGACGACGTCGACCTGCGGGAGTTGGGGCTCTACACCGCGTTCGGCACCATTGCCCGCGAGCCCACCGATGACCAGTGGTGGACCTGGTACAACACCACCGGTGGCCGGTCCATCACGATGCGCCCGGACAACGTCGGGACCACGCGGGTCGCTCTGTCGTTCCTGTCCGGCGATCCGGAACTGCAGTCCCTCGACTCCGAGCGACAGCGTGCCGCCATCGACGAGATCTACCGGAATGTCGGGTGGCAGGCCCCCCGGATACGCGCGGCACTGCACACCACCGACGAGCTCTACCTGGACTACCTCACGCAAGTCAGGGCGCCGCGCTGGTCGAACGGGCGGGTGATCCTCTGCGGCGACGCCGCCTGGTGCGCGACCCCGGTCAGCGGCGTCGGTACCACCCTGGCGCTGACCGGGGCCTACATCCTGGCCGGCGAGATCGCGACGGCCACATCGCTGCCCGCCGCGGTCGCAGGCTACGAGCGGCGCATGCGCCCGCTGGTGGACCGGGCCCAGAAGCTCCCTCCCGGCACGCCACGACTGGCCCATCCCCGCAGCAGGGCCGGCCTGGCTGTCATGCGGAACCTGCTGCGCGTGGCGGGATCCCGTCCCGGCCGGGCCCTGGCAGACCGGTTCTCCTCACCGGAGACGGACGCCGACGAGCTGCCCGGCTATCCTGCGCTGGCGTCGTGACGGCCGGGTATCTGGCCGTGCCCGACGGCGAGGGGCCGTGGCCGGGGGTCGTCGTCATCCACGACATCGGGGGGCTGTCGCTGGACATCCGCCGCGCGTGCGACCGCTTGGCCGGGGCGGGCTTCCTGACACTGGCGCCCAACCTCATCCATCCCGGCAGACGGATCCGCTGCGTCCGCGCGATGGCCCGGTCCCTGCAGACCGGGTCCGGCGCGGCGGTCGACGAGATCGTGGCGGCGCGGGATCAGTTGGCCGCGCGCCCGGATTGCACCGGCACCATCGGCTCGGTCGGCTTCTGCATCGGCGGCGGATTCTGCCTTCTGCTGGCACCGCAGGCGGTGTTCGACGCCACGGCCCCGAACTACGGGAACTGGCCGCGGGATTCGGAGGCGTTGCGGCTCAGCTGTCCGGTCGTCGCCAGCTACGGCGCCCGCGATCCCTCACTGAAGGGGCACGCGGCACGGCTGGACGCGCTCCTCGCCGAGGCAGGGGTGCCGCACGACGTGCGGGAGTATCCCGACGTGGGCCACTCGTTCATGAACGACTGGCGCGACGGCCCGTGGCGGCTGCGGATCTTCGAGCACATCCCCGGGTTCCGGTTCTCCGAGCCGGAGGCCGAGGATGCGTGGCGGCGGATCGTCGCGTTCTTCGACGTCCACCTACGGCCGGGTCAGCGACCGACCAGGCGGGAGAACTGCGGGCAGTAGGCGGCGACCGAGAGGCGCGTGAGGCTGCCTGCCTGCTCCCGGCTGATGCCGTTGTTGGCCAGTGTCTGCACCACGCCGCGGACGACGGGAACAGGGTTGGGGTTGCCGGTGATGCCGCCGGTGAGCATCTCGCACACCTTGTGTCCGAGCACGGGCGCTTCCTGGTCAGGGCCCAGCGGGATGCCCAGGGAAACCACGGCTGCGGTGAAGGCTTCGTCTTTCGTCTGCGCGTGAGCCGTTGCGACGCTGCCGAACATGGCGAATCCGGCGGCGAACGCCGCGACAGCGGCGGTTCGGCGGTGGCGAATCATGGAGTGCTCCTCGGGTATCGGCATGCGAAGTGTAGATCGTGATCCGGCGCCGTGCCGTTACGGGCGTTACAGTCCGGTGAACGCAAGAACCCCCGCCGGGGCGGGGGTTCTGCGAGACGAGATGCGTGTCTACAGTTCGGTGGCCGTGCCACCCGCGGCGGTGATCGCCTCGCGGGCGCTTCCGCTGAACTTGTGTGCGGTCACATCGGCCTTGGCGGTCAGCTTGCCGTCACCGAGCACCTTGACCAGGACGTTCTTGCGAACCAGACCCTTGGCCACGAGCTCGTCGACACCGATGGTGCCGCCGTCGGGGAACACCCGGGCGATGTCGCCCACGTTGACGACGCCGTATTCGGTGCGGAAGCGGTTACGGAAGCCCTTGAGCTTGGGCAGCCGCATGTGAATGGGCATCTGGCCACCCTCGAACGTCGCGGGGACGTTCTTGCGTGCCTTGGTGCCCTTGGTGCCGCGACCGGACGTCTTACCCTTGGAGCCTTCGCCGCGACCCACGCGGGTCTTGGCTTTCTTCTCTCCCGGGGCGGGCCTCAGGTCGTGGAGCTTGATGGGTGTCATGGTTAAACCTCTTCCACCGTGACGAGGTGATGCACGGTCTTGATCAGGCCGCGCGTCTGGGCGGAGTCCTCGCGGACAACCGACTGACGAATCTTGCGCAACCCGAGTGTCCGCAGCGTTTCACGCTGCTTCCACCGCGCACCGATGGTGCTGCGCACCTGGGTGATCTTGAGTTCTGCCATGGTGATTACGCCGTTCCTTCACGCGCCGCGGTGGCGGCCAGGGCCTCGGCCTCACGGCGAGCCCTGAGCATGCCTGCAGGCGCTACATCCTCGATAGGCAGGCCACGGCGCGCCGCGACCTCTTCGGGACGCTGCAGCAGCTTCAGCGCGGCAACCGTGGCGTGCACCACGTTGATCGCGTTGTCACTGCCCAGCGACTTCGCCAGCACGTCGTGCACGCCGGCGCATTCCAGCACCGCGCGGCACGCACCGCCGGCGATGACGCCGGTACCGGGGCTGGCCGGACGCAGCATCACGACACCGGCAGCAGCCTCACCCTGGACGGGGTGGACCACGGTGCCACCGATCAGCGGGACACGGAAGAAGTTCTTGCGAGCCTCTTCGACGCCCTTGGCGATCGCGGCGGGAACTTCCTTGGCCTTGCCGTAGCCGACACCGACCATGCCCTTGCCGTCGCCGACGATCACCAGCGCGGTGAAGCTGAACCGGCGACCACCCTTGACCACCTTCGACACGCGGTTGATCGTGACGACGCGCTCGATGTAGTTGCTCTTCTCGCGGTCGTCGCGTCCTCCACGGCCACCACGATCGTCACGGCGTCCACGGCCTCCACGGTCGTCGCGTCCGCCACCGCGGCCGTCGCTCGACGGCCCGCCGGCTCCTGCAGCCTGCTCGGCCATCATGCATTCCTTCCGGTTTTGGTCTGGTTCGTCATCAGAACTTCAGCCCACCTTCGCGTGCCGCGTCGGCCAGGGCCGCGATGCGTCCGCCGTAGGTGTACCCGCCGCGGTCGAAGACGACCTCGTCGATGCCTGCGGCCTTGGCACGCTCGGCGATCAGCTGACCGACCCGCGAGCTGGCGGCCTTCTTGTCGCCGTCGACCGCACGCACGTCGGCCTCGATGGACGACGCCGCGGCGAGCGTGACGCCTTCCAGGTCGTCGACCAGCTGCACATGGATGTGCCGCGCGGAACGGTTGACCACCAGACGCGGACGGTCCGCCGTGCCCGCGACCTTCTTGCGCAGACGCGCATGCCGGCGCAGCCGCGACGTGCGTCGCGTCTGGGAGATGTTCTTGCCGACGGGACCGTGCCCGGCAGCTTCTTTGTTCTTGGTGTTGGTAGCCATCTACTACTTACCCGTCTTTCCGACCTTGCGACGGATCTGCTCGCCTTCGTAGCGGATCCCCTTGCCCTTATAGGGATCGCTCTTGCGCAGGCGGCGGATGTTCGCCGCGATCTGGCCGACCTTTTGCTTGTCGATACCGGAGATCGAGAACTTCGTCGGCGTCTCCACCGCGAAGGTGACTCCCTCGGGAGCGGTGATCAGCACCGGGTGGCTGTAACCGAGGGCGAACTCGAGGTTGCTGCCCTTGGCCACGACGCGGTAACCCACGCCGAAGATCTCCATCTTGGTGGTGTAGCCCTCGGTCACGCCGGTCACGAGGTTCGCGATCAGCGTGCGGGACAGTCCGTGCAACGAACGGTTGCGCCGCTCGTCGTTGGGACGGCTGACCAGGATGGTGCCGTCGTCGCCGCGCGAGACCTCGATGGGCTCGGCGACGTCGAGGGTCAAGGTTCCCTTGGGACCCTTGACGGCCACGTTCTGGCCTTCGATCGTCACGTCGACACCGGTCGGGATTGCCACCGGCTGCTTTCCAATGCGAGACATGTTCTAGCCCTCCCTCACCACACGTACGCGAGGACTTCGCCGCCGACACCCTCGCGGGATGCCTGGCGGTCGGTCCTCAGACCGGACGACGTGGAAATGATCGCCACACCGAGCCCGCCGAGCACACGCGGCAGGTTGGTGGACTTCGCATAGACGCGCAGACCGGGCTTGGACACCCGGCGCAGGCCCGCGATGCTGCGTTCCCGGCTGGGGCCGTACTTCAGCTGAACCACCAGCGACTTGCCCACGCGGGCATCCTCGGTGCGGTAATCGCTGATGTAGCCCTCGCGCTTGAGGATTTCAGCCATGTTGGCCTTGATCTTGCTGTGCGGCAAGGTCACTTCGTCGTGATACGCCGAATTGGCGTTGCGCAGACGAGTCAAGAAGTCTGCGATCGGATCCGTCATGGTCATGACAGCCGGTTCACCTTTCTCGCGGCGGTTCCCGGTTGGGGCCTACCGCAACATGTTTGGATTGTCTGGGCTTACCAGCTGGACTTCTGCACACCCGGCAGTTCGCCGGCGTGCGCCATTTCGCGCAGGCAGATTCGGCACAGGCCGAACTTGCGGAAGACTGCGTGCGGACGACCGCAGCGGTTGCACCGCGTGTAGCCGCGCACCTTGAACTTCGGCTTCTTGTTGGCCTTGTTGACCAGAGCCTTCTTTGCCATGTGCTCAGTTCTCCTTGAAAGGAAAGCCCAGCGCCCGCAGCAGCGCTCGTCCTTCGTCGTCGTTGGTCGCCGAGGTGACGACGGTGATGTCCATGCCGCGGGGGCGATCGATCGAATCGACGTCGATCTCGTGGAAGACCGACTGCTCGGTCAGCCCGAAGGTGTAGTTGCCGGTGCCGTCGAACTGCTTGGGGCTCAGCCCGCGGAAGTCGCGGATACGGGGCAGCGAGATCGAGATCAGCCGGTCCAGGAACTCCCACATGCGATCGCCGCGCAGTGTGACGCGTGCGCCGATCGGCATGCCTTCACGGAGCTTGAACTGGGCGATGGACTTGCGGGCCTTGCGGATCTCCGGCTTCTGGCCGGTGATCAGCGCCAGGTCGTTGACCGCGCCGTTGATCAGCTTCGCGTCGCGGGCGGCGTCACCGACACCCATGTTCACGACGACCTTGACCACGCCGGGGATCTGCATGGCGTTGGCGAAATTGAATTCCTTCTGCAGCGACTCGCGGATCTCTTCGCGGTAGCGCTGCTTCAGGCGGGGCAGTGTCTTTTCTGCCTGCTCTGTTGTGGTCATGTCAGAGGTCCTTGCCATTGCTCTTGGCGATCCGGACGTTCTTGCCGGTCTCGTCGTCCTTGCGGAATCCGACGCGGGTCGGCTTGCCGTCGGAATCGAGCAGCATCACGTTGGACACCGGGATGGGCGCTTCCTGCGTGACGATGCCGCCCGAGGACGCTCCGCGCTCGGTGCGTGACTCGGGAGTGTGCTTCTTGATCCGGTTCACGCCCTCGACCAGAACCTTCTCCCGATCCGGGTACGCGACCAGAACCTTGCCCTTGGCGCCCTTGTCCTTGCCCGAGATCACGAGCACCGTGTCGCCCTTACGGACCTTCATCTACAACACCTCCGGGGCGAGCGAAACGATCTTCATGAACTTCTTCTCGCGCAGTTCGCGACCGACCGGCCCGAAGATGCGGGTGCCGCGCGGGTCGTTGTCGTTCTTGATGATCACCGCGGCGTTCTCGTCGAACTTGATGTAGCTGCCGTCGGCGCGACGGCGTTCCTTGACGGTGCGCACGATGACGGCCTTGACGACGTCGCCGCGCTTGACGTTGCCGCCCGGGATGGCGTCCTTGACGGTCGCCACGATGACATCACCGATGCCGGCGTAGCGGCGCGACGAGCCGCCGAGCACGCGGATGCACAAGATCTCCTTGGCGCCCGTGTTGTCGGCGACCTTGACGCGCGATTCCTGCTGAATCACTAGATCTCCTCGACCTGGTTACTGTGTGCACGGCAGATGCCGACCTGACGTGCGCGGTCTTTGTCGCCCAAAGAGCACGCAGGGTTTTCTCCGCAGAGATAACCGAGGTCTGCCCTGGGCAACCCCTACATAGTAGGTGAGCTCGGGGAATGCTCCAAATCGCGCTGCCCGCTGACCTGAGCGGTCAGACCGCGCACCGGAACCCGATGTGCGTCGTCGCGCTGTCCTGGGACTGCGGCGACCTGGCGGAGGGGCGATACCGGTGGCAGTACTCCGGCGCGCACAGGTGCGAGCCGCCCTTGAGCGCCTGGTTGAGCGTCGGATCCGGATTCGCCGGACCGCAGCACGACTCGACCGGCCCCGCAGGCTGGTGATGGCCGGCGTACCGCGTGGTCGTCCATTCCCACACGTTGCCGATCATGTCGACCAGGCCGTAAGCGTTCGGCGGGAACGTCCCGACGGGCGAGGTGCCAGCCCAGCCCAGCGCGCCGTCGTTGCGGTACGGGAACGCGCCCTGCCACGTGTTGGCCATCAGCCGTCCGCCGGGGGCCGCCTCGTCTCCCCAGGCATACACGGCCGTGGACCCGCCACGCGCGGCGAACTCCCATTCCGCTTCGGTCGGCAGCCGCCTCCCCGCCCACCTCGCGTACGCCGCCGCGTCGGTGTAGCAGACCTGCACCACCGGGTGGTCGGCCCGGTCCTTCACGGCATCGACGCCGGCGTCCGGGCCGAACGGGTGACGCCAGTCCGCGCCGGGCACCCAGTCCCACCACTGCCGCCAGTCCCGCAGGTCGACGGGTCCCGGGGTAGGGCGGAACACCAGGGCTCCCGGCACCAGATCGGCTGCGGCGGCACCGGGGTACAGCGCGGGGTCGGGCGCCTGCTCGGCAACGGTGCGGTAGCCGGTCTCGGCGACGAAGGACGCGAACTGCGCGGTGGTGACCGGGTGTCGCTCCATCGCGAACGCCGCGACGGTGACCGTGTGTACCGGGGCCTCTTCGGGGTAGAACCGCGTCGAGCCCATCCGGAAAGGCCCGCCGTCCAGCTCGACGAGGTCGGTCAGCATGGCTTCAGGGTAGGCCGATCTCGAAGTCGCCGGTCAGCAGCGTTGCCGCTTCGTCGAAACCGGTTGTCCCGGAGGGCGCCTCGACGTGCACCGCGATCACGTAGGCCTGCCCGGTGGTAGCGACGTGCACGAGCCGGTCGCGATACTCCACCGATTCGGCGCCGTCGGACAGGTTGCCCATCAGTTCCTGCCCGCTGTACCCGCACAATTCGCCGGGCAGCGTACTCACGGTGCTGATGGTGGCGTCGTCGGTGAGGGCGTCGACCCACTCGCGGAACGCCGCCTCGGGGTCGAGCGTCGTCGGCGCGATCGTGACGACGGCCGTCATTCCGTCGGGTCCCTCCAGGCGTGCACCCTCCGGGTCGCCGTCGCCGGAGGACATCGACCAGCCCTCGGGGACACCGACAGTGGCGGTGGGCGCTGCTGGATCGCTGACCTTCGCGACCATCCGCACCGGCGGCAGGTCAGCAGGCACACACGGGGCGCCTGCCGGGGCGGGCGTCTGCTCCGGCGGCACTATTCCGGGCAGCGGGCTGTCGTCGGAGTTACCGGGGTACGGCGTCCCGGTGGCACCCGGAGGCGCGGCGCCGGGTGGCTCGGTGCCCGCCACCGGCACCCCGTCACTGGTCCTGCTGCACGCCGGGATGACCAGCATGACGCTCAGCAGCAGGACCGCGACCGGGTTGCGGGGCACCGCGATCAGTCCCTGGCGAAGGCGCGCGCGAAATCGCGTTCCAGATCGGCGTACGGCGCACCCGAGACGTCGACGTTGACCCGCGCAATGGTGCCGCCGCGGAACGGGAAAGGCGCCTGGAAAGCACTCGACACCGGTGAGCCGGAATTGCGTCCCACACTCAGCGACGCGCCCGCGAGGCCGAAAGTCCCGGGATGAACCCGCATCTCGGCGAGCGCGGCCACCTGGGCCGTGTCGATGTAGAGCGTCGCATCGCCGATCGGGGTGTGGCTGCCTTCCGCGGTGCCGGTGAGCGAGAACGTGAATCCGAGGGTGTGCACACCCGGGGTGACGGCGTCCGGCGACGACAGCGTCTGGTCGTATTCGCCGAGGAAGTTGTAGCAGAAATGCAGCCGTCCACCCTGCAGATACATCACGTATCCGCCATGTGCGCCACCGTGTTTGACCACGACGCCGTCGGCGCCTCCGTCGTCGACGGTCACCTCGGCGAGCACGGCGAAGGAGCGGCCCCGCAGTTCGACCACCGCACCCAGACCGACGTCGGCGGT
Source organism: Mycolicibacterium aurum (assembly GCF_900637195.1). Classification (NCBI taxonomy): domain Bacteria; kingdom Bacillati; phylum Actinomycetota; class Actinomycetes; order Mycobacteriales; family Mycobacteriaceae; genus Mycobacterium; species Mycolicibacterium aurum. The sequence continues at coordinate 1,132,903 of NZ_LR134356.1, read as the reverse complement.
TCCCGGGTAGTACTCATACGACGACCGTTCACCGGCCAGGTACGGCCGCCAGCGCGTCATGGTCTCGATGATGTTGAGGTCACCCAGCGGAAGTCCGTTGTACCGCTGCGCTTCCGAGAACCACAGCGCCTTGAGCTCTTCGAGCTTGTCCGGGTGCTCGGCGGCCAGATCATGACACTGGCTGCGGTCGGCCTCGATGTGGAACAGCTCCCACCGATCGTCGTCGAAGTGCGACCACCCGGCAGGTGACGCAGCGTGAACGGCGCCGGCGAACCATCCCTTGTGCCAGATACCGCGAGTGCCGAGCATCGTGTAGAACTGCGTCTCCTTGCCGACGGGTGCAGTCGGATTCTCCAGTGCCACTTTGAAACTGACGCCGTCCAACGGCTTCTGCGCAATGCCCCGCACCGTCAGCGGTGGGGTGATGTCGAGCAGGTCGTACACCGTCGGGGTGATGTCGGCGACGTTGACGTAGTTGTCCCGCACCTCGCCGTGTGCCGCGATTCCGTTGGGCCACGAGATGATCGCGCTGTCGGCGATGCCACCTTCGTGAGATGCGTAGCGCTTGAACAACTTATACGGGGTGTTGAAGGCCATCGCCCAGCCGGTCGGGTAATGGTTGTAGGTCTGTGTACCGCCGAGCTCGTCGAAGGCCTTCAGGCTTTCCTCCACGGCATCGATGTAACCGTTGAAGAATTTGACCTCGTTCACCGACCCGTTGGGCCCGCCCTCGCCGCTGGCTCCGTTGTCGGAGATGACCACGATGATCGTGTTGTCGAGCTGCCCGGACTCCTCGAGATAGTCGAGGATCCGCCCGATCTGGGCGTCGGTGTAGGACAGGAAGCCGGCGAAGACCTCGGCCATCCGGGAGAACAGCCGCTTCTCGTCGTCGCTCAGCGTGTCCCACGGCCGCACGGTGTCTTGGGCGGGCCAGTCTTCACCGCCAGGGCCCTTGACGTCCAGATACGGGTTGATCGGCGACAACTCGGTGTCCGGGGGCACGATGCCGAGCCGCTTCTGGTTCTCCAGCACGATCTCGCGATAGTTCTCGTAGCCCATGTCGAAGACGCCGCTGTAGTGGTCCGCCCATTCCTTGAACACGTGGTGCGGCGCGTGCCCGGCGCCGGGGCACACGTAGGAGAACCACGGCTTGGTGGGCGCGATGACCTTGGAGTCGCGGATGAACTCGATGGTCTTGTCGGCCAGGTCTTTCGACAGGTGGTACCCCTCTTCCGGCGTCGCCGGCGGTGTGACGGGGTGGTTGTCGTGGATCAGGTCGGGATACCACTGGTCGGTCTCGCCGCCCATGAACCCGTAGAACCGCTCGAAGCCACGCCCCAGCGGCCAGTGCCGTTTGGTCGCCGCAAGATTGGACTCTTCCAGCGGGGTGAGGTGCCACTTGCCGACGCAGTAGGTGTTGTATCCGTTGTCGACCAGAACTTCGGAGAGCAGGGCGGTGTCGAACGGAATGCGTCCGTTGCAGTTCGGGAACCCGTCGGTGAATTCCTCGATGGTCGCCATGCCCACGGTGGTGGCGTTGCGTCCGGTGAGCAGCGACGCCCGCGTCGGCGAACACAGCGCGGTGGTGTGGAATTGCGAAAGCCGGACTCCTCGTTCGGCTATCCGGTTCATCGCGGGCATCTCGACCAGCCCGCCGAAACAGTCCCAGGTACCGATACCGATGTCGTCCCAGACGAGGTACAGCACGTTCGGCGCATCCGGTTGCGCGGTCGGAGCCGCGTACGGTCCCCAATCCGGCTCGGAATCCCGGATGTCGAGCTCGATCTTGCCCTTGAATTCCGTCGTCACGCCCGGAGAGTACACCCGCGAGACACCCCGGACCCGCTGACATGCGAAAACCCCCGCCGCCCAGTGGGCATGCGGGGGTCTTACGCGTTTGGGCGGTATGCCGTCGAGCTGCTTACTTGGCGCGCTCGAGGACCTCGACGAGGCGCCAGCGCTTGGTCGCCGACAGCGGCCGGGTCTCCATCAGCGAGACGCGGTCGCCGACGCCGGCAGACTCGTTCTCGTCGTGCGCCTTGACCTTCGTGGTGGTGCGAATGATCTTGCCGTACAACGGGTGGCTCTTGCGCGACTCGAGCTCGACCACGATGGTCTTCTGCATCTTGTCGGACACGACGTAGCCGATCGCCGTCTTGCGACGGCCCCGGGTCTCCTCCGTGCGGGGCGTGTGCTTCTCGCCCTTCTTGGTATCTGCCATCAGGAATCCTCACCTCCGGGTCCGGCGGCCAGACCCAACTCACGTTCGCGCAGCACCGTGTAAAGGCGTGCGATCTCCTGCCGGACCAGACGCAGCCGGCGGTTGTTGGCAAGCTGGCCGGTCGCCATCTGGAAGCGCAGGTTGAACAGCTCTTCCTTCGACTCGCGGAGCTTGTCGGTCAGTTCATCATCGGTGAGCTCGCGCAGTTCGCCGGTCGAAATTCCGACTGCCATCAGAACTGCTCCTCTCTCGTCACGATGCGTGCCTTGATCGGCAGCTTGTGGATTGCGCGGGTCAGGGCTTCCCTGGCGACCTTCTCGTCGGGGTAGCTGAGCTCGAACAGCACGCGTCCGGGCTTGACGTTCGCGACCCACCACTCCGGCGAACCCTTACCGGAACCCATGCGGGTCTCGGCGGGCTTCTTGGTCAGCGGGCGGTCGGGGAAGATGTTGATCCACACCTTGCCGCCACGCTTGATGTGCCGGTTGATGGCGATACGAGCGGACTCGATCTGCCGGTTGGTGATGTAGGCATGGCCCAGGGCCTGGATGCCGTAGTCACCGAAGCTCACCGAGGTGCCGCCGCTGGCGATGCCGCGCTGACGCGGGTGGTGCTGCTTGCGGTGCTTGACCTTGCGGGGAATCAGCATGACTAGCTCTCCGTGCTCTCAGTACCCGCGGCTGCCTCGGTGCCAGTGGTGGCCTCGGCGACGGCGGGTGCCTCTTCAGTTGCGGCACGACCGGCGTCGGTGCTCGTCGCGGTGGTGCCGGACGCGCCGCTGCGGCGGGGCCGGGTACCGGTGGGACGCTCACGACGCGGACGGTCCGCGGCGGGTGCGGCGGCGGACAGCTCACGCTTGCCACCGACGATGTCACCCTTGTAGATCCAGACCTTCACGCCGATGCGGCCGAAGGTGGTCTTGGCCTCGTAGAGGCCGTAGTCGATGTCCGCACGCAGCGTGTGCAGCGGCACCCGACCTTCGCGGTAGAACTCCGAGCGGCTCATCTCGGCGCCGCCGAGGCGACCCGAGCACTGCACCCGGATGCCCTTGACGTTGGGCTGACGCATCGCCGACTGGATCGCCTTGCGCATCGCGCGGCGGAACGCCACACGGTTGCTCAGCTGCTCGGCCACACCCTGGGCGACCAGTTGGGCCACCGACTCGGGGTTCTTGACCTCGAGGATGTTGAGCTGGACCTGCTTCTTGGTCAGCTTCTCCAGGTCGGTGCGGATGCGGTCGGCCTCGGTGCCGCGGCGACCGATGACGATGCCCGGACGCGCGGTGTGGATGTCCACCCGCACGCGGTCACGGGTGCGCTCGATCTCCACGTCGGCGATGCCGGCGCGCTCCAGGCCGGTGGCCAGCAGCTTGCGGATGGCGACATCTTCCTTGATGTAGTCCGCGTACTGCTTGTCGGCGTACCAGCGAGACTTCCAGTCGGTGGTGATACCGAGGCGGAATCCGTGGGGATTGATCTTCTGGCCCACTACTCTGAGCCCTCCTTCGTATCAGCCTTCTTCGGGGTGGCCTTCGTCGCTGCCTTGCTGCCCTGGGCACGACGCGCGCGCGCCGCACTGGCCGAGGCGCCGGACTTCTCGCCGCCCTTGCGGGGCGGCCGGCTCTCGACGATCACGGTGATGTGGCTGGTGCGCTTGCGGATCCGGTACGCGCGTCCCTGCGCGCGCGGCCGGATGCGCTTGGCCGTGGGGCCCTCATCGGCGTAGACCGTGGCGACGACCAGGGTGGTCGGGTCAAGGCCCTCGTTGTTCTGCGCGTTGGCCGCGGCACTGGCGATCACCTTGGCGAGCGGCTCACTGGCCTGCTGAGGTGCCCACCGCAGGATGTCGAGGGCGTCCTCGACACTCTTGCCACGAACCAGGTTGATGACGCGGCGGGCCTTGCTGGCCGAGATGCCGACGTGCTTGGCGACCGCCGTCGCGGACGGGTATTCAACGCTCTTCAGTGCAGTTGTCATTTTCTAGCGCCTCTTGGACTTCCGGTCGTCCTTGATGTGACCCTTGAACGTCCGGGTGGGAGCGAACTCGCCCAGCTTGTGGCCGACCATCGCCTCGGTGACGAACACCGGGACATGCTTGCGACCGTCGTGGACGGCGAAGGTGTGCCCGATGAAGTCCGGGATGATGGTGGAGCGACGGGACCAGGTCTTGATGACCTGCTTGGTGTTCTTGTCGTTCTGGACGTCGACCTTCTTGAGCAGATGGTCGTCGACGAACGGGCCCTTCTTCAGGCTGCGTGGCATCGTGTGATCCTTCCCGGCCTAGCGCTTGTTCTTGCCGGTGCGCCGGCGACGGACGATGAGCTTGTCGCTCGACTTCTTGGGCTTGCGGGTGCGGCCTTCCGGCTTGCCCCACGGGCTCACTGGGTGACGGCCACCGGAGGTCTTACCCTCACCACCGCCGTGCGGGTGGTCGACCGGGTTCATCACGACACCGCGGACGGTGGGGCGCTTGCCCTTCCACCGCATACGGCCGGCCTTGCCCCAGTTGATGTTCGCCTGCTCGGCGTTGCCGACCTCACCGACGGTGGCGCGGCAGCGCACGTCGACGCGGCGGATCTCACCGCTGGGCATACGCAGGGAGGCGTAGGTGCCCTCCTTGCCCAGCAGCTGGATCGACGCACCGGCCGAGCGGGCCAGCTTGGCTCCACCACCGGGACGCAGCTCGACCGCATGGATCAGCGTGCCCGCGGGGATGTTGCGCAGCGGCAGGTTGTTGCCCGGCTTGATGTCGGCGTTGGCGCCCGACTCCACGACCGCGCCCTGCTTGAGACCCTGCGGCGCGATGATGTAGCGCTTCTCGCCGTCCAGGTAGTGCAGCAGCGCGATGTTCGCGGTGCGGTTCGGGTCGTACTCGATATGGGCGACCTTGGCGTCGACGCCGTCCTTGTCGTGGCGACGGAAGTCGATCAGGCGGTAGGCGCGCTTGTGGCCGCCGCCCTTGTGCCGGGTGGTGATCCGGCCGTGGGCGTTACGTCCACCCTTGCCGTGCAACGGGCGGACCAGTGACTTCTCCGGGTGATCGCGAGTGATCTCGGCGAAGTCGGACACGCTCGAACCGCGGCGACCCGGGGTCGTCGGCTTGTACTTGCGAATAGCCATCTTCTATATCTCCCTGCCGGCTCTAGGCCGGCGCTCCGAACAGATCGATGGGCTTGCTTCCCGCGGCCAGCGTGACGATGGCGCGCTTGGTGCCCTTGCGCTGGCCGAAGCCGGCACGGGTGCGCTTGCGCTTGCCCTGACGGTTCAGTGTGTTCACGGAATCGACCTTGACCTTGAAGATCTTCTCGATCGCGATCTTGATCTGGGTCTTGTTCGAGTCCGGGTGCACGACGAACGTGTACACGTTGTCCTCGATGAGCCCGTAGGACTTCTCGGAGATCACCGGGGACAGGATGATGTCGCGGGGATCGGTCACGGTTGCCATCAGGCCGACACCTCCTCGTTCTCAGTCTTCGTGTTGGCCGCGATGTAGGCGTTCAAGGCCTCCACGCTGAACACCACGTCGTCGGCCTTGAGGACGTCGTAGGTGTTGAGCTGGTCGGGCGAAATCACATGCACGCCAGGCAGATTGCGAACGCTCAGCGCGCCGGCCTCGTCGGTGCGGCCGATGACGATGAGCACCTGCTTACGGGTGGTCAGCGACGCCAGGAACGCCTTGGCGGTCTTGGTCGACGGGCTCTGACCCTCGATCAGCTCGGTGACCGCGTGGATCCGGTCGTTGCGGGCCCGGTCCGAGAGCGCGTGCCGCAGTGCGGCCGCGATCATTTTCTTCGGGGTCCGCTGGCTGTAGTCGCGCGGCTGCGGGCCGTGCACGACGCCACCACCGGTGAACTGCGGTGCGCGGGTCGAGCCCTGACGCGCGCGGCCGGTGCCCTTCTGGCGGTACGGCTTCTTGCCGCCACCGGAGACCATCGCGCGGGTCTTGGTCGCGTGCGTGCCCTGGCGCTTGGCCGCCAACTGGGCGGTCACCACCTGGTGCATCAACGCGATATTGGGCTCGACGTCGAACAACTCGGCAGGAAGGTCGACGCTGCCGTCCTTCTTGCCTGCCGGCGTCAATACCGGGATTTTTCGATCCTGAGTGCTCATTATGCCTTCTCGCCTCGCTTGATTGCGGTGCGGACAACAACCAGTCCACCGTTACGACCGGGGATGGCGCCCTTGATCAACAGCACACCGTTCTCGGCGTCGACCTTGTGCACCTTGAGGTTCTGGGTGGTGATTCGGTCGCTACCCATGCGGCCGGACATGCGCGTGCCCTTGAACACGCGGCCCGGGGTGGCGCAGCCGCCGATGGAACCCGGCCGGCGGTGCACGGCCTGCGCACCGTGGCTGGCGCCCTGGCCCTTGAAGCCGTGACGCTTCATGGTGCCGGCGAAGCCCTTGCCCTTGCTGGTTCCGGTCACGTCGACGAAGGCGCCGTCGGCGAAGATCTCCGCGGTCAGCTCCTGGCCGACCTCGTACTCGGCAGCGGCAGCCTCGTCGTCGAGCCGGAACTCGGCGAGGTGGCGGCGCGGGTTGACGCCTGCGGCGGCGTACTGACCCGTCACCGGCTTGGTGACCTTGCGCGGGCTGATCTCGCCGTAGGCGAGCTGCACGGCGCTGTATCCGTCACGCTCCGGGGTACGGATGCGCGTCACGACATTGGGCCCGGCCTTCACGACCGTCACCGGCACGACCTTGTTGTTCTCGTCGAACACCTGCGTCATGCCCAGCTTGGTGCCCAGAATTCCTTTTCTAGCCATGAATCTCTGGTTCTCCTACTGGATGTTGACGTCGACGCTGGCCGGCAGATCGATGCGCATGAGGGCGTCAACGGTCTTCGGCGTCGGGTCGAGGATGTCGATCAACCGCTTGTGGGTACGCATCTCGAAGTGCTCCCGCGAGTCCTTGTACTTGTGCGGGGACCGAATGACGCAGTACACGTTCTTCTCAGTCGGAAGCGGCACAGGGCCGACCACGCTGGCGCCCGTCCGGGTGACCGTCTCGACGATCTTGCGCGCAGAGGCATCGATGGCCTCATGGTCGTAGGCCTTGAGCCTGATGCGGATCTTTTGTCCCGCCACGCTTCTCCTACCTCACTACTAACGGGCTTTCCCCGGTGCCCATGGAAATCCCTGAAGACCATGGGCCTGGCTGTGCCGCCGCTGTTTACCTGTCTATGGTTCACCGACCCCCGCGGTCGGGTGTGTCGCCCGAACGCACGCTCATTCGCGGCGGATTTACGTCGCGATCGAGGTGGGGACCGGATGCGCCCCGTAAAGGACGCCGGTCGCATGCCCTGGCTGGCGGTTCCGTAACGGCACCAATCCGGCTCAAGGCAACCCGAACAGTATGCCTGACGAACCGGCGTGCTCCAAATCCCTGGTGAAGCCCTATCCGCCCATCGCGGGACCGCCAACTTACTACAGAGTAAGATACCCCGGATGTCGAGTTCACTGACCTATCGCACGTGGCAACGGCTCGATCGCATGCCCGCAGGCTCCCGGATGTTCTCCCTCGCCACCATGGCCCGGGTGCCCTACTTCGCGTCGATCCTGCCGCACGTCCGACACATGGAGCCCGGACTTGCCCAGGTGACGGTGCCGAAATGGTTCTTCGTGCACAACCACCTGCGCACGGTGCACGCGATCGCGTCGTGCAATGCGGCCGAAGCGGCGATGGGAATGCTCATGGAAGCGACGGTGCCCACGACGCACCGCTGGATTCCCAAGTCGATGACCGTGGCCTACCTCGCGAAGGCCACGACGTCACTGTGCGCGACGGCCCGGCTGGATGCACCGGACTTCAGCGCGATCACCGACGGCATCGAGGTCACCGTCCCGGTCAGCGTCGTCGACAACCACGGCACCGAGGTGGTGCACGCCGACATCACCTGCTGGGTGACGCGGGCCTGACTACTCCAGGCCGGCCCAGAACCCACACTGATGGGCCTGCCCGAAGTCGCCGATCACGCGGCTCCCGTCCGGCTGCAGCGACATCACCTCGCCGCCCGCCCCGAATGCGGGCCATTCCGGCGCACCGGCGACCTCGGGTGCGCCGGTCTTCACGAACGCCGCCCAGTAATCGATCATCTGCTCGCTCAACTTCTGCTGCGCGGCGTCCGGCGGCGACGCATCGCCGACGTCGAACAGATAGCGGAGCTCGAGGGAGTGGCTGGCCCCGACGGGGAAGGGGAGCGTCCGCAACGGCTCGGGTGCCGGCGCCTTCGGGTCGTTGAACTCGTAGAAGAAGACGTCGGCGTCGCGGTTCAGGGCCTGCGCCATCCGCTCGCCCTCGCAGGCGAACATGCCATCGGTGACGGTGGCGGCATAGGCCAGCGACACATTCGGGTAGCGGGTCAGCGGATACCGCTCCGCCACATCCGCGGCATCGTCGCCGAACGTGTCCGCGAGCAACCGGGGGTAGTCCTGGGCCGAGTATTCGGTGCCGCGCAAATACTGGAATGCGACAAACAGCGTCCACTCGTCATGCGTCGTCCCGATCATCACCGGAACCCGGGCCGCCGCACCGTCGGCGAAGGCGGTGACGGGGTCGGTGGGCAGCACCGCGGTGCCGGTCACCGGACCGCTGAGCCGGTCGTCACCGATGCCGTAAAACCAGACGGGGGTACGCAGGGCGCTCACCGGCAGCCCGCGCAGGCACGCGGCGGCGGTCGCCGGATCTGCGCACCCCACCCCCGCGGCGTACTCGATGCTCGTGGTCTGCGCCTGCGGCAGTGCGACCTGCGCCTGACACGGTCCGCTCTGGATGATGGCCGCGTCGAACAGTCCCTGCGATCCGGGCGCCACCAGGTGATCGCACACCGACATCGCACCCGCGGACTCCCCCGCGACCGTCACCTTGGTGGGGTCGCCGCCGAAATCGGCGATGTTGTCGCGAACCCAGTGCAGCGCCGCCTGCTGGTCGGCCAGTCCGTAGTTGCCGACCGCGCCCGGTGGCCCGAGCGCCGGGTGGGCCAGGAATCCCAGTGCCCCGAGCCGGTAGTTGACGGTGACGACGACGATGTCGCCGCGCGACGCGAGGCGGCGTGCGTCGTAGATGCCGCTGCTGCCCGCGACGAACGACCCGCCGTGGATCCAGACCATGACCGGCTTGGGTTCCTGCCGCACCCCGGACTGCGCGGCGGGCGTCCAGACGTTGAGGCTCAGGCAGTCCTCGTCTGTCTGCCTGCCCAGCTCGAGGTCACCCGCCAGATCCTGCATGCATCGGGGTCCGAACGCCGTCGCGTCGCGCACGCCGTCCCACGACGGCGCCGGTTGCGGGTTCTGCCAACGCAGCGGTCCGACAGGGGCTGCCGCGTAAGGGATTCCGGCGAACAGTCGGTGGTCGTCGGCGACCGCACCACGCACCTGCCCGGCCGCCGTCTGCACCAGCGCGGGATCCGGCGGCGGAGCCGATTCGCCGGTCCCCCGCGCACATGCCGCGCTCATCATCAGCGCGGCGAGGACGCACACGATACGGCCGAGAACCAGGGTGGGCGCCACGAGTTCCGAGCTTACGGCGCAGACAGGTCACACCCCTTTCGCGAAGTGGCGACCGTCACATAGAATTGACGCAGTTGACACGCGTCAATTTCTTCAGCCCCGATGAGGAGACCGCATGAGTGCTGCGCGCACAGACGTTGAGATGAACGACGCCGCGAAGGTACTGGCCGACCCGACGGCGTACGCCGACGATGCCCGGCTACACACGGCGCTTGCTCATCTACGGGCCGAACAACCCGTCGCGTGGGTGGACCAGAAGCCGTACCGGCCGTTCTGGGCGGTCACCAAGCATGCCGACATCATGGCGATCGAACGGGCCAACGACCTGTTCCTGTCCGCTCCCCGATCTCTGCTGGCCACCGCGCAGGCCGATGACTACATGAACGCCCAGCTCGAGGCCGGCGTAGGTCTGCGCACGCTGATCCACATGGACGACCCGCACCACCGCAAGGTGCGCGCCATCGGCGCCGACTGGTTCCGCCCGAAGGCCATGCGGGACCTCAAGGTCCGCGTGGACGAATTGGCCAAACGCTACGTCGACCGGATGCGCGACATCGGGCCTGAATGCGACTTCGTCACCGAGATCGCGGTCCAGTTCCCGCTGTACGTGATCATGTCGCTGCTCGGCCTGCCCGAGGAGGACTACGGGCGGATGCACTCGCTGACCCAGGAGATGTTCGGAGGTGACGACGACGAGTACAAGCGCGGCGTCAGCCCGGAGGAACAGATGGCGGTGCTGCTGGACTTCTTCGCCTACTTCTCGAAGCTGACGGCCTCGCGCCGGGAGACCCCGACCGAGGATCTCGCGTCGGCGATCGCCAACGGCCGTATCGACGGCGAGCCGATGTCGGACATCGACACCGCCTCCTACTACGTGATCGTCGCCAGCGCCGGGCACGACACCACCAAGGACGCCATCTCCGGCGGCCTGCACGCTCTCATCGAGAATCCCGGCGAACTGGCCCGACTGCGCGACAACCTCGACCTGATGCCCACCGCGGTCGAGGAGATGATCCGCTGGACCACCCCGGTCAAGGAGTTCATGCGCACCGCCGCCGAGGACACCGAAGTGCGCGGCGTACCGATCGCCAAGGGCGAGTCCGTGTACCTCGCCTACGTCTCAGGCAATCGCGACGAAGAGATCTTCGACGAGCCGTTCCGCTTCGACGTCGGGCGAGAACCCAACAAGCACTTGTCCTTTGGTTACGGCGTGCACTTCTGCCTGGGTGCGGCGCTGGCACGGATGGAGATGAACAGCTTCTTCACCGAACTGGTGCCGCGGCTGGAGTCGATCGAGCTCGCCGGCGAGGCAGAACTGGCAGCGACGACGTTCGTCGGCGGGCTCAAGCACCTGCCGGTTCGGTACTCGCTGCGCTGAGCGCCAGAAAGCCGTCGACGGCGGCGATCGCGACCGCCCGGTAGTCGAACTCGGTGAGCGTGCTGATGCGGCCGAATGCCAGCGGGCCGATCAGCAGCGCGAACGCCGTCGTGCGGTCCACCGCCGCCAGTTCGGTCGCTGCCTCGGGGCTGTCGAACAGTGTGTTGAAGGGCGCCGAATACTGCTCGGCGATGCGCTCCCGCAGAGACCGCACCCCCTCACTTCCCGCGGTGGGCAGCTGGGCGATGTCGGGCCCCAGGGACAGCCAGGCCATCGCGGTCAGGGTGGTGGGGGCCTCGGCGATCGAGTCGGCCCACTCGACGACGACCGCGATCAGCCGGTCCCGCAGGGTGCCGTGAGCGGGCGGCATCGGCGGTGGCGGGATCAGGCTCATGAATGCTGCGGCCACCAGGTCGTTGGCGCTGGGAAAGTGCCGGTAGAGGGTGGCCCGCGCGACGTTGGCCCGGCGGGTGACCGCATCGACGGTCACCGCGCTGGGTCCGCCCGTGCGCAGCAGCGCCGTCGCGGCGTCGAGCAGGCGGGCCCGCGACCGGGCCGGCCGGGGATCACCCGTTGCGGCGGTCATGCGTTTCCTTCACCTCCAGTCCGGGAACAAGACTGTCGGTCTCCCTACAAGACCGATAGTCTCGAAAATGAATCCCTGCAGAGAGAGACGACATGGTCGACACCCTTCCGCGCGATGATCAGGATATCGAGGGCGGCGCCGTCACTCTCCGCACGAAACGCGCGCGGGTCTGGCTGCTGATCGTCGCCAGCGTCGATGTCCTCTTGGTCATCGCATCGATGGTCGCGCTGAACGCCGCGCTCCCCGACATCGCGCAACAGACCTCGGCGACCCAGGCCCAGCTGACCTGGGTGGTGGACGGCTACACGCTCGCGCTGGCGTGCCTGCTACTTCCCGCGGGCGCGATCGGTGACCGCTACGGCCGCCGGGGCGCGCTGCTCGTCGGTCTGGCGATCTTCGGGCTCGCCTCGCTGGCGCCGGTATTCCTCGACAGCCCGACGCAGATCATCGTCGCGCGTGCCGTCGCGGGGGCCGGAGCGGCCTTCATCATGCCCGCCACGCTGTCGTTGCTGACCGCCGCGTTCCCGAAAGCGGAGCGCAACAAGGCCGTCGGCATCTGGGCCGGCGTGGCCGGCTCGGGGGCGATCTTCGGCTTCCTGGGCACCGGCGTCCTGCTGCAACACTTTTCGTGGCAGGCGATCTTCTACGCGTTCGCCGGCGGCGCGCTGCTGATGTTCATCCTCACCTGCACCATCGGTTCGTCACGCGACGACACGAAGACACCGATCGACTGGCTCGGCGCCGGACTGGTCGGCACGGCGATCGCCGTCTTCGTCCTCGGCATCGTCGAAGCGCCCGTGCGCGGCTGGACCGACCCTGCGGTGCTCGGTTGCCTGGGAGCGGGTCTGGCCCTCGCGGTGGCGTTCACGCTGTGGCAGCTGCGCCGCGCCCATCCCCTGCTCGACGTCCGGCTGTTCCGCCGACCGGATTTCACCACCGGCGCCGTCGGGATCACGTTCCTGTTCATGGCCAACTTCGGGTTCTTCTACGTCGAGATGCAATTCATGCAGCTGGTGATGGGCTACAGCGCGCTGGAGACCGCGTTCGCCCTGTCTCCGCTGGCACTGCCGGTCCTGGTGCTGAGCGCGACCATGCACCTTTACCTCCCCCGGGTGGGGCTGCGGACGGCGGTGACGGCCGGGTTGCTGCTGATCGCCGCGGGCCTGTTCGCCATGCGGTACCTGGACGCGGACTCGACGTTCATCGATCTCATGTGGCCACTGCTCATCGCCGCGTCCGGGATCGGATTGTGCACGGCGCCAACGACTTCGGCGATCATGAATGCGGTTCCCGACGAAAAGCAGGGCGTTGCCTCCGCGGTGAACGACGCCACGCGCGAGATCGGGGCCGCACTCGGCATCGCCGCCGCGGGGTCGATCCTGGCCGCCGTCTACCAGAATTCCCTTGCACCGAATCTGGGTGCGTTTCCCGAGCAGATCCGCGACGCGGCGACGGACTCGCTGGCCTACGCACTGTCGATGTCCGAGCAGATGGGTCCCGACGGTGCCCGGTTGACCGACCTGGCGCAGGCGGCGTTCCTGGACGCCACGGACCAGGCACTACTGGCGCTCTCGCTGGTACTGGTCGCCGGGGCGGTGTTCGTCGCCGTCTGGTCGCCGGGCCGCGACGGGCGGCAGTGGAGGTTTCTGCGCCGTAACCTGTGACCGTGCATCTGCTGCTCGTCAACCCCAACAGCACCGCATCGATGACGGCCGCGATCGCCGCCGGCGCGTCCGCTGTGGCCCGTCCCGGCACAGTCGTCGAGGCACTCAACCCCCTCGACGGCCCGCCGAGCATCGAGAATGACGACGACGAACGGCGCAGCGTGCCAGGGCTTCTGGAGGTCGTCGCGAAGGCGCAACGTCGACCGGCCGACCAGCGTCCCGACGCCTACGTGGTGGCCTGCTTCGGCGACCCCGGCCTCGAGGAGGCGCGAGCGCTCGTCGACGCCCCGGTGCTGGGTATCGCGCAGGCGGCGATGCACGCCGCGGCGCTGGCCGCAGGCAGCTTCTCGGTGGTGACGTCGATGTCGACGACGATCGAGCGCGCCTGGCAACTGGCCAAGCTCTACACGCCGAACCAGTGCCGTGGCGTGTACGCCTGCGACATCCCGGTGCTGCAGATCGACTCCGATCCGGGCACCATCGAGCCGATCGGCGAGCTGTGCCGCCGGGCGTTGAACGACGACGGCAGCCGCGCCATCGTGCTCGGCTGCGCGGCGATGGCGCCGTTCGCGACTCCGCTCACCCGCCTGCTGGGGGTTCCGGTGATCGATGGGGTGGCGGCGGCGACGGTGCTGGCCGAGGCGCTGCAGACGCTGAGCTGATGAACTCGGCGGCGCGGTGGCCCGCCATGACGATCGTGGCGTGCGGCCCGCGGCTCGGGATCTGGGGCAGTATCGACCCGTCGACCACCCACAGGTCCCGCACCCCCATCACGCGGCACTGAGCATCCACCACCGCGCCCATCCTGGCGGTACCGCACAGATGCTGCGACGTCGACCACGAGGCTTCGGAATACGCTGTGGCACCGGCAATGTCGCGCGCCAATTGGGTTCCCGAGCGCAACCGCTCGACGTCTGAGGGGGCACTGTCGTACCGGTACTCGATGACCGGAGCCACGCCGATGTCCGGCGACACGATGCTGACCCGTCCACGCGAAGTGGGCCGCATCAACGTCACACCGAGGTGCGGCTGGTCGGTGGGATCATCACGCCGGCCGGACATCATCGCGCCGAAGCCGGCGGTGTACGGCCGGATCTCCAGTCCGTCATCGGTGGTCAGTATCGCCTCCAGCGGTGGGACGCCGTGCGTCGGAGGCCAGCTCATCGGCAGCACCCACTCCGGGTGGTCGACGCTGCCGACGCCGACGGGCAGATCGATCATGGTGGCCACCCCCGCGGCCCGCAGTACCTGCGTCGGCCCGATACCCGAGCACATCAGCAGCTGGGCCGACGCGATGGCCCCGGCGCACAGCACCACCCGGCCCGCGGTCAGGGTCGCCGCGTGTCCGGCCGGGCCCGCGACGTCGACGCCGGTCGCGCGGCCGCCCGCGAACCGGATCCGCTCGACCGTGGTGTCGGTCAGAACGGTCAGATTGGCGCGGCCCAGTGCGGGCTCCAGGAACGCGCCGCCGGGACCAACGCGGGTGCCGCCGTGGATGTTCAGCGGCACGGCACCCACCCCGGGCGGTAGCGGCCGCTGCGGCGTCGCACCGTTGAGGTCGTCGATCCAGCCGAACCCCGCCGCGCGCGCGGCTTCCACGAATGCTGCTGTGCAGCCGTCGAATTGGGAGACGCGTCGCACGCTGATCGGCCCGGCACGGCCGTGCAGCGGGCCGTCGAAGTCGAGGTCGGTCTCGATGGCGGTGTAGTGCGGCAGCACGTCGTCCCATGCCCAGCCGTCGATTCCCCACCCGTCGACGTCCGACGGCAACGCCCGGCAGAAGTATCCGCCGTTGACCGCACCCGACCCCCCGACCACGGCACCCCGCATGATCTGGGCGTGGCGCCTGGGCTCGTCGGTCAGCGTGGTCGGATAGCGGCGGACCACCGAGCTGGCGGCGCCGATCGGCAGCCGCAGCCCGTCGGTGATCTGGGTGCCCACCCGGGCGTCGGTCGGCCCCGGACCGGATTCCACCACCGTGACCCGGCACCGGTCGTCCGCGGAAAGCCGTTCTGCCAGCACCGATCCTGCACTGCCCGCGCCGACGATCAGGACATCGGTCACATGTCAGGTCCGGATCTGCGGCTTGAGTGCACCGGCATGCCGCTCGCGGAACACGCCGGTCCAGAGTCCGAGACCGTAGGCGATGTCGTCGAGGCGCTTGAGCAGGACGTAGGTGAGCAGCCCCACCCGCTTAGTGTCTTCGTCGGCGTTGCCGTTGCGACTGGCCCAGTCGAACACCCCGTCCAGCACCGCGGCCACCACCACCACCCGGCGACACCGCCGGGACGCCACCGCGGCGACCAGCGCGATGGGCCAGTAGTGCCGACAGATCGCCGACGCGAGTTGCAGCGCCGCCGACCACAGGCCGTGCGCGGCTACGACGGCGACTTCCATCGGTTCGGTCTGCACGCTGGACAACGACTTCGCGATCCGGCGTCCGGTGATCGCCGCGACCGCCACCGATGCCAGGTAACCGATGCCGGAGCCCAGTGCCACCAGCATCCAGACCACCAGGGTCCAGCCCGAGATGACCAGCGGCGCCGTCTTCCCGGGATGCCGGATGGTGAGCGGGGCCGCCGACCCCCCGTAGAAGGACTTGCGGGCGAACCACTTTCGCAGCTCGGTGCGGTGATCGTGGGCAACCAGGGCGATCGGCTCGTAGCGCAGCCGGGCGCCTGCTTCGTTCAGGCGCCAGCACAGGTCGACGTCCTCACCTGAGACCAGGGACTCGTCGAAGCCGCCGACGTCGATCAGTGCGCTGCGCCGGCAGATGATCGCGGCGCTGGGCACGTAGGACACCGTCCCGAACGGCACCACAGGGGCCTCCCGCAGCCCCAGGTCCAACGAGGACCGCACCGCCTCGTAGCGGGCCACCACGCTGTCGGACTGGTGCAGCGCGACGATTCGCGGCGCCACCAGCGCCACCGCCGGGTCGCAGAAGTGCCCGAGCAGTGCTTCGAGCCAGCCCTTGCGAGGCACCACGTCGGAGTCCAGGAACGCGACCAGGTCGGTGGTGCACAGCGCCAGGCCGGCGTTGCGCGCAGCCGCGGGACCCTTGCTCCTCGGATTGCGCAGCACCCGGATATCGCAGTGCACCGACGCGAAGTCCGATTCTGTCACCGCCGTCTCCGAACCGTCGTCGACGATGACCACCTTCAGTCCGCGCAGCGCGGACACCAGCCGTGTCAACCCAGTCAGGTTGTCCCGCACCGGGACAACGACGGTCACATCGCGGTGCGACGGGCCGCTCAGCGGTCGGGGATGGGCGACGGTGGCATCGAGCAACGTGCGCGCGAGCTGGGCGCTGACGGCGTCGTGCACCTCGAGCCTGCCGCCGGTGAGCATGGTCTGCGCGGCGGGAGCCAACCGCAGCAGTCGTGTGGGCGATCCACCGAGCAGTGCCGCACCCTCGCCGAGCACCCGCACCCGCCGGTCCACCTGGACGGCGAAACCGTCGGGAAGCCGCGGCCCGCTCATATCAACATCCCCTCCCGATCAGGCGCCCACCGAGACACGCGCAGCACGCACGCGTCCACCATTTCGGCAAAGATTCTCCTACCCTCCTCCGCCGTCGCGGTCGTGGGGTCGCCCAGCACCCCCAGCGAACTCACCGCGGCAACCCCGCCCCGAAGCATCTCAGGCATCAGCTGCGACAGAGGTGCCCCATTTCCCGGTAGCCAATCATCCTGCCTCACCAGGTCCGGCGAAATATGTAGCAATACAGATGTTTCGGTGTGCCCGGCATGCGCATCTGCGTTGCTGGCGGTGCACGGGCACCAGGCCGCGTCCCGTCCCTCGTAGCGCAACAGCGCGACGGCTTTGCGCAGTGCGGCCACGTTGCCCCCGTGGCCGTTGACGAAGACCAGCCTGCCGGCCCACTGGCAGGCGGATCGGGCGAATTCGACCAGCAGTTCCGCCAGTACCGCTGTGCCAATCGAGACGGTCCCGGCAAAGCCTTCGTGTTCCCCGCTGGCGCCGTAGCCGATGGCAGGTGCAGTCAGCCAGCGGGAGTCCTCCCGGGCCCGCAGCCGCGTGACGAGCGCATCCGCCACGGCCGACGCGATACGGGTGTCGGTGTCCAGGGGCAGGTGGGGTCCGTGCTGCTCGGTGGAACCAACCGGGACGACCAGCGCGGGCGACTCGTTGTGCAGTTGCCTCGACGTTGAGTTCCCGAGCTCACGGGGGAAGACCACGCGACGATGGTAGGCCGAATTCACCTGGCGTGCGCCAATTGTTGGCGCATGCGTGGCAATTGATTTCCCGGGACCGGCTCCGGCCGCCGGGCGCAGATTCACGCCAGCCCCCCGCGCCACGCCAGCACCACGGGGACCGACCGTCCGGCGGGGGCTGTTCAGACTCCCAGCGTGCGGGTGAATCCGTCCGGGATCACGATGTCCTCGCGCGTCAGCTCGTGGATCGACGATTTGCCGAGGCCCATCAGAGCCGAGTCGACGCCGCTGCGCATGATGTCGAGCACGTTCTCCACACCGGCCTGGCCGTTGGCTGCCAGGCCCCACAGATACGCGCGTCCGATCATCACCGCGCGGGCGCCAAGAGCAACCGCCTTCACGACGTCGCTGCCGCGCCGGATCCCGCCGTCCAGCAAAACTTCGACCTCATGGCCGACGGCATCGGCGATGGCGGGCAGGCAACGGATCGCGGCCGGGGTGCCGTCCAGGTTGTTGCCACCGTGGTTGGAGACCGTGAGCGCCGAAACGCCCGCATCCACAGCACGTTTGGCGTCATCCACGCGGACCATGCCCTTGAGCAGGAACGGCCCGCCCCACTGCTCGCGCAGCCAGGCGACGTCTTCCCAGGTGGGAGGCGGTGTCCCCATCCACTGGCCGTAGGCCTCGAAGAACGTGGGGCCGGCCTCGCCGCGCCGGCCCTGGTTGGGTACCCGCAGGTCCGGCGGGCGCAGCGTCTTGGCGAAGCTGTAGAACCAGCGCGGCTTGGTGATCACCTCGGGCGACATCTTGAGGATGGTCTTGAGGTCCATCCGCTCGGGGATCTTGGGGCTGCCCCAGTCGCGGCCGTGCGAGAAGCTCCAGTCGGTGGTCAGGATCAGACCCTTGGCTCCGGCAGCCCTGGCCCGCTCCATGCGGGCCAGGATCTCGTCGCGGCTGCCCAGCCAGTAGATCTGGAAGAAGACCTTGTCGTTGACTGCCGTGACGTCTTCCATGGGCTTGCTCGCGAACGAGGACAGTCCCATCGCGGTGCCACGGGCTGCGGCAGCCCTGGCCACGGCGACCTCGCCGTCGGGGTCGACGGCCTGCACACCGGTCGGCGAGATGATGACGGGCAGCGAAATATCCTGTCCCATCACTGTTGTCGCCAGGTCACGCTTCTCGGTGGCTCCGATGACGTGGGGTGCGAAGCCGAGTTCGGCGAAGGATTCGACGTTGTCGGAGACCGAGATGCCCTTTTCGCTCGCCGAGATCAGCGACGAGTAGGCGGATTTGGGGAGCCGCTTTTTCGCCCGCTGCTGGGCGATGGCAACGGTTTCGAACCAGGTATCACGAGCCATGATCAGACAGGACTTTCGTTGCAGAACTTCTTCGGGGGTGCGCTCAGCAGGGTGAGCGGAATGGGGCCCTTCGGCGTGTTGCGGCCGCCGGCGCGGGAATGGTCAACGCTGGATTTGGGCTTGTCGCGCTCACGGGCCAGCGCCGGTTCGCCGTAACCCTCGACGCACTCGGGGTCGGGGCCGTCCATCGGCAGGCCGGTGAAGAACTTGGCGGCCATGCAGCCACCCCGGCATGCGTCGTAGTGATTGCAGCCGCCGCACGCGCCCGCGGACTGCGGCTCACGCAGCTCGCGGAACAGCTCGGAGTTCTGCCAGACGTCTTGAAAACCATTGCTGGTCAAGATGTTCCCGGCAAGGAACTTGTCGTGGATCGCGAAGGGGCACGCGTACACGTCGCCGATCGGGTCGATCAGGCAGACCACGCGACCGGCGCCGCACAGGTTCAGCCCGGCCAGCGCGCCGGGCGCGCCGAGACCGGACAGGTGGAAGAAGGAGTCGCCGGTGAGCACGTTGTCGCCGCGGGCAACCAGCCAGTCATAGAGCTGGACCTGCTGGGCGGGGGTGGGGTGCAGTTCGTCCCACACGTCGGCGCCGCGGCCCGAGGGACGCAGGCGGGTGATGCGCAGCGTGGCGCCGTAGGTATCGGCGAGCGCCTTGAAATCGTCCAGTTGATCGATGTTGTGGCGGGTCACCACCACCGAGATCTTGGCGTCTTTGAAGCCCGCCTCTTTGAGGTTCTCCAGCGCGCGGATGGCCATCGCGAACGAGCCGGGGCCGCGGACCGCGTCGTTGACCTCGGCCGTGGCGCCGTCGAGGGAGATCTGCACGTCGACGTAGTCACTGGCCGCCAGTTTCGCGGCCACCTCCTGGTTGATGCGGACGCCGTTGGTGGAGAACTTGACGCCGACGTGGTGCTCGGTCGCGTAGTCGACGAGCTCCCAGAAGTCGCTGCGGACCGTCGGCTCGCCGCCGCCGATGTTGACGTAGAACACCTGCATGCGTTCGAGCTCGTCGATGATGTCCTTGCACTGCTGCGTGGACAGCTCCCGCGGGTCCCGCTTGCCCGACGAGGACAGGCAGTGCACGCAGGACAGGTTGCAGGCGTAGGTCAGTTCCCACGTCAGGCAGATGGGCGCGTCCAGCCCACGCTCGAACTGGTCGACGAGGCGGGGCACCGGGGCTGCCAGTGTCATGAGTTCTCTCCTGTGTCGGCGATGAGCATCTGCGACTGGACGAGGACGCCCAACGCGTGGAGGTAGGGCGCCTGGTCGCTGTCGTCGATTCCTGCAGCGCGGCAGGCGGATCGAGCGTCGGGGTGATCGGATAGCGCGTTGATCACCTCGACGATCGTCCGGTTCTTCAGGAACGACAGCTTGCGGGTGCCGAAGTGGTAGAGCAGTGCGCCGAACGGTTCCGGGCGGACAGCAACCTGCGGATGCAACCGCCAGCGCTGGTCGGCTTCAAAGGTCGGCGCGGTCATGCTCAGTAGACCCCGCACATCCCGTCGATCGAGACTTCCTCGACCAGGCTCTCGGTCACCAGTTCTTCGGCCTGTGCGTTCTGATTCGGCTCCATTGATCTCGCCTTTCCGCTGACTGGACCCCGGGTAGGGTCTCGACATTTGTGACGTAGGTCGCTAACAATATGGCATCGAGTGCCTAAACGGAAGGGGGGATTTGATGAGTGCCCCCAGGGCGCGCGTGGGCCGTCGCCGCTCGACCAGCTGGGAACACATCAGCGACGTCGCGATCGACCTGTTCATGGCCCGCGGGTTCGATGAGGTCAGCGCCGACGATGTCGCCGCAGCGGCCGGCATCGCGCGCCGGACACTGTTCCGCTACTACCCGTCCAAGAGCGCGCTGCCGTGGGGGAACTTCGACGCCCACCTCGACCTGATGCGACGGCTGCTGGCGGGCCTGGACCCCGCCGTGCCCGTCCGCGACGCGTTGCGGACCGCGCTGCTGGCCTTCAACGATTTCGACGACACCGACAGGC
This sequence comes from Mycolicibacterium aurum, assembly GCF_900637195.1. Classification (NCBI taxonomy): domain Bacteria; kingdom Bacillati; phylum Actinomycetota; class Actinomycetes; order Mycobacteriales; family Mycobacteriaceae; genus Mycobacterium; species Mycolicibacterium aurum. Next base: position 1,112,022 of record NZ_LR134356.1, on the reverse strand, counting down.
ACCGCCAGCGCATGCGACTTATCTTGGAAACGGAAGCGCTGCAGGCATATTCGATGACGATGTATGCCGGCTGGCGGGGGGTGGTGGCGGCGTTCGTGGCAGATCGATTGCAGGTGGACGAAAGCGACCTGAGACCGCAGACCGTGGCCTGGACCATGCTGGCCGTATCGCTGGCCGCCTACGAGCACTGGCTGGCCGACGAATCGGTGTCGCTGCCCGCCGCGCTCAGTGATGCGTTCGACATGCTGGCCCCTGGGTTGGCCGACATCGAAATCGGGGTGTCGGAGTAAGGCTCCCGGAGGCGACGATAAGGGTGTGAGTGCCGAACCGGAGGGTCAGCACGCTCCGCGGGACCTGCTCGCGCTGTACGACGAAGCCCTGCCCGTCGTCTACGGGTATTTCGTCAGGCGCTGCGGTGACCGCGGGACGGCCGAGGACCTCACGTCGGAAACGTTTCTGGCGGCGATGGACGCTGCCAGGAAGCCGATGCCACCGCCGCTGACGGTGCCGTGGCTGATCGGGGTGGCCCGGCACAAACTCGCCGACCACTACCGCAGGCGCCACGACCGGTTCTCGGTACCGGTGGCCGAACCACCCGAGCCGGTCGAGCCGGACGACACGTGGGACGCCGAGCTGGACCGCATCGTCGCCGAGCAGGTGTTGTCCCGCCTGTCGGCGCAGCATCGCGTGGTACTCGCGCTGCGCTACATGGACGACTGCACGGTGGGCGAATGCGCCGAGCTGATCGGGCGCACGGTCCACGCGACGGAGGCGCTGCTGGTGCGAGCACGACGCGCATTCCGTGCGCAGTACCCGCGACCGGAGGGAGGAAGGCCATGAAGGACCGCGAACCACTCGACGTGCTCCGCGACGGCGACCTCCCGATCGCGCCGGATCCCACTTTCGCCACCGGGCTACGGGCCAGGCTGGAATCCGCCGCGAATCTCTTTGAACAGCAACCCGATCGAACGCGAGGAGTGATCATGAGCGGCACCGACACCGCCCTCTCAGAACTGACCCGGCCGGCCTCCCCTCCCCGGCCCGCCGCGATCCCCTACCTCGCCGTCGCCGACGCCCGGGCCGCCATCAGCTGGTACACGGACGCCTTCGGCGCCATGCTGGTCGGCGATCCGGTGGAGATGGACGACGGCCGCATCGGCCACGCCGAGCTGACCCTGTCGGGCGGCGTGCTGTACCTCGCCGACGAGTACCCCGAGATCGGGCTGAAAGCGCCGTCTCCGCACTCGGTCTCGGTGAGCTTGATGCTTCCCGTGGTCAACACGGACGAGACACTCGCGCGGGCCAGGGACCTCGGCGCCCAGATTCAGCGGGAGGCATACGAGGACTACGGCGCGCGCAACGCCGCGCTCGTCGACCCGTTCGGGCACAGGTGGATGCTCACCGGGCCGGCGACCGGGGCCCCCGTCCCGATCCAGCACGGCGACGTCGGGTACGTCGCGGTGTGGACTCCAGACGCGGAGCGCGCGGCGAGGTTCTACGGTCATGTACTCGGGTGGACCTGGGACCCGTCGACGCACATGGTGACGAACACGGGACAGCGCATCGGGATCTTCTCGGTCCCCGACCGGCACACCCTGTTCTGCTGCTACGCGGTGGCTGATCTGGCAGGGGCTCGCGACAGCATCATTGGAGGCGGCGGAAGCGTGGAAGAGGTCGCGCACGTCGACTTCGGCGCGTTGCTCGGTGCCACGGATCCGCAGGGCTCCGAGTTCGCGGTCTATGAGCCGTCGCCCGGCCAGCCGAGGCCGGAACTCAACGGCGGCGGCCCCGGCGAACTCTCCTACATCACCTACGAGGTACCAGATTCGGCGGCCTTCAAGGCTTTCTACAGTCGGGTGCTGTTCTGGACCTACGAGCCTGGGCGCGTCGACGACGGATGGCAGATCGTGCAGACCCACCCGATGGCGGGCGCCGCGGGCGGAAGTGCGGCACCGGTGACAGTCCCGATGTGGACGGTCGACGACGTCGACGCCGCGGTGTCTCGGGTCCGCGCGGCCGGCGGCACCGTCCTCGAGGAACCGTCGCAGCAGTCCTACGGGCGGTCAGCGCTGTGCACTGACGATCAGGGCACCCGGTTCTACCTCGGGGCGTTCTAGAACGGCGGCGGGTCGTTTCCGTAGTCGGGTGGGGGTTCGGCGCCCGGGTTGGCGGGTCGCTTCTCAACCTCGCGCTGGATCGCGTTGGCTTCGCGTTCGGCCGTGATGCGCGCGGCGTTCTCGGCGGCGCGGGTGCGTCGCCGTTTCGGCATTTTGACGAGGCGGTCCGGATCCGGCGGCGGCGCAGCCATCGGCGGCAACTCGGCGGTAGTCACGTTCCAACTCGGGAAGAACAACCGGCTGCCCGGCATCGTCGTATACGACCTGCCGGTCGGGTCTGTCCAGATCACCGTGCCATCGGGCAGCTGCTGATCACGCCAGCCTTCCCAGAAGGTCTTACCGACATGATGGGTTCGGCATTTGCAGTTCATATTCGACGCGTGAGTAGGCCCATACGGATACGGCACCACATGGTCGATATCGCAACGCTCAGCGGGCACGTCACAACCCGGAAAACGACAGAACACATCTCGCGCCCGGATGAAGGCGGCCAGCTTCGCCGACGGCCGGTAATGCGGTTCAGGATCGGGGCCCGGCAGCCATAACCGCTTGATCGCCGCCCCATCCCTGATCGCCTCAGCCAACGCCACGATCGGCAAGACGTGCGCCCCGGGCAGCAGCGCCACCCCCGAATCCCTCAGGCATGCAGGCATTTCCCTGCCGGCATTCTCAGTACCGGGGACCGCCGGCTCCTGTTCGACCTCAGCAGACTCGTCGTTGGAGGTTATCGCGCTGGTGGAACGTTCTGCGGTCTTTGCGGCTTGCTCGCGGTCCTGGACGGCGATCAACTCCTGGGCAGCCTCAACAGCGGCGGGATCAGCGAGCACCGAGATCACCACATGCGATTTCGCCGGGCCTGTGGCAGTGCAACCGGGCGATCCGCACCGACACGCCAGGTGTTCATTGCCGTGCGCGATCGCCCCCATCGCTGCTGAACGCCGCTCCCCCGCACTACGTGGATCGTTGTCACACAAAGCCTTGACCATCGCCACGACCCGCGCCTTCAAGACGGCAGCATCGCCAGCGAGTAACTTGCCCCAGATCGCGGCGAGTTCGTTCGGATCGTCGTGGGCACCGATATGCAGATCCCGAGTCGCGATCACTTCTTGCGCCCGTCGCACTGCGTCCGGGTCATACCGATCGATCACCGCCTCGATCGACCGCACCAGCTTCTCGTCCGAGAGCGGACCCCACGTCACAGCTCGGTCGGCGAGCGCAGCATCCACCATTGCCACTACGTCGTCGGCGACCAACTGTGTGCGCCACGTGATCTCCGAGATCAACCGCGGACTCAGCCGGCCCTGGCACAACAACGCCGCGATCTTCGGCAGCCGGCCACGCAACGCCACCGCGATCCGCATCTGTCCCGACGCGCGTTTCTGGCTGACGGTCAGCGCAGCCCCCACCAGCGCGGAGGCGTTCTTCCACGGGTCGTAGGCCCAATCGCCCCGCTCATCGTCTTCATCCACCGTCGAGTAGACCAACTCCGCGATCGCGGCCAGCTTGCGCGCTCCCGCCGCCGCTTCCTCCTGGGAAGCCTGCTCGATCGCAGCGAGCAGCCCGGCCTCGTCCAGGCCCGCGTACGCCGTATCGAACATACTTTCGATTATCGCGCAGTTACCCGGTGCCGGCGAGCCTCCACATCTGAACCTGTGGATGAAATCGGATCTGGGGATAACGGCTGAATTGCCTTCAGCGGCAATGTCAGCCGAGAAGATCGGAGATCGGCGCTCCCGCAGCGATCTTGGACCGCACCTTCATCACCTTGCCCGGGAAGCCGCCGCCCACGACCCCGACGACCACACCGTCGCGCTCGTAGTACGCCAGGAACTTGCGGCCGTCGTCCTCGACGACGTGCACGGTGTCGGTGGCTTCCGGCTCACCCAGCGCCTGGATCTTCACGTCGTACTGGTCACTCCAGAAATACGGGACCGACACGGCAGCCGGCGGCTCCGCGCCCAGCATCGACGGCACGAGCACTCGGGCCTGGTCGGCCACGTTGCTCCAATGCTCCACGCGCACTTGACCTCCGACGGTGTCCCGCCAGGACGCCACGTCGCCGATGGCCCACACGTGCGGCGCGCTCGTCCGGCCTGCCTCGTCGCACACCACGCCGTTGTCGATCTCAAGGCCGCTGCCATCGAGCCATTCGGTCGCCGGATGCGAGCCGATCCCGACGACGACGATGTCGGCGTCGAGTTGCGTTCCGTCACCGAGGGTCACCTTCCGGACCCGGTCGTCGCCGCTGACATCGGAAACACCGACACCGCAACGCACGTCGACGCCCTCGGCGCGGTGCAGACGGGCCACCAGGTCCCCGATCTGCCGGCCCAGGACCGAAGCCAGTGGCGCAGGCTGCGGCTCCACGAGTACGACGTCGACGCCCATCTTGCGCAGGCTTGCAGCCACCTCGCAGCCGATGAAACCGGCGCCGATGACCACGGCGCGGCCCGCGGAGCCGGCTTCCTGCCGCAGCTTCAGGCTTTCGTCGAAATTGCGCAGCACATGAATGCCGGGCAGCTCGGGGAAAGACCGAATTCGCTTGGGCACCAGACCGGTGGCGATGACGAGCTCGTCGTATCCGACGGTCGAGCCGTCGGTCAGCGTCAAGGTCTGGGACTCGGTATCGACCGACTTCGCGCCGTTACCCAACAGCATCGTGATGTTGTTCTCGGCGTAGAACTCGGCGGGCTTGAGCGTGACGTCGTCGGTCTCGGCGCGCAGGACCTCCTTCGACAGGGGAGGCCGGTCGTACGGCAGGTGATCCTCGTCGCTGACGATGGTGATCGCGCCGGGGTACTCCGAGCGGCGCAGCTGCTCCGCGGTGCGCGCCGCGGCCAGCCCGCCGCCGACGATGACAACGCCGCGTGAACTGCCCGAAACGTCTGATGTGGTCACTTGGGTTTTTTACACGATGCTGCCGGTTCGTTGTGCCCCACCCCACAGCAAGGTGCTCAGCACCGAGTCAGCCCGGACTGCGCTCGATCAGGTTCGACAGCACCACGATGCTCTCGCTGCGCTCGATGTCCGCACTCGCGCGGATCCGTTCCAGGGCTTCCTCCAGATGCCGCATGTCACGTGCCAGCACATGCAACATCGCGTCCGCGGTACCGGTGACCGTCGCCGCGCTGACGACCTCCGGGATGTCCCTCCACGCCGCCCGCAACTCGGCGGGGGCGATGGTGCCGTGACAGAACACCTGCACGTAGGCCTCCGTCATCCAGCCGAGCGCATTGCGGTCGATCACGGTGGTGAACCCCTTGATGACACCGGTTTCCTGAAGCCGGTCCACCCGTCTCTTCACCGCGGGCGCCGACAGGTTCACCCGCTGCCCGATGTCGGCGAAAGTGGCCCTCGCATTGTCGGCAAGCTCGGACAAAATCCGCTCATCGGTCTCGTCGAGACGGTCCATCGGGGCTCCTACGCAACAAATAGATGGATTCAGGACTATCGAACAATAGATCCATACTAGACACGCAGCTTTCGTCGATTGATTGCGTAAACGTCGATCCATATCGTTGTTTCCATGACGATGGACATCGCCGACACTGCTCCAGTCACCGACGTCGCCACAGCACGTACCGCCCGCCCACGCCGGTTCGTGATGACCCCGCCCGAGTTCTTCGCCGTCGAGTACGTCATCAACCCGTGGATGGACACCTCATCGCCCGTCGACGCCGCTCGCGCACTGTCGCAGTGGGAGACGCTGCGCCAGACCTATCTCGGACTGGGCCACACCGTCGAACTGGTCGAACCCATCGCCGGGCTGCCCGACATGGTCTATGCCGCCAACGGCGGCACGGTGATCAACGGCGCCGCCGTCGTCGCCCGATTCGCCCACGCCGAGCGCGCCGGCGAAGCCATCGCCTATGCGCAATGGATGACCCGTCACGGCTACGAGCCCGTCGAGACCCGGCATGTGAACGAAGGCCAGGGCGACTTCCTCGCCGTCGGCCACACCATCCTGGCCGGCCACGGTTTCCGCACCGACCGCCGCGCGCACGACGAGCTGGCCGGCCACGTCGGGATGCAGACCGTCAGCCTCGAGCTCGCCGACCCTCGCTTCTACCATCTCGACACCGCGCTGGCCGTCCTCGACGACGCCACGATCGCGTACTACCCGCCGGCATTCGCGGACCACTCCCGCACCACCTTGCAGCAGATGTTCCCCGACGCCATCGAGGTGAGCACTGCCGATGCCTACGTGCTCGGCCTCAACGTCGTCTCCGACGGACTCAACGTGGTGCTGCCCTCTGCCGCGGCCGGATTCGCCGACCAGTTGCGGTGCGCCGGTTTCCGGCCGGTCGGCGTGGATCTCTCCGAGCTGCTCAAAGGCGGCGGCTCGGTGAAATGCTGCACACTGGAGGTACATCCGTGACGGTGGAGGCCATGACAAGGACGGACGCGACGAAGACGGACGCGACGATCGAACTGGACAGCCGCCGCGTCGCGCACAATTACTCTCCCCTACCCGTCGTCGCCGCCAGTGCCGACGGTGTGTGGATCACCGACGTCGAAGGCCGCCGCTACCTGGACTGCCTCGCCGCGTATTCGGCGGTCAACTTCGGCCACCGCAACCCTGAGGTCACCGCCACCGCGCATGCACAGCTCGACGCCGTGACACTGGTCAGCCGCGCCTTCCACTCCGATCGCCTGGCCCCGTTCTGTGACGCCCTCGCCGAGCTGTGCGGCAAGGACATGGTGCTGCCGATGAACAGCGGGGCCGAAGCCGTCGAGAGCGGCATCAAGGTGGCCCGCAAGTGGGGTGCCGACGTCAAGGGCGTGACAGACCCGAATATCGTGGTGGCACAAAACAACTTTCACGGTCGCACCACCACGATCATCAGCTTCTCCGACGACGAGACCGCCCGCCGCGGTTTCGGTCCCTACACGCCGGGATTCCGGTCGGTGCCGTTCGGGGACGCCGACGCTCTCGCGGGCGCCATCGATGCGAACACCGTCGCGGTGCTGCTCGAACCCATCCAGGGCGAGGCCGGCATCATCGTGCCGCCCGACGAGTATCTGCCGCGGGTGCGGGCACTGTGCACCGAGCGTGACGTCCTGATGATCGCCGACGAGATCCAGTCCGGACTGGCGCGCACCGGCCGCACCTTCGCGTGCGACCACTGGGGCGTCGTCCCCGACATGTATCTGTTGGGGAAGGCGCTCGGCGGTGGCGTGGTACCGCTGTCGGCAGTGGTGGCCGATCGCCACATCCTCGATGTCCTGCATCCCGGCGAGCACGGGTCGACATTCGGCGGCAACCCGTTGGCGGCAGCCATCGGAACGACCGTGGTGGGCATGCTGTCTCGTGGCGAATTCCAGCGGCGCTCAACCGAACTCGGCGCACACCTGCACGCCCGGCTAAGGGCGTTGACGGGACGTGGCGTCATCGCGGTGCGCGGCAAGGGCCTGTGGGCGGGCGTCGACATCGACCCCGTGCACGGCACCGGCAAGCAGGTCAGCCTGCGCCTGGCAGAACGTGGTGTCCTGGTCAAGGACACCCACGGCTCGACGCTGCGGTTCGCACCCCCGCTGGTGATCACCGCCGACGAGATCGATTGGGCAGTCGACCGATTCGCCGACGTCCTGGCCGAGGCGCGTTAGTACTTCGCCGTGCCCCGGTCGACGGCGATCTGCGATCCGGAGATGGTCGCCGATCCGTCACCGGCCAGCCAGGCCACCACGTCGGAGACCTCTTCGGGCGTCATGAACTCCTGCAGGCCCGGCTTTCCGTCGTGCGCAACGGGTTTGTACGGCATCGGGGAGAAGCTGTGCAGGAAGGCCGGATACTTCGAGAAGATCTTCATCATCGCGTCGGCCTCCACCATCGGGGTGTCGATCGAGTACGGGTGGATCGAGTTGACCCGGATCCCGAACTCCCCCGCCTCGATGGCCAGCGCGTTCGTCAGCGCCACCAGGCCGTGCTTGGACGCCGCGTAGTGGGCATTGCCGGGCGTGGCCTTGGTGCCTGCCGACGAGCTGACGATGATGATGGAGCCGCCGTTGCCGGCCTCGATCATTGCCGGGACCGCCGCGCGGATAGTCCGCCATGTGCCGTTGAGGTTGACGTCGATGACGGTGTCCCACTGCTCCTCGGACATCTCCCAGATGCGCCCCCAGCTCAGCACACCCGCGTTCGCCACCACGATGTCCAGACGGCCGAACTGCTCGATGGTGTCGGCCACGAGCTGCTGCTGCGCTTCCAGGTCGCGGATGTCGACTTCGCGTGAAAGAACCTTGCGGCCGGTGGCTTCCACCAACCGCACCGTCTCGGCCAGGTCGTCAGGGGTGGGCATCGGGTAGGTGACCGACGCGGACACCGGCTTACACACGTCGATGGCGACGATATCGGCGCCTTCGTTCGCCAGACGTACCGCGTGTGCGCGGCCCTGACCACGCGCGGCACCGGTGATCAGCGCGACGCGACCTTCCAAACCTGCTGTCATCGCATCAGGCTAACAGCAGAACTAGAACGCGTTCTAGAGTCCGGCGATCAGAGCTCTGCGATGATTTGCGTGCGCTTGGCGGTGTACTCGGCGTCGGTGATGGATCCCGTGGCGCGCAAGGTGTCGAGCTGCTGAAGCCGTTGCGCAATGGTCGGTTCGGGGGGTGGTGCCGCGTCAAACGCCGCGGTGGGCGGCGGGGCTTGCTGCGCGGCCGCGTGCTGGACGATGGCCTGCACCTGCTGGCGCGCGGCGGGGTGGGAACGAAGGTCGATCATGTTGTCCACGCTGATGCCGTTGGACTTGAGCACCTGCAGAATCTCCATCAGCGGCTCGGCTTGGCCCGTCAGATCGTAGGTGCGGTTGTCTTCCGCGACGCTGAACGTCGCAGGCATCAGTCCACTGACCAAAGCGCTTCGCTCCCAATCGATCTGATACTCGTTGCTCACCGGGTCCACCAGCGCGACAAGTTTGCGGCTGGTGATCATCGGCAGCCGGCTCACCGAGGCGACCACCTGGTCCTGCGTCGAGAACGGTGTGATCCCCGGTCCGGACACCTGCAGATCGATCTTGACCAGCGGCTGGTCGTTGATCCTGGTGTTCGTCTCGTGGATGCCGACAACCTGGGCCAGCGCAAGGACCCCTGAAGCTTCAAGCGCTTGGGTCTTTGCAGCCTTCTTGGCGCTGAAACTCGTGATGCCCAGCGCGATCAGAACGTCGCCGGCCGTGATGAGCAGACCGGTCCAGAACATCCACGACAACATCGGATCGGCACCGGTCATGAAGTAGATGACCAGGAAGATCGGTCCGACGATGCCACACAACAGCACGAACAGCTGAATGCGCACATACCGCCAGAATGTCGACATGCACAGATTATTACCGAGAACGCGACTCGCGCCCGGGCGTTGAACGGACTACGCGCGGCTATGAACCGGCGGTCACCTGCAGCGGCAGAGCCGTCGGACTCGGCAGCGGTGCCGGAGCCCGGGTGACGAGCTGGTACAGCGGCATGGTCCACGCATCCATCGAACTGACGCTGCGCGCGTAACTGGTGTGCACCGCCACTGCGGCAGGGTTCATCTCGTCTTCGGCGTCAGGGTCGTAGTCACACACGGCGTCACCCACATTGCACACGCTGATTGTCCTGGCGCCCATGGTCGGCGGCAGCGGCGCGGGCGCGTGGGCGAGGATGGGCCAGTCCTGAGCGACGCCTTTTCCGGCGCCGGGAACCGAGACCACCGACCCGATGTTGATGGTGGGGTCCTGAGGCAGACGGTCGCCGTCGGCGATCAGCAGCGCGGCGGCCAGCTGCGGGTTCGGGTCGAGCAAATGCAGGTTGCGGTGCACCACCATGGCGCCCTGCGAGTAACCGGCCAGCACCATCTGCGTCGTCGGGCACGCCAGCACGAAGTTGTGGTACTGCTCGGCCAGCGCCGCGGCGCCGGTGTCGACGCTGCCCATGAAGTCGGCCCAGTCACCGATGCCACCGTCTTCGGGTACGGCCGTCGCCGGATACTCGACAGCCTCGGCGGTGATCGTGCGCCCGTCCCGCTGGACCAGCTGCGCGAAGTCCCGATACGACTTGGCGACAACCCGGCCCATGCCCCCATCGGCCGTCGTCACCCCGGTGCGTTCACCGGAACCGGCAGCACCGATCCAGTGGACGTCGGGGCACGCCGGCTGCGCGGACGCAGCACCAGCGGTCAGCCCGATCGAGGCAGCGCCGGCCGTCAGGACGGCGCCCACCACTGCGGCAATTCGTGTCATGCCATTACTCAACAGAACTTCTACCTCTCGCACCCGGCCGACCCCTCGACAGCCGTCGCACTACATATCGACTGGTTGGGGGCGGATGTTACAGGTCAGAACCTCGGCAGCAGCCTGTCCCAATGCACGTGCGGCGGTGGGATCTTCGTGATGTCGAGCTCGCGCGGCCACTGCGGCGGCGGAATCTTCGTCACGTCCAATTCACGCGGCCACTGCGGCGGCGGAATCTTCGTCACGTGGAGCTCGCCGCCGTTGTTCATGGCTGAGGCGACGATCGCGTCCCCGAGCAGGTTAAGGGTGCCTCCCCCGACCCATCCCGCCGTGCCTGTGACCGCTCCGATGATGGCATCGATGCTGAACCCGGGGTTCACCATGATGTTCGGGGCGGGCAGCGAGGCGAAGTTCACCGGGGGCAGACCTCCGCCGGGCGTCCAAGGCCCCTCAGCCGGAGCAGACGCGACCGGTGCGGGCGCGCTGCCCTGCATCGGGAAGTACTGCTGCCACAGGGACGTAGGGGCGGGATTCGACTGTGCAACAGGCGCGGCGGGCGCGACAGGCTCGGACTCGGGTTCGGGGACAGGGACAGAAGGCGCGGGCGGCGACGGGACGACCGTCGGCACCGTGACTCCGGCTGCGGCGCTCATTCGTTCGGCGGGCGTCTCCTCGTCGGACACCGTGTTCACCGTCCACACCAGCGTGGCGATCGTGGCCGCCGAGACGGCCGTCGAGACGCAGGCCAGGATCTTCCACGGGTCGATTGTGCGCCTCGGCCCGTCGAGGTCCTGAACCGAAATCGGTTCTGTCTCATCCACGCTCGCCGACATTGCGGCGACGCTATCAGGCCGGCCACCAACCGTGGGGGCTACGTCGGACCGACCGACAAGCGCCACAACGACAGTGGCGCCCACCCTTTCGGGTGAGCGCCACTGACGTTGGCTGAAACCTAGATCACTTGTGGATCTTGGTCACGCGGCCGGCGCCGACGGTACGGCCACCCTCGCGGATCGCGAAGCGCAGGCCTTCGTCCATGGCGACGGGCTGGATCAGCTTGACGGAGATGTCGGTGTTGTCACCGGGCATCACCATCTCGGTGCCCTCGGGGAGGGTCACCACGCCGGTCACGTCCGTCGTACGGAAGTAGAACTGCGGGCGGTAGTTGTTGAAGAACGGCGTATGGCGGCCGCCTTCGTCCTTCGACAGGATGTAGACGCTGCCGTCGAACTCGGTGTGCGGGGTGGTGGTGCCGGGCTTGACCACAACCTGGCCACGCTCGACGTCCTCGCGCTTGATGCCACGCACCAGCAGACCGACGTTGTCGCCCGCCATGCCCTGATCGAGCAGCTTGCGGAACATCTCGACACCGGTGACCGTGGTCTTGGTGGTGCCGGGGCGGATGCCGACGATCTCGACTTCCTCGTTCACGTTGATCACGCCACGCTCGACACGACCGGTGACGACGGTGCCACGACCGGTGATCGTGAACACGTCCTCGACGGGCATCAGGAACGGCTTGTCGGTCTCGCGCACCGGGTCCGGGATGGACTCGTCGACGGCGTCCATGAGGTCCTCGACGGACTTGACCCAGGTCGGGTCACCCTCGAGAGCCTTGAGTGCGGACACCTTGATGACGGGAGCTTCCTCGTCGAAGTCCTGGGCGGCCAGCAGTTCGCGGACCTCCATCTCGACGAGCTCGATGAGCTCTTCGTCGTCCACCATGTCCGCCTTGTTCAGGGCGACCAGGATGTACGGCACGCCGACCTGGCGGGCCAGCAGCACGTGCTCGCGGGTCTGCGGCATCGGGCCGTCGGTGGCGGCGACCACGAGGATTGCACCGTCCATCTGGGCGGCACCGGTGATCATGTTCTTGATGTAGTCAGCGTGACCGGGGGCGTCGACGTGCGCGTAGTGACGCTTCTCGGTCTGGTACTCCACGTGGGAGATGTTGATGGTGATACCGCGCTGACGCTCCTCGGGCGCATTGTCGATCTGGTCGAATGCGCGCGACTCGTTCAACTCGGGGTACTTGTCGTGCAGAACCTTGGTGATTGCTGCAGTCAGCGTGGTCTTGCCGTGGTCAACGTGACCGATGGTCCCGATGTTGACGTGCGGCTTCGTCCGCTCGAACTTCGCCTTCGCCACTTCTGTGTCCTCCTGGACTTGTTGGTGCTTCTTTTAAAGCAGTTGTGATCTTTGCAGTTGCGATACGCCGCGGCGCAACCGGGCTACTGCCCGGTCGCCTTCGCGATGATCTCCTTCGACACGGCCGCCGGAACTTCGGCGTACGAATCGAAAACCATGGAGTAGTTCGCCCGGCCCTGCGTCTTCGACCGGAGGTCTCCGACGTAACCGAACATCTCCGACAGCGGCACGTGCGCCTTGACGACGCGTGCACCGCTTCGCTCCTCCATGGCCTGGATCTGACCACGGCGGGAGTTCAGGTCGCCGATCACTTCACCCATGTAATCCTCGGGTGTCGTGACCTCGACGGCCATCACTGGCTCCAGGATGACCGGCTGTGCCTGTGCGGCTGCCTTCTTCATCACCTGGGAGCCGGCGACCTTGAAGGCCATTTCCGACGAGTCGACCTCGTGGTAGGCACCGTCGAGCAACGTCAGCTTGACGTTGACCAGCGGGTAGCCGGCCAGCACGCCGTACTGCATGGCGTCCTGCGCACCGGCGTCCACCGACGGGATGTACTCGCGCGGGATGCGGCCGCCGGTGACCTTGTTCTCGAACTCGTAGGTCGCGCCGTCCTCGCCGGTGAAGGGCTCGATGCTGACGAGCACCTTCGCGAACTGGCCAGAGCCACCCGTCTGCTTCTTGTGGGTGAACTCGACCTTCTCGACCGCGCGCTTGATGGTCTCCTTGTAGGCGACCTGCGGCTTGCCGACGTTGGCCTCGACCTTGAACTCGCGACGCATGCGGTCCACCAGGATGTCCAGGTGCAGCTCGCCCATGCCGCCGATGACGGTCTGGCCGGTCTCCTGGTCCAGGTGCACCTTGAAGGTGGGGTCCTCTTCGGCGAGCTTCTGGATGGCTGTTCCCAGCTTCTCCTGGTCGCTCTTGGTCTTGGGCTCGATCGCCACCTCGATCACGGGATCGGGGAAGGTCATCGACTCCAGCACGACCTGGTCGTTCGGATCGCTGAGGGTGTCACCGGTGGTGGTGTCCTTCAGACCGATGACCGCGTAGATGTGGCCGGCGGACGCCGTCTCGACCGGATTCTCCTTGTTGGAGTGCATCTGGAACAGCTTGCCCAGGCGCTCCTTCTTGCCCTTCGTCGCATTGACGACGGCGGAACCGGAGTCGACCTTGCCCGAGTACACCCTGACGTAGGTGAGCTTGCCGAAGAACGGGTGCGTCGCAACCTTGAACGCCAGCGCCGAGAACGGCTCGGACGTCGACGGCTTGCGGGTGACCAACTCGTCTTCCTTACCGGGGACGTGTCCGGTCACGGACTCGACGTCCAGCGGCGAGGGCAGGTAGTCGATGACCGCGTCGAGCATGGGCTGCACACCCTTGTTCTTGAACGCGGAACCGCACAGCACCAGGTAGGCCGACGAGCTGATGGTCAGCTTGCGCAGCGCACCCTTGATCTCCTCGACGGTGAGTTCTTCGCCACCGAAGTACTTCTCGAGCAGCGCCTCATCGGTCTCGGCGACGGCTTCGAGCAGCTTGGTGCGGTACTCGTCGGCCTTCTCCTGCAGATCCTCAGGGATGTCGATGGTCTCGTAGGTCTCGCCCAGCTTGGTCTCGCCGCGCCAGACCTTGGCCTTCATCTCGACCAGGTCGACGATGCCCTCGAAGTCGCCCTCGGAGCCGATCGGGATCTGGATCGGGATGACGTTGGCGCCGAGACGCTCTTCCATCGTCCTGATCGAGAAGTAGAAGTCCGCGCCGATCTTGTCCATCTTGTTGACGAAGCAGATGCGGGGGACGTCGTACTTGTCGGCCTGGCGCCAGACCTGCTCGGACTGCGGCTCGACACCCTCTTTGCCGTCGAACACGGCCACGGCACCATCGAGCACGCGCAGGCTGCGCTCCACCTCGACGGTGAAGTCGACGTGTCCGGGGGTGTCGATGATGTTGATCTGGTTGCCGTCCCAGAAGCAGGTGGTGGCAGCCGAGGTGATGGTGATACCCCGCTCCTGCTCCTGCTCCATCCAGTCCATCGTGGCGGCGCCGTCGTGCACCTCACCGATCTTGTAGCTGATACCGGTGTAGAAGAGGATGCGCTCGGTCGTTGTCGTCTTGCCGGCATCGATGTGCGCCATGATGCCGATGTTGCGGACCTTCGTCAGGTCGGTCAGCACGTCCTGTGCCACGGCTAAATTCCCACTCTTTCGCTTGCTTGTCGGGTGTTCTGTTTCGCCCCGCCGTCGTCACTGACCGCGGGGCATGCGATCACCAGCGGTAGTGCGCGAAGGCGCGGTTGGCCTCGGCCATCTTGTGGACATCTTCGCGACGCTTCACAGCGGCGCCCAGTCCATTGCTCGCGTCGAGGAGTTCGTTCGCGAGGCGCTCGACCATGGTCTTCTCACGGCGCTGCTTGGAGAATCCGACCAGCCAGCGCAGTGCCAGCGTCGTGGAACGCTCGGGGCGCACCTCGACCGGGACCTGGTAGGTGGCGCCACCGACACGGCGGCTACGCACCTCGAGGGCGGGCTTGACGTTGTCCATCGCACGCTTGAGGGTCACGACCGGGTCGGTGCCGGTCTTCTCGCGAGCCTGCTCGAGCGCACCATAAACAATGCGTTCTGCCAGCGATTTCTTCCCATCGAGCAGCACCTTGTTGACCAGCTGGGTGACCAGCTGCGATCCGTAGACCGGATCGTTGACCAACGGACGCTTGGGTGCGGGTCCCTTGCGTGGCATCAGCTCTTCTCCTTCTTCGCGCCGTAACGGCTGCGGGCTTGCTTGCGGTTCTTCACGCCCTGCGTGTCCAGAGATCCGCGGATGATCTTGTAGCGCACACCCGGGAGGTCCTTCACACGACCACCGCGCACCAGCACCATCGAGTGCTCCTGCAGGTTGTGACCCTCACCGGGGATGTAGGCAGTGACCTCGACCGCGCTGGTCAGGCGCACGCGAGCGACCTTGCGAAGCGCCGAGTTCGGCTTCTTCGGGGTCGTGGTGTACACGCGAGTGCACACGCCGCGGCGCTGTGGGCTGCCTTTGAGTGCCGCGGTCTTCACCTTGGCGATCTTGTCGCGGCGACCCTTACGGACCAGCTGGTTGATGGTTGGCATGTACCGGCTTTCTCTGTTTCCTCGTCGTGTGACTCTGGCGACTCTGGTGCTGTCGTTCTCTTAAGTTCTCTGTACTGCTGTGATGCCCGCGCTGGTTACCCCGCGGCCGGGCGTGTCGCATGCGTCCACCGCGGTATCTGTGACAGATTCCACGGCACCCCGCGAGGGCGGGACATGCGAATTAGCCCGGCGTGCAGGCATGCCGACGACCCAAAAGACCGCAAGCGCCTTATCTGCCAGGCACGAACGTCCACAATACCAGGGCGGCATACCTCGACAAAACCCGCTGACCTGCGAATCCTGCGCTGCGACCCCGCCGACGCCGGCTAGCGGGACCGCATTCCGGCGGCCAGCCGCATCACCATATCGGTGAACACGGCGTCCGTATCGATGCCGCTCATCACCCCGGTCATCTCCAACAACACGAAGCCGTGCATCGCCGACCAGAATTCCAGCGCCGCGAAAAAACCGGCCTGGTCGTCCAGCCCGTAGGACGCCAGCACCGAGATGACCGGGGCCGCGGCGTCATGCGTCGCCTGGGTGAACTCCGGGTCGTCGCCACCGAGCGGCATCCGGGTGAACGCCGAATACCTGCCGGGGTGGTGGTGGGCGTAGCTGCGGTACGCGGCTGCCATCACCATCACCGCATCATCGGGTGTGCGGCCCTGGCCGACGGTGTTGAGCATCTCGATGATGTCGCCGACCACCCGCATCCGCACCGTGCGGCGCAGGTCGTCGAGGCTGTGCACGTGGTTGTACAGCGACGGCCCCTTGGTTCCGAGCTGGTTGGCCAGGGCGTTGATGGTCAGCGCGTCCCAGCCCTCGCGGTCCAGGAACGTCAGTGCGGCGTTGACGATGGCGTCGCGGCTCAGCTTGGCCGTACGCGGCGGCCGAACTGCCATAACGCCATCCCCCTCTGATCGTCCCGTCGCCCCGATCGGCTGGGGGACAGCCAGAAACTCTAGTTCACCCGCTGTTGGCTGAGCTGCGCCAGTTGATCCACGATGGAACACAGATCCGGCATCGTCGCCGAGTTCATCGTCTGGATCGACCATGTGATGACGTCTTCACCCTTGGCGACGTAGATGCTGCATGCGGTGTCGTCGGAGGCCTTGAATCCCTTGTTGCCGTCGATCGACAACTCCGTGAGCGTGCGGCCCGCCAGCTGTTCCAGCTCGCGCTCGGTGTCCATGTCGCTGCCGCGGTACCACCACGTGGAGATGCCCATGCCCGCACCGAAGTTGTCGATCATGCTGTTCTCCTGCCAGAAGCACCCCGCATCGCTGACCACCGCCGGGGTGTAGAGCCCGGCGCCGGCCGCCTTCTCGACGTCGGCGTCGTTGACGCCGTTGCAGTCGACGCTGCGGAAACCTTCCCCCGGTGTGGGCGCACCGGAGCCGGCCGCCGGCTCGGCGTCGCGGTCGGGCGTGCCGCACCCGGCCAGGAGCGCGCCGAGTGCGAGCGCCGCGCCGATGCGCGCCACGGATCTCGCCTTCACGTCACATATCCGAGCGCAGGGTCGCCGAGAGCAGCTTTTCGGCGTCGAGGCACGGGTCGCCGCTGGTCTGACCGCGATACTGCACCCACCAGCTCAACACCCCGGAGCCCGCGGCTGCCGTCGCGGAGCAGGCCGCCCCGGTGGTGTCGCGACGCGCGAAGAACGTGCGGTGACGTTCCACCACGGCGTCGGTGACGACGGAACCGCGCGAGGTGGCGAGCTCGCGCTCACGCGCGAGGTCGCCCATGTCGAACCAGGAGAACGTCGCATCGATGGTCGTGAGCCCGTCGCCGGACCCGCGCGACAGGATGTACTGGCACACCGCCCCGCTGTAGGGGCGCGTCACCTCGTCGGCGTCCAGCGTCGCCTCGACGGAGCTGTTGTCCAGGAGCCCACACCGATCGTCGACGTACCCGTAGTTGCGCCCGGGGTCGGGGACTCCGGCGTCGGAGCGCTGCGCGGTGCCCGTGACCGTCTGTGCGCAGCCTGCAGCCGTCGCCGTCGTTGTGACTGCCACCACGAGACAACGTGCGACACGACTCGCGCCCAGGAACATCGCTGCTCACGCTACTCGTCTCGGGGAACCGGGACAGCATGAGCGATTGACGTCGTAGGCTGCCGGTGTGACTGCACCGGCTCTGGGACGTCTGCTTGCTGTGAGCGCGATGGTGATGGCCGGCGCGCTGGCCTCGGTGAACCCGGTGGCGCACGCCGTCGACGGCGAAACCCACATCACCGGACAGGGCATCACCCGGACCGTCGACTGCAATAACTCCACGCTGTTCGTAATGGGCACCGGCAACCAGGTTTTCGCCGTGGGCAACTGCTGGGCGGTGACCGTGCAGGGGTCGTCGAACCTCATCGTCGCCGACAACGTGGTCAACGACATCACCGTCTACGGCTATGACCAGAAGGTCTTCTACAAGAACGGCGAGCCGATCGTCTGGGATCGCGGTCGCGAACTGGGGATGACCAACCAGATCAATCGGGTACCCACCTAGGCATGACTTCTGCTTACGGGCGCCTGTTCGGTGTCGTGGGCGCGGCCATCGTTGCGGCCGGGCTCACCGCGTGCGGATCGACCAGCGAGGACGGCACCAACCCGACGGCGACGGCGGGCAGCTCGGGTGCGCAGGTCGAGATCGGCAACACCATCAACTACGGCTCCTTCGGCACCACCGCCGACATCGACTGCGCGGACGGTAAAGCGCTCAACGTCGGCGGGTCCAACAACACCCTGACCGTCAAGGGCAGTTGCACGAACGTCAACATCGGCGGCGCCGACAACAAGATCACCTTCGACCGGGTGGACGGCGAGCTGTCGGTCGTCGGCCTGAACAACTCCGTCACCTACCGCGACGGCGAGCCGACGATCAACGACACCGGCAGCAACAACACCATCAGCAAGGGCTGAGCGCCACGGGTCAGGCCTTGGCGCCGTGACGCCCGGCCCCCGCCGCGAACCGGCCCGCGCCCTCCAGTGATTCGGCGGCCACCCGCGACAGGCTGCCGAACTCGACATCCATCGCCTCCGCTTCCCCCATCCCCCACTGGGTGAGCGCCGACATCCGGTCCGACCGCAGGCACTGCTGCGGCAGGGCCGCCAGCTCCGCCGCCAGCTCTTCGGCTCGTGCGCGGGCCTCGCCCTTCGGGACCACGCGGTTGGCGAGTCCGATCGCATACGCCTCGTCGGCGTGCACCGCGCGCCCGGTCAGGATCAGATCCATTGCGCGGCTGTGCCCGATCAGCCTGGGCAGCCGCACGGTGCCGCCGTCGATCAACGGCACACCCCACCGCCTGCAGAAGACGCCCATGACGGCGTCCTGCTCGACGACCCGCAGGTCGCACCACAGGGCCAGCTCGAGCCCGCCGGCGACGGCGAACCCGCTCACCGCGGCGATCACCGGCTTGGACAACGTCATCCGGCTCGGGCCCATCGGCCCCGGCCCCGACCGGTGCACCGGATTCGATTCCGGCGTACCCATCGCCTTGAGATCAGCCCCCGCGCAGAAGGTTCCGTTGTCGCCCCACAAAACCGCCACCGAGGCCGAGTCATCGTTGTCGAACTCGTCGAAGGCGGCGTGGAGCTCCATGGCCGCGGGCCCGTTCACGGCGTTGCGTGCCTGCGGCCGGTTCATGATGACCGTCGTCACCGGACCGTTCTTCTCGACTCGAACTCCCCCGGCACCGTCGCTCATCTCGCCTCCGTCAGTTCCACACCGTCGCGCCGCGCGACCAGTTCGGCGGCGAAGTCGTTGTAGGCGCGGCGCAGCGCCGCACCCGGCCAGCCGGTAGGCAGCAGCGCATCCGGCAGCACCGGATCGGTCAGCAGATGCCTGACCATCGCCGCCGCGACGACGAACCGTTCCGGCACGTCGGCGGCGTCGGCCATACCGGCCAGCAGCTCGCGACCGGTGGCCGTCCAGCCCGACAGGTCCCACAGCCGTTCGGCCAACTCCTCGGGCCGCTCGTCGCGCGCACGCAGGATCCGCATCCGCGCCGACACATCACCGAGGTCGACCACCACGTTGTCGGGCCGCATCCACACACCTTCACGCAACTCAGCGAAACGCTTGTCCTGCAAGCAGTTCCGCAACGCCGCCCGGGTCCGGGCGTCCGTGCCGACGCTGGTGATCACCACGGTCGTCCAGGTGCCGTCCCACGGCTGCTGCTGCGGGTTGATGGCATCGTCCTGGCGTCGCTGGCGGGCCAACAACCGGTCCGAGAGCCGGTACCCGTCCTCGGAGCGCACCAGATCACCCGCGCCGACCATGCGGGTCAGCGCGACCCGGACCGTCGACTCTTTGATGTCGAAATCGCTCGTGAGCCGGATCAGATCCGCCGCGGTGGCCCACGCCGGATGGGCGCCGAGCAGCACGCTCAGCACCACCGAGCGCGCCGTCATCCGCAACACCGGCCGCGGCATCGCTACACCCCGGAGGTCGCGCGGCCGTGATCGCCGAACGGTTCGTCGCGGCGCCGCACGGCTTCCCGGAAACCGTGCTCACGCGACTGTTCGACGAACGCGTGGCCCTCGGGGGTGTGCCGGGCGACGCCGTCGAACACGGTGGAGAGCATCGCGCTGTTGGCCACCCCCTGGTTGTACAGCACGCTGTTCATCGCGAGCTTGACCATGATGAGCTGATTGACGGGGACGGCGGCGATCCGCTCGACGAGCCGCTCGGTGCGGTCGTCGAGGTCGGCGGGCTCAGGCGCCTCCACCGCGAGCCCCCACTCGGCGGCCTGGGCACCGGTGATGCAATCACCGGTCAGCAGAAGACGTTTCGCGCGTTGATCGCCGAGCCGGTGGGCCCACAGGCCGGCCGCGGGCACGCCCCAGACCCGGGTGGGCGGGTAGCCGATCTTGGCGTCGGCTGCGGCGATCACCTGGTCGGCGTGCAGTGCGATGTCAGTGCCGCCCGCCACGCAGTACCCATGGATCTTCACCACCGTCGGCTTGTCGCAGCGCATCAGGCTGGAAAAACCGCGCACGAAGCGACTCATCATCTGGTAGTCGATCATCGGGTCCCACGGCTGATCGGGCAGATGGTTCACCGCCTGGGTCTTGCCGGACAGCACGGTGTCGCGGTACGGGCTGCCGCCACCTGCCGACGACGAACCCTCGGCGTAGGCCGACAGGTCGAAGCCCGCGCAAAAGCCGTGGCCGCGACCGGATACCAGGATCACGTGCACGTTCGGGTCGAGGTCGGCGCGTTCCACGAGCGCCGAGAGCTCCAGCGGGGTGTCGGCGACGATCGCGTTGCCCTTGTCCGGGCGGTTGAACGTGATCCGCGCGACGCGATCGGTGACCTCGTAGGTCATCGTCTTCAGGTTGTCGAAGTCGACAGGCCTGATGGCGTGTGTCATCAGGCTTTGACCATCGCGCGCTCGAGGATCGGGGCGAGGTCCAGCCCTGTCGGCAATGTGCCGAAGGCGCCACCCCACTGCCCGCCGAGCCTGCTGGCCAGAAACGCCTCGGCGACCGCGGGGTGGCCGTGCCGGACCAGCAGCGAGCCCTGCAGTGCCAGCGAGATGTCCTCCGCGACCTGGCGGGCCCGGTACTGGATGGTCTCCAGATCACCGAGCTCGGGCCGCAGGCGCGCCACATGGGCATCCAGGCGCGGATCGTGGCCGTCGGTCTCGGCGAGTTCGTCGAACAGCACCTCGATGCATTCGGGACGAGTCGCCATGGCGCGCAACGTGTCCAGCGCACTCACGTTGCCCGAGCCCTCCCAGATCCCCATCAGCGGAGCCTCCCGGTACAGCCGCGCCATCCCGAAGTCCTCGACGTAGCCGTTGCCGCCGAGGCATTCCATGGCCTCGGCGGCGTGCGGGGTGGCGCGCTTACACACCCAGTACTTCGCCGCTGCCAAACCGATTCTGCGCACCAGGGTTTCGCGTTCGTCACCGCGGGTGGCACGGTCGGTGGCGCCGGCCATCCGCATCGCCAGCATGGTGGCGGCTTCGGCCTCGACCGCGAGGTCGGCGAGCACGTTGCGCATCAGCGGCTGGTCGATCAGGTAGGCGCCGAACGCCTTCCGGTGCTGCGCGTGGTGAGTGGCGCGCATCAGCCCGTTCCGCATGCTCGTCGCGCTGCCCAGCGTGCAGTCGAGGCGGGTGAGGTTGACCATCTCGATGATCGTCGGCACCCCGCGCCCTTCTTCGCCGACCAGCCAAGCCGTCGCACCGTCGTATTCCACCTCGCTGGAGGCGTTGGCGTGGTTGCCCAGCTTGTCCTTGAGACGCTGCAGGAACATCCGGTTGCGGGTGCCGTCAGGAAGGATTCGCGGAAGGAAGAAGCAGCTCAGGCCGCCGGGCGCCTGCGCGAGGACCAGGAACACATCGCACATCGGCGCCGAGGTGAACCACTTGTGACCCCGAAGTGAGTACGTCCCGTCGCCGTTCGGCGTGGCCTCGGTGGTGCCGGCGCGGACGTCGGATCCGCCCTGCTTCTCGGTCATCGACATGCCCGCGGTGATGCCCGCTTTGGCGGTGGGGAGCGTGAGTTCCGGGTCGTAGGCGCGGCTGGTCAGCAGCGGCTCGTAGATCGCCGCGAGCTCCGGGTTGTGCCGCAGAGCCGGCACCACGGCGTACGTCATCGAGATCGGGCAGATGTGACCCGGTTCCGGGGTCCACACCGACGTCTTGGCGGCGCGGACCACGTGGGCGCCCGCACGGTCGTCGGCCCACGGCGCGGCGTGCAGGCCGTGGCCGACCGCCACCGTCATCAGCTCGTGGTAGGCGGGGTCGTACTCGACCTCGTCGACGCGGTGACCGTAACGGTCGTGGGTGTGCAACACCGGCCGGTTGCGGTCGGCCAGCTCGCCCCACCGCTGGGCGGCGGTGCCGCCGGCGAGCGCACCCAGCTCGGCGACCTCGTCGACGCCCCAGTCGCCGCCCTCCCGGATCAGCGCCTCGGTCAGGACCGGCGAGGCGGCCGGGTTGTAATCCTCCAGCGGCGGAACCTGATTGATGACGACGTGGGTGTCTCGCATACACCCACTGTTACAGAAGTTCTACAATCGCACAAGAAGTGTAATACGTCTACCGGCCGCCGCAGAGCTGGGCGAGTTTGTTGCGGCCCTCCTCGGCGGCGCGGTAACGGCCGGCTTGGAGTTCGTCCTGGTTCGTCACGCCGGCAAGGGCGTTCACCCCGAGCTGCTGCAGGGTGTTTCCGAACGATCGCGCGGCGTCGGCAAGGTCGGTGGGGGTGTCGGTGCCGATCTGACTGAGCAGGTAGTCGCCGCCCCCCAGCATCGCCAACCGCGCGTTGGCAGCGACGGCTTCCACCGCGGCCGGTTCCGTGCCGATGTTGGCGTTGGTCTGAAGCTGCACGGCCATGGCGACGACGTGCCCGGCCGTGCAGACGCGGTCCTTGGCATCGCCCGTCAGCGGCGTGCCGTCAGACGAGGCCGACATTTGCTCTGGGACGCTCATCAACGCCCACACCGCCACTCCGACCGCGATCAGCGCCACCACCAAGGCGATCGGGGCGAGCGGTGAGCTCTGGCGCGAGACTTTCTGGGGCACTCTCGACACCCGAAGTTCGTCACGCGCGTCAGTTGCGTCTTTTCTGGAGTCAGCCACGACGCGATGGTAAGACCATTCGACTGCGCAATATGTCGTGATGTTCGAAATGGCGACAGATCGCGACCCGACCGTCACCTCGAGTTTTGTTCCTTCGCAAGAGATTCTTTGTGTATTGTCGGCCGTCGGGGAGTCCGGAATTTTCTAGGGGTGTGGTGATGTCGATAGATACGTCGTACATGCGAGAGGCGATGGCGCGCCGACTGCTTCGCCGGGGTGTGTCGACCGGGCAGGTCACCTTGCCGGCCGTGCCCGGAATGCTCGAGGAATATGTTTCCCTATGCAATAAAATTTTCTCTGCGCTCGGACGCAAATTCTCCGCCGACGAAGTCGACCACTTGAGGTCTTTGCTCGCAAAAGAATTGGCCATCGCGTTCTCGGAATCGAATCGGTCGAACATCGTCATTTCTTATGACGCCCCGATCGGGACGGTGCTGAACTACCACATCCGGCCGGAGGCGACGTCGCTCGCCGACACCTACGACAACTGGGTCGCCACCCGCAAACCCCCGTTGTTCGGGAGCAATCCCGATGCCAGGGTGAGCGCGCTCGCAGCCGAGATCGCAAACCCCACCACGGCACGGGTGCTGGACATCGGCGCAGGCACCGGCCGCAACGCGCTGGCGCTCGCCCGCAGAGGGCATCCGGTAGACGCCGTCGAGCTGACGCCGAAGTTCGCCGAGATCCTGCAGGCCGAAGCCTACAAACTGCTGCTGAACGTCCAGGTGATCGACCGCGACATCTTCGAGACACTGGATGACCTGCAGAAGGACTACCAGCTGATCATCCTGTCCGAGGTCAGTCCGGACTTCCGGGATACCAGGCAGCTGCGCGCCGTGTTCGAACTGGCGGCCACCTGTCTGGCGCCGGGAGGGCGCCTGGTGTTCAACGTCTTCATGCCCCGTCCCGGGTACATGTCCGACGACGCCGTGAACCAGCTCGCCCAGGCGGCTCGCGAACTGGCACAGCAGGTGTACTCGGGGATCTTCACCGGCGAGGAGATCGATACCGCCTCGGCGGGGCTGCCGCTTCGCCTGCAGACCAACGACTCGGTGTACGAGTACGAGAAGGCCAATCTTCCCGCCGGTCACTGGCCGCCGACGGGGTGGTACCCCGAGTGGGTCAGCGGCCAGGACATCTTCGACGTCCCCCGCGAACAGTCACCCGTCGAAATGCGCTGGCTGGTTTACCAGAAGACGGGATAGCCGACAGTGTCTGCGACGGCGCCCACGATCTGCCTGAACATGATCGTGCGCAACGAGGCACATGTGGTCCACGAGGTGCTCGACTCGGTCGCCCCATTCATCAGTTCCTGGGTGATCGTCGACACCGGATCCGACGACGGCACCCAGGACAAGATCCGCAACCATATGGCGGCCCTGGGCATCCCCGGAGAACTGCACGAGCGCCCATGGCGGGACTTCGGGCACAACCGTTCCGAGGCACTCGCTCTCGCACGCGGGCACGGTGACTACATCTGGGTCATGGATGCCGACGATTTGTTGGTCGGCACACCGGATTTCAGCGGCCTGACCGCAGATGTCTACCAGCTGCACTACGGGCCCGACGTCTCGTACTGGCGACGGCAACTCTTCCGCAGCGGTCTGCCATGGCGGTACATCGGTGTTCTGCACGAGTACGCCGACTGCGACCGACCGTATGTCGAGGACCGCCTCGACGGTGACTACTACATAGAGTCCAGGCGTCTCGGCGGGCGCAATCTCGATCCGCAGAAGTACGCGCGTGACGCGGAGATCCTGCTGGCCGAGGTCCGCCGCAATCCCGACGATCCACGGTCGGTGTTCTATCTCGCCCAGAGCTACTTCGACTACCGCGATTTCGCGAATGCGCATACGTGGTACGCGCGGCGCGCCGACATGGGCGGCTTCGACGAAGAGGTCTACTACTCGTTGCTGCGCGTCGCGAACACGCTGCACGAACTCGGTGAGACGTGGCCGGTGGTTCAGGATGCCTATCTGCGGGCCTGGGAGCACCGGCCCACTCGCGCAGAGGCGCTGTACGCGATCGCGCGCCACTACCGCGAAGAACAGCGTTACCTGCTCGGCTACTTCTTCGCCGAGCGCGCCGCCGCAATACCGTTGCCGGACCAGGATGTGCTCTTCGTCAACGCCGAGGTATACACCTGGCGTGCACTGGACGAGCAGGCGGTCTGCGCGTCGTGGATCGGCAGGTTGGACGAGTCGTTTCGGCTCTGCCGACAGCTGCTGCGCCGCGACGACATCCCTGAGGACGATCGGCAACGCATCGCAGGCAACCGGGACGTCTGCGTCCCGGCGCTGCTGGAGGAGGCATCCGCTTATCCCGGACCACGGACCATCGGCCGACCCGACGGCGATGTCACCGTCACCGTGGTCGCCGGCCCCGACCGCGGGGTGACCGAGCGCACGCTGAATTCGCTGTTGTACAGCTGCTCTGACGTTGACCGGATACAACGCGTGCTGATCCTCGACATCGGCATGTGGCCGGAGGACAGGACCGCCTTGACCGAGGCCTATCCGTTCGTCGAGGTCCAGCCCGCTCCGCCCGGAGTGAACCCGACTCAGATTCGCGGGGCGGTCGGTACCCGCTTCTGGTGGCATCTGGGTATGGGGTGGCAGCTTTTCGGGGCCGACGACTACGTCGGCCGGCTCACGGCGATTCTCGAGGCCGAGCCCGGCATCTATCAGGTGGGGGTCAACTACACCGACGCCGACAAGTTGAGCGGTGCGGTGGCGCCGCGGCATTCGGCCCGCCGAGGCGACGGTACCGGCCGCTATACGCTGACCGACTCCGCGGCGAGCGGCCCGGCCATGTTCGACTGCTCCCGCTGGAGTGGGGACGAAACCAGTTTGCACACAGCGACACTCGACGAAGTTCTGTGCGTCCTGCAGGGCTGAACTGATGCCCGAACACACCGGCGCTGACCTGCACGGGGCGAGAGACATCGGCCGGCTCCTGCTGCGCTGTGCAGATCGGCCCGGACTCGTCGCCGCGGTGAGCACATTTCTCGCCGACACCGGCGCCAACATCATCTCGCTGGATCAGCACTCCACGGAACGCACCGGCGGAACGTTCATGCAGCGCACCATCTTCCATCTCCCAGGGTTGACTGCTGCCCGCGATGCGTTGGAGCGCGACTTCTCGGAACGAGTGGCCGAGCCGTTCGACATGGATTTCCGCCTCACCGAGGCCGCCAAGCCCAAACGCGTGGCCATCATGGCGTCCAAGGAAGACCATTGCCTCCTCGACCTGTTGTGGCGCAACCGGCGTGGGGAACTGGACATGTCCGTCGTGATGGTGGTCGCCAACCATCCCGACCTCGCGGATGCGGTCCGACCGTTCGGCGTTCCCTTCATTCACGTGCCTGCCCGCAAGGACATCCGCGACGAGGCGGAGCGGCGCCAACTCGACCTGCTACAGGGAAACGTCGATCTGGTGGTTCTTGCCCGCTACATGCAGATCCTGACACCGGGCTTCATCGGGCAGGTCGGTTGTCCGCTGATCAACATCCATCACTCCTTCCTGCCCGCGTTCATCGGTGCGTCGCCATACCGGCGGGCGAGAGAACGCGGAGTGAAACTGGTTGGTGCGACTGCCCACTACGTCACCGATGACCTGGATGAGGGTCCGATCATCGAACAGGATGTGGTCCGCGTCGACCATCGACACAGCGTCGACGACCTCGTCCGCCTCGGCGCCGACGTGGAACGAGCCGTGCTGTCGCGAGCGGTGTTATGGCACTGCGAAGACCGCGTGATCCGCCACGGCAATCAAACCATCTGTCTCTGACCGCGTTTCGTCCCGTCCCACGTAGCGCGCCTCTGGGGTTGCGCGACAAAAGGGGAAGGCCCCCCTCCCGTAGGAGGGGGGCCTACCCGATCGGTTGTCGGACTAACCTGCAGCACCACCGGAGCCGCCGGAGCCGCCCGCGCCGCCGCCGCCGCCGGCACCGCCGCCGCCGCCCGAGCCGCCCGAGCCGCCGGAACCACCGGAGCCGGATCCACCGGACGAGCCGCCGGCACCACCGGAACCGCCGTCACCGCCCTTGCCACCGGCGCCGCCGGCGCCACCCTTGCCGTCGGACGTGCCGGGCGTACCGACGGTGCCGCCGCTGCCGGCCTTGCCGGATGCGCCAGCGCTGCCGGCTCCGCCCTTGCCACCGGTAGCACCGGTCGAGCCCGCCGCGCCGGTCGCGCCTTCCGTGCCGGCAGAACCGGCGCTGCCGGCCGATCCGGTTGCCCCGGTCGCACCCGTGGCACCGCTGGAGCCCGTCGCTCCCGTGATGCCGGGAGCACCCGAGGCGCCCTGTGCGCCCGTCGCGCCCGTGGCACCTGCAGCACCGCTCGCACCGGTCGCGCCGGTCACGCCGCCCTTACCGGCAAGACCGGAGCCACCGAAGAGGCCGCCCTTGCCTGCCGTTCCGGCTGTACCGGCCTGGCCGCCCGCACCACCGGTGCTGCCGCCCAGACCGCCCTTGCCGCCTGCGCCACCGTTGCCGCCGGTACCGCCGGCGCCACCGGCGCCACCGTCACCGCCGAGGCCGCCGGCACCGCCGGTTCCACCCGTGCCGCCCGTGCCGCCCGTGCCGCCCGTGCCGCCCTGGCCACCTGCGCCGCCGGTTCCACCCGTGCCACCGGCACCGCCGGTTCCACCCGTGCCGCCCGTGCCGCCGGTTCCACCGGTGCCGCCGACGCCACCAAGGCCGCCCTGACCGCCGAAGCCGGTGCCGCCGGCGCCGGTGCCGCCAGCGCCGCCGGTTCCACCCGTGCCGCCAGTTCCACCGGTTCCACCGGTACCGCCCGTGCCGCCCTTGCCGCCGATGCCACCGGCACCGCCGGTTCCACCCGTGCCGCCGGTTCCACCGGTACCACCCGTGCCGCCGGTTCCACCGGTGCCACCGGTGCCACCCGTGCCGCCCGTGGCGCCTGCGCCGCCGACGCCACCCTTGCCGCCGGTGGCACCCGTGCCGCCCGTGCCGCCGGTGCCGCCCGTGCCACCTGCGCCGCCCGCACCGCCGGTGCCACCGTTGCCGGCGTTGCCTGCGTTGCCGCCCTTACCGAACAGGCCGCCGCTGCCGCCGTTGCCGCCGTTGCCGCCCTTGCCGCCGACACTGCCGGCTCCGCCCATCACCTGGGGTGCGTCACCGCCGACACCACCGGTGCCACCCGCCGAGCCGGCTGTGCCTGCTCCGCCCGTGCCACCCTTCGCGCCCTGGCCGCCGACACCACCGGCTTGGCCGGTCCCGCCGACACCTCCGGTGACGCCGACACCACCCGTGCCGCCGGCAAGGCCTGCCCCGCCGACTCCACCGGTACCGCCGACGTCTCCGGCCACGCCGGTTCCGCCGGTGTCGCCGGTTCCGCCGGTTCCGCCCGCGGCGCCGGTTCCACCTGCTCCGGTTCCGCCGGCGCTACCCGTCGCACCCACGTTTCCGGCCGAGCCCGCAGCGCCTGCGGTGCCTGCTGCACCTGCCGCACCTGCGGCACCCGTTGTGCCGGCGGTGCCTGCTCCACCCGCGGTACCGGTGGTGCCGAACCCGCCGGCCTTACCTGCGTCTCCGTAGCCGCCGGCCTTTCCGGCCTTGCCCACTTCGGTGGCGTCGTCGCCGTTGGCGCCGTTGCTACCGGCCGTCGCGCCGGCCAGGCCGACGACGCCCGCATTGCCGGACGGGCCGACCGCGCCGGTCGCACCGGTGACGCCGTCACCGCCGTTACCGCCGTTGCCGCCGCGTCCGAACAGCGCGAAGCTACCGGCGTTGCCGCCGTTGCCGCCATTGGCGCCGAATCCGCCGTTGCCGCCGTCGCCACCGTTGCCGCCGAACAGGCCGCCGTTTCCACCGTTTCCACCGGCCACGCCGGCGACGTCACTGTTCCAGCCGCTGCCGCCGTTACCGAAGAGGATGCCGCCGTTCTGGCCGGTACCGGCTGCTCCGTTACAGATCAGGCCGCACGAGGTGCCGCTGAGATCGACGATCCCGGCAACCAGGTTGTTGGGCGCCGGACTGCCGGAGCCGCCGAAGCTGACCGTGTACCACGGCTCGGTCGCGTCCGAGCCCGTCGACGTCAGTTGAATGGCGGCGGTCACGGGTCCCGGCCCCCCCGGAGGCGCGAGGAACATCATTCCTGCGGCCACCATTCCCGCACCTGCGAGGCCGGTGGTGATTACTGGGCGGACCACACTCTTGGTACCGCCAGACTTTTGCTTACGTCGATTGGACAAGGCCTTAAACCCCCTACTGAGAACCCGATCGGAGCCTGCATGGCGCAGACGGACGGAAATTAGCACCCGGTTTTACCTGCTCGAAGGTTTTCGCCAGGTTAAATTCGCGGCCTTTTGCGTTCTCAAGTAGCTATCCCCATCGACTCTGTGCTATCGCAAATTTTGCGTTCGCCAGAAGTTTGCTCAATCCGCACAGGAGGCCGTCATCCGGGCAGGTCGGCAGCGCGAGGGCCCTGTTGTGACCGAGTTTCGCGGCCGGGAATGGCACCACGCCGGCGTGAAAAGTCCCGGCGGCGGTTGCACTTATCGGGAGCAAATTTCATGTGCGTTGCGCCCGGCGCATGTACTGCGCGTCCCGCACATCGCCGCAGGGGCGACGCCCCCCGTGGACACGCACCCGGCGACGGCACCGAGATGCGCAGGCAGTCAACACAGTCCGGAATGCGGGCCATAGCGGTGATCCACTCGAAAATTCAGACTCCAGCAAACAGGCACAGAAGAGTCGGAGGGTTGCCTCGGTGCCACCAAGTCATGTCTGATCAGCCAAAAAACGAAACGGGCCATCGGTCCAGCTAACGGCAGGGACGCCGGGCTGACCAATGAGTTCTCCGGAACCTCCTCCGCACGAACGGTACATACGTTTCGCTTGTGCCGACGTGCGAAACGATCGCGTGAGGGCGACCCTTATGACCACTGCTTTGAGAGATCTGCTGGCGCCACAGCGCCTGACCGACGTTGTCGACATCGGCGCCAATCCCATCGACGGGGAGCCGCCCTACCGTCCGATGCTGGCGTCTGGCCTGTGCCGGGTCACCGGCTTCGAGCCGCAGGCCGACGCGCTACGGGCGCTGCAGGCCGGCAAGGGGCCGCACGAACGCTATCTCCCCCATGCGGTCGGCGACGGCGCCGAACACACCCTCAACATCTGCCGCGGGTCGGGCATGACCAGCCTCTACGACCCGGATCCGCACACGCTGAGCCTGTTCGAGGTACTGGAGCCCTACGGCGAGGTGATCGACCGGGTGCCGTTGGCCACGCAGAAGCTGGACGACATCGCGGCTATCGAGCACATCGACTATCTGAAGATCGACATCCAGGGCGGCGAGCTGGCCGTATTCCAGCATGGCCGGGCGAAGCTCGCCGACACAGTGGCGATCCAGACCGAGGTCTCCTTCGTCACGTTGTACCGCGATCAGCCGAGCCTCGGTGACGTCGACCTGGAGCTACGCAGCCAGGGCTTCATCCCGCACTGCTTCGCCGCGATCAAAAAGTGGCCGATCGCGCCGTATGTGGTCAACGACGACCCGCGCTGGGCACTCAACCAGCTTCTCGAGGCCGACATGGTCTACGTCCGCGACTTCTCCCGACCGGACTCGCTCACCGACGAGCAACTCAAGCACCTCGCGCTGATCGCCCATCACTGCTACGGCTCGTTCGACCTCGCGATGCACTGCGTGATGCTGCTCGAGAAGCGTTCATCGCTCGAAAACGGTGCGCAGCAGAGCTATTCGCGGATCTTGGCCGCCTGACGGCGCTCGAACTGCCGCAGCACGACGATCACCACCGCTGCCAGCGCCCACCCCAGCAGCAGGTCGATGACGTAATGCTCGGCCGTATAGACCAGGGTGAACCCCATGATCAGCGGATAGGCCACCAGCACGGGCCGCCACCAGGTGCTCACCCTGGTCCAGAGGAACACCGCGATCGCCATCGACAAGCCCGCGTGCAGCGACGGGATCGCCGCCACCAGGTTCACGCTCGCCTGCCCCTGGTCGATCAGTGAACTGGCGCTGTGCAGGTTGAGCTTGCCCCACCCGCGACCGACGATGCGCTCGATCCAGTCGTTGGCACCGGGCTGGGCGCTCTGCATGGCACCCAGGACGCCGCCGTCGGGGACGCCGCGCGCCGACCTGAACATGCACCCGGGATCCGACGGTCCGCCCTCGACGTCGGCAGGCGTGCACCGCGCGGCCGCCCACGGCGGCGCGGCAGGCACCAGCGCATAGATCACCAGCGCGGTGAACGACAGCCCGACGAACAGCCGCACGAAGGACTTCCACTCGTCACGGTTACGCAGCCACAGCACTCCGGCAATCACGTACGGGAGGATGAAGAACGACATGTAGACGCTGCTGATCACCACCTCCCACCAGGGCGGGTGGGGCAGCTTGAGCTGCTCCTGCAGCCACACTGTCGGCATCGTCCCGAAGAACATCGCGCGGTCCGCATCGGCCTGCCACTGCCACAGCGTCGGTGTCCCGACCAGCAGGGCCGCTCCCCTGCTGAAGTCGTAGGCGATCAGCACCAGCGCGAACGGCAGCCAGTCCCGGACGACGTAGAACACGCGTCTGCCCTGACCGATGCTTGCGGCGATCAGCCCGGTGCAGATGTAGAGCAACAACAGCTCACGGTTGAAGGCGAAGCCCTCGGTCACGGTGCGCCAGATGACGACGACGGCCCAGACCGTGACGGCAGTCCACCGTACGAACCGCAGCCGGCGAGTACGCGATGCGGCGTTTCGCACAGCAGCGGCCGGCGCCAAGCTTGTCGACTGCTGGTCGATCGCGGACACAAAGGCCTTTCGACGCGAGAACGGGCTGAATCTCGGCGTCAGCCTAATTAACCGCGGGGCCGTCCGCCGTTCAGCCGCCGTTCAGCGGCGAGCCGTCAGATTTCAGCCGAGGTGCTCGCGCAGAAACGCGATGTCGTCCTTGCGGCCCTCGTCCGAGGTTTCGCAGATCACCGGAGCACCGGCAGCCTCGACCACAGCGACCAGCAGCTGCGGATCGATCTGGCCGGTGCCGAAGTTGGCATGCCGGTCCGCGCCGGAACCCGCGGCGTCACGGGAGTCGTTGCAGTGCACCAGGTCGATGCGTCCGGTGATGCCCTTGATCCGCTCCACAGAGTCGATCAGCGCCTCGCCGGCCGCCCACGCATGGCAGGTGTCCAGACAGAACCCGATGCCCGTGTCGCCGATGTGGTCCCACAGTCGGGCGATGGTGTCGAAGTGGCGGGCCATCGCATGGTCGCCGCCGGCGGTGTTCTCCAGATAGACGGGCACGTCGGTCTTGAGGCTGGCCAGCGCCTTCACCCACCGCTCGAAGCCGGCGTCCATGTCATTGTCGTCGGCGTGCCCGCCGTGCACGATGACCGCCGTCGCGTTGATCTCCGCCGCCGCATCGCAAGTGTCCTGCAGGATCTTTCGAGACGGGATGCGCACCCGGTTGTTGGCCGACGCGACGTTGATCAGGTACGGCGCGTGCACATAAATGGGCACCGGCGACGCCTTGAGCACGTCGGCGTCGTCGCGGGGCGGGGGTTTCTTCCAGCTCTGCGGGTTACCGAGGAAGAACTGGACGACGTCGGCACCGTCGGCCTGCGCCGCCGCCAGGGGATCGTCTCCGTGGACATGCGAACCAATGAGCACGACGCCGAGTCTAGAGGCGCCTTGTGACAGCCCGGGTCAGCCCCGGATCGAGACCGTCGTGCGCGGCATGTAGGCGTCGAACAGCGTCGTCGCGACCGCCGCGACGTCGTCGCTGAGCGGGTACATGTGGCGGTACTGCAGCACCTGCTTGCCGATCAGTCCGAGGCGTTCAGTGAAC
The DNA here is from genome assembly GCF_900637195.1 of Mycolicibacterium aurum. Classification (NCBI taxonomy): domain Bacteria; kingdom Bacillati; phylum Actinomycetota; class Actinomycetes; order Mycobacteriales; family Mycobacteriaceae; genus Mycobacterium; species Mycolicibacterium aurum. Next base: position 1,079,031 of record NZ_LR134356.1, on the reverse strand, counting down.
GACGGCAGTCGGCCCGGGTCGAGCAGTGGACTGTTGAACGGTGCCTTGTCGCCCCGCTGGAACTCGAATGCGGCGCTGATCCGGGCGGCCTTTCCCAGCCTGCTGCCCCGGCTGCCCCAGTGCAGGACCGCCTGATTCCACGCGAGCAGGCTGCCCGCGGTGGCAGGCAGGGCGCGGATGTCCTGTGGATTCTGCACGACGTTGTTGCCGTCACCGTCCCAGCGCCGCTCGACGAAGCGTGGATCATGGTGCGCTGGAAGCACATACATGCATCCATTGAGCGGCGTCGCATCGGTGAACGGCAGCCAGACCGTCAGCGTGTGCGGTGAGTTGTCGTGGTCCAGCGTCGTTTGCACACGGTCGCGGTGCGGGCCCCATCCGCACGCATTCTCGTTCGGCGGCACGTACCAGACCCAGAAGTCGGGCAGCGCGCGATACCCCTCGCCCAGCACCGTCGACAGGAACGTCGACAGGCCCTGGAAGGCGAGCCACAACTCGTCGTAGACGAAGGCGAACGGCAGCGGGATCCCGCGCTGGGTGAGCGTCGTGACGGCGTCCCGGATCGGCGCGGTGGCGTGCTCGGCGAACGCGTCGGGGACCTGGATGTAGCCCTCCCGTTTCAGGTCTGACATGAGCAGACCCGTATCGCCGACCGACGCCGGCACCGCGCGGCCGCCTCCGTCGATCGACATGTGGGGGCAGAGCTGATGCCAGAACTCCCGACGCTCCACCTCATGCGCTGCCAGCGTGGTCAACATGACCGCGACGATACTCGCAACGGCATTGCTGATCGGCCCGATTCCGGGCGATCACCACGACACGCCGGGGGACCCTTCACGCAGATGGTTGCCTATGCAACCATCTGCGTCGATCGCGGAGACCGATGGCGACGACGTTTGCTAACCGCGGTCGCTCAACCGCGCGGTCACCGCAGCGAGCACCGGGCGCACCTCGCCGAAATAGGTGCCGAGGTGAGTTCCGCCCGCGATGACGTCGAGCGTCGCACCGACTTGCTCCAACGCCTCGACGTCCGCCCGCACGTGCGGCATGATCCAGTCGCGCGATCCGGCGTAGTAGGTCGCCGCGCAGCTGATCGACGCCGGGTCTACGAAGCGGGTGGGACGCAGGGAGCCCTCGATGGCCGCCGCCACCGCCAGAGGGTCGTTCGTGTCCTCGATCATCTTGCGAAACGCTTTGTCGGACACACCGAATGCCCGCCATACGGCCGCCCAGTCGCCCGCGCGGAGAAAGCCGGCGAGCGGAATCAGCATCCGGGCGGCCTCCGCGTCATGTGCGTGCATGGCATAGCCGCCCACCACAAGGTGCGCGGCGCGCTCCGGGTGCCGACCGGCCAGTCCGCAGGCGAGCCAGCCGCCCCGTGAGTAGCCCCAGATCGTCGCCCGCTCGATATGTTCGGCGTCGAGAACGGCGACCAGATCCGCCGTCACCCCCTCGGCGGTGTAGCAGTCGGCGTCATGGGGCCGGTCGCTGTCGCCGTGCCCGAGCGGGTCGACGTTGACGACTTTCCAGTCGCGAGCCAGCGCGTCGACATAGCCCAGATCGGCCCAGTGCCGCGCCGCCAGCATCGTTCCCCCGAGCAGCATAAGCGGCGGACCCGCGCCGTCCACGGTGTAGTGGATACCGAACCCGCGCGACGTCGTCCGCATGCCGTCGAGTGTCTACGGATTCGGCCCGCGAATCAGCCCAACGAAAAAGCCCCCACCTCCCGAAAGCGGGAGTGGGGGCCTTTCCGTTGCTACTGCCTACCGGTAGTCGCTGTAACCGTAATCGTCCAGCGGCACCGCGGGGCCGGTCGCCTGGCCGAAGTCCGGGCTGTAGTACTGATCCTCGTAGGACGGGATCGTGTACGCCGCAGCACGGGCCTCTTCGGTCGGCTGCACCTGGATGTTGCGGTACCGGTTGATGCCGGTACCGGCCGGGATCAGCTTGCCGATGATCACGTTCTCCTTCAGACCCTGCAGCTTGTCGCTGCGGCAGTTGATCGCCGCATCGGTCAGCACGCGAGTGGTCTCCTGGAACGACGCCGCCGACAGCCACGAGTCCGTGGCCAGCGATGCCTTCGTGATACCCATCAGCACCGGGCGACCCGCCGCGGGCTCGGCGCCCTCGGCGACCACCCGACGGTTCTCGGTCTCGAACTCGCCGCGCTCGGTCAGCGAGCCGGGCAGGAACTCCGTCGCACCCGAATCGATGATCGTGACGCGACGCAGCATCTGCCGGACGATGACCTCGATGTGCTTGTCGTGGATCGACACACCCTGCGCGCGGTACACCTCCTGGACCTCCTTGACGAGGTGGATCTGCACCTCGCGGGGGCCCTGGACGCGGAGCACCTCGTGCGGGTCGGCGGAGCCTTCCAGCAGCTGCTGCCCGACCTCGACGTGGTCGCCGTCGGTCAGCAGACGCTCGGAGCCGTCGTCGTGCTTGAACACCTTCAGCCGCTGACGACGCGAGAGCTTGTCGTACACGACCTCTTCGCCCCCGTCATCGGGAACGATGGTGATCTTGTAGAACTTCTCGCTCTCCTCGAGGCGAATACGCCCTGAGACGTCGGCGATCGGGGCACGGTTCCGTGGGATACGGGCCTCGAACAGTTCCTGCACACGGGGCAGACCACCGACGATGTCGGCGCCACCGGTGACACCACCCTGGTGGAAGGTACGCATGGTCAGCTGCGTGCCGGGCTCGCCGATGGACTGCGCGGCCACGATGCCGACCGCCTCGCCGATGTCGACCAGCTTGCCGGTCGCCATCGAACGGCCGTAGCACATGGCGCACACGCCGGTGCCCGTGGCGCAGGTCAGCACGGAGCGGACCTTCACCTCGGTGATGCCTGCGGCCAGCAGAGCGTCGATCGCCGGATCACCGAGATCGTGTCCACGCTCGACGATCACGGTGCCGTTGGCATCGACCGCGTCGGTGGCCAGCGTCCGCGCGTAGGCGGACGTCTCGATGTGCTGATCACGCAGCAGCGGTCCGTCGGCCTGAAGCTCGGCCAAGGTGACGTTGATGCCACGCTCGGTCTCACAGTCGGTCTCGCGCACGATGACGTCCTGCGACACGTCGACCAGACGACGGGTCAGGTAACCCGAGTCCGCGGTACGAAGCGCCGTATCCGCCAGACCCTTACGGGCGCCGTGGGTGTTGATGAAGTACTCCAGCACCGTCAGGCCCTCACGGAACGAGGACTTGATCGGGCGCGGGATGAACTCACCCTTCGGGTTTGTCACCAGACCCTTCATGCCGGCCAGCGTCCGCGTCTGGGTGAAGTTACCCGTGGCACCCGACTCCACGATCGTGATGATCGGGTTGTCCTTCGGGTAGTGCGACTTCAGCGCCTGACCGACCTCTTCGGTCGCGTCCTGCCAGATCTTGACCAGTGCTTCGTTGCGCTCGTCACGGTTGAGCTTGCCGCGCTGGTACTGCTTCTCGATGCCGTCGGCTTCCGCCTCGTAGCGCTCGAGGATCTCCTGCTTCTGCGGCGGCACCAGCACGTCGGACATGGCGATGGTGACACCCGAACGGGTGGCCCAGTAGAAGCCGGCGTCCTTGAGCTTGTCGACGGTCTGCGCGACCACGATCATCGGGTAGCGCTCGGCGAGATCGTTGATGATCGACGCCTGGACCTTCTTGTGCATCTGCTTGTTGACGAACGGGTAGCCCCGCGGCAGCAGCTCGTTGAACAGGACACGGCCCAGGGTGGTCTCGGCCAACCAGGCGTCGCCCATCTTCCAGCCGTCCGGGAACTGCTCGGCCTCGACCTCGGCCGGCGGACGCTGTGACGTCAGCCGGATCTTGATCTTGGCCCGCACGCTGAGCGCGCCACGGTCCACCGCCATCTGGGCCTCGGCCGGCGAGCTGTACACGCCGGTCTCCGCCTGATCCTTGGCTGCCGCGGCGCCCTCACCCGTGTCACCGTCGATCTCGGTGGTCAGGAAGAACAGACCGGTCACCATGTCCAGACGCGGCATGGCCAGCGGGCGGCCCGACGCGGGCGACAGGATGTTGTTCGAGGACAGCATCAGGATGCGGGCCTCGGCCTGCGCCTCCGCCGACAGCGGAAGGTGCACGGCCATCTGGTCGCCGTCGAAGTCGGCGTTGAACGCCTCGCAGACCAGCGGGTGCAGCTGGATGGCCTTGCCCTCCACCAGCTGCGGCTCGAAGGCCTGGATACCGAGGCGGTGCAGCGTTGGTGCGCGGTTCAGCAGCACCGGGTGCTCGGAGATGACCTCTTCGAGGACATCCCACACCTGGGGACGCTGACGCTCGACCATGCGCTTGGCGCTCTTGATGTTCTGCGCGTGGTTCAGGTCGACCAGGCGCTTCATCACGAACGGCTTGAACAGCTCGAGTGCCATCAGCTTGGGCAGACCGCACTGGTGCAGCTTGAGCTGCGGGCCGACGACGATGACCGAACGGCCCGAGTAGTCGACACGCTTGCCGAGCAGGTTCTGACGGAACCGGCCCTGCTTGCCCTTGAGCAGATCCGACAGCGACTTGAGCGGACGGTTGCCCGGTCCGGTGACCGGACGGCCGCGACGACCGTTGTCGAACAGCGCGTCCACGGACTCCTGCAGCATCCGCTTCTCGTTGTTGACGATGATCTCAGGGGCACCGAGATCGATCAGCCTCTTGAGACGGTTGTTGCGGTTGATCACGCGGCGGTACAGATCGTTGAGATCCGAGGTCGCGAAGCGGCCACCGTCGAGCTGGACCATCGGGCGCAGTTCCGGCGGGATCACCGGGACGGCGTCGAGGACCATGCCCATCGGCGAGTTCCGGTTGGTCTGGAACGCCGCGACGACCTTGAGTCGCTTGAGCGCGCGCAGCTTCTTCTGGCCCTTGCCGTTCTTGATGGTGTCGCGCAGGCTCTCGGCCTCGGCGTCGATGTCGAAGGTCTCGATGAGCTTCTTGATCGACTCGGCGCCCATGGCGCCCTCGAAGTACTCGCCGTAGCGGTCCTGCAGCTCGCGGTAGAGCAGCTCGTCGACGATCAGCTGCTTGGGAGCCAGCTTGGTGAACGTCGTCCAGATCTCCTCGAGCCGGTCCAGCTCACGCTGGGTCCGGTCGCGCAGCTGGCGCATCTCGCGCTCGCCACCGTCGCGCACCTTGCGGCGCACATCGGACTTCGCGCCCTCTTCCTCGAGCTCCTTCATGTCGGCTTCGAGCTTCTGGGCCCGGGCCTCCAGGTCGGCGTCGCGCTGATCCTCGATCGCCTTGCGCTCGACGGCCATCTCGGCCTCAAGCGTGGACAGCTCGTTGTGACGCATCTCGGTGTCGACCGCGGTGATCACGTAGGCCGCGAAGTAGATGATCTTCTCGAGATCCTTCGGAGCCAGGTCCAGCAGGTAGCCCAGACGTGAGGGCACGCCCTTGAAGTACCAGATGTGCGTGACGGGTGCGGCCAGTTCGATGTGGCCCATCCGCTCACGGCGCACCTTGGCGCGAGTCACCTCGACGCCGCAGCGCTCACAGATGATGCCCTTGAAGCGGACACGCTTGTACTTGCCGCAGTAGCACTCCCAGTCGCGAGTAGGTCCGAAGATCTTCTCGCAGAACAGGCCGTCCTTCTCTGGCTTGAGCGTGCGGTAGTTGATGGTCTCCGGCTTCTTGACCTCGCCGAAGGACCAGTTGCGGATGTCGTCCGCGGTCGCGAGACCGATGCGGAGTTCATCGAAGAAGTTGACGTCTAGCACGTAACTCCCTTTCCCCTTTCGGGATTAGAAACTTGAACGATCAGGCCAGGTCTTCGACAGATGCGGATTCGTTGCGGGACAGGTTGATGCCGAGGTTGGCAGCAGCGCGCTCCAGGTCCTCGTCGTCGCCGTCACGCATTTCGATCGCCGCGCCGTCCGAAGACAGCACCTCGACGTTCAGGCAGAGCGACTGCAGCTCCTTGAGAAGCACCTTGAACGACTCCGGGATACCGGGTTCGGGGATGTTCTCGCCCTTGACGATGGCTTCGTACACCTTGACGCGACCCACCGTGTCGTCGGACTTGATGGTGAGCAGCTCCTGCAGCGTGTAGGCGGCGCCGTAGGCCTGCATGGCCCAGCACTCCATCTCGCCGAACCGCTGACCACCGAACTGCGCCTTACCACCCAGCGGCTGCTGCGTGATCATCGAGTACGGACCGGTCGAGCGGGCGTGGATCTTGTCGTCCACAAGGTGGTGCAGCTTCAGGATGTACATGTAGCCCACCGTCACCGGGTACGGGAACGGCTCGCCACTACGGCCATCGAACAACTGCGACTTGCCCTCGGCGTTGACCATGACGTCTCCGTCGCGGTTCGGCAGCGTCGAGCCCAGCAGACCCTCCAGCTCACCCTCGCGGGCACCGTCGAACACCGGGGTGGCCACGATGCTGTCCGCCGGGGCCGACAGCATGTCCTCGGGCAGGTTCGCCGCCCACTCCGGGGTGCTTGCGACGTCGATGTTCCAGCCGGCCTTGGCGACCCACCCGAGGTGGGTTTCCAGGATCTGGCCGATGTTCATACGACGCGGCACACCGTGGGTGTTCAGGATGATGTCCACCGGGGTGCCGTCCGGCATGAACGGCATGTCCTCGATCGGCAGGATCTTGCCGATGACGCCCTTGTTGCCGTGGCGTCCGGCGAGCTTGTCACCGTCGGAGATCTTGCGCTTCTGGGCCACGTAGACGCGGACCAGCTCGTTGACGCCGGCCGGCAGCTCGTCGTCGTCCTCGCGCGAGAACACGCGGATGCCGATGACCTTGCCGGACTCGCCGTGCGGCACCTTCAGTGAGGTGTCGCGGACCTCGCGGGCCTTCTCGCCGAAGATGGCACGCAGCAGACGCTCTTCCGGGGTCAGCTCCGTCTCGCCCTTGGGCGTGACCTTGCCGACCAGGATGTCGCCGTCGCGAACCTCGGCGCCGATGCGGATGATGCCGCGCTCGTCGAGATCGGCCAGCACCTCATCGGAGACGTTCGGGATGTCCCGGGTGATCTCCTCGGCGCCCAGCTTGGTGTCGCGGGCGTCGATCTCGTGCTCCTCGATGTGAATCGAGGTGAGCACGTCCTCTTCGACCAGACGGCTGGAGAGGATGATCGCGTCTTCGTAGTTGTGGCCCTCCCACGGCATGATCGCCACGAGCAGGTTCTTGCCCAGAGCCATCTCACCGTTCTCGGTGCACGGACCGTCGGCGAGCACCTGACCCGACTCGACACGCTGCCCGGCGTCCACGATCGGACGCTGGTTGGCGCAGGTGCCGTGGTTGGAGCGGGCGAACTTGCGCATCCGGTAGGTGTGCCGGGTGCCGTCGTCGGCCATCACGGTGATGTAGTCGGCGGAGACCTCTTCGATCACGCCGGCCTTGTCGGCGACAACCACGTCACCGGCGTCGATGGCGGCACGGAGCTCCATGCCGGTACCGACCAGCGGTGCCTCGCTACGCACCAGCGGAACCGCCTGGCGCTGCATGTTGGCACCCATCAGGGCGCGGTTGGCGTCGTCGTGCTCGAGGAACGGGATCATGGCCGTCGCGACCGACACCATCTGGCGCGGCGAGACATCCATGTAGTCGACCTCGGTGCCCGTGACGAACTCGACCTCGCCGCCCTTACGGCGGACCAGGATCTTCGACTCGGTGAACCGGTTGTCGGCATCGATCGGCGAGTTGGCCTGCGCCACGACGTGGCGGTCCTCCTCGTCGGCGGTCAGGTAGTTGATCTCGTCGGTGACCTGACCGTCGATGACCTTGCGGTACGGCGTCTCGATGAAGCCGAACGGGTTGACCCGCGCGTACACCGACAGTGAACCGATCAGGCCGATGTTCGGGCCTTCCGGCGTCTCGATGGGGCACATCCGGCCGTAGTGGCTGGAGTGCACGTCGCGGACCTCGAGGCCGGCGCGCTCACGGGACAGACCACCCGGGCCCAGCGCCGACAGGCGGCGCTTGTGGGTCAGACCCGACAGCGGGTTGTTCTGGTCCATGAACTGCGACAGCTGCGACGTGCCGAAGAACTCCTTGATCGCCGCCACGACGGGACGGATGTTGATCAGGGTCTGCGGCGTGATCGCCTCGACGTCCTGGGTGGTCATGCGCTCACGCACGACACGCTCCATACGCGAGAGGCCGACGCGGATCTGGTTCTGGATCAGCTCGCCGACGGTACGCAGACGACGGTTGCCGAAGTGGTCGATGTCGTCGACCTCGACGGGCACCTCGGAGCCACCGGGCGCGGTCATCGTCTGGTCGCCCTGATGCAGGCGGACCAGGTACTCGATGGTCGCGACGACGTCCTCTTCGGTCAGCGTCGAACTGGTGATCGGCTGGCCGACGTTGAGGCCCAGCTTCTTGTTGACCTTGTAGCGGCCGACGCGGGCCAGGTCGTAGCGCTTCTCCTTGAAGAACAGGTTCTCCAGCAGGGTCTGCGCGGACTCCTTGGTGGGGGGCTCGCCCGGTCGCAGCTTCCGGTAGATGTCCAGCAGCGCCTCGTCGGTGCCTGCGGTGTTGTCCTTCTCCAGCGTGCTCATCATGATCTCGGAGAAGCCGAAGCGCTCCACGATCTGCTCGTTGGTCCAGCCGAGCGCCTTGAGCAGCACCGTGACGGGCTGACGACGCTTGCGGTCGATACGCACACCGACGGTGTCGCGCTTGTCGACGTCGAACTCGAGCCAGGCGCCGCGGCCCGGGATCACCTTGACGCTGTGCAGCGTCTTCTCGGTGGACTTGTCGATGTTCTCGTCGAAGTACACACCGGGCGAACGGACGAGCTGGCTCACCACGACACGCTCGGTGCCGTTGATGATGAAGGTGCCCTTCTCGGTCATCATCGGGAAGTCACCCATGAAGACCGTCTGGCTCTTGATCTCGCCGGTGTTGTTGTTGATGAACTCGGCCGTGACGAACAGCGGAGCCGCGTACGTCATGTCCTTGTCTTTGCACTCGTCGACGGGGGCTTTCACCTCGTCGAAGCGCGGATCGGAGAACGACAGCGACATCGAGCCGGAGAAGTCCTCGATGGGCGAGAGCTCTTCGAGGACTTCCTGCAAACCGCCCCGGGGGTCGACGTCACCGCGATCGACAGCCCGCTGGAACCAATCTTCTGCGCCGATCAACCACTCGAAAGACTCTGTCTGAACGTCAAGTAGCCCCGGAACCTCAAGCGGCTCGCGGAGTTTGGCGAAAGAAATTCGATTTGGTGCTCCGGGAACGGAGTTGTTAGTGGTTGACTCGATCTGGCGGGACCCTGCCAAGATGCATCCTTCCAGCACCTAATGCGACTCTTCGGAAAGCCGGAGGGGCCGGAATCCGTGTTTGTCGCGCATCTGCGTCGGTTCGGCCGGCTTCACCAGGCCTCCCGTACGCACGGCACGCGTCTAGATCGCTGAGCAAGGCTCAGGCTAGGACCACGTGGGCGGTGCGAATCTCGAAAGGGTGGGCAGGATGCAGCCAGCGCAACGTCCAACAGTAGCGCAGAAGGGCGTATTCCTCAACCCGTGCACGACGAAGCGGAAGGGCGCTGGCTGGCGGCCCACACTGCTGTCATCCGTGTACACATTGCTGGCCAATAGATTGGCCCGCTTTCGCCCTTCCGTCAAGAGATAACGCGGTGTTTGGTCGCGGCAATTCTGCGATTCGCGCCGGATTGGGCGACGGGTCGTCGGCGCAGGTGGCGAAGTCGATCCCGAATACGATCTTGGCCGCGAAGGTGAACAGCCAGTCGAGCAGCGTCTGGCGGTCCACCGGCCCCGGCAGTACGTAGGCGGTTGCCGTGCCCCGGGTGGTGTCGAACTCCAGCGTGCTCCCCGGCGTCCCGTAGTAACCGGACTCGGGTGACGGCGGGGTGCCGGTGAACATGTCGTTGAACCACGCGGCGCTGATCTTCTCGGCGGCGTCGACGTTCGCGGGCTTCGGCCACCCCGTGACGAGGTTCATCGCGATCTGCACGAAGGGGTTGCCGCCGCTCATCGCGTCCCCGTGGGAGCTGTTGGTGAGCTTGACGCCGTTGAAGCCGCCGGGCCGCCACGCCTCCATCGACGTGTTCGTCGTCCCCGAGAGATTCCAGTAGTAGGCCCTGGCGGCAAGGTTGTAGATCGGGAAGTCCTGCGGCAGCTTCGCCAGCGCCTCCGGGGTGACGTCGCCGAATCCCACGCCGTCGAGCATCACCACTCCCGCGAGCTTGCCGAACGTGCCGTTCTGGGTCATGTAGCCGGCCGCACCCGCGGCCAGCCCGCCGCCCGCGGAATGGCCGGTGAGCCCGATCTTCTCGATCCCGTCGAGCAGCGTGCTGCTGTAGCCGGCGGCCAGCGCACTCTGGGCGAGCGCGGTGTTGCCGTCGACGAACAGGTCCGCCACCGCCTTGTGCATCGGCGAGCCGCCGACCCAGCAGCCGTCGCAGGCGAGGAAGTTGGAGGTGAGCGATGTCGTGACGACGATGCTGTGCGTCGCCTCGGCGAGACGCGCGGCGGTGTAGCTGTAGAACGGTCCCGCCGCCATGAAGCCGTGCTGGAAGTAGATCAGCCGGGTCGGCGTGGCGCCTTCGGGCACGTACCAGTCCGCGGGCACGTCGTAGCCCTGGCCGCAGTCGATCCGCAGCGTCGAGCTCTTCACCGTGACGCTGCTGCCCGCCGGCAGCTGGGGCGGACCGCCGAGCACCTGGATGGCGACCGAGTAGAGGTTGAAGATGACGGCGCCGATGAGGCTGAGCAGTGTCTGCCTGGGGGGCGTGGCCGCCGACTGGGTCGCCGCGTCGGCGGCCGTCATCGTCGCGAGCGGCTCCACCACGGTCGTGGGCTCGACCGCGAGCGGCTGGGGCACAGCGACGGTCGTGTCGACGCTCGTCGTGCGGGTGGGCTCGGCGGGCTCGGCGGGCAAGGAAGGATCGGAAGGCTCGGAAGGCTGGATGGACTCGGCGGCGTCGGAGTCGTCGATATCGGTGCCCGGGTCGGCCGCCGTGTCGGACACCTCACCCTGGTCGGCGTCGGCGTCCGGCGCCGTGTCTTCGTCTTTTCCACCGGCCGCGGTCTCGGGCGCGGTGTCGATCGCGGTGTCACCGTCCGCATCGCCCGCGTCGTCGGCGTCGGCGTCTACGTCGGTGTCGTCGGCGTCTGTGTCGTCGGCGTCGGTGTCGTTGGATGGGGCGTCCGTGTCCGTCTCGGCGCTGTCAGCGTCGGTGTCCGAACCGCTGCGTTCCTTGGTGCCGGAGTCGGACGACTCCGACGTGGTGGTCGCACCGGCCGTTCCCGACTCCGTCGTCGCCACCGCCACGCCGGCACCGGCGAGCAGCCCCGCCGATACGCCGACAGTGATCACGCCGGCCCCCAACAAGACCGTCAGCCGGTCGATCATCAGTGACCCCTTCGTCAGAAACCCGGCAAACCGTATCGCGGTGGTGTGGGCGTCGTAGCACTTTGCCCGAATCAACGATTTCGCTCACGCAGCAGACGCCGCGCCAGCCTGCGCATCGTCTAGGACGATGCTCTATAGCGACGCATCGACGCAGTTCAAGGCAGTTGAGCCGGCGGGGCACGCGTCGCCCGCAACGGACGGGCGGGAGGCTGCGCGGGCGGTCTGTGCACCGCGGCTCGGAGTAAGCCATGCATGCGCCAGGACGCTCACCGGCGACGCCGACGATGCGTAGAGATTCGACGTGTGGGTGCCGTGGAACATGTCACTGATCCACCCCGCGGACAGCAGCTGGTTGGTGACGATGTTCAGCGGAGCCGAGAAACCCGTCGCGAGATACGCCAGGATCTGGACTGCGGCGCTGGAACTCTGCATCGAGTCCGAATGGCGGCCACCCGGCACCACCGCTCCGGTGAACATGTCGGGCCGGGCGTGGGCGAGCCGGCGTCCCGCATGGCCGTCGGCGTTCCAGGAACTCGGCGCCGCACCCAGGTTGTAGACCGGAATCGAGTGCGGGATCTTGGCGAGATCCAGATCGATGAGTCCGCCGATGCCGGCTCCGTCGAGCATCACCACACCGGCGAGAGTGCGTGCGTCACCGTTCTGGACCAGGTACCTGGCCGTGCCCACGACCAGCCCGCCGCCGGCCGAATGACCTGCCAGCACCAACCGGGTCGGTAAGGTTCCTCGCCACCCGGCTGCCTGCGCGCTGGCGGTGAGGGCCGTGCGGTCGCCGGTGAACAGATCGGCGATGGCGCGGTGGGTGCTCGGCAGCATCAGCGGATAGTTCTGCCAGTCGAAGGGATTCCACGTCAGGGTCGGCGCGACGACGATGCTGTTCGTCTTCTCCGCGAGGTAGGCCGCGGTGGCGCTGTAGAACCGGGACGTGGCCAGCATTCCGTGCTGGAAGTAGATCAGGCCGGTGGGCGTGCTGCCCGGCGGGAAGTACCAGTCCGCCGAGACGACGGCGCCGTCGCCGATGATCAGATCCGAGCTCTCGACCCGCACCCTGCTACCGAAGGGTGCGCGGGCGGGCCCGGCGATGAACTGCATCGTGTCGGTGTACCAGGTGTAGACGTTGGAGAAGACGTCGCTGATCACGGTGAAGAGGTTGGGTGCGCCCGTCGAACCCGGCCAGGCGGCTCTGGTCGCCGCGATCTGCATGACGGCCGCACCGCCGCTCGATCCCAGGTCGGTTTCGATGCTGGACACAAACGGGGTCGGCGTATCGATGTCGATCGCGTCTTCGTCAGCGGCGGGCTCGGTGTCGGCCGACTCCGCCGGCGCCGCGCCCAGAGCGGGACCGGCCTCCGGCTCTTGGTCAGATTCCGGCATCGGCTGGGATGCGTCGTCCCCGCCCGCGACGCCCGGACGGTCCGCCGTCTCGACTACCCCGCTCGACGTCGGTTCGGCTTGGCGCTCCGCGGCACGGGACTTCCTGCGATGCCCGGCGCTGCCGGCGGTCTCCGTCTCGTCTGCTGCGCCGGATTCGTCCGCATCGTCGTCCAGCGCCGGACCTGCCGCCGAGTCGTCGGTGTCGTCCACGCCGCTCGGATCGCGGTCCGACGTGTCGGTGTCGGCCTCGTCGGTGTCGCCCTTGTCGCTGTCGGCTTTGTCGCCGGTGTCGTCGGACCCCGACGACGGTTGAGCGTTCGACGACGCCGCATCGTCGGCGGAGGCCACCCCGGCCCCTACCAGCATCGCTGCCGACATTCCCCCCGCTAGTACGCCTGCCCCCAGCCAGACTCGATAGCGGTCGACCATTCTTCTCCTGTGTGTCAGCGATCGCGGAATGTCGACTGGTGAATGACTTCTAGGAGCACTTTCACCGCGGATGTGCGATCTTGGCAAACTTTATAGCGAGCGCGGCCACCTTTCAAGGCGAACACACGGCGGCACCCTGCATTCCAGTTCCACCAAGATTTGCAGCGCTCACCTGCGATTCCGCGACCAGGGCAGATGGCGTGACAAATGCGCTACGCGCACGTGGGTTGCGACGGCGGCACGCCGCCGATAATCAGCAACAGCAGACTGTGCCCATCACGCAGGCAACAGAGACCACTCAGTTAACAGCGATGACATAGCTGATGACAGCTGTCACGACAGCCGTCACATGCAGATGACCGGTGTCACCGGTGCAGGATGCCCAGCGGGCGGGGTCAGCGCTCGCCGGCGACCGGGATGCGGCCGGTGGGAGCGTCGTCTTCGCTGCGGTGATGCGCTGCGGTGTCGTCGCCGCGGAACTCGTTCGACGAATAGCTCTGCGTGCCTTCGAGGTCCTCGCGGATGGCTTCCTGCGCGGCGGGCGGCAGCGTGTGCATGATCTCGCGCACCCGGGCCTGGCGCCGGCCGACAGCCTGACGCTCCGGCATGCCCGGTGTGGCCTGGATCTGCGGGGGCACGCCCTCGATCTCTTCCACACCGCCGTCGTGGTGACCCGCGTCGGCCATGGCCTGCTCTTCGGCCATGGTGCCCTCGTCCTTCTCCTCGGACATGCCGATCGGACCGAGGCGGCGGCCGTTGAGGAACTGTTTGACCACGGGCTCGTCGCTGGTGAGCAGCACCTCGCGGGGCCCGAACATCACCAGCTTCTTGCGGAACAGCATGCCCATGTTGTCGGGCACGGTGCGGGCGATGTTGATGTTGTGGGTCACGATCAAGATGGTGCAGTCGATCTGGGCGTTGATGTCGATCAGCAACTGCGACAGGTACGCGGTACGGACGGGATCCAGACCGGAGTCCGGCTCGTCGCAGAGGATGATCTGCGGATCGAGCACCAGGGAACGGGCCAGGCCGGCACGCTTGCGCATACCGCCGGAGATCTCGCCGGGGAACTTCGTCTCGTCGCCACCGAGGCCGACGAGGTCCAGCTTCTCCATCACGATCTGACGGATTTCGCTTTCCTTCTTCTTCGTGTGCTCACGAAGGGGGAACGCGGTGTTGTCGTACAGGCTCATCGAGCCGAACAGCGCGCCGTCCTGGAACATCACGCCGAACAGCGTGCGGATCTCGTAGAGCTCCTTGGCCGAGCACTCGATGATGTTGGTGCCGTCGACGATGATCTTGCCGCGCTCGGGGCGCAGCAGGCCGATCAGGGACTTGAGGAACACCGATTTGCCGGTACCGGAGGGGCCGAGCAGAACGCTCACCTCACCTGCGGGGAGGTCGAACGTGACATCCTCCCAGATTCGCTGGGACCCGAAGGACTTGGTCAGTCCCTCAACCTGAATGCCGATGCCCACGCGAATTCCTCTCGCCAGTGCCAAAACCCCAGCCACAGGCATTCACGCCTGTGGCTTGAGTCACTGTAACCTACCCACCTGCCGCGCCACACACGGTCTGCGAACACTCGATCGCACACCGGGTGCACAAACTACTGTGGGGCCGGTCCGTTTGCCAGACCAGCCCCACAGCTTGACGTTCGTCGGATGCCGACGCGCGTCGTCGAGATTTCCTACTTGACGGTCACCGATGCGCCGGCAGCCTCGAGCTTGCCCTTGGCGTCCTCAGCGGCTTCCTTGGTGACCTTCTCGAGCAGCGGCTTGGGGGCGCTGTCGACCAGATCCTTGGCTTCCTTGAGGCCCAGGCCGGAGACGATCTCGCGGACGACCTTGATGACGCCGATCTTCTTCTCGCCGGCACCTTCGAGGATGACGTCGAACTCGGACTGCTCTTCGGCAGCCTCGGCGGGAGCGGCGGCACCCGGCGCGGCGGCGACGGCGACCGGAGCGGCCGCGGTGACCTCGAAGGTCTCTTCGAACTTCTTGACGAACTCCGACAGCTCCAGCAGCGTCAGTTCCTTGAACGCGTCGAGCAGGTCGTCGGTGGAAAGCTTGGCCATGATTGGTCCTTCCTGATTCTTACTTCTTGGCTAGTGGGTTGTGCTCGGGAAAGTCGATGAAGCGCTGACTACGCAGCTTCCTCAGCGGCCTTCTTCTCTTCCAGTGCGGCAGCCAGACGTGCGACCTGCGACGCCGGAGCGTTGAACAGGGCAGCAGCCTTGGACAGATTCGCCTTCATCGCGCCGGCCAGCTTGGCCAGCAGCACCTCGCGGGACTCGAGGTCCGCGATGCGGTTGACCTCGTCCACGGACAGCGCGCGGCCGTCCATGTAGCCGCCCTTGATGACCAGCGCCTTGTTGTCCTTGGCGAAGGTCTTGATCGCCTTGGCAGCGTCGACGGCCTCACCTTTGACGAACGCGATCGCGGTGGGACCCGCGAACAGCTCGTCGAGACCTTCGACGCCGGCCTCCGCCGCTGCACGCTTCACCAAGGTGTTCTTGGCGACCGTGTAGGTGGCGGACTCGCCCAGTGAGCGGCGAAGATCGGCGAGGTTGGCGACGGTCAGTCCGCGGTATTCGGTGACGACTGTCGCCGTCGCCTCCTTGAACTGCTCGGCGATGTCGGCAACCGCGGTGGCCTTTTCAGCCTTGGCCATGCATGCCTCCTCGTGGTTGGTTTCGGTCGCTCCGCCTCGGAGCCGCACGGTCACAACCCGGGAAAAGAAAAGCGCCCCGACACAGACAGGTCGGGGCGCACACGTGCCGAGCTAACGGCACCAGCCTCGTCCTCCTGCGTGGGCCGCCGGGACTTCTCCCGGACCTTCAACCGATTTCTCGGTAACCGACGGTCTTCGGTGGAACCGAGCCAGAATAGCGCGCCCCGGCCCGATCAGCCAAAACGCGCCTCACCCTCGAGCGAGGTAGGCGGCACCGACCAGGCCCGCGTCGCCGCCGAGTTCGGCGGGCACCACCTGCAGTCCGCGGATGAAGTCCAGCCCGGCGTAGGACGCAAGTGACGCCCGCAGCGGATCGAACAGCACCCCACCCGCCTTCGCGACGCCGCCCCCGATGACCACCAGGTCGAGGTCGCAGACCGCCGCCACCGACGCGACCATCGCCGCGAGGGCGTCCGCGCCGCGAGCGAAAGCCCGCAGTGCCACCGGGTCGCCGCGTCCCACAGCCTCGGCCAATTCCTTCGCGTCGGCCCCCGCCGGGGCCACCCATCCGTGCTCGCGCGCCCACCGCGCCAGGTGCGGACCCGATGCGACGGTCTCGACGCAGCCGTGACCGCCGCAGGTGCACAGGGCTCCCCCAGGTTCGACGACGACGTGTCCGACGTGGCCGGCGTTACCGGTCCGACCGTGATAGGGCGCACCGTCGAGGACCAGGCCGCCGCCGATGCCGGTCGACACGACCATCCCGAGCAGGAACCGGGCGCCGCGACCCGCCCCGCACCACCACTCCCCCAGTGCCATGCACAGGCCGTCGCCGCCAAGGCGCGTCGGAAGTCCGGTCAGCGCGGCGACGCGGTCGACGATCGGGAAATGCAGCCACTCGGCGATGTTGATCGGACTGACGGTGCCGGCGGGGACGTCGATGGGCCCGGCCGAGGCGATACCCACGGCGATGATCGCTCCGTCCGCCGACGCCTGCGTCTCGGTCAGCAGCGACACCACGGTCTGCCAGACCGTCTCGGCATCGCCGTCCGGCGTGGGCCGCTGCGCACGGTGGACGAGGGTGCCGGTGGTGTCGACCAACCCGGCGGCGATCTTCGTGCCGCCGATGTCGAGGGCCAGGACGAGTTCGCTCATCAGTTCCGTCTCTTCTTCGCGCGAGCGCTCATCAGTGCCTGTGGGTGTTGTCGGGCTGGCGCGGATCCCCGGGATGCTCATAACCCTCGGCCAGCACGGCGATGCGGGCGCACCGCGCGTCCAGCCACCGGCGGTACTCGCGCCGGCGGGCGGCGGCCAGCAGATGCGTGGCGATTGCGGTTCGCACCGTCTCGAAGGGTGCGGCAGAGGGCGCACCGCTCCAGCCGCCTCCGACCGGGCGGGCCGTGCCGAACCGGTGCGGGTTACGGACGTGATAGGCGGTCACCTCGTCGTCGGTGACCGCGACTCCCGCCGTCACCATCGCGTAGACGGCGCGGCCGCGGTACGCGCTCAGCGTCGCCGCCGCGACGCTGCCGACCTCCATCCGCGCGACGGTGTCGGGGAGGACGTCGTCCTCGGTCGGCACCGGTGCGACATCGGCGCCCAACGGGGTTGTCGCGACCACTCTTTCAGCGACGAGCACCTGCGTGAGCCAGCGCCGAAGCTGCCGGGCCTCGCTGGTGCCGGGACGCGGCAGAGCGTGGCTTCGGACGCCGGCCCGGACCTCGCGTTCACGAGCGTCGACGTCGGCGACGGTGATGATCTCGGACCCGACGGTGGCCGCCCAGCCGCTCACCGGACCTCCACAGGGACGGCGGGCGAATACACGAGCTCTCCCGCGCACGCGACCCGGATCAGCGCCCACCACCTGCCCGGTTCAGTCCACGGTGGCGGCGTGACGTCGAAGACCAGCTCCACACTTCCCCGCGCCGGCACGATGCCGCCGACGATGTTGGGCCCCAACCATTCCCAGGTTCCCCACGGAGATATCACGTGCGCCTCCACCGTGAGGTCGGCATAGGCGTCGGTTGCGACGGTGACGCGCAGCGTGGCGACCTCGCCGGCGGTGAGGTCGACGCCACGGGGCTCGGTGAGCAGACGCAGCACCCGGTCGCCATGCTCGCCGAGCGAGATCATCGCGACGTCCTCGACGGTCTGATGCCAGGACGCAGGGATCGCGGCACCCGTGGCGGCCAGCTCGGCGCGCACCGGATAGAGACCGGGTGCGGCGTCGGCGGGGATGCCGACCTCGACCGTCGACTCCAGATACTCACCGGGCGGGAGGACGAACGGCAGCTCCGACATCCCCAGTTCCCATCCCGCCGGACCCACCAGCCGCACCACGCCGTGCAGCGCGGTGTCGGTCGCGTCGCTGGCGGCGGTCAGCCGCAGCGGCACAACGGCTCCCGCCGCGGCATCGAGCCGGTGTGGATGCACGTGGGCGACCACGGGCAGCCCACCGAGTGGAGCGGGCCCGCGGTTGTGCAGCCAGTACCTGGCATAGAGCGGTTGCACAGGTTCGGCGTCGGGCGCCAGCGACATCTGCGCGGCATCGAGCACCCGGGGCAGGTTCAACTCGGTGCGCAGGGTGGCGATTTCATAGCCGTGCAGGTGCGGCGTACCGGTGTCGCCGTCGAGCGGACCTTCGATCAGGTTCAGGTGTCGCGGCGCGGAGATGTGGCGTAGCCCGGACTGCACGGCCACCTCGGTGGATCGGCCGAGGGTTTCGACGACGCGGACGACGACCCCGTCGGCGGGGTCGGCGTGCTGCACGCTGCTGCGCGCGGTCGGGTTGCCGAGCGTCTTGAGAGCGGCGATGCGCACAGCGCGCTCCGGCTGCACCTCCAGCAGCGACCCCCACGACGGTAGGCCGCCGTGAGTCGGGTCGTGGTGCGCGCTCACCGCGATCAACGGTTGGTTGAATTCTGCACTGGCAGAGGGAATATCGGCGTCACGCCAATCGCCCGCTCCGGTGGCCACCGCATAGTCGAAGGTGTGGGTCCAGTGTTGCAGCCCGAAGTTGGATCCGTCGGGCGCGGTGCGCCGCGGCGGATCGATCCAGGTGCCCGACGGCCATCCGGTGCATGATCGCATCAGCGAGGTGTGCAGGGTGCCGTCGGCGTCGACGGCGAAACCGGGGACTCCGCGGTTGATCACCGCCACGGTGCGTGACTCGAACTCCTCGTCGACGTCTTGATCGACGTCGATCTCGGCGTCGGCGAGGTCGGCGATCAGCGCGGCCACCGCGCCCGCGGTGTCTCCGGCGGCGCCGACCACCAGAACCGGCAGCGCCCGCGGGTCTCGGAGGTCGGCCCCGGGCACCCACACGTCGCGCAGCGGCCGGGCGGCGGGAATCCATATCCGCGAGGAACCTGCCGGAGCGTCGAGAACTGTTGCAGTGAAGGAGTTTTCCTCCGGGCTGCCGATACTGATACGGACGTCGGGCAGATTCGAGTCGACCGACAGATCTCCGTAGCGGGGCGCGCCGGGCACACTGCAGGTGGCGGTGACGCCGGCCCTGGCCAGGGCGGCCATCAGCTCCCGCACCTCGGCATCGACGCCGGCGGTGGCGATGACTTCCGCCACCGACACCGCACGCACCGCGTGCTCGCGGAACCGCACGCGCGCCGCGGACGACAGACCGAACCACCCGTATGCCGGGTTGTCCAGGGTGTACGGAAACACGGCGGTGTCAACAGATTCGGATGATCCCGGCGGGTGCAGCAGCCCGAATCCGCGTCCGATCACGGCATTGCCGACCTCGCTGACCGGCATGGCGCCCGGAACCGGGCACGGCCACCGCAGCCGCAGCAGCCGGTCCTCTCCGGTGAAGTCGTCGATCGTCGTTCGGCAGTCCACCCGGTCGACGCCGCGCCACAGCGTCACCGTCTGGGTGTAGCGCAGCACGCCGGTGATCTCGCCGGTGACCACCAGTCGTTCGCCGAGGTCGCTGCGGTACCGCTGCACCGAGGTCGCCTGCTGCTGCGCCGACGTGACCACCGGACCTCGGGGCAACAGGTGCCATGGACCTTCCCCCGCGGTGGGGTGCGCCGGGTATTCGTCGTAGACGGCGAGCTCGTTGCCGACCCGTCCGTCGGCGATCAGTTCACGCCCGGCCGCCACCAGTGAACTCACCCCGCCGCCGCGGGCGCCGTCGACCTGAAGTGCGAAGTGTTCGTTACCGATGCTGTTGCCGGGCGACGGTTCCCACCGGTGCACGGAGTCGCCGGGCACAAGCCGGTAGGCCCGCCACCCCAGCGACGGCACGTCGCGGGCAAGCCACGTCAACGCATGCCCGCCGTGTTCGGCCAGCACTGGCACATCGTCGCCGTGACTGTCGACGACGCGTCCGGTGAACGGCTCGTCCAGGTGGACGGTGACGACATCGGAACGGTTGTGCGACAGCGGGTTCCAGACCACCACCGAGGCGTCCACCGCGCTGGACAGCAGCGTGAGCGCGGTGTCGCGCGCCGTCCTGCCCAGCTGCCAGGCGTCGCGCCAGCCGGTGAGCAGATCGAGATACACCTGGTCGGATTCCGACCCGGTGATCGCGTCGTGGTGGGCGCCGTAGGCCAGTTGCACCCACGCCTTGGCCAGTGCGGCTTCGGGGTACGTGGCGCCGGTCAACA
This sequence comes from Mycolicibacterium aurum, assembly GCF_900637195.1. NCBI lineage: Bacteria > Bacillati > Actinomycetota > Actinomycetes > Mycobacteriales > Mycobacteriaceae > Mycobacterium > Mycolicibacterium aurum. Next base: position 1,058,577 of record NZ_LR134356.1, on the reverse strand, counting down.
GCGCAGCGAAGACCGCGAACTGCTCGGCCTCCAGCACCGCGTTCTCCGCGGCCCGGTTGGCCTGCTTCGTGTCGATGTAGGACACGTCCTTGCCGGTGTAGATGGGGTTCATGTCCCGGGTCTGCGCCGACGCACCGACGCCGTCGGCCGCCAGCTCGGCCCGTACCGCCGCGAAGAACTCCCTGGGCAGCGCGCAGACGAACCGCGGCCAGGTGTACCGGGAATTCCAGTCGCGGTGAATCTCGGTGACCCACTTGTTGGGTGGCGTGTAGTCGGTGCCGACGGGCAGCAGCACGTTGCGCGTCAGCGCCACCTTCTTCATCTGCACGAACAGCGCGTAGGTGGCATCCTCGGCCTCCTGCAGCGACGGCGCCGAGTCCATCCACCAGCCGGCCGCATAGTGCGCGGGCATGTAGTGGGTGAGCAGACCGCGCCCGGACGGGGCCATCCACTCGAATTCGCTGGCGAACTGCATGCGTTCGGGGTCGCCGCCGTCCGCCATCGGTCCCCACTGGTGGTGTGGGCCCCGCGCCCACGAACTGGAGGTCAGGCCCGCATCGGCAGCCATGCCGGGGAACTGCGGGTCATGGCCGAACACGTCGAGTTGCCAGGCCGTCGCCGGGTCGGCGCCCAGCACGTCGCGCTGAAAGCCGATGCCGTGCACGAAATTCCGGATGGCAGTCTCCGGGCTGGTGAGGTTGGTGTTGGGCTCGTTGTAGGTGCCGCCCATGATCTCGACCCGGCCCTCGGCGATCAGCCTGCGCAGGTCGGCCCGCTCCTCGGGGTGGGTGTCCCAGAACGGCTTGAGGTAGTCGACCTCGGCGAGCACGAACTTGTACTCGGGTTCTCGCCGTGCCGCCTCCAGGTGTGCGCTGACCAGTTCGAAGCCGTTGGTCTGCCGGCACCGGCCGGGCGGATCCTCGGTCCAGACGCTGGTGTAGGCGGCCTGGGTGTTCCACCACACCGGGTCGTAGTGAAAGTGGCTGACCATGTACATCGTCCAGCCGGGTTCGGCGACGGTGAACTCGAAGTCGATCGCACGGTCGCCGGCCGCTGCGCGCGCGGCGCGCCGCTGACCGGGAATCGGATCGGTGACCTCGACGGCCACCTCGACGGTTCCGTCGCCGGTCTCGGCGACGGCCTCTCCGACGGACTGCAATCCGGAACCCTCGACACGCACCCCGCTGCGCGCGGTACAGCCGCGGTAAGCCACCCGAACCACCTGCAGCGGCGCGTCGCGCGGGCCGGTGAACAGCTCCGTCGATTCGGCGGAGATGAGGTCCACGCCAGCACCCTACGGCCTCGGCCGGCACAAATGTCGGCGATCGGCGGGGTCAGCGGGCGCCGGCGCGGGCGATCCGCTCTGCCACCGCCCGCAGGGCCTCGATGACCTCGGGGGGCTCGAGCACTTCGAAGTCACATCCGGGCATCGCCAGCCAGGGCACCATCCGTTCCGGGTCGTCGGCGCCGGCGGTCACGATGCACGCGTCGGGACCGTCCGGCTCGATGTCCACCGATGCGGCCGAAAAGGTCTGCGCGACAACGTCCTGCGGTGCGAAATAGCGCACGCGGGCGATGTAGGGGTACGGCGAGGAGGTGATGGCCCGACGCACATAACCCGCCGCATCCGGCGCGTCCCGTCTCGTGAACGTCGTCCCCACCGCGCGCACCTGTGACATCCGGTCCAGGCGCAGGCTGCGCCAGTCGGACCGGTCGCGGTCGAAACACATCAGATACCAGCGCCGGCCGGTGGTGACGAGCTGGTACGGCTCCAGGCGACGCTGCGTGACGGTGCCGCGGATGTCGACGTATTCGGCGGTGACGTGCTCGCGATCGCGGCTGGCGCGGGCCAGCGTCATCAGGACGTCCGGCTCCACCGGGGTGTCGGTGGCTGCCCCCAGGGTCACGGTGGCGTCGTGCACGGCGGAGACCTGGGACCGCAGTCGTGCGGGCATGACCTGGTCGAGCTTGCTGAGCGCGCGCAGTGCGGACTCCCCCACTCCGGCGACGCTGCCGCCCGCTGCCACGCGCAGGCACACGGCCATCGCCACCGCTTCCTCGGGATCGAGCAGCAGCGGCGGCAGAACCGCGCCCGCCCCCAGTTGGTAGCCGCCCCCGTGGCCGGTGCTGGCCTGGACCGGGTAGCCGAGTTCGCGCAGCCGGTCCACGTCGCGCCGCACGCTGCGTGTCGTGACGCCGAGGCGCTCGGCGAGCTCGTCACCGCTCCATACGCGGCGCGACTGCAGCAGTCCGAGCAGCTGGAGCACCCGGCCCGTGGTTTCCGACATGCTGCAAGTCTGCCGCACTTTTAGGACCGAATCTGTCCTAAATAGCTGAGAGAGTTATCGGCATGAGCAACGAACTGGTTTCTCACCTGGCAGAACAACTCGACTGGCACTGGGCGGGCCAGCTGCGGCCGCGCCTGGACGGGCTGACCGACGACGAGTACTTCTTCGAGCCGGTGCCCGGCTGCTGGACCCTCCGGAGGGACGGCCCGCGGGTGATCCCCGATTTCGCCTATCCGCCGCCGCGGCCGGAGCCGCTGACCACCATCGCCTGGCGGCTGGCGCACGTGATCGTCGGGGTGCTCGCCGTGCGGGCGCACTCCCACTTCGGAGGTCCGCCCGCCGACTACGAGTCCTGGCCCTACGCGGCCGACGCCGCGACCGCACTACGCCAACTCGACGACGCTTACGCCTGCTGGATGGCCGGGGTGCGCAGCCTCGACGATGCGCGTCTGTCAGAACCGTGCGGACCCGCGGAAGGGCCTTACGCCGACAAGCCGATGACCACCCTGATCCTGCACATCAACCGCGAAGTGATTCACCACGGAGCCGAAATCGCTTTGCTCCGAGATCTTTACGCCCACACCACCACTGCTGACAAGGAAAACTGACATGCCCGCTATGCCGCCACCCATCGCCGACGAGCGCGCCGGACTCAAGGAGTACCTCGCTGCTCAGCAGTACGCCTTCCACGCGATCGCGTTCGGCCTCACCGACGAGCAGGCCCGGTCGACGCCGTCGGTGAGCGCGCTGTCCATCGGCGGTCTGATCAAGCACGTGACGCAGTGCCAGCACGGCTGGATGGAGCGGGTCGCCGCCGCACCAGAACTCTGCGACAGCGACAAGCGCCCGATGGAGGATCAGGCCGCCGACTACGGCGACGAGTTCGTGATGCGCGACGACGAGACGCTCGCCGACATCCTGGCCGCGTTCGACCGGCAGAACGCCGAGACGATCCGGTTGGTGGAGACGTCGGATCTGGGCGCGGCGGTCCCGATTCCGCAGCATGTGCCGTGGTTCCCCAAGGACGTGCCGGCATGGTCGGTGCGCTGGGTGATATTCCACCTGATCGAGGAGCTGGCCAGGCACGCAGGCCAGGGCGACATCGTCCGCGAGAGCATCGACGGAGCCACTCTCTATGAGCTGTTGGCCGGGCTGGAGGGGTGGCCGGAGACCGAGTGGCTGAAGCCTTTCTCGCCTGCCGGCGCATAACGTCCCGCGCACGCAAAGGGCCACCTCCCGCGGGAGGTGGCCCTTTTTGTCGTCAGCGTGTCAGCGGACGTCTACGTAGTAGACGTTTCCGGTCACGGTCTGCTGATAGGTCCGGTCGTTGAAATCGTCCTGCACGGTCCCGCGGATCTGTCCGCCCTGCTTGACGCTCACTACCGAGGCCTCGGAAAGGGGAGCGTCGGAGAGCCGGTTGACGATGACCCGGTTGCCCTGGGCTTCCAGCTGGCTGATCGTGGCGTCGGCGTTGCTTCCGGTGGGCGCGGCCAGTGCGGGCGCGGCCAGCCCCAGGAACGCGGCGGACAGCGCGGCGGCGGTGACGGTGGCGATGGACAGGTTCTTCATGGTGGGTGCTCTTCCCGTGTCTGGGTCGGAGCCGTGGAGTGCAATCACGCGGTTTCGACGTTGTCTCTGTGGTGTAGATCGTGATGATCTGATGGCTTGAACCCGCAGCTCACGGCAATAATTCCGGTGGCAGAAATTGAACGTCTGCTGGCAGAAAACTGGCGGCCGCCCAGACCGGAACGACCTCAGCGCAGCACGAGCGTCAACGCGTGGTCGACGACGGCGTCGAGGTCGTCTCCGAGATGTCCGGCCAGCCACTGCTGCGCCAGCTCCGCCATCGCGCCGGTGTACATCGCGGCTCCCACCACGGCGGCCACCGGGTCGGAGTCGGGCTGCACGCGCCCACCCTCGGTTAGCACCGCTTCGCGCAGCAGGTCCTGGGTGGCGGCGCGCCGCGCCGTGAGCACCGGGTTGGCGCGCGCATCGGTGAACAACACGCGCCCACGCCGCGGGTCGGTGGAGCTGAAGTGCAACACCGCCGCCATGCCTGCGCGGGTACGCGCGCGCAGCGAATCCCCGGCCTCGGACATGGCCCGCTCGACGACCCCGGCCAGTTCGGCGCTCACCCGGTCATAGACCGCGCCCAGCAGATCATCGGTGCCGGAGAAGCTCTCGTAGAAGTAGCGGGTGTTCAGTCCGCTTTCCCGAGACACCGAGCGCACGGACAGTGCGGCCTCCCCGCCGTCACCGAACAACCGGAAGGCGGCATCGACCAGCAGTCCGCGCCGTTCGGCACGGCGGTCGGTGAGCGGCACCCCCGCCCACCTCGTCTGAGTGGACGTCGGATGGGACGTCGGGCCTGACACGGGTAACAGCGTAAGCGGGAACCGCCGGGTTCTGGCCACATCCGTACCCAAACGCTATTCTGGTAACAGCTGTGACCACTTTTTCGTGCCCACGTCCGGAAGGCCTTCATGTACCTGCCGCATCAACTCGCGCATCATCTGGTCCAGGATCAGGTGAACAGGAAATTCGACCGGCTCGTCCGGACACACTTCTTCCGGGGCATGGACTTCGCCGGCCCGGTGGGCGACCCGGGCTGGTTCGGCCCGGGCAGCGCCGTCTGGCATGTGCACTCTCACGTGCACGCGCTGATCTTCGGGCTGCAGTGCGCGGCCTTCCTTGAACGACTCGACCCGTCCATCTACTGGATGGGCGTCCACCATTCACGGCTCGTCAAACCCGAAACCAAAAGCGATCCGATGCCTGCGCTCGATCCGAAGGGCTTCGGAGCGCGACTGGGGCACTCCGTCGCCTTCTTCATCGGCACCGCGTACGGGTCCACCCCGACCGCCGAACGGCTCGCACTCGCCGTGCGCTCGATGCACCACACCATCAAAGGGACGCGGCCCGACGGCGCGCGCTACGACGCCGACGACCCCGAATGGCTGCGCTGGAACTACGCGACCGTGGTCTGGGGAATCGCGACCGCACACGAGCTCTATCACCCACAACCGTTGCGCGGCAAAGATCTTGACCGCTATTACGGGGAGTTCGCCCGGGTGGGTCAGGCCCTCGGCGGCACCGACCTGCCGTCCACCAAACAGGAGACGCGGGACTGCCTGAAGTCCTATCTGCCCAAGCTTGCCGTCACCTACGGCGCAGCCATGGCGACCGGGCCCGGCCTCCCGCTGCCCCTGGCGGCGCTCAACTGGGCGGTACGCGACACCATGCCGCCCTGGGCGAAGGGCATGATCGCGCATCGGGACCCGAACATCGTCGAACGAACCGCCCGACGCGCCACGGTGTGGTCGGTGATCAACGGGCTCCACGTCGCCTCGGGGCCGATGCCCGAGTTCGAACAGGCCAAGGCCCGCGTCGCCGGCGGCATCGATCCGGACCTCGCACCCCACACCATGCCGACGTATCGCCTCGGCACCGATCCCGTGCGCAGCCGCGCCGAGGTGGAAGACGCCTTTGCCGCAGCGCCGTGAACGCGGTGAGGTGTGACGCCCGGGGCACCCGCGATTCTGTGACCCGGTCCACTCCTTTTTCCCATGAGCCGCGCGTTTTGAGACACTTCCCCTTATGAGTGCACCGCGCAAGACACCACATCGCGAGGTTGCCAGGCTGGACCGGGTACCGCTTCCGGTCGAGGCAGCCCGCATCGGCGTGACAGGTTGGCAGATAACCCGCACCGGCGCCCGCGTCGTCGGCAAGCTCGCCGGCCGCGGCTCGCTGCAGCAGAAGGTCGTCAAGCAGATCCCGCAGGCCTTCGCCGACCTCGGCCCCACCTACGTCAAGTTCGGCCAGATCATCGCGTCGAGCCCGGGCGCTTTCGGTGAGCCGCTGAGCCGCGAGTTCCGCAGCCTGCTGGATCGGGTTCCCCCTGCCGACGGCGAGGCCGTGCACAAACTGCTGCGGGCAGAACTCGGCGACGACCCGAAGAACCTGTTCGCGTCATTCGACGACAAGCCGTTCGCGTCGGCGTCGATCGCGCAGGTGCACTATGCGACGCTGCTCACCGGCGAGGAGGTTGTGGTCAAGATCCAGCGGCCCGGTATCCGCCGCCGCGTGGCCGCCGACCTGCAGATTCTCAAGCGTGGCGCCCGGCTGGTCGAGTTCGCCAAGCTCGGGCAGCGACTCTCGGCCCAGGACGTGGTCGCCGACTTCGCCGACAATCTGGCCGAGGAACTCGACTTCCGGCTGGAGGCCCAGTCGATGGATGCCTGGGTGGCGCACATGCACGCCTCCCCACTGGGCAAGAACATTCGCGTCCCTCAGGTCTACTGGGACCTGACCAGCGAGCGCGTGCTGACGATGGAACGGGTGACGGGCGTGCGGATCGACGACGTCGCCGCGATCCGCAAGAAGGGCTTCGACGGCACCGAGTTGGTGAAGGCGTTGCTGTTCAGCGTGTTCGAGGGCGGCCTGCGCCACGGCTTGTTCCACGGCGACCTGCACGCAGGCAACCTGTACGTCGACGACGACGGCAAGATCGTGTTCTTCGACTTCGGCATCATGGGCCGCATTGACCCGCGGACCCGGTGGCTGCTGCGCGAGCTCGTCTACGCGCTGCTGGTCAAGAAGGACCACGCCGCCGCGGGCAAGATCGTGGTGCTGATGGGCGCGGTCGGCACCATGAAGCCGGAGGCGGAGGCGGCGAAGGACCTGGAGAAGTTCGCCGAGCCGCTGACGTTGAAGTCGTTGGGCGACTTGAGCTATGCCGAGATCGGCAAGCAACTTTCCACGCTGGCCGAGGCCTACGACGTCAAGCTGCCGCGCGAGCTCGTGCTCATCGGCAAGCAGTTCCTGTACGTGGAGCGCTACATGAAGCTGCTGGCGCCCACATGGCAGATGATGAGCGACCCCGCCCTGACGGGCTACTTCGCGAACTTCATGGTCGAAGTGTCCCGCGAGCATTCCGACGAGCTCGACGCCTAGATGGAGATCCGTAGCGGCACCGCGAAGTCGGGTGACGTCGAGATCCACTATGAGGACCTGGGCGACCCGAACCATCCCGCCGTCCTGCTGATCATGGGCCTTGGCGCGCAATTATTGATGTGGCGCAACGGTTTCTGCGAGAAGCTGATCGACCAGGGGCTGCGGGTCATCCGGTTCGACAACCGCGACGTCGGGCTGTCGAGCAAGCTGCCCGACCGCCGCTCCGGCGCGCCGTTGCTGCCCCGGATGGCGCGGTCGTACGTCGGGCTGCCCAGTCCGGCCGGGTACACGCTGGAAGACATGGCCGACGACGCCGCGGCGCTACTGGATCACCTCGCCATCGACACCGCTCACGTGGTGGGCGCCTCGATGGGCGGAATGATCGCGCAGGTCTTCGCGGCACGCCACCACCCGCGGACGCAGTCCCTTGGGATCATATTCTCGAGCAACAACAAGACGGCACTTCCACCTCCGGGACCACGCCAGCTCATGGCAATCCTGCAGCGCCCCAAGGGATCTACTCGCGAGGCGGTCATCGACAACACCGTGCGAGTGTCCAAGATCATCGGGAGCCCGGGGTACCCGGCGCCGGAGGACAGGGTGCGCGCCGAGGCCATCGAGGGGTATGACCGCTGCTACTACCCGGCCGGCGTCGGACGCCATTTCGCCGCCATCCTCGGCAGCGGCAGCCTGCTGCGGTACGACCGACAGATCGCGGTTCCCACGGTGGTCATCCACGGCAAGGCGGACAAGCTGATGCGACCGTCCGGGGGCCGGGCGATCGCCCGGGCCATTCCGCGGGCGCGGCTGGTCCTTTTCGACGGGATGGGCCATGAACTTCCCGAACCGCTGTGGGACGACATCGTCGGCGAGTTGAAGACCACGTTCGCCGAGGCAGGCTGACTTCAGCGTCAATTCGGGTATCAGGAAAAGTCCGTAGCATGCTGGGCGGGCACATGACCGCCGTTTCAGGAGATCCTCTTCGGGCAGTGCTCTCTGGAGGGCGCGCGATGGCCTCGTCAACGCGAAAACTCAAACCACACTTCGAAGACGTCCAGGCACACTACGACCTGTCCGACGAGTTCTTCCGGCTCTTCCTCGACCCGTCGCAGACCTACAGCTGCGCATACTTCGAGCGCGACGACATGACCTTGGAAGAGGCGCAGCTCGCGAAGGTCGACCTGGCCCTCGGCAAACTCGGCCTGGAGCCGGGGATGACGCTCCTGGACATCGGCTGCGGCTGGGGCTCCACCATGATCCGCGCCGTCGAGGCCTACGACGTCAACGTGATCGGCCTGACGCTGAGCGAGAACCAGAAGGCACACGTCGAGAAGGCGTTCGCCGCGATGGACGACACCGGCAGCGCCCGGTCCAAGACGGTGCTGCTGCAGGGGTGGGAGCAGTTCGACCAGCCCGTCGACCGCATCGTGTCGATCGGCGCGTTCGAGCACTTCGGCAGGGACCGCTGGGACGATTTCTTCGCGATGGCGTACCGGGCGCTGCCCGACGACGGCGTGATGCTGCTGCACACCATCACGGCGTTGACGCTGCCGCAGATGTCGGAGCGCGGCATGCCGCTGACCATCTCGGTGGCCAAGTTCGTGAAGTTCATCCTCACCGAGATCTTCCCGGGCGGATACCTGCCGACCATCGAACTCGTCGGCGAGCACGCCGCGACGCCGGGATTCGAGCTGACCCGCACGCAGTCGCTGCAGTCGCACTACGCCCGCACGCTGGACTGCTGGGCCGAGGCCTTGGAGGCCCATCGGGACGAGGCCATCGCGGTGCAGTCCCAGGAGGTCTACGACCGCTACATGCACTACCTCACCGGGTGCGCCGAGGGCTTTCGGGTCGGCTACATCGACGTCAACCAGTTCACGCTCACCAAGTAGCGCTCGCACGCGCATTGGATAGCCGGCGACCTCAAACGCTAGGCTCTGTCCGTCAAGACGCGTGTTTGCAGAAGGTTGAGCCGCGTCTTCGGTACGGTCTTCCAGAATCACGTGGAGATCTTGTTGCACCGAACAGTAAGCACGAAGCAGGGGAAATATGTCTGATCAATCCACCGGCACCAAGGATATGACTCCTCATTTCGAGGACATCCAAGCTCACTACGACTTATCGGACGACTTCTTCGGTGTCTTCCAGGATCCGACCCGTAAGTACAGCTGTGCCTTCTTCACCGGACCCGACGTCACGCTCTCCGAGGCGCAGGTCGCCAACGTCGACCAGCACCTCGACCGGCTGGACCTCAAGCCCGGCATGACGCTGCTCGAGGTCGGCTGCGGCTGGGGCCTGACGTTGCAGCGGGCCATGGAGAAGTACGACGTCAACGTCATCGGCCTGACGTTGAGCAAGAACCAGCAGGCGTACTGCAACCAGCTGCTGGCCAACGTCGACTCCGAGCGCACCTACGACGTCCGCCTGGAGGGCTGGGAGCAGTTCCACTCCCCCGTCGACCGGATCGTGTCGATCGAGGCGTTCGAGCATTTCGGCAAGGACCGCTGGGACGACTTCTTCAAGACGTGCTTCGAGATCCTGCCCGAGGACGGCCGCATGACCGTTCAGAGCAGCGTGGGCTACCACCCGTACGACTTGGCCGAGCGCGGCAAGAAGCTGACGTTCGAGCTGGCCCGCTTCGTGAAGTTCATGATCACCGAGATCTTCCCGGGCGGCCGCGTGCCCACCACCCAGATGATGGTCGAGCACGGCGAGAAGGCCGGGTTCGTGGTGCCGGAGACCTTGTCGCTGCGCAACCACTACATCAAGACACTCGGCATCTGGGCCAGCCGGCTCGAAGCTGCCAAGGACGAGGCGATCGCCGCCACCGACGAAGAGAACTACAACCGGTACATGAAGTACTTGACCGGGTGCCAGTACTACTTCATCGACGAGAGCATCGATGTCAGCCTCGTCACCTACCTGAAGCAGGGTGCCGCCGCCTAGGCACCTGAACATCCCGGACATGAAGAATCCCCCGCACGCCTGAATGCGGGGGATTCTCCATGAGGGCCCTCAGGCCGCGGCTTGGGCGCCGGTATCCGATCCGGTGTCGGTGTCGGCGTCTGTATCGGTATCGCTGTCTGTATCGGTATGGGTGTCGGCGTCGGTATCCGTCTCCGCGCCGGAGTCCTCCGCGCCGGGCACGGGGTCGACGTCCACGTCGTCCACGTCGTCCTCGATGCCGGTCGTGACGTCCGCGTCCCCGCCGTCGGTGTCGCTTTCCTCGGCAGGTACGGCCCCGTCGCCGGTCACACCGTCCTCGTCCTCGGCCGGCGGCGCGACAGTCGCCGATCCGTCGGCGTCGGCGTCCTCAACGTCTGTTTCGACCGCGGGCACCTGCGGCGTCGACGTGCTCCGCAGCGGGGTCACCGTCGCGAGGGTCTCGGACTCGGCGGTAGCGGCCTCGACCGTGCCCTCATCGTCCGACACAGTCAATGTGGTGGCATCAGGATTCTGCGCGACCGGGGCGGGGATGAAGTTCCTGATGAAGGCCTCCACACCCTTGACGGCCGCGATCGCGAAATCGACACCGACCTTGAGCCAGTTCTGGAAGATCTTGAACGGCAGGATGGTCGACCTGCTGGGCACACCGGGATTCCCGCTCCAGTCGTAGCCGAGGTCGACCAGCTCGCGCACCACCGGCTCGACCAGGTCGATGAACGGCTTCGCCAGCCCACCGATGCCGAGCGAATCTGCAAGCGAGCGAATGAGATTCGTCAGCGGCAGCGAGGTCGCCGGGATCATGATGTAGGTGTTGCCGAAGCTGTCGGTCCGGCAGTTGCCGGGGTTGAGGCTGCAGTTCAACTGGGGCGCCAGCGTCTCGTCGTCGTACCCGTAGGCCATGGGGCTCTCGCTGTTTTCGTTCGGCGTCAGGTAGTACCCGTGCACCTCGTCGAACGCGGCGATCATGTTGAGGATCGCAAAAGGGTTGCCCCAGTACTTCGGGGCGTACACCACCGGGTCGTACTCGAAACCGATGCTGGTGGTGTCGATCCCGATGTCCACCGGCATGGCCGGGTCGAACGACAGGTCCAGGATGGGGACCGGGTTGCCGAGGAAAAGCTGCAGCCACGCCAACCGCTGCCACAGACCGCCGTCGGGGTTCTCGATCCCACCGATGGTGACGGTCTTCAGCCGGTCCTTCACCGAGTCGGGCAGATCGAGCAGCGCGAGTTCGGCGAGCGCGTTCGCGACGACCGCACCGCCCTGCGAGTAACCGAAGATATAGACGTCTTCGTCGGACTCCGGGTCAAGGAACGGCGCCAGCGCGTCCAGCAGATTCTCGGTGCCCTCCCCGACCGAGACGTTCCACTTGTCACACCTGCCGGTGACACACCAGCCGGGGATGAAACTCACCGGCCAGAACGACGCCGGGTACGGGATTCCGACGAGATCAGGATCGGAACAGTCTTCGGTGCACGCCACGCCGTCGATGTACCTGCTCCACGCATTCTCCCGATACCCGTCGACCACATCCGCATTCGGCGTCCCCGTGCCCGGCACGATGAGCGCCGTGGCGCCGAACGCCACCGCCGAGACGAAGGCCGACGCAACGCCGAGCGTCACGGCGGTGATGAGCGAGACCACGACGAGAACCACTGCGCGGACCTGGGAACGCATGGGTCAACAATCACAGCGAAACGCCTGCGGCGCACCGGAATCAGCAAACTTTTTCGGGAGAATTCCCGGGCGCTGCGGGGGCCGGCTCGACCGAAAGTGTAGGGAACCTCCCGATTCCTCCCGGCCCCGGCCCCACTACCGTCGAATCATGGGCGATGTGGGCAGCAGGACCAGCTTCCTGGCCGAGTGGTACCTGCCGAACCTGGCGGAGGCCACCGTCGACGACATCGTGACGCGCCTGCGTGCGGCCGCCGCTGCCGTCACCCGCGCGGGCGCACCGATCCGGTTGGTGGCGACACTCTCGGTGCCCACCGACGAAGTGCTCTACGGAGTGTTCGACGCCGACTCCCCCGAGGCGGTCGTCTCCACGTGTGAGCGGGCCGGGTCACCTCATCAGCGTCTGTCCACCGACGTGACCGCACGCTTCGTGTCCGGCGCCGCCTGACCCGTCACAGTCCGACATCCCTTTGCTCACCGCCGCGTGGAGCGCCACGGGGGCTCACGTCACGCGGCAGGGATTGTCCCGAAACCGCTGGCGGGCTGCATTTCTTCGCGAACGGAAATATCCTACACGATTCACCGAACCAATACCCGGGGCCGATGGTATGTTGCTGCCAGGGAGTGTTCTTCGGCCGCTCGTCGCGGTTCACCAGGGGGACACCGTCGACCTCTGACCGTCGCGCCCGAGATTCCGTTCGTGGGGGACGGGGCACCGGGCGGGCCAGAGTCGGCGACCGAAGAACACTCCCTATGACTTCGGAACGCAAGAAACCCCGCACCGACGGTGCGGGGTTTCTCGTCGTGTGAGGCCGGCTGGCGCCTACTCCTCCGTGAAATTGCGGGTGACCGCCGGGTCCACCGGGATCCCGGGGCCCGTGGTCGTCGACACGACGACCTTCTTGACATAGCGGCCCTTCGACGACGACGGCTTGGCGCGAAGGATCTCGTCGAGCGCGGCGCCGTAGTTCTCGACGAGGGACTTCTCGTCGAACGACGCCTTGCCGATCACGAAGTGCAGGTTGGCCTGCTTGTCGACACGGAAGTTGATCTTGCCGCCCTTGATGTCGGCGACGGCCTTCGCGACATCGGGGGTGACGGTGCCGGTCTTGGGGTTCGGCATCAGGCCACGCGGGCCGAGGATGCGCGCGATGCGGCCGACCTTGGCCATCTGGTCGGGTGTGGCGATCGCGGCGTCGAAGTCGAGGAATCCGCCCTGGATCTTCTCGATCAGGTCATCGCTGCCGACGATGTCGGCGCCTGCAGCCTCGGCTGCCTCGGCCTTGTCACCGACGGCGAAGACGGCGACGCGCGCGGTCTTACCGGTGCCGTGCGGGAGGTTGACGGTGCCGCGCACCATCTGGTCGGCCTTGCGGGGATCGACGCCCAGCCGCATCGCGACCTCGACGGTGGCGTCCTGCTTCTTCGACGACGTCTCCTTGGCCAGTTTCGCGGCCTCGAGCGGGGTGTAGAGCCGGTCCTTGTCGACCTTCTCTGCGGCTTCCCGGTACGCCTTGCTGGTCTTGCTCATTTTCTTCTCCTAGTTTTCAGAGTTCGTGGTTGTCCGAGCCGAAGCGGGCTCTCCCACGGAATGCGGATACTCGACCCTCCTGTCGGGCCGATCCGCAAGCTATTCGACCGTGATACCCATCGACCGGGCGGTGCCGGCGATGATCTTGGCGGCCTGATCGATGTCGTTGGCGTTGAGGTCTTCCTTCTTCGTCTCGGCGATCTCGCGCACCTGATCCCAGGTCACCTTGGCGACCTTGGTCTTGTGCGGCTCACCGGACCCCTTGGCCACACCGGCGGCCTTGAGCAGCAGCTTGGCGGCGGGCGGGGTCTTGAGCGCGAAGGTGAAGCTGCGGTCTTCGTAGACCGTGATCTCCACGGGGATCACGTTGCCGCGCTGGCTTTCCGTCGCGGCGTTGTACGCCTTGCAGAACTCCATGATGTTGACGCCGTGCTGGCCGAGCGCGGGACCGACGGGCGGGGCGGGGTTGGCCTGCCCGGCCTGGATCTGCAGCTTGATCAGCCCGGTGACCTTTTTCTTCGGGGGCATGGGTGTTGCGTTCCTTTCTGAAGGGCCTGCGCCCTGTTAAATCTTGGCGACCTGGTTGAAGGTCAGTTCGACGGGCGTTTCACGTCCGAAGATCGACACGAGCACCTTGAGCTTCTGCTGTTCGGCGTTGACCTCGCTGATGGACGCCGGCAGCGTCGCGAACGGACCGTCCATCACGGTGACCGATTCGCCGACCTCGAAGTCGACCAGGATCTCCGGCCGTTCCAGCGTGGCCTCCGACGAGGCTGCCGACGCCGCCGCGCCGGCCTTGCCGGGCTTCTTCGCCGCGGCGGGCGGAAGCAGGAACTTGACGACGTCGTCGAGCGACAGCGGCGACGGTCGCGACGTGGCGCCGACGAAGCCGGTCACGCCGGGAGTGTTGCGCACCGCGCCCCAGGACTCGTCGTTGAGCTCCATCCGGACCAGGATGTAGCCGGGGAGCACCTTGCGATTGACCTGCTTGCGCTGGCCGTTCTTGATCTCGGTGACCTCTTCGGTGGGCACCTCGACCTGGAAGATGTAGTCACCGACGTCGAGGTTCTGCACGCGGGTCTCGAGGTTGGCCTTCACCTTGTTCTCGTAGCCGGCGTAAGAGTGGATCACGTACCAGTCGCCCGGCTTGAGGCGAAGCTCCTTCTTGAGCGCGACGGCGGGATCTTCATCCTCGGCCGGCGCTTCGTCCGGCGCCGCGTCGGTCTCCTCGACGACGTCTGCAACCTCGACAGGAGCGGCGTCCTCGACAGCCTCGGCCGCCGTGGTGTCGTCCAGTCGCTCGGCCGCTTCATCAGCGATCACGACCGCAGGATCTGCGGCCTCGGCGCGCGCCTCGGACACGCTCGCGGCTGTCTCGCCGTCGAAGCTAGTCACGTGTCAGTCCTCTCTCAATGCTTGTTGTGCCGCTGGCCGACCCGCTGGGGTCAGCCGAACACCCAGGTCACGAGCTTTGCCAGACCAAGGTCGACGCCGCCGATCATCGCCACCATGAAGATGAGGAAGAACAGCACGACAGTCGTGTAGCTGGCCATCTGCTTGCGGTTGGGCCAGATGACCTTCCGCAGCTCGCCGATGACTTCCTGCAGATAGTTGATGACGAACGTGATCGGGTTGCGCGAGGGCCCGTCCTTGGGCTGCTTGGCCGCCGTCTTCTTCTTTTTCGGCTTGTCGCCGCCGCCGTCGTCCTTGGACCCCGCGCTGTCGGTCTCGGGCACCTCGTCGGTGTCGTCGGATTCGACCTCGGCGACCCGCCGCGACCGCTTGCCGGTGGGCCGCAGTGGACGCGTCACCACTGCGGTATGGCCGCGGGTGTCCCCGTCATCGGTCTCTCCGCTGTCGGTGTCCGCGGAGCTGACACCGTCGCGCTCGTCGCTCACCGCATGCATCCTTATCTGGTCGTCTGTCGTGTGGTCCCCATCCATTATCCAAATCGGACGAGCATCCACACTTGTCGTATTCAGTTGCAGGGGCGACAGGACTTGAACCTGCAACCTGCGGTTTTGGAGACCGCTGCTCTGCCAGTTGAGCTACGCCCCTTCGTTCGGAGGCCACACAATTCGCGCGCTCCCCGTTCGGTCGATCTGAGCCGACGGACAGCGCGCTTCAACTGGGAAAACCCCGAGTTCCGAGTGTAGCGCGCGTCCGGTTGTGTTTACTAATCCGCCGTGTCGCTGTGGTGCCTGACCGGCGTGCGCACCACCTGGCCGGTCTCGGGGTCCCAGCCGGCCGAGATCGAGTTGTCGCCCTCATGCCCCATCAGCGTGGTGAAGGCCTCCATCACGACCTCGCCGTTCGGGTCGGTCAGCACGTTTCGGGTGGTGACGATGTCGGCGCCGAACCGTTCGTCCACCGACTCGATGTGCATCGTGCCGTCGAGTTCGTCGCCCTCCTTGATCGGGCGGTGGAACAGGAATTTCTGGTCGACCTGCACGATCTGCATGGTCTCCATGCCCAGATCGACGTTCTGGAAGAAGTGCCGCTGGATCATCACCGCGTAGATCGACATGAAGGTCGGTCCGGCGACAAGCCCGCTGTGGCCGAGTTCGGCCGCGGCGTCCGCGTCATGACTCGCGGGGTCGGTGGACTTGACGGATTTCGCGTACTGCCGGATCTGTTCGCGGCCCACCACGAAGGTGTCGGGGTACTTGTAGACCATTCCGCGGATGTCTGTCTTGAGAGCCATGCCAGTTCCTACCTACGCCAGCGTCGCCGTCGCGATGGCACGACCGAAGATCTTCTTTCCGCCCGACGTGGCGCTCAGCGCGATGGTGACGGACTTCGTCTCGGGATCAACGGATTTCACCCGGCCGTTGAAGACGATCTCGGCGCCCTTGCCGTCGTTGGGCACCGGCACCACGGCGGTGAAACGCACGTTGTACTCGGTGACGGCGGCGGGGTCGCCGATCCAGGAGGTGACGTAGCCACCGCCCAGGCCCATGGTCAGCATGCCGTGGGCGATCGCAGTGTCGAGCCCGACCTGCTTGGCGATGTCGTCGTCCCAGTGGATCGGGTTGAGGTCGCCGGACACTCCGGCGTAGTTGACCAGGTCGCCTCGGGTCAGCGGGATGACCTTCTCCGGCAGCTGATCGCCGACGCTGACCGAACTGAACTCACGCAATGCCATGTGTGAAGCCACTCTCTCCGTCTTCTTCGCTACGCCCCGCCAGGGTGGTGTAGTTCTCCTGCACAACATCGCCGTTCTCGGTGCTGACGATGTTCTTGGTGACGATGATGTCGGTGCCGTGCGCTTTGCGGATCGAGTCCACCCACACGTCGCAGTACAGCTTGTCGCCGGCCTTGATCGGCCGGATGAACCTGACCACCTGATCGACCTGGACGATCTGGGCGTCGGTGATGCGGATGTTGTTCGCGGCGAACATCGCCGACTGGGCCTGATAGCCGAACACGCTGATGAAGGTCAGCGGCGCCACCAGACCGTCGTGTCCGAGCTCTGCGGCGGCTTCCTCGTCGAAGAAGGCAGGATCGTCGTTCTTGACCGCGACGGCGTACTCGCGAATTTTCTCGCGACCGACGACGTAATGGTCGGGATAGCGGAAATGCGACCCGACGAGACCGTCCAAGAAAGACACGAGTGTTGAACCTACCTAGTCAGCCCCGGCGACCGTGAATCGACGGCGCGCGCGGCCCCGGGTCGGGGTCGCCTAGCGCGACTCTTTGTGGGCCTGGTGCTTGCCGCAGTTCGGGCAGAACTTCTTGATCTCGAGGCGATCGGGATCGTTGCGCCGGTTCTTCTTGGTGATGTAGTTGCGGTGCTTGCACACCTCGCAGGCCAAAGTGATCTTGGGCCGTACGTCTGTACTGGAGGCCACGTCAGACTTCTCTTTCTTTTGCGTTCACTGCACGCTGTTGTTCCTGTAGCGGTGGGGAGGCTCGATCTCCCGACCTCACGATTATGAGTCGTGCGCTCTAACCAGCTGAGCTACACCGCCCCGACGGATCCAGGGCAGGGCCACTTTCGGCCGCTCACCCAGTGTCCACCGAGCCCCCTAACGGAATCGAACCGTTGACCTTTTCCTTACCATGGAAACGCTCTACCGACTGAGCTAAGGGGGCACTGCTGTCCTGCACGCGGTACATCGGCTCAGCGCCAAGCGTTGAGCCTTAAAGAGGGTACATTCTCACCGATTCAGGCGCCAAACCGCTGGTCGTTGTGCGCTCCCGCCAGGCCACTGCCTACGCTGGCCGTCATGGCTGACATGGACGGTCCGGACCGCCTCTACTTCAAGCAGTTGCTGTCGGGCCGCGACTATGCGGCGGGCGACATGATCGCCCAGCAGATGCGCAACTTCGCCTACCTGATCGGGGATCGGCAGACCGGCGACACCGTGGTGGTGGACCCCGCCTACGCCGCCGCGGACCTGGTGGACGCCCTCGAGGCCGACGGCCAGCATCTGTCCGGTGTGCTCGTCACGCACCATCACCCCGACCACATCGGTGGCTCGATGATGGGCTTCGAGCTCAAGGGGCTGGCCGAACTGCTGGAGCGCGTCAGCGTGCCGGTCCACGTCAACGCCCACGAGTCGGACTGGGTCGCCAAGGTCACAGGCATCGCGGCCAGCGAGCTGACGCCGCACCAACACGGCGACAAGGTCTCTGTCGGCGACATCGAGATCGAGCTGTTGCACACCCCCGGGCACACCCCGGGAAGTCAGTGCTTCCTCCTCGACGGGCGCCTCGTCGCCGGTGACACCCTGTTCCTCGACGGCTGCGGACGAACCGACTTTCCCGGCGGAAACGTCGACGACATGTTCCGCAGCCTGCAGGCGCTGGCCCAGCTGCCCGGCGACCCCACGGTGTTCCCCGGGCACTGGTATTCCGCCGAGCCGAGCGCCCCGCTGTCGGACGTCCGCGGCAACAACTACGTGTACCGGGCGAGCAACCTCGACCAGTGGCGCATGCTGATGGGCGGCGCGTAGCCACAGCCCGCTCGCGGGTGCGGATTCCGTAGCACAGCCTTGGCTCATGTGTGACGATCCGTGGCCGAACTGGAAAAGCCACCGGTAAACCGCAGACATCGCGCGGCAAAGCTGGCAAACTCGTAGGTCAGCGCCGTCCGCACACTGCCGTCGGGGGTTTTCGTGAAAAACATCGCGCTGT
Source organism: Mycolicibacterium aurum (assembly GCF_900637195.1). Taxonomy (NCBI): domain Bacteria; kingdom Bacillati; phylum Actinomycetota; class Actinomycetes; order Mycobacteriales; family Mycobacteriaceae; genus Mycobacterium; species Mycolicibacterium aurum. The sequence goes on along the minus strand of NZ_LR134356.1, from coordinate 1,040,046 downwards.
GCTTCGACTGCGACCGGGACCGGTCGGGTGTTCGGCAGACCTCGAATGCCGGTGTGGTTGCCGGGCTGCTGTATCGCGACCGCGACCAACTGGTGTGGTCCACCGGCGATGCGCCCCCGGGAGAGCGCAGTCGAATTCACCCCCGCCGTGCAGCGCTCGCGTCCGCCCGCGCCTCGGTCGCCGACGCCTACCGGTTCCTGGTGCGGGAATGGGAGGCCGGCGATCGCCTGTACCTCTTCGGCGCGGGCGGCGGCGCGGCGTGCGCCATGGACCTCGCCCGCCTGCTCGGTGCCGTCGGAGTCCTCAACGCCGATGTCCCCGGCTGGACCGCCGACGATTTCCAGGCGTATGTGCTGTCCGCCTATGTGATGTCGCGCAGTCCTCGCGACGACGCGGATTGGCAGCGCATCGGCCGGTTGGCGGCGGCATTGTCGGGGCGCGCCGACATCAGCGTGGGCGTCGAGTTCCTCGGGCTCTGGGACGCCGTCGCGGCGCGCGAGCCCCATCGTCGCCGCGCCGCCGGGGTCCTGGGCAACGTCACGACGGCACTACACGCCGTCGCCATCGACGGACGCCGGACCGGCGGTGTACCGGACCTCGGTGCATGGTCTGGCGACGGCGCGCAGGAGGTCTGGTTCCGCGGAGCCCACGACGATGTCGTCGGGCACCCCCACGGATGCCAGGCCCTCGCCGGCATCACGCTCGACTGGATCGTCGACGGCGCCATCCGGGCCGGGGCGCGGGTGCGGCAGTGTCCGGAGCGCGCCACCCCGGGCGCAGTGGATGCACTGGCAGGCAGTGCGCACCCGATGCCGTTGCGCCATGTGCCCCCCGGCGCCGCGGTGCACGCGAGCGTGGCGAGCTACGTGCGCGCGCATCCGTCGTATTGGCGGCGGCTGCCCGCCCAGGTCACGTGGGCCGATCCCGACTGGGCGGCCCGCTCCGAACGTCTCGTGCCTGCCGACCGCCCCGAAACCGACCCCCAGCTCTCGGCACTCGCCACGGCGTCCTGAGACACCCCGGCGGCTCTGCCAAACCCGGCCGGACAGCCCCGCAGGCTGCGCTGTTACTTTCGACCTATGACCAGCACTGTCTCCTACGAGCTCGCGGACGCGGAAAACCCAGTGGCCACCATCACCCTCGATGACGGCAAGGTGAACGTGTTGGGGCCCGCCATGCAGTCGGCGATCAACGAGGCGCTCGACCGCGCCGAGGCCGACAACGCCAAAGCCGTGGTTCTCGCGGGCAATTCGCGGGTGTTCAGCGGCGGCTTCGATCTCGCGGTGTTCCAGTCCGGCGATGCCGCAGCGGCGCTGGGCATGCTTGCCGGCGGGTTCGAGCTGTCGGTCCGGACGCTGACGTTCCCGGTGCCGGTGATCATCGCCGCCACCGGTCCGGCGATCGCCATGGGGTCGTTCCTGCTGCTGTCCGCCGATCACCGCGTCGGCGCTCCGAAGTCGCGCTGTCAGGCCATCGAGGTGGCCATCGGCATGACCATCCCGATCTCGGCCATCGAGATCATGCGGATGCGGCTGACGCCGGCGGCGTTCCAGCGCGGTACCGCACTGGCGTCGACGTTCGTCGGCGACGACGCGATCGCCGCCGGCTGGCTCGACGAGATCGTGGACGCCGACCAGGTTCTCTCGCGCGCGCAGCAGGTGGCGCAGGACGCGGCGACCACGCTGCACGCCGGCGCCCATCTCGCGACCAAACTGAAGGCCCGCGAGGGCGCACTCAATGCCATCAGGGCCGGAATCGACGGTCTGGCAACCGAGTTCACGCTCGGTTAGATCTGGTTCTCACCGCCGTCGACCCCGCGAAATAGCATTTCCGGCTGCGATTCGCCACCACATCACAACCCTGGCTTCACTCTCGCGGGGGGGCGGCAGTGCCATGATGGGACCGTGACACACGTCCGAGGCCGGCTCTGGCGCGACGGCACGCCGCAGGACGACTTCGAGTTCTCGTCGATCTCGGATTACCTCGCCACCGAGGGCACCGTCGTCTGGTGCGACATCTACGACCCCGACCACGCGATCCTGGACGATCTCGCTCGGGAGCTGGGCCTGAATTCATGGGCTGTGGAGGATGCCATCGGTGACGCCGAGCGGGCCAAGGCCGTCGTCTACCGAACCCACACGTTCTTCACCGTCTACGGGGTGATCACCAGGGACCCGTTCCCGACCGACCTCACCGAGTCGGTTCTGGAGATGCACCGCATCTCCGGCTTCGTCCTGCCGCGCGGGCTCATCACGGTACGACTGTCGCCGTGCATCGACATCGACGAGGTGTCACGGCGATTCGACGAGCTCGGCGGCCAGGAGTACGGGGTCGGATCGCTGGTGCACGGGCTGCTCGACGTCGTCGTGGACGGCCACTTCGACGCGGTGCAGGCCCTCGACGACGGGATCGAGACACTCGAAGACGACCTGTTCTCCGACACCGCGCCTCGAAAGGACTTTCAGCGCAGAACTTTCCGCTTACGCAAAGACCTCGTCGCGCTGCGAAGGGCAGTACTGCCGATGCGCGAGGTGGTGGCGACCATCCAGCATCGCCGGCAGGAGGCCAAGATCGCCGTCGAACTCGACCCGCTCTACGCCGACCTGTACGACCACGTGCAGCGGGCGTCGGAGTGGACCGAGTCGCTGCGGGACATGGTCACCACCGTGTTCGAGACCAATCTGTCGCTGCAGGACGCGCGGTTGAACACCGTGATGAAGAAGCTCACCGGGTGGGCGGCCATCGTCGCCGTACCCACGGCGATCACCGGTTTCTACGGGCAGAACGTGGACTACCCCGGCATCAACACCGTCGCCGGCTTCGTCACCAGCAGCGCGGTCATCGTGATATTCGTGCTGGCGCTGTACTGGACGTTCCGCAGGAAAGACTGGCTCTGACATCCAGCGTGCCCACCACGCGGCCGCCGCAGCGGTAGACCACACCGAAGCCGGCGTCCTTGTCGGTCACCGTGCTGTGGTCGTAGCCGGCGCCCCAGCCGCGGTAGGTAAGCGTGAATTGCCCTATCTCGCAGGTGAATCCGGGGACCTTGTCCCACGTCGCCGGGTGTCCGGCCGCGGTGAGCCCAGCCACCAGCCCCTGCTGCGCGGCGTCACGCCAATGCTCGGCGACAATCGGCCGCCCTGCGGCGACGTTGTACGCGATCGTGACATCGCCTGCAGCGTAGATGTTCTGGGCCGACGTGCGCATGTGCTCGTCGACGACGACGTGACCGTGGCGGATCTCCAGGCCCGCGTCGGTGGCGAGCCGGATGTCGGGGCGCACCCCGGTGGCTGCGACGACGACGTCACCGGGGACGATCTCCCCGGATGCCAGCGCGACCCCGTCGGCGTCGACGGCCTCCACGGAGGTGGACGGGATCACGCGCACGCCTGCGTCGGCCAGCATGTCGCTGACCCGTGCGCCCACATCCATTCCGAATCTCCGTAGCAGCGGCGCGGCCTCGGGGATCACCACGCAGGTGCTGACCCCGAGCCCGGCCAGGCGGCTCGCCGTCTCACAGCCGATGAGCCCGCCGCCGATCACCACGGCTGTCGCGGCGTACCGGGCGGCCATCTTCAGCGCGACCGCGTCGGCGAACGACCGCAGCGGTTGCGCGGCGGCGCCGCCCGGGACCTCCAGCGGCACCGCGGCGGATCCGGACGCCAGCACCAGGTGCCAGTACGGGTAGCGGGCGCCCCCCGTGGTGACCACCTCGGCGGCATCGACGTCGATGCGGTCCACGGTGACCCCGAGCCGCAGGTCGATGTGATGACGGGCGAACCACCCTGCGGTGTGGAGCTCCAGGTTGGCGTGGCCGCCGCCCAGGTACTCCTTGCTCAGCGGCGGCTTGGCATACGGCAGCGCGGGATCGGCAGACAGGATGCGGACGGGGATGTGGGGGTGTCTGCGACGGAACGTCTCAGCCGCGCTCACACCCGCCGGACCACTGCCGATGGCGAGAAAACCCGGTGCCACCATGGCCTGTGGGTACCACCCGGGCGGCGCGTCCAACCGCCGCACGGGTGCGGCGGTCAGGCTTTGGTCAGATTCGCTGGATCTGCGCGGGACCGTAACCGTTGAGCACCGGCGAGCAGGTGTGCAAACATCTGCCCATGGAGCCGGATGGGGATCCCGAGGCACGCATCCGGGATCTCGAGCGTCCGCTGGCCGACCAGGCCGGCGCCAGCGAACTGGGCACCCAGCCCTACGCGCAGGCGCCGCCCACCGGGCCCGTCCCTCCCTACCAGGGCCAGTACGGCCAGTACGGCCAGTACGGCCAGTACGGCCAATACGGCACGCCCGAGTACAGGTCGCCGTACTACGCGGCGCCGCAGCAGGTCGTCCGCAAGCGTTCGCACACCGCGGCGCTGTGGCTCGTCCCGTTGGTGGTCGTCACCGTCCTCGGAGCAGCTGTGGTGGGCGTCGTCATGTACGTCAACCTCGGTAGCCCGGACAGCTTCACCGAGAACCCGACCCCGCCGATCTCCGGAGGCGGGGGTTCCCTCGACACCCCGCCCCCGGCGGCGGACACCCGCACCGACCCGTCCCGGCAGACTGCCACCGTGGAGCCGGGCGGCTTGCTCAGCATCGGCGGGATCGAGCAGAACCAGACCGTCGTGTGCGACCGGGGCGCGGTGAACATCAGCGGTGTGAAGAACACCATCGACATCGAGGGCAGCTGCACATCGGTCACCGTCTCGGGCATCGAGAACACCGTCACCGTCGAGTCGGCCGACGCGATCAACGCGTCGGGTTTCGACAATCAGGTGACGTATCGCAGCGGCACGCCCGAGGTCACCGAGTCCGGCACCGGAAACACCGTCGAACAGCGCTGAGCCCCGCCCGTTGCGCCGGACGCCTCCACGGCGAGCGGTGACGGCGGACGTCGACGGGCCCCCGGTCCCGCCGTAGTCTGGCCGCCGATGCCTCTGCACCTGCACCGGGCCGACCGGACCGATCTGCTCGCCGACGGCCTCGGCGAGATGCTGGCCACCCCGCCGGCCGATCCGTTCGCCGAGGACCTGGTGCTGGTGTCGGCGCGGGGCACCGAGCGATGGCTCAGTCAGCGCCTCTCGCACATCCTCGGGATCGGGAACGCACAGGACGGGATCTGCGCCGGGGTGACGTTCCGCCATCCGCGGTCGCTGATCGCCGAGTTGACCGGGACCGACGACGACGACCCCTGGGCGCCGGACACGATGGTGTGGCCGTTGCTCGACGTCATCGACAGCTCCCTCGACCAACCGTGGTGCGCCACCCTTGCCGCCCACCTCGGCCACTTCGCCCACGGCGAGGAGAAACAGCTCCGTCAGGGCAGGCGCTACGCCGTCGCGCGTCGCCTCGCCGGGCTGTTCGCCTCCTACGCCCGGCAACGCCCGCAGCTGCTGATCGACTGGATCGACGGCCGCGGCGACGGCCTCGACGCGGACCTGCGGTGGCAACCCGAGCTCTACCGCGCGTTGCTCGAACGCGTCGCCGCCGACCCGCCCCACGTCCGGCACGCCGACACCCTTGTCCGGCTTCGTGATTCGCCGGCCGACCTGCCGGAGCGGTTGTCGCTGTTCGGGCACACCCGGCTCCCGCTCACCGAGATCGAACTGCTGGACGCGGTGAGCGCGCATCACGAGCTGCATCTGTGGCTGCCGCATCCCAGCGACACGCTGTGGGGCACCCTGCGGGGCGTGCACGGTGCCGCGTCGCGCCGCACCGACACCACCCACCGCGGCGTCGGGCACCCGCTGCTCGCCACCCTCGGCCGTGATCTGCGTGAGCTGCAGCGCTCCCTGCCCGTGGACCCGCGGACCGACGAGTGCCTCGGTAGCGCCGACCGGCCGGACACCCTGCTCGGCTGGCTGCAGTCCGACATCGGCGCCGACGCCGTGCGCCCGGCCGGCCGGTCCTACACACCGACCGATCGTTCCGTCCAGGTGCACAGCTGCCACGGCCCGGCCCGGCAGATCGACGTACTGCGCGAGGTGCTCCTCGGTCTGCTCGCCGACGACCCCACGCTGGAGCCGCGCGACATTCTGGTGATGTGCCCGGACATCGAGACCTACGCGCCGCTCATCGTCGCGGGATTCGGCCTCGGCGACGTCGTGGCGGGCGCCCACCCGGCGCACCGCCTGCGGGTCAAGCTCGCCGATCGTGCACTGACACAGACCAATCCGTTGTTCGGCGTCGCACGCCAGGTGCTCGAGCTGGCCGGTGGGCGCGCATCTGCCAGCGAGGTGCTCAACGTGGCGGAGGCCGCTCCGGTGCGACTGCGGTTCGCGTTCTCCGACGACGACCTCGACGCGATCGGCGACTGGGTGCGCGAGGCCAACATCCGCTGGGGGTTCGACCGCGACCACCGTCACCCCTACGGCGTCGACTTCGTGCAGAACACCTGGCGCTTCGGGATCGACCGGGTGCTCGCCGGGGTGGCGATGTCCGACGACTCCCACGCCTGGCTGGGTACCACGCTGCCCCTCGACGACGTCAGCAGCAACCGGGTCGAGCTTGCCGGCCGCCTCGCCGACTATGTGGACCGGCTCCGTGAGGTCGTCGAATCCCTTTCCGGCACAGCACCGTTGCATGTCTGGCTGACGAGGCTCACCGAAGGTGTCGCCGCGCTGACGGCGGTGTCCGATGGCGACATGTGGCAGACCAGCCAACTCGAACGCGAACTCAACGACGTCGTCGCCGCTGCGGGGACCCACGCCGGTATCGAGTTGGGGCTGTCCGACATCCGGGCGCTGCTGGATCGGCACCTTGCGGGCAGGCCCACCCGCGCCAACTTCCGGACCGGCACGCTGACCGTGTGCACCATGGTGCCGATGCGGTCGGTGCCGCACCGCGTGGTGTGCCTCGTCGGTCTCGACGACGGCGTGTTCCCCCGCCTCGGGGTTCTCGACGGCGACGACGCGCTGGCCCGCGACCCGATGACCGGCGAACGCGACATTCGCTCCGAGGACCGGCAACTGCTGCTCGACGCCATCGGGGCCACCACCGAGAAGCTGGTGATCACCTACACCGGCGCCAACGAGTACAGCGGTCAGCGCAAGCCGCCTGCCGTGCCGGTGGTCGAGCTGCTGGACACCCTCGACGCCACCGCGGGCGCACCGGTACGCGATCACATACACATCTCACATCCGTTGCAGCCCTTCGATATCGACAACGTCACCCCCGGCAAGCTGGGCATGCCGGCCGGTGCACCGTTCACCTTCGATCACACCGTGCTGACCGCGGCCCGGGTTGCCGCAGGCCACCGGGAAGAGCGGCCGCACCTGCTCGGGCGGCCGCTGCCTCCACCACCTCCCGACGACGTCGCGCTCGACGACCTGATCGGGTTCTTCAAAGACCCCGTCAAGGGCTTCTTCCGGGCCCTGGATTACACACTGCCGTGGGACGTCGACGCGATCGAGGACGGGATGCCTGTCGAGATCGACGCTCTGCAGGAGTGGAAGATCGGCGATCGCATGCTCGCCGACATGCAGCGCGGGATGACCGCCGCGGATGCCCAGCAGGCTGAATGGCGCCGCGGCTCACTGCCGCCCGGGCGTCTCGGCTGGCGCAGGGCCCAGGAGATCGCGGCGCGCGCAGGCGCACTCGCGGCCGCAGCGCAGGGTTACCGCACCACGCAGCCGACGGCCGTCGACGTGGACGTCCGCATCGGTCCCACCCGCCGGATCACCGGTACCGTCCCCCGGTTGTACGCGAACCGGATGGTGGACGTCACATACTCCAAGCTCGACGGCAGGCATCTGCTGGAATCGTGGATTCGGCTGGTGGCGTTGACCGCCCAGCACACCGGGCCGGACTGGACGGCGGTGTGCATCGGCAGAGCCAGAAAGGGCGAGCGCACCCGCGAGCGGCTGCTGGGGCCTCCCGAGTCCGCCGGCGACGTGCTCCGCGACCTCGTCGACATGTACGACGCGGGCCGGCGCGCGCCGATCCCGTTGCCGCTCAAGACGTCCTATGCATGGGCCGAGGCAGACCACCACCGCGGTACCCCGATGCGGGAGGCGGGCTGGAAGTGGAAGTCCGGCCGCTTCCCGGGCGAGGATCAGGATCCCGCCCACGTCCGGGTGTGGGGTCCGAACTTTCCGCTGGAGTCCTTGGTCTCGGCGGGGCTGCCCGACTTCTCCGCGCGGCTGTGGCTGCCGATGCTGCAGGCGGAGAGGAATGTCCACTGATGGAGCCCTTCGACCTGCTCGGCCCGCTGCCCGCGCCGCGCACCACGACGGTGCTGGAGGCCAGCGCAGGCACCGGTAAGACGTTCGCGCTGGCCGGTCTCGTCACGCGTTACGTCGCCGAGGGCGTGGCGACGCTGGACCAGATGCTGCTGATCACGTTCGGCCGCGCGGCCAGCCAGGAACTGCGCGAGCGGGTGCGTTCCCAGATCGTGGACGCGGTGCGGGCGTTCGACGCCCCCGAGACCGTCACCGGCAACGAGATCATCACCCATCTGCTGACGGGCTCGGATACCCAACTGGCGGAACGAAAGCGGCGGTTGCGCGATGCGCTGGCCGGTTTCGACGCCGCGACGATCGCCACCACGCATCAGTTCTGTCAGCTGGTGCTGCGGTCGCTCGGCGTGGCCGGCGACACCGATTCCGGTGTCGAGCTCGTCGAGAGCCTGGATCAGCTGGTGTCCGAGATCGTCGACGACCTCTACCTCGCACACTTCGGCCAGGAGCGCGAGGAACCGCTGCTGTCCTACGACGCCGCCTTGACGCTGGCGCGCGAGGTGGTCGGCACCGCGCACACCGAGTTGCGGCCGGTCGATCCGGCGCCCGGCTTCGACCCCGCGGTGCGGGTGCAGTTCGCGAAAGCGGTGTGCGCGGAGCTGGAGACACGCAAGCGCAAGCTTGGGATCCTGCACTACGACGACCTGCTGTCGCGGCTGGCCGACGCGCTGCAACCGGCCGATTCGCCGGCGCGGGCGCGCATGCAACAGCGGTGGTCGATCGTGATGGTCGACGAGTTCCAGGACACCGACCCGGTGCAGTGGCAGGTGATCGACTGCGCCTTCAGCGGGCACTCCACGCTGATCCTGATCGGCGATCCCAAGCAGGCCATCTATGCGTTCCGCGGCGGCGACATCGTGACGTACCTGCACGCGGCCTCGACCGCGGGCCAGCAGAAGACCCTGGGCACCAACTACCGCAGCGACGGCCCCCTGGTCGACAGCCTGCAGGCGGTCATGCGCGACGCCCAGCTGGGCGACCGGCGGATCGTGGTGCGCAAGGTCGAGGCCGACCACGCCGAGCACCGGCTCGCGGGCGCCCCGCACAACGCGCCGTTTCGGCTGCGGGTGGTGACCCGCGACCAGCTCGGCACCCGGCCCGACCGTGTCATCCCCATCGACCGGCTGCGCCGGCACATTCCGAAGGACATGGCCGCCGACATCGCCGCCCTCCTCGGCAGCGGGGCGACGTTCGACGGTAAACCGTTGCAGGCGGGTGGCATCGCGGTGATCGTCGAGAGCCATCGCGACGGGCACGCCTGCTTCGACGCGCTGGCCGCGGCGGGCATCCCCGCTGTCTACACCGGCGACTCGGATGTGTTCAGCTCCCCCGCCGCCGACGATTGGCTGTGCCTACTGGAGGCCTTCGATCAGCCGCACCGGGCAGGACTGGTCCGCGCCGCGGCCACCACCATGTTCTTCGGCCGGACCGCCGAGGACCTCGCCGCCCACGGCGATGTGCTGACCGACGAGATCGCCGAAACAGTGCGGCAGTGGGCCGACTTCGCCCGGGATCGCGGTGTGGCCGCGGTGTTCGAGGCGGCCCAGCTGTCCGGTATGGGGACGCGCGTGCTGACGTGGGTGGACGGCGAGCGGCACATGACCGATCTCGCGCATCTGACCCAGGCCCTGCATGACACCGCCCACCGCGAGCACTACAGCGTGCCCGCTCTGCGCGACTGGCTGCGCTCTCAGCGTCAGGAGCGCGGGATGCGCAGTGGCGCAGTCGAACGCAACCGTCGGCTGGACAGCGACGCCGCCGCGGTACAGATCATGACGGTGTGGGTCAGCAAGGGTCTGCAGTTCCCCGTCGTGTACCTGCCGTTCGCGTTCAACCGCAATATCCAGACCCGGGACGTGGTGATGTTCCACGAGTCCTCCCCGGCCGGCGACGTCCGCTGCCTGCACGTCGGCGGCGAGCTGAGCCCCGACTTCTCGGCGGCACAGCAGCAGGGCCGGCGGGAGGCGGCCGCCGACGACGTCCGGCTCACCTACGTCGCGATGACCCGCGCGCAGTCGCAGGTCGTCGCGTGGTGGGCGCCGTCGAACGACGAGCCCAACGGCGGGCTGTCCCGGCTGTTGCGGGGCAGGTCGCCGGGCGATCCGGTGGTGCCCGACCGGTGCGACCCGCCCCGGATCGACGATCCCGATGCGATGGCGCTGCTGCGCGCGTGGTCCGACGCCGGTGGCCCGGTCCTCGAGGAGTCGATCATCGCGCCGCTGGTCGAGGTCGAATTGCCCAGCCCACCCGATGATCTCGACGTGAGGCACTTCACCCGGCGTATCGACGCGTCGTGGCGGCGCACCTCGTACTCCGGTCTCATCCGGTCCGCCGAGGCCGAACAGTCGCCCGGGGTGAGCAGCGAGCCCGAGGTGGTGGAGCTCGACGACGAGGCGGGCGAGGTACCCGGATCCGAGCCCGCCGATCCGCAGGCCCCGTCGGTCCCGTCTCCGATGGCGGACCTGCCGATGGGGGCGAAGTTCGGCACAATCGTGCACGCGGTGCTGGAGACCGCGGACCCGTTCGCACCGGACCTGGCGGCCGAGCTGGAGGCCAAGGTCCGCGAGCACTCGCTGTGGTGGCCGGTGGACGTACCCCCTGCCGAGCTGGCGGCCGCGTTGGTGCCGATGCACGACACTCCGCTGGGGCCGCTGGCGCCGGGTGTGACGCTGCGCCGTATCGGTATGCGAGACCGGTTGCGGGAGATGGATTTCGAGTTTCCGCTCGCCGGCGGCGATCGTCGGGTGGACCCGCCGGCGCTCTCGCTGAGCGATGTCGGCAGGCTGCTTGCCGAGCACCTGCCGCAGGGCGACCCGCTGGCGCCGTACGCCGAGCGGCTGACCGACAGCATGCTGGCAGCGCAGTCTTTGAAGGGATATCTGACCGGGTCGCTCGACGCCGTGCTGCGCATCGACGGCCGGTATCTCGTCGTGGACTACAAGACGAACTGGCTGGGCGATCCGGCGCGTCCACTGACCTCTGCGGACTATCAGCCGGCGCGGTTGACCGAGGCGATGCTGCACTCGGACTATCCGTTGCAGGCCCTGCTGTATTGCGTTGTACTGCACCGGTTTCTGCGCTGGCGGGTAACGGGGTACTCGGCGCAGCGCCACATCGGCGGAGTGCTGTACCTCTTCGTGCGCGGCATGTGCGGCGCCGACACCCCGGTGGTCGACGGACACCCGGCGGGGGTCTTCAGCTGGCAGCCGCCGGCAGCGCTGATCGAGGCCCTGTCGGACCTGCTGGACGCCGGGGCGGTGCCGGCATGACGGTCGAGGCGTTCGCGGAGTTGTTCGAGCCGGCGGATATCCATGTCGCGCAACGGCTGACGGCGCTGGGCGAGGAGAACGACGACACCGTGGCGCTGGCGGTCGCGCTGGCCGTGCGGGCGTTGCGCAGCGGCTCGGTGTGCGTGGACCTGCGGTCGGTGGCGGATCAGATCGGTGCACCGGAGCTGCCGTGGCCGCCGCCGGATGAGTGGCTACAGGCGGTGCGAGCGAGCGCGCTGGCGGACCGAAAGGTGCTGCGGGTGTACTCCGATGCATCCGCGGATCTGCTCTACCTCGACCGCTACTGGCACGAGGAGCAGCAGGTGTGCGACGACGTCCTCGCGCTGCTGACGTCGCGACCGCCGACCGGCGGCACCGCCGGCCTCGCGCGGCTGTTCCCCGACGGCTGGGAAGAGCAGCGGGCGGCCGCGGAAGTGGCTCTGGCCCAACGCTTGACGGTTCTCACCGGCGGTCCGGGCACCGGAAAGACGACGACGGTTGCGCGGCTGCTCGCCGCGATCGCCGAGCAGGCGGAGCTCGCGGGGGCGGCGCCGCCCCGGGTGGCGCTGGCGGCGCCGACGGGCAAGGCCGCGGCCCGGCTCGCCGAGGCGGTGAACCTGGAGGTCGGCCAGCTCGCCGCGGTGGATCAGGGACGGCTGTCCGGCCTGCGCGCGACCACGCTGCACCGGCTGCTGGGTAGCCGGCCCGATACGTCGTCGCGGTTCCGCCATCACCGCGACAACCATCTCCCCCACGACGTGATCGTCGTCGACGAGACGTCCATGGTGTCGCTGACGATGATGGCCCGGCTGCTGGAGGCGGTGCGTCCGGACGCCCGTCTCATCTTCGTCGGGGATCCCGATCAGCTGGCATCGGTCGACGCCGGCGCGGTGCTGGCCGACCTGGTGGAGGGGCTCGGCACCGGGGCGAGCGAAGCGACGGGGGTGGTCGAGTTGCGGACGTCGCACCGGTTCGGCAAGACGATCGGTGCGCTGGCGCTGGCGATCCGCAGCGGCGATGCCGACACCGCGGTCGATCTGTTGCGCGCCGGCGAGGACAGGATCTCCTGGCTCGACACCGACGACCCGTCGGAGGCGTTGCGGCCGAGCCTGGTCGCGCGGGCGGCGGAACTGCGTCAGGCCGCGCTGCTGGGTGACGCCGGGACGGCGCTGGCCATCCTCGACACTCACCGGCTGCTGTGTGCCCACCGCCAGGGTCCGTTCGGGGTGACGCAGTGGAACCGCCGGGTGGAGCGCTGGTTGGCCGACCAGACGGGGCAACCGACGTGGGCGCCGTGGTACCCCGGCCGTCCGCTGCTGGTCACCGCCAACGATTACGGCCTCGGTGTCTACAACGGCGACACCGGCGTCGTGGTGGCGGCGCCGGACGGGCTGCGCGCCCACATCGGTTCGCTGCAGTTCGCGCCGAGCCGGCTGGGCGAGGTCGAGACGATGTTCGCGATGACGATCCACAAGAGCCAGGGCAGCCAGGCCGACGAGGTGACGGTGTTGCTGCCCCCGGAGGATTCTCGGCTGTTGACCCGGGAGCTGTTCTACACCGCCGTCACCCGTGCCAGGAAACGCGTCCAGGTCGTCGGCTCCGAGTCCTCGGTGCGCGCGGCGATCGGCAGGCGCGCCACCCGCGCCTCCGGGCTCTCCCGCCGGCTGAGCTCGCGACCGGCCCAGTAGCTGAGATTGCAGGGCGGCGACGCCTCGCGGCCCGCGGTGGGCGTTCGGGTGTGGTGCCCGACACCTGAAATTAAATCGCCGGAAATCCTGTTTAACACTGCAGATCGGATGAGGCACCGAAGACCCGTCGATCGATCGACGTCAGAACCGCGCGATTCGCTCCACGGCTCCGACCCGCTTACGGGAAGAGCAGAACAACTGAAATGAAGCACACCGCCATGTTTGCCGGCGCAACCGCCGCACTCATCGCCGCCACGGTCGGGCTGGCCGCACCCGCGAGTGCCGGGCCCGCCGGACCGGGCAGCGCCCGCCACACCATCAACGAGCTCGAGAAGCTGGGCAATCTGGTGATCGTCCAGCGGCTGTCCGACGCGCCGCTCACCCGTGCCTCCGTGGTCTCGGTGCAGCCCGGCGCTCAGATCCGCGACTCGGTCTGGAACGCCGTCGACGACGGTGACTACGCCGGCATCGGCGGGCAGGTCGTCTACGTCGCCGTCCGATAGAGGTTCCGCGTCAGTTGGGGCACCCCGTCTCGGGGTGCCCCCTCTCGTCGTCCGGTGTAACGCATCCGGCCGATGTCCACACTCCGGTTCAGATGTCCCCCAACACCGAGAGAGAAGACACCGTCATGAACATCACCACCGTCGCCACCGTCGCCGCCGGACTGAGTGCCGCGCTGATCGGTCTGGCCGCCCCAGCCGCTGCCGCCCCCACGACCGGTGGGGACGCGTTCGCGACCATCAGCATGCTCGAAGCGGAAGGCAACCGCGTCATCGTCAACCGGCTGTCCGACGTTCCGCTGGACCAGGCCGAGGTCGTCAGCGTCCACCGCGGACCCGAGATCCACATGACCGTGATGGACGAGCGCTACGACCGCACATACCAGCAGACGGCCACCGGGCACGTGTTCTACCTCGACGTCCGCTGAGCCGGAGCCCGGTGCTGCCAGCCGCCGGTCAATCTCTGCCACCGGAAATGCCGGACCGGCCCTCGCGGTTGGCACTGTCAGGATCAACAAGCGAAAAGCAGGGATCAGCATGAAGAACGTCATCGCCACCGCCGCCATCGTCTCGGGCGTTTCGGCCGCCGCCCTCGGGCTGGCCGGCACCGCCGCTGCCGCTCCGTCCGGCTCCGGGGACGCCCAGGCAACCATCAGCCAACTGGAGACGGGCGGTAACCGCGTCATCGTCAACAAGCTGGGCAGTGCGCCGCTGTCGGAGGCCGGCGTCGTCGGTGTGCGCACCGGCGGCAACGTCACGCAGTGGGTCAATGAGGGCGGCGACGACGGGCTGGAACTGGTGATCGTCGGCAAGGTCTACTACGTGACCGTCCGCTGAGCGGCGACTCGGCAGCAGGCGTGACGTAGGCCTGAGCACTGAAAAGGGGCGTCCCGGCAGGGGCGCCCCTTTTTGCGTGTACCGATTGTCACCGAACAGTCGCTATTTTGTCGGTGAGCCGATCGCGGCTCGCGGGCCTATCAGGGAGATCGTTACCGTATGCGAGTTGACGGGCAGGACGTCGCTGTCACGGGCAACCTGCTCCAGCCGTTGACCCGCCGAACCAACGACATCCTGCGCCTCACCCTGGCCGGCGTGTTCCTGGTCGTGGTGGTCACCAGCTCGCTGATCACCCGCTATGAGTGGGACGCACTGGAGCGGTCCATCTCCGGCATCGTCGGCGTCCTGAGCCCTGCCCAGTCCAACACCGTGTATCTGATCTACGGCATCGCGATCCTGGGCCTGCCGTTCTTCATCTTCATCGGGCTCATCGCCGCCAAGCAGTGGAAACTGCTCGGTGCCTATGCCGCCGCGGGAGTCATCGCGATCCTGGCGTTGTCCATCACGGGTAACGGCATCGCCGCGCCCAGCTGGCACTTCGACCTGAGCGAACGCCTCGACACGGTGCTGTCGCAGTTTCTCGACGACCCTCGGTGGATCGCCATGCTCGCCGCGGTGCTCACGGTGTCAGGACCCTGGCTTCCCGCTCGGTGGCGGCACTGGTGGTGGGCGCTGCTGCTGGCCTTCGTGCCGATTCATCTGGTCGTCAGCGCGGTGGTGCCGGCGCGCTCGCTGCTGGGCCTCGCGGTGGGGTGGTTCGTCGGTGCGCTCGTCGTCCTCGTCGTCGGCACCCCCGCACTGGAGGTGCCGCTCGACGGCGCGGTGCGGGCGCTGGCGCGTCGCGATTTCCGGGCGTCCGCGCTGAAGGTGATCCGCCCGTCCGGGCAGGGGCCGCTCGTGCTGACGGCCACCGAGGACGCGGCCGGCGACCGGGAACACAACGGCGTCGCGGTCGTCGAACTCTACGGACCGCATCAGCGTGGCGGGGGATTCCTGCGGCAGTTCTGGGTGAAGTTGCGCCTGCGCGACAGCGAGACCGCACCCATCCAGACCTCGATGCGCCGCGCGGTGGAGCACCGGGCGCTGATGGCCCTCGCCGTCGGGAACCTCGGGATGGCCAACACCACGCCGATCGCGGTGGCGCCGCTGGAGCGCGGGTGGACGATGTTCGCGCACAAGCCCGTTCAGGGCACCTCGATCGGCAACTGCGCCGAGCAGACACCGGTCACCCGGGTCTGGGATTCGCTCGGCGTGCTGCACAGCCAGCAGATCTCCCATGGCGATCTGCGCAGCACCGAGATCACCGTCGTCAACGGCACCCCACTGTTCGGCGGGTTCGCCTACGCCGAGTTCGGCGCCTCCGACGCGCAGCTGCACACCGATATCGCGCAGCTTCTGATCACCACCACCGACCTGTACGGCGCACCGAAGGCCGTCGCGGCCGCGATCACGGTCTTCGGGCACGAATCGGTACTGGCCGCATCCCGTCGCCTTACCAAAGTCGCTGTCCCCAAACGTATTCGGTCATCTGTGCGGGACGCGGGCACCGCGATGTCCACTGTCCGCGACGAGGTCAAGCAGCAGACCGGCGCAGACAAGATCAAGGCCGCGACCATCACCCGGTTCACCCGCAATCAGCTCATCCAGATGGTGCTGCTGGTCGCGCTCGTCTACGTCGCCTATCCATTCATCAGCTCGGCTCCCGCGTTCTTCTCCGAGCTGCAGTCGGCCAACTGGTGGTGGGCGCTGGCCGGGCTGGCCGTCTCGGCGCTGAAGTATCTCGGTGCGGCGGCGGCGCTGTGGGCGTGCGCCGACGGCCAGGTGAAGTTCCGGACGCTGACGATCATGCAGGTGGCCAACACCTTCGCCGCCACGACGACGCCGGCGGGTGTCGGCGGACTGGCTTTGAGCACCCGGTTCCTGCAGAAGGGGGGACTCGGCGCGCTACGCGCCACCACCGCGGTGGCGCTGCAGCAGTCGGTGCAGGTGATCACGCACATCACGCTTCTGATCGTGTTCAGCGCGGCCGCGGGTGCGTCGGCGAACCTGTCGCGGTTCGTGCCCAGCGCCACGGTGCTGTACCTGATCGCCGGCGCCGCACTCGGTGGCATCGGCGTCTCGCTGTTCGTCCCGAAGCTGCGCCGGTGGCTGGCCACCGCGGTCCGCCCGCGTCTGAAGGAAGTGCTCGACGACCTCGTCCTGCTCGCCCGTGAGCCCAAGCGCCTCGCGCTGATCGTGCTGGGCTGTGCGTCCACCACACTCGGTGCGGCGTTGGCGTTGTGGGCCAGCATCGAGGCCTTCGGCGGAGACGCCAGCTTCGTCACCGTCACCATCGTCACGATGGTCGGCGGCACGCTCGCCTCAGCCGCGCCGACGCCCGGTGGTGTCGGCGCCGTGGAGGCGGCGCTGATCGGCGGGCTGGCGGCCTTCGGGGTGCCCGCCGCCGTGGCGGTGCCGTCGGTGCTGCTGTACCGGATCTTGACGTGCTGGCTGCCGGTGTTCGTCGGCTGGCCGATCATGCGGTGGCTGACCAAGAAAGAAATGGTCTGACTCGACTCTGGTGCGGCGGAGAAACTCGTCAGTAATCTCCGCGAAACGCACCCATGGTTTCCTCCTATCAGACGATGTTTCCTCGAAAGAGATCATGCTGGAGGTCCCATGACGAGTACCACCGTTCCGCCGTTCCTGGTGACATCAGGTTTCTGGCAGACCCTGCCCCAGATGTCTCTGGAGCAGTACCCGGGCACCGAGGGCTTCATCGACGATGTCTACGCCAATCCCAATGGCGTGCCGATGTGTTCGGGCTACTTCGAGCTTCGCAACACCGATGCTCCGCTGGACTACTACTACGACTACGACGAGATGAAGGTCGTGCTGGAGGGCGAGTTCCGGCTGGAGAACGTCGACACCGGGCAAACCCAGATTGCCAAGGCCAAGGATGCGATTTTCTTTCCGAAGGGCTCACGGATCCTGTTCTCCACGCCCACCCGGGCGCTGGCGTTCTATGTCGGCTACCGCTCGTTTGCGCCCTGATCTCGTTGTAGTGGAACGCTTTCGGGTCGGCCCGGGGTCGGTGACGGCGATCAAGGTGTTCGTCGGCGACCGGCTGGAGCTCATCGACCACTACGGGCGCCAGCCCGCGGAACTGACGGTGCTCGCCTCGGACCCGCGGGCGGTCGCCATGGCGACCCCGGACTCGGCCGCGACGGTGTTGCGCCGACTGGTGCCGGGGCAGGACGAGAACGGCTACGCTGCCGCCCGTATCGTGTCGCTGCTGGCCGAACACGGCATCGATCAGCAGGACTCGCGAGCGGCGCTGCTGTTCGGACCGGACTCCGCCGCGGGCTCCCGGGTGAGCTTCGACGTCGACGGCGATGCCGTGGTGCTCGTGGCCGTACCCGCGAGCCCGATGAGTCTGGTCAGCGAGGAGCCCAACCCGCCGTCGGAGGTGTGGGTGGAGGTGCGCCGCGCCGACCCGCGCCGCGCCGAAGTCCAGGAGCTGCCCGCCCCGCTGGCCGAGCCGCTGTTCGACATGCGCATCGACGCCGCGACGGCATCGTCGTACGAGGTCAGGGCCGGCCAATTCATCCAGATCATCGACGTTGCGGGACAACAGTGTTCGGATTTTCTAGCGTTCGACGCGCGGGCGCTCGGCGACGGCTCCGAGTTCGGGCTGGACGCCACCACCACCCGCACGATCGGCGGCGGCGCCTACCCGCAGCCCGGGCTGTCCGGAAAGTTCTTCGACTCCCGCGCACGCCCACTGGTGGAGGTGGTGCGTGACACCGTGGGACGCCACGACACCTTCGCGCTCGCCTGCACGGCCAAGTACTACGCCGACATGGGCTACCTCGGGCATGTGAACTGCACCGACAACTTCAACGCCACCCTCGACCGGTTCGGCGTCGCGCCCCGGCAGGGCTGGCCGGCACTGAACTTGTTCTACAACACGGCCTTCGACGCCCAGCATCAGCTGATCTCCGACGAACCATGGTCACGCCCGGGTGACTACGTGTTGTTCCGGGCGTCCACCGATCTGGTCTGCGCCTCCTCGGCGTGTCCGGACGACATCGACCCGTCCAACGCCTGGATGCCCACGGACATCCACGTCCGCGTCTACGACTCCACCAGGAGGTTCTCTGTGGCGGTGGGACACCGGTTGACCCCGGACTCCCAGCCCGTGCTGACCAAGCCCACCGCGTTCGCGTCCCGGACCGGCGCTCTGACGACGAACTTCGCCGAATACCGGGGCTACTGGCTGCCCACCAGTTTCGACAACTACGGGCCCCACGAGGAGTACTGGGCGTGCCGTGAGCGCGTGGCCGTGATGGACCTGTCGGCGCTTCGCAAGTTCGAGGTGCTCGGCCCCGACGCCGAAGCTCTGCTGCAGGCCGGCCTCACCCGTAACATCCGCAAGCTGTCCCGCGGCCAGGTCGTCTATTCGGCCATGTGCAACGACACCGGTGGTGTCATCGACGACTGCACCGTACTGCGGCTGGGCGACAACAACTTCCGCGTCGTCGGTGGCGATCCGTACGACGGCATCTGGCTGCGCACCCAGGCCGAGCGGCTCGGGCTGCACCAGGTGTGGATCAAGGACTCCAGCGACCACATGCACAACATCGCCGTGCAGGGCCCGTCCAGCCGAGACCTGCTGGCCGACCTGATCTGGAGTCCGCCCGGGCAGCCGGCACTGCGCGATCTCGGGTGGTTCCGCTTCCTGATCGGCCGGCTCGGCGGTCCAGAGGGTGCGCCAGTGCTGGTGTCGCGCACCGGATACTCCGGCGAGCTGGGCTACGAGGTGTGGGTGCATCCCGACGATGCCGAAGCGCTCTGGGACCGGGTGTGGGATGCCGGCCGGGCATACGGGCTGGCACCGCTCGGACTCGAGGCGTTGGAGCTGCTGCGGGTGGAGTCGGGGCTGGTGGCCGCGGGCAACGAATTCGACGAGCAGACCGACCCGTTCGAGGCAGGCATCGGCTTCACGGTGCCGCTGAAGACCAAGGCCGACGACTTCGTCGGCCGGGCCGCGCTGATCGAGCGCAAGGCGCACCCACAGCGCACCCTGGTCGGGCTGCGCCTGGCCGGCAACGAGGTCGCCGCACACGGAGATTGCGTGCACATCGGCCGCTCCCAGGTGGGCGTGGTCACCAGTGGCGTCCGGTCCCCCATCCTGAACGCCAACATCGCGTTGTGCCGCATCGCCGTTCAGCACGCCGAACCGGGCACCGCGGTGGAGGTCGGCAAGCTCGACGGCCACCGCAAGCGGATTGCCGCGACGGTCACCACGTTCCCGTTCTACGACCCCGACAAGACCCGTCCCCGCTCATGACGACACCAAGGAGGAACCCATGTCCCGGACTGCAGTGATCGGAGCGGGCCCCTGCGGCCTTGCGCAGCTGCACGCCTTCGAGCTCGCTCGTCTCGACGGTGTCGACGTCGGCGAGGTGGTGTGTTTCGAGAAGCAGAGCGACTGGGGCGGGCTGTGGAACTACACCTGGCGCACCGGGCTCGACGCGCACGGATATCCGGTGCACGGGAGCATGTATCGCTACCTGTGGTCCAACGGCCCCAAGGAATGCCTGGAGTTCGCCGACTACACCTTCGACGAGCACTTCGGCGGCCCCATCCCCTCGTTCCCACCACGGGAGGTGCTCTTCGACTACATCGCCGGGCGCGCGAAGAAGAGCAATGTGCGCCAGTTCATCCAGTTCGACACGGCCGTACGCAACGTCTCCTTCGATGACACAACCCAGACCTTCGCAGTTGCGGTGGAGTCCTGCGACAGTGGCGAAAGCACGCTGCGCACCGAGTCTTTCGATCACGTCATCGTCGCGACCGGTCACTTCTCCACCCCGAACGTGCCCGAGTATCCCGGATTCGAATCGTTCCCCGGCCGCATCCTGCATTCCCACGATTTCCGCGACGCGGTCGAGTTCGCCGGCAAGAATCTGCTGATCCTGGGCAGCAGCTACTCCGCCGAGGACATCGCGCTGCAGTCCTTCAAATACGGTGCGGCTTCGGTCAGCATCGCCTACCGCAACGCGCCGATGGGATTCGGCTGGCCCGACGGAATCACCGAGGTGCCTGCGCTGCAGCATGTCGACGGTCGCACCGCGCACTTCGCCGACGGATCCCACCGCGACGTCGACGCCATCATCCTGTGCACGGGCTACCAGCACCACTTCCCGTTCATCGATCCCACACTTCGGCTGAAGACGACCAACAACCTCTATCCCGCCGGTCTCTACAAGGGTGTGGTGTGGACGGCCAACCCGAAGCTGATGTACCTGGGGATGCAGGACCAGTTCTACACGTTCAACATGTTCGACCCGCAGGCCTTCCTCGCTCGCGACGTGGTGCTGGGGAGGCTTCCGCTCCCCGACGCGGACACGATGGCCGCCGATGTGGCGGCGTGGCTGGCGAAGTACGCCGAGGTCGACAGCGTGGCGGGCCAGATCGACTTCCAGACCGACTACGTGCGCGACCTGATGACACTGTCGGACTACTCGGCGTTCGACATCGACCTGGTCCGGCAGCACTTCTTCACCTGGGAGCACGACAAGGAGGCGAGCATCACCGGCTACCGGGACAAATCCTTCGCCTCCCCGTGCACCGGCACGGTGGGTCCGCCGCCGCACACCACATGGTGGGACGAGCTCGACGACAGCCTGGCGCGCTTCCTCAAGCGCTGACCCGGGCGCCCAGACCCCGCGAAATATCATTCCGGGTCGCGATCGCGGTCGCGGCAACAGCCCGGAATGATATTTCGCGATAACTCGGCATTCCGATCGCGCTGAGACAAACCCGCGACCCGGCCGATCGGAGCGGGCACCCTTTCGCGGTGACCCGAGTGATCCGCTTCAACGCATTCGACATGAACTGCGTCGCCCATCAGTCCCCCGGTCTGTGGAAGCACCCCGAGGATCAGTCGTGGCGCTACAAGGACCTCGGTTACTGGACCGAGCTGGCCACGCTGCTGGAACGGGGGCGCTTCGACGGCCTCTTCATCGCCGACGTCCTGGGCACCTATGACGTCTACGGGGCCAGCGACGAGGCCGCGGTGCGCCAGGCCGCGCAGGTTCCGGTCAACGATCCGCTGCTGCTCGTCTCGGCGATGGCGCACGTCACCGAGCACCTCGGATTCGGGGTCACCACCGGGACCGGGTTCGAGCACCCGTACCCGTTCGCGCGGCGCATCTCCACCCTCGACCACCTCACCGGAGGGCGTGTCGGATGGAATGTCGTCACCGGCTACCTCCCCTCGGCCGCCCGCAACATGGGCCAGACCGATCAGCCGGCGCACGACGCCCGCTACGACCACGCCGATGAGTACCTCGAAGTTCTCTACAAGCTCTGGGAGGGCTCGTGGGAGGACGACGCCGTCGTTCGCGACACCGCCCGCGGAGTGTTCACCGATCCGGACAAAGTGCACCACATCGGGCATGAGGGAACGCATTTCAGCGTCCCGGGCATCCACCTGTCCGAACCGTCGCCGCAACGCACCCCGGTCATCTTCCAGGCGGGGGCGTCGCCGCGGGGTGTTCGCTTCGCGGCGGAGAACGCCGAGGCGATCTTCACCGCGGCCCCCACCAAGGCGATCCTGCGCGACAACGTCACGACGATCCGCCGCGAGCTGGAGATCGCCGGGCGCGATCCGTACGCGGTGAAGATCTTCACCCTCTCCACGGTCGTCACCGCCGCCACCGACGATGAGGCCCACGCCAGGCACGCCGAGTACCTGTCCTACGGAGATCCCGAGGGCGCGTTGACGTTCATGTCCGGATGGATGGGTGTCGACCTGGCGCGCTACGGCCTCGACGAACCTGTCGGCAACGTGGATTCCAACGCGATCCTGTCCGCGGTCGCCGCGTTCCAATCCGCCGACCCCGACGGCCGGGAGTGGCAGATCAGGGACATCGCCGAGTGGGGCAAGATCGGCGGCATCGGGCCCCGCTTCGTCGGGTCGGGCGCACATGTCGCCGACCAGCTTCAGGAGTGGGTCGACGAGACCGACGTCGACGGTTTCAACCTGGCCTACGCGATCACGCCCGGCTCGTTCGCCGAATTCATCGAGCATGTCGTCCCAGAGCTCACCGCGCGAGGCGCCTACCAGTCCGAATACGCACCCGGCACACTGCGCAACAAGCTGCTCGGCCGGGGTGACCGACTACCCGACGAGCACCGGGGAGCCCGGTACCGCGTCGGCGGGCCGCTGTCGACGATCGTCGAGCGTCCGTCCACGCTGCCGTCGTCGTCGGCCTCGGTAGCGTCACAACCGAACAGTCGTTAGGAGCATCATGTCGATTCAATTGCACTGGTTCCTGCCCACCTACGGAGACAGCCGGTTCATCGTCGGCGGCGGCCACGGCCTGCCCGCCGGCGCCGCGCACAGCGACCGCGACGCCTCCATCGACTACCTGGCGTCGATCGTCCGGGCGGCGGAGACGTTCGGCTTCACCGGCGCCCTGATCCCGACCGGCGCGTGGTGTGAAGACGCGTTCGTCACCGCGGCGCTGCTGGCGCGGGAGACGACATCGCTGGGGTTCCTGGTGGCGTTCCGGCCGGGGCTGGTCAGCCCGACTTTGTCGGCACAGATGGCGGCCACCTTCGCGCGGCACGCGCCGGGCCGCATCCTGTTGAACGTCGTGGTCGGCGGCGAGGCGCACGAGCAGCGGTCCTTCGGCGACCACCTCAGCAAGGACGACCGGTATGCCCGCTGCGATGAGTTCCTCGACGTCGTTCGGGGGCTCTTCGCGGGCGAGACGGTCACGTTGGCGGGCAAGCACGTCAACGTCGAGGAGGCGGCCCTTGCGGTACCGCCGAATCCGGTCCCGCCGCTGTACTTCGGCGGCAGCTCGCCTGCAGCCGGTCCCGTGGCGGCCCGGCATGCCGATGTGTACCTGACATGGGGCGAGCCGCCGGAGGCCGTGCGCACGAAGGTCGAGTGGATCCGCGGGCTCGCGGCGAAGGAGGGCCGCGACGTTCGGTTCGGGATTCGGCTGCATACGATTTCGCGCGATACGGCTGACGAGGCGTGGGCGCAGGCCGACAGGTTCGTGGCCGCGCTGGACGAAGAGACGGTCGCCAACGCGCAGAAGGGCCTGCACCGCAGCGAGTCCGAGGGGCAGCGGCGAATGCTGGCACTGCACGAGGAACACCGCAGCAACGGCACATGGAGCGACGCACGGTCGCTCGAGATCGCCCCGAACCTCTGGGCCGGCGTCGGCCTGGTCCGTGGAGGTGCGGGTACCGCACTGGTGGGCAGCCACACCGAGGTGGCCGACCGGATGGCCGAGTACGTCGACGTCGGCATCGACGAGTTCATCTTCTCGGGCTACCCGCACCTGGAGGAGCTGTTCTGGTTCGGCGAGGGGGTCGTACCGATACTGCGCGAGCGCGGACTGTTCAAGGGCGGTGCGAGCACCGCAGGCCCGGCGTCCATCCCGTTCGTGGGTTCGGCGCGGTGAGCGTCGTCGCGTCGGGCGACGCAGCCCTCGACGTCGCTGCGAAGCTCGGCGCGACGTTCGACCGCGAGGCGGCCGACCGCGACGCCCAGCGGTCACTGCCCCATGATCAGGTGAAGGCGCTCAAGGCCTCGGGGCTGCTGGCGATCACGGTGCCGACGGAATACGGCGGCATCGACGCGCCCGCGACTGTCGTCGCCGAGGTGTTCCGCACGATCGCCCATGCCGACCCGTCGCTGGCCCAGATCCCGCATTCGCATTTCACGTTTCTGGAGGCACTTCGGCTGCAGGGCAGCGACAGCCAGAAGTCCTATTTCTACCCGCAGGTGCTCGCAGGCGCGCTGCTGGCCAACGCGCAGTCCGAGCGCGGCCCTCACACCATCGACATCGACACGACGACGCTGGTGGCGCAGCCGGACGGCTCATACGTGTTGTCCGGCAGGAAGTTCTATTCCACCGGGGCGCTGTTCGCCGACTGGGTGGTGGTGCGTGCATCGGTCGCCGACGGCTCGGGTGCGCCACCGCAGGCGTCCACTCCGAAGGCGGTCGCGTTCGTCGCGCCGGACACCGCCGGGGTCGACATCGTCGACGACTGGGACGGCATGGGACAGCGCACGACTGCATCGGGGACGGTGACGCTCGCCGATGTCGTGGTTCCGCGCGAGCACGTGGTGCCGTTCACGCCGATCTTCGCGAATCCGACCACCTACGGTGCCCGCGCACAGCTGTGGCACAGCGCGATCGATGTCGGAATCGCCACCGGGGCACTCGCCGAAGGGGTACGCCAGGCGGGCCGCGCCAGACCTCACTTCGAGGCCGGCACCGACACGGCCGCCGAGGATCCCACCCTGGTCAACGTGGCAGGTGAGCTGACAGTCCAGGTGCGCGGGGCACAGGCACTGCTGGCCGAAGCCGCGCGTCAGGTCGACGCCGCGGGCCGCCACCCCGGGCCGGAGTCGGCGGCACAGGCATCGGTGGCCGTCGCGGTGGCCAAGGTCGCGGCGGTGCGCGCATCCCTCGACGCGTCCAGCGGTCTGTTCGACTTGGGCGGCACCAGAAGTGCGTCCGCGTCCGAGAATCTGTCGAGGTTCTGGCGCGACGCCCGCACCCATACGCTGCACGACCCGACTCGGTGGAAGCTGCAGCACATCGGCCGCTACGCACTCACCGGAGCGCCGCCTCCGCGCCACGGCCAGATCTAGCGGCGCCGGATACCGCTAGGTGTACAGCGTGATCGGCTGCAGGGCGCCGGTCAGATAGTTGGCGCCGACCTCGAGCTTCTTGTAGTCCAGCGGATCGTGCAGGGAGTGCGTCCGGATGTTGCGCCAGTAGATGTCCAGGCCCACCTTGCTCAGGGTCGAGCTCGATCCCGTCACTTCGTAGACGCGGTGCGCGACCTCGAGACCGGTCTCGGTGGCCACCACCTTCAGCCGCGCGATCCCGATCTCCGCCTCGGCCCGGTCGGCCGCGGTGATGTCCGCGCCGCGGGCGATGGCCACGTCGAACCGGTGGTTCCACCGATCCGCGAGTGCCTCGACGGCAGCCGAGCGCGACAGCAACTCCCCGAACGTTCTCTGCACGAACGGATCCCGTGAATAGTGCGCGACGTCGCTGAGCAGCCATGCGCCCCCGCGCTGCAGCGTCAGCTCGCGGGCCCGCGCGAGTGCGCCTTCGGCGATGCCCAGGTAGAGGTTCGCGAATCCGAGTTGGACGCCTGGCGTGACGAGTGTCGAATACGGTTCCTCCCCCACGTCGCCGAGGATGTCGTCCGGGCCGACGCGGACGTCGGTGTAGTCGACGCTGCCGCTGGCGGACAGTCGCTGCCCGAGCGCGTCCCAGTCACCCGCGAATTCGACGCCTGCGCGGTCGTGTTCGAGCACGAACGCCAGCACGCCCTCACCGGTCGACGCCATCACCAACGTGACGTCGCCACTGGAGGCGCCCGTGGCGAACCGCTTCCGGCCGTTCAGCCGGTAACCGTCGCCGTCGGTGGTGAGGGTGAGGTCGGGATCGACGGGGTTGACCGCGTCACCCCACAGCCAGTCGCCGTGCGCGGAGGAGGTGAACCAGTGCTCCCACCGCGAAGCGTCACCAAAGAACACGATGCTGGCCTGGTTGCAGTAGTGATAGCTGAGGATCTGTGCGATGGAGGCGTCGTAGCGGGCCAGCGTGCGGACCGCCCGGAAACCGGTCGACCAGTGCCCGCTGTGCCCGCCGAACTCGGCGGGGATCAGCAGGTTCGCCAGTCCCGACTCCTTGAGCAGTTTGAGCTCGGCCTCGGGTTCCCGGTTTGCCCTGTCCCTGTCGAGAACGTCGGCGGCGAGCTGCCTGCCGATCTCGTCGGCGACGGCATCCCAGCGGTCGCTCTCGGCACTGGTCAGCGGCGTGGTCCAGGGGGTGCGAGACACTGGCACACCGTACGGCGCGACGCTGCTCAGGCACCGCATTCTGCTCTCGCAGAATCAAATCGGTGCATCCTCCGGGTGTCCTGTTGGACTGTGCCGTCATGACAGATATCGCCGCCGAGCGGCTTCAGAAGGCGCGCAGTCATTTCGCCCCGGTTTTCGAGGGGATCGCCGAAGGCGCCCGTGAGCGCGAGCTCGGCGGGGTGTTGCCTGTCGAGGCCGTGGCCGCGCTGAAGCAGTCGGGCTTCGGGGCACTGCGGGTGCCCGTCGAGTTCGGCGGGTGGGGTCTGGACTGGGCGGAGATCACCGCGCTGTGGATCGACCTGGTGGCCGCCGACGCCAACCTTGCGCAGGCACTGCGGGGACATTTCGTCCTGGTGGAGGACACCGTGTTCCGGCACCGCCGCGGTGAGGACCAGAGCCGGTGGTTCGCCCGGTTCGTCGCCGGCGAGATCGCAGGCAACGCGTGGACCGAGACGGGTTCGACAGCCATCGGCGACGCGCAGACGGAGGTCACGTTCGTCGACGGCAGGTATCTGGTCAACGGCCGCAAGTTCTACACCACCGGAACGATATTCGCCGAGTGGGCCGACGTGTACGTCAAGCAGGGCGATGGGTGGGCGATCGCACTGGCCGACACCCGCCAGCCGGGTGTGGTGGTCCACGACGACTGGGACGGCTTCGGGCAGCGTGGGACCGGGACGGGCACCACCGAGTTCACCGACGCCCACGCCGACGACGTGGTGCCGTTCGACCGGCGCCATCCGTACCAGACGGGGCTGTACCAGCTGAACCTGGTGGCCACGCTGGCAGGCATCACGCGCGCGATCCTCACCGACGTGACGCGCGAAGTGCAGGAACGCGAACGCAATTACTCCCATGCCAGCACGGCGCGCGTGCGCGACGACGCTCAGGTGCTGGGCCGGGTGGGCGAGATCTGGGCTGCGGCATATGCGACAGAGGCCGTTGCGCTCCGGCTTGCCGCCGCGATCGATGCGGCGGCCGACGCCGACGACGCGCACCTCGCGGAGACGGTGGAGCGCACTGAACTGGAGGCGGCAGCGGCTCAGCTGACCGCGTCGCGGCTCGCCATCGAGGCTGCGTCGGGATTGTTCGACACCTTGGGTGCATCGGCCACGTCGACGGCACGCGGCCTGGACCGGCACTGGCGCAACGCCCGCACCGTGGCGTCACACAATCCGCAGCTGTTCAAGGCGAAAGTGCTCGGCGCGTATGCAGTCAACGAGACACCACCGCCGTACGCGTGGGGCATCGGCCGCACCGAACGCTAGATCCGCAACCCGGACTCGGTGTCGAAGAGGTGGATGCGCTCGCTGCGGATGTCCACCGCGACCGTGTCTCCTGGGACGGGCGTCGATCCCCAGCCGCCCACCACCGCGGCCTCCACCACGGCGGTCAGCCGGCTCGCTCCGACCAGCACGACCAATACGTAACGGGGACCCATCAACTCGACGAGCTCCACGGTTCCGTTGCCGTGTTCGTGTGGCACCACGATCAGATCCTCGGGCCGCACGCCCAGGGTCACGGCGGCCCCGTCGGCAGCGGGTACCTTGAACCGCACACCGCCGGATTCGAACGCACCGTCCACGAGAGCGCCGGCAATGAGGTTGATGCTGGGCGAGCCGATGAAGCCGAAAACGAAGGTGTTGGCGGGGCGCCGGTAGAGCTCCTCCGGCGTGCCGATCTGCGCGATGGTCCCCGCCTCGAGGACCACCAATTGGTCGGCGATCGTCATCGCCTCTTCCTGGTCGTGGGTCACGTAGAGCGCCGTGATGCCCAGCTCCTGTTGCAGACGCCGGATCTCCGAACGTAATTCAACGCGGAGCTTCGCATCGAGATTGCTCAACGGCTCGTCGAACAGGAACAGCGCCGGCGTCCTCACCAGTGCGCGGGCGATCGCGACCCGCTGTTGCTGTCCGCCTGAGAGTTGGCGCGGCTTGCGGTCCAGCAGTGCGGTGATCCCGACGCGTTCTGCTGCCAGCCTCGCCCGTTCGGCAGCAACGGATTTCGCAACTCCGCTGTTGCGCAACGGGAACGCGATGTTGCGTTCGACGGTGAGGTGCGGATACAGCGCGTAGTTCTGGAACACCATCGCGACGTCCCGCTCCCGCGGCGTCGCACCCGAGACGTCTCGGTCGCCGATCCGGACCGAGCCGGTGTCGGCGGTCTCCAAGCCGGCGACGATGCGCAATGTGGTGGACTTGCCGCATCCTGACGGCCCCACGAGCACCGTCATGGACCCCTTGGGCAGGCTCAGGCTGACGTGGTCGACCACGGTCGCCTTTCCCGTCGGGGAGTCGAACGACTTGGTGATCTGGGAGATCTCGACTGCGTTCACTTGGTGGCTCCTGTGGTCAGTCCGCCCACCAGATAGCGCTGGGCGGTGAGCGCGAGGACGTAAACCGGTACGACTCCGAGCAGACCGGCGGCGGCCTGCTGCCCGTATTGCACCGTGCGGTCACCTTGGAACAGCGACAGCCCGACCGTCAGTGTCTGGCTCTCCTTGGTGACGGCCAAATAGACGGCGAACAGAAAGTCGTTGTAGCTCAGGAAGAACACGACGAGCAGCGCCGCGACGATGCCGGGCCACAGCAGCGGGACGACGACCTTGCCGAACGTCGCGGAAGGGGTCAGCCCGTCGATGGCGGCGGCCTCGTCGATCTCGACGGGAATGCGGCGCACGAAGCCGTCCAGTAGCCACACCGCGACGGGCACACTGGCGATGCCGTTGACGAGGATGAGCCCGCCGACGTTGTTGGTCAGCCCGCCGGTGCGAAGCAGGAAGAACAGCGGGATGACGGCCACGATCGGCGGTGCGCAGTAGCTGGCGAGCAGCACGGTCAGCAGACCCTCGCCCCGCACGTGGCGGGCGGTGAAATACGCTGCAGGCGCCGCGATTGCGACAGCGAGCAGTGCAGCCCCGATCGCCGTGAGCCAGGAGTTCTGCAGCATCGTGCCCAGCTCGATGGTGTCGAACACCTTGACGAAGTTGCGCACCGTCCACGAGGTGGGAAACAGGCTGGAGTTCAGTACGTCGTCGGCGGGCCGGACGGCCAGCGAGGCGAGATAGGCGATGGGAATCAGCGCGACCACCAGGGCGGCGACGAGCGCGATGCGCGCCTTCACCGTTCGGCCTTCAGCGCCCGGCTGCGCAGCGTCGTGGCAACGGTTGCGACGGCGCCGACGACCACCGCGAAGATGAGCGTCTGAGCCGCCGCGGTCCCCATGTCGAAGCTGCCCCGCAGCCCGGTCTGGTAGATGACGAAGGGAGACAACGACGTCGAGAACCCGGGTCCGCCCGCGGTGATGACGACGATCGAGTCGAACACCTTGTAGCCGATGACGAGCTCGAGAACCGCGACCGCCCAGAGGGTCGGGCCGATGGCGGGCCACGTGACGGTGGTGAACGTGCGCCACGGTCCGGCGCCGTCGACGCGGGCGGACTCCAGCAGCTCCGGTCGGACGACGCCGAGCGCGGCGAAGGCGATCAGCGCCGCGAACGGGGTCCACTGCCAGATATGGATGAGCATCAACACGATCAGCGCGCCGACGCCGGTGCCGAGGGGGTTGTACCCGGCCAGGCCGACCGCGTCGAAGACATCCGCGAGACCACCACCCACGGGGGCCAGCAGCAGTTTCCACGCAACGCCCACCAGCACGGGTGCAGTCACCAACGGCAACAGGAACAATGCGCCTGCGACACCGAAACCGTTGCCGCGGTGGCGCAGCAGCAGGGCCAGACCGAGGCCGAGGGTCGTGGTGGCCACCGCGACGACGACGGCGAACAGCGTGGACTTCCACAGCGACGGGACGAACGCCGGCGAGGCCAGCGCCGTGGCGACATTCGCGCCGCCGGTGAAGGTGCGCAGCGGGTGAGCCAGCGACGATTTCGTCAGTGCCAGCGCCACCAGGTAGACCGTCGGGTACACCAGGAAGAGCAGGAGTCCGGCGATCGCGGGGGCGGCCAGCCACACCGGGATCCGCCGGGTCATACCGCGGCGCTCTCCCAGCTCTTCTGCGCGTTGTCCAGCGACTGCTCGACGGTCTGGGTGCCGTCGATGGCGAGCGCGAGTTGGTCGACGAGGTCCTGCAGCAACTTGGGCGCCCCGGCCTGTTTCGGCCAGACCAGCGGGGAACCGTTGAGGCCGGCGCGGATCGGGTCGATCGCCTTGGTGACCACCTGGGCGTAGCCGTCGGAGTCCAGCACTTCGCCGCGAACCGGGTCGATGCCTGCACCCGCGGTCGAGGAGACGGCCAGGTTCTGCGGCGCGGCGGTGGCCCAGTTGATGAAGGCCGCGGCGGCTTCGGTGTTCTGCGACGCGGTCGAGATACCGAGGCCGAATCCGGCGTCCAGCGCGGTGCGCGGCGTGGTGTTGGATCCGCCGACGGGCAGTGACACCGCACCCCAGCGTCCCGCGATCTTCGACGCCGTCGGGTCCTCGGCCCGCAGCGCCATGTCGGTCCAGGTGTCCAGCAGGGCGCCCTGGCCGGCCAGGAAGGCCGAGTTGGCCTGGTCGAAGCCGATCTGCAGCGGTGTCGGCAACGCGACGGGCGCGACGGCGACGAGGTGCGTGAGAGCGGCGATGGATGCCTCGGATGTCAACGCCGGCTTGCCGCTCTCGTCGACGAGGTTTCCGCCGTATCCGGTGAGCCGGTTGATGTACGAGCAGCCCAGGATCATCGGTACCTGCTGGCCGGAGACGATGGCACCGTAGGCGGCACCGCGCGCGTCGGTGGTGATCTTGGCGGCGACCTCGTCGTACTCGTCCCACGTCGTCGGCGGTTCGACCCGGTACCGGTCGAACAGTTCCTGGTTGTAGAACAGGATGTGGATGTCGCCGTCGTAGGGCAGTCCGTACCGCTTGCCGTCGAGCAGCGTGTAGGGGTCGTAGATCGACGGCAGGTACCCACCGACGCCGATCTCGTTGCCGTTGGCGTCTATCCACTCGGTCAGGTCGGTGAGAGCGCCCGCGTCGACCAGATCACCCAGCCCGAAGTAGAAGTAGTCAAAGACGTCGAATTCGCCTGTGCCACTCTGCACGTCGAGAATCTGCTTGCTGGTGAGCTGATCGTACGGCGAGGCGGTCACCTCCAGGGTGCCGCCGGTCGCCTCCTTCCAGCGTGGCGCCAGGACGTCGCGGAACGAGGTCACGTGTGGCTGGTTCACGAGCAGCTTGAGGGTGACGCCCTCGAACTTCCCGGACAGCGGTGCGTCGGCGCCGAGCGCGCTGGTTTTGCTCGATGATCCGCACGCCGTCAGAACGGGGCCGAGGGCGACGGCGCCGCCGGCGAGTCCGAGGATGGCCAGCGCCTGGCGGCGGGAGATCGCGGGTGTGGTCACGCCGGTGACGGTAGGGACAACCCGCGCGTACGGGGATGGAAAAACTCACCCCGATCCTTGGGGGTGAGGAGGGCCTAGCGGGTGTTCAGCAGGCCATTCCGGCGAACGCTGCACCGGTGACCAGTGCGATTACCAGCGCCAGGGTGGGCATTCCGCTGAACAGCGCCACCGTCACGCCCGCAATCGCGGCCACCAGGATGACCATCATCAACGCCGCCAGCAACCAATTGACGGAGTGCGCCGAACGGCGTGACTCGACAGCCTGCGGGACCATTGCGCCCTCACTGAAACCGACCATGACACGCCCTCTCTGTGATGACGGACACAATATAACGTGGCAATGGCGTGCATCACATCAACGACGGCCGATTTGTGATGTACCCGTCAATTTTGAAAGCACCACTAACAGAAGTGATTAGCGCAACTAATCGCGAATTCGCCGAGCGGTACCGTGACAGGGTGAGGTTCGCGGGGTTGACCGCGTTGGCCGCGGTGACGATGGTGCTCGTGCAGTGTGCGCCCGCGTCCAGCCCGGCCCCGCCACCGCCCGGAACCCCTATCCCCCCGGCACCGACACCCGACGTGGCGCCGGAAACCTTCTCCCCCATCACCCCGTCGCCGCCACCGGCGGCCGCCGAGGTTCACGCCGTCACCGCGGCCGAGCTCGGGACCACCTGGCGGCCCGGCTGCCCGCTCGCCCCGGACGCGCTGCGGCGGGTCGATCTCGACTACTGGGGATTCGACGGGCAGACCCACCGCGGAGCGCTCGTCGTGCACCGGGACATCGCTGACCAGGTCGGCGACATCTTCGCGCAGTTGCACCGCATGCGGTTCCCGATCGAGAAGATGCGCACCGTCGACAACTATCCCGGCGCCGACGACGAGCTGTCGATGCGCGACAACAACACCTCGGCGTTCAACTGCCGGGACATCCCCGGCACCGGGAACTGGTCGCTGCACGCGTACGGCCGCGCGATCGACATCAACCCGAAGCTCAATCCGTACATCGACAGCCGGGGCGCGTACCAGCCGGCCAACGCCGGTCTGTGGACCGACCGCGGCCGGACCGATGCTGGGATGCTCCACGACGGCGACGCGGCGGTGCGTGCCTTCACCGACCGCGGCTGGCGCTGGGGTGGACATTGGCGGACCCCGCTCGACTACCAGCACGTCGAAATCCGCTAGCACCCGCGCCGAGCCGTCACCGATATGTCCGAAACGTGAACCCCCGCGGACGGTATTCCGTGTCGTAAATTAAGGCGCTTTCCCCTCGGACTGGAGACTCAGCTGCTTCATCGAATCGCCCTCACGGCTCTGGCCGCGCCGCGTCGCATCCTCGTCGCGGCGGCGCTGCTGACGGCCGTGCTGGGCGTGTTCGGCGTTCCGGTCGCCGCGAGCCTGTCACCCAGTGGGTTCTCCGACCCGGGTTCCGAGTCCGCTCATGCCGCGGCCCTGCTCACCGAGAAGTTCGGCCAGGGCGACGTCCAGATGCTCATCGTCGTCTCCTCACCCGAGGGCGTCGACACTCCGCAGGTCCGCGACGTCGGCACCGGCATCGTCCACCAGCTCGAGGACAACCCGCACGTCGTGGACGTGTCCTCGCCGTGGACCACTCCGGCAGCCGGGGCCGCCGACCTGGTCAGCAGGGACCGCACCGCCGGGTTGATCGTCGCCGGGATCACCGGCACCGAAGCCGAGCAGCAGACCTACGCCAAGGAGATCTCCGACAGAGTCAGCCGTGCCGGCGACGACGCAGCCGGGATCGCCATCGCCACCGGCGGCACCGCGATGGTCAACGTGCAGATCACCGAGCAGTCTCAGCGCGACCTGCTGGTGATGGAGTCGCTGGCGATCCCACTGAGCTTCCTCGTGCTGGTCTGGGTGTTCGGTGGATTGCTGGCTGCGGCGCTCCCGGTGGCCATCGGCGGAATGGCGATCCTCGGCACGCTGGCGGTGCTGCGGCTGGTCACCTTCGCCACAGACGTGTCGATCTTCGCCCTCAACCTGGCGACCGCGATGGGCCTGGCCCTGGCCATCGACTACACGCTGCTGATCCTGTCGCGTTACCGCGACGAGCTGGCCGCGGGCGCCGACCGCCCCGACGCCATCCGGCGCACCATGACGACCGCCGGGCGCACCGTCATCTTCTCGGCGACGACGGTGGCGCTGTCGATGGCGGCGATGGTGCTGTTCCCGATGCACTTCCTCAAGTCGTTCGCCTACGCCGGAGTGGCCACCGTCGCGTTCGCCGCAGCCGCCGCCATCGTCGTGACGCCCGCGGCACTGGTGTTGCTCGGTGACCGCATCGACTCGTTCGATGTGCGCAAGCTGGCCCGTCGTCTCCTGCGCAGACCCGCACCGCAGCCGGTACCCGTGGAGCAGCGTTTCTGGTATCGCTGCGCCAAGGCGGTGATGCGCCGCGCCCTGCCGCTCGGCCTCGCCGTCGTCGTGCTGCTGCTCGTGCTGGGCGCCCCGTTCCTCGGGGTGAAGTGGGGCTTTCCGGACGAGCGTGTGCTGCCGCAGTCGGCGTCGGCGCATCAGGTCGGCGATCTACTGCGCAACGAGTTCGCCGACAACACAGATACGGCGGTGACGGTCGTCGTCCCCGACAGCGCCGGGCTGTCCGCCGCCGACCTGTCCGCCTACGCTGCCGACCTCTCCCGGGTGCCCGAGGTGCCCGCCGTCTCCGCCCCCACCGGAACGTTCGTCGACGGCGCCCGCGCAGGACCGCCGTCGGCGCCCGCGGGCGAGAGTGACGGCAGCGCGTTCCTCACCGTCGCCAGCACCGCGCCGCTGTTCTCCGACGCCTCCGAGACGCAGCTCGACCGGTTGCATGCGGTCACCGGCCCCGGCGGGCGCGACGTGCTGATGACCGGCACGGCGCAGGTCAACCGAGACAGTGTCGACGCGATCACCTCCAAGCTGCCGCTGGTGTTCGGTGTCATCGCGGTCATCATGTTCGCACTGCTGTTCCTGCTCACCGGCAGCATCGTCGTTCCGCTCAAAGCGCTTGTCCTGAACATGCTTTCGCTCACCGCCACTTTCGGTGCGCTGGTGTGGATATTCCAGGACGGGCACCTGGCCGGCCTCGGGACCACCTCGACCGGCACGCTCGTCGCGAACATGCCGGTGCTGCTGTTCTGCATCGCTTTCGGCCTGTCGATGGACTACGAGGTGTTCCTCGTCTCCCGCATCCGCGAGTTCCGGCTCGCAGGCTACGACAACGACGAGGCGGTCGCCCTCGGCATCGCCTACACCGGCCGCATCATCACCGCCGCCGCACTGATCATGTCGATCTCGTTCGCGGCGCTGATCGCGGCCAACGTGTCGTTCATGCGGATGTTCGGTCTCGGCCTCACCCTCGCCGTGCTGGTCGACGCCACCCTGGTGCGGATGGTGCTCGTGCCCGCCTTCATGCGCTTGATGGGCGGCGCGAACTGGTGGGCACCGGCCTGGCTCACACGCGTCCATGAGCGCCTCGGGTTCAGCGAAGAACCGGCGGCGTCACCCCACGAAAGATCAGCGGAACGGATCGCCCCATGAACAACCCCATCAGCGTCATCGCCGGCGTACAAGGCGCACTCCCGCCGCACCGCTACAGCCAGGCCGAGATCACCGGCGTGTTCCTGCAGGCGCCTGCCTTCGCCGAACTCGGTGACGTCGTCCGCTCCCTGCACGCGAACTCCAAGGTCAACGCGCGCCACTTCGTGCTGCCCATCGAGCGCTACCCGTCGCTCAAGGACTTCGGTGAGGCCAACACGCTCTACATCGAGCACGCGCTGGATCTGGCCTGCGAGGCGTTGACCGCCGCGCTCGACGAAGCCGGTTTGCGCCCAAGCGATCTCGACATGATCATGACGACGACCGTCACCGGGATCGCCGTGCCCTCGCTGGACGCGCGCCTCGTCGGCCGGCTGGGCCTGCGTCCCGACGTGCGCCGGGTCCCGCTGTTCGGCCTCGGGTGTGTCGCCGGCGCGGCGGGAATCGCAAGGATGCACGACTACCTGCGCGGCCACTCCGACCACGTCGCCGCGCTGGTGTCGGTCGAGCTGTGCTCGCTGACCTATCCGGCGGCGGAGCCGACGATGGCGAGCCTGGTGGGCAGCGCCCTGTTCGGCGACGGCGCCGCCGCGGTGATCGCCGCCGGCGAGAGCCGCGCCGAGACGATCTCGGCGGCCGGGCCGGAGGTGCTGGACTCACGAAGCCGCATGTACCCGGATTCACTCGACACCATGGGGTGGAAGGTCGGCGCCACCGGTTTCCAGCTGATCCTCTCACCGAACCTGCCCGAGCTGATCGACCGCTACCTGGCCGACGACATGACCGGGTTCCTCGGCGATCACGGCCTGAGCGTGGACGACGTCGCCGCGTGGGTCTCCCATCCCGGCGGACCGAAGGTCATCGAGGCGATCACCGCCGCGCTGGGGCTGTCCGACGATGCGCTGGAGCTGACGTGGCGGTCGCTGGCCGAGGTGGGCAACCTGTCCTCGTCGTCGGTGCTGCACGTGCTGCGCGACACCCGCGCCAAGAAGCCGCCGGCCGGTGAGCCCGGCCTGCTGATGGCGATGGGACCGGGCTTCTGCTCCGAGCTCGTCCTGCTGCGGTGGCGCTGACAGCATGCTTGCCTACACCTTGCTCATCGCCGCGGTCGCGGTGGAACGCGTCGCTGAACTGGTTGTCTCCCAACGCAACCTGAAATGGAGCAAGGCCCGCGGCGGCGTCGAATACGGCGCGTCGCACTACCCCGTCATGGTAGTGCTGCACACCGCGCTGTTGGTCGGCTGCCTGTACGAGGCCTCACACCGCGAGTTCATCCCGCTGCTCGGGTGGTCCATGCTCGCCGTCGCGGTGGCCGCGCAGGTGCTGCGGTGGTGGTGCATCACCACCCTCGGTCACCAGTGGAACACGCGGGTCGTGGTGGTGCCCAATGCCGGCCGCGTCACCGGCGGGCCGTACCGGTACATGTCGCATCCCAACTACGTCGCCGTCGTCGTCGAGGGCATCGCGCTCCCGCTGGTGCACACCGCCTGGATCACCGCACTGGTGTTCACGGTGCTCAACGCCGCGCTGCTGTGGGCCCGGATCTCGGTCGAGAACACGGCTCTGCGGTCGCTGACGCCGGTGGACCGGCCGCAGCCGTGATCGACCTGCTGGTCGCCGGGGGCGGGCCCGCGGGCCTGGCCACCGCGATCCATGCGGCCCGTGCGGGCCTGCAGACCGTCGTCATCGAGAAGCGCACCGGCCCGATCGACAAGGCATGCGGTGAGGGGTTGATGCCACATGCGGTACAGCAGCTGAACCTGCTCGGCGTCGCGCCCGAGGGAAAGCCGCTGCGGGGCATCTCGTACTTCGACGAACGGCGGGGTGTCACGGCGCTTTTCGATTCCGGCGCCGGGCTGGGAGTACGGCGCGTCACACTGCACGCCGCCCTGCTCGCCGAGGCCGACAGGGCCGGGGTCAAGCTCGTGCACGACAAGGTCGGCCGTGTCACCCAGGATGCGGACTCGGTGTCGGTCAACGGGATTCGCGCCCGGTATCTGGCCGCCGCGGACGGCCTGCACTCACCGATCAGGGCAGCCCTCGGCTTGGACCAGCCGCCGGGCCGGATCCGGCGATGGGGCCTCAAACGGCACATCGCGGTGGCTCCGTGGAACGACTTCGTCGAGGTGTACTGGTCGCGCGTGCCCGGGGCAGGCGAGGCCTACGTGACGCCGGTGGCCGATGACTGTGTGGGCATCGCAATCCTGACGTCGCGGCAGGCTCGCTTCGATGATCATCTGGATGCGTTCCCGAGGCTGCGGGAACGCATCGACGGTTTCGCCCACGAACCCGACCGAGCCGCGGGGCCGCTGCGTCAGCGGGTGCGCGGCCGGGTGGCGGGGCGGGTCCTGCTGGTGGGCGACGCCGCCGGATACGTCGACGCGCTCACCGGCGAAGGACTGGGACTGGCCTTCGCCGCCTCGCGGTTGCTGGTCGACAGCGTGGCCGCAGACCGGCCCGGTGACTACGAAGAGCAGTGGCGCCGCACCACCCGGCGCTACCAACTGATGACCAGCGGGCTGCTCCAGGCCGCGACGTCGCCGCTGCGGTCACTCATCGTGCCCGCTGCCTGCGGCCTCCCGCGGGTGTTCCGCGGCGTGGTGAACCTGCTCGCCGATTAGCACCGGGTCATCACCGAATATCGAGATCGTGTTGCGGCCCTTAGATTTCGCGACGTAGAGCGCCTTGTCGGCGCGGTCGAGCAGCTCGGCGACCGCAGCGTCGGGATCGGCGCCGGTGTGCCATGGACGCAGTGTCGCGACGCCGGCGCTGATCGTCACCGCCCCGGAGTCCGTTCCCAGATGGGGAATCTGCAGTGCCCGGATCGCGGAGGCGAGGCCGCCTGCGAACTCGTGCGGGGCATCGCACCCGGACAGCACGACCGCGAACTCCTCGCCGCCGTAGCGCGCCGATACGCACAGGCTGGGGTCGGCGAGATTCTGCAGGACATCGGCGACGCGGCGCAGGCACTCGTCACCGGCCTGATGGCCGTAGAGATCGTTGAACGACTTGAAGTGGTCCAGGTCGATGAACAGCGCGGTGACCTGTTCGCCGTCGGCGCGGGCCCGGGCCCAGATCTCGGCGGCGCGGCACGCGAGCCCGCGCCGGTTGGCCAGCCCGGTCAGCGGATCGGTGTTGGCCATGTCCACGAGCGAGTCCTGCACCTCCCGCTCCAGCGTGACGTCGCGGAGCACCGCGGCGGTCAGCCCGTCGGCGGTGCGTCGACTGTGCACGACGTACCAGCCCCACGTGCCGTCCGTCCTGCGGATACGGAACGGGTCCGACGTCCCGGAATGTCCGGAGCTCGGAAACTGCGCACGTGCGGCGCGGTCGTCGGGGTGGACCTGTTGGAGCCACATCTCCTTGGTGACGCGCCCGTCGGGCAGGTCGAGGATCTCGTGACCCGGCGACGCGCGACGCAGGAGGTTGCCGTCGGCGTCGACGAGGACCACCACGTCGCCGGTCAGCTCGGCCACCAGTTCATAGGCTTTGTAGCTGGCGTTGTCGAGGGCAGCCAGTCGCATCCGGTCCTCCAGCGCCGCGGCGACGGTCACCACCATCGTGAAGGCGCCGAGCACGAACACCTGCGCCGAGATCATCGCCTGCCCCGGGTTGTCCAGCGACGCGGCGAACGGCCCGTATCCGGCGAACGTGCTGCCGAGCACCAGGCCGGAGCAGACGGCCATGGCCG
This sequence comes from Mycolicibacterium aurum, assembly GCF_900637195.1. NCBI lineage: Bacteria > Bacillati > Actinomycetota > Actinomycetes > Mycobacteriales > Mycobacteriaceae > Mycobacterium > Mycolicibacterium aurum. The sequence continues at coordinate 1,001,059 of NZ_LR134356.1, read as the reverse complement.
CGAACGCCGCCGCGATGCCGGACCGGATCAGCACCAGCAGCGCGGGCAGGCCGGTGAGGAAGATCAGGACGAAGCTCCCCTTCGTCGCCGAGGCGGCGCAGAGTGCCACCGTCAGCAAGGTCATCGCCACGAACCACATGACCTCGCGCCAGGGATGGCGCCGACGGTAGTGGTCCCACCGCAGCATCAACGGGACGAGGAACGCGATGCCGACGGCCTCGGTCAGGTACCAGGCCAACGCCGCGAAGGCCAGCGACCGGAGGTCGGTGGCGATCTCGCCGTTCCATATCAAGCTGGCGATCCCCAGCGGACTGGCCAGCAGCGGCGCCAGGAACACGCCGTAGACCAGGAACCGCTGCCAGCTGCGCAGCGAGTCGCTGCGGCCGGTCACCCAGTCCTGGTCGCGGTGCAGCATGGCGGCGGCGAACGTCACGGCCGTCATCGTCGACACCACCCCGACCTCGGGCGAGTTCTCCAGGAAGATCCGTGCCGGGATGATCTGGATCGCGGCGAAGGTGGCGAGGTAGACGGGCCACTGACGACGCGGCGACGTCAGCAGCGCCACCATCTGGGGCGCGACCGCGGGCCACACCATCGCGTAGGACCAGCTCTCGAAGTGCACGAGGGCGCGCACCCCGAAGCACAGCGCACCCACCGCGACCGTCCAGCCGATCAGATGCCACATCGGCGGCATGGCCTCGGACAGGCGTCCGCGCAGCGCAGCTCTGCGGCCTGTCCCGGTCGTCACCCGTCCAGTCAACATCGTCAATATTCACCCGGCAATCCCGAGTGAACAATTGGCGGCGAACCGCGCGTTCACATCCCTGACCCTGTTATGAAATGCAGGGGCGGAACAATAACGCGTCCACCACTCGCCCCGAGACCGCAGGAGAGCCCGTGACCGACGTCGTCAACCCCGCCTCAGCCCACTCCACGGAGGTCAACGGGGTGCCGGCGGGGCCGACGGGACAGACCCGATCGGGGATGACCGCCGACGCGCTGTGCGCCGCGGTGAAGGACCACCTGATGTACTCGATCGCCCGGCCCGCCGCGGTGCTGACGCCGGAGCACTACTACCGTGCGCTGTCCCTCGCGGTGCGCGACCGCATGCAGAAGCGCTGGATGGCGACCACGCAGGACTGGCTCGATCTGTCCAGCAAGGTCACCTGCTATCTGTCGGCAGAGTTCCTGATGGGCCCGCAGCTGGGCAACAACCTGCTCAACCTCGGCATCGAGGAAGAGGCGCGCGCCGCTCTCGCCGAGCTGGGCCAGGATCTCGACGAGATCCTCGACTGCGAGGTGGAACCGGGGCTGGGCAACGGCGGCCTCGGCCGGCTCGCGGCCTGCTACCTCGATTCGCTGGCCACACTCGAGCGACCGTCGATCGGGTACGGCATCCGCTACGAGTTCGGCATCTTCCGCCAGGAGATCCAGGACGGCTGGCAGCTGGAGAAGACCGACAACTGGCTGGTGCGCGGCAACCCGTGGGAGATCGACAAGCCGGACGCCAACTACCTGGTGAACTGGGGCGGCCACACCGAGGAGTACGAGGACGTCACCGGCAAGTTCCGGGTGCGCTGGGTGCCGCAGCGGGTCCTGCAGGGCGTCTCCTACGACACCCCGGTGCAGGGGTACGGGGTGGACAACTGCAACACGCTGACGCTGTGGAGCGCGCGGGCGCTGGAGTCGTTCGCCCTGGATGCGTTCAACAGCGGCGACTTCTACAAGGCCGTCGATCAGGAGGTCGACGCCGAGACGGTGTCGAAGGTTCTCTACCCCAACGACGAGCCCGAGGCGGGCAAGCGTCTGCGGCTGCTGCAGCAGTACTTCTTCGTGACGTGCTCGCTGCAGGACATCCTCAGCATCCACCTGCATCGGGCGGGACTGCCGCTGTCCGCGCTGCCGGACAAGTGGGCGATCCAACTCAACGACACCCATCCGTCGATCGCGGTGGCGGAGCTGATGCGGCTGTTGATCGACGAGCACCAGCTCACCTGGGATCAGGCGTGGGACCTGACGGTGCGCACGTTCGGATACACCAACCACACCCTGCTGCCCGAAGCGCTGGAGACCTGGCCCCTGTCGATCTTCGGCGAGGCGCTGCCGCGCCACCTCGAGCTGATCTACGAGATCAACGAGCGCTTCCTCGACGAGGTGCGGGCCCGGTTCCCCGGCGACGAGGAGCGGGTGCAGCGCATGTCGCTCATCGGTGAGGACGGGGGCAAGCGGGTGCGGATGGCGCACCTGGCCACCGTCGGCAGCCACGCCGTCAACGGTGTCGCCGCACTGCACTCCGAACTACTGAAAGCCAGTGTGCTGAAGGACTTCTACGAGATGTGGCCGGAACGGTTCGGCAACGTCACCAACGGGGTGACACCGCGCCGGTTCCTGGCCCTGTCCAACCCCGGTCTGCGTCGGCTTCTCGACGAGACCGTCGGCCCGGGCTGGTTGACCAACCTCGACCGGCTCAAAGGGCTCGAGTCCTTCGTCGACGATCCGGCGTTCCGGCAGCGGTGGCGAGACGTCAAGCGCGCCAACAAGTCCCGTCTGGCCGAGTACGTGCACTCGACCACCGGCATCGAGCTGGATCCGACCTGGATGTTCGATGTCCAGGTCAAGAGGATCCACGAGTACAAGCGCCAGCACCTGATGGTGCTGCACATCATCACGCTCTACCACCGCCTCAAGCAGCACCCGGGTCTGACGATCCCGCCGCGGGTGTTCATCTTCGGTGGCAAGGCCGCGCCAGGCTATTTCATGGCTAAGCGGATCATCAAGATGATCAACGCCGTCGGCGAGACGGTGAACGCCGATCCCGACGTCAACCGCTGCCTCAAAGTGGTGTTCCTGCCGAACTTCAACGTCAAGAGCGCGCACCTGGTGTACCCAGCGGCCAACTTGAGCGAGCAGATCTCGACGGCGGGCAAGGAAGCCTCCGGCACCGGGAACATGAAGTTCATGATCAACGGCGCCCTGACGATCGGAACGCTCGACGGCGCCAACGTCGAGATCCGCCAGGAGGCCGGCGCCGAGAACTTCTTCCTGTTCGGGTTGACCGAGAGCCAGGTCGAGAAGGTCAAGGCCGAGGGCTACCGCTCGCTGAGCTATGTGGAACGGGACCCGGAGTTGGCGGCGGTCCTGGAGCTGCTGGCGCGCGGTGAGTTCACCCACGGTGACACCGAGGTCCTGCGGCCGATCGTGGACAATCTCCTGCACCACGATCCGTTCCTCGCGCTGGCTGACTACCGGTCCTACGTCGACTGCCAGGACGAGGTGAGCAGGGCCTGGCTCGACGGCGACACCTGGTCGCGGATGTCGATCCGCAACACCGCCCGCAGCGGCATGTTCTCCTCCGACCGCGCCATCAAGGAGTACTGCGACGAGATCTGGGGCGTCGGCCCGATGTCGGTCGACCTCCCGTGATTTCGGCATAGTTGGTCACCGTCACGGTGACCACCTACCTCGAGATCACGCGCCGCCGCCAACCCGTGCGGCCGGCCGGCGCTCCGGAAACCGGTTGAGCCGTCAGGCGGCACAGCACGCCGAAGTGGTCCGACGGGAAGATCCTCGGCAGCGACGGTGTGATGGGTTCGCAACCGAGTAGCCCGATGCCGTCAGCCCGCCACGCCGGACCTTTGACCAGGACCCGGTCGAACCGGACGTGGCGGTGCTTGTTCTTCATGTCGTAGCGCATGAGGTTGATCGAGGTGTCCTCGGTGAATCCCGACTCGTCGGGACGCAGGGTGGGCCACACATCCTGGTAGCGCGGGTCGAGCAGATGGTTCTCGTTGTCGCGCATGTTGAAATCGCCGAGCAGAAGCACATCGGGGTCGGTGCGGAATGCGCGAAACAGACACGACAGTTGACGGGCCCGCAGCCCCTTCCCCTGTTTCCCGCTTTCGAGATGGACGGACACGATCTTCTGGTCGACGCCGTTGATGGTGAATTCCGCTGTCAGGTAACCGCGACCCAGCCGCGTGGGCAGCCTGGTGTAGGTGCTCCGCCGGATCGGCAGCCGCGACAGCAGCAGCATGCCGTAATTGCCCTCCCCGGTGACGGCAACCCGGCTGTAGTGCTTCCTGATCCAGGACTGTGCGAGAAACACCTCGAGGGCAGCCTCGGTCACCTCCTGGAAGACCATGACATCGGGGAGTTCTCGCGACAGCAGCGCCGCGATCGCCCGGTAGCGCTGTTGCCGGTACAGGTCGTTGAACCAGATGTTGTATGTCGTCACCGTCAGATGCGCACACTCGACCGACCCACTACGGGTCGAGTCGCGCCACCGATCGGCGGACGCGTCGAAGCGACCCACCGGCACCACGATCCGCCGACGACGGAGCAGTGTCATCGGCCGAGTCCGCTCTCCAGCGCGCGCAGTAACGCCAGCGTCGAGGCCAGATCGTGCTGCTCCCCCGAGGCGTCGAGTGCGTCGCCGACCAGCCGCGCCCAGATGGCGCGCAACCGCGACAGGTTCTCCGCCGCCAACCCGGTGGAACGCAGCACCGCGTGCCGGCTGTCGACCGGGTCGGGTGACCGTCGCACCAAACCCTTGGCTTCGAGATCGCGCAGCGCGCGGCTCATGTTGGAGCGTTGCAGCCCGGTCGCCGCGGCGACAGCGCTGGGTCCGACGTCGGGATGGTGATCGAGGTAGCGCAGCACGGTGATCTCGGTGGCGGACAGATCGAGGACCGCCGGGTCGGCGGCGGCCTGCGCCTTGACGGCGCGCGCCACCGCCATCACGACATCGGCGAGGTCCGCGAGCTGTTCTGCACGCGACGGTCGGGCTTGCACCGCTCCACTGTACATGGTAGTTATAGAATGATAACTATCAATTGATAACTACTTCGGAGTTTCCCATGACCTCAGCTGTCGACGCCCGGACCCGGCCCGAGTCCGCACCCCGGATCACACTCGGGCTGCTCGTGACGCTGGCACTGCTGTCCGCGGTGGCGCCGTTCGCCACCGATCTGTACCTGCCCGCGTTCCCCCGGATGGTCGACGACCTGCACACCTCGCCCACCAACGTGCAGCTGACACTGACGGCGTTCCTCCTCGGCCTGGCCGCCGGCCAGCTCGTCTTCGGACCTCTGTCAGACCGCTTCGGCCGGGTGAGGCCGCTCGTGATCGGCGCCACGGTCTGCGTGGCCGCGAGCGTGGTGGCGGTCCTCGCTCCGTCGATCGAGGTGCTCGTCGGAGCACGCCTGGCGCAGGGGCTCACCGGAGCGGCCGGCATGGTCATCGGGCGCGCCATCATCTCCGATCTGGCCACCGGACGTGCGGCGGCCCGGGCCTTCAGCCTGATGATGATCGTCGGTGGCGTGGCTCCGATCGCCGCACCCTTGGCGGGCGGGTTCCTGGTCGGCCCCCTCGGCTGGCGGGGCGCGCTCGCGGTGATCCTCGTGCTGGTCGTCGCCATGCTCGTCGCGACACTGGTGGTCATTCGCGAAACGCACACCGAAGAGCGCCGCGCCCGGCTGCGTGCCGAAAAGTCCACCACGGGTTCACCTTTGCGGGACCTGCTGCACCGCACGTACATCGGCCACCTGATCGCGTTCGGCTTCGCGTTCGCAGTGATGATGGCCTACATCTCGGCGTCACCGTTCATCTACCAGACGATGATGGGCCTGTCGTCTGCGCAGTACGGTGCGATGTTCGGGGTCAATGCGTCGGGGCTACTACTGATGAGCGCACTCAGTGCCCGGCTCACGTCGCACCGCGAGCCTCGCGCTGTCGCCGGCGTCGGATTGGCCGCGATACTGGCCGCAGGCGTTGCCGTGCTGGCGCTCGCAGTCCTCGGCGTCCCGGTGGGCTGGCTGGCGCTGCCGCTGTTCGTCGCCGTGGCGGGCATGGGACTGGTCTTCGGCAACACCACCGCGCTGGCGTTGTCGGCTGCACCGCGCGCCGCGGGCACTGCATCGGCGGTTCTGGGCGCCACACAGTTCCTGCTTGCGGCAACGGTGTCGCCCTTGGTCAGCCTGGGCGGGGAACATACCGCGGCTCCGCTGGGCGCCGTGATGGTGTGCTGCGCGGCGATCGCCTGCGTGGGATTCAGCTTCGGGCGGCAGCGGTAGGCCGCCCGGCTCGCAATCTCTTTCCGGCAGTGGCAGTTCGAGCGGCGCGCGGGAACTTTCCCCGAGAAATATTTTTTCCGGGTGCCGATTCCGCTGTTCAGGCACCTTCTGCCGGAATCTGCAACGGTCTGACCTGGTGCTTTTAACGTAACCGTCAGCACGGTCCTGCTCAGTGTGCCCGCAAATCGGCCCGGAAGCCTCAGACGTAGGCATTGACCGCCGACACCGCCCACCCAACACTGATCCTGCTTTCTCAGGAAACGCCAAGGAACCGCGCCTGACCACATGACCAGGCCAGTATGAGCAAGGGGAATTTATGTACGCGAAGTCCGGACCACGCACTGCGACAGTGCGTTCCGTACACCGGCACGTCACCACAGGGGTCGCAGGCGCGGCAATGGTCGGGCTCGGCGCGCTGGTTGCGACTGCCATCGCGACCCAGGAACCGACGGCGACTCCGGCCTACGGCGCCGAGATCAAACTGGTCGCCAGCGAGCAGTGCGTACCCACCGCGCTCATCGGCTGCGGAGGCCAGACCAGCGCATCCGAGCAGAACGTCCAGAGCCTCGCCGCCCCGATTGCCCTGCGGCCCATGATCGGCGACGGTGGCTGGCTGATCGGCAATGGCCTTGACGCCGTTGAAGGTTGCGAAGGTGCGGCGTGCAACGGCGGCAACGGCGGCCTGCTCTGGGGCAGCGGCGGCGCGGGCGCCATCGGCAAGGACGCCGTGTACAACGAGGACGGGACCCTGCTCTCCGCCGCGACGGCGGGCGGCAACGGCGGCAACGCAGGCCTCTTCGGTGGCAGTGGCGGTGCAGGTGGAGCGGGCGGTAACGACTACAACACCAGCGCAGCGGGCGCCAACGCCAATGCGCTCGGCGCTGCCGGCGGCCGGGGCGGCAACGGCGCCGGCCTCTTCCCGAGCCTGGCCGGCAACGGCGGGGCCGGCGGAGCTGCGTCGTCGCTGTTCGGCAATGCCACCGGCGGCGCAGGTGGCACCGGCGGCACCGCGAACATCGGATTGCCTTTGCCCGGTGACGATTCCGGTGTTGCACTCGGCCCCGGTGCGGGCGGCGCAGGCGGCGCGGCCACGGTCGGTGCGGCGGACGGGACGGGCGGCACCTCCTCGCAGACCGCCACCGGCGGCAGCGGCGGCAGCGGCGGCTACGGCCTCGTCTCCGGTGGGGCCACGCCCGATCTGAGCGGAAACGGCGGCAAGGGCGGCAATGCCACGGCCTACCAGGAAGGTAAAGCGGTGGGCGGCAACGGCGGCAACGGCGGCGATCGCCTGGCCTCCCGCGCCGCCAACGGTGGCGGCGGCGGTTCCGCCACCTCGGAAGCGGGCACCGCCACGGGCGGCTCTGCGGGCTCCGGCGGCAGCGCCGAGCTCACCGGTCTCGGCGGCCGCGGTGGCGTCGGCGGCAGCGCGACGTCGACCGAAGGCGGCAACACCACCGGCGGCCGCGGTGGCAACGGCGGCGACGGCGGCTCCATCGGCGGCAACGGCGGCGTGGGACGCAACGGCGGAAACGCCTCCGGCGGAATCGCTCGTGGCGGCAACGGCGGCACCGGTGGCGACGGCGGTTCGGCCGTCACCGAGGGCACCGGCATCGGTGGCAACGGCGGCAACGGCGGCAACGCGACCCCGGGTGCGGGCAAGGCCGGCACCGGTGGCAACGGCGGCGCCGGCGGCCGCGGTGGCGCCGCGGACGGCAACCAGGGCAACGACGGCAATGACGGCGGCACCGCCTCGAGCTCCTGACACCTGACGGAACCTCCTGCGGGCACGGTGCAGGCCGCTGCGGCGGTCGACACCGTGCCCGTCGGTATTTCTGCCCGAAAACCATTGGTGGGCAGCGTCATATCTGTGCCACGCTGACGTCATGGTCGACATCGATGCCTTCGTCCGCGACGGATACCTCAAAGTCGACCACGCTGTGCGGAGGGATGTTGCCGACGCGGCGCGCGCGATGCTGTGGAAGCAACTGGGTTTGTCGTCGGACGACCCGGCCTCGTGGACACAGCCGGTGCTGTGGGCTGCCGACCTCAGCGGCGACGGGCCGCTCGGCGAGATCGCGGCCAGTCGGCGGCTTGCTGACGCACTGGATCAGATCTGCGGTGCCGGCGCCTGGCTGCCGCGCGGATCACTGGGCAACATCCCGGTCCGGTTTCCGCTGCCCTCGTCTGTCGACGATCGGGGCTGGCACGTCGATCTCAACACGCCGTGTCCCGACGGCTCCTGGGCGGTGACCGGCCGGCCGCACACTGTGCTGCTGTTGACCCTGCTGTCCGAGGTGACGATCGATGACGCGCCGACCCGGATTAGGGTGGGCTCGCACCGCGACACCGCGGCCACCCTCGACGAGCGCGCGCTCGACGCCGCCGAAGCCGCCGCCCTGGTCGCCGCGGCGAGCTCCCGGCGGCCCGTCCGCCACGCCACCGGCTCCCCTGGCGACATGTACATCGTGCACCCGTTCACCGTGCATGCGGCTGACGAACACCGAGGCGTGACACCGCGATTCATGGCGCAGGCGCCCGTCATGCTCACCACCCCGCTGACTCCGTCCTCTCCATCGCCGCTGGCCGCCGCCTTTCGGTGAATCGGGCGCGCTCGAATCGCCACGGCAACGTCTCGATAACAACCCGGTCACTGCCCCGCGCGCCCCTCGGACCCGGCCCGCAGCGCTGTTAACTTCGCGCAAGTGACGTCCCTCTCGCAGCGACTCGCCCGCGCCGGCAGCCGGATCGCCGTTGCGGTGCTCCTGGCCGCCGGTCTCGTGACGGTCGGTGGTGACCCGCCCGCGCAGGCCTTCTCCCGCGAGGGCCTGCCGATCGAGCAGCTCGATGTGCCGTCCCCGTCGATGGGACGCAACATCCGGGTCGAATTCCAGGGTGGCGGGCCGCATTCGGTGCTGCTGCTCGACGGCCTGCGCGCCCAGGACGACTTCAACGGGTGGGACATCAACACCGCGGCGTTCGAGTGGTTCCACGAGTCCGGCGTCTCGGTGATCATGCCCGTCGGCGGCCAGTCGAGTTTCTACGCCGACTGGTACCGGCCCGCCAAGGGGCGCAACGGCACGCTCACCTACAAGTGGGAGACGTTCCTCACCAACGAACTTCCGACCTGGCTGGCTGCCAACCGCGGCCAGGACCCGTTCGGCAATGCCGTTGTCGGCTTGTCGATGTCGGGCAGTGCGGCGCTGACGATGGCGGCGTACTACCCACGCCAGTACAAGTTCGCGGCTTCGCTGTCGGGATACCTGGCACCGTCGCAGAAGCTGTGGCCGCCGCTCATCGACATCGCGATGCAGGACGCCGGCGGGTACGACTCGTTCGACATGTGGGGACCGTCGGGCTCGCCGGCGTGGCGGCGCGCCGACCCGATGCTCAACATCAACCGGCTCGTCGCCAACCGCACTGCGCTGTGGGTGTATTGCGGCAACGGCATCGCGTCCGATCTCGACACCGGCACCGACCTCGGCATCAATGTCAGTGCCGGCTCTCTGGAGACCATCACGCTGAGCACCAACAAAGAGTTCCGCGACAAGTACCTGGCCGCGGGTGGCCGCAACGCCGTCTTCAATTTCCCGCCCAACGGAACCCACAGCTGGGGTTACTGGGGTGCGCAGCTGCAGGCGATGAAGCCCGACATCGTGCGGCTGTTGACGACGCCCCCGCTCCCGCCGCCACCACCACCGCCACCCGTCCCGGGCGCGCTGCCGGCACCAGCGCCGGCGCCGGCCGGCTAGTCGCTACTTGAAGTACGGGTCCAGCAGTGTCGACCACGCGTTGTCGAGCTGTTCCCACTCCGCCTGGCATCCGTCCGCACGGTCCTCGGGCAGCTGCCCGCTGGTGACCAGGTCGGCGTTGGCGTCGGGGTTCGACCCGTAGATCCAGCAGTCCAGGTTGTACACGCGCTGCATGTCCAGCGAGTGCTCGTCGGCGAGTGCGCCGGGGTCCACCTCCGTGGTTTCTGCCCCCGACGCGTTGAACACCCGCGCGAAGTCCTTCACCGCCTGCACCGACTCCGGATCGCTCTGACCGTCGTCGCCCGGCGTCAGCAGGATGTAGGCGGCCAGTTGATCGGCGACATCCTCTTCGCGCCCGGTGACCGGCAGGTCGTACACGCTGATCGCCATGTGGCCGACCTCGTGATAGAAGGTCGCGTACTCCGCGTTGATCGCCGCGGCGTCGGGATCGGGGTCCCCCGCCTCGGTGAAGATTCGCTGACTGTTGGATGCGTCTTCGTAGCAGATGGTGATCGTGTTCTCGCTCTCGCTCCAGAACGCGTTCGCCTGATCGCATTGCGTGCCGTGCAACTGGATGTCGTACGGGAGATTCAGCGTCTGGTTGATGTCGTCGGCGAAGTCCTCGAGCAGCTCATTGCCCTGCATCAGGTCGCGCCCGGCGATCGCCTCGGGAGTGGTCGCGTCCTGATAGGTCACGATCATCGAACCGCCACCCTCGGGAACCGGGTCAGGATCCTGTTCGGCGTCGACCTTGCCCGACGGCGGGCCGCCATCCGCCGTCGAGGCGTCGGGGGCCTCGGCTGGTGGCTGTTGCGAGCTTGCGCAGGAAACTATCAGCAGCCCTGCGGCCATCAGCGGGAAGAGTTGTCTGAGCATGGCCCCAGCCCCTTTGCTGCGATACGTCTATTGACACGATCGCAAATTTTTGGGCCGATGGCGCCTACTTCGAACAATCCGTGCTCAGCCACCGCTGCGGATTGCACGCACCTGTGCGTCCTCGGTGGTCACGTTCCCTAGGCCGGCACCAGCTCGAACACGGGGATGACGCGGTCGGTGCGCTTCTCGTACTCGGCGAAGCCCGGCGCCTGCTCGACGACGGCGGGATAGATCGCGTCCCGTTCGGCGCGCGGCAGCTCCCGAGCGGCGACGGGCCGAGGCGGGTCGGTGCCGATCTCCACGCTGGCCTCGGGGTGGGCGCGCAGGTTGAACGCCCACGCCGGATCGCTGTCGCGGCCTGCGGCCGAGCCCACGATGTAGATCCGCCCGTCGATCTCGAAGTACGCGGTCGGGGTCACGCGGGGCTGACCGCTCTTGGCTCCCGTCGAGGTCAGCAGCAGCAGCGGGAATCCCTCGAACTGGCCGCCGACCTTGCCGCCGTTGGCGCGGAACTCGTCGATGTTGCGCTGGTTGAAATCGCGTTCGCCGCTCAGGTCGTCCTCACCCATCCCGCCATCGTAGGTCGGCCCCCCCGCCGCGAAATATCATTCCGGGCTGTGGATCGGCCTCCGATCACGACCCGGAATGCTATTTCGCGGCGCACGCTGCAGTCGCGACGCGACCGGACGAGGATGGCCGCATGGACCACGTCACCTTCATCCCGACGCCCGAACAGTTCGCCTTCACCTTCGGCGGCGCGGAGCCGGTCATGCGGATCCGGCCGTCGACCGTGCTGACCCTGTGGACCGAGGACGCCTACGGCGGGCGGATCACCAGCGCCGCCGACGTCGCCACCTCCGCACTGGACACCGAGGACCTGAACCCGCAGACCGGGCCGTTCTGGATCGACGGCGCCGAACCCGGTGACACGCTGGCCGTCCACCTGGTCGACCTCACGCCGGCCCGCAGCTGGGGTGCCTCCACCCTGATCCCGTTCTTCGGCGGGCTGACGAGTGTGCCTGCCAGCCCCACGCTGCAGGACCCGCTTCCCGAGCGCACCTACATCTACGAATACGATTCTGCGGCAAAGACAGTGGCGTTTCGCGCGCAGGGCAGCGACTTCAGCCTGGCGTTGCCCGCCAATCCGATGCTGGGCACCATCGGCGTGGCCCCCAAGCGCCGCGAGGTGCGGACCTCCTTGGTGCCCGACGCGTTCGGCGGCAACATGGACACCCCGGAGATGGCGGCCGGTGCCACGTGCTTCCTGCGGGTCAACGTGCCCGGCGCGCTGTTCTCCCTCGGCGACGGGCACTACCGCCAGGGTGAGGGCGAGTCGTGCGGGACCGCTGTCGAGGGCGCGATGCACGTCACCGTGATCGTCGACCTGATCAAGGGCGGTGGCCCGACGTGGCCCCGCCTGGAAACCGACACCCATCTGATGTGCGTGGGTTCGGGGCGTCCGCTGGAGGAGGCATGGCGTGCCGGTCAGGTCGAGATGATCACCTGGCTGGGCGAGTTGTACGGCCTCGACCGGCTCGACGCCTATCAGCTGCTCACCCAGATCTCGCTGACTCCGATCGCCAACGTCGTGGACACCAACTACAGCGCGGTGACCAAGATCGACAAGCGGCTGCTGCCCGCCGCCCCGGCCTATGCGGGCATGCATGCGGAATTGCGTTCGGCAGCAAGATCTCTCGGCTCCATCTCGTACTGACTCACCACGTCGTGCCCCATCGGGTCGCGCATCGGCCGGATTCCGAGCAGGATGACGGCCATGGACCTTGGACTGACAGGTAAGCGCTTCGCCGTCACCGGCGGCACCCGTGGCATCGGCCGCGCCGTGGTGGAGGGACTTCTCGCCGAGGGCGCCGCGGTCGCCTACTGCGCGCGCACCGCCGAAGCGGTGACGCAGGCGCAGACGGAACTGACCGCCGGTGGCGCGGCCGCGCTCGGCACCGCCGTCGACGTGGGCGACGCCGACGCGGTGACCGCGTGGGTGGCCTCGGCTGCGGAATCGCTCGGCGGGCTCGACGGCGTGGTCGCCAACGTCAGTGCGCTGGCCATCCCCGAGACAGCAGAGAACTGGCGCACCACGTTCGAGGTCGACCTGCTGGGCACCGTCAGCCTGGTCGACGCCGCACTTCCGCATCTGCTCGCCGCGGGCAGCGGATCGATCGTGACGATCTCCAGCGTGTCGGGCCGTGAGATCGATTTCGCGGCAGGACCCTACGGCACCATGAAGGCCGCGATCACCCACTACACCCAGGGAGTCGCGTACAAATATGCGGCGCAAGGGGTTCGGGCGAACACCGTCAGCCCCGGCAACACCTACTTCCCCGGCGGGGTGTGGCCGTCGATCGAGGAGAACAACCCGGAACTGTTCGCCCAGGCGCTGGCGCTGAACCCGACGGGCCGGATGGCGACGCCGCAGGAGGTCGCCAACGCGGTGGTGTTCCTGTCCAGTTCCGCCGCCAGCTTCATCACCGGCACCAACCTCCTCGTCGACGGCGCGCTCACCCGCGGCGTCCAGCTCTAGCCCGTCACGGCTCCAGACCCCGCAGCAGTACCGCCAGCCCGTACTCGAAGGCGTCGTCGGCGCGCTGCGGTTTGGGCGCACCGGTCGCGAGTGCCGCCGCCAGCTCGGGGCCGACCTCGTCGCGGGTGCGCCACGGCTCGTCCGGCGCGGCCACGTCGAGCGCTGCGCCCAGCACGAAGCTGTCCACCAGCGTGATCGACCGCAGGGTGTCCGCCGGGCTGAAGCCCGCCCGGCGCAACGTCACGGCCAGCGCGTTGTACATCGTCAGGGCCTGCGGGCTGTTGACGGCGTACTCGGTGAGCAGCGGGATCAGCTGGGGGTAACGCGCGAAGCTGGACCGGTAGGAACGCGCGATGCCGGCCACGACGTCACGCCACGGCAGGTCCGGATCGTCGGCGGGAAGCTGCACCTCCGACATGGCGCGCTCGCGCAGCAACTCGACGATCGCGTCGCGCCCGGACACGTGGTTGTACAGCGACGACGGCTGCACCCGCAGCTTGCGCGCGACCCCCGGCATCGTGAATCCGCCTGTGCTGCGCACGAGGTCCAGGGCCGCCTGCGCGATCAGGTCGACCGACAGCAGTGGCTTCGACGGTCGGCCCATCCCCTGCTTCCCCTCTTGCGGTGCTGGGTGAGTCAGTTCACAATAAACGAACTTCATTCGTTTTAGGAGCTGGATGATCGTTCTCACGGCCCCCGCCGCGCCGCCACTGTCGCGCTCGACGGAGTCTGCGCGTCCGCCGTTGCGCGTCGGCGTGGTCCAGCACCGATGGCGCGCCGACGCCGCGGAGCTGGCGCAGGTCCTGCGGTCGGGGATCGACCAGGCCGCCGCCGCCGGGGCGACGGCCGTGTTCCTGCCCGAGATCACGCTGCTGCGGTACCCGGCTGATCAGCCGGGCGGCGACAATCCCGGCGCGCTCGCCGAGGATCTGACCGACGGTCCCACCTTCGCGCTCGCGGCCGAATCCGCCACCGCGAACGGCATCTTCGTGCACGCCTCGCTCTACCAACGCTCCCCCGGGCCCGACGGTCTCGGACTGAACACGGCGATATTGGTCTCTCCCGCAGGCGAATTGGTAGCCAAGACACACAAGCTGCACATTCCGATCTCGGCGGGTTACTACGAGGACACCTACTTCCGGCCCGGTCCCGCCGACGATCCCTACCCGGTGTATGCACCCGAGGGGCTCGACGCTCGCATCGGACTGCCGACCTGCTGGGACGAGTGGTTTCCCGAGGTGGCGCGTAGCTACTCCCTGGGCGGCGCCGAGATCGTGGTCTACCCGACCGCCATCGGCTCCGAGCCGGTGTTTCCCGACTTCGACACCCGCCCGCTGTGGCAGCAGGTCATCGTCGCCAACGGCATCTCCAGTGGCGTGTTCATGATCGTGCCCAACCGGGTCGGCGACGAGGGGGCCGTCACGTTCTACGGGTCGTCGTTCATCTCAGATCCCTACGGGCGCGTGCTGATCCAGGCGCCACGCGATGAGGAGGCGGTGCTGGTGGCCGATCTTGATCTCGACCAGCGACGGGACTGGCTGGAGCTGTTCCCGTTCCTGCTCACCCGCCGCCCTGACACCTACGGAGCGTTGACGAAACCCGTTGACACACAGGCACCGTACGGCACCGGCCACGGCGCCACGGCGGTGGTCAAATGAGCTCGACTCTGTTCACCGGCGGCGTGATCTGGACCGGCCGGGACGAGACGGACGCACTGCTCGTCGTCGACGGTGTGGTCGCCGCGATCGGCGACGACGCGCGCGGACACGACGCGACGACCGTGGACCTGGGCGGCGGCTTCCTGATGCCGTCGTTCGGCGACGGCCATGCCCATCCCCTGTACGGGGGGCTGGAGGCGGTCGGTCCCGCGGTGCGCGGGTGCGCGTCGGTGGACGAGATCGTGCTCGCCGTCAAGCGTTTCGCCGACGAGAACCCTGACGAGGAGTGGATCGTCGGGGCCTCCTACGACGGAAGCCTGGCCGAAGGCGGCCTGTTCGACGCCCGGTGGCTCGACGCCGCGGTGCCGGACCGGCCGGTGGTGCTGCGGGCGTGGGACTACCACACGGTGTGGTGCAACTCGGTGGCGCTGGAGCGGGCCGGGATCACCGCCGACACCCCGGACCCGGTGCTCGGCTCCATCCCGCACCGCGACGACGGCTCGGTGCTCGGCACGCTGCGCGAATGGGGCGCCGTCGACCTGGTGATGAACGTGATGCCACCCCGCGACGAGCAGCTGCGCATCGACGCCCTCGGCACCGCCGCCGACTACTACCTCGCCCGTGGCGTCACGTGGGTGCAGGACGCGTGGGTCGAGCCCGCCGACGTCGCCACCTACGTCGAGGCGGCCCGCCGCGACGCGCTGCGCATGCGGTTCAATCTGGCGCTGTACGCCGATCCGCGCCACTTCGACAGTCAGATCACGCAATTCGCCGAGCAACGCCGTCTCGTCGAGGACGCGGGCAACCCGCTGCTGACCGCGCGGACGGTGAAGTTCTTCGCCGACGGCGTCGTCGAGAACGAGACCGGGGCGCTGCTGGCGCCGTACTGTTCGGGCCTGCACAGCCATTCCGGAGGGCAGGAGCGAAGCGACTCGGGGGGCAACCTTGGCATGCGGAACTGGGAAGGTGACACCCTCGCCGAGGCAGCCCGCCAGGTCGACGAACTGGGTTTGCAGATCCACATCCACGCCATCGGTGACGCCGCGGTCCGCCAGGCCTTGGATGCGATCGAATACGTTGTGGCACAGAACGGCTCGCGCGACAGACGACCGGTCATCGCGCACTGCCAGCTCGTCGACGACGACGACCTGGCGCGCTTCGCCGCTCTCGGGGTCATCCCGAACATGCAGCCGCTGTGGGCTCAGCTGGACGCGCTGATGACTGTGCTCACCATCCCGCGGCTCGGCACCGACCGCGCCGACAAGCAGTACCCGATCAACACGCTGGACACCTCCGGCGCGCCGCTGGCCTTCGGCTCGGATTGGCCTGTCTCCTCGGGTGCACCGCTGGACGGGATCGCGGTCGCGACGTCGCGCCGCACCTCCGACGGCACCCCCGAGGGCGGATGGACCCCGCACGAGGTGCTGCCTCCCGAGCGCGCGCTGTCCTCCTACACGGCGGGCGTGGCGAATCAGGCCTTCGCCGAGGGCGTCTGGGGGGTGCTGGCACCCGGAGCCAGCGCCGACATGGTCTGGCTGCCACGTGATCCTCGCTCCACTCCACCCCTGGACCTGCCCGCGGTAGGCGTCCGGGCCACCTATCTGCGTGGTGAGCAGATGTACCTCGAATCGAAAGGCTGACCGTGACCTCTGAGAGCTCTCGATTCCTCGCAGACACCGACACGGGTCATCTCAAGCGGGCGTTGGGCCTGCCGTCGCTGGTGTTGTTCGGTCTGGTGTACATGGTGCCGCTGACGGTGTTCACCACTTACGGCATCGTCACCGAGACCTCCGGTGGCCGCCTTCCGTTGGCCTACATCGTCACGCTGATCGCGATGGTGTTCACCGCGCTGTCCTATGCCCGGATGGCCGCGGCGATCCCGGTGGCCGGGTCGGCCTACACCTACACGCAGCGCACGTTCGGGGCTCCGGCCGGCTTCCTGGCCGGGTGGTCGCTGATGCTGGACTACCTGTTCCTGCCGATGCTCAACTATCTCGTCATCGGCCTCTACCTCAATGCCGCGGTGCCCGCGCTGCCCGAATGGGTGATCATCCTGGTCACCATCGCGATCGTGACGGTGCTCAACATCGTCGGCATCGTGTCGGTGGCACGCGCCAACTTCCTGATCATCGCCATCCAGGCGATCTTCATCGCGGTCTTCGTCGTCCTCGCGGTGGTCAAGTTCTCCGGTTACGGCACCATCGATCTGCTGGCGCCGTTCACCGGCGACGGCAGCGCACCCGGCATGAGCCCGGTGCTCGCAGGCGCGGCCATCCTGTGCCTGTCCTTCCTCGGCTTCGACGCGGTGTCCACGCTGTCCGAGGAAGCCAAGGACGCCAGACGTACGGTGCCGCAGGCCATCATGATCGCCACCATCGTCTCTGGCATCATCTTCATCCTGCTGTCCTACGTCTCGCAGCTGGTCTTCCCGTCCAACGAGTTCGCCGACGTCGACTCCGGCTCACTCGACGTCATGGTCGCCGCCGGTGGCTCGTTCCTCAACATCTTCTTCACCGCCGCATATGTGGCGGGCGCGACCGGCTCGGCGCTCACATCGCAGGCCTCGGTGGCCCGCATCCTCTTCGCGATGGGCCGCGACGGTGTCCTGCCGCGCAAGCTGTTCGGGCACGTCTCGGTCAAGTACAGCACACCGGTGTACGCGATCCTCGTCGTCAGCGTGATTTCGCTCCTGGCCATCGTGATCGATCTGGCCACACTGGCGTCGCTGGTCAGTTTCGGTGCGCTGGTGGCATTCTCGGTGGTGAACCTGTCGGTGATCAAGCACTACTTCATCGACCTGAAGGACCGCAGCAACGTCGTGCTCAACCTGATCGCACCCGCTATCGGCTTCCTGCTGACGGTGTGGCTGTGGACCAGTCTGTCGGGCATGACCCTGGTGATCGGCCTGATCTGGCTGGCCGTCGGCTTCGTCTGGCTACTGGGTGTGACCCGCGGCTTCACCCGTCCCACCCCGGTGCTCGACCTCCAAGAAGCCCCATGATTTCGGCGTGCCGGGTTGCCGCTGGCGCCACCTGGCACGCCGAAGTCGCCATGAAGGTCAGTCGAAGTACTCGCGGTCGGCCGAGTTGACCGCGGCACAGACCGCCTCGGCGAGGCGATCGAGGTGGTCGGAGTCCTCGGGCAGCTGCAGGATCGAGAACCGCAGCAGACCTTCGGTAGTGGTGACGAACGACTTCGCTCCCGCCGCTGCGACGATCCCGTGCCTGGCGAGGTTGATGAGCGCCGACGTCTCGTCCGGCACCCGTACCCAGACGACGAAACCGTCCGGGCTGGCGGACGCACGCAGGCCCACCCGGGTGAACGCGCTCAGCACCGCCCGCCGCCGCAGGCCGTAGCGGCCACGGGCCCGGATCATCGCATCCTGGGTGTCCGGGTCGTCGATCAAATGTGCCAGCGCGTTCTGCAGCACTCGGCTGTTGGAGGCCATCCCGAAGCTACGCAGCCGTACGGTTCGGTCGATGAGCTCGGCACTACCCCCGAGCACGGCCGTGCGCAGGTCGATGCCGAAAGCTTTGCAGTAGCTGCGGATCCGCACGACGCGGTCGGGATGATGAGCACCCAGCGAGGCCGGCTCAGCGGATGCGAGTGGTCCGGCACTGTCGTCTTCGACCACCCACGTGTCGGGCCCCACCGCGTCGGCCAGTTCGCGGGCCCGTTCCGCGGTCAACGCACCGCTCATCGCGTACGCCCCGCTCGGCTGCAGTACCAGCGCGGTGACACCCCGGCGTACGGCGTCTGTCACCGAGGCGACGGTCGGTCCGCTGTGGTCGGCGCGTACGCCCACCGCCGTTATACCGAGTTGACGCAGGAGATCGAGATAACCAGGGCTGACGGGCTCCTCGACGCCGACGGACCCGCCGGATGCGGCCGCGGCGGTGGCGAGCGCGACCGCTTCGCTGCCTCCGCCGACGCAGTTCCAGGCCTGCGCGGCGAACGGCCAGCTGTGTTCCACACTGCGCCGCAACCGGTCGGTGATGTACGCCCGCGAGGGATTGTGCAGGTCGGCGGTGCCGGTCAGCGCGTCGGCGAGAGCCGCACCGAGGTCGGGCTGCAGCGCGGGATCGGGCGTCACCAAGGAGATCTCGATCTGGGGCCAGTCCACGTGACCGTTCGGCGACGCGGGCGCCGGGCGGTACGGATCCGCTACGACAGTGCCTCCGCGGCGACGGGTGTGCAGCCGCCCGGAGTCACGGACGCGGCTCCACGCCGTCATCACCGTTCCCGGACTGACCCCGGCGGCCCTGGCGAAATCCCGGATCGTGGGCAGGTGTGCACCCGGTGTCAACTCGCCACCGTCGATGAGTCGGGTCAGCCCATGCCCCAGGTCTTTCGACGAGGTGGCGCGAAGTCGCTGCGCGAGCCACGCGGCGTCGATGTGCTCGGTCACCGTCGCCCCCGATCGCGCAGGCTGCCCGTCATGAACTCAGTACGCCCGCAGACAACCGGTGCGGGGCAAGACCGTAGTGCTCACGCAGAGTGGTTCCTTCATAGTCGTGGTGGAACACCCCGCCGGCCTGCAGCAGCGGCACCACGTGATCGACGAAATCGGTAAGCACGCTCGGCGAGCTGGCGACGTGCAGGTTGAACCCGTCGGCGGCGCCCGCCAGGTACCACGCGGTGATCGTGTCGGCCACCTGTTCGGGTGTCCCGATCACCGACACGTGCTGTGTCCCGTTGTGCCGCAATGCCAGGACCTCACGGGCGGTGAGGTTGTCCCGTGCCGCCGCGTCGAGTAGCCGGTCGAGCTCGCTGGCCGCGGTCCGGCTGATCTCGGCCTTGGCGATGAGGTCGAATGGCAGCGGACGGTCGATGTGGAACTCCGACACCGGGATGCCGAGCTGCCGCGCGAAGAAGGACAGCCGCACCGCATCGGGTGTCGCCTCGGTGAGTTCCTGGTGACGTTGCCGCGCGGCGGTCTCAGTGTCCCCGATCACCACGAAGAATCCCGGCAGCACTTTCAGTGTGTGGGGGTCACGCCCGGCGTTGGCAGCTTTGCCCCGCAACAGGTTCCGGTAGACGACACCATCGTCGATCTCGGTCTGGTGGGTGTACACCGCGTCGGCAGTGCGGGCGGCCAGTGCGATACCCCGCTCCGAGGCGCCCGCCTGTACGAGCAGCGGACGTCCCTGAGGCGACGGCGGGACCAACGGTTCACCGGCCACTTGGATGCGCTCCCCCGCGAACGCCGCGGGTCGGATGGCACCGGGCCGTAGATAGTCACCGACGGTGCGGTCCCCGGCAATCGGATCGGGCTCCCACGCCTCCCACAGCGCGACCACGGCGTCGACGAACTCTTCCGCGCGTGCGTACCGCTCGTCCTTCGGATCCGCCTGCGCCCGCGAGAAATTGCGGGCCGGACGGTCCCCTGCGGTGACGACGTAGTTCCACGCGGCGCGGCCGTCACTCACCAGGTCCAGGGATGCGACCTGGCGAGCCAGGTTGAACGGGTCGTTGTAGGACGTCGACGCGGTGCCGATCAGTCCGACCCGGTCGGTGCGCGCGGCGATGGCGGTCAGTGCGATGAACGGCGTCAGCGCCCGCCACGGATGGTGCCAGTACGCGTCGTCCCATGCCGGGGTGTCGGCGAGGAACACTGCCTGGAACTTCCCCCGCTCCGCGATTTGCGCGGCCTCGACGTAATGGTGGTGGGACACGAACCACGACGGATCGCGGTCGTCGAGCCGCCACGATCCCTTGGCGGTACCGCCGGGAAGCAGGTTGAGGTTGAGGATCAACCCTGCGTCACGAGATTCGGGCATACTCGCGCCCTTCTTTGCGCACGGGCTCAAGCACTTCCGACACGGTCAACGCCAGGCTTGCCTTCCACTGCGCCAACGTCAGCTTGGCCGGCGCGACCTGCAACAGCACCTCGTCGACGTGGTCGAGTTCGGGATCGTGACGCAGCCGGTCGCGCACCAGCTCCGGGTCGCCGTACCAGGGCTCGCCGTTACCATGCTTGAGGTGCAGGTCGATCGCGTGCTGCCCGGCCAGCTCCCGGGCTTTCGCGACCGTCTCGGCGACTATCACGGTACGCGACGCGGCGATGCGCTGGTGCGGACCGGCATGGGACCGGAACGCATCGATCGCCTCGCTGTGGCGGGCCAGATTGCCCTCGAACGTCAGCGCCTTCGACGACCGCAACAGCAGGTTGTCCCCGACCCGGCCGATCTCCTCGGCGTGCGCCGGATCGCTGGCCACCCGCCACAGCCGCTGCCGCAAGTTTCCCGCGGGCGGATACAGCGTGCGGCCACCGCCGAGGTCGTCGCCGTTGAGTACCGATCGCAGCCGCGCCACCTTGTGCGCATACACCCGCAGCCGGTCATCCCAGTCGACACCGAACGGACCGAACGCCCAATCCTCAAGGCCGGAACCGAGACCCAGCTGCAGTCTGCCATTCGACAGCGCGTCGGCGATCACGGCGTCTTCGGCGACCCGGATCGGGTTCTCCAACGTGATGACGACGACGCCTGCGCCGAGCTTGATGCGACTCGTGCGCTGACTCGCCGCGGCCAGGAACACCAACGGTGAGGCGATGGTGCCCTTGTCCGACCGGAAGTGGTGCGAGGTGATCCACGCCGTCGACAACCCGAGTTCCTCGGCGTAGGAGATCAGGTCGAGACCGTCGTGGTACTGCCGGACCGGGTCTGCCTCGGTGTCATTGAGTCGGAAGAAGATCCCGAACTCGGGTACCGTGCGTTGAGACTGCGCTGGTGGCGAAGAATGCCGTGAATTCGGCACCCTGGTCGCAGTCTCAACGTCGGAGGGGTTAGGTGGCGGAGTCATCGCCGAGCCACGTGTCGTAGGCCCAGAAGTTCACCATGCCTCGCGGTGCGTCGAGCCAGCGCTCGATCTCGTTGACCCGGCTGGTGGCTGCCGCGTTGTAGCGCTCCGTGTACAGCGGCAGCGTCGTCACGTCGTCGATCAGTGCGAACTGGGCAACCTTGTCGTAGGCCGCCTTCCGGTCCTGCTCGTCGAGAGCGGTGCGGCCATCGGCCAGCCATCCGTCGACCTGTGGGTCCTCCAGCTTGGGCCCGTTGATCGCGCCGCCGGTCTCGTAGATCTTCTCCAGCACCACACCGATGTCAACACCGCCGACAGCGCGCGGGAATGCTTCGTAGGCGTTGGTCTCGCGGACCACGTCGACGGTGCCCTCGTCACGGAACTGCAGATCGACCTCGACGCCTGCGTTGGTGCGCAGCTCGGCCTGGTAGGCCTCAAGCACGGTGGACAGCGGCGGCTTGGGCTCGGTGGCGATCAACCGGATGACGAGACGCTGCCCGGCCGCATTGGTGCGGTAACCGTCGCTGTCACGTCCGGTCCAGCCGGCCTCGTCGAGAAGCTGGTTGGCCAGTTCGACGTTGCCGCCGTAGGCGTTCTCGAACTTGGGGTCGTAGTAGGGACTCTGCGGTCCGACGATGCCCCATGCCCGCTCCGAGCTGCCCTGCAGCACGGTGTCGATGATCGGGTTCAGGTCGACGGCTTCTCGCAGCGCACGACGCACCCGAACGTCCTTGGTGTTGTCGCCGGTGACGTTGAAGTACAGCGAGTACGGCGAGACGTTGGACGGTTTCCATTCGAACTGGAAGCCGTCGACGCCGTCGAACTGTGCGATGTCGGCGGGCGCGACCTGGGCGATCGCGTCGACCTCACGTGAACTCAGCAGACCTGCGCGCACATTCGGCTCCGGGACGATCTTGACAATGAGCTCGTCGAGATACGCGGGGCCCTCGTGCTTGGCCAGCGCCGACGGCCAGTTGTAGTCCTCGTTGCGCGTGAACCGGAGCTCGGCGCCCTCGACCACCTCGGTGAGGATGAACGGACCGGTGCCCGCGATGCCGACGCCACCGGCGGCGACATCGGGATTCTGCAGCGACTTCGGTGAGATCTGGCCGCCCTGCAGCGACGCAAGGGTATTCAGCCAGTTGGCGGTCGGCTCGGACAGCACGGTGCGCACGGTGTACTCGTCGACGACCTCGGTCGCCTTGAGCGTCTGGAAGGTGCTCTTCGCGGTCGACGGTGCGTATTCCTTGTCGGTGATGATCTTGTCGAAGTTTGCCTTGACCGCGGCCGCGTTGAACGGCTCACCGTCGGTGAACTTCACGCCCTGTCGGAGGGTGAATGTGTAGACCAGGCCGTCCGGGGAGCGGTCCCACTTCTCGGCCAGCCAGGGGTGGATCGACTCGTCGTAGTCGATCGACACGAGGCTGTCGTAGACGTTGCGCAGGACCTGCACCTCGGTGCAGCAGCCACGCACGTGGGGGTTCATCCCCTCTTCGGGGTAATCGGCCTGGGCGACGGTCAGTGCACCTCCCTTGACGGGTTCGCCACTGCCTGAACCGCTTCCGGAGTCGCTGCCGCATGCGGTCAGCATCAGGAGTGCAGCCACAGCGAGGGTCAACCACCGCAGGATGGGTCTGTTGAGGGTCATATCGTTCGTTCCATCTCGTGTGAAGGCCGCACGCCTTGTGCGGTCATGGTGTGAATTGGGGGTCAGCGGGGCGTCAGCTGCGACAGCTCACAGTGTCGGCACCGCCTGTAGCAGGGCCTGCGTGTACGGGTCACGCGGGGAGTCGAACACCTCGTCGGCGGTGCCTTCTTCGACGACGCGGCCCCGGTGCATGACCAGAACCCGGTCGGCTATGTGATGGACCACGCCGATGTCATGAGAAATGAACAGCAGCGCTGTCTTTCGGATGGCACGGATCTCCAGTAGCAGGTCGAGTATCTGGGCCTGGATAGAGACATCGAGCGCCGACACCGCCTCGTCGCAGACCAGCAGCTCGGGGTCGGAGCCCAGAGCGCGCGCGATCGACACTCGCTGGCGCTGTCCGCCGGACAGCGAGCGCGGATGCCGGTCGATCACCGCGGCGGGCAGGTGGACGAGGTCGAGGAGTTCGCGGATGCGGGCATCGCGTTCGGTCTTGCCCTGACGGCCCAGAGCGACAGTCTCGGCGATGATTTCGCGCACCGTGTACCGGGGGTCGAACGATCCGACAGAGTCCTGCGCCACCAGTTGGACTGCGCCGAGCCGCGGCGGCTCGTGTCCGCGTCGGCCCGTCCAGCGGCGCCCGCCGATTTCGACGTGTCCGGCGTCGGGAGCCAGCAGTCCGGTGACGATGCGCGCCACCGTCGACTTTCCCGAGCCCGACTCCCCCACCAGGCCGACGATCTCGCTGCGCCGGATCGCGAACGTGACGTGCTCGGCGGCGGTGAACTCGTGACGGCGGCCCTGCCGGTAGAACTTGCCGACACCTGCGATGTCGGCGACAACCTCAGGCCCTACCGAATCTGGCTGCGGTGCTGCCTTTTCCGGGTCGCTGAGCAGACGCCCTCGGGTGTCGCGTCCGGGTACCGCCGCGACCAGCTTGCGCGTGTAGTCGTGCTTCGGGTCGTGGATCACGTCGGCGACGGGGCCGTGCTCGACGATCCGGCCGTTGTGCATCACCACCACGTCGTCAGCGACCTTCGACACCACGGCGAGGTCGTGGCTGATCAACAGCACGCCGCGACCGTCGTCGGCCAGTGCGCGCAGCAGTGCCAGGATGCGTGCCTGGACGGTGACGTCGAGCGCTGTTGTTGGCTCGTCGGCGATCAGCACGTTGGGTCGTCCGGCCAGCGCCGACGCGATCAGCGCACGCTGCCGCAGCCCGCCGGAGAGTTGATGCGGGTAGTTGCGCCTGCGATACGCCGGATCGGGTATGCCGACCGAATCCAGTAGCTCCTCGACGGCGGCAACGCGTTGTCGACGGGGGAGGCGCAGCGCCTCGGATACTTCGGCCTGCACGGTCCGCAGTGGGTCGAGCGAGGTCAGCGCGTCTTGCAGCACGAAGCCGATCTGGCTGCCGCGCACTCTGCGCCAGTCTTTCTCCCCGAAGTTCCGAGTGTCGACGCCACCGACCTCGAACGTCGCTGCCTCGACGCGGCTTCCGTCACCGGCGAGTCCCACCAGCGTGCGAGCCGTCACCGACTTGCCTGAGCCGGACTCGCCGACGATCGCGAGAATGCGCCCGCGCCGGACCGTGAAGTCGACGTCGGAGACGACGGAGACCGGGTCGCCGTCCGCTCCACGCACGCTGTCGAAGGACACCGTCAGGCCCTTGACGTCCATAAGGACGTCGCCGGTCTGCCCGTCGAGTGGTGCGGCGATCTCCGTCGGTGCCACCGTCATGGCTGCACCCTCCGCTCGAAGCGACGCTGCAGGTTCCTGCCCACGATCGACACACTGACCACGGTGATGGTGATGAACAACCCGGGGAAGAAGCCGACCCACCACGCAATCCGCAGGTCCTGGCGCGCATCCGACAGCATCGAGCCCCATTCGGGCAGCGGCGGTGTCGGCCCGAAGCCCAGGAAGCTCAGCCCGGCGGCACCGATGATCGCGGTGCCTATGCCCAGCGTCGCGAGCACCGGCACCGTGCCCAGAGCATTCGGGAGGACGTGGCGGACGGTGCGGCGAGCCGCGGAGGCGATGGCCAACCGAGACTGCGCGACGTAGTCGGACTCACGCACGCGCAGCGTCTCGGCGCGCACCACACGGCCGTATCGGGGTGCCGACGCGATCGCGATGGCGGCGATGACATTTCCGGTGCCCGGGCCGGTCAGCGTGATGAGCATCAGCGCGAACAGCAGGTCGGGGAACGCGCCGACCGCGTCGAACACGCGGGAGATACCCTCGTCGATGCGGCGATGCGCTACGCCGGCGATCAGCCCGAACAGCACGCCGATCACAACGCCGAGCGCGGTGGAAGCAACGCCGATGAGAATCGAGTAGCGGGCGCCGTGCACGACGCGCGACCACACGTCGCGCCCGAGATGGTCGGTACCGAAGATGTGCTCGAAGCTGGGGGCGGCAAGGGCATTCGACATGTCGCTGGCCAGCGGGTCGCGGCCGGTGAACAACCCGGGGAACACCACGGCGATCATGAGCAGCACCAGGATGGACGCAGCGATCAGCAGGCCGGTGTGCCGGAAGCGTGTCAGGCCCGAGGACAGCGAGCGCCCGGGGAACGCGAAAGTCGTTGCCATCTAGCGCACCCGCATCCGCGGATCGATCCACAGGTAGACGATGTCGACCACGGTGTTGACGGCCACGTACAGGGCGACTGCCAGCAACGTGATGCCGAGAACCACCGGGACGTCCTGTCGGGTGACGGCGACCACTGTGGCCTGACCGATGCCCGGTCGGCCGAAGACCTGCTCGACGATGACCGTGCCGGTGAGCATGCCGCCCACCGACCAACCGGCCAGGGTGGCAGCCGGGATCAGGGCGTGCCGCAACCCGTGCCGGATCTTGAGCTGCCACGGCGAGATTCCGCGGGACAGAGCCGTGACGGCGTAGGGCTGCTCCAGTGAACGCTCGATCCCCTCCCGTAGCACCTGCGACAGCACCGCCGCCAAGGGCAGCCCCAGCGTGAGGCTCGGCAGGATGAGGTTCTCCAGCTTGCTGCCGCCGACCACGGGCAGCAGGCCCAGCTGGAACGACAGCACGGTGATGAAGACGATGCCCAGCCAGAACGTCGGGATCGAGGCGAAGGTCAGCTCACCGAGGTAGGTGATCCGGGTGCCGATGCCCTTGCGGCCCGCCGTGGTGACCGCGACGACTACGGCGACGACGACCGCGATCAGCGTGGCCGCGGTCGTGAGCTGTGCGCTGGCGACCAGGCGGTGGCTGAACAGGATGTCACTCACCGGAACTCGCTGCACATACGACATCCCGAAGTCGCCGTGCACCAGTCGGGCGAGGAAGTCGATGTACTGCGCGAACAGTGACTTGTCCAGACCCCACTGCGCCTCGATGGTGGCTCTCAGCTCCGGTGTGTCGAATTCCCCCATCAGCAGCGTGACCGGGTCACCCGGAGACAGATGTACGGCCAGGAACGCCGCCGACGCCGCCAACCACAGCACCACCACGGCAGCGAAGAGCTTCTCGCCGATGTAGCGGGCCTGGAAGGCGACACCTGCCCAGCGGCCCACCTGCCGCGGCGGCGCGGTGCGCCCAGAATC
Source organism: Mycolicibacterium aurum (assembly GCF_900637195.1). NCBI lineage: Bacteria > Bacillati > Actinomycetota > Actinomycetes > Mycobacteriales > Mycobacteriaceae > Mycobacterium > Mycolicibacterium aurum. Next base: position 974,145 of record NZ_LR134356.1, on the reverse strand, counting down.
CTGGGCCACCGCGGCGTCCGCGCCGGGCAGGCTGGTGTGCGAGGTCTCGAGGACGGTCATAGATTTGCGCAGTCGGCCGGTCAGCCGAACGCTGCCTCCCCTACCGTATGCAGGCTCTTGGTGTGGACATGGTCGTCGAATCCGTCGCCGGGACGCTCGAGCCCGAGGGTGTCGCGCAGCGTCGTGCCCGGGTACTCGGTGCGGAAGATGCCCTTGCGCTGCAGCAGCGGCACCACGTGGTCGACGAATTCGGTCGCCACATCGGGTAATTGGGCCGACATGATGTTGAAGCCGTCGGAAGCCCCGGCCTGCACCCAGGTCTCGATCTGGTCGGCGACCTGTTCGGGTGAGCCGATCGCGGTGACGTGGGTCAGACCACCGCCCTGGCGGGCGATGATCTCGCGCACGGTGAACTTCTCGCGCCGGGCGGTGCCGATCAGCGCGGCGAAATGCCCGCCGGAGGCGCCGAGTTCGCCGTCCGCGGGAACGAGGTCCCACGGTAGTTCCTTGTCCAGATCCAGAGCTTCTACCGGCACACCGATCTGCAGGGCCAGCGCGTTGATGGCGAAGCGCTCGGTGTGCAACTCCCGCAGTTCGATCTCGCGCTTGCGGGCCTCGGCCTCGGTGGGAGCGACCAGCGTGATGAGGCCGGGGAGCACGCGGATGGTGTCGGGGTTGCGGCCCCAGCCGGCGGCGCGTTCGCGGACGGTGTTGCGGAACGCGATCGCTGATTCGATGGTCGGCTGCACGGTGTAGACGGCGTCCGCGAACCGCGATGCCAGGCCGATGCCGTCCGGCGAGGACCCGGCCTGCACCAGAACCGGATGGCCCTGCGGTGAGCGTGGAAGCGGCAGTGGGCCTGAGGTTTTCACGTGCTCGCCGGTGTAGTCGACGGCGCGAATCCGCGCTTCGTCGACGTAGGTACCGGTCTCCCGGTCGGCCACCCATGCATCGTCGGCCCAGCCGTCCCACAGCGCGATGACGGCCTCGACGAACTCGTGAGCGCGCTGATAGCGGGCATCGTGGTCGAGTCCGTGCTCACGGCCGAAGTTGCGCGCCACGTCGTCGCCGTTGGTGGCGACGATGTTCCATGCGGCGCGACCATTGCTGATGTGGTCCAGCGTCGAGATACGGCGCGCCAGATTGTAGGCCGAGTTGTACGAGCTGGATCCGGTGGCGACCAGGCCGATGTGGCTGGTGTGTTGCGCGACGGCGGCGAACGCGAGCGTCGGGTCGAGACCGCGGAAGGGTCGGTACTCGCCGCGGTAACGCCACACCGGGGTGTCGGCGAGGAACACGGCGTCAAAGAGGCCTCGCTCGGCGATCTTGGCAACCTCGATGTAGTGCTCGAGGCTGCTGTACTGCTGGGCGTCACCGTGGCCGGCGCGCCAGGCGCCCGGGAACACGCCGCCCGGAATCAGGTTGAGATTTAACGTGATCGAATCATGTGGGAAAGTCATCGTTCTCTACCTCTCTACCGGGAAGCCGACGATGCTCCCCCATTCGGTCCATGAGCCGTCGTACACGCGCACGTTGTCGTAGCCCAGCACTTCAGACAGCGCGATCCACCCGAGTGTGGACCGGTGCGACAGCCGGCAGTAGTTGACGATGAGAGCCGCTGTGTCGCCTACCTTCTCGTCCACCAGATGCTGGAGCTCGGCCCGCTCACGCAGCCGGCCGTACTCGTCGAGCAGGTCGCGGAAGAACAGGTGCTTCGCACCGGGGATGCGGCCGTGCCGCTCGGCACCGTGGTCGATCGGGGCGTTCGGGCCGCTGACACGCGCGCCGCTGTACTCCTGGGGGGTGCGGTAGTCCAGGATCACGACGTCGTCGCGGCCCAGCAGGGCGCGGACGTCATCCCGTCCGATCCGCAGGCGTTCGTCGGCCTCGGTGGGTTCGGGGACCGGCAGCCGCGCTTCGGGTGCGGTCCGCTCGACGGTGCCGCCGGTGCGCAACCCGCCGGCCCGCCATGCCTCCAGTCCGCCGTCCAGGTAGGCGACGTCGGTGTAGCCGCGAACCCGCAGTGTCCACAGCACATATGCCGCGAACTGGGTGGGGTCACCGGCGAGCACGATCCGGGATCCCTCGCCGGCGCCCAGCGCGAACAGACGCTCCGACAGTTCGGCGCCGGTGGCCAGTTCGCGTTCCAGCGGGTGCCAGGCGAGGTCCTTCCAGAACACCGGGCGAGCACCGGGGATCACTGGGCCGTCGGGAGCCGCGGCGTGCACTTCGATGACCGCCAGCTTGGGGTCGTCGAGCGTCGCGTCCAGTTCCTCGACGGAGATCACGCTCTGGGTGATCAGGGTCATGTGGGGCCATCCCGGGGTTTATTGTTACAAATGTCTTTGATACAAAATGTGTTGGCTTGCAAGCACATTAAAAGCCGCCCGGGGTGGCGTCCATATTTTCTCTTACCGCGAGAATAAGTACCGATACCTGCCGTACGCTGCGGATGAGGAGTTCGCGTCACGCGTATTTTTTCTCGGCCTCATCGACCCTGGGCAATGTTATGAAACATAATTCGTGATCGACGATGGAGGACACACATGAGTGAGGCGGCCCGCTCCGCCCACCTGATCGGCCCGGCCGAGCTGACCGCATGGCTCACCCGACGACCCGAGACGGTTGTGCTCGACGTACGGCATGCGATGCCGGCCGATCATGCCGACAGGGCGGCTTATCTGAGCGCCCACCTGCCCGGGGCGCAATTCGTGGATGTCGACGCCGATCTCGCCGGACCGAGTACGGGACGAAATGGAAAGCGCCCGCTGCCCGGCGCTGCCGAATTCGAGAAAACCCTGCGGCGCTGGGGCATCGACACCGGCACGCCCGTCGTCATCTACGGATCTGCCCGGTCCCCCGCCCCGGCGCGGGCATGGTGGCTGTTGCGATGGGCGGGCGTGGACTCGGTGCGACTGCTCGACGGCGGAGTCGACGGCTGGACCGGCGCGCTCGAGTCAGGGGAGCCGGGTGACGTCCGGCCCGAGAGCGACTTCGCGATTCGCCCCGGTGGGCTGCCGGTGGTGGAGATCGGGGAGGTGCCGTCGTTCGCTGAGCGCGGCCTGCTTTTCGACGCACGGCCGGCCGCCAAGTTCACCCATCCCACCGATGCAGGGGCCGGGCACATCCCGGGAGCCCGCAGCGCACCGGTTGCCGAATTCTTCGACGCCGCGGGCTTTCTGCTACCCGATGAACAGCTCCGTGACCGCGTGGCCGGTCTCGGGATACCCACGGGCGCGGAGCCGGCGGCATACTGCGGCACCGGGGTGGCGGCGGCGCTGGAGGTCTTCGTGCTGGCCGTGCTCGGGGTGCGGGCCCGCCTGTACGTCGGGTCTGCCTCCGAGTGGGCAGCCGATCCGGCCCGCTCCCTCGTGCGGTGACGCCGCCGACCGAACGAACGGGGAAGCGGCGTGTCTTTCTCGATCTGACACCATTTCGCCACAGCCGGGCCTTCACCCGGCTCTGGCTCGGTACGGCGCTCGGCAGCATCGGCCAGGAGATGACCGTCGTCACGGTCGCGCTCCAGGTCTATGCCATCACATCGTCGACCTTCGCCGTGTCGCTGATCGCCGGTATCGCGTTGGGACCCATGGTCATTCTCGGCCTCTATGGCGGCACGCTGGCCGACCGATTCGACCGCCGATGGGTGGCGATGATCGCCTCGGTGATCTCCTGGCTGGCCATCGTCGTGCTGGCCGTACATGCCATCGTCGGCGGTAGTTCGTTGTGGGTGCTGTACACGGCGGCGACAGTCAACGCGGTCGCGGGCACCGTCGGTGGAATCACCAGGCGCGCCATCATCCCGCGACTGCTGCCCCGCGAATTGCTCCCTGCCGCAGGCGCACTCAACGGCATCAATATGGGTCTGATGGCGACGCTCGGTCCGCTGATCGGTGCCGCCGCGGTCGGTGCGGGCGGGTTCCAGGCCGCGTTCCTGATCGACGCCGTGCTGCACACGGCGGCCTTTCTCGGGGTGTGGGCGCTGCCTGCGCTGCGCCCGCTCGACGAGACCCGCGCTGCCGCGGTGGGGGCTCTGCGCGCGGTCCGCGACGGGCTGGGTTACCTGCGCCGTGCAGACAACATTCGCTTCGCGCTGACGATCGACCTGTTCGCGATGGCGCTTGCCCAGCCCCGTGTGTTGTACCCCGCGCTGGGGGCGGTGACCCTCGGTGGCGGGGTGACCACTGTCGGCGTGCTGTCGGCGTCGTTCGCGGCGGGCGCGGTGCTTATTTCCCTGTTCTCCGGGTGGACGGGCACAGTGCGACGTCAGGGCGTCGCGATCATCGTGGTGTCCTACATCTACGCCGCGACGATCGCCGTTGCGGGAGTGATCCTGCTCCTTGCCGTGATTCGTCCGAGTTCTGGGACCAACACCGTGGCGATCGCTGCTCTTGCGATCACGCTCGCGATCGGTGGCGCCGCCGATGCGGTGTCCGCGATCTTCCGCGGGGCGATTCTGCAGGCCGCCGTGCCTGACGCCCTGCGGGGTCGCGTTCAGAGCATCTTTTCGATCATCGTCACCGGCGGTCCGCGGGTCGGCGATGTGGTCACCGGCGCGGTCGCCAGTATGTTCGCGATCTGGAGCCCGCTGGTCGCTGGCGGCATTGCCATACTGCTGGTGGTCTGGTTCCTGACGCGCCGCACGCCGTCGTTCCGGAACTACGACCGGGACGACCCGCAGCCGTGACCTAGTGCGGCGCCTGGGGTTGCACCGCGCTGCGGGCGCCCGGCGACCGGCCTCGTCCCCAGCCCAACACCGCCCGGTAGCCGCCGATCAGGCCGGCTTCCTGCAGGGCGTCGACGTCGCGGAAGCGCGAGTCGTCGGCCACGGGATACACCAGGGGCGCAACGAACAACGCGTCCACCGGACAGTACGCCTCGCACTGGAAGCACGTCTGGCAGCTGTCGTGGCGGGCGATCACCGGGATCCCGTCCTCGCCGCGGTCGAAGACCCTCGTCGGACACACCTCGATGCAGCGGTCGCAGGTGATGCATCGATCCGCGTCCACGATTTCGATCATGCGGCGCGCTCCCGGTCGGCCAGCCAGCGTGACTCGGGCTGGGTCCACACCTCGTCGAGGCCGCCGGTGACCAGCCGCTGCTGCTGCGCTGGATCGATGTCGGGGAAGTCGAATCGCTGGTGCATGCCGCGGGATTCGGTACGGCGCAGTGCCGCGTGATACATCCACCGGCCGTGCGCCAGCATCGCGGCAGTCTCGCGGGCACGCAGCCCCGTTCCGGCCCGCGCCGTCCCCCAGAGGGTGTCGAGCTCGGCGAGCGCGGGCGTCAGCCGGTCGGCATGGCGTAGGTAGTTGATCTCGTAGGCCGTCGACAGGCGGCGAACCTCCGGCAGCGCTTCCGGTGCCACCCCCAGGCCACCCACGTCGGTCAGCCGCTCCGGCGGCCGTCCCCTGGTATGGGCGAAGTCGGCGGCACCGCGGCCTGCCCACGCTCCCGAGCAGGCGGCCCAGGACGCGTTGTGCGCGCCACCACCGGTGTAGGCGCCCGCGATCAGCTGTCGCGTGGCCGTGTCACCCGCCGCATAGAGCCCGGGAACATCAGTGGCGCAGTCATTCCCGGCGATGCGCACACCACCGGTGCCGCGAACCGTACCCTCGCACAGCAGCGTGATCTCGAAGAGGTCGGTGAAGGGGTCGATGCCGAGCCTGTCGAAGATCAGGAAGAAATTCGGTTGTCCGGTGCGCATCGTGGCGCGGTCAGACTCGGCGGCCCGGTCCAGGCGGGCGTACACCGGCTCGTCCAGGAGGGTCTGCGCGATGAGCCTGCGGTCCTTGGTAGCGCCCGGGGCTTCGAGGAAGGAGCCGTCGGCACGGTAGAACGACGCCCACGCGTAGTAGGCGTTCTTCGTCATCGACGTGTCCTTCGGTGCCACCGCGTAGGCGTTGGAGAACTCCATGCCCGACAGCACCGCACCGGCCTCGACGGCCATCAGAGCGCCGTCACCGGTGTCGGTGTCGCACCCCATGGTCTTCGACTGGAACGCGCACCCACCGGTGGCCAGCACAACCGCCCCCGCGGTGATCCTCACCCGGGTCCCGTCGGCGCGGCGGACTGCGACCGCGCCGGAGACGGTGCCGTCGCGATCAGCCAGCAGGTGCAGGGCGGGCGTATGGTCGAGGATGCGAACACTTAGGCGCTGCAGCCGAATCCGCTGGCGTCGCATGTATTCCGGACCTTGGAGGTCCTCGCGGATCTGGGTGCCGTTCTCGTCGACGGGGAACGGGTAGCGCTGGATCCGCGCGAGCTCGTCCATCCGCACGATCGTGTCGTCCAGGACGCGGCTCATCCAGCGGCGGTCGGTGAGGTGGCCACCGATCAGTTCACGCTTGGCCATCGCGGCCTCACGCAGTTCGGGAACGTCGTCGACGTACCAGACTCCCGTCCCGGCCGACGCCGTCGCGCCGCTGGCGCCCGTGTACCCCTTGTCGGCGACGATGACATCGGCACCGGCCTCCGCGGCCTTGATCGCCGCCCACGTGCCCGCGGGTCCGCCGCCGATCACGAGCACGTCAGCTGCGAGGGTCTCGGCTTCTCGCGAGGTGGTCAGTCGAGTCGCCTTCCCGGGGTGCGCGGCGCCGAGTTGCGCCGCCCGGCAATCCTTCCCGATCGCGGGGCGTCCCGACAGCAATGCAATCGCCGCGATTCTTTCTGCGATTTCGGCGTGCTGGGTTGCCGCTGGCGCCCCCTGGCACGCCCAAATCGCCAGAGAACGTCAGCCGCGTGCCACCTCGCGGCCGGGTTCTGCGCTCCACTGGGACCACGACCCGGGGAACAGCGCCGCATCCACGCCCACCGACGCCAGCGCCGCGACGACGACCGCCGCCGTCACGCCCGATCCGCAGTACGCCGCGACGGCGGCCCCGGGTCGCACGCCACTGGCGCTGAACAGGTCGGTCAGGTCGGCGTCCGGCAGCAGGGCACCGCCGGCGGTGAGCAGGCTGGTGCTCGGCACGTTCACCGCGCCCGGAATGTGCCCTGCGACCGTGTCGACGGGCTCGTTGTCGCCGCGGTAGCGCTCGGGTGCGCGGGCATCGACAAGTACCGGCGAGTCGACGGCCTCGTCTGCAGTGACGGCGCTGCGCGCCCCGGCATATAGGTCCTCGTGCGCGACGGCAATGTCGCCGGGCTCGGGAGTCACTGAGCCGGTCTCCAATTCACCGTTCCAAGCAGCGAGGCCGCCGTCCAGGATGCGGACATCGGCGATGCCCGCCGCGGTCAGCACCCACCAGGCGCGGGCTGACCCTGCGCGGTTCCAGTCGTCGTAGACCACGACGGGGACCCCGGTACGGACACCCCAGCGCCGCGCCGCTTCCTGCAGGGCAGATCCGGAGGGTAGTGGGTGGCGGCCGCGCCCGTCGACGCTGTGGTCGGTGAGTTCATCGTCCAGCGATACGTACACCGCCCCGGGCAGATGGCCTGCCGCGTAGGCCGCGGTGCCGTCGGGCTGGGGCAGTGACCACCGGACGTCCAGCAGGGTGATGGGCTCACCGGCGTCGAGCCTGCGCGCCAACTCGGCGGCGGTGACGAATACCTGATCACGAGCGCTCATGAGTCCCTCTCGGTGGCGGCACCATCGGTCAGGCCCAGCAGCTTGGCGAGCTCGTGTTCAGCGAGCTCCCCGGGGCCGCGGCCGGAATGCGCGGTGTCCCTGGCCAACCGGGCCAGGGCCGTGTTCAACGGCGCTGCAGCTGCGCACCCGTGTGCGATGCGCACGATCTCACCGTTGAGGAAATCGGTCTCGACGCTGCCGCTGCGGCGGGCCAGGGACTGCCACGTCGAGTTCGAGATCACCTCCTCGGCGCCGGCCACCGGCCGCATCGTCGGGCCCTGTGCGCGAGCGGCGGTCGACACCTCGAACGACACGTACTCGATGCCGGCCTCCGCCAGCACCGCCTCGCCCTCGTTCCTGACCGCAGTGGCGACCTCGCCGTCGCGCTCCGAACCTGTCAGTGCGACAACGGCGTTGCTGAGGTTGCTCAGCAGCTTGTTGTACTTCCACGGTGCGACGTCGGGCGGGAGCGCGACGAGGATGCCGGCCGGCGTCCAGGTGGCGGCGATGTCCTCGAGCAGCGCACGGTCCTCAGGCGTCGCCAGGGCGGCAGGCCAGCGTGCCACGTGGAAATGTCCTGCCACCGGCCATGACTTCGTGATCACCTCGCCGGGTGTGACGTGGGCGGCAGGCATCCAGACGCACACTCCGAAGACCCTGGCGAAGAAGCGCAGCGCCTTGTCCTCGGCCACAACGCCGTTGAGGGCCGCCAGGACAGGCAGTACCTCACCTGCGCTGCCCACCGCGGCGTCGCCGTCGAACACCGGCCGGTCGACCCACTCCTGCAGCGCAGCGTCCAGTTGATGGGTCTTGGTCGCGAACACCAGGACATCGCGGGCCGTCAGGCGGACCTCGTCCGGAGCCGCGGCGACAGAGACCGGGATCTGGAACGCGCCGTCGGGGGTGCGCAGCGTCAGACCATTGTCGGCGAGGGCACGCGCATGCGCGCCGCGGGCCACCAGCACCACGTCGGCACCGGCGCGGGCGAGCACGCCGCCGATGGTCCCGCCGATGGCACCGGCACCGATCACGACGTAACGATGGGACACAGTCGAGCTCCTCTCACGCCGAAGTCGCCAGGGCGAGCACGTCTTCGGCTGACGGTGGACTCGCCGGGTGGTGGGACAGGCACCACGGAGCGACGACCCGGTGAAAGGACTCACCCTCGGTCGCGACGTAGAAGTTGCCGGCCCGCAGCCTGCTGATGTCATCGATCAATCCGCCTTTGGCGCGGGCCATCTCGCGGGCCGTGTCGATCTGGGCGGGTGAGTTCAGCAGCCCGTAGAACTGCGTGGCGGCGTTTCCGGGGATGTTGTGGTTGAGGCCCTTGGGCGCCTGCGTCGCGAAGACCAGGCCGAGGCCGTATTTGCGGGCCTGCGACGACAGCGCCAGCGTGCTGCGGGTGCACGCGGTGAATCCCTTGGCGGGCGCGAAGTTCTGGGCCTCGTCCATCACGAGCAGGCCGCCGAGCGGGCGATCACCGGCCGGATGGCGCTTGATCCAGGCGAACAGCGCCATCTGCAGCTGGTTGACGAAACTCTGCCGCTGGTCGTCCGAGGACAGACCGATCATGCTGATCACCGATACCCGGGCGCGGTGTCCGTCGGACGGTGTCAGCAGCACTCCCGGGTCGACGGGCGTACCGCCGCCGCCGAACATCGGGTCGTTGACCATCGCCGCCCGCAGGTTCTGCGACAGGTCACCGGCGATCTCATGCGCACCCGCAATGTCGCTGACGTCCTCGGGCAGGTCGGCGAGCAACCGGATGAACCCGCCGAGCGTCGGCTCCGATGTTCTGCCGAAGTGCTGCAACGCTTCCCGGAGTACAGCCCGAGCACGAGTGGCCTTCTGTGTCTTCCCCGATATCAGGGCCCGCGGTTCCAGCGCCTCGCATGCCGATTCCACAGCCTCGGTGAACTCGTCAAAATCGTCGACGACGCTGGAGAAGTCGGGTAGCGGCTGGAACGACAGCGGGCGGCCGTTGGTTCGGCGCGGCGTCCAGATCTTGACATCGGTGTTGGTCAGATAGTCGTCGGCACGCGCGTCGTCGGACTGCCGCCATCCGGACGGCTGCTGCGGCCACGCCGTCCCCAGCCGGGACAGGTCGTTGTTGGGATCGAGCACGATCGACGACACGCCCCGGAGCGCGCACTCCTCGACGAGGCGGCGGATCAGTACCGTCTTGCCCGACCCGGAGCCGGCGAAGATCGCGACATGCTTACGCAGCGCCGACAGCGGAATGGTCACAGGCTCTTCGGTTGTCAGATCCAGACCGAGGGGTATCTCCGTCGCGGAGACGGTGTAGTCGGCGACGGGTTCAGGAGCAGACTCTGGCTCGTCGTCTGCCACGACGGCCACGGGCTCGGGCGCGTCGTCGTCGGCCGCCAGCGTGTCCGCCAGCAACCTCAGCCCGTGGGCGGGTCTGCGGGCCCTCAGCCACGCGGGCAGTTCGGGATCGTCGTCGTTGATCAGGTCCCGCAGCGCCGTCATGGTGCGCACGTCATCTTCCGACAGCGGCAGGGTACGCCCGCCGGCCGCGTGGAATGCGTCGATCTCCGCAGCGGTGGTCCTACCGCTCGGCCACGGCGCGTTGCGCAGCAGGAACAGGTGTCGACGGTCCGATCCGGACGTGAACCCGGTGGCCGTCAACGCCTTCCGTATGCGGCTCAGGGCAGCGCTGGCGTTGGTCGCCGCGATGGCACGGAACGCCCAGTGCCGCTCGTCGTCGGTGTCGCTGTCCAGGCTTTCGCGCAGCCGGGCGTGCAGCATGACGTGGGTCCCCGGCGGCGGATCGGACACGAACGTGCTCTCGCCGTCACGCTCGGTGATCCATGCCCGCAACGCCGCCGACAGCAGCTCGGGCATCGTGATGTCCTCGCCGTCGTGCGCCACCGCTGCCTCGGGCACCGCCCGCCGCCGGTACTCGGCGAACCGCCGGTCCAAAGCCGAAGAGGCCGAGGCTGTTCCGTCGACGTCACGCGGTTCCCATGACGGCTGCGCATCGGCGCTCAAGCGTTCGAGCTCGACGACGTCGCCGTGCTTGAGGCACTCCCGCACGTGGGTGTCGGCCCGGATCAGCAACTGGCGCGGCGTGTAGGACGGCGCCTCCTCGAACGCCGCCGGCGCCAGCGGCCAACTCGGATACGGCGGCGTGAATCCTGCTGAGGCGTAGCTCGCGGCGAACCTGCGCTCCAGGATGGCGCGGCCGACGTCGGCGCTGGGCAACGGTGTAAGCACGCCGGTCATCCGGAAGCGGTCGGCGACACTGGCTGCGGCGCGGTCCTGAATGTGTTCCCACACCGCGGGCAGGCAGGCTACCACCGGCACGGTGCGCCGCGTCGTCTGCCGCAACGACATCAACCCGTGGGCGACCTGCTCGAGTACCCCGTCTCCGGCAGTCCCTGCCAGCGATTGCGCCAGCAGCGTGTCGATCTGGTCGACGGCGAGCAGCGATGGTCCCGCCAGCGCGACCAGACGCGTGATGTCGCGGACGCACTCCTGCGCCGACGCCGGCGCCGCGCGCAATCCCCACGGGCCGCGCTCTTCGACGCTGAACTCCTCACTGCCCTGCAGGAAGCCCTCACCGATGTCGTGGGCGATGAAGTCGTTGGACCCCAGCAGTACCAGCGCGCGCAGCGTCTGATGACATTGCCGCACAGTCTCTTTCGCGGCCGATGACATCGCCTTGATGAAGCGGTAGAGCGTCTCGGCGTCCAGGTCGTCGTCACCGATGATGGCCCGGCGATCGGCACGCGAGACGTGCGCCAGCGACGACAGCTCCCACAGCAGGTCCTTCAGCTGCGTCTCGCGCTGAGCGCCCGGGCGGCCGAGGCTCTCCAGGATGCCGCTGCGCACCGACTGCCAGAAGCTGGCGGCGTCGAGCAGTTCGACGACGAAGAAGAAGCCGCCGTCGGCCTGCACGCGTTCGCGGATCTGGCCGAGCAGGTGGGTCTTGCCCGATCCCGCCGGGCCGCGGATGACGACTCCCAGCGGATTGGACGTCTCAACGCGCAGCGCGTCGCCGAACGCATCCATCACGTCGTCGACGGCGTGCTCGTTGAGGCCCGTCACGTGGGTGGCCGCCTGGGGTCGCCACAGGTCGTCCGACGTCGGTGCCCACGTCAGCCGCAGCGAGGCGAGCGCATCCCGGTGGAGCGCGTCCATCACGCCTCGATCGCGATCAGGTGCTTGGCCCGATCCCCGATGACGACGGCCGCGGCGCGGTCCTCGGCGGTCAGGACTTTCTGGTCTTCCTGCGGGATCACGCTGACGCCCGGCGCGCGGTGCAGCGCGACCAGCGCGGCGTCGACGTCGGTGCGGGGCACGTCCAACTCGGCGCGCAGCCGGGTCAGCGAGACCCAGCCACCGGGGCGCGGTGCCAGCCGCCCGTACGCGTCGCGGATTCGGTCCTCGGTGGTGGACGCCGCCATGGACGACTCGGTGACGCCGAAGACGTCGGCCAGGCTGAGGTCGGCGTGGCTCAGGTACCGGCCGAGGGCGCCGAGCACGGTGTAGACCGTCTTTGCCGAACCGGTCGAGCGAGGCGGCGGTCCTGCATCGACGAGATCGCGGCACAGTCGCCAGCCGCTGTCGGTGAGCTCGTGGACGAATCTGTTTCCGACACGCTCGGATTCGATCAGACCGAGGCTGTTGAGCTTGTCTCGGCCGGGTTTGTCCAGAGCAGGGCCCAGCGCGGCCAGTTCCGGGTTGGGTACCGGCCGCGATTCGGCCATCAGCACCAGCAGCACCGCCCGTTCCGTTCCTGTCAGATCCCCCGGCGTCACACTCACGTCTGCCAACTTAACGGGGTGCGGCAGGATTGTTCTGCCATGGTTGATCCCGTCGGTGTTCCCGAAAACTCGAAACGGCGCGCGCTGGTCCGGCTGGCGCTGGTCGTCGCGGTTTTGACGGTGCTGTTCTATTTCACAGCAATCGAGCGGGTGATCGACATCGACGCGGTGCGTCGGCTGATCGAGTCGACGGGCCCGCTGGCGCCCCTGACGTACGTGGTGGTGTCGGCGGTCCTGGGCGCCCTGCTGGTGCCGGGGCCGCTGTTGGCGGCGGGCAGCGGGTTCCTGTTCGGGCCGGTGCTGGGCACCTTCGTCACGCTGGGCGCGACGGTCGGAAACGCGCTCATTTCGGCTTACGCCGGCCGCCGAGCCGGGCGGGACAGCGCGCGGGCGCTGCTGGGGTCGCAGCGCTCGGATCGCATCGACGGGATGATCCAGCGCGGCGGGCTGTGGGCGGTGGTGCTGCAGCGCTTCGTCCCCGGCATTTCCGACGCCCTGGCGTCCTTTGCCTTCGGGGCGTTCGGCGTGCCGATGTGGCAGATGGCCGCCGGGGCGCTGATCGGCTCGGCACCGCGGGCGTTCGTGTACACCGCGCTGGGCGCGTCGATCGGTGAATTCTCCGCACCGCTGGCCGTCACGGCGATCGTCGTCTGGTGTGTCACGGCGGTGCTGGGTGCGTTCGCCGTGCGCCGCGGCGTGCGGAGTTGGCGCGCGAGCCGCTCGGGCGACTGAGCGTCAGCCGCCGACGAGGGCGCGGTGGTGATCGCAGTACGCCGCCACGGAGGCGCCGACGACCATGCCGGACTGTTCGGGGGTGAGACCGTTGGCCGCAGCGATGCCGTCGGCGACGGTCTGCAGCGGCTGACCCCCGTCGAGGCCTGCACACACCGCCAGTCCCATCTCCACCGCTGACGCGGGTTCGGCGACGGGAACGCCCATCAGGTCGAGGACTTCGAGGAAGGTTTCGTCATCGGCGACCGCGGGGGCGGCGGTGAGCAGCGCGGCGGAGCCGATGAGGGCGGCCATCCCGGCCATTTTCAGCGATGTCACAGCTGCCCATCCTGCCCTACCCTCAGGCGCCACCGCATGAGCAGGCCGCGCGTAATCTGGGCGTCCATGCCCGGCTTCGTCCTGACCGAGGAGTTCCGCTCCGCGCTGGACCTGCTGGCCGGCGGCAGGCACGTATTCCTCACCGGCAAGGCAGGCACGGGCAAGTCGACGCTGATCCGCCGCTTCATGGCCGACACCGATCGCCACGTGGTCGTGGTGGCGCCGACGGGTATCGCCGCGCTGAACGTCGACGGCTACACGATCCACCGGATGTTCGGTTTCCGCTCGACGACGACGCTGGACGAGATCCGGCGCGGAGAGTACCGGCCGGGACGGTTCACCAAGACGCTGGCCTCGCTGCAGACGCTGATCATCGACGAGGCGTCGATGGTGCGTGCCGACGTCTTCGACATGGTCGCCGCGGCCCTGGAGCGATTCGGGCCTGCCCCGGGCACGCCGTTCGGCGGCGTCCAGATCGTGCTGGTCGGCGACCTGTATCAGCTGCCGCCGGTGGTCCGCGAGGACGAAGCCGGCTACTTCACGACCACCTACGAGACCCCGTACTTCTTCTCGGCTCGCTCGTTCCACCGCGACGACTTCCCGACGGTGTCGCTGACGACGGTGTTCCGTCAGCTCGGCGATGACCGGATGACGGCCATTCTCAACGAGATCCGCGAAGGTGTGCTCCTCGGGCACGCCCAGGAGCAGCTCAATGCGCGCGCCGACAAGGACTTCGTCCCACCCGACGACGAGTTCTGGCTGACGCTGGCGCCGACCAACCGACTCGTCACGGCCCGCAACCGCCAGCAGCTGGAGCGGCTCCCCGGCGACGAGATGGTGCACCACGCGAAGGCCTCGGGTGACCTGGCGCTGTTCGACCCACCGGTCGAGGAGACACTGCGGTTCAAGGTCGGCGCGCAGGTGATGATGCTCAACAACGACCAGGGCAACCGCTGGGTCAACGGCACCGTCGGCCGCGTCGCCGGAGTGGGTTACGACCGGTACGGCGCCGTCGTCGAGGTCGAATTCCCGGACGGTACGAGCGCGGACGTCTCGCCGTTCACGTGGGAGGTGACGCGGCCGGTGGCCTCGGGCGCGTCACTGGGCCGGGAGGTGGTCGGGTCGTACACGCAGCTGCCGTTCAAGTTGGCGTGGGCGATCACGATCCACAAGAGCCAGGGGCAGACGCTGGACCGGGTGGTCGTCGACCTCACCGGAGGCATGTTCTCCACCGGTCAGCTGTACGTGGCGCTGAGCCGGTGCACGTCGCTGGCTGGGCTGGTGCTGAAAAGACCTGTGCTGCCAAAGGATCTGAAGACGGATCGCCGGATCGCACGTTTCCTGCGCACCCCGGCGGGCGACTCCGGCGCGCGGCGGTACTGCGCGATCGGCATGCTGACGGTCGGCGACGAGGGCCGCATGTCGCGGCCCCGCCCCGTCGAGCTGGCGGTGGCGTTCGACGACGGCACCGCGGTGACCACGCTGATCAACCCGCAGCGCGATCTCGCTGACGCGCGAACAGCATTCGGCATCACGGTGTCCGACGTGCTGTTGGCACCCACGCTGCGGGAGGCGTGGGCGGTGATCGCGCCGATGCTGGCGGGGTGCACGCCAGTGGGTGTCGGCGTGGACGAGCAGCTGGGCCTGCTCGATTTCGAGCTCAAGCGGCTCGGATATGTGACGACGATGCCGCTGGGAGTGGAACTGCGCGGTACCCGTATCCAGGGCCGCACCGCGCTGGAGCGGGCCCGCTCGGCGCTGGACGCCCACCGGGTCACCGAAGCGGAGGCCGGCTCGTCGGCCTTCGACGAACCCGAAGCCGTCGAGGCGGCAGGGCTGCTGGTCAGCCGGGATTCCACGGTGGCGACACCGGTGGCCGATCACCTGCCGGGCCTGTCGGCGCTGATGCGGATCAGCCGCGACGTCGGCGCAGTACTGCTGGGCGGGGCGGCACCGCAGCGTGCCGACGACACCGGCTGGGAGGCCGCGGCGCGGCAGTCGGTCGCCGATCAGCTGCGGGCGGCGGCGGGCCGGGTGCAGCTGACCAACGACGTGGTGTCCCGGTTGCAGGCGGCCGAAGAACTTCTCGGTGTCGAGATCCTCACCGGGGCAGATCTTCTCGTCCAGCACGACATCGACGGGGTGCTGACCTCCGGTGCGCGCATCTGTTTCACCGGCACGGCCCAGGATCCCGCGGGCCGGATCGTCGAGCGCGACGACATGGAGCTCTTGGCCGCCGCGGCCGGGCTGGTGCCGGTGAAGACGGTGACCAAGACCCGCTGCGACGTGCTGGTGACGGCCGAGGCAGGCACGCAGTCGGGTAAGGCCCGCAAGGCGCAGGAGTACGGCAAGCCGGTGTTCTGTGCCGACGAGTTCTTCACCTGGCTCGCCACCCACGCGCCGAACTGAGATTCCCGGTCGCGATATGGCCGCAGATCACGACCCTCACGCCCGGTTCGGCGACGAGTGCACAATGGGGGGCGTGCCGTCCTCCGCCTTCGCCTCGGACAACGCCGCGCCGGCGCACCCGTTGGTCCTCGAAGCCCTCAACCGTGTCAACGACGGGCCGGCGCCCTCCTACGGCGACGACCCGGTGACCGCGCACGCCGTCGATGCCATCAGGGCCGCCTTCGACTCCCCCGATGCGGACGTGCTCTTCGCCTTCACCGGCACAGCGGCCAACATCATCGCGCTCGCGTCGGCGGTCCGGCCGTGGCACGAGATCTTCTGCAGCGACGTCGCCCACGTCCTCGTCGACGAGGCCGGCGGGCCGGTCCGACTCTCCGGCGCCCAGCTCACCAGGCTGGCGAGCGCCGACGGGCTGATCACTCCGCAGGAGCTGGAGCGCAGGGTGCTCGGCCGCAGCGCGGTGCACCACTCACAACCGCGCATCGTGTCGGTGACCCAGTCGACGGAGAACGGCAGGGTGTGGACGGCCGCCGCCCTGCGCGAATTCGTCGACTGCGCGCACAACCTCGGGCTCCTCGTTCACATCGACGGCGCCCGCATTGCCAATGCCATTGCCGCACTCGGCGTCTCGCCGCTGGAGGCCATCGGTGACGCCGACATCGTCAGCGTGGGCGGCACGAAGAACGGCATGTTGTTCGGTGATGCGGTCCTGGTCCGGCGTCCAGAGCAGTTCGACGGAATCCGGTTCGTGCAGAAGCAGATCGGCCATCTGGCGAGCAAGCACCGGTTCATCGCCGCCCAGTTCACCGCGCTCTTCGACGACGGCCTGTGGCTGCGCAACGCGGCGCACGCCAACGCGATGGCCCGACGCCTGAGCACCGGGCTGGAGGCACTCGGCCTGCAGCTGGCGGCCCCGGCCGAATCCAACGAGATCTTCGTCAAGCTCGACGCGCATAGTCATCGCGGCCTGGCCGAGCACTACCTCGCGCACCAGCCCGACGTCGGCGTGCCGGTGGTGCGGTTCGTCTGCTCGTGGTCGACCACCGAGGCCGAGGTCGACGACGCGCTGGCAGTGCTACGCACCCTCGTGTGACGCGCTGTCCCACCACTGCAGTACCCGAGTGGCGAAGAGGACATGGTCCGCTCAGCGCGCCTTCCGGACGGCGCCTGGCTACAAGGCGAGGCCCACCAAGGCCGGATATCATTGCCGCCAGGGACTTCTCGGCGACATCATCGCGGACCGCCCCGTCACGGGCTGCGCCGCGACGCCCTGGCTGCTACGGTCTTGTATACAGTACACCCGGGAGGAACTTGTGGTTCGGCTCTCCGAGAGTGACCGGCACATGCCCGGTCATGCCGCGCTCGTTGTCGTCGACGTACAGAACGACTTCTGTAGTCCGCAGGGATCGCTGCCCGCCGGATATGGCTTCGACCTGCAGTTTATCGACGCGATGGTGCCACGGCTCCAGAGGCTCATCGAGGCCGCCCGAGGCGCCGGGATCCCGGTAGTCTTCGTGCGCACCGTGCATGATCCGTCCAACGACAGCCCGGCCTGGCTGGGCCGCCTCGGCGACGGCGACGGCACCGAGCGCACCGGGGTCACCTGCAGGACCGGCAGCTGGGGTGCGGAATTCTTCGGCGTTGCACCAGCATTCGGCGACCACGTGATCATCAAGAATCGCTTCTCGGCCTTCGTCGGCACCAACCTGTCGCTCACCCTGCGGTCGCTGGGCGTCGGCTCGGTTCTGTTCGCCGGCGTCGCCACCGAGGTCTGCGTGGAATCATCGCTTCGCGACGGCCTTTTTCACGATTTCTATGTCACGCTTGTGCAGGACTGCGCGGCGTCGTACTCCCAAGCGGCACACGATGCGTCGGTCCGCGTAGTGGGCAAGCACTTCGGACTGGTGACGACGGCGGACGAACTCGTCTCGCGGTGGACACCGGCCCGCCGAGCGGAGGAGGTCGGCGTTGGCAGCCAGTGAGACTGCTTCACAGTCGATTCCGGCCATCCAGCAGGGCCCGGTACTGCGCGAACGCGTCTACTCGACGCTCGAGGACCTGATCGTGCGGCGGGTGCTGCAGCCCGGAGAGCGCCTGCTGGAGAACGAGCTCGCCGCCGCGCTGGGCGTGAGTCGCAACCCCGTCCGAGAAGCGTTGACCATGCTGGCCCGTACCGGCTGGGTGGACATCCACCCCCGCACCGGAGCCTACGTGCACGCCCCCACTCCTGACGAGATCGACGACTTCTTCGACATGCGGACGCTGCTGGAGTCCTACGCCGCCGAACGTGCCGCCAGCCGGGTCACCGCCGAGCAGCTCGACGTCCTTGAGGAGATCTGGCGCGAGGGGGTCAGCGCAGTCGAGTCGGGCGACGTGCAGGGGATCGTGTCGGCCAACTCGGCCTTTCACGACCGGATCAGCGAGTGGTCGGGCAACGGCATGCTGCACTCCACCCTCTCCATGATGAAAAAGCGTGTCCGCTGGTATTTTTCGTCGGTTGCCGATGTGCGCGGCATGGCGTCGTGGAACGAGCACCGGCGCATCATCGACGCGCTGCGAGCCCGGGATGCTGCGCACGCGTCCACCTTGATGCGGGCCCACACGATGGCCACCGCCGACATGTACCGCAGCCGGGCGGCAGCCGAGACCGCAACCGCCTGACGCCGACGACATTAGACGCACACAGTAAACTCGCACGAAATACTCAGGAAACACTCCGGTGGTCCACTCTCTGTATACAACATACCGAGAGGAGCTGGTATGGCACCGGCGACCGTGGAGTCCTCCGTCGCGACAGACGCCATCACGATCGCGGGCCTGACCAAGGTCTACGAACGGATCAGTGGGCGGGAGATCGTCCGCACCTATGCGCTGAGCGGTGTCGACCTCGCCGTCCGCCCGGAGGAGTTCGTGTCCCTGGTTGGTCCGTCCGGCTGCGGGAAGACCACGGTGCTCAAGGTGATCGCCGGACTGCTTCCTGCGTCGGCCGGTCGTGTCGAGGTCAACGGTAAGACGGTCACCGGCACCGGCACCGACCGCGGCGTCGTGTTCCAACAGCCGTCGCTGTTGCCGTGGCGCACCGTGCGGCAGAACATCATCGAATCGCTGCAGTTCGCCGGCATCCCGCGCGCCGAGCGCCGCCCCCGCGCCGATAAGTACCTCGAATTGGTCGGACTCGCCGGGTTTTTCGATCACTACCCGGGTGAGCTGTCCGGCGGTATGCAGCAACGCGTCGGGATAGCCCGCGCGCTGGCGCTCGAGCCGCAGGTGCTGCTCATGGACGAGCCGTTCGGCGCGCTCGACGCGATTACCCGCCAGCACATGCAAACCGAGTTGATGCGCATCTGGAGCCAGGAGAAGCGGTCGGTGCTGTTCGTGACGCACTCGATCGAAGAGGCGATGCTGCTGTCGGACCGCGTCGTGGTGATGTCGGACGGCAAGGTACGCGCCGACGTCGATGTCCCGATCGACCGTCCGCGGTCTCGCACCGAGCTGATCAACGACCCCGCGGCCCGCGCACTGCGCACCCGCCTGGAAGAACTCCTGTAACCCTCCCCTTCACCCGATCGGACAAGCATGCCTGCAGTCATCGAGCGCGAACGAATCACCACCGCACAACTGGTGCAGCGCAAAGTCTTCAACTGGGAACGCCTGGTTCAGGTGGTCCTCGTCGTGGTGGTCCTGACAGTCTGGGAGATCGCGGGACGGATCGTCGGAGACTTCTTCCTCGCGCCGCCCTCGAAGCTGCCGGGTGCCTTCTGGGAGATGTGGGAGACCGGCGAGCTCCTGCGTGCCGTGCTGGACAGTCTCAGTTCACTACTGGTGGGCTTCTGCCTGGCGATCGTGGTCGGAATCGCCGTCGGTTTCTTCATGGGCTGGTACGGGCCGGCCGGTCGCACGCTCAATCCTTTCGTATCGGCGCTCTACGTGGTACCGACCGCGGCACTGGTCCCGATGTTCATCATCTGGTTCGGTCTGGGATTCACGGCGCGCACCGTCACCGTCTTCCTGTTCTGCGTATTCGAGATCCTCATCAGCACCTACACCGGGGTGCGCAACGTCGACCGCAACCTGGTCGACGCGGCACGAGCATTCGGCGCCAGCCGCTTTCAGCTGTTCACCAAGGTGGTGTCCTACGCCTCGCTGCCCTACATCTTCGCCGGGCTCCGGATGGGCATCTCGCGCGCCGTCAAGGGCATGGTCGTCGCCGAGCTGCTGTTCGCCGTCACCGGGCTCGGAGGACTTATCAGCACCGCCGCCAACTACTACCGCACGGACAAAGTGTTCGTCGGGGTCATCGTGCTCGCACTGCTCGGCGTGACACTCGCGGCCGCGGTGCAGGTCCTCGAACGCCGTCTCATGCCGTGGCACCGCGGCATCCACGCTTAACAGAGTCAGTCGACCAGAAGGGAACATCATGAAGTTCACACGTATCGGCGCGGTGGTGGCCGTGGCCGCGCTGGCCCTCGCGGGCTGTTCGTCGGGCAGCGAAGGCTCGCAGGACAACTCGACAGCGCCGCTGAAGGTGGCGTTCGCCTCGGACCTCGACCCCGCGGACATCGCCGACTACCTCGGTGCGCAGAAGGCCGGCGCCGAGATCACCGCGCTCAACGAGGACAGCGCCGTCGTCGCCGGTTTGCAGAACGGCAACTTCGACATCGGCAACATGGACGGCGCGTCGGCCATCAAGGCAGCGCAGAGCGGCATCGACGTCAAGATCGTCTACGTCAGCCAGGTCATCCCCGAGTTCGTGCTCGTCGCGCAGTCGCAGTACCAAAACATCGGTGACCTCGCCGGCGCCCGCGTCGCCTATCACGGACCTGGTTCGCCCACCGAGACCCTGCCGCGCGAACTCGCCCGGCAGACCGGTCCCGATCTGGAGAACCAGATCAACTGGAGTGTGCTGCCGGAGTCACCCAATCGGGCCGCGGCCATGCTCGGTCAGCAGATCGACGCCACCGCACTGGAATTCGGCGACGTACTGACACTCCAGGACGAGGGCGAGTTCACCGTCCTCGGGGACTGGAGCGACCTCAAGGGTGACAGCGCCAGCGCGTTCAACACCGTCTGGGTCACCTCCGGCACGTTCCTTGAGTCCAATCGGGACCGGGTCGTCGACTTCCTGACAAATGTGCAGACCGCCTACGACGAGTTCTACCAGGACGAGGCCGCGTGGACCGCCGCCGTCAAGGAGCAACTGCCCGACGTACGTGAGGACTTCCTGCCCCAGATCTATCAGTACTACAGCGAGGCGTCGTTCTACCCGAAGGCCGGCACCGCACCGTTGTCTGCAGAAAGCTGGGCCGGTATGGACGCGTTCTTCCAGTCACTCGGTGAGTACAACCAACCCGCCGATCCCTCAATGGTCGACTTCGACGTGATCAACGAAGTGTCCGGCGCCAAATGACCCAGGGCACGGGCATGGTCGCCGCCAGCCATCCGCTCGCCGTCGACGCCGCGGTCGCCGTCCTCGACGAGGGTGGCACAGCGGCCGACGCTGCGGTCGCGGCGGCGGCGATGCTCACCGTCGTCGACCCGCGGTCGACCGGCGTGGGCGGCGACCTGTTCGCGCTGTATTGGGAGCCGGGCGCCGACGAACCGGTCGGGCTGGCCGCGGCAGGAGGTGCACCCGGCGGCATGACCGTACAGGCGCTGCGGGAGCAGGGATTCGACGCCATGCCGCCCGACGGGCCGTGGACCGTCACCGTCCCCGGCGCCACCTGGGGATGGACCGCACTGCTCGATCGATACGGCCGCCTGGGCAGCCGGCGTCTCCTGCACCCTGCCATCGAGACGGCGCGCGCGGGCTTCACCGTGGCCCCCATCATCGCCGAGGAATGGCAACTCGGCGCGGACAAGTTACGCCGCAATCCCGCTGCCGCGGAGGTGTTCCTGCCGGGCGGTCAGGTACCGCAGGCGGGCGAGACATTCGTCAACCCAGGGCTCGCCGACGCACTGGAGAGCTACGTCAACGACGGCCACGAGCCGTTCTACACGGGGGCCATCGCCGCCGGGTTCGTCGACGCGGTCCAGCAACTGGGCGGGCCGCTGAGCGCATCCGATCTCAGCGGCTGGGGCGGCCCGGAATGGTCCACGCCGATCTCGGCCCAGTTCCGCGGCCTCGACATTTACGAAATGCCGCCGCCGGGACAGGGTGTCGTGGTTCTGGAGGCGGCCCGTCTCTACCAGGATCTGCCGCTGACCTCTCAGGGCGAGGCCGATCATCACCTGATCGAGTGCCTCAAGATTGCGTTCGGCGACGCCGCCGACCACGTCGCCGATCCGCATTTCGGTCCCGTACCGGTGGCGGACCTACTGGAGGAAGACCGGCTGTCGAAGCTGCGCGACCAGATCGGTCCGGAGGCGTCGGACGCGAGAGCGCCCGGCGTGCCGTCGGACACGGTGTACGTGTGCGTGGTGGACCGGGAGGGTGCGGCCTGCTCCCTCATCCAGAGCCTCTACGAGAGTTTCGGTTCCGGGGTGATGGCGCCAGGAAGCGGCGTTCTGCTGCACAATCGCGGCAACGGTTTCACACTGCGCGACGGCCACCCCAACCGCCCGGAGGGCGGTAAGCGCCCCTACCACACCATCATCCCGGCAATGCTGGGTGACGGGACCGGGTTCCGGGGCTGCCTCGGCGTGGTCGGCGGGTTCATGCAACCCCAGGGACAGCTGCAGATCCTGCGCAACGTGATCGACCGCGGCATGACGGCCCAGCAGGCCGTCGACGCGCCGCGGTTCCGCGTCATGCAGGGCCGGACGATCGGGCTGGAGGCGGGATTTGACGATGTCTCGGCAGCCGAACTCGCCCGCCGTGGGCACCTGTTCACCGAGCTGCCGCGATTCGAATGCGGCGGTGCACAGATGATCCTGCGCACCGACACCGGACTGACGGGCGGCTCCGACCGGCGCAAGGACGGCTACGTCGGTGTCTGCTGACCACTACGGAGGAGCATCATGAAGGGGATCGGCCTCAGCCTGCCCAACCGCGGGATCCTGTTCGGCGCCATCAGTGTCTCGGAGATGCTGGAGCTGGCCGAGTTCGCCGACAAAGGTGAGTTCTTCGATTCGGTCTGGGTCGGAGACGGCCTCATCGCCAAGCCCAGGGTGGAGGCGGTCGCCAGCCTGGCCGCCATCAGCTCCCGCACCGAGCGGGTCAAGCTCGGGGTGTGCTGCCTGGCCACGTTCCCGCTCCGCCAGCCCGTGGTCTTCGCCGCACAGTGGGCCAGCCTCGATGTGCTCTCGGGCGGGCGCGCACTGCTCGCGGTGTGCCTGGGTGCGACGACCGAACGCAGCGGGGGCAACGCCGCTGCCGAGCTGACAGCGGCGGGCATCACCAGCCGCGAGCGCGTACCGCGTCTCGAAGAGGGCATCCGGCTGGTGCGTGCCCTGTGGAACGGCCCGACGTCGTGGGACGGCCAGTTCTGGTCGTTTCCCGAAGTCTCGTTGGAACCCAAGCCCATTCAGGACCCCTGCCCCATCTGGATTGCGAGCAACCCCGACCCCGCCCGCATGCCCGAACGCCGGTACCGCGCCGCGATCGAGCGCGTCGCCACCCTGGCCGACGGCTGGCAGACGGCGGTGACGACACCCGAGGAGTTCGGCCGCAAGTGGGATGAGATCCGTACCGCCGCGGACGCCGCCGGGCGCGATGCGTCGGCGATGACGTCGTCGGCGCACCTGATGATCAACCTGGGCGATGACCGGGCCGCGGCACGGGCGGAGGGCAAACGGTTTCTCGACACCTACTACTCGATGGACAGCAGCGACGAGATCCTGGACCGTTGGGGAGCTTTCGGCACTCCCGACGATGTGCTCGCACGAATCGACCAGTACCTCGAGCGGGGTCTGGACCTCCCGATCCTGCGGTTCGCGTCATTCGATCAGCCGCAGCAGATGGCGCTGGCCGAGCAGACGTTGCTTCCCGAGCTGCAACGTCGCCGCGGTCCGGTGCCCGCCTGTTGATGGCGGACTACCTGGAGAGCACGCTGCTCACGCTCGTCGGCACCGACACGTCGGTACCCGCGGGCGCCACCGAGATCCTGCCCGGCGACAGCCGGCTGCACCACGCCGTGGACTCCGCGGTACTCCCCCTGATCGACGCGCTCGGGCCCGACGAGATCCGCCGTCATCCCTGCGGTGACATCGCGGCACGGTTCGGGCCCGACACCGCTGACGGACTCCTGCTGCAGACCTACATCGTGTCGCAGCACGGAAATCTGATGGCCGATCCGCACGCGGGCCGCGTCGTCGACGGGGAGACGCTGGGCCTGTCCGGTCCGACGGTGGTGGGACAGGGCGCCAATCAGAACAAGGGGCCGATGGCGGCAGCCCTGGCCGCCGTGCGGGACTTGACGTCGCTGCGGCGCGCGGTGTGGCTGACGGTCAACTGCGAGGGGCGCAGCAGCCACGACGGATCCCGGCGCATCTACGGTGACCTCGAGGTCAGGGTCGCGCATTCCATTCTGGCATTCGGAACCAACCTCGCGGTGTCCCTGGGCAACCGGGGACGCGTCGACGTCGAGATCACCGTTGGGGGTTCGTCGTCGCACTCCAGTCAGCCCGAGCTCGGCCGCAACCCGATTCCACCGGCCGCCGCCGTGGTGGCCAGGCTGTCCGACACTCCACTGCCACCGCCGCATCCCGATCTGGGGCCGGCCACCGCAACGCCCTACCAATTCCGGTGCGACCCGATCGCGCCACACACCCTGCCGTCGACCGTGCGCGTCGTGGTGGACCGCAGGCTGCTCCCCGGCGAGCGTCCCGACGAGGCGGTCGACGGACTTCGCCGTCATCTCGACGGACTGTGGCCGGAGCTCGACGTCGCCGCCGGCGCATCGATGTTCCCGGCGCTCGTCGACTCGGCGACGCCGGTGGTGAGCGCGCTGGGCAGATTCCCGACAATGTACAGCCGCAACGCGTTCGACGCCGGGTACGGATGCTCACTGGGGGTCCCGACCGTCATGTTCGGCCCGGGCAAGCGCGATTTCGGGGCGGGCGTGGTGACTGCCGAGGCGGTGTCCCTCTCGGACTGCCGAGTGGCGGCGGCTGCCTTCAGCGAGGCCGCCCGGGCGCTGTGCGGCTGATCTGTGCTGGAGATCGCGATCGTCATCCTGGCAGGGCTGGCGGCGGGCGGGATCAACGCCGTGGTGGGCTCGGGCACCCTAGTGACCTTCCCCGTGCTGATCGCGCTTGGCTATCCGCCGGTGGTCGCGACCATGAGCAACGCGATCGGTCTGGTGGCGGGAGGGGTCAGCGGCGCGTGGGGGTATCGGCGGGAGATCGCCGCCCAGCGACGGACCGTGATGGCCCTGCTGCCGGCGTCGGCCGCAGGCGCGCTGACGGGCTCCTTCCTGCTCCTGGCGCTGCCCGACGACACCTTCGAGGTCGTGGTTCCGGTGCTGCTCGTCGCGGCGCTCGGCCTGGTCGTCGTGCAACCGCGGCTGCAGAAGTGGGTGGCCAGGCGGCGTCCCGGCGCAGCGCCGGTGGTGAGTCCCGGGCTGGTCGTCGCGGTATACCTGGCCGGTGTCTACGGCGGGTACTTCGCTGCCGCACAGGGCGTTCTGTTGATGGGCGTGCTGGGGGTGCTCTTGGCGCAGGACCTTCAGATGTCCAACGGTCTGAAGAATCTTCTGGTCGGCGCGGTCAACCTGATAGCGGCGATCACGTACACGGTCGTGGCGTTCGACCGCATCGCGTGGACGGTGGCCGGCGCCGTCGCGGCGGGCGCGCTGGCCGGCGGCTGGCTGGGCGCCAAGTACGGTCGTCTGCTGAGCCCGGTCTGGCTGCGGGTCGTGATCGTGGCTCTGGGACTCACCGCGCTGCTCCGGATGGTCATGGCCGGCTGAACGGCACGTTTCGCTCATAGTGAACTATGCTGTTGGGCAACAGCGTTGACGACAATCGCGCGGCTGTCATCGG
This sequence comes from Mycolicibacterium aurum, assembly GCF_900637195.1. NCBI lineage: Bacteria > Bacillati > Actinomycetota > Actinomycetes > Mycobacteriales > Mycobacteriaceae > Mycobacterium > Mycolicibacterium aurum. Next base: position 948,405 of record NZ_LR134356.1, on the reverse strand, counting down.
TTCCATACGGGAGGCTTCCCTACGGTGGAAGGCACACCCGACACAAAGGAGTGCATGGTGACGCGATACCAACTGCCCGATACGAACGACCTGCGCCGGCTCGGAGAACCGCACGAGATGGCCATCACGGTCTACGTGGAGACGCTGCCCGGACCCGATCAACGCACCAACAACCTGCTGACCGCCAAGAGCGCTGTCGACCGCATGTTGCGCGAGCTCCGAGAACGCGCCACCCCTCGCGGCGTTGAGCAGCGCCTGCGTGAGCGATGGGAAAAGATTGCGGAATCCGATGTCTGGCTGCGCCTTTCGCGCTCGCTAGCCATCTTCATCGCCGACGATTTTCACGAGGTGTACGTCCTGCCCAACGCTCTGCTCAACCAGTCGCAGTTGGGGGCGTACTTCGACATCGGCCAGTTGGTTCGGGCCGTCACCACACCGCAGGAAGCGTACGCGCTGACGTTGTCGGCCAACGGCTGGAATCTCTGGCACGCCACCGCCACGTCGCGCGCAGAAGAGATGACTCTGCTCGGCGACCACCCCACCGACGTCGCCGACGCGACCAACAGGGCGACCGTTCGTGACCGCGACCACGTGCGCCGGCTCGTCGGCGACGAAGGCAAGAAGGTGCTGCTGGAGACGTACGCGAGACGCGTGGCGGAGGCGGTCGAGGCCGAGCTGGGTCACGTCGATCCTGCCGCGCACACACCGCTCTTCGTGTTCGCATCCGACCCGATACTGAGCATCTACCGCGGACTGGACAGCAAGCACGAGATTATTCCGGTGCCCGGTGCGCCCGACTCGCTGCGACCCGATCAAGTCGACGACACCATCCGGGCGTCGCTGTCGGAGCTCAACACACGCCGCACCGATGCGCTGGTCGACACCATCGGCGACGGCGTCGCCCGTGGGCTGGTCGCCACCGACCTCGCAGACATCGCTCGCGCCGCGGTTGCCGGGGCGATCTCCACGCTGGTCTACGACTTCACCGTGGACGTCATCGGGCGGTTCAACGAGGCCAACGGTCGGGTGACCTACGGCAACGGCGGGTACGACCTGCTGTCGCGCATCGCGATCATGGTGCTCGACAGGGGCGGCGACGTGGTTGCGGTGCGTCCGGCCGAGGTCACCGCCGACATCTGGAACGGTACGGCGGTCGCCGCGCTCCGGTTCCCGCTGTCCTGACAGTTCCTGGCAGACAGTTCCCTGGTCAACGACCCCGCGGACCGCTATTGACACTGTGAACAACACGGTGCACGCTTGTCTATGGCAGCCATTCTCGCCCCCGAAATCGGCGGGGGCGCAACAGGTTTGCGCGCGACCGTAGGGCCCCGCGCCTGAGACCAGCGGGGCCGACATGGTGGACGTGGACTACTGCGTGGTGGGTGCGGGTTTCGCCGGGTTGAGCGCCGCGCTGCGCCTCAAGCAGGCCGGACATTCTGTGACGCTGTTGGAAGCCCGCGACCGGGTGGGCGGGCGCACATTCACCGAGACCCGCTCGGACGGTTCGTGGATCGACCGAGGCGGCGCGTGGATCGGTCCGGGGCAGGATCGGATCTACGCGTTGATGCAGGAATTCGGCATCCCGGAGTACAAACAGTACGCCGAGGGTCAGGCCATGATGTGCATCGACGGCAAGACGTACAGATACCACGGCACCATCCCGCTGACCATGAGTCCGTTCGCCGTCGCCAACATCGGTGCGGTGTTCCTCGAGCTCACCCAGATGTGCAAGTCCATCCCGGCGGACGCGCCGTGGAACGCGCCCAAGGCTAAGCACTGGGACAAACTGACATGGGCCAAGTGGGTCGAGGGCCACACGTTGTCCAAGCCCGCACGGCAGCTGCTGGAGTCCGCCGTCGCCGGGTTGTATACCTCGGCCGCCTCCGAGGTCTCGCTGCTGTTCGCGCTCTACCAGATGGCGTGCTCGGGTGGGCCGGGCTTCGTCCTCGGAGTGAAAGATGCCGCCGAGGACGCCCGGCCGGTCGGGGGCATGGGCGCGATCTACCGCGCGATCGCCGCCGAACTCGGCGACGCCGTCCACCCGTCTCAGCCCGTGCGCAGCATCACTCAGGACGCCGACAGCGTCAGCGTTCGCTCGGACGACATGGCGGTGCGGGCCCGTCGGGTCGTGGTCGCCGTACCGCTCTGCATCGCCTCGCAGATCATCTACGAGCCGCTGCTGTCGGTGGATCGTCACTTCCTGCACCAGCGCATGCCCAGCGGCGCGGTGTTCAAGATCGCAATGATCTACGACGAGCCCTGGTGGCGGGCCGACGGGCTGTCCGGCCAGTCGTTCGGGCCCGGCACGTTCGCCAACCTCACCATCGATTCCTGCACGGACACAGCAACATCCGGGATCCTGACAGCTATCACCGAAGGTCCCGACGCGCGACGGCTGTGCACGCTCGGCGCCGACGAACGGAGGCAGGCGATGCTGTCCGCGGTCGCCGAACGGTTCGGGGACAGAGCGCTGTCACCGATCGACTACGTCGAACAGAACTGGACCGTGGAGCGCTATTCCGGTGGTGGGATGATCTGCCACGCTCCACCCGGCGTGCTCACCGAGTTCGGACATGCGTTGCGCGAGCCGTGCGGACGGATTCACTGGGCCGGAACAGAATCGTCGGCACACATGTACGGATTCATCGACGGCGCCGTGCGCTCCGGCGAACGGGCGGCGCTCGAGGTCGTCGAACATGACGCCATGACGCACGTCTGATTCCGGTTGCCAGGCGGCCCGGCCGGGTACGCCGTAGTCATGACTGCACCTACCGAGCCGCCAGAACGCCTCACCCCGACCGAGGTGCCCGAGCGCCTCGTGCCCGACGACCTTCCCGATACCGCTCCGGGACCTGCCACCACGCCCGACCCGGGCCCGCCACAGCGGCGGTAACACCCACGGGCTGATGTCGCGGTGTGTACCCGGGCAGCGGTGGGTAGTCGGTGCGCATGAGTGACGCAGGCTTGATCGTGATAGGAAGTGGACCGGCCGGCATCGGCGCCGCGGAGGCGTTCCGCGCGCGCAGGCCCGACGCCCCGCTGCGGATCTTCACCGCCGACACCCAGCAGCCCTATCAGCGCCCGCCACTGAGCAAGGAGTTCCTGCGCGGCCACACCGACGACGTCGCGATGGACATCACGACACCACTCGCGACCGACCTGAGCACACCTGTCCAGCACATCGACTTGAGCAACCGGATTGTCACTGCAGGTGACGCCGAATACCGGTATGAGTCACTGGTGCTGGCGTCGGGGGCCAGTCCGGTACCGCTGCCGGTGCCGGGCGGCGACCAGGCCCTGCAGTTGCGATCCCTCGACGACGCCAAGCGCCTGCGCGAGGCGACCAACTCCGCGAAAACCGCCGTCGTGGTCGGGGCGGGATTCATCGGCTGCGAGGCCGCTGCTTCCTTTGCCGCACAGGGTCTTTCCGTGACTCTCGTGGCCCCGGACGAGGCGCCGCAGCAGAAACGGCTCGGCGACGAGGCGGGAAAGCAGCTCCTGCGGCTCGTCGAGGCCACCGGGGTGCGATTCATCGGAGGCACGAAGGTCACGTCTCTGCGCGACGGCTCTGTCCAGCTCGACGACGGCACGGTGCTCGATGCTGACCTGGTCCTCGCCGCGACGGGCGTCAGCCCCAACGCCGGATTGGCCGAGGCCGCCGGAATCACATTGCGGGACGGTCACATTCCGGTCGGCGCCGATATGAGCACCGGGTTCGACGGCGTATACGCGGCGGGCGACGTGGCATTCGCGGTCAATGCGGGGGCAGGCCGGGCGCTCGCCGTCGAGCACTGGCAGGACGCCGCAGACCAGGGCGAGATCGCCGGTGCGCGAGCCGCCGGCGACGACGACGCGACATGGTCCGGCGTTCCCGGCTTCTGGACCACGATCGGCGATACAGATGTCAAGTACCACGCCTGGGGAGACGGCTACCAGCGGAGCCGGCTGATCGAGCGGACCGGCGGATTCACCGTCTGGTACGAGTCCGACGGCGCCGTCGTGGGCGTGCTCACCTGCAACGCCGACGACGACTACGAGCAGGGCGAAGAGCTGATCACCGCGGGCAAGCCCGCCCCGGTACCGATGTCCTGAGCGACCCCTCGCACCCTCACTCCAGGGTGGCCCAGAATTCCGTCAGCGCCGCAGCTCCGCGCTGCGGATCTTCGAGCATCCACCAATGGCCTAGGCCCTCAAGCACTTCGGTACGCGCACCCGCCCGGTCGGCGGCGCGTCGCCGATTGTCACTCTGGCCGATGAAGGGGTCCGCGGTCGCCAACAGCGACAGCCCCGGTCGAGTCGCGGCCGACTCCAGCGCGCGGCCCGCGTCGGCCATCGCCGGCTGGGCCGCCGACCGGTACAACGCCAGGATCGCCGTGATCATGTCGTCGTTCTGATGTTCGGCCACGGCCGCCGCGACGTCCTCGGGAAAACCGAACGAGACCATCAGTTCCGTGCGTGCGGGCAGGCCGCCGCCGATCATGTTCTGCAGCATCTCCTCGCCCGCACCCGGGGTCTGCCACACCTGAGCCATGTCGTGCCAGACGTAGTCCTCGTCGAACAGCCCGACCACGTCGGTGGCCCAGCTACGGATCAGTTCGGGCCGGTGCATCACGACGTTGACGACGTGCCCGCCGCCCCAGTCGTGTCCGACCAGATCGACCGGGCCGTCGAGCTTCTCCAACTCGGCCTCCAGCCAATCGCGGTATTCCAGGAAGGTCGCGCCGAACCCGTCGGGCAGCGGGGCGCCGAAGCCGGGCGGCGACAGCAGCACCACATCGTCGCGGCCGAGCACCGCGAGCAACGGCCCCCAGATCGCGTCGGTCTCCGGATTGCCGTGTACGAACACCACCGTCATGACCGCCATCCTGACACGAGGACGTGAGGCTCCGCGAGCGTGCACACAGGGTCGTGGATCGCGCGGAATCACGACCGTGTGTGCACTCTGGCGACGGTCTCCTCAGCCCCAGAACGCACTGCAATCTCGCTGGTCACACCCGTCACATACACCGTCGGGAAGCCTCGCGACACTCCCGTCCCCCAACCCGGTGATGTCCCCGCCGTGGCCTATGTTGGGGCGTCGGCGAACCGGCACGGGCACGATGAACACAGAGCAAGGGGTCAGGTGGACGACAACGCGACGCTGTCGGCGGCCACCCTGCTCGAACTCAATCGCGACCTGCAGGGCTCGCCTGCGATCCGGTTGCTGGCCACCAGCAACCTCGGCCTTTACGCCACGTTGATGGAGCGTCACCTGTCCGGCGGCGTCACCCCCGAGACCGAGCTCGTCGTGCACCTGGAGCGCGACCTCGACGACCTCGACGACGCGCAGTCCGGACTCGCGCTGATCAAGTCCTGGGCCAGCCAAGGCTGGCTGCACCGCATCGTCGACCCACGCAGCGACCAGAACGTCTGCTACCTCACCCAGGATGCGCGGCGCGCACTCGATCTCGTACGAGGTATGCGCCGCAACGACACCATCGCCACCGGCGGCTCCATCAACGGCATCGCCTCCCGGCTCAAGCACGTCGCCCTGAAGGTCGGCACCGACCCGGCCCGGATCCGCAAAAGCATCGAGGCCGAGATCGAGGCGCTGCACGCCGAGCTCGACGAACTCGACAAGGGCGAACGTCCCCGGACCGACGTCGACCTCACCGACTCCTACGACGAAGCCCGCGCCATCGCCCTGCAGATGGAGCGGCTGATCACCGACATCGGCCAGTACGCCACCATGATCGAGCAGGCCACCGCCGCCCTCGACGAACCGATCGACAGCAACGTCGAGTACCGCGACCGGCAGCGCCAGATGTACGCCGACTACCAGGCCGCGTGGGACTCCCAGGGCCGCGACAGCCACCGCGCGTTCCTGCGGATGATCAACGACCCCGACCAGCGTGCCGAGTTCGAGGCCGACGTGGCCGCGGTCGCGGGCGCCCTGCCCGGTCTTGACCCGGAGCTGCGCAAGGTGATGGCGGGGTTCTTCGAGCTGGTGGGCTACCAGATCGACGAGGTGGAACGCATCCAGCAGCGGTGTGCGCAGCGCGTCAAACGGTTCACCGCCTTCGGCACGCTGGAGCAGAGCCGCGGCGTGGCGCGCCAGCTCAACGAGGCCATCGGCGCGGCGCGCGCCCTGCTGAGGACCAGCCTCATCGACTCGCGCATCGACCTCGAGCTTCCCCTGGCCCGCCACGCGATCACCTCCGTCGGCGCGCTGAGCTTCAAGATCGGCGACCTGTCCAGCCCCAAGCCGGCCGCAGCCGCCGCAGGCACGCTCGACCTCGCCAGCTTCTCCGCACTGACCACCCAGGTGGACGCGCCCGCGATGTCGGACATGCTCAACGCCGCGGTGTCCAAGGCCCCGGTGTCGCTGCCGGAGGCGGTCGAGATGCTCGGCCGTTCAGGACAGGGGGCCTACCTCGGGCATGTGATCGTGCTGTGGTCCTGGGCGCTCAAGCAGCAGCAACCGCAGGCATCCGAAAACGACGCCGAGCCAGGCGATTCGGTGACCGTCCGATTCCGCTCCCTCGACGGCACAGACCGCGAGATCGCCGTCCCCGACCTGATGTTCACCGAACCGATCACCACCCTTGCTGGAGTTGCACAGTGACCGCCGAGATAGACGCCGACCTCGCCGCGTTTTCCGAACTGCCGCAGGTCGACCAGAACGCCCGTCCCCCGCACCAGCGCAGGCCACGGTTCGACGGCGACGTCTCCGAGCTCCCCGACCGTGCCTGCTGGGCGCTGCAGCACCTGCTGACACGCCGCTACATCAGCGCCGAGACCGACAGCGACATCTACGCCTGGGTGCTGGAGTACCGCGCCCAACTGAGCACCCGGCTCTCCGAACTGGACCTGCTGCTGCGCATCGTCGACAGCTCCGACGTCGCGTACGTCGAACAGGCCCGCTACGAGTCGGCACGGGGGATGAAGCTTCTCCGCCGCGAGCCACTGGGCACCTACGACTCGATCCTGGCGCTGCACCTGGCGCAGATGATGCGGGCCGCAGGCGGACAGAGCGTGCTGATCAGTCGCGAGGAGATGCACGGCCTGTTCTCCGGCGTGCTCAACGAAACCGACCGCGACGCCGTCACATTCGCGGGCCGCGTCGACGGTGCCATCGCGCGGCTGACCGGCTTGGAGATCCTGCGCAGGAGCCGTGACGACGAGGACAGCTACACCATCAGCCCGGTGATCACAGCAGTCATGACGGCCAGCGTGATCACCGAGTTGCAGCAGCAGTTCGAGCTGCTGCTCACCGGGGGCGCCCCCGCCGGCGAGGAGGTCGAGCTCGATGACTGAACAGTTCCACCTGTCCCGGCTGCAGGTCATCAACTGGGGTGTGTTCGACGGTTACCACTCGATCCCGTTCAGTGCGGGCGGCGCGCTGATCGCCGGTGCCTCAGGTAGCGGGAAATCCTCACTGCTGGATGCGATTTCACTGGGGTTCCTGCCGTTCAACCGGCGCAACTTCAACGCCTCCGGCGACAACACCGCAGCGGGTTCCAGCGCCGGGCGGCGCACCGTCGACAAGTATGTGCGCGGGGCCTGGGGCCAGCGCAGCGACGGTGGCACCAGCCGGGTGATGTACCTACGCGGGGACGGCACCGCCTGGTCGGCGGTGGCGGTCACCTACGCCGGCGACTCCGGACGCACCGTGACGGGCCTGGTGCTCAAGTGGCTGACCGGCGAGTCCCGGGCCGACTCCTCGAGCCGGTTCGTGCTGGGCGACGGCGATCTCGACATCGAGGAGATCTGCAACCGCTGGGCGGCAGGGCGTTTCGATACGGGCGTGTTCAAGGATGACCGGGGCGACGGGAAAAGTCTGGGCTGGCGGTTCACCACCAAGGTCGAGTCGCAGTACCTGGCTCAGCTGTACGCCACCATCGGGATCCGCGCATCGGATGCCGCCCAGCAGCTGCTGGGCAAGGCGAAATCGCTGAAAAGCGTTGGCGGGCTGGAACAGTTCGTCCGTGAGTTCATGCTGGACGAGCCGGAGAGCCTGGGCCGGCTGCCGGAGGCGCTCAAGCAGATCGACCCGCTGGTGGAGGCCCGCGAGCTGCTGGCGGTCGCACAGCGCAAACGCAAGATCCTCGGCGACATCGAGAAGATCCAGCAGCGCTACGCCTCCGAGTCCACGGATCTCGGCATCATCGACCTGGTGGACCTGCCCATGGTGCGGGCCTACACCGACCACGTACGGCTGGCCCAGTGCCCGGCGCAGGTCGGCCAGCTCGACACCACCATCGACCAACTCGAGAACGAATACGAAGACGTCACCCGCTCACTGAATCTGGCCAAGGCCGAGGCAGATTCGCTCAACGCTCAGATCAGCGGATCCAGCGCCAACATCGCCCCGCTGCAGTCACAGGTGACCGCCGCCGAGACCGAGGCCGAGCAGGTCGAGCGCCGGCGCGCCGCCTACGAGGACATGCTGTCCGCCCAGGATCTCGAGGTCCCCGACACCGCAGAGGAATTCTGGAATCTGCGCGAAGAGTTGCTGGGCCAGGCCACCGAGCTGCTGGCCAAGGTGGAACGCAACCGGGAGGCGTCCACCGACGCCGAGTACGCACAGAAGGCCGCGCGCATCACCCGCGACGACGCCGCCAAGGAGCTCAAGCGGGTCGAACACGTGGGCTCCGCGCTGCCCGAGTTCGCGTTGCTCATGCGTGAACAGATCTGCGGCGCCGTCGGTCTGGACGCGGCCGACCTGCCCTACATCGCGGAGCTGATGGACCTCAAGCCGGATCAGACCCGCTGGCGCACCGCGGTGGAGAAGGTGCTGCGCGGCGTCGGCCTGCGACTGATGGTGCCCGATCAGCACTGGACGAAGGTGCTGGCTTTCGTCAACGAGACGAACATGCGGGGCAGACTGCAGCTGCACCATGTCCGCGCGAAGTTCCTCGGCGCGACACCGGTGGAACCGGAGCCGAACACGTTGGCGGGCAAGCTCTTCGCCGTCGATCCCCGGCACCCTTGCGCGGCCGAGGCGGTCGACGTCGTCACCGGTGCCGGCGATCACCTCTGCGTCGACAGCCCGGACGTGTTCGCGCGGTTCCGCCGCGCGGTCACCGATACCGGTCTCTACAAGGACTCCGACCGCCTGGCCATCAAGGACGACCGCAGCCCGCTCAAGCAGTCCGACTACCTGTACCAGGGCGACGTGTCGGCGAAGATCAACGCCCTCACGGTGGACCTGGCGGCCGCCGAGGAGGCCTATCAGAAGGCACGGCGCGTCGCCGACGACATCGCGGCGCAACGCCAGCAGTGGCGCGACCGGGCAGGAGCGTGCAAGGCCATCTGCGAACAGTTCCCGCAGTGGAGCCAGATCGACACCGAGACCGCCGACGGTCACGCCGACCGGCTGCGCGAGCAGTACGAGCTGCTGCTGGCCGACCATCCCGACATCGAGGCGCTCAACGGCCGCGCGGACGAATGCTGGTCGCAGATCCAGAAATTCATGACCAGGCGCGGGGCCATCCAGACCCGTCGCGATGATCTCGATCAGCGGCGGACCAGGCTGCTGGAGCTCTCCGAGCGGCTGGAGCCGGCGTTCGTCTCGGAGCCGCTGACGGAGTTGCTGCACCGGTACGCGGGCCAGGTGCCGGTGAGCCTGGAGCTGCTCGACCCCGAACCGCACCGCGACGCGTTGTTCACTGCGATCAAGAAGGAACGCGAGCAGCTGCGGGAGAGCAGGCGCCGGTCCTACGACGAACTGGCGCGCATCCTGAACACGTTCGACACGGCATTCCCCGACGCGGTGCCCAACGACTCGGACAACTTCGACGAGCGGGTACACGACTATGTGGCCCTGTGCCGGCACATCGACGAACGGGAGCTGCCGGAAGCCTACGAGCGGATGATGCGCCTGGTCACCGAGCAGGCTCCGGACGCGATCCTCACGCTGCACCGGGTGGCCGAGCAGGAGACGCGCCGCATCAGCGACCAGATCGACCGCGTCAACACCGGTTTGGGGGCGGTGGAGTTCAACCGCGGCACCCGGCTGACACTGCGCGCCACCCCGCGCAGCCTGACCGCGGTGGCCGAGCTGACCGAGATCGTGCGGGCCATCTCGCGGCGCATCGCCGAAGTGGGCCTGGGCGACAAGCAGGCGATCCTTGATCAGTACGCCGACATCCTGCGGCTGCGTAACCGGCTGGCGTCGACGGCGCCGGAGGATAAGGCGTGGACGCGCGACGCCCTGGATGTGCGCAACCGCTTCACGTTCGACTGCGCGGAGTGGGACGTCGCCTCCGAGGAGCTGATCCGGACCCACAGCAACGCCGGGGACAACTCCGGTGGCGAGCAGGAGAAGCTGATGGCGTTCTGCCTGGCCGGTGCGCTGAGCTTCAACCTTGCCAGCCCCGAAAGTGGGGACAACCGGCCGGTTTTCGCGCAGCTGATGCTGGATGAGGCGTTCAGCAAGTCCGATCCGCAGTTCGCGCAGCAGGCACTGCAGGCGTTCCGTAAGTTCGGCTTCCAGCTGGTGATCGTGGCGACGGTGCAGAATGCGACCACCATTCAGCCGTATATCGACAGCGTGGTGATGGTCAGCAAGACAGAGGCGACGGGACGCAACGCACGCCCGGTCGCGACCATCGCCACCCGGACCATCTCGGAGTTCGGTGAGCTGCGCCGGGAGATGCGGGCGAGCGCGAGGGTGCCCGCGGGGGTGTGATATGTCGCGGTGGACAGGGTGATGTGCCGCGGTGACGGGGGTATCTCGGTCAGGTGGCGATGTGATGTCACCTGGTCACTATCGCGCCGCGCGCTGCCATCATCGGACGCGTGACACCCAGACCCGCCTTCACGACGGACAGCAGGCTCGCCGGACGCTTGGCAGCGTTGGCGTCGCTCGGCGCGGCGGTGATCCACTTCGCGGTCGTCCCGACGCACTGGCAGGAGTGGATTCTGTCGGGCCTGTTCTTCGTCTTCCTCGCGCTCTTCCAGCTCACCTGGGCGGCCCTGGTGCTGTCGCGGCCCACCGCGCCGGTGCTCGCCGCCGGAATCATGATCAACGGGGGTGCCATCGCGCTCTGGGCGTTGTCGCGGACCGCAGGCGCACCGTTCGGCCCGCACGGCGGAACCGCCGAGCTGATCCAGGCCGCGGATCTGTGCGCACTACTTCTTCAGGTCTACGTCATCATGGGAGCCGGCTGGGTGTGGCACCGCGGCTATCGCGGAGCGCCGATACCCGCACACGCCACGGCGCTCATCGCCGTCGGTGCCGTCGCCGTCGTGGCGCTGGCGTCGACGGTCGGCGTCGCGTCGGGCATGCGGCACGGCCATCACGGGCCCGCCGTCGCGGACGTGGATCATCACGGGCCGGGCACCGACCACCACGAGCCGCATCCCGCCCCCGCGTCACCGCGGGTCGTCACGGTTGTCGATGCGCCTGCCACACCGGCGCCACTCGTTGCCCCGTTGCCCGCGGCGGTGCCGGCGGACGCCGGCCACGGCGACCACGGCGACCACGCCCACTGACGCGGCCCCCGCCACACCGACGGCCCATGTGGCCAGTCGGACGCCACGCGGGTTTTCAGCGGGCACCATGAATGTCATGGAGAACCCGACCGTGTCGCCGTCCGAGGGTGCGCGAGGTTACCGCGCGCTGGTGGTGGACGACGAGGTGCCGCTGGCCGAGGTGGTGGCCAGCTATCTGGAGCGAGAGCACTTCGAGGCGATCGTCGCCAACAACGGCGTCGACGCCATCGCGGTCGCGCGTGAACTCGACCCCGACGTCGTCATCCTCGATCTGGGCCTGCCCGGCATCGACGGTTTGGAGGTGTGCAGACAACTGCGGACGTTCTCCGACGCCTACGTCGTGATGCTCACCGCCCGTGACACCGAGATGGACACCGTCCTCGGTCTGACTGTCGGCGCCGACGACTACGTCACCAAGCCGTTCAGCCCGCGTGAATTGGTAGCCCGCATCCGGGCCATGCTTCGCCGGCCCCGCCTGGCGCCGACCCCCGCGGCGTCGGCCGCGCACGAGACGGCGCCACCGCGGTGCGTCGGCCCACTGAGCATCGATGTCGCCGCACGCGAGGTGCGTATCGACGGTGATCCCATCCTGTTGACGCGCACGGAGTTCGACATCCTCGATGTGCTGTCGGCGCATCCCGGCATGGTGTTGAGCCGGCGCCAGCTTCTGGAAACCATCCGTGACGGCGCCTGGGTCGGCAACGAACACCTCATCGATGTGCACATCGGGCACCTGCGGCGAAAGCTCGGTGACGACGCCGCGCAGCCGCGCTACATCCTCACGGTGCGCGGCGTCGGATACCGGATGGGGCCGGGCCGATGACCACCACGTCGGCGGCACAGGTATCCCGGCGGTGGCGACGGTCCGGCATCGGGCCGCGACTGCTCGCCGCCCAGGCCATCGTCCTGGCGGCGGGCGCGGCCACGACCTCGGTGGTGGCCGCCCTCGTCGGGCCACCGCTCTTCCGCGAACACCTGGACCGGGCGGGGGTGCCGATGCACTCCCTGGAACAGCTCCACGCCGAGGAGGCCTACGCCTATGCGACGGTCATCTCCATCGGTGGCGCACTGGCAGTGTCGGCTCTGGCGGCGCTGGCGGTCAGCTGGTACGTGAGTCGCCGTCTGCAGCAATCACTCACCGAGGTGGCCTCGGCGGCGACGGCCGTCACCGAGGGCCACTACGACGTCCGGGTGTCGCCACCGCACCTCGGCCAGGATTTCGACACGCTGGCCTTGGCCTTCAATCAGATGGCGGCCCGGCTGCAAGCGGTCGAATCGACACGGCAGCAACTGTTCAGCGACCTGGCGCACGAGATCCGCACACCGGTCGCCGTGCTGGAGGCCTACATCGAAGCCCTCGAAGACGGGGTGCGCACCCTCACACCGCAGACCGCGGCGATGCTGCGCGATCAGACCCGACGGCTGGTCCGCTTCTCCGAGGACGTCGCCGCCCTGGCGAAGGCCGAAGAGAGCGCAGTGGCAATGGCTTACGCGTCCGTCGACGTGGATCGTCTGATCCGTCGGTGCGCCGCGGTCGCCCAGGAACGTTACGACGCGAAGGACGTCACCCTCGACGTACGGGTGCCGGAGGGCCTGCCACCGTTGTGGGCCGACGAGCAGAGACTGTCTCAGGTGCTGGGCAATCTTCTCGACAATGCTCTGCGGCACACCGCTTCTGGCGATTCGGTGCGGGTCGAGTGCCACCGCGACGGAGATCACCTGGCCATCGTCGTCGCCGACAGCGGAGACGGCATCGCCGCCGAGCACCTCCCCCGGGTGTTCGAACGGTTCTACCGGGCCGACGCCGCGCGGGACCGTGACCACGGCGGGGCCGGGATCGGGCTCGCGATAGCCAAGGCGCTCGTGGAAGCCCACGGCGGCAGCATCGTCGCGACAAGTGCCGGACCGGGCAGCGGCTCGGCGTTCACGCTCACGTTGCCGACGACGCGCGTCACTTCTCCAGCAGGCCCTTCATAGTGACGATCTCCTCCTGCTGCGTGGTGACGATCGATCGCGCGAGGTCGACCGTCGCCGGGAACTGCCCGGTGTCGATCTCCTGCTGGGCCATGGTGATCGCACCCTCGTGATGTTCGATCATCTGGGACAGGAACAACCGCCCGGCTTCGTCGCCCTGGGCGTTCTGCAACGCCGTCATGTCGGCCGCCGACATCATGCCGTGACCCGCCATTCCGGGCATTTCATCCATGTCGCCGCCGGGCATGGTGTGCCCCGGCATGTCGTGGCCGGGCATCCCGCCGCCGGGCATGCCCGGCATTCCCCACTCCTGCAGCCAGCTCTGCATCTGCTCGATCTCCGGGCCCTGGGCGTTCTTGATCGCCGTGGCCAATTCCCGTATCTGAGGGTCGATGCCCTGCTTGCCGAGCAGCATGTCGCTCATCTCGATGGCCTGCTGATGGTGGGGAATCATCATCCGGGCGAACATCACATCGGCCTGGTTGTGCGTGGCCTCGGCGCCGGTACCGGTTTGCGTGGTCGCCGGAGCCGCCGCGGTGCTCGACGACGCCTCGGTCTGGCTGTCCGTCGAACAGGCACCGAGCACCAGGACCACCACACCCGCCGCCACGAGCCCCAGCGCGTGATTTCTCTGCCGCATCGCAGTTCCTTCCTGACTTGGCGGTGGCATCACGTGCCCGATGGCACGGTGCACCCACCCCGCCTCACCAGCCTGTCGTGTCGGCGTATGGGGCTGTTCAGCATCCGATGAAGATTCGATAAAGGAGGTGCACCCACACCGCGATCTCGATGCACCTGCCCGCCTACAGTGGACAGCCAGGGGGTGGCGATGACTTCGACGCAGTCGGTCTCGACGTGGGCGCCGCTGCGATCGCCGGTCTTCCGCGCGCTGTGGATCGCGCAGTTCGTGTCCAACCTCGGCACCTGGATGCAGACCGTCGGGGCGCAGTGGATGCTCGTCGGCGATCCCCGCGCGGCCGTGCTGGTGCCGCTGGTACAGACCGCGACGACGCTGCCGGTGATGCTGCTGGCCCTGCCGTCCGGCGTGCTGGCCGACCTCATCGACCGACGTCGGCTGCTGATCGCCACCCAGGGCGCGATGGCCGCCGGCGTCGGCCTGCTCGCATCCCTGACCGGCGCCGGCCTGACCACCCCGGCGGTGCTGTTGATGCTGTTGTTCGTCATCGGCTGCGGGCAGGCGCTCACCGCACCGGCCTGGCAGGCGATCCAGCCCGATCTTGTTCCTGCTGAGCAGATTCCGGCTGCGGCGGCACTGGGCAGCATGAGCATGAACGGGGCACGTGCCATCGGACCGGCCATCGCCGGTGCGCTGGTGTCCTTGACGGGCCCGACCCTGGTCTTTGCGCTGAACGCCGTCTCCTTCGTCGGGATCGTGTGCGTGCTGATCTGGTGGCGACGTCCCGCCGTCGAGGACAACTACCCGCCCGAGCGCGCGCTGGCAGCGCTGAACGCGGGCGGACGATTCATCCGCAGCTCGCCGATCGTGCGGCGGATCCTCCTGCGCACGGCACTGTTCATCGCACCGGCCAGCGCGCTGTGGGGCCTGCTCCCGGTGATCGCCAAAGATCAACTCGGGCTCTCGTCGTCGGGATACGGGCTGCTGCTCGGGGCACTGGGAGTCGGCGCCGTCTGCGGCGCGTTCCTGTTGTCACGCCTGCGGTCTCGCTTCGGTCAGAACACCTTACTGACCGTCGGCGCGGCCGGCTTCGCCGTTGCCACCGCGGTGCTGGCGCTGGTGCACAGTTTCGGCATCGTGCTGGTGGCCCTGGTGATCGGCGGCGCGGCATGGCTGCTGACGCTGTCGACGCTGAACGCCGCGATGCAACTGAGCCTGCCGGCCTGGGTGCGCGCCCGCGGGTTGTCGGTGTACCAGTTGGTCTTCATGGGCGGTCAGGCGTTGGGATCACTGCTGTGGGGCTTGGTCGCCGGCGCCACCACCAGTGTCACCAGCCTGTTGGTGAGCATGGCCCTGCTGCTGGTCTGCGCCGTGTCGTCGCTGTTCTGGCCGTTGCACGCCAACACCGGGAATCTCGACCTGTCACCGTCGACGCACTGGCCGGAGCCCACCCTGGTGTTCGAACCCGAGCCGCTCGACGGCCCGGTCCTGGTACTCACCTCCTACCGCGTCATGCCGGAGGATGAGGAGGCGTTCCTGGCGGCCATGGCCGTGCTCGGACGGTCACGCCAACGCACCGGAGCGTCACAGTGGCGCCTGTTCCGCAGCGTGGAATCCGAGTCGACCTTCGTCGAGACGTTCATCGTGCGGTCCTGGGGTGAGCACATGCACCAGCACTACACCCGCCTCACGGGGCAGGATCTGCTCATCGAACAGGCCGTCGAGCGCCACACCCAGGGCGACCCGGTGTCCCGGCACTACCTGGCGGTGCACGATCCGCTGCGGTGACCGTCAGCCGTCCTTGGCGCGCTCCGCGGCGAACGAGACCGCCACGACGTCGGCGACCTTCACGGCGCCCATCATCATCGAGTAGGGCTTCACCCCGAAGTCGGCCTGGGAGACCTCGGCCTCACACGACATCCGCCAGGCGCCCCCGGCGTCCTCCACATGCAGGTCGATCACCTGCTCGCGGACGGTGCCGTGGATCTCCAGCGTGCCGATCAGGCGATAGCCGCCAGCCGTCTCCTCCACGGAGTCTGTTCGAAAGCGAATGTGCGGGAAGCGCTTTGCATCGAGACACTTGAGGGCATTCGACCGTGCCAGCGCCTTCTCCGGGCCGGACAATCCCGTCACGCCGCCCTCGCCCCGCTGCACCTGGAGGGAGTCCACGTCCACCGTCAGCTCGACGGACACGGGTCGGCCGGAGAGCCACCGCACGGTGGCCGTCCAGTCCATCGCGATGGTCAGCCGGTGGCCCATCTTCGCCGCCGGGCCCGCTACGCCGGTGGTCAGCAGCAGCTGCCCGTCCGGGATGCCCAGCTCCCACGCCGTGTCGGCCATGGACCGAATCTATCGGGTGGCGCCGGTGTGACGCACCCGGTCGCTGTCGGCCGCCGGAGATAAACAATGATGTTTCTGAAAAGCCGGTATCACCGGCGCTATGTGTGCGGGCAGATCCCGCGGCTGTGGCATCGTTGACTGGGACCGCGGGGAGAACCATGACCGTTGAACACTCACTTACCGACGACGACCAACACCGTGTGGTCGCGGCGGTGCATGACGAGCTGGCCCGGTGGGGGATCGACCGATTCGACATCGGGGCCATGGCCCACCGCCACGGCCTGGATGCCGACGCGATCCTGCGCCGCTGGCGCGATCCGGAGCTGCTGATCCTCGACGCTCTGGCTCAGCGGCCCGGCGACACGGCTCCCCCGGACACCGGCTCGCTGCGCAGTGACCTGTTCTACCTGGCCGTGCGGATGGCCGCCATGGTGACCTCGGAGTCCGGGCGCAAGCTGCACGGCGGACATCTGATCAGCGACATCCGCTACGGCGGCGTCGAGATCCGGCAGTCGGCCTGGCGAGCCCGCGCAGCCACGCTCGCCGTGGTCTTCGACCGCGCCCGCGAGCGAGGTGAGATGCGCGACGACGTCGACTACCGGACGGTTCTGGAGCTGTTGTTCGCACCCATCAACATGCGCGCGATGTACACCGGCGAGCTGGTGGACGACGCCTACTGCCAGACCGTCGCCGACCTGGTCTACTGCGCCGTGTCGACGTCCTGAGCCGTCGGTGACGGAGTCAGCGGGAGAGCGCCGCGAACGGGTGAGTGCCCGACTGACGCCGCCGGCCGGCCGGGTGCTGGTGTTCGATGTCAACGAGACGCTGCTCGATATCGAGTCGCTGACACCGATGTTCGACGACATCTTCGGCGACCCGGCGTCGATGCGCGAATGGTTCGCCCAGCTCGTCCTGTACTCGATGACGCTGACGCTCTCGGGTTCCTACCTCGACTTCTTCAGCCTCGGACGCGCTGTGTTGCACATGCTGGCCGACGTCCGCGGCGTCACGATCAGCGACTATGAGCGTGAGCGGTTGTCGCTGGCCATGTCCACGATGCCGGCCCATCCGGACGTGGAAGAGGGTCTTCAGTCGTTGCGGGAGAACGGGTTTCGGCTGGTAACCCTGACCAACTCGCCGACAGGTACAGGCGGGCCGAGCCCGATCGACACCGCGGGGCTCGGCGACTACTTCGAGAGGCAGTTCAGCGTCGATCCCTGCCGCGCGTTCAAACCGGAGCCGACCGTCTATCAGCAGGTGTTCCGGGATCTGGCGGTGCAACCGGCGGACTGCATCATGGTGGCCGCGCACTGCTGGGACACCCTCGGCGCACAAGCCACCGGTATGCGCGGCGCTCTCATCACCCGACCGGGCAACGCCGCCCTCAGGGCCGCACACATCCCGCAGCCGGACATCGTCGCCCCTGACCTTCGCGACCTCGCCCGCCAACTCGCCGCCACGTAACCTCTGACGAGCCCCCGAGTGCACGGATTCTGATGGCTCTCAGCCGGTTTCCTTCAGAAACCGTGCGTTCGCGGCGCGTGGGCGCCACATCGGTCAGCTGCCGTACCGCGCCAGTTGCTCGGTCAGCTCCCGCGCATAGCCGAGCTGCTTGGCCAGTGTCTTACACGCGTCCTGGGCGCGGGTGTGGCACACCGCCAGATACGCTGTGGCCTGGTCGCGTTCGGTATCGGTGGCCTCGGTGGAAGACAGAACATCCAGTGCCTCAAGCAGATTGCGCATCTCGTCGAGAGTGAACCCCAGCGGCTTCATCCGGCGGATGGCGATCAGCCGTCCCACGTCGTCGGCAGTGTAGAGGCGGAAACCCCCGGCAGAGCGCGCCGACGGCGTCACCACCCCGACATCGTCGTAGTGCCGGATCGTCTTGATGGACAGCTCGGTCCGCGCGGCGACTTCGCCGATCTGGAGCAACTCCGCATCGCCCACCGGTACCCCTTCCCTAGTGCGCGCTCAGCTGCCCACTGAGCCGCGCATGTCGCTCCGCGCTGCTGTCGTTCATCCCGATGATGGTGACAGTCTTACCCTTCGCAGCGTATTTGGTGGTGACGGCATCCAGGGCGGCCACCGTGGACGCGTCCCAGATGTGGGCGCCGGTCACGTCGATGACGACGTTGTCGGGGTCGCCCGCGTAGTCGAATTGGTAGACAAGGTCGTTACTGGAGGCAAAGAACAATTCGCCCGTGACGACGTAGCGGCGGGTGTTCTCGTCGCTGCCGGCCACCGGCTTCACCTCGGTGAAGTGCGCGACGCGGCGTGCGAACAGCACCATGGCCGCCAAGGTGCCGACGGCCACGCCGTAGGCCAGGTTGTCGGTCGCAACGGTGATCGCGACGGTCGAGAGCATCACGAACGTTTCACTCTTGGGCATGCGGCGCAACGTCTTCGGATGGACACTGTGCCAGTCCAACGTCGCGACCGACACCATGACCATGACGGCGACCAGTGCCGCCATCGGGATCAGGGCGACGACGTCGCCGAGTCCCACGACGAGGCCGAGCAGGAACACACCGGCCAGGAAGGTGGAGATGCGCGTGCGGGCGCCGCTGACTTTGACGTTGATCATGGTCTGGCCGATCATCGCGCACCCGCCCATACCGCCGAAGAAGCCCGTCACGACGTTGGCGACGCCCTGGCCGACGGCCTCGCGAGACTTGTTGGAGTGGGTGTCGGTGATGTCGTCGACGAGTTTGGCGGTCATCAGCGACTCCAGCAGGCCCACGACAGCCATCGCCAATGCGTACGGCGCGATGATGCGCACGGTCTCGAGCGTCAGCGGCACGTCCGGGATGAGCAGCGACGGCAGGCTCGACGGCAGACGCCCTTCGTCGCCGACGTCGGGCACCGACCACCCGAAGCCGACGGCGGCCGCGGTCAGCACGACGATCGCCACCAGCGGGCCGGGGATCGCCGTCGTCAGCTTCGGCAACGCGACGATGACCAGGATGCCGACAGCGACCATCGGATACACCAGCCACGGCACCCCGAGCAGGTGCGGGACCTGCGACAGGAAGATGAGGATGGCCAGGGCGTTGACGAAGCCGACCATGACGCTGCGCGGGACGAACCGCATCAGCCGGGCCACGCCGAGACCGCCGAGCACCAGTTGCAGCACGCCGCCCAGGATCACCGCGGCGATCAGGTAGTCGAGACCGTGGCTCTTCACCAGGGGCGCGATCACCAGCGCGATCGCTCCGGTGGCGGCGGAGATCATGGCGGGTCTGCCGCCGACGATCGCGATGGTCACGGCCATGGTGAACGACGCGAAGAGCCCGACGCGGGGGTCGACGCCGGCGATGATGGAGAACGAGATCGCTTCAGGAATCAGGGCGAGCGCGACCACCAGGCCGGCCAGCACTTCGGTGCGCAGGCGGCGCGGAGATCGTAGGGCGGCAAGGACGGACTGCTCCTGCGCAGGTGTGGCAGTTGCGGGCACCAAGGCTCCTCTCGCGTCACGCGAACATAATCGAGCGCGCGACATTGCGCGAAAGATAGTGCGGGAAAGGCTAATTCACCGACAAGTGACAGCCAGTTGCGGCGTCGGCCTAACTCTACCCCTACGGGAGGGTTGCGACGCAAATCCTGTGGCGGACCTCACCGCCGGCTTCACCCCGCGTCGAAACGCTCGACGCCCAGCGCGTGCAGCACGGAGTCGACCACCCGGTCGAGGAATTGCGGGGTGGTGTCCTGCCGACGTCCGCAGATGCGCCAGAAGATCGGGGCCGCAACCAGATCCAGCGCGTATTCCACGTCGACGTCCGGGCTCAACTCGCCGCGGTCTATTGCCGCTCCGATCACCAGATGTCCGTATTCGCGCCGCGACACGGCGATTCGCGCGGTGAGCGCCGCCGCGAGGTCGGTGTTGCGCTTGGCCTCCGCAAGCAGGTCCGGCAGGATGCGCGACATCAGCGGGTCGCTGAGCCAGTCGTTCACCCCGTGCACCAGGTCCGCGATATCGGCGGGCAGAGCCCCGGAGCTGGTGGACTTGCCCGCAGGCAGGCTGATGCTCGTCACCGCGTCGAGAACCATGTCCTGCTTGGACGGCCAACGGCGGTACAGCGCGGCCTTGCCGGCCCGGGCCCGGCGTGCGACACCGTCCATCGAGAGCTTTCCATAACCGACGGCGGCCAACTCGTCGAGAACAGCCCCGAGGATCCCGTCGGTCACGTCGGATCGCAACGCGGCCCTGGCCGACCGGGACGGAGTCACCTCAGCCATGGCCGCACCCTAACAACTCGGCGGTCGCCGTCGCCGCTTGCGGACGTCGTCTCCATCGGGGAATACTATCGCGAGACGGAACCGTTCCGTTTCGTAGAGGAAAGGACGGAGAACCCGATGACCCACGATGTCCAACAACACGATGACCACGGTGGCCAACGCCGAGCCCGAGCCGATGGCGTGATCGACGCATTGCTGGACAGCCTGCGGCGCAACGATATGCGCGCCTTCGCCGATCAGTGGGCACCCGCCGGGGGGATGGAGTTCCCCTTCGCGCCGCCCGGCTACCGCATCCTGCGCAGCCGCGACGACGTCTGGGACTACGTCAAGGACTATTCGAGCTCGGTCCGCATCGACGAGATCATCGAGCACAAGCGGCACCACACCCTGAACCCCGGCACGGTGATCCTGGAATTCTCCGCGAAAGGTGTTGCCGTGCAGACCGGTGACGACTACCGCATGGACTACATCGCGGTGATCTCGATCGGGCCCGACGGCATCGACCACTACCGGGACTACTGGAACTCACTGGCCGCGGCCGCGCTGATGGGCGGCCCCGAGGCCATGATGTCGGGGTTCGGACCGGCCGCCGATGAGTGACGGCTGGGTTCTGGTCACCGGCGCGACCGGCAAGACAGGCACCCACGTCGTCTCCGGGCTCCGTCGCCTCGGCCACGCCGTACGTGCGGCGACGCGGCGACCCGCCGCCGGTGACGGTGACGCCGTGCCCTTCGACTGGGCCGACCACACCACCTTTCCCGCTGCGCTCGCCGATGTCCGCGCCATCTACCTCGTCGCCCCTGCCGGAGTCGCCGACCCGCTACCCCTGGTGCGGCCGTTCCTCGAGCTGGCCGCAGCCGGCGGCGTGCGTCGCGTAGTGCAGCTGAGCTCGTCAGCGGTCGCACGGGGAGAACCCGCCCTCGGCCAGATCCATGACGCCGTCGCCGACCTGTCCGACGAGTACACCGTGCTGCGGCCGTCATGGTTCATGCAGAACTTCGTCGGCGAGCATCTCCTGGCCGAGGGGATCAGACGCAACCGTGAGCTGACGACAGCCACCGGTGACGGCCGGCTCGGTTTCATCGACGCCGCCGACATCGCTGCCGTCGCCGTGCAGGCCCTGGTGTCACGCGCGCCCATCGCCGAGGAGCTGGTCCTCACCGGACCCGAAGCACTGTCCTATCCGCAGGCCGCGGCAATCGTCGCGGAGGTCATCGGCGGACCCGTCACCCACGTGGACCTGACAACCGCCGAACTGACGACGCGACTGGTGGAGTCCGGCCTGCCGCCGGACTTCGCGCCCGGGCTGGCCGCCCTCGACGAGCGCATCCGGCGGGGCGAGCAGGATTTCGTCACCACCGCGGTCCGCGACGTCACCGGTCGAGCGCCGACCTCGCTACGCGATTTCCTCACCCGCCACGCGGAGCTCCTCACGCCCTAACGGGAGTCGACGACGTCGGCTCTGGCGAACCATCCTCCCCCATCCGGTGACACCAGAGCCCGACGCGTCCCTCGGCCCAGGCGTCGCGCCACCCCTCGCTGCGCGCGCCTGGGCGACTCCGCACAAGCGGAGCCGGGAAAATCTTACATAAACGATGATGTTCTCGGTAAACATTGCAGTTCACATTCGGCGGCAGCCGCAGTTCGTCGCGATCTCAGCTGTTTCCTCCGCGCTCTATACTTCGGCAGACCAGCAACGGTGGGTGCCGCGACACAAGGAGGCCACGAATGGCCAAGCGGCTTGCGTCGGGACGCCATCAACTCACCCGCGACGAGGTCGCCGCCCACCAGAAGCAACGACTGTTCAAGGCGCTGGGTGCCGTGATGGGCGTGAAGGGGTACAGCAGCACCACCGTCGACGACCTGATCAAGAACGCGGGAGTGTCCCGGGCGACCTTCTACCAGCACTTCGAGTCCAAACAGGACTGCTTCATGGCCGGCTACGCCCGGATGCAGGGCCACATCATCGACGCCATCGGGCGGGCGCCGACCACCGGGACGCCGATGCAGCGCTTCAGCACGATGCTCGATCAGTATCTGGGCTTCATGTCGATGGACCCGCCGACCGCCCGCCTCTACCTGGTCGAGGTGTACTCGGCAGGCCCCGAGGCGATGACCCGACGATTCGAGCTCCAGCAGGAGTTCGTCGCCGGCGTCGCGAAACTGTTCAATGCGCGTAGCCAGGCCGACCGTTTCGCCTGCAAGGCCCTGGTCGCGGCCATCTCGTCGCTGGTGATCGGCGCTTTGACCGACGGCAGGCCCGAGGACTTCCTCGCGCTGAAGAAGCCGGTGCTGACGTTCGCCGAACGTGCGATGGGGCCCGCCGCCCAGCCGTGACCCGCAAAAAGTCACAGGGATATTTGCTCGTCGTGGCAGCCGATGCGCCACACTTGACCGGTGCCAGCGTCCGCCACGTCCCCGAGCCTGCGGGAGCGCAAGAAAGCCCGGACCCGTCTGGCGATCCGGCAGGAAGCGTTCCGGCTCTTCGACCAGCAGGGTTACGCCAACACCACGATCGACCAGATCGCGCATGCCGCGGACGTGTCACCGCGCACCCTCTACCGCTACTTCGGCGTCAAGGAAGCGTTGCTGGTTTCCGACGATCACACCACGCCGATTGTCGAGGCCTTCGCGAACGCACCCCGCGAGCTGTCCATCGTCGCCGCCTATCGGCATGCGCTCACCGAGGTGTTCGGTGCCCTGACCCCGGAAGAGCGGGAGAACTCCATCGCCGGGCAGCGGATGCTGTACCAGGTCCCCGAGGCCCGCGGGCTCATCTATGCCGAGTACATCCGGCTGATCGATCTGCTGACCGCTGCGCTCGCGAGGCGCCCTGACGCGCCGAACACGGAGATGGAGCGACGGGTGGTCGCCGCGGCGATCGTCGGCGTACTGATGACTGTCTCCCATGACAGCCCGCTCCCCGAGGATGCGCTGCAACGGGCGCTCACTATCCTCGACGCGAAGCTGCGCTGAACGTCAACGGGCGAGCGCCTCGGCCGCAGGACCGAGGTCGAGGAACACCGTCTCGCCGTTGGCGTCGTCGAGCCCGTCGTTGTCGGTGACGACATAGAGCGTGCCGTTGCCCGCCACCGCGAAGCCCTCCACCTTTTCCTGCACAAATCCGTTGCCGGCCTGCAGATCGGGAAGGAGATTGCGCGCCAGAGTTTTCGGCAACACCTGCGGCGCTCCGGAGATCACTCCCCCGCTGTCCGGTATCGCCACGCGGTAGATCGCCTTCACGCGCGCGTCGGGCCCGTTGAGTTTGTCGCGCTCCAGTATGAGCAGGGCGCCGTCGTGGACCTGGATCTCCGACAATCCGATCCAGTCGCCCTCCGCATCGGTGGTGTCCAGCTGGTAGCCGAACCACTCCCAGGTGTTGTCGGCAGGGGTGAAGCGACCCAGCCGCACCACACCCTCGGGATCGGTCTTGACCTCGCGCTGCAGCGCCACCCAGACCGAGTCACCCTCGACTGCAACACCTTCCAAGCCTTGGCCACCGAGCCCACTCGCAACGTCCCCGGGCAGCGACACCTTCTTCTCGACGGCGCCGTCGGCGGCGACGAAGACTAGCTGATTGCCCGGGCCCTCCTCGCCTTCCACGGCCAGCACGAAGCCACCGTCGGGTCTGGCGGCCACGCCTTCGACATCGAGGGTGACGGCGTTGCCGCCGTCGGTGATCGGCAGCCGGGTGTCGATCAGCGCCGGTGTCTTCGTGGTGTCGATGCCGAGGATCCGCGAGGGCCCGTAGGCGTTATCGGTGGAGGTGTAGAGGCGGTTCTCGTCCTGCGGGTCGGCCGACAGGGCGCCGAGCGCACCCCACGCGATCGGTGCGTCGTCGACGTCGCCGGACACGATGGACGGGAACGACGGTGTGACACGGGCGAATCGGTCGCCGTAGCCGTAGACGTTCACCGACGCGCGGACACGGGCCTCGGCGTCGTCGGCCTCCGACGAGATCACCAGCAGCTCGCGCGACGGAATCGGCAGGACGCCCTCGGGGCCGGGTGTGGTGGGCAGGATCTGGCGGAACGCCGGTGCTGAGACGTCGCTGACGTCGTACACCGCGACGAAATTGCTGCGCTCCGACGCGATCAGTGCGGTGGGCCGGCCGCCGATGTCGGTGATCGCCAGCCCCTCGGGCTCAGGACCTTTGGATTCGGCGCGGCTTTCGATGTGCATGCCGGTGCGCACCGCGAGCTGCTCGACGCTGTTGCCCGCGTCCCACACCACCTCGCCGGTGCCGGCATCGAAGATGCTCCAGCCGCGGGTGCCGCCCTTCCAGTCCCCTTCGTTGGCGGTGGCGATGTGGTTGTCGCCGATCCAGCCGATGGCGTCGGGTTCACGCGGGGTGTCGGTGATCGAACCGGTCTGGTCGACCGCGCCGTCCTCCGCGGTGTCGATGCCGGCGACCGATTGGGTTCCCGCGCTGAAGATCTTCTGCACCTCGCCGGTGCGGCCGTCGATGATGGCCAGGCCGTTGTTCTCCTGCAGCGACAGGGCGACCTGCCCGCGGGAGTTGATGCTGACGTACTCGGGCTCCAGGTCTTCCGGAGTGTCCAGCCCTGCGGCGCGGGCGGCGTCGACGTCGAAGTCCACCCGGCGGGCCGACCAGCCGGTGGGCGCGCCGGTGAGGGTCAGGAGTTGCAGAAAGCCCGTCGGCGGTTGGGGCAGGTCGCCTTCCTCCGCGCCGGGCGGGGTGAACTCCTCGTCGCGCTGGTTCTCCATGGCGATCGCGGCGAACGAGCCGTCCTTGGCGATGGCGATGGAGTCGGGCTGTCCACCGAGATCGATGCTGTGCACGCGGGTGCGGTCACTGACGCGGACGACGTCGAGGCGGCCTTTCGGGCTGGCGAAATCGCCGCCGGTGGTGTCGACGACGACGAGGACGAACTTACCGACGGCGGCGACGGAGGTGGGCTGGTCGTCGGCGTCGCCGAGTTCGGTCAGCGACAACGTGCCCAGCCCGAAGGGTTTCGCCGGATCGCGGACGTCGACGAAGCCGATGCGTTTGGCGGCGGCGTCGGTGTAGATGACGGTGTTGCCGTCGGGCGTGACGGTCGAGATCTCGGCGACGGTCTCCGCCTGGACGGGGTCTTCGGCCGGTTTGTTGAGGTACACCGGGTACGTGGCGGTGCGGTGGTAGCGCTCGGCGTCGGGGAGGGTGAACTCGATCGGTGAGGTTGCGCGGGCCTGCTCGGGGCGGGGTTCGCCCGGCGCCTCGTCCTGCGGGGCGGTGGAACACGCTGCCAGCAGCAGTGCGGTGATCGCGGCCACCATTGCGGCCCGCCTCACGGCCGATCTTCTCATCGCACTCATCGCGCCCTCTTCAGTTGTGCCGATCGGACGGCTGAGCTTGGCTCGGAAAGGTGAGGAGATCGCGAGCAGAAGGTGAACAACCGGCGACGGGTGGGTGTCCGGACCGGCGCGCACGCCTCGGTCCCCCGGCTTGACAAGCGGGTACGCCCTCGGTGGACGACAATGAGCTGTGGACACTTCCGAGTTGAGCGCGGTGGCTTGGGATGTGGTGGAGCATTGCCGCGGCGCTCTGACCGTCGACGAACTGAGCGCGGCATTCGTCCGATTGGGCGTCGGAGAGCCCAGCGACGCCATGACCATCGCCCTGAAGCCGGTGATCCGCGACGGAGGCCCGGCGTTGCCGGATCTGTTGCGGGACCGCCTGATCCAGGTGCGGCAGGTGTACTACCTCGACCGGGAGCTCAGCGAGCTGGTGGACCAGGTGACCGGGACAGACCGCGCACCCTGACTGGCGACCGCCTGCTCCTCGACTCCCATTCCCGCGGCCCCCATTCCCGCCGGCCCATTCCCGCCGAAACGGAATTCCAGCAGGCCGCTACTCGAACTTTCTCTGCTGGAATGCCGTTTCGGCGGGAATGGCGGGTATGGCGGGCATGGCGGGTCGCTCGTAGCGGATGAACGTGCCGTCACCGTCGGACCCCACCCGGCACCTCACCCCGTAGACCTCGGCGATCAGCTCCTCGGTCAACACCGTGGCCGGCGTCCCTGCGGCCACCACCCGGCCGCCGGACAGGACGACGATCTCGTCGCAGAACATCGCGGCGAGATTCAGGTCGTGCAGCGCGACGATCGCGGTGAGGTCGAGAGTGCCGATCAGCGAGAGGATCTCGAGTTGGTGGGCGATGTCGAGGTGGTTGGTCGGCTCGTCGAGCAGCAGCTCGCCGGGCTGCTGGGCGAGCGCGCGGGCGATCTGCACGCGCTGGCGCTCACCACCGGAGAGGCTGTGCCACAACCGATCCACCATGTCGGTCAGCCCGGTCGCGGCGAGCGCGTCGTGGACGGCGGCGTCCGCGTCGGGATCGGCACCGAGCACCCGCCGGTGCGGGAGTCGACCCAGCCGCACGATGTCGCCGACGTGGATGTCGAGTTCGGTGTCGGCGTGCTGGCCGACCATCGCCACCTCGCGCGCCACCACCTTGCGCGCGAGGTCGGTGATCGGCCGACCGTGCAACTCCACGCGCCCGGAGTTCGGACGGTCCAGTCCGGCCAGCAGCCTCAGCAGCGACGACTTGCCGGATCCGTTGGGGCCCAACAGTCCGAGCACGGATCCGCGGGTGGGCTCGACCGTCACGCGGTCGAGCACCACGGCGCCCGACCGGCTCCACGTCACGTCGAGCGCACGCAGCGTCACCGTGTCACACCCCGGCGGCGGAACAGGATCAGCGCGAAGGCGGGCACCCCGACCAGCGCGGTGACGACGCCCGTCGGTAGT
This sequence comes from Mycolicibacterium aurum, assembly GCF_900637195.1. Classification (NCBI taxonomy): domain Bacteria; kingdom Bacillati; phylum Actinomycetota; class Actinomycetes; order Mycobacteriales; family Mycobacteriaceae; genus Mycobacterium; species Mycolicibacterium aurum. Next base: position 920,989 of record NZ_LR134356.1, on the reverse strand, counting down.
TCCTGCGGTTCGAACACGGTGCGGGCCACCGCGTCGACCCACACCATGAACACCGCGCCAAGCAGCGCGACCGTCGGCAGCAGGCGGGCGTGCGCGGGCCCGACGAGGAAGCGGGCGGCATGCGGCAGCACCAGGCCGACGAAGCCGATCGCGCCCGCAGCGGCGACCACCGTGGCGGTCATCAACGCCGTCAGCACCAGCAGCACGGCGCGGGTGCGCTGCACCGACACCCCGAGTGTCGCCGCGGTGTCCTGGCCGAACGCGAATGCGTCCATGGTCGGCGCCATCAGCAGGCAGCACACCAGCCCGAACACCACGACGATCCCGCACAGCCGCACATCGGTCCACGACGCCCCCGACAGCGAGCCGAGCAACCAGAACAGCACACCTCGGGTCTGTTCCGCGTTGGCCGACGACAGCACCACGAACGACGTCAGCGCCGAGAACAACTGCGTGCCTGCGACACCGGCGAGCACCACCCGGTCGGTCCCGCCGCCGGCGAAGTACGCCAGCGACAGCACCAGCCCGAACGACACCACCGCCCCGATGAAGGCGCCGCCCGACAGCGTCAGCGCACCGCCACCCACGCCGAGCACGGCGACCAGCACGGCCCCGGTCGACGCCCCCGACGACACCCCGAGCACGAACGGGTCCGCCAGCGGGTTGCGCAGCAGCGACTGAAGAATCGCCCCGCACAGGGCCAACCCGGCCCCACACAGCGCCGCCAGCACCGCCCGCGGGAGCCGGAGCTGCCAGACGATGCCGTCCTGCAGCCGGGACACCTCGGCGGCGGGCCCGCCCAGGTGGTGCACGACGACGGCGTAGACGTCGGGCACCGAGATCGAGGCCGGGCCGATGGTGATGGCCACCGCCCCGGACAGCACGAGCAGCACGCCGGCGACGGCCCACAGCCCGGGCAGCAGCCAGGGTCGCGTCCTCACCTGGGAGCCGTGAGACCGAACCGGTTCAGACCGTCGGCGACCTTCTCGACGCCGTCAACGGTGCGGATGGACGGGTTCAGGTCGGCGCCGCTGACGACGATGTAGCGCTTGTCGCGGACCGCATCGAGTTGCCGGGTGACCGGATTCGATTCCAGGAAGCCGATTTTGGAATCGAGTGCGTCGCCGTCGATGGTGCGTCGGCTCAGGTCGGCCAGCACCAGGACGTCGGGGTCACGGTCGGCGACGGTCTCCCAGCTAACCTGCGGCCACTCGTCTGCGGTGTCGTCGAACACGTTGCGCAGACCGGTCTCGGCGGCGATGATGCCGGGTGAGCCGCAGCAGCCGGCCATGTAGGGCGTCTGCGTGTCGGAGAACCAGAACGCGGCGTCCACGTCGGAGTTGACGGGACTGGCGGCGGCGAGCCGCTGCTGCAGCTCCGCGATGAGCCGGTCGCCGCGTTCCCCGACGTCGAAAATGCCTGCCAGGTCGGTGATCTCGCGGTAGATCAGGTCCATGGTCAGCGGTGCGGTGCGGGCACCGTCCTCGCTGTTGGCGACCTTGCCCTCGCAGTCGCTGGGCGACAGGTAGGTCGGCACGCCCAGCTGTTGCAGTTCGGCGCGCTCGGCCACACCGCCCGGGCCGAGCGTGCCCACGAACGACGCGGTGACCAGATCGGGGTCGGCGTCGAGGACGGTCTCCAGCGACGGCTTGTTCTCGGCGAGCCGTGCGACCGTGCCGTTGTCGGCGGCCAGGTTGTCGCGCACGGGATCGGTCCAGGTGGCGGTGCCGGCCATCCGATCGGCGAGCCCCAGCGACAGCAGGATCTCGGTGGAGCTCTGGTTGAGCGACACCGCGCGTTGCGGCGGCGCGTCGACGATAACGTCGACCCCGCAGTTGTCGATGGTCAGCGGAGCGGAGGCGCCCGTCGCCGGGACGGGGTCGTCGTCTCGGGCGCATGCCACGGAGGTGAGCAACAGGAGCAGTAACGCGGCGAAATAGCGCACGACGAATTTCCTTTGGTGTCAGACTCATTCGCGGAGTCAACCGACATTGTCAGAGGACGCCGGCGGTCGGACTCAGGCCGGTGAAGGCCCATACCGTTGCGCGTCAGTCCCGGATTCACACCGGATTCCCGACGTCCTCGCCACGGACTGTAGCAAGCCCTGGATCGTCAGAGGGTGCCCGCTCTCACTGTCGTTGTGCGACGCCGTCCACCGCGGCGAGTGCGTCCGCGGTGAGCTCGTCTCGAATCCCGCTCCGCGCGTGGGCAAAAGGGATGAAAGCGCGCAGCAGGGCAGGCGCCCTGAGCGCCATCTGCGCCGGAATGTCGTAGTGCGGTTGGCCGAGCACCCGTTCGACGCGCGGCACACTCCACCGCAGCGGATCGCCCGCCGCGTCCAGGATCGCCACCAGCAGATCGTGGTGCTCGCCACTGTCCCACGCCGCCCCGTGCTCGGAGGCGAAGAACGCCGCGCTCAACTCGTCGGCATCCCACTTCGGCGACCGGTACTCGGTGCCGCCACCCGGGAGTCGCCCGACCAGCCAGCGCAGCAGCGGCCGGCATCCCGGCCACGAGTCCGATTCGGCCCAGAGCAGGGGATTCTCCGGCCCCTGCTGGATCCAGGCCCGCGCGTCCGCGAGGCTCATCTCGACGAAGCTGCGGTCGGGATCCGTGTTGCGCTGCGAGGCAACGGAAACGACGCCGTCGATGGGACCGGGCACGAAGAACGCGTCTTTGACGGCGGACATCGCGTCGTGATCGATGAACACCGCGCAGGTCAGTTCATCGCCGCCCACCAGTCGCGCACCGATGAGCACCTCGTCGCCGTCACCGAGCACATGGGTCATGCGGATCGCCCGGTAGGCCTGCGTGCGGGTCAGGTCGGTGAGCCACGTGGGCAGGTGGTCGCGTCGGGCGGTGGCCTCGTCACGGCAGCGGCCGCGCAGGCCGCCGTCGTGGAGCAGTTCCGCGAACACCGTCAGCAGCGCGGTCGTCTCGGGGACCTTCACTCCGACGAGACTGTCGACGAGTTGGTCCAGGTCGACCCGCTCGTGCGGGTGGTCCGACGTCAGTAATGCCGCCGGAACGGGCTGGGTCGCTTCGATCAGCAGGCTGGCCATGCCGAGCAGATCCAGCGGATGCCCGGTGTCCAGTGCCTGCCGCACTCCGTCGAGAAGGGGCGCTTCCTCAGCCGGCTCGGTCATGACACGGACGCTACCGGTGCGATGTGGTCAGCCCAGCGCGCGCCTGCGGTCGCGCCACCGGCGGCCGGCGCCGGTTCCGGTGCGTCGCTGCTCGTACATGGCCTGGTCGGCAAGGTCGAGGACGGCGTCGATGGAGCGGCCGTCCTCGGGCCGATGGGCGGCGAAGCCGATCGTCAACGCGACCGGGATCTCGGCGCCGTCGGCCAGCGTGATGGGTGCGCTGTCCAGTTGGTCGGTGATCCGTTGGGCGAGGCGAGCCAGGCCGTGCTCCTCGACCGAATCGGTGATGACCAGGAACTCGTCGCCTCCCCAGCGGGCCACCAGGTCGTCGTCGTCGACGGCTGCCAGCAGCCGGCCGGCGACCTCGACCAGCAGCTGATCGCCGGCGTGGTGGCCGCGCCGGTCGTTGACCGATTTGAACCGCTCGATGTCGCAGAACAGGACGCCATAGCCGTGATCGGCCGTGTCGAGTTCTTCCAGGCGACTCCAGGCTGCGGAGCGGTTCGCGACGGCCGTGAGCGGGTCGGTGGCCGCCCGACGGACCAGCTCCGCTTCCCGGGCGCGTTCGGCGGTGACGTCCACGATCTGCGAGACGAAGCAGCGAGGCTGGTCGCGGGGCGCGTGCACGACGACGACGGTCAGCGCGCACCACACGATGCGGCCGTCGGCGGCGATGTAGCGTTTGTCGATCCGGTACGACCGCCGGCGGCCATCCAGGCATTCGGCGAGCAGCGCCAGGTCGGATTCGAGATCGTCGGGATGGGTGATCTCCTGAAAAGTGAGGCTCTCCAGTGTTTTTCGGCTGTAGCCGAGCATCGATCGCAGCGCCCGGTTCGTGCGCAGGAAGGAGCCGTCGAGACCGACGACCGCCATCCCGATGGGTGAATGGGCCAGTGCCAGATCAAACCGGCGCTCTCCGAGCAGATTGATGGTGGCGGGCAACGGATCTGAGGTGGCCGCGGTGACAGTGGCGGCGGGAAAGCCGTGTGTGTACGGCTTGGGCCGACTGAGGAAATACCCCTGCGCCAACGTGATGCCGGCGGCCACCAGCGCGTCGAGTTCGCCCTGGCTCTCCACACCCTCGGCGATCACGGTCGCGCCGATCTGCCCGGCGAACTCGGCGATGGCCTGCGCGAGCCTGCGCCGGGCATCGTCGACGTCGATGTGGCGGATGATCGACTGGTCGATCTTGACGAAGTCGGGCGCCAACTCGAGAACGTGCGAGAACGAGGAGAAACCGGCGCCGACGTCGTCGACCGCGATACGCATACCTCGGGCGCGGCAGGTCTCCAGTACATCGTCGAGTGCGCCGTAGTTGGGGACGGCGTCGTGCTCGGTGATCTCCAGGACGAGGCGCGCCGGGTCGACGTCGACGAGAAGGTCGGCCCACGGGGCGTGCAGTGCCGCTGCGGGCGAGATGTTGATCGCCACGAACACAGCGTCGGGTAGAAGCGGAACCTTGGCGAGAACGCGCTTGACGATGGCGGTTTCCAGTTCGACGCCCAGACCCAGCTGGCCCGCCTGTTGGAAGAACAGGTCGGGCCGGAAGGGTTCGCAGGGGAAGCGGGCGAGCGCCTCGACGCCGACGACCCTGCCTGTCGCGGCATCGTGGACCGCTTGGAAGACCACTTCGAAGTCGCCTTCGGCCACCACTCGCCGGATGGCCGCACGCTGGGCAGCGGTCGCGTCTGCGCTGCCGTCCGACGAGTCGATCAGGGTCCCGATGAGCTCGGCGACCTGACTGACCATGCGCAGGTCCTTGTCCACCAGATCGGGCTTGGCACCTGCACCCATGACACACACCATGCCCACCGCCACGTCGCCGGGTCCGAGCACCGGTACGCCCACGTAGGCGCCGATGCCCAGCTGGCGGGTGATCGGCAGCAGCGCGGTGGTCTGGTTGGCGGCGGTGTCCGGGATGACCGCAGGCAGGCGTCCGTCGATGACGCGGACGCAGTACGAGTCGGACAGAACCCACCGGAGGCCAGGGGAAATGCACTGCCCCTCGATGCCGCCGTCGGCCATCTCGATGACTTCCATGCCCTCGTCGAACGAGGACAACCATGCGGTGTCGAGGCCAAGGCGGCGACGAAGGAAGCCCAGCAGGGTCTGCACGAGCTCGACCGGGCTCTCCGGTTCGTCCTGTATGGGGTGTGCGCTCACCCCATTCGAGTGCATGGCAAAGGATAGTAGACCGGCTCGACGGCGAATTGACGGCAATGCCATTGCCGAGGTGATTACAGCTTTCGAAACATCATCAGCGATTCTGCCTGCGATAACTCGCCGCGACACCGATCACTGCGACGTGGCGCGGCAGCGGACGCGCTTGGCAGAGACTGCCATTTGCGACGGCCCGAGGCAAACGCCCGAAGGTTCAGTCGTCGGTGACCGTCAGCGTGACGTCGATGTTGCCACGGGTGGCGTTGGAGTAGGGGCACACCTCGTGCGCGGCCTCGGTGAGCTTCTGCGCGGTGTCGTGGTCCACGTTGGGCAGCGTGACTTCGAGTTCGACGGCCAGGCCGAAGCCGCCGTCGTCGGTGGATCCGAGGACCACCTTGGCGCCGACGGCCGAGTCGGACACGTCGGCCTTCTGCTGACGAGCGACCAACCGCAACGCGGAGTGGAAGCAGGCGGCGTACCCGACGGCGAACAGCTGCTCGGGATTGGTGCCGACTCCGGAACCGCCCATCTCCTTCGGAATGCTCAATGCCACATCGACTTTGCCGTCCGAGGTGCGGCCGTGGCCGTCCCTGCCCTCTCCGGTCGCCAGGGCCTCAGCGGTGTACAGCGCGTTCATCTGTCGTGTCCTTTCGTCATATCCAGTTGGTGAACAAGGGTTTTCAGTGCATCGCGCAGCGCCGCGAGATCCGCCTCGGAGACCTCGGACGAGGCCAGCAGACGTTCGGGCACGCAGGCCGCGCGCTGTTCCAGCTGTTCGCCGGCCGGGGTCAAGGTCACCTCGACGCGGCGCTCGTCGTCGACGGAGCGCTGCCGGGCCACCAGGCCGACGGCTTCCAGGCGCTTCAGCAGCGGCGAGAGCGTGCCCGAATCGAGGTGAAGGCGCTCCCCCAGGTGCCCGACCGAGCAGCGGCCCTCTTCCCAGAGCACCAGCAGCACCAGGTACTGCGGATAGGTGATGCCGAGATCGTCGAGCACCGGCCGGTAGGCGGCAGTGACCGTCCGCGACGCCGTGTAGAGGGCGAAGCAGAGCTGATCGTCGAGGCGGGCCGCGGGCACGCCGCAAGTGTAGTGCGCAATTGAATTGTCCGCAATCTATGCGTGGGTGGCTATGGCGATCGATACTGCGCTGGCGGCGCCGCCGTGCGAGTGGCACTCGCCGCCAGCGCAGTCTCAACGCGGTCGGGGCAAGCCGATCTCGGCGAGCACCTCGTCCGTGTCGGCCCCCAGTGCGGGGGCATTGCCCCGCACGCGGCCCGGCGTGCGGGAGAACCGCGTCGGCACCCCGGGGAATCGCACGGCGCCGTGTTCAGTCGCGATGTCTTCGAAGAACCCGACCGCGTCGAGGTGCGGATCGGTGAACAGCTCGTCGGTGGTGCGGACCGGGGACGCCGGGATCTCGAGCCGCTCGAACAGCTCGAGCCACTCCGCGGTCGTCCCTTCCCGCAGCACCTCGGCCACCAACCCGTAGACGGTGTCGATGTCCGCCGCGCGGCCGGCCATCGTCGCGTACCGCTCGGTGGCCCAGGCCGGCTTGACCGCGTTGACGAACGCGTGCCACTGCTTGTCGTTGTAGATCAGCGCGGCGACGTGGCCGTCGCGGGTTTCGTAGGGTTTCCGGTTTCTGGCGACGGTGCGCGGATACAGTGCGCGCCCCAGCGGCGGGTCGAACATCGCGCCGTTGGCGTGCTCGACCAACATGAACGACGCCATCGTCTCGAACATGGGCACTTCGACTTCCTGGCCCTCACCGGTGCGCGCCCGGTGGAACAGCGCCATCATCGTCGCGTAGAGGACCGTCAGCCCGCACACCTTGTCGGCCATGATGGAACCGACGTAACCGGCTGTGCCCGTGAGCTCTTCCTGCACAGCGGCCAGTCCGCACTCGGCCTGGATGGTGTCGTCGTAGGCGGGCCGGGCGGCGTACGGGCCGCCGCGTCCGTATCCGTAGCAGTTCGTGTAGACGATCTCGGGGTTGAGCGCGGCCACGGCGTCGTAGTCGAATCCAAGCCGCGCGATCGCGGCGGCGCGCATCGAATGGATGAACACGTCGGCCTGGGCGACGAGTGCGCGCAGCGCCTGCTTGCCCTCGTCGGTCTGCAGGTCGAGCACGACGCTGCGCTTGCCCCGGTTGACGTTGGTGAACACGCCGCTGCGGCCCGGCTCCGGGCCCACCGAGATGTAGCGCGCGTTATCTCCCTGTGGGGACTCGACTTTGACGATGTCGGCGCCCATGTCGGCCATGATCTGGGTGCAGTACGGTCCCGCGACGACGGCGGTCAGGTCGATGACACGGACACCGGCGAGTGGTCCAGCGGCACTGGTAGACATGCCGCGAACCTTACTTCGCGTCGAAGGTGATGACCTTGCCGCGGTTGATCGACACCCAGTCCCTGGCTTCCAGGTACGGGCGGAACGTCTCGGTGATCGCCTGCTGATCGTCGGGCGTCTTCGGGCGCTGGAGCTCGTAGAGGTGCGGGAACTCCGTCCAGGCGGCCACGGCGTCCCACAGCCGCACCGCCGCATCACCGGTGGGCGGGTCGATGAGCACGGGCCCGAACAGGCACTGCCCGTCCGGGAAGAACAACGTGGGCACACCGTAGCCGCCGGCATCGACGACACGGTTGTGGTCGGCCATCACTTCTTCGCCCGTTGTCGGGTCGGCGATGGCTTGATCCACCTGGGCCGGGTCGAAGCCGAGTTCGTCCAGAAGGTGTCGGGCGACGGCTTTTTCGTGGGGTTTGTGCCCCTCGACGTGCAAGGCGCGGGCCGCCCGCTCGTACCAGGCGTCGACGTCGGTCATGGAGTTCCGGCGCAGTAGCGCACCGATGCGCATCATCGACCAGCCGTAGGACCACTCCCGCTCCCACGGGTGCTTCTTGCCCTCCTGACGGTTGATCTCCTCGAGGCTGAAGAAGCGCCAGTTCACCTCGAGACCGGTCAGGTCGCGGACCTCGCGGATCCACCGCGACGTCTGATACGCGTAGGGGCACATGATGTCGAAGTGGAAGTCAACGGAGACAGGGTGATTCGTCATTCACATCGTGAACCTCAGATTGCGGGCGGTGCGGTCACCCAGTTCGCCGTCGCCGGTCCAGCTGATCTTTCCCGCATCGATCTGGGCCTGCGGATCGATGCGCCCGCAGGCGAGTTGGATGAACGTCGTCGAATCGGTGGTCACGGTGACGTCTGGGCTCTCGAGGTGGTCGACCCTGGCCGCCCGCCCGTCGACGGCCACGTGGAGCTGACGGGCCAGTGGTCCGGTGAGATCGATGGTGACGCTCTTGCCGTCGGGCACGCCGACCTTCTTGCCGAGGATGTAGCCGAGCGAGTTCTCCACCTCGGCCAGGGCCAGCTCGGCGGCGATGCCGCCGTCGTCGGTGGACAGGCCCAGTGGTGTGGCGATGTCGCGCTCGTGCACCCAGAAGTCGAACACCCGGATCGCCAGGAAGCGGCCGTACGTGCCGGGGCCGACGGGCATCCAGGACGGCCGGGCGAGGTCCTCGTCGGTCAGCGCGGCCAGGTCGGCGCGCCGACGGTCGTAGACGGCGCGGACCTTCTCGGGGTACGGGGTGTCGTCGGCGAGGAACTCCCCGGCCTTCTCGAACGGGGGCGGGGTGGTGGCGTCATCGGGCAGCCACCCGGCCATGACGGCCTCGATGCTGGTGACGTGGTCGACGACGCCGCGGACCGTCCAGTCCGGGCACAGAGATTGCGCCTGCCACTGGTCCTCGGAGAGGTCGGCGCACAGCGCGTCGAACGCGTCGTAGCAGTGCTCCAGGGCACCGCGGATCTCCGCCACGGTTCTGGTCGTCGGGCTTCCCATGGGCACTCCTCACGTCGGTGCGATCATCCAACGCCAGTCGAGGAAATGCGCGGCTTTCGGGGTGACTTGAGCCTCAGCCCCCGCACACCACGATGGGGATCGGGTCGTAGCGCACGGTGTGGGATTCCGATCGGGTGTCGCCGGTGGCGATGTCGGTCAGCGTGCGGGTGTCGGTGATGGTGAATCCCGGTGCGCCGCTGCTGGCGCTGCAGGTTTCGCCGTCCGGGATGGTGATGGTGTTGGGGCTGGTCGGGGCCGATCGCGAACTTTGCGAGGACGACACCTCGTAGCGCTTGATGCCGAGCAACCGGACGGTGACCGAACTCGACGTCCACACGGTCTGGATCTGCACCGGGGTCGGGCCGTCGTTGCGGAACTTGACGTCGATGTCGTTGCCGGACACCGTCGCCTCGCGGCCAGCGGGGTAGCGGCTGATGTAGTAGCTGTGCTCCTGGTGCTCGACGAGTTCCATGCCGCCGAAGTACGCGGCGTTGAACAGCGTGGTGGCCACCTGGGAGACGCCGCCGCCGACACCCCGGTCCGGTCGGCCGTACATGATGACGCCGGCCTCGACGTAGCCGTTGGCCTGGGTGCGCGGGTTGGTGGCGGCGTTGAGGCTGAACGTCTCCCCCGGTGCGACGACGATGCCGTCGATCGCGCCCGCGGCACGCTTGATGTTCACCCCGGAGTCGCCGGCGAACCCGGAGGTCTGGAATTCGCCGATGACCTCCACGGGACCGAGGGCGTCGATGTCCGCGGTGGTGAACGTGGCCGGCTCGTCGACGTAGACCGCGGTGAGCTCGCGGTCTTCGGTGCTCGTCAGCACATCGAGCAGGTCGGTCAGGGTGGCGTCGTAGTCGATGCGGCGGCCGTCCTGTGAGGGCACCTTGGCCGGCGGGGATGCGGTGAAGTCGATGGTGGCGTCGCGTAGCGGGGTTTCCGAGGCGGCGAGTTGGGGTCGGGCATCCTCGGCGACGACGGCCTCATCGACGGTGGCCACGATGTCGCCGTCGTCGATGCCGAAACTCATGGCCGCGGCGATGACGCGTTCGGAGATGACTGCGCGGGTGTCGTCGTCGCCGACGATGACGAGCGGACCGGACACCGCCGGGGCCGCGACGTCGTCGATGGCCGCCTCGACATCCGAAGATGTTGTTGCGGGGGCGATTTCGCTGATCGGCAGATCGACGGCTGTCCCGCTCACCCAGTCGCGCTTGAGCAGTTCCGCGGCGGCGTCGACGTCGAGCCGGCGGCCTGCTTCCGGGTCGACGGCCACCGGTTCCCGGCCGTCGAAGCGCACCGTGCCCTCGACCGGGTCCTTGGCGACCACCTCGCCCAGCTGTTCCAGGGCGGCCGTCAGCGCCGCGTCGTCCGCGGTGGAGACGACGCCGATCTCGCGGGTGCCGAACAGGGACGAGACGCGGGTGATCGGGTTCAGTGGTTCGGCGCCGGCCTGCTCGACGGTGGCGCGCCAGTCGACCTCCAGGCCCGCGGACGCGGGGTCGATCTCGCCGCGATCGTCGCCGAAGGTGACGGGGACCGGCTGCGTCGTGCGCGGCGTGAGGTCGGTGCGCAGCCGGTCCTCGGCGTCGCCCAGTGATAGGCCGCCGATCGGTACGCCCGCCGCGGTGACGCCCCGGGGCACCTTGTTCCAGCTGTAGAGAAGGTCACCGAGATACGCGCTCACGAGCAGCGCGAAGGGCACCGCGACGGCGGCCAGCAGGAGCCTGCGGCGGCGGGTCCGCGAAGGAGGGGCGGCCGCGGTGGCGGGGGTCGACAGAGGTTCCGTCGTGGCGTCGGACGCCTCCGCAGGACACCGCTCGACCGGCATGGACTTCGTTCCTCACAGTTCGCAAGCGCCGCTCATACGCACGTCGGCAACCCTCGCGAGCCTATCGACTTCGGGCCGGTCGCGCCGTCGCGCACGGTCGGACCCCTGTGATGTCAGACCTTCGCCATACAGTGACGTCCCCCTGGGAGGAGACGGATATGGCACCGAAACCGCACGTCATGCCCCGACCGGTCGACATCGTGTCGGCGCGTTCACGCCCGATGACGACGGTGGCGCTCGCGGTGCGCGGCTGCGGCCGCTCGGTGTTCGCGTACTCGGCGAGCTCCGACGCGCAGCGCTGGTCGGGCACCGTGGAGGCGGAGTCCGCCGACACGGCGACCCTCGATGCCATCAGTCGCATTCGCGAGACGTCGGCCGCGGAGCGCATCCGGTTTCTGGTGCAGGTGCCCGCGCGGAGCACGCTGTGGGCGCTGCGGGACGAGGTGGCGCTGCTGATGCCGGGTGTCTGGATCGAGCGGGCCAGGCTCTCCGACGAGGAGCTGATGCGCCGGGCCTGGGCGGGGCTGCGCGAGGTGACGGCGCCCGCGCCGGTGTGCGTCGCCACGGACGGTTCGGTGCGGGGCAAGTTCACCGGCTACGGGTGGCTCGCCTCGTCGGGTGAGTACGGCATGCAGGGTCTGCGGCATTCGACGAAGCTGATCGGCCCACAGGTGGTGTTGGTCGCCGAGCTGCGGGCGATCGGGGCTGCCGTGCAGAAGCTACGTGGACGCGACATCACGGTGCTGAGCGACAGCAGGCTCGCCGTGGAGATGGTGCAGCGGTGGCGGGACGGCGACGACGTGCTCCCCGAGGGGTATGCGATATACCGCGAGAGTGGCAAGACCCCGGGACTGGTGCGGGCCCAGCAGATGATCCGCGAGGACCGCGACCGGATCACCCCGGTGTGGGTCAAGGGTCACCGGGGCGAGCCGCTCAACGAGGGCGCTGACGCGCTGGCGCGGCTGGCGTCGCGATATGCGTTGGGCGACAGCATGCTTGACGGGGTCGAGTATCACCGCCGAGCCGACGAGCTGGCGGCGACGTTCTCCCGGGAGTTCAACCGGCAGCGCATCGCGTGAGTCTCAGTCGGCCAGCCCCGCGAGCGGACCGGCGTGCGGAATCGATCAGTTTCTTGCTAGCGCGATCAGCCGACGCAGCTTTATCGTGACTGCATGGAGAGCACGGTCACCAGCACCGAAGCCAAGAACCAGTGGAGCCGGATCTTGGCCGAGGTCGAGCGGACCGGCGCGTCGGTGACAATCACCAACCGTGGGCGGCCCGTCGCAAAGCTTGTTCCGTTGCAGCTTGCCGCACGGATATTCGGCCAGTTACCACATCTGACCGTTCCCTTGGACTTTGACGAGCCGCTGCCAGAGGCGGAGCGCAGTGCATGGGGCGGCGCGGAGGCTCTGTGAACGTCATTCAAGCGGCTGGAACTCAGGCGGTAACGCCTCATCCTCCCGGCCTTGCGCGCGGAGCTCAGTTATCCAACGCTGGTAGGCGGACTGGTGCGATAGCCCAATACGCTTGCCTTCGTCAGTAATTCGCAGCCACAGCGTCCCGGGCCACCCGGCACGATCATCGAAATGGTCGACGTATGCAGCGCGTATCCGCTGAATCGACTCGTCTAACGTCGACGTCCACGGCTCGAATCGTGCGCCATGGTCGCGTAGGTCGCCGACTTCGGCCAACCCTTCGCTGATCAATGACCTGACAAGGCCGACGGCTTTGTTCTGAACTTCAGCCAAGGTTTCTGCTGAGCTTTCCTCGGCAACGTGGCGGTGAACGTCCCAGAGCTTCACCCAATCGTGCCGCCCCTCGACGAGAAGCTTATGCCGCGCAGACAGCCCCGTTCCCATGCGCTGAGCGTAACGAAACCCATCGACCACCACGGCCGCAATTTCGGCGAATGCTGCACGCCCGGCAGCGCATCGCGTGAGGGTTCAGTCGGCCAGTTTGAACGCCAGCGTCGTCTCCCATTTCGCCGGGTCGGGTTCGGTCGAGGGATCCGTCTCGTAGATCTCGACGCGGCCCGCCCACACCTCACCGTCGCCGGATGCTGTCGAATCCCAGTGCAGACCTTCATCGTTGGCCCAGTCCAGCAGTCGGGCCGTGGCGTCGACCAGACCGTCGAAAGGGCCGCGATGGGTGACCACGGCGTAGCGCCCGCCGGGCAGTGTGTCGGTCGATACGGCATCATCTGCCGGCATCGGGCCATCGATCGGGACGCAGGCCTCGATGTGAAGTTCGCGGTCCATGTCGATCACGCGGTACCGCAGAAAGGGCGCACCGCTGGGCGCCCGTCCGTGCCGTGCAACGGCGTCGAACACCTCGGGAAACCTGTCAGCGATCGCACCGACCTGGTCCATGGTGACGGTGCCGCCGATCGCGGCGTACGGCTGGGGCTCGCGGTGCGCGATCTCCGGTTGTTGGTTGGTCATGACCATGCCGACCCTCCCGACTCCCGGAATTCATCGCGCCCTTATCAGTCGGTCTGCGGGTACGCGGACAGCAGATGTTGCTCGGCGGTCACGAGGTAACGGTCCAGCAGATCGGCGGCCGCCCGTCCCCGGCCGTCGGCCAGCGCAGCGGCGATCTCCTCATTGCGTTCCACATAGGGGCCGTGGAAATCCTCGGCGGGCCCGGCGCGGAAGAACACCAGCCGCATCTCCGCGAGCAGTCGGCTCATCTCCATGTCCAGCCGCGGGCTGGCGGCCAGCGCGACCACCGACCGGTGGAACCGCTGATTTGCGGACGCGACCGCGTCGCCGTCGTTGGCGTCGAGCGCGGCGCGACCACTGGCTACGGCGGCGACGACATCGGAGACGTCGGCGTCCTTGGGCAGCAGCCGCAGGCATCCGGGTTCGATGACGCGGCGGGCCCGGTAGATATCGCGCAGTTCGGCGACCGAGGGAGTACGGACGAACACGCCGCGGTTCGGGATCCGGTCGAGCAACCGTTCGCCGATCAGCTGACTGAGCGCTTCCCGCAGGGTGTTGCGGGAAATGCCGAGCGATTCGGCGATCGGCTCCTCGGGTAACCGGGCACCGGGACGGAACAGCCCGGCGGCGACGTGCTCGCGGATCACGTCGGCGGCGCGGTCAGACGACGACGACAGCACAACCCGCGGCCTGGAGTTCTCCAGCGCGCGTAATGCTTCGTCGAAACCGTGGACAGGGCCCATCGCCCCAGATTAGGGTACGTGTGAACATGGGGATTGTTGAACAATCTGTATTGCGGGCGTAACGGAGGCGCAATACCGGCGGTCGACGATCGGCAGGACGCCACAAGCGGGAAAGCCCCGTTCCAGCCACGGTGAGGATTCGACACATGGCCACTCCCGAAGGACCACCACTCAACCCGTCCGTCGACACGGCTCCCAAGCCGTCGGAACCCGCCAAGACCGCGCTGCTCGGGGCGATGTTCCTGATGGCGACCAGCGCGGTCGGGCCGGGGTTCATCACCCAGACCACGGAATTCACGGTCGAACTCGGCGCGGCGTTCGCATTCGCGATCCTCGCGTCGATCGTCATCGACTTCGCGGTCCAGATGAACGTCTGGCGGGTGATCGGGGTGGCCGGGATCCGCGCCCACGAACTCGGCAACAAGGTGCTGCCCGGGATCGGCTACGCGCTGGCCGTGCTGGTGGTCGTGGGCGGACTGGTGTTCAACATCGGCAACACCAGCGGCGCGGGGCTCGGCACCGACGCAATGTTCGGACTCGACCCCCGCATCGGTGGCGCGGTCTCGGCGCTCATCGCCATCGCGATCTTCCTGAGCAAGCGGGCCGGCGTCGCGCTCGACCGGATCGTCGTCGTCCTCGGCGTCGCGATGATCGCCATGACCGCCTACACCGCGATCGTGTCGCGCCCACCGCTGGGCGAGGCGCTGCGCAACGCCGTGCTGCCCGAGCAGATCAGCTTCCTCGCGATCACCACGATCGTCGGCGGCACCGTGGGCGGTTACATCACCTACGCGGGCGCTCATCGCCTGCTCGACACCGGCATCACCGGGCCGGAGAACGTCGGCCGCATCACCAAGGGCTCGATGTACGCCATCATCGTCACCGGCATCATGCGGGCCCTGCTGTTCCTGGCGATCCTCGGCGTGACCGCCAGCGGTGTCAGCCTCGCCAGCGACAACCCCACGGCGTCGGCGTTCGAGTACGCGCTCGGCGCCGCCGGCGGGGTCATCTTCGGCGTCATCCTGTGGGCCGCGTCCATCACGTCGGTGATCGGCGCCGCGTACACCTCGGTCTCGTTCCTCACGTCGTCGAAAACCTCACGCCGCCGCCAGAACCTGTTGACGGTGGGGTTCATCGCGCTCAGCGCCGTGCTGTTCGTCATTCTCGGCGCGGCGCCGGTGACGCTGCTGGTGTTCGCGGGCGCCTTCAACGGGCTCATCCTGCCGATCGGGTTCACCGTGGTGTTGTGGGTGGCCTGGGTGCGCCGCGACCTGATGGGCGGATACCGCTATCCGATGTGGCTCAAGATCGTTGGCCTCGCAGTGTGGTTGCTGACGCTGTACCTGGGCTGGAACTCGCTGAGCGGCCTCTCCCAGCTGTGGAGCTGACCGCCCCGCATGAGACTCCTCCCCTACGGCGCCCGCGCCCTGCTGGTCGAAGTCGACGACGCCGACGAGGTGCTGGCGTGGTCAACCGCGATCGAGGCGGCCGGACTGGACGTGGTGGACGTGGCGCCGGGGGCACGCACCGTCTACGTGTCGGCCACCGGTCCCGAACACCTTGCCGCCGTGCGCGATGCGATCAGCCGGCTGTCCCCCGCGCCGGTCGCCGCCACCGCGGGTGAGGTGGTCGAGGTACCCACTATCTACGACGGCCCGGACCTCGACGAGGTGGCACGCCTGACTAAAATGACCGCCGATCAGGTGGTCGCCGCGCACACCGCGCAGCCGTGGCGAGTCGCGTTCACCGGGTTCGCTCCCGGCTTCGGATACCTTGTCCGCCAGGACACTCCGCTCGTGGTACCGCGCCGCGACGAACCGCGCGCGAGCATCCCGGCCGGGTCGGTGGGACTGGCCGACGAGTTCAGCGGCATCTACCCGACGGCCTCGCCCGGCGGTTGGCAGCTGATCGGGCACACCGAGCTCCGGCTGTTCGACCTCGTCAACGACCCGCCGGCGCTACTGCGCCCGGGCGCCCTGGTGCAGTTCGTGGCGGTGGACAAATGACGGGCGGCGGCCGGCTGGAGATCGTGGACGGCGGCCCGATGACCACCGTCCAGGATCAGGGGCGCCCCGGGCATGCCGCGATGGGCATCGGCGGCGCCGGCGCGGCAGATCGCCGCTCGCACGCACTGGCCAATCGTCTGGTCGGCAACCCGAATGACGCCGCCACGCTGGAGGTCCTCCTCGGTGGCCTCACGTTCCGGGCAGGCAGCCCCCTCGTCTTCGCCGTCACCGGCGCCGAGGTCGACATCCTATCGGGTCCCATCCGTAAACCGCTGGGCCACAACACCCGCCACCACATTCCGGCGGGCACCGTCATCGAGCTGGGGCCCGCTCGCACCGGGCTGCGCTGCTACGTCGCGGTGCGCGGCGGCATCGACTGCACCGAGGTCCTCGGCTCACGCAGCCGGGACACGCTCGCCGACATCGGACCTGCGCCGCTGCGCGCCGGTGATCTGCTGAACATCGGCACCGACTTTCTCCCGCTTCCGGCAACGGATTTCGCGCCCATCGCACCGGTGGGCGCGGAGCAAGCCACGCTGCGGGTGCATCGGGGGCCGCGCGACGACTGGCTGGCCGACGCCGACGACTTGGTCGCTACCACGTGGCAGGTGTCGGACAGGGCCAGCCGGGTCGGCGCGCGCCTCGTCGCCCAGCACGGACCCGGTGTCCGGATGCGCGACCCGGGACGCCAACTGCCCAGCGAGGGAGCCGGACTCGGCGCCATCCAGGTGCCGCCGGGTGGCGAGCCGGTCATCTTTCTCGCCGATTATCCGGTCACCGGCGGCTACCCGGTGGCCGGGGTGCTGGTCGACGAGGACGTGGACCGTGCGGCGCAGCTTCGTCCGGGCGCCGAGGTGCGATTGACATGGGTCTGACGGGAGGGACGGCAATGAACGTGGCCATGATCTCGCCGGCGGAGGCGCGGCGACGTTTCCGCGACGGCCTGGTGACCCCGACGGCCGGCTGGTCGGCGGGGTACGCGCAGGCGAATCTGATTGCGGTGCCGCGGGACTACGCATTCGACCTGATGTTGTTCGCGCAGCGCAACCCGAAACCGTGCCCGGTGCTGGACGTACTGGAGCCGGGCCAGCTCGCGGGGCCGCTGCTGGTCGACGGTGATGTGCGGACCGACATCCCGGCGTACCGCGTCTACGTCGACGGCGAGCTCGTCACCGAGACGACGGACGCCACCGAGTACTGGACCGACGATCTGGTCGCTTTCCTGATCGGCTGCAGCTTCAGTTTCGAAGCGGCACTGCTGGAGTCGGGAGTGTCGGTGCGGCACATCGAAGAGGGCGTCAATGTGCCGATGTACCGGACCGACCGGGCGTGCCGCTCTGCGGGGCGGATCGGGGGTCCGCTGGTGGTGTCGATGCGGCCGCTGCCGCCGGAGCAGGTGGCCGACGCTGTGCGGATCACGTCCCGCTACCCGTCGGTGCACGGCACCCCGGTGCATGTCGGCGACCCCGCCGCGCTGGGCATCGCCGATCTGTCCGCGCCGGACTACGGCGACCCGGTGACCGTCCGCCCCGGGGAGATCCCGGTGTTCTGGGCGTGCGGGGTCACCCCGCAGGCCGCGGTCATGCAGTCCCGCCCGCCGCTGGCCATCGGACACGCGCCGGGCCACATGCTGATCACCGATCTGCGGGACAGTGACCTGGTGGTGCCGTAGGAGGCATCGGGGCACTGAAAATTGGTGCTCGGGCGGGTAGCTGGGCGAAGCGATAATGAGGTCCATGCTGGGAGTTGCGGAGGGGTGAGTGCACTCGGAGCGTTTATGACGGCGTGGTCCAGTGCGCGAATGACGTTCGGTCAGGGCATCCCTCAACCGGGGTCGGCGTACGACCGGAGTTCGGATCTCGACAGGCTCAGATCCGACCTCGACCAGGCTGTCCCCGGAGAGCGCTGGTTGGGTGCCGCCTCCACGTCATACGGGCACGCGCACGCCGATCATCAGCGCGTCGTCAGCGCCCTAGGCGTTCTCGACAAGCAACTGTCCCAGCAGGTCGACCAGTCCGCGCGGATCGTCAGCGGTGGGCGCTGCGACCTCGACTCGATACGCGACTGGGTTGTCGCAGCCGCCGGTAGCGTTCCGCGAGGCGAGACCGGAGAGCTGATGCTTATGCCGATCGTGCAGAAGGGCTTGTCGGACCTCGCCGACGTCGTCACCCGCGCCAACGCCGAATTGAGCCTCGTCGGCGGCAACATCCGCACCATCGGTGGCGAGTACCAGGCGCTCGGAAACGATCGGCGGTTCGGCGACGTGCCGGAGAGCCCGCAGAACGGCGTCGATGCCTTCTATGAAGGGCCCGAACCCGGCGACGAGGTGCCCTCCGAAGCTGACCGCCAGGCCAATCAAATCAGAGCATTTCGTGAAGTGTTCGGTCGCGATCCGGCCAATGGGAGTGATTGGCGCACCGCATCAATCCTTGACCCTCACAGTTATGACCCAAAGAACAAGGGAATGCCGGCGAACATTGTCGTGGCACGTATCGAGCCGGTCCCCGGCCAAGGGGTCGTGCGCACTAACCTTTTCATTCCGAACAAGGACGTGTGGGCACCGACGATCGGAATACCGCCCTATGACAACAATCTTGGCGACAATCGCGGGTTCTCCCCTGCCGCTGGACCGGAAGACTCTCGAGTCACGATCTACACCGACTTCGACAACGGCATTGTCGTGGCGCGCCAGAACCCGTCGATCAACGCCGATACCAGCGAGGTGCGCACCGGCACGCCGTCTATCGGCGCAGTGCAGCAATCGAACGGTTCTGTCCTCATTCACTACAACGCCGCGGACCCGTTCTCCCCCGGAGGGCAGGACCTCGCGAAAGGTTCTGGCATCAGCGTCAACGGAACATTAGGCATTGCACCGTCGGACAACGGACCGCTTGTCGGCGGCGACGACGTGACCACCTTCCCCGCGCTGGAGATATACAGCGATCGGGGTGGTACCACCACCACGCTACTGCAGGAAGGGCCGACATTCTTCGACAACGCCGCTGGCCCACTGACAGGCCTGCCTTTCGACAAAGACGTGGGAGACCTCCGCGTCGTCGAGAGCTTCAACAGCGTGGTTCCACAAGTGGTCCAACCGCTTCCACCCTTTCCGGAAGATCCCGCAGCTGTCCCGATCGCACCGCCGATGTCGATCGTGCCACCCGGGAACTTCACTGCGTTCGGCCCAGCTGCCGACGCCCCGACCGTGCGGGTCTACACGCCACTGCAGGGTGACGAGTTTCTCCCCGGCTCATGACGACGCTCTTTAGAATCCACGAATGCGAGAGCCTGGCGCCATGACTCCAACGATCGACTGGGTGCGCGCGACCGTCGTCGGCGCGATTGCCGGCGGAGCGCTGTGGGCGTTAGCCGTCTACGCGCTCATCGCTACTGAGGGAGCTATCGTCGCATGGGCGACGGTGTGCATCATTCAGGCAGCCGTCCTTGGTGCCGGCATCGTGGCGTTCCGGCGGGCCACAGCCGACAGCATCCGGTGCTACGCAGTTGGGGCCATTCTCACGCCGCTCGTCGGCCTTATTCCGGCTGCGGTGTTCGGGGTAGCCGGGTTGATCGTGAAAGTGGTTGGTTAGCAATGACTGCGGAAGCGGAACAGTCTGGAGTGGCGCCTGACCAGCGACCGACAGTGCTGCTGGCAGGTTTCTTCACCGGGCTCGCGTCGGTATTCCTGACAATGGGCGTTTATTGGCCGTTCGCGCCGCTATTTCCCGCACTGGTCGCAGGTGTGGCCGCGCTAATCCCCGCCGATGGGCATTACCGATTCGCCAAGGGCGCCCTCATCGCCGTGCTAGCGGTCGTTGTGTTTGAGGTGCTGTTCGGCGCGCTGTTACTGCTCGGATCACTGCTGCGGTAGCCGCGCCGATCCACGCACCAATTCACGGGAGTGTGCCGACACCGGCGTTACGGCGGACCGGTCACAGGACACGCGGCCGTTCGTGATCGATGCGCGTCAATGTGCAATTCGCGCAACGTCATCCGACAGTTCGGAGCCTGACCTACTCGCACCCAGTCCCATTGCCATCTCGGTCGAGATCGTAGATGTCATTGCCTACCACGGTCACGGGACCTTGGACGTAGGCGGGGCCGTTCCCGCTACCGCTGGCACAGTCCACATCACTGGCGATCGGGACGCACGCGCCTGAGTAATTTGGATCGCAATCTGAGCCTTGCTGCTGCGGTACTGGCGCTCCGTATACGCCTGTGGACTGGGGAAACGACGGACCGCCGGTGTCGGCGCCTGCTATAGGCGCGCAGACGATTGCGGCCGCAAGCCCAATTACAAGAAGTCCCAGTTTGTCCACAGCGGCAAACGGTAGCTCAATAGCCTAGGCACTTGCGGACAGTTACCTGGTTCTTCGCAAATTGGACTGTGGGCGTCACCCAACGCCCCGGCGGCCCGGACGTGCACCCAGACAATCGACCCGCATCGCAGCCACGGGACGTTGGTCTACGTGGTGCCGATCAACCGCACGCATTGCAGCCAGAGCCTTCTTGGCCCACCGGATTGCCAGGACACCGGCGAAAGCGCGACGATGAGGATCGTCACCAACGTCAACGTAGGCCAGCCCGATGTCCCCGACGGGGTCAGAAAGGAGTCATCTCGATGTATCCGCTCGCCGGAGGCAGCGGCGTGGTCGAGCTGCAACCTGGCTGGACACTGACACCACCATGGGTGAACAACAATGTGCCCATCAACTGAACCCGCCGGTGACAACGACCGCTTCGCGACCGAAGTATTGCGGAAGCTGTTGTTGCGCATCGCCAATGACGATTCGAGGGGCCACGCTCCCTACCAGGTCTCTCACGCCTGGACCGAGGGCCCGATGATCCGAGTGATCTACTCCGCTCCGCCGTCAGACCGGACATGGGGTCTCGCCCGCGACACCCGAGTGTCGGTTATCGACGCCGGTCCATGGCCGGACGTGGACGAAGCCGCCCTGTATTACTTCCTCATCGACTTCGAAGAGAACCAGCCGTCCTCATCGCCCGCCGGCTTAACCGAGGCGAACACGATTTATTGGTTCGGTCATCCGCTGGACGGCCTTCCGCAGAGACTCTCCGACGTACCCGATTCGCGCCGGGTGATTTTCGCGCAGCCACAGGGTTCAGCCACGGACTCGCAGAGCATTCCCCCGGAGCAAGAGCCGCGACGGTACGCAGATCCGCCGTCAGACAGCTGAGTTTGCGGTCTTTCGGTGCTACCCGCGCGTGTCGGCGGCGGTCAGAATGCCGTCGGGAACCGCCAGCTTGTGAATGGTCCGCTGCGTCCGGAAGTACTGGCTCGCGAACGATCCGGTGTTGTACGGCAGGTCGTACTTCTCGCACAGTTCCCGTACGCGGATGCTGACCTGGGCGAGGCGGTTGCTCGGTAGGTCAGGAAACAGGTGGTGTTCGATCTGGTAGCACAGGTGGCCACCTGAGAATGCCAACAGCGGGCCGGCTTTGAAGTTCGCGGCCCCGAGCATCTGCCGCAGGTACCACTCGCCTTTGGTCTCGCCGTCGAGCACGGCCGGGTCGAATGTCTCGGCACCGTCGGGGATGTGCCCGCAGATGATGTTCACGTACACCCACAGGTTGCGGAGCAGGTTCGCGGTGAGGTTGGCTGCGAGAGTCCGACGCCACCGTCGGAGACTCAGGGCGGGGAGGACCACGTAATCCTTGCTCAGTTGGCGGGCGACCTTGCCGAAAAATCGACGTTGCTCCGCAGCCCTGCCCGCTGGCGTGTCGACCCGATCGCGCTCCGAGCGCAGGCCGTGCAGAGCGATACCCCACTCGAAGGTCGCTGCCAACGCTAGGTTTCGCAGTGGCGTCCACAGGTAGGGATGGCGCCACGGTTGGTCGGGTGTCACCCGTAGGAGGCGGTAGCCGATGTCCTCGTCCATGCCGAGCACGTTGCTGAAGATGTGGTGTCGGTAGTTGTGGGAGTACCGCCACTGCGCTGACGATCCGACCATGTCCCACTCCCAATTGCTGGAGTGGATCTCCGGGTCGTTCATCCAGTCCCACTGTCCGTGGGAGATGTTGTGGCCGAGCTCCATGTTCTCGATGGATTTCGCGAAGGCCAGCGACGCGGTGCCCAGCCACCAACCTTTCCTCGACCGGCTGCCAGCGATCATCAGACGCGCTGCGACGTCGAGTGCTCGCTGGACGACGATCGTCCGGCGGATGTAGGCCGCATCCTTCGCTCCGAGCGACTCCTCGACGTCACGGCGGATCGCGTAGAGCTCGTCCGCGATCGCGTCGATGTCTTGACTGCTCAGATGCGTGTACGTGGAGACATCGGCGATCGCCATCAGGGGTGTCCTCGGGTGGGGTGCGGTAGATCGGCGCAGTCCTGCCACCGTCGGTGTCAAGACAGCAGCCTACGGCCTCGGACTTCACAGCGAGTACTCAGATTCGGTGGGATTGGCGGATTAGGGGGCCTCGACATTGCTTGACCTGCACTGGAGATCGACCTGGGAGGCCGCGCCGGTCGGCACTACGGGTTCGGTGCGCCTGCCTTAAGCCGCAGAACGGCGAGACATGGGGAACATGAACCGATACGCAGAACTGTCCTGACTACCGCCGCGGTGTTTTCACGGCAACGAGTCCAGACCACCAGCTTTGATCTGGGAGTCACGGGGTTCAAGTCCCGTCAGCCGCCGAGCAGGTCAGAGGGCTTTAGACCCTCCCCTCTGCGTCGTCGGAGCCTATGTCTCCAAAGCGCCTTGAACCTCTACTTCAATGTTGTCTTCGTCCTTCGACCGGCTCACGGAACGTCAGGTGAGCCCCCTGTGGTGGTCCAGTCGTTGTGGGACTCTGTTGCCCGGACGCTTCGGGCAGGAAGAATCACCAACGACATGGCATCGAACAAGCGCCGGCGGCACACCCCGGATCAGATCATCCGCAAGCTCGCCGAGGGCAACAAGCTGCTCGCTTCGGGCCAGGAGCTGGCCGAGGTGGGTCGGCATCTGGAAATTGCGGAATCGACGTGGCATCGCTGGCTGGCGCAGTACGGCGGTATGAAGGCCAACGACGCCAAGCGACTCAAGGAGCTCGAGGCCGAGAACGCCCGCCTCAAGAAGTTGGTCGCCAATCAGGCCCTCGACATCGACATGCTCAAGGAGATCGGGTCGGGAAACTTCTGACCCCGAACCGCAAACGCCGCGCAGCGACCATGCTGCGTTAGCGGTTCGGGGTGTCTGAACGCCGGGCCTGCACCGTGGTGGGCATCCACCGATCCACGATGCGCCTAACCCCGCCGCCGATGACCACCGAGGAAGCCGAACTACGTTCCTGGCTGCGCCGGTTGTCCACCGACCGGCCGCGGTGGGGTGGCGTCGCGCTGCCAAGATGGCCCGCCGCGCGGGCTGGCAGGTCAACAACAAGCGCATCCGCCGACTGTGGCGCGAGGAGGGGCTGCGAGTACCCCAGCGGCGCCGCAAGAAGCGGTTGACCGGCATCGGGGCCGCCGCAGGGGCGATGGCGCCGATCCGTCCGAACAAGATCTGGGCGATGGACTTCCAGTTCGACACCACCGCCGACGGCCGCACCGTCAAGATGCTCAACATCATTGATGAGTTCACCCGGGAGGCCCTGGCGATCGAGGTCGACCGCAGCATCGATGCCGACGGTGTGGTCGCCGTGCTGAATCGCCTCGCGCTCGTCCACGGCGCGCCGCACTACGTGCGCTTCGACAACGGGCCGGAGTTCGTCGCGCACGCTGTGTCCGATTGGTGTCGATTCGACAGTGCCGGTTCACTTTTTATCGATCCCGGCTCACCGTGGCAGAACGCCTTCATCGAGTCGTTCAACGGCCGACTGCGCGATGAACTGCTCAACTCATGGCGCTTCGACTCCCTACTGGAAGCCAGGGTGATCATCGAGGACTGGCGCCGCGACTACAACGCCAACCGGCCCACACCGCCCACGACGAACTCACCCCAGCCGAGTTTGCCCTCCAGTGGGCCACGACCCACCAACCGAAAGTCGCATAGCGACTGGACCACCAATCGGGTCCCCCTCAAACGGTCCGACGGCGCCCCGTGGCCGTCCAGAAGGACATCACCTTTGCGGGTTTTAAGATCGCTCCGTCGACATTTCCGCTGGTGACGGCAATTTGTGAACTTCCATGGATGTTATGTGTACATCGAGCTAACTCCCTGCTAGACAGGGAATTACGGCAATGGATAGTTGCGGACTCTTACTGTCACACCCGGGTACCGTGCGGATTGCGTGCGGACCGGTTCCCGGCTCCCCCTCATCTCACGTTTATGCCTCATTCATGGTCCGAGCGACCGGAAAGTCTTATCTTGAGGCACCGTGCTGGGTGGCAACGTCGTGAGGAGCAGCTCATCCGCGTCACCTCGCCCGGCTCGCGCCGCCGCACTGTATCGAAGGCGAACGAGTCGCTTCGAAATCCGCCACTGCTTCACCGCGTCGAGCCGGTCACTCCCGTGAGGGGTCATTCGATCACGTCCGTAGAGTAAGCAAGAATCCAACAACGCCTGGTCGTAGTCATACGACAGCAGCCACCGATACCGCATCTTGCGCGTCAGGTACGAAGCCAGCAATTCATGGTCGAGCTGATCAAGCCATCCCGCGGGGGCTGCGACAGATCGCTTCCGGGAACCACGTTGCGCGAACGACGTGTTGTAAAGGGTTGCCGACTTGTTTAGGTACGGCGGATCTAGATACGCCACGACGTGATTAGGGACCAGTGTCTTGTACACAGACGCCGTGTTCTCGAGAGTCTCACGCCAGCCCATGCACCAGACGTCGATAAGACGGCCAGTGGCGTAAAGATGACCGACATAATCGATCCGCTCCGCAAGCGCATCGGGGTTGAAGCGACACCCGATTCCGTAGTCAGATGCTTGGGCGCGTCCTCCTATGGGGCCCGCACGCCCGTGGAGTATCCCCGAGAAAGTAGTGCGATTCAGATAGAGGCACTTAACTGCGGTCTCGAACCTAGCCGCCGAAGCGGACATGCCTGGGCGCGGTTTCCATGAGCGCCAGTAGTCCCAGCGCGCTACGGCAGTAGACGGGCCCGGGATGACGAAGTTCGAATGCTCCTCCCTCATGCGAGCGATCAGCGCATCTGGTTGTGCTGCAGCGACCTGCCAGAAGGCTGCGACTAAGGGATCCGCGTCTGCGAGCAAGGCACGTTTGACCACTCCCGATCCAACGAGGCGCAGAGATGTCGACGCGCCACCCGCGAACGGCTCAACCAGGAGGTCTATCTCTCCCACGGATGGGTGTTTGGAGGCTGCCTGAATCAAGTGCGTGATTAGCGGGGCGAGCCCGCTTTTTGCACCCGGATACCGTAGCGGCGTCTGATAACGCCCACACGCAAGGGGATGATCGACCGGCTTCGGCTGGCTACGAATACCTCGCGCGAGCCGACCGACGTGCCGTGTAGCTGAGCTTGTGGGGGAGGATGCCGCCTTGGCGTTTAGCTCTTCGTTTGCAAGGGGCGTCGATGCTCTTATCACCGAGATGGTCCACCACCCGCCGAATGATCCAACCCCAGTTTGCGTTTGGCGACCAGACGCAACACGTCTGTCCCGACACCGATCGGAAATGCTGCCTTACCATGCGCCGCCGCCACTGGGATTATTCCGTCGCGATACATAGAGGAGCCCGTTCGATCGATGACATCTAGGATCGCCGTTAGGGTGGGATAACCGCTCGGACCTGGTTGACCGCCACCCGCGGCGTAAGCCGGTCCGTTAGCCGGCATTACCGTTGGAACGACTACGCGGCCGTCCTGCGCTCGATAGATAAACTTCCGACCCCAATACGTTTCCTTTCCGTAGTTGCCTGGGTCAGCTGTGTTGGCGATTCGCCCAATGACAGCGCTATCGCAAATCAGGAGCTCACCGGACACAAGCACATCGTGATGTGCGAGCTGGCGCGCGTAATCGACCATCGCTCCCGACTTTTCAATGCCGCAGATATACGGCCCTTCGCCTGGCGTTGTGTTCGCCATCGCTTGGAAGTAATCTTCAGCGCGACCGCGCAGCTTGGCTGGCTCGCCATACATGGCCAAGGGCCCGTCGAGGATGAAAAGCGTTGACGCAAGCAGATCATTACGGGATTGCTCCCATAGCAGCGTGGTTAGGCCAACCAGCACCAAGAGTTCGACTACAGACCGAAGTCGACCTAGCGGCTCTTCATTTCGACCTTCTTCACCTACCGCCTCGTGTATTCGGAGCGTGTCTGTCGGATACAGGTCGAAACCGCAAGATGGACACTGCCTCCCATCGGCCGGGACCTCAATGTCCTTTTCGGAACAGACTCCATTAGGACAGTTGACGGGTACCACTTCCGACGGAGCGCCGGGCGCTCCGTGTAATAGCATCAGCAGATCAAGCAAGCTTTGGTCGAGGCGATTGACCTCAATCTTCTTGGTAGCGAACAGTCTTGCGATCAGCTCACGCCACGACGTTACGATGCCTATGCCTTCGCGCGCGTATGCTCCGGCAATCGGAAGATCAAGAGAGATCAACGCGCTGTTGACTGCTTCCGCTATCGCCACGGGGTCAACGAAGCGTTGCATCCGCTGCTGCTCCATGATCTCAAGATCGACGAATGCTGCCGCCGCCTGCGCATATCCATACACAACAGATGGCATACCGTCACGGACGGCCTCGGCCACATTCGAACCGTCGATTGCGAGAGCAGACTTCAACGTCGCCGCTGACGGCGGTAGGCCCTCCCTAGAGAGGATACGTTCTCTCAACCATGAAGTGTCGCCAAGCTTCTCAGCGGGTACGTAAAAGTCAGACTTGTCCGCAAGGGCGCGCACTGCCGCGGTCGCGTGACCAAGCCGAGAGGCCTTCTCGTGCCCACCTGACAAAGTCTCGTAAGGCATTAAGGTTCGATCGGTCCGAGAGCGAGCGGCGGATCGCCCGCAGCGGCGCGCGCCTCGTTCACGAGGGCCGAGTCGTATTTTTCGATCTGGGTTGGAACGATGAACGGTGATGACAACGTCTTAATGCGGACGTAGCCTCGATCCTCGGATGACAAGATCGCGTCGGCGAATGAACCGAAGTCGTAGAACTTACTTAGTTCGTTGAGCTCCGTGCGGTTGTTGAGATGTGCCACAACCCAGTTAGCTGTGTTCGCCTTAACCTGATGTGCGACCCCCGACACTTCCTGTGTCGCATAAAGCATTCCGATACGCAGCTTCGCAGCTTCCTTCGCGAGCTTCACCCAGACATCGCCATCGTCTGAATACTTCTTGCTTGAGAACAGGTTATGCGCCTCTTCAAGCATTACTTGGATGGCCGGGGGTTCAGCGCCCGAGGTAAACGCCGTCGTCTGATGCTTGAGAATCCGACGCGTAATAGCCTCGGACAGTGCCTGTACGACAGTCGAAGTTCCGATGTGGAGGTCGACGATGACAATTAGACCGTCGAGCAAGTTCTGGTAGATCTCGTCGGACACATCAGCGTCCGTATTCGGGTTGTGGAACGGCCGCAAGTCGTTGAGGTTTCGCCATCCACGGACCTGCCGACCTCCGCTGCTCGCCGTGTATATCGGCTCGGTGGCGATCCAGATCGGGTTGTCGCAGAAGCGGATTGCTTCTTGGTCACCGCCGTCACGTAGAGCGAGGATCGCGTCGACAATGGGCTGGATCTGATCGGCCGTAACTGAGCAGAGGCCTCTGTCCTGCCTAACGACCTGGAATGGAGCAGGCCCATTCGCTGGCGTCAAGGATTGACGGAGTCGGGCGTTGATCTGAATCAGGACTGAGTACGGGAACTGGGTGCCCGGATTGTGATTCGGCGCGGCGAAGTCCGCACGCAACAGAGACGCATACAAGAGCAGTCGTCCACGTTGGGCTCGTTTGATCTGATCCCAATCACGCTCGACATCAGCGAATGAGGTTCCCGCGAAATCTCGCACATATCCAGCGTTGTCGCTTATGCGGAGTTGGTCCGCGATCATGCTTTGAACGGCCTCGATCTGGGCGGGATCGAAGAAGTTGATCCCGAGCGGCCTTACGTGACCTTGTCCAGGACCAGCCCCGAATCGGTAGATGCGCACGTGCCGATCACCGATTGCGGCGATCGCGGAGCCGTCTTGGGTGTTGTCGTTGGCATACTCGCCTTGAGGATCGAATATGAGTTGACCGATCGGTTGGCCACCTAGCGCCTTGCGCTCCTCTGAGACGGCAAAGGTACGGGCAACAATGATCTTCGCCGTGTTGGACTTTCCCGTCCGGGTCATGCCCAGCAGTCCTGTCTTATGTCCAATGAAATCGTGGATATTCACTGATACCGCAGCACTCGCTTGGTTCGCAGCCATCGCACGTCGCCTTGTCGCTGAGTATCGAACGGCCCCGATTCTCACGCGGTGAACTGGGTGGGGCGACGGCTTCAAGTAGCTAGCGATCGTTGATAGGCCCTCCCCTATCGGTTTCAACACTCGATAAGTCGAAGTTGCATAGAAGTTGTCGACATCAGCGCCGAACTCGAGTCGGCGGGTCCCGTCGAGATCCTCCTCGTAGAACGTCCCGAGGATTCTGCAACGCAACCCCGTGAAGGACGCGCGGTTCCTTGTGAAGGGATCCATGTCCACGTCGAGCACCACAGACGGCGACGGATTGTCGTCCCGCGATAGTGCGTCGCGTAGAGCCTCCTCGCGTACCGCATAGAGGTCGGCCTCAAGGCTCAAGGGTGCAGTTCCCTCGATCCGCAGAAGGAGCACTTCGTCATCGTCGCCTCCCTCGGCGCTGATGTCTCGGGCCGTGGCGAGCAAGAATGCAAACTGTGGGAGCCCACCTGCATTGAACTTCCACGTGTCATGAGTCAGCACCACCGCTTCGTGATAATCCAAACGCTGAATTGCGCCGATGCGCTGTGCTCGATCGTCGGCAAGCAGCTCTGTTTCGAGAAGAGTGCCCGCTCCAACACCCGGAATGAGGTCGACTGCCACATTCCCCCCTCTTAGTCGCCTTCCGATTTCGTGTAGGGGCAATAATGCCCCAGTTCCGCTCCAACTTAGGGCAGTCAGGCACTTGGCATGTCGGACGATATTTATGGCCGGACAGACGCACCACAACGGACTCGACGCGGCAAGTCTTATGGGCTATGACCCCCTGAGGGGTGCCTCCCTCGGCGTCGGGCTGCCATGCCTCGAACGGCCAGCCACTTCGGTTAGTGCTTTCTACCGCGCAAATACGAGCTGCGGCTTGTCTCCATGCGTATGATGCGATGCGGGTCCCAAGAGGGGCTAGGCCTGGCGTCGGTAGCGAGTAGGGGAACGGGTTGATCACCGCCTACTCACTCGAAGCTTCGACATGTTCGGAGCAGTGAAAGCATCATTTTGCATAATTTCGTATGACGCGAAGCCGATTAGGGGTCGGGCGGTCCGCCCGGCCCCTAATTTCTTTGTAGGAGAACACGATGTGGTGGAAACTGCAAGAGAAACTTGAGCTGGCGTCCAACCGACTGATTAAGGAGCACGAAGAGTACGCCAAGTGGGTTATCGACGAAAACGCTCGCCGCTCGCGACGCTGCGCTGAGACGCCCGAATTGCTGAGTGTCCAGCGGCCCCCGACCTGGCAAAAGACACCTGGCTTCAACCCCTATTTGGTACGCGCCCGCGCCTCGTCCATTGCGCACGCCATGACCGCTCGCCTTAAAGGCGGCTACTACGTTCCTCACGCGCCCGCACGGTTTCAGGTAGATAAGGCTGGCGGCGGTAAGCGGACCATCACGACGTTCGAGATAGCGGACGAAGTAATTTCGAACCGGCTCCTCCGCTCACTGTCCCGCAAGAACTTGTCAAAGATGAGTTCGCGATCCTACGCCTACCGATCGGGCCTATCTCCACATGATGCTTTGTCCTACGCAAGGTACGAACTCAAGACCAAGCATCGACTTTTCGTTGCAGAATATGACTTCACCAAATTCTTTGACAGAATAGATCATGACTACCTCTTCAAGGCCATGCGGCGTTTGGATATAATAATGACCCCCCTTGAGGAAAGTCTCATTCGTTCGTTTTTAAGTATTCGCCCAATAGAAATCGAATCCACAGGCGGGGATGAAATAAACTCCGGTGCAGTAGGACTGGCTCAGGGAACGTCAATAAGCCTCTTCCTAGCGAATATTGCCGCGACTGAGATGGACCGCGAACTTGAGCGACTAGGTGTCGGCTTCGTGCGCTATGCGGACGATACGCTGGTATGGAGTTCTGATTACGGACGAATCTGTAGTGCGGCCGAGCTTCTGCATGAGGCGGCCGAACAGATAGGCTCCCCAATCAACGTCAAGAAGAGCGAAGGTATCCGCCTCTTGGTGCGGAATGCCGGAGCTAAGACGGAACTCAACAAAGCCACATCAATCAACTATTTGGGGCATTCATTAACACTACGCGATATGCGCATTGGAGAAAACGCCGTTGACCGGATTAAACAAAAGATAAGCGGATTCATATACAATAACCTCATTCGTGAACCACTTCGCCAGCAGCAGTCGCCGAGTCAACTAACAGTTAATGATCGAGACTACGTCACATGCCTATTGCAGATTCGTAGATACATCTATGGCCCACTCAGCGAGAAGGAAATCCGACGGTACCTAGATGGGACGGTTCCATTCATGCGCTTTGAAGGCGTAATGGCGTTCTATCCACTAGTGAATGATAACGCACAGTTGCGCGCCCTCGATGGATGGTTGTCCAACCAAGTCTGGCTCGCTACTCGCCGACGACACAATCTCCTAACTGAACAAGGCTTACCTACCCCGAGGCCACTCGGGCTATCGAAGCAAGAACTTATCGGCTTCAAGACGACCTCTTCAACCAGCGGCCGTGATGTCGACCTACGAATTCCGAGCTTCCTCCGCATCTCGAAGGTGCTTCGTGAGGCAACTGAGACTTACGGATTCGGCGTTGTGCCCGGGGGTGCCACGCTGTACGCATACGACTAGCGAGAACCGCTCATATTCGTCCCCTAAAAGAGACTCGAACCGGGCCGACCGCACGACTCGGGGTCCAACTCATGCAATGGCATCCGCATCTGCACCTGTGGCCTGACACATTCGCTCAAAATGCTCTGGGTCTGCGAATTTGAAAAACTCCATACATCGGCGAATCTGACCATGTACTACGCGCCCATCGAGCACGTCGATGCTTTCATGCCCTTCCCCATGCGAGAATCGGTTACAGAAGTCGTATACGTCGCGATACGGATTTTCGGTAGCAACGTCCATTAATGATGCTAGGCGCTGATCGAAGTTGCCGAGGTGCGGTGCCTTATAGCTGGTAAAGACTTCCAATACGCGACGGGCCGCATTCGGCAAAAGAAATAGGCGGTCGTGGCTAGGCCCGTTAGCTACGCCGTCCATCACCTGCCTAAACAAGTAGGCATACTCGGTGGTCTGTTGCAGCAGCATCGCAGGTAGTGGTGCGACCCTGGTGCGGCGAATCCCTTGGTCCAATGAAGCGTACATCTCAAGAAAGGTGGCCTTGGGAAACCGCGCCTCGTCGGTGTTCTGCTCTTTGAGGATCTTCCTGCGCGAGTCGCTCCATGCGTTCTTCTGCGATTTAAGGAAGAGTCCCAGAAGCCCGAAGTCATGGGTGAGAACAACGAACTGGCCGAACCCCCTAAGCGAGTCGACAAGCCACTGATGCGTTGCGAATAATGCTTCGCGGTCAAGCGAACTCGACGGGTCATCAATAACGACGAGCCGTGCAGCTTTGTCGCCACTTACGGTCTCGTCTTCCAGTTTGCGCAGGAAATAGAGCAGCGACAATGTGGTGCGCTCGCCGTCGCTTAGGTGGGTGGCCGGGGCACCCCCGCGGAGGCATGCGTACGATTTTCCGTCGTCCGTGACACCAACGCTCAGGTGGTCTTTGCCATACACGCGGGCTAAATCCTTGGTAAGCGTCTCGGCCATCTGGCTGTTTGAAAATTGCTGTTGACGGATCGCTGCGAGTGTCCTTGAAGCAAGATCAGCAGCATCGTTTGCGGCTTTCGCATCTGCTTGCGCACCCCGCGCAGCCGATTCTGCGTTGCGAAAGGCTTCACTCCGAGAGCCAAGAATATGGTTCAAGACCGTCTCGTAGCGAGCTTCGACAACGACGTTGTGTTGATCAGCCTGCTCGTTGTGCTCAGAAACAGCCTGCTGCAAAGGAGCAACTAATAGATCGGTAGCAAGTACGTTCACATCCGGTGCCTCTGGCGTGACGCTTGGGTCATCGGCCTTAAGTTGGAGTGCTTTTTCCACCTCTTCCAACGCCCCGAGCCGCGCCGCCACCTCCGCCGCGACCACCTTCACGTGGACGCCGTACCCGTCGCGGACCTCACTACACAGCTCCTTCGGGTCTGGCATGTTAGTGAGCCAGCCCTCGAAGGCCACCTTTGTTGCCTTGACCTGTTGGAGCAACGAAAGCGCACGCTCACGGATCTGAAGCCAGCTTCGGTCGAAGTGCTTGGCTAGCTTCGCACGACGCTCCTTCGTAAGCGGCCCCGCGCAGAAGAGGCAGTCGTCTAGATGCTCGTGAAGCGGCATGCCCTGTTCAACCCATGCCTGCCGACCTTGGTCACCGGCAAGCGTTTCGAGGGCGACGCGAGTTGGTGTTTCAGCGAGCAAGGCACCAACGAACTCAAGATCGACCGCCCGTCCTGTCGGTGGGTCCGGAATTGCTCTCACACGGTCGGCAGCGCCTTCCCCGAGTCGCTTAAGAGCCTCAGCGTGCTGGCTCTCATCGGGGAACTCCCCGTTGTAGTCGCGAAGCTTCCCCTCAACGACGGGCATTGAGTAGCGATTCTTGGAGAAGCGCTGGTAGTCGAATTCACGCAGTTGATCGGCCACGGCGGTCTGAGCAGCGGTGGCCAGCTTCCGCGCCCTCGAAGTGTGATCCTGCCGCTTCTTGTCCGCCTCTTGGGCCTTAGCGCGATGGTCTTCGATCTGCCGTGACAACTCCTTCTCCCGCTCCTTCGCTTCGATCGCCTCTTCGCCGAGCGTCACGATGGGGGAAGCAGTTGCTCCGTCGAGGAACTGCGACAGGTTGCGTTGTACCCACGCCTTCGTGAACACCGCGACAGCAGGCGAGGGTCCGCCGGTCCCTGCACGCACGGTGTGCTGCTGTCCATCCTCGTCTTCCCACAGAACCTCGTTGGAACTGCCATCAGACGCGATCTCGAAGAGCAGCGACGCGAACGAGGATTTTCCGCTTCCGTTGTGACCGTAGATAACCGAACGCTTACCCAACGGCAGGTCAGCCGGCCAGAATCCCCTGCTCAACGAGCGATACGAACCGGTAGGTTCTAAGCGACGAAGCATGGAGCGACTTTAGCTAGTCCAGGCGACAGGTTCGGCCCAAATTTGGCCCGCGCGGCGCGGCGGGCGTAAGCCGCTGATCTAGATCGACTGTTTCAAATCTTTAGATTCGGACGCCACAGAGAAGGGGAGTTGTGCGGATACAATGCCCACGTCGAGACGTCGCACAAGTCGCCTCAGAAGAGTCTTCGCACGAGTTGACTGCTAAGGGCGCGGTGGAACCCCCTTCGAGTGCCGCCCACGGGCCGATGTTCAACGGCCGGTCTATCGCCTGGCCAGAAACTTTGACCCTGGCGCTACACGGCTGCCTAGTCTCGAAAACGCCCTTCGTGCCGATGTATGTAGCGCCGAAGGCCCACGCGGGCGGTTGTTGAGGCAGGCACTCGCGCCTCAGTGCCCAGTCAATCGACGAAACTGCGCTGGCTGCGGCCAAATAAGCAAAACGGCGACACTAGATGCAATCTCGCCGTCAACCCACCATCGCATGGCACGCAAACTCCGCCGCCCCCACCGCCCCGTCGTCCCGCCCCAACTGGCACGTCCCGATCACCAGCCCCCGCGTCGCCGCCGGCCGCGCGTGCTCGTACACCCGCTGCCGCACCGCGCTGAGCACAACGTCCTCCGCACCCCGGATCCCCGTCGACAAGAACACCGCCGCCGGGTTGAAGATCGTCACCAGCCCCGCGATCGCATACCCCACATGCCGCCCGGCCGCCCGCAATAACGCCGTCGCCGCCGGATCCTCCATCTGCGCGGCCTGCCCCAGCGCCGCCAGCGAAAGCGGCCCCGCCGCAGCAAGTTCCGCCAAAGCGGGCGAGGCCCCCGACGCCGCCAAGGCTTCCGCCTCCCGCACCAACGCCGGCGCCGACACCAACGCCTCCAGGCATCCGGTGTTCCCGCACGCACACACCACATCGCTGGCCGGGTCGATGCACACGTGCCCGAGGTCGCCGGCGTACCCGTCGCTGCCGCGCGCCAGCCCGCTGTTGACCACCAGCCCGCTGCCCACACCGCTCGAAATCTTCACCACTGCGTAGTTCCGCAGCCCCGACGCTGGCCCACCCCGCGCCCGCTCCGCGACAGCCAGCACGTTCACGTCGTTCTCCACAAATGCCGGCACGCCGAACCGCTTCGCGAAGTGCTCCCCGATCGACACCCCCGCCCACCGCGGCATCGTCGGCGGCGGCTCCGACACCTGCCCCAGGTTGTCGATGTCGGCCGCGATCGACACCCCGATCAGCCGCAGCTCCGACCCGGCCTCCGCCACCGCCGACTTCAACGCCACATCGATCGCCCGCAGCGCCGGGCCCGGATCAGCCGGCGCCCCGCACTCCACCACAGACCGCGCCACCACCGTCCCGTCCAGCTGCATCAGCACCAGCGACACCCCGCCCGCATCGATGTCGACGCCCGCCACCAGACCGAAGGCCGCATCCGCCAGGACCAGTCGCGTCGCCCGCCGGCCGCCCGTCGACACCATCGAGTCGACCTCTCTGACAACACGTTTCCCGATCAGCGTGCCGACCTCCGGCGACAAGCGCGAACGCGAGACGTCCAGCAGCTCCGTCAGCTCCGCCCGCGCCAGCGGCCCCCGCGTCAGCAGCGCGCCGACCACCCGCCGTTGCAGCGGCGTCAGCCGCACCAGTTCCGTCACGGAAAGACGCAAGTTGTTCTAGACACGGACAGAAGGGTCTCATAGGTTCAAGATCACCAGCAAGACCCAAACTCTGTGAGGGAAGACAATGAGGCTCGGTTTCTACACCGACTACAGCGCCGACATCGCGCAGTTCGCCCAGACCACGGGCTTCACCTCGATGGAGCTGTCCGCCTGGCCGCAGTCGGCGCTCAACGCCGACGAGATCACCGACGAGCGCATCAAAGAGATCCGCGTTGACCTCGACGACCGCGACATCCAGATCTCCGCGCTGGGCTACTACCCCAACTACCTGGCCGCCGACAAAGACGAAGCCGCCGAATACAAGCGCTACTTCCGCAAGGTCATGCAGCTGGCCGCCCGCATGGAGGTCCCCGCGGTGTGCACGTTCGCCGGCATGACCCCCGGGTTGACCGTCGAGCAGTGCATGGACCCGTGGGCCGACCTGTTCTCCGACTTCTGCGTGGAGGCCGAGGATCTCGGCATCAAAATCGCCATCGAGAACTGCCCGATGCTCAACCACAAGGAGCGCACCGGCGAGAACCTGGCCTTCAGCCCCGAGATCTGGCAGGCCATGTTCGAGGCCGTCCCCTCCCCCGCCCTCGGTCTGGAAATCGACCCGTCGCACCTGGTGTTCCTCGGCATCGACCACATCCAGGCCATCTACGACTTCGGTGACCGGATCGTGCACTTCCACGCCAAGGACATCGACATCGACGAGCGCAAGCGCGGCCGGCTCGGCTTCTACGGCCAGGCCTTCGGCCCGCTGCAGGGATTCGGCAACGGCTGGTGGCGGTTCCGCGCCCCCGGCTGGGGCGTCATCGACTGGCGACGCGTCATCACCGCCCTCACCGAGGTCGGCTACGCGGGCAACATCGACATCGAGCACGAGGACGAGGTGTTCGCCGCCGCCGCGATGGCCCACATCGAGGGCGAGGCCGACATCGTCGAGATGCTCGGAAAAGAGCCCAACGCACTGGTTTTGGGATACCGCTGCCTGGCGCCGATGATGCCGCTGGACTCCACCGCACTCCTTCCCCACTAGCACAGGAGCCAGCCATGAGAATCAGATCCGTCATCGCCGTCGCAGCGGTCAGTCTCGTTGCGATGACCGGCTTTACCGCCTGCAGCAGCTCCGAGGACACCACCGCCAGCGAAACCACCGGCAGTACAGCCGAACCCGCCACCAAACCCGACCGCCTCGTCATCCGCATCTGGAGCGGCGACCAGGAGAAGGTCTACGCCGACACCGCCGCCGCGAAATTCACCGAAGCCACCGGCATCCCGATCGTCTGGGACACCACCGACGAAGCCGTCAGCTACACCAAGCTGAACCAGGAGATCTCGGCCAACCAGCGCCCCAGCGCCGACGCCAGCTTCAACGCCCAGCAGCGCGCCTACACCAATGCCGCACGCGGATGGACCATTCCGCTCAACCCCGAGCTCGTGCCCAACCTGGAGAAGGTGACCGCCGAGACCGCCGCCCCGCCCGACCACACCGACGGCCCCTGGAACTACGTCAACCCCTACACGCTGACCGTGCCGTTCATCGTGCGCACCGATCTGGTGGACCCGGCGACGCTGAAGACGTGGGACGACCTGTTCAAGCCCGAACTGCGCGAAAGCCTGGCCGTCGACACCATCTACTCGTCCACCGCGTTCGGCTTCGCCCAGTCGATGGGCGTCGACCCCGCCGAGAACCCGCCCGCCGGCATGGACCCCGTCTGGGCCAAGATCTCCGAACTGCGGCCCAATTTGGCCCAACTCGGCTCCAACGCCGACGTCGTCACCGCGCTGACCAACGGCTCGGTCAAGGTCGCCATCAGCAACACCGGCTCCGGCATCCAGGCCCAGAACGCCGGCGCGCCCGTCGCGCTCGTCGCACCGGCCGAAGGCATCTACGTCGTCGGCGACGCCTACTACATCCACAAAGGCATCCCCGACGAGAACGCCTACTACGCCCAGGTTTTCGCGAACTACCTGCTGGACCCGGACGTGCAGTCGACCGTCGCCGAGAAGCTGGGCCTGATTCCGGTCAACCCCGACGCCACCGTGCCCGCTTACATGTCCGACAACAAGGCCGTGTTCCCGCGGACCGCCGAGGACCTGGAAGCCGTCAAGGCGATCGTGGCGCCGGTGCCGCTGATGGCGAAGAATGACGAAGCGTGGCAGAAGGCCTTCGACGCCGCGATCGGTCGCTAGGTTTCCACAGATGACCGCCGCCATCCGGGTGGACCACGTCGGTAAGACGTACGGCCATCTCACCGTGCTCGACGACGTCTCGGTCGAGATCGGCGACGGCGAGTTCTTCACCCTGCTGGGCCCGTCCGGGTCGGGCAAGTCGACCCTGCTGCGCATCATCGCCGGCCTCCTCGACGCCGACAGCGGCGACGTGGTGATCGGCGGACGCAGCATGGCCGGCCGCCCGGCCCACACCCGCGAACTCGGCGTCGTGTTCCAGTCGCTGGCGCTGTTCCCGCACCTGTCGGTCGGCGACAACGTCGCCTTCCCGCTGCGGATGCGCCGGGTCGGCCGCAAGGAGATCGCCCGCCGGGTCACCGAGGCGCTGGACCTGGTGCAGCTACCCGACCTGCAGCACCGCGCCGTCAGCGAGCTGTCCGGCGGGCAGAGCCAGCGCGTCGCCCTGGCCCGCGCCCTGGTGTACGAGCCGCGGATCCTGCTGCTCGACGAACCGCTGTCCGCCCTCGACCGGCGGCTGCGTGAGTCCATGCAGCTGGAGCTCACCCGCATCCACCGCGAGCTCGGCGTCACCATCGTCAACGTCACCCACGACCAGCGCGAGGCGCTGATGGTCAGCGACCGCATCGCCGTCATGGACGCCGGCCGCATCGTGCAGTGCGGGCCCGGCACCGACCTCTACGCCAACCCCGCTACGACGTTCGTCGCCGGCTTCCTCGGCGATCCGCTGCTGCTCGAAGGCGACATCACCACCGCGGGCACGCTGCGCTGCCCCACCGTCACCGTCGCCGTCGGGCCCGCGGTGCCGCTCGGCAAGGCCACCGCCGTCATGCGCCCCGAACGCCTGCGTCTGGTCGCCGCCGACTCACGGCACTGCTACGACAACGGCCTGCCCGGCGAGGTGCTGTTCTCCTCCTTCGACGGCCAGGGCACGTTCTATCAGGTGCGCCTGGACTGCGGGCCCACCGCGGCCGTACACATCCCCGCCGGCCGCAACGCCGCCCCGCACGACGTCGGCGACCCCGTCGTCGTCGCGTGGAACGCCGCCGACGTCCCGATCGTCACGCAGGCCTGACCCATGCATTCCCGCGCGGTGTCCGACCGCTGGCAGGAACTCCCGTCCGACGCGCGCTCCCCGCTGTGGCGGCTCGTCGATGCGCTTATCACCGTCCGCGGCGCGTTCGGCGCGGTGGTGCCGACCCGGCTGAGCCGGGTCGTGGCCCTGGTGCCCGGGCTGCTGCTGGCCGCGTCGCTGGTCGCTGGGCTCGGGGTGCTGCTGTGGAGCAGCCTGCACTCCTACGACAGCTTCCTGGCCGTGCAGGGCGACCTGTCGCTGACCCAGTACACCGACCTGGCCGCCGACCCCCAGTTCCACACCGTGCTGACCCGGTCGCTGACGATGGCCGTGCTGGCGCCGCTGGTGGCCGTCGCGATCGCGATCCCCTACGCGCTGACGCTGACCCGGGTGCGACGACGCTGGCTGCGGCTGGCGCTGCTCATCGGCGTGTTCGTGCCGCTGCTGACCGGTGACATCACCCGCACGTTCGGCCTGCTCGTGACCATCGGGCCCGGCGGCCCACTCGAATGGCTGACCGGTCTGCGACTGGTGGGCGGCCTGTGGGGCATCGGGATCGGCATCGTGCAGATCCTGCTGCCCGCGGCCGTCATCGTGCTGCTGCCCGCCGTGCTGCGCATCAATCCTGAACTCAGCGCTGCCGCAGCCACTCTCGGCGCCAAACCGCACACCGTGTTCCTGCGGATCACGCTGCCCCAGCTGCGCGTCGGGATCGTCGCCGCCTTCGCCGCCTGCTTCGCGCTCACCATGGCCGCGTTCGCCGACCCCGCCATCCTCGGCCGGGGCCTGAACAACTTCGTGTCCAACTTCCTGCAGGACCGCTACCTCGGCCTCGGCAACCCGGCCCAGGGCGCGGCCATCGGTATCGCGCTGCTGCTCATCGTCAGCCTCGGCACCGCGGTGATCCTCGTGCTCGGGCGCGCCAGGAGACGACGGTGAAGCGCGTCCGGCTGGCCACCGTCGTCACCGGCTGCGCACTGATCCCGCTGCTGGCACCCACCGTGCTGGTGGTGATCGCGTCGCTGTCGGCGGGCGAGGTCATGACGTTCCCGCCGCAGGGCTTTACCACTCACTGGTACAGCGAGATGTTCACCAACGCCGCCGTATGGACGGCGCTGGGCAACAGCCTCTACGTCGCCGGCATCAGCGTGGTGGTGAACGTGGTGTGCGGAGTGCCGGCCGCGCTGGCCCTACCCACCGTCGGCCGGTACAGCCGAACGCTGTTCACGGTGCTGCTGTCGCTGGGGCTGTCGTCGCCGACGATCGTCACCGCGTTCGCCTACTTCGACCTGTACGGGCAGCTCGGCGTCCGGGGCAGCCTGACCGCGGTCGCGGTGGCCGTCGCGGTGACGTGTTTTCCGTTCATGCTGTGGACGGTCTTGGCCGCGGTCGAGGACACCGATCCCAACCTGGTTCCCGCAGCCGCCACCCTGGGCGCCGATCCTGTGGAACAGTTCCTGTTCGTGCGCCTCCCCCTGCTGGCCCCCGGCATCGTGACGGGCGCACTGGTCGTGTTCGTGCTGAGCATCACCGACTTCGTGGTCAGCCAGGTGCTGACCACCATCGACAACCAGACCCTGCCGGTGTTCGTGTACTCGGGTCTGCGTGGCGCGATCTCGCCCGCGCTGGGCGCGGTGTCGGCGTTCTTCATCGCCGTGGTGGCGTTGGCGTTCGCGGTCGTGCTGCGCCTGGGCAAAGTGGAAAGGTTCCTGTTCCGGTCATGAGAGCAGCCATCGTCGGCACCGGGTTCATGGCCCGCACCCACGCGGAAGCGTTGGCCCGCATCAGGGTTCAGGTCCGCGGCGTCGTCGGATCCTCCTCCGACCGGGAGGTGGACTTCGCGCCCACCTACCCCGGCTTTGACGAGATGCTCGCCGACGACCGCGTCGACGTCGTCCACATCTGCACGCCCAACCACGTGCACTTCGAGCAGGCACTGGCGGCGCTGCAGGCCGGCAAGCACGTGGTGTGCGAGAAGCCGCTGGCGCTCACCCCCGCCGAGGCACACCAACTGTGCGCTGCCGCAACAGAACGCGGGCTGGTCAACGCCGTCTGCTTCATCAACCGCTTCTACCCGCTGTGCCAGGACGCCGCACTGCGCGTCGAGGCGGGATCGGTGGGCGCGGTCCGCCTCGTCACCGGGACCTACCTGCAGGACTGGCTGTCGAAGGACACCGACTGGAACTGGCGGCTGGACCCCGCCGCCGGCGGACCGCTGCGGGTGGTCGGCGACATCGGTTCGCACTGGCTGGATCTCGTGAGCTTCGTGACCGGTCAGCGGATCGAGTCGGTGATGGCCGACCTGACGACGGTGCTGCCGACGCGGCAACGCCCGACCGGTTCGGTGGAGACGTTCGCTGTGTCGACCGGCGACACCGAGCCGGTGGACGTGACGACGGAGGACATGGCCGGGATCCTGCTGCGCTTCGACGGCGGGGCCCGCGGCGTGCTCACGCTCTCGCAGGTATCGCCCGGACGGAAGAACCACCTGGCCTTCGAGGTCAGCGGTGCTGCAGCGTCGCTGGCGTGGGACTTGGAGAGTCCCGAGCAGCTGTGGATCGGATATCGCGACGCGCCCAACCGGATTCAGCTGCGCTCGGCCGGCGACTACCCGGCCGGCCACGCGCAGGGCTACCCCGATGCGTTCAAGGCGTTGTTCCGCGCGGTCTACGCCGACATCGAGGTGGGCAGACCGGCGGAGCAGCCCGATTATCCGACGTTCAACGACGGCTTCGAGCAGATCATCGTCGGCGAGGCGATCGCCGAGAGTGCGCGCCTGGGGGCGTGGGTGCCGGTGCAGCGCTGACGGCGGGTCCTTAGCCGCCGAACGTGGGGGTTATGCACGCAATTCGCGCGGCGGGTTCAAGGGGTGGATGCAACAGCTGGCGGTTTTGAGAGTAGTTCGTTGAGGGCTTCGGCGGGTGTTCTCCAGTTCAGTGTCTGGCGGGGTCGGCCGTTGAGTTCGGCGGCGACGTTGTCAA
This sequence comes from Mycolicibacterium aurum, assembly GCF_900637195.1. NCBI lineage: Bacteria > Bacillati > Actinomycetota > Actinomycetes > Mycobacteriales > Mycobacteriaceae > Mycobacterium > Mycolicibacterium aurum. The sequence continues at coordinate 879,612 of NZ_LR134356.1, read as the reverse complement.
GGATGCCGGGACCGTGCAGCGAGAGGTCGGTCCCCTTCGGAAAGTACTGACGCAGTAGCCCATTGGTGTTCTCGTTGGTGCCACGCTGCCAGGGTGAGTGCGGATCGCAGAAGTAGATGTCGAGATCGGCTGCGGCGGCGATGGCGATGTGGTTGGCCATTTCCTTGCCCTGATCCCAGGTCAGAGAACGCCGTAGGTGCTCTGGCAGCTCGGTCATCTTCTCCACGATGGCGTCTTGGACTGCGACCGCACCGTGGTTGTCGGGCAGATGAAGCAGCATGACGAACCGGGTGGCGCGCTCGACCAAGGTGCCGATCGCAGATCCGGATGTGGTGCTGCCGATGATCAGGTCACCCTCCCAGTGCCCGGGCACTGCACGGTCGGCGACCTCGGCCGGGCGTTCGCTGATGTTAACCATGCCCGGGATCCGACCGCGGCGGGTCTCGGGCTGGCGCCGAGGCCGGCGAATGGCCCGCTTGGTCCGCAAGCACTGGTGCAGCTCACGGCGCAGCGATCCGCGCCCTTGGACGTAGATGGACTGGTAGATGGCCTCGTGTGACACCCACATCTCCAGATCGTCGGGGAAGTCGCTGCGCAACCGGCGCGCGATCTGGCGCGGACTATGACGCAGCTTCAACCGAGTCTGCACCTCGTCGCGCAAGGTGTCATTGGCGGCGAGCTTTCCTCGCTTGGGGCGTCGCGCCCGCCTCGCCGCCGACCGCTCACCAGCCAATGCGTCATAGCGCACCGTCGAGGTGCTACCGCTCTGGCGCGCACCGAAAGCCTTCTTGCGGCGGTAACCCGACTTGCGTCCGTCGTAGCGGTTCTCGACGTTATTGTCGAGTTCACGCTTGATCGTCGACGCCGCACGCCCGAGTCGCGCTCCGATCGAGCGCAGTGACTCATCACGGCCCACACCGACCTGAATTTGGATGCGCTCTTCGAGGGTCAGTCGGGGCTTGGGCCCCTCTATCTTCACCTCGTACACACGTTGTTTCACACCACCAGCGTCGGTCAGCCACTTCCGTGCCGCCCCCAGCGACACACCGACGGCGAAGGCAGCCTCAGCCGGATTGAGCCCCAACCCAATCTGCGCCCAGAACGCTTTCACCGTCGCCGGCTGAATCGCATGGGACCCCATCGCAACACTCCTCAATCAAAGGGTGTTGCATCCATCCCTTGAACCCGCCCGCCGAAACCGTGCATAGGGCCCACGCTCGACGCGCCGCCAGCCCACCGACTACGACGACTGCCCGGATTCCGTGGCCGCGGTGGGCTGCCACGTCGACATCGCAGCCTCCAGCTCGTCGTGATCGAGCGCCGACACCTCCAGCGGCTCCTGGCCCGGCTGACATCGCATGCCCTGCAACAACACCCCGACGTAGCGACGCCAGAGGTCCGACGACACCTCGCCGGCATACTCGCTCACCGCACCGGCCATCAGCGCGAACAGCGGCATATCCGTCGACGACACCTCCGGCCGCAGATGACCGTCGCGCTGCGCCCGCTCCACCAGCACCGCCACCCGCGGGTCGAGCCGGGTGCGGCCGGCATCCACCGAACTCCCGCAGTAGGCCTTGCTGAAGGCCGCCTCGCGCAGGCCGCGATCCGTGGCCGTCAGCTCACACAGCTGCCACACCAAGGACGCGAAGGCCTCCCAGGAATCCTCCATCTCCAACGCCGCGTCGGCGATCTCCACCAGTTGGTCCATGCCGTCCTGGAAGATGGCCTCGAACAGCAGGTCCTTGGTCGGGAAGCGCCGATACACCGTGCCGACGCCCAGGTTCGCGTGGTGGGCAACCTCGTTCAGCGTGGCCTCCAGCCCACGGGTGGCGCACAGCTCGCGGGCCGCTTCGATGATCCGCCGCCGATTGCGTTCAGCATCCTTCCGCAGACTCGACGCCCCCGATTCACCACCACTCACGCCGCCGAGTGTACGGACCGACTGCTGAAGTAGATTACTTTTGTCCACTTGGATTGCACCTATCCACTTTTTTGGTTAGGTTGCCTAGGCGACGATCGGTGCCCTCCAGAACCCGGGGGTCACCTTTGGGTGAAAGGGCCTCGCAACGTGACCAAGCTCGTCCAGCGACTGTGGTTGCCCGTCCTCGTCGTCGTCGCCGTCGTCGCGGGTGGCCTGACGGTCAACCAGTTGCGCGACGTCTTCGGCGCCAACCCCGTGCTGGTGACCCCGACCGGAGCCGCCAAGGCCGACTCGTTCAACCCCAAAGTCGTCACCTACGAGGTGTCCGGGTCCGGTAGCACCGGCCTGATCAACTACGTCGACCTCGACGGCATCCCGCAGCGCGTCGAGTCGGCGCCGCTGCCGTGGTCGCTGACGTTGAGCACCACCGTTCCCGCCGTCAGCGCGAACATCCTGGCCCAGAGTGACGGCGACGCCATCACCTGCCGGGTCATCGTCGACGGCGAGGTCAAGGAAGAACACACCGCCACCGGCGTCAACGCCCAAACCTTTTGCGTGGTGAAGTCAGCATGAGCGCCCATTCCGTCACCGACCGACTGCCGAGCCAGACGGGTCCGGCGCACCGGCCCTGGCTGCCGCGGATGCTGCGCACGCTGGCCGTGCCGATCATCCTGGCCTGGATCGCGCTGATCGTCGCCCTCAATGTCGTTGTGCCGCAACTGGAAGTGGTCGGCAAGGAACGCTCGTCCCCGATGAGCCCCAACAGCGCGCCCGCGATGATCGCCACCAAAGAGGTCGGCAAGGTCTTCGAGGAGTTCGACACCAGCAGCTCGGTGATGATCGTGCTGGAGGGCCAGGAACCGCTGGGTGCCTCCGCCCACGATTACTACGACACGATCGTGGCCGGGCTGCGCGCCGACACGCGCCACGTCCAGCACGTGCAGGACTTCTGGAGCGACTCGCTGACCGCGGCCGGTGCGCAGAGCAACGACAACAAGGCCGCCTACGTGCAGGTGTACATCGCCGGCGACCAGGGCGAGACGCTGGCCAACGAGTCGGTGGAAGCTGTGCGCACCCTGGTCGCCGACACCCCCGCACCCGACGGCGTGCAGGCCTACGTCACCGGACCGGCGGCCACCACCACCGACCAGAACGCCGTCGGCGACGCCAGCATGCGGACCATCGAGATGGTCACCTTCGCCGTGATTGTCGTGATGCTGCTGTTCGTCTACCGATCGGCGGTCACCACGATGGTGGTCACCGGCATGATGTTCCTCGGGCTCATGGGTGCGCGCGGCATCGTGTCGTTCCTCGGCTACCACGGGGTGTTCGGGCTCACCACGTTCGCGACCAACATGGTCGTCACGCTGGCGATCGCCGCGGCCACCGACTACGGCATCTTCCTGGTGGGCCGCTATCAGGAGGCGCGGCGCAACGGCGAGGACCGGGAGTCGGCCTACTACACCATGTTCCACGGAACCGCCCACGTCATCCTGGCGTCCGGCTTGACGATCGCCGGAGCCACGGCGTGCCTGCACTTCACCCGGCTGCCCTACTTCCAGACGATGGGCCTGCCGCTGGCGGTCGGCATGACGTTCGTGGTCGCCGCCGCGTTGACGCTGGGTCCGGCTGTCATCTCCGTCGTCACCCGCTTCGGCAAGGTGCTCGAACCCAAACGCATGGCCCGCTCGCGGGGCTGGCGCCGCGTCGGCGCGGCCACCGTGCGCTGGCCCGGTGCGATCCTGGTCGCCTGCGTGGTGGCGTGCCTGGTGGGTCTGCTGGCGCTGCCCGGCTACCACACCATCTACGACGACCGGGTGTATCTACCCGACGACGTCCCGGCCAACATCGGCTACGCCGCGTCGGACCGGCACTTCTCGTCGGCCACCATGAACCCCGACCTGCTGATGGTGCAAAGCGACCACGACCTGCGCAACCCGGCGGACTTCCTGGTGATCGACAAGATCGCCAAGGCGCTGGTGGACGTGCGCGGCATCGCCGAGGTGCAGACCATCACCCGGCCCGAGGGCAAACCGATCGAGCACTCGACCATCCCCTACACGTTGAGCGCCAACAGCACCGGCCAGATCATGAACAACGACTACATGCAGAAGATGTTGGACAACACCCTCAAGCAGGCCAACGACATGCAGGTCACCATCGATTCGATGACCAAGATGAAGTCGCTGACCCAGGAGATGTCGGCGATCACCAACCGCATGGTCACGTCGATGAAGAACACCAGCGCCACCATCGCCGACGTGCGCGACGACCTGGCCAACTTCGACGACTTCTTCCGCCCGATCCGCAACTACTTCTACTGGGAGCCGCACTGTTTCGACATCCCGGTGTGCTGGGCGATGCGGTCGATCTTCGAGAGCCTCGACGGTATCGGCTCGATGTCCGACGACTTCGCCGCGATGATCCCCGATTTCGAGCAGATGGCCGCGCTGATGCCGCAGATGGTGACGCTGATGGATCCGATGATCCAGACCATGCGGAACCAGAAGGAGATCATGCTGACGCAGTATCAGATCCAGAAGGCGCAGCAGGATCAGACGATGGCGTTGCAGGACAACGCCACCGCGATGGGCGAGGCGTTCGACACCGCCCAGAACGACGACTCCTTCTACCTGCCACCGGAGGCGTTCGAGACCGCCGAGTTCCAGCGTGGCATCAAGCTGTTCCTGTCCCCGGACGGACATGCCGTGCGGTTCACCATCATTCACCAGGGTGATCCGTTGACCGAGGAGGGCACCGCCCGCATCGACGCGCTCAAGGTCGCCGCCGAGGACGCCGTCAAGGGCACCCCGCTGGCGGGCTCGACCATCTACCTCGGTGGTAGCGCGGCGCTGTACAAGGACATGCAGCACGGCGCCGACTACGACCTGCTGATCGTCGCGACCGCCGCGCTGATCCTGATCTTCATCATCATGGTGATCCTGACCCGCGCCATCGTGGCGTCGGCGGTGATCGTCGGAACGGTGGTGCTGAGCCTGGGCACCTCGTTCGGCCTGTCGGTGCTGCTGTGGCAGCACATCGTCGGAATCCCGTTGCACTGGATGGTGTTACCGATGTCGGTGATCGTGCTGCTGGCCGTCGGCGCCGACTACAACCTGCTGCTGGTCTCCCGGATGAAAGAAGAACTCGGGGCCGGCCTGCACACCGGCATCATCCGCTCCATGGCAGGCACTGGGTCGGTCGTGACCGCCGCCGGCATGGTGTTCGCGTTCACGATGATCTCGATGACCGTCAGCGACATGATCGTCATCGGGCAGGTGGGCACCACCATCGGGTTGGGCCTGCTGTTCGACACCTTCGTGGTGCGGTCGTTCATGACGCCGTCGATCGCCGCACTGCTGGGCCGCTGGTTCTGGTGGCCGCAGCACGTACGGATGCGACCCCGGCCGCAGCCGTGGCCCGTGGCGCGGACCAGCGTCGGGGTCTGAGCCGCCGGGGTGAGTGTTGGAAATGCCCGGCTATGAGCGACATTGTCGGTGTCCGTGAAGCCTGACTAACGAAGCGCCGAATGTGTCGCTCATAGCCGGGCACACCAGAAAGTCGTCCCGGCGTCGGGCAGCGGCGACGGCGGCTCCGCATGTCGGCGGGCGCCACTACCCTCGGCGTCGCCATGACAGATCTGGATGACGCCGTCACACGCATTGCTGAGGCCAACCTGGCCGATCAGCAGTTCGTCACGCCCGTCGAACTCCTGATCGGGCTGAACTGGCTGCTTGAGTCGAGAGTCCATGCGTGGCTGGGCGGCCTGGTCACCTCGCTCGACCGGTGTCTGCGCGTGGACGAGACCGAGACCGCCGACGCTCTCACCGCGTTGCAGAGCTGGGCTCGCCGGCATGGCCTGAAGCCGTGGGAAACCGACTACGCCGGACTGCACTTCACCGCCGGCGGCCGCGTCGAGGACGAGCGTCGCTTCCGGACCCGGTGGGCGCGGGACGAGCACCCCGCGCCGAAGCCACCGCCACCGCGGTGCGCCCAGCCCAATATTCTGGCGGCCGAGCGCACCTGGGAGTGCAACGCCTGCGGCGGCGAACCCACCGATCCACTGCTCCGCGTCAAGGCCGGCGGCATCTGCCTCGACTGCACCGGGCTGGGCCACCTGGTGTTCCTGCCGTCCGGCGATGCCAACCTCACCCGACGCACCGCCAAGGCGAGCGGAGTCACCGGCGTCGTCTACCGCATGAACACCCCGAGGAGGCGCTATGAGCGCCAAGGCATTCTGGTCGAACTGCGCGCCGTCGAGCTGGCGGCCCGGCAATGTCTGGAGGACGACGACCTGACGCCGCGACGCCTCCGCGTCGACGACGCCCTGCGCCGCGTGATCGCCGACCACATCCGCGCCCAGTTTCCGGGCTGCCCGCCCCTGCGCGCCGAGGCGATCGCCTTCTACGCCGCAGTGCGCGGACGCGCGCGTCGCAACCGCGGCAACGCAGCCGACCCCGGTTCCGTCCTCGCCGCCGTCACGAACTCCGTCCGCCGCATCGACACGGACTATGAACGTCTGCTCTTGACGGGCCTCGAGCGCGCCGACGCCGAGAGGGCCGTGCAGATCCGCGTCGACGACATCCTCCGCACGTGGACCAGCGGCGCGACACTTCTCGACTGACGATGCCGAATTGTCACAATTGCTAGCCCGACGAAGGGTTTAGCTGAGCCGGTGGCTGGTTACCTCTCATTCGATTTTGAAGCGCCCGTCAAAAACATGACTGAAGACCTGTCGTGAACTGCGGCGTCCAGTTCTTCGAGTTGAGAGGGGCGGCATCTGATGGCGGTACGCACCACCACGAGCGAATGGTCACCGGCTTCGCTGGCGGGCGTACTTCCCGACGTTTCGCGCCTCGCGCTCCCGCAGGGCAATCTGGGCGTGCTGATCAAGTTCGCCGCCGATCTGTCCATGGCATGCGTGGCGTCGATCGCCGGTCTCACCTGGGCGCACCATCAGGGATTCCCAATGCCACCGCTGTGGATGATGGCGTGCTACGCGCCGATGGTGCTGATCATCTTCGCCGCCCGGTCCACCTACCGGCGCAGACTGCACGGCAACCTGATCGAAGAGTTCATGTCGGTCCAGATGACCGCGGCGCTGGCGGCCATGCTGCTGCTGGCCGGCATGGTGCTCGCCGATGTCCCCGGCGACCTGGGCGACACCATCGCCAAGGTGTGGCTCACCACCGCCACCCTGCTGCCTATCGGCAGGGTGGCCGCGGTGTCGCTGAAACGGTCGCTCCGGCGACGCCACCTCCTGCAGTCGCCGACGCTGATCATGGGCAACGGCGAGATCGCCTGCCACCTCGCGAAGCGGTTTCTCGACAACCCGCAGTACGGCATTCGCCCGGTGGGACTGGTGGACGCCGATTCACCGTGGACGGCCACCGACACCGACGACTGCCCCATCCCCCCGGTCGGAACACCGGAGACCATCGCCGACGCGATCCGGCGCACCGGGGCAGAGGCCGTCGTCGTCGGGTTCTCCCGGACCAGCGACAAGGATCTGATACCCGCCATCAGAACCGCACGACTTGCCGGGCTGACGGTGTGGATCGTGCCCCGCATGTTCGACACCGTGGGCAAGCAGTCCCGCGTGGACTACGTCGGCGGCCTGCCCGTGTTGACGGTGTCCAACACCAACCCCACCAGCTGGCAGTTCGCCACCAAGCACGTCGCCGACCGCGTCGCGGCGGCCGCCATCCTGGCTGTCATCTCCCCGTTGTTCGTGTCCCTCATGGCCGCGGTGAAGCTGTCCTCTCCCGGCTCGGTCTTCTTCCGGCAACCACGCATCGGCCGTGACGGAATCGTGTTCGACTGCCTGAAGTTTCGATCGATGCGCCCGCCCGAGTCTGTCGACGATGTGTTCGTCCCGCACCGCGGCGCGGCCCCCGGCGGTGTCGAGGGCGCCGACCGGCGCACCACCATCGGCAAGCTCATGCGGTGCAGCTCTCTCGATGAACTCCCGCAACTTCTCAACGTCATCAAAGGCGACATGAGCCTCGTCGGACCCCGACCCGAACGTCCCGAATACGTCGAGCGTTTCAACTCCCAGATCCGTCGGTACGGGGAACGACACCGGGTCAAAGCCGGCATGACCGGCTGGGCGCAGGTGCACGGCCTCCGCGGCCAGACGTCCATCGACGACCGCGCCGAATGGGACAACTTCTACATCGAGAACTGGTCACTGTCTCTGGATCTGCAGATACTTCTGCTGACGATCCCCGCGGTACTGCGCCCCAGCGAGAAGCTGTCGGTCACATCCGCGAATACCGGGTGAGCGCAAAGCTGTACAAGCCGTAGGCCGCGAAACCTGTTGCAGCCACCAGCAGAATCGTCTGCCCGAACTGCGTCTCCCCCAGCGCCTGGACCGCGGAGTCCAACCCCGTCGCCCGCGTCGGATCCTGCAGGAAGGACGCGCCGACCACCAACAGCCCGGCGGCGAACAACACCACCCCCTCGGCGACGTGACCGCACACCCCCAGCACGGTGATCAGCAGCCCCCCGGGCACGGTGAGATCCCGCAGGAACTTCCGCGATGCGCCCTTGTAGACGAAGTAGCCGCCGAAGGCTGCGATGGCCACACCGACACCCACCAGCACGACCTTGCCGCCACCCGACTGCATCAGTCGTGCGCTCAAGCCCTCGGCTCGATCACTGCCCTGCCGGCCCACCCCCAGCGCGAACTGCACCGCGGCGAACGCCAGCGCCAGGTAGACCACGGCCAGTCCAAGTGCTTTGAGCCGGTTGCCCAGTGGCGTGTCACGCAGATCGGCGTCGGTGTGCTCGCCGGGGTGCAGTCCCACCACCGTTTCCGCCAGCCGCCACATCGCCAGGGCGAACAGCCCGAACGCCACCACCCACAGCGACACCTGTCCGCCGGGCTGCGCGGCCAGCGTCGCGAGTGCGCCGGTCTGATCGGCCTCACCGCTCAAACCGAAGGCGATGCGCACGATGATGTACGCGATCAGCACATGAAGGAGCCCGCTCACCGGATAGCCCACGCGCGCGAGCCATTCCACGGTCCGGCTCCCGGTGGCGCGATTGACCGCGCCCTTGAACACCGCGTTCAGACCCGGAATGCGGAGCCCCGCTCGCGATCCAGGTAGGTCTCGGACTTGTTCTTGAGGCAGAAGATGTAAACCACCAGCGACACCGCGATGCACACCGTCACGTACGCGATGAACAGCGGAACGTGGCCCTGTTCCTTAGCTGCCTGGTAGATCAACGGGGCGGTGCCACCGAAGATCGAGTTCGCCAGCGCGTAGCCGACACCGACACCCAACGCCCGGATCCGCTGTGGGAACAGCTCCGACTTCACCAGTGCGTTGATCGACGTGTAGCCCGTCAGGATGATGTAGCCACCGGCGACCAGCGCGAAAGAGGCCAGCGGAGACTGCGTTTCGGGCAGGAACGTGATCAAGATGTAGGTGTAGAACAGCCCGCCCACCCCGAAGAACAGCAGCATCGGCTTGCGTCCCACCTTGTCGCTGATCATCCCGCCGACGGGCTGCAGCAGCATCAGGAAGATCAGTCCGATCAGGTTGATCCACGTCGCCGTCATCGCGTCGTCGTAGGTGCTCTTGACTATGGTCGGCGCGTTGACGCTGTAGGTGTAGAACGCGACCGTGCCGCCCATCGTGATCAGGAAGCACAGCAGCAGCGGCCGCCAGTACGTGGTGAACAACTCGCGCATCGAGCCCGCGCCCTTGTCCTCACCCGATCTCGCTGCCTCGATAACCTCCTCGGACAGCGACTCGTCCATGGTGCGCCGCAGCCAGAACACCACGATCGCCGCCACGCCGCCGATGGCAAACGCGATGCGCCACCCGAAGTCTCGCATCTGATCGTCGGTGAGGAATGACTGCAGGATCAGCAATGTGAACTGCGCCAGGACATGCCCGCCCACCAGCGTGACGTACTGGAAGGACGAGAAGAAACCGCGTCGCTCCCGCGTCGCCGCCTCCGACATGTACGTCGCCGACGTGCCGTACTCCCCGCCCGTGGCGAAGCCCTGCACCAGCCGCGCGAGAACCAGGATGATCGGCGCCGCGATCCCGATCGTGGCCTGCGACGGCACCAGCGCAATCACCGCCGAGCACAACGCCATCAGGGACACACTGAAGGTCAGCGCCGCCCGTCGGCCGCGGCGATCGGCGTACCGACCGAAGAACCACGACCCCACCGGTCGCATCACGAACGTGATCGCGAAGATGGCGTACACGTAGACCGTGGAGTTCTTCTCCGACTCCGCGAAGAACTGGCCCTCGAAATACGTTGCGAACACGGTGTAGACGTAGACGTCGTACCACTCGACCAGGTTGCCCGACGATCCGCGCAGCGTGTTCCAGATCGCGCGCCGCGTCTCGGCGGGACTGGACCGCGGCAGCGGCGTCTCGGTGTTCGCGGTCGTCATGCGCCCTCCCCCTGTCAGCCGGCCGAGCCGTACTCTAGCGCCGGTTCCGCCGAATCCACGCTGCCCCCACTGGAAATGGTCAGCTGATCCGGCTGCACGTCATATCGCGCCCCGTCCGAGCCCGTGACGGTGAATCCGTCGCCGGAGCGTGTCGCCCCGCGGATCTCCCGGTTTGCGCCGTCGCGCAGGCGCTCACCTTTGTAGTAGAACTCGCCATCGCCCGTCTCGCAGATGGCCGCCAACGACAGCGACGTCCGGATCAGCGCGGCCGGCGTGTCCCCCGACGCGCAACGCGCCGTATGACCCACGAAGCCTTGGGAATCCGTCCCCGACACCCCGTCGATCGTCGACGTCTCCGTCGACGTCGGCGCCTCCGACGACGACGCGTCCGAGGACGGCGGTGCCGTCAACCTGGACTGTGGGGTGCCGCTGTCACCGCCGCTGAACACCAGCACCATCGCCAGGATCACGGCAACGGCCAGCATCGCTGCCGTCACCGCCCCCAGCACCAGCTGGCCGCGCCCGAACCGGCGAGGTGGCCGCACCGAGGGTGGCGCCATCGGAACCTGGGGCGCCGAGGTGAACTGCCGCGTCGACGGCGGCGCCGGGGGCGGCGGAGCCACTGGGCCGGGGACTTGGGGCGGGGCCACCGGTGCCACCGGCGCCTCGCTCGGGATTCCTTGTGCCGCAGCATGAGCTGCACGCGCCAGCCCCCCTGCCGAGGCGAACCGGTCGCGGGGGTCCTTGGCCATGCCGCGCGCGACCACGTCGTCGAAGGTGCGGCTGACCCCGCGCCGCATGATGCTCGGCCGCGGCGGCGGCGAGAACATGTGCGCGCTCCAGACCTGACGGATGTCGGCCGCCTCGAACGGCGCCCGGCCCGTCAGCGACTCGTACAGCAGGCACGCCAGCGAGTACACGTCCGACGCCGGCCCACCCTTGTCCCCGCTGAAACGCTCCGGGGCCATGTATGCACTGGACCCGACGACCAATCCGGTCGACGTCACCGACGCCTCGCCGCCGCCGTGGGCGATCCCGAAGTCGACCAGGTACGCGAAGTCCTCGGCGGTCAGCAGGACGTTCTCCGGTTTGATGTCGCGGTGCACCAGTCCGTTGGCGTGCGCCGCGTCCAGCGCAGACGCCACCTGACCCAGGATCGACACCGCCCGCGCAGGCTGCAACGCGCCCTCGGCGCGCAGCAGCTCCTTGAGGCTCGGGCCTTCCACCAGCCGCATGTCGATGTAGAGCACGCCGTCGATCTCGCCGAAGTCGTGCACCGGGATGACGTGGGGCTCCTGCAATCGCGCCGCCACCCGGGACTCGCGTCGGAACCGTTCCTGAAAACTGTGGTCAGCAGCCATGTCGGGCCGCAGCAGCTTGATCGCCACCATTCGCTCGCGCGCCGTGTCGTACGCGCGGTACACCTCGCCCATCCCCCCGACCCCGATCACGGAGTGCAGCTCATAGGGCCCGAACCGGGTGCCCAGCCGAGCGCCGCCCTTGGGGGTGCTCACATGCAATCCTTCCGTCGTCGACCGGCAGCGTCGCATAGTCTTCCCGCTTCCACCGGACTCCTAACGGTGCACGCCCTCAACAGCGGCGGAGCAGGTCCTCCAGCTCGACGGTGAACCGGTCGGCGAGATCCCACAGGTCGTTCACCAGCTGCGGGCACGAGATGATGCCGACGTTCAGCTTGTCACCCAACGACATCACCGTGATGTTCAGCCCCGAGCCGTGCAGGATCGGACCCAGCGGATACAGCGCGATGACCTCCGCACCGTTGCTGTACAGCGTCTCCTGCGGGCCCGGCACGTTGGAGATCACGACGTTGTGGATGGCCGTGTCGGTCAGCGGGGTGCGCGACAGCACCCCCAGCAGCCACCCGAACGCGCCGCGGGAGATGCTCTGCGCCAGGTCCACCAGCAGGGTGGGGCCGAGAGACGCGCTGTGGTCCTTGGCGCGCACGTTGGAGGCCGCGATGGCGTGCAGCCGGTCCTGTGCGTCCTCGATGTCGGTGTGCAGGTTGCAGAACATGCCCGACAACTGGTTGCGGCCGGGCCGGTCGGACAGGCCGCGCACCGACGACGGCACCGCCGCGATCAGCGGCTTGTCCGGCAGCTCGCCCCGCTCGTCGAGGAAGCCGCGCAGGGCACCCGCGCACAACGCCATCACCACGTCGTTGACCTTGACGTCGAAATGGTTCTTCACCTTCTTGACGTCCGGCAGGTTCAAGGAGGCGAACGCGACGTTGCGCTGCGCCGTCAACTGCGCGTTGAAGGGCGTCGGCGGCGCCGTGAAGGGTGCGGCCATCGCGGTACCGTTCGCGGCGCGACCCACCGTTTTCGCGACCAGGGCCGTGGCCACCGGAATCGACCTGGTCAGCTGCCACGGCAGGGTGACGAACCGCCACAACCCGTCCGCGGCGATCGCCCACGCCGGCGCGTCACCGGGACCGTCCACCGGCTCGGGAAGGGCCGCGTCAGGCTCCCGATCCAGCAGCTGACCCAGCAGGTTGGCCGCCGATACGCCGTCGACGACGGCGTGGTGCACCTTCAGCATCACCGCCAGGCGGGTGCTGTCGTCCGCGGTGGTTACGCCGACGCCCTCGATCACCCACATCTCCCACAGCGGCTTGCTGCGTTCCAGCGGGATCGACGCGATCTGCCCGCACACCTCGGCCAGCTCCTCGCGTCCGCCCGGCGCCGGGAGGCCGATCCGCTTCACGTGAGAGGACAGGTCGAAATTCTTGTCCTCCACCCATACCGGGTGGGCCAGGTTCAGATCGTTGTCGGCGAGCTTGGTGCGGAACTCCGGGATCGCCGGTATCCGGGCCCCCAGGTCGGCGCGGAAGCGGTCGAAGGAGTAGCCACCGGGCACAGTCGAGGTGTCCAACTCGGTGACCGAGCAGACCTGGATCGGCACCGTGGTGGACTCGCTGTACAGAAGACCCGCGTCGAGGCCACTCAGCCGTTCCATCCGCCCGGCGTTCCCTTATGGCGGTGTGATCAAACCCACAGCCAGATCAGAGCGCGCAGGTCGCGCCCTCCGGCGGCAGGGCGAGGTCGATCAGGTAGTCGGCGGCGATGGCGTCGACGCACTGATTGGTGCCGGCCGTGACGACCGTGTGCCCCTCGCCCTCGACGGTCAGCAGCGCGCTGCCGAGGGTCTCGGCCAGCGCGATGCCGCCGGCATGCGGGGTGGTGGGGTCACCGGTGATCGAGACGACCAGGGTGGGCGGCAGGCCCTCGATGTCGGTGGCGTACGGGAAGCCGAGCGTCGGTTCGGCGGGCCAGTGCTCACATCCGTCGCGGGCGCCGGTGAGCGGGACGCCGGGGTCCATGAACGGCGCGGCCTCGTAGACGGCGGCGCGCAGCGCGTTTCCGTCGGCTTCGCTGAGCCGTTCCTCGTCCATGCAGTTGATCGCGTAGACCGCCTCGACGAAGTTGGTCCAGCGGCCCTCCCGGTCGCGCAGCGAGAAGTCGTAGCCCAGCTGCACCAGCTCGTCACCGCGGCCCTGCCGGACCTGGGCGATCCCGGTGATGATGCGGGGCCAGGCGGCCTGGTGGTACAGCCCCGAGATGACTCCGCCGACGGCGTCGTCGAAGTCGAGCTGCACGCCGAGCGCCGGGACCGGGCGGTGGTACAGCGGTCGCACGATCTGCTGGAACACCTCGGTGGCGCGGGCCGGGTCGTCACCCAGTGGGCAGTCACCCTGTGCGGCACAGAATTCGGCCATCTTGTCGAAGGATCGCTGGAATCCGCCGAAGGCGCCGGCGCGACGCTCCATGGTGCCCTGATGGGGGTCCACGGCGCCGTCGAGCACCATCGCCCGGACGTTCTGCGGAAACTGCTCGGCGTAGACGGCGCCCAGGCGGGTCCCGTAGCTCTGCCCGAGGAAGGTGAGCTTCTCATCGCCCAGGACGGCCCTCAGCACATCCATGTCGCGGGCCGTGTCGCGGGTACCGACGCCGGCCAGCACGTCGGCGCCGCCCGAGAGTGCGGCGCACCGCTCCCACACCTGCTTCGTATCCTGTTCTGTCCATTGAACTGTCGTGCCCTGGGTGCTGAGTAGGACGCCCCGGTCCGCCTCCTCGTCGGAGTAGCAGTCGACGGCCGGTTCGGTGGCTCCCACACCGCGCGGGTCGAAACCGACGACGTCGAAGCGCTCGGCGATCCGGCTGTCCGCCAGCGCCCCGGCAGTCGCCGATCCGCCGAACAACCCGGAGCCGCCCGGCCCGCCCGGGTTCATGATCAGCGAGCCGAGGGATTCGCCCCGGGCGGGGACCCGCAGCACCGCGAGACGGATCGTCTTGCCCTGCGGCTGTTCATAATCCAGCGGCACATCCAGCCGTCCGCATTCGGCGGTCGGTGTCTGCGCGAAGACGGCCGTCTCGATGGACGTGGCGGCATAGCGCGCACACGACTCCCACGCGATCTTCTGACCGTAGAACGTCTCAAGACCGGACGCGGCCGGCTCGGCCGCGGGACCGCGGCAGGCCGTCACACCCGCAAGCAGCGCGGTGAGTAGCAGCGCGACAGTGACTTTCGCGGCGGATGTCCTGGACGGGGGCATTACAGTCCTGTTCGTCGGGTTGCTGGTCACGGCAGCCGGTGCTGCTCGGCGAAGTTCCACGCGGCCGCGCTGGCATCAGGACCGGCGCGGTCGGTGAACAAGCCGGCGCCGGCAGGACCGGGATACGCGTGGCCCATGCCCTCGACGAGATACGACGCGATGACCGGAATGCCCTCGGGTGTAGCGCGACTCGTATACGTGTAGCCGTGCCGTCCCGGAACGGCCGGCACCGTCTCGGTCTCTTCTGTCACCTCGAGGCTGTTGTTGAGCTCGCCGTCGTCGACCAGATCGTGCACCGCGGACCAGTGCTCGACAAGGCGACTCGCGACCAGCGGTGGAACCACCTCGTCATCGGCGCCCTGAATGACGAGCAGCGGGACCCGGCGCGCGCGGTCACCCATCTGCGCCCACGCCTGACGCGCCGTGTACACCGGCGGGGTGGCGCCGGGATCGTCGGGATCCACCTGGTTCAGGCCGTATTCGCCACCGGCGACCGATGTGACGGTGGCGAACACATCGGGGTAGGTCGCACCGAGTATGACGGCGGTGCCTGCTCCGGACGAGGCGCCGACCACGTGCACCCGGGCAGGGTCGGCGTGGTACTTGTCCACCACCTGCCCGGCCACCCCGGCCAGCAGAGCCGGTTCTCCGCGGTGTCTCTGTTGTTCCTGCGGGTCCCCGGAGTTCCAGCAGTTGACGGCGTTGCGGAACAGGCGCTGCGTCGGATAGACGACGATGAAGCCCTTCCGGTCGGCCAGGCTGTTGAACTGCGTGGTGTATTTCATGGAATTCCAACCGAATCCGGTCATCCCGCATCCGTGTAGCGCCATGATGACCGGCAGCGGCGTCCGGCCGTCGAACTGCGGCGGGACGTGCACCTGGTATCGCTGACTGCCGTCGGCTCCGTAGTAGGTGTGGTTGCGGTCACCGGCCTGCATCCACCACGGCAGACCGAACTGCACAGCGGCTGTCACGACGGCGAAACCAAGGGCTGTCACGGCGAGAATCGCGGAGACGACCCACTGCCAACGCCGGCCGGTCACCGCCGCGGCTCCCACCGGAACATTCTGGCCGCCAGCATGATTGCCGCGAGTATCCACGCGACGGTCGGGCCGAGCAGCAGCAGTGAATCGACGGTGGCGACCCCACCGTTCCAGGCGTTGACCACCAGTTCGGTGGCCGACCCGCCCGGCAGCAACCGCTTCACCATCTGGAGGTGCTCGGTTCCGCTGATTCCTATCCAGCTCGCGACCGCCACGACGCCCAGGCTCAGCGGGAGGCTGGTGACCTGAGCATGCTCGGGCGACCGCGTGATGCCTGCCGTCGCCGCCCCCAGCGCCAGCATCATCGCGAGCGTCGCCACCACGGCCACCGCGAGCAGCACGACGTCGGCCGGTCCGGCGCTGATGGCAGAGAACACCCCGAGAATCAGGGCGACCTGAACCAGGGCGATCGTGGTGACGGGAAGCAGCAGGCCGGCGAGAATCGCCGTGTCGCCGGCCGCCGTGGAACGCAGCCGCTTGAGGAACAGCGTCTGCCGACGCGCGGCCACTGTGGTCACTGTGGTGGCGTAGAGGCTGAAGGCGGCGATCGTGAAGACGACAAGGGCAGCGATGTAGCCGAGACTGCCGATCTGCGCGAACACGTCGCGGAAATTGATGAAGAACGCACTGGCCGCCATCGGCATGATGAGGCTGGTGACGAGCACGGATCTGTTCCGCAGGAGCTGGATCAGTTCACTGCGCGCGATGGGAAGCATGGCAGGACCTCGCGATGTCAGGAGGGAGTGGGGACGGGATTGATGGCACGGAACACGTCGTCGAGCCGGGTCGGTGCGGCAGAGAGCCCGCGCAGTTCCACCGCGTGGGTGTCGGCCCAGTCGAGCAGTCGTTTCAGATCGGCTTGCAGCTCGAACGTCTCCACCAGGTAGCTCCCGCCGGGGACCGGAGCGGACTGCACCGGCGGCGGTGGGGAGTCCGGCGGCAGGGAGAACTCGATGGTGGCCGGCAGGGTCCGGGTCAGTTCGGCCACCGTCCCCTCGTGCACGAAGCTGCCCCGGTGCATCAGCCCGATCCGGTCGGCGTACTGCTGCGCCTCTTCCAAGTAGTGGGTGGTCAGCACGATGGTGGATCCGGCGTCGCGCAGGTGCTGCACCGCGCCCCAGAGCGCGTCGCGGGACTGGATGTCCAAACCCGTGGTGGGTTCGTCCAGAACCACGAGCGCCGGGTGACCATAGACCGCGGTGGCGAAGTCGAGGCGCCGCTTCTCCCCACCGGAGAGCTGGGACACCGCGGTATCGGCCTTGCGCGCGAGGTCGACGACTCCGAGCACCCGGTCGACCGTGTCCGCGCGCGTGGTGAGTCGACCGATCAACCGAATCGTCTCCGCGACGGTGAGATCGGACGCGAACCCGCTCTCCTGCAGCATGATTCCCATCCGCGGACGCACCGCGGCCCGGTCCGTCGGGCTCGCCCCGAATACCCGCACCGTGCCCGAGGACGCCGTGCGGTGTCCTTCGATGACTTCGAGGGTGGAGGTCTTGCCTGCGCCGTTGGTCCCGAGGAGCGCGTACAGCTCACCACGCTCGACCTGGAACGAAAGGTCTTTCACCGCAGGGAAGTCACCGTAGGCGACGGTGAGGCTGTCGACGTCGATCACCGGACTTGAGGACATGCCTTCATCACACCGCGGCGGGTGGCTCCCGCCCAGTGCGCGTACGTCACCCGCTGGGATGACGTTCTACAGCGTTGCGTATGACGCAGCGTCACTGGCGGACGGACTGACGAGTCCGGATACTGGTGGGCGACCCCCACCCCAACCACGTGAAGTCAGTCATGGATGTCCGCACGCCCCGCCGCGCGTTCCAGTCGATCTGGACGGCGCCGCGGTCCCACGATGCCGCCCGGGGTTCCCGGCGGCGGTTCCGGACCATCAACCTCACGACCTTTCTGCCGCTGCTCACCGCGGTCGGGGTGTTCCTCGTGGCCCGGCAGGCCCAGACCTGGCAGCAGGCCTGCGTCCTGGCCCTCGGCCTCGCGGCAGCGCTGATCGCGTTCGAGCGGTGGACCGCCGGCGACATCGCCAGGGTGGCAGTCCCGTGCCTGATCGTGTCGGCGGCGGTGTGGCTGTTCGGGGCGCTGACAATCGCCGAGGGCGCGACGCAGGGGGCGTACTACGCGATCGCCATCGTCGGCTGCCTCACCGTCTCCCAGCTCAACCGCCTCCGCGGGGTGGCCGCGTTCGGGTTGGTCGCGTACGTGGCCGCGGTCGGCGCGTGGGGAATCCTGGCGACGGGACAGACCGGGACGGGCGCACTGATCGCCAACGTGATCGTCCCGGCCGGTTTCACCGCCATGGTGATGGGCCTGATGTTCCCCAATAAAGGGTTCTACGACGTCGTGGCGGAACTGGAGGAGGCCCGCGATCGGGAGGCGGAGTTGGCGGTCATCCGCGAGCGGATGCGTTTCGCCAGCGACCTGCACGACATCCAGGGGCACACGTTGCACGTCGTCAAGCTCAAGATCGCGTTGGCGCAGAAGCTGATCCACAGCGATACCGCACGTGCGGAGCAGGAGCTGCGCGAGGTGTACGAGCTGGTGGGCGACACGATCACCCACACCAAGGCGCTCGCCTACGGTCAGCGCAAACTCAACCTCACCGCGGAGCTGGAGAACGCACGAAATCTGCTGGAGGCAGCCGACATCCGGGTGCGGGTCGAGCAGGGACCGGAAGTCGAGTCGTGCGCCAACGAACTGCTCGGCCAGGTCCTGCGGGAGACGACCACCAACATACTGCGGCACTCGCGAGCCAGGCTGGTGCGCGTCGCGCTGACCGCGAACAGCATCACCGTCGTCAACGACGGAGTGCTGGAGCACGAACTGCCGGAATTGCGGGGACTCGCCACGCTGGCCGACAGAGTGTCCGACGGCGGCGGCGAGCTCACCGTGGCGCTCGGCGACGGTCGATTCCGCACGCAGGCAACATTTCCCGAGCAACAGGACGCCGTCCGATGACCACGGTGGTGCTGGCCGACGATGAGGTCCTGCTCCGGAAGGCTCTCGCGTCGCTGCTACCCCTGGAGGGGGACGTCACGGTGGTGGCCGAAGCCGATGACGGCGCCACGGCGGTCGCGGCCACGCTGGCCCACCGGCCCGACGTGCTGGTCATCGACTTGGAGATGCCGCGGATGGACGGTCTGGAAGCCGTCGCAGAAATCCGCCGCACGCTGCCGGATCAGGTGATCCTGATGCTGACCCGCCACGCCCGACCGGGCATCCTGCGCAGCGCCCTGAAGCTCGGCGTGCAGGGATTCGCCAGCAAGTCCGCCGAACCCAGTCACATCGCCGAGGTCGTCGCGGCGCTGCACAGTGGACGGCGATGGATCGATCAGGACGTCTCGGCCGCGGCGATCGTCGACGACTGCCCGTTGACCGACCGCGAGGTGGACGTCCTACGGGTGACCGGCGACGGTTACTCGGTGGCCGAGATCGCGTCGCGACTGCATCTGGCGCAGGGCACGGTGCGCAACTACCTGTCCAGCGCCATGCAGAAAACGCAGACCAGGACCCGGCACGAAGCGGCCCGCTACGCGCGCGAGCACGACTGGCTGTAGGGCGGCGTCACGCCGCGGAGGCGGCCTGCGCCAGGCGTCGGGCCGACGCCCGCCGCCGGGTGGGCCGGATGCGCGCGACGTCCGCGCCGCGGCGGGTCCCGAAGAATCCGTTCGGCAACGCCAACCGGTGGATGGTCCGCAGCGTCGATCCGTACTGATGCGCCAGCGACCCCGACAGGTATGGGATGCCGTACTTCTCGCACAGCGGTCGCACCCGCTCCGCGATCTCGGCGAGGCGGTTGCTCGGCAGGTCCGGGAACAGGTGGTGCTCGATCTGGTAGCACAGGTTGCCGCTGGCGAAGCCCAACAGCCGGCCGGCCTTGAAGTTCGCCGTGCCCAGCATCTGGCGCAGGTACCACTCGGCCCTGGTCTCGGACTCCAGCACGTCGGCGGTGAACGTCTGCGTGCCGTCGGGGAAGTGTCCGCAGAAGATCACCACGTACGCCCACAGGTTGCGCATCAGGTTGGCGATCGCGTTGGCCTGCAGGGTCCGGCGCCAGCGCGTGACGCTCAACGCGGGCCACAGCACATAGTCCTTGAAACCCTGACGGGAGATCTTGCGCACCAATATCTTTGCCTGCGCTTGCTTTTCGGCCTTCGAACGCTTCAGGTCGACGCCGTGCAGGGCGATGCCCCACTCGAAGGTGAGCGCCAGGAACAGATTCTGCAGCGGCTGCAGCAGATGACCGCGGGTCCACGGCTGATCGGCACTCACGCGCATCACGCCGAAGCCGAGGTCGTCGTCCTCGCCGAGCACGTTGGTGAACACGTGGTGACGGTAGTTGTGGGAGGATTTCCACTGCGACGAGACCGCGACCATGTCCCACTCCCAGGTGCTGGAGTGAATCTCCGGGTCGTTCATCCAATCCCATTGACCGTGGGACACGTTGTGCCCGATCTCCATGTTCTCCACGCTCTTGGCGAAGCCGAGCGCCGCGGTGCCCAGTGTCCAGGCGGCCGTCGACCGGGTGGTGGCGATGAGAAGCCGGGCCGCAACGTCGAGGGTGCGCTGGAACAGGATGGTCCGACGGATGTAGGCGGCGTCCTTGGCTCCGAGGGACTGCTCGATGTCACTGCGGATCGTGTCGAGCTCGCGTCCGAGGTTGTCGATGTCCTGCGTGCTGAGGTGGGTGTAGTGGGCGACGTCGGTGATGGCCATGGTGGGTCCTTGCGTTGATCCAGCTGTAGGGCATGGACGTAGACCCTGAAACCGAAGTGTGTAGGAACCGGCCGAGCGAGCAACTGCATCGCGTCGACAGGTTGCTTTCAGTCTACCCATCACCCGCGTCGGCAAACGGCGCGCACAGCGGTCAGGTGTACGACGTGCCCGCGAGCGGGTGACGCATCGTCCGGTCCGCGCGGCGGCGGCCGAGCACGGGTTGACGGACGATCCGCTGGTGGTCGAGCTGGCGGACCAGTTCGTTCTTCGCTTCGTACAGCGCACGGGTGAGATCCACGTTGGCCGCGATGGCGATCAGCGGCGGACGTCCAGGCAGCCCCGTGCGCAATGTCACACGTTGTTCACCGCGGCCCCGGTCCTGGACCGAGACCTGCACGCCCACATCGTTGTCGTCGGTGCGGCCCAGGTGAGCCTGCAGCGACGCCAGCGCCTCCCGGACGTAGGGGCGTTCCTTGGCGGCGAATCCCGCGCCGATGTGCACGACGAGTTCGCTCAACTTCTTCTGCTTGGCAGTCATCGTGACCTCACCTCGGCTCGGGCTGGTCGAGGAGTTCGGCCAACAGGTCGTGCAGCGGCACCGTGGCGACACCGATGGCGCTGTCGCAGATTCCGTAGGGAATCACGAGGGTGTCCGCGTGGACCAGCGCCCCACAGGAGTAGACGACGTTGGGGACGTAGCCGTCCTGCTCGTCGTGCGCCGGGGTCAGCAACGGCCGCCGCAGTCGAGCGATCATCCGGGTCGGGTCATCGAGATCGAGCAGAATCGCCCCGATGCTGTAGGTGCGCATCGGCCCGACCCCGTGGGTCAGCACCAGCCAGCCCTCTTCGGTTTCGATTGGCGGGCCGCAATTTCCGAGCTGCAGCGTCTCCCACGCCTCGATCGGCTGCTGGCACGGCGAGGCCGTCGTCCAGACCGAGAGGTGGTCGGCGAACGCCACGGTGTTGGTTTCGCGATCTGATCGCGACATGGCGGCGTACCGGCCGTTGATCCGGCGCGGGAACAGCGCGAGGCCTTTGTTGGCTGCCGCAGGCCCGACCAGCGGGGTGGAGCTGAACGTCTGGAAATCCGTGGTCGTGAGCAGCTGCTGGCTGATGTGCGAACCGCTGTAGGCCGTGTAGGTGGCGAGGTAGGTGATCGACCCGTCGTCGTCGACGAAGCGGACGAAGCGCGCATCTTCCATGCCGGCCTGCTCGGCTTCCATCGCCGGCCACAGCACGCGTTCGGAAAGCGTGACCTCCGGGCGGAATTCGATGGCGTAGCAGCGGGCAGCGATCTCGCGGATGATGGCGATGGTGTCTTCGGCATGCCCGCGGGTGCGCAGATGGGCGCGCAGGCTGTCGAGGCGTTCGTCGAGGTCGGATCGGGTGAAGAGATCACCGAGGGCGTCGAAGACGTAGTCGGCGGCTTCCCCGGCGTGGTCCTGCCGACTGAGTTCGGCGCGGAAGACGGCGGCGTCCAGCAGCGTCGACTCGATCCGTCCGGTCGACGCGAACGGCGCCGGTTCGTCGATCGTCGCTCCACCCTCGGCATCGACGACGCCGGTGCGGAAGCCGATGGTGGACCGGTGTCCTTCCCCGATCCCCCGCACGCTCATCACGAACCGCAGGCCGCCCTCGGCAACACCAGCCTGGTCGGGGTGTGCCACCACACTCGGATTGCACAGCGCCGCACCCTCGATGGCGTATTCGTTGGTGAACGTGGCACCCAGCAGCAACATTCGCGACTCGGTGAAGTCACGGCTCGGATCGAGACGGTCGGCAAGCTCGCTGGCGTGCCGGCGGAACGTGGCCGTCAGATCGCGGTGACGGTCGCCGAACCGGGTGAGGATGTCGTGCAGGGTCTCTCGCACGTCATCGTCGCTGAGCGCCAGGATCCGGGACAGCACCACGCCGGCGCGCGACTCTTGCAGTTCGAAGCCCTCCGCGCCCGGCACGAAAAGATGGGTGACCACGCGGCGCGGATCCGCGGAGACTCGCTGCGGACTGCGGGTGGCGAGCGCTGCTCGCATCGATGTCATTGTGGGACAGGCGAAAACCGGCGCGCCTGCTGCAGAGTCGATATCACGGCGAGGGTGGACTCGGCACCCTGGTTGAGGTTCACCCGGTCGGCGTGCAGTCCGTCGAAGCCGCCGCCGGTCTGGGCGTCCCACATGGGGAGCCCGAGATCGTTGGCACCGTCGAACCACGCCGCGGCAGCCAGGATGGCTTCGGGCCACAACGCCCGCGGGTCGACCGATGCGGCGCGCGCACATGCATCGGCCAGGCTGGCCACCTCGATCGGCTGCTGGTCGAACGCGGGGTGCGCGTCGCCCGGTCCGCGGCCGTCGACGGGGGTGGGCGAGAGATGACCGTCAGTCGTTTCGATCTGCAGCAGCCATTCCAGCAGGTCGAGGCCACGCTGGCGCAGTGCCGCCTGATCCAGTGCCACACCGGTGGCGATCATCGCCTCGGCCAGCACGGCGTTGGCGTACGTGAGGCGTGGTTCGGGCCAGGGCCATTCGGGATTGTCCGTTGGCGCTGCGAGAGACGCTGCGTAGTCGGTCAGAAGTCTGCGAGCCTCGGGGTGACCGGGGGTGACGCTGAGCAGCTCGGCGGCGCCGATCGCGGCGAAGGCACTCGCCCGGGGGTGAACCGACCTGGCCTTCGCGGCCCGCTCGAACTGAATGGTCGCCAGCCGGCGCACCATGCTGACGTCGCTGTGGGCGGCGGCGGTGCCCAGACCCCACACCATCCGGCCCCAGTGGTCGTCGGTGTTCGGGGTGTCGGTCCAGTGCCCGCCGGCATTCAACCGGTTACGACAGGTGCCGTCGTAGGACTGGGCGTCGTTGAGGAACGTCAGAGCCTTGCCGGCCAGACCGTTCAGCTCGCCCGGCGACTCCGGCTCTCGCGTGGTCACCACGAGCACCCTGGCCATGTCGTCGGTGCAGTAGCCGTGCTCGCGACGAGGTTCGGTCAGGTCTGCGTGCTCGAACGTGGCACGGTGATCGGTCATGCGCAACAGATGCGCGAAAATGGGTTGCGCCGCAACGGTGGTCATGCGACGGCCAGACGCGCGGCGACGAGTCGCTGAGCCAGACCGACGTATGCGTTGGCGACGACGGGCCACGCCATCGCCGGGGCGAGGCCACGCGCTTCCGAGGCCATGGTGCCTGCGGCACGCGGGTCGGTCAGTGTTCGCCGCAGAGCCGCGGTGAGCGCGGCGGGGTCGTCATGGCCGACCACGGTTCCGGCGCCGCTGCCGAGCAGTTCGACGGCGTGCGGGAACGCGGTGGCCACGATGGGCCGCCCGCTGGCGACGGAGTCGACCAGCACACCGGAGGTGACCTGGTCCTTCGAGTCATAGGGCAGCACCACGACCGAGGCGGACTGCATGAGCTCGGTCAGCTGGGCCGGGGTGCGGTAGGCGGAGTCGAAAGACACCGCGTCGGCGACCCCGAGGCGCTCCGCCTGGGCGATCAGACCCTCGCGGTACGTCTCACCCTGGGCGGCGAGCACCTTGGGATGGGTCCGGCCGGCGACCAGATAGCGCGGCCGCTGCGCGAGATCCTTCAGCGCGGGCATTGCGTCGATGACCCGCTCGACGCCCTTGCCGGGACCCAGCAGGCCCCAGGTGAGGATGATCGGCCGGCCGCCCCGCTTGAGGGCGACGGCGGTGGGCAGCGCCGCACCGTGCGGGATGGTGGCGATCTTGTGGCGGTCCACGGTGAATCCGGCGCACAGGCATGCCCGGGCCGACTCCGACATCACGACCACCTGGTCGGCGAGTTCGAGCACCGCGTTGAGCACCGAACGCTGGTGTGGCGTCGGATTTTTCAGCACAGTATGGGCGATCACGATGGATGGCACAGTCAGCTTCTTCATGATCTCGACGACCTCGTCGCCGTCGGCGCCACCGTAGATGCCGTACTCGTGCTGGATGACCGCGACATCGCTCTTGTTGAGCAGTTCGGCCGTAGCCGCGACGGAGGACGCCGAGCCGTTGACGAGCTCGCCGACGACGTCGCCATCGGCCGAGGAGGCGCCGTCGGCGATGCGCACGACGTTGACGTCGACGCCACGCTGCGACAGACCGCCTGCGAGGGCGGCGCTGAACGTCGCCAGGCCGCAGACCGTCGGCGCGTAGGTACTGAGGATGCCGATGCTCGGCACGTACGAAAAGCTTTGCATCCCAAAGGGAGCGGCAAGATGGTTGACTAACGATGGAGCATTCAAGATTATCCCGACTGGGCTATTGCCACCGGCGTGACCGGCGTGGGTGAAGACTCGGGGGGATCAGCGCAGAATGCGCAGAAACTGATCTCAACCGGACTGCTGGGAGTACCAGCTGACCCCAGTCTACACCGCGCACCAGATCACGCTGAGGCTGCGCTGGCGGCGACGACGTGCGAGTACGGCTCGCCGGGAACGCAGTCTCGAAACCCGCCACGGGCCGCGACCGCCCTCTCCACCCGCGTGAGGATCTGCCTTCTGTCCTGCCCCTTCACCACGCGGACCACCAGCCAACCGGCCGACGCGATGTACTCCATACGAAGGATGTCGCCGCGGTACTGCACTGAATTCTCGCGATGGTGCTCACCGTCGTATTCGACGGCCACCGAAATGTGCTCCCAGCCCATGTCGAGGTAGTAGCGCGGATACCCGTCGGCGCCGTAGACCGGGATCTGCGTCTGTGGTCTGGGGTAGCCGTCGGCGACCAGCATCATCCTGAGCCAGGTTTCGCGCGGTGACTGCGCACCGGCGTCCACCAGGTCGAGCACATGGCTCACGCGGCGCAGGCCTCGAACGTGCGGATGCCGTCGCGCCAACTCCAGGACGTCATCGGCCTTGACCTGCGTGGCCCTGACCAGAGCGTCGAGTCTGGCCACGGCGTCACCGATCGCACCCCGACGCGCCAGGTCGAACGCGGTGCGCTCGGGCGTGGTCACCGGAAGTCCGCGCACCACCATGACTTCGTCCCCGTGCAGCGTGTCGTTGCGAGTGCGGACCCCGACAGGTGACCTGTGGTTCGGCCAGTTCAGCTCGACCACGACGTCGTCGTCGACCCACCTGGCGCCGTGCAACGCCGAGGCCGCCACACCTGAGACGACACCGTTGCGGCCGGACCAGAGCCACGCTGCCGTCGCCCTGTCCCGCAACGTCAGCTGCCTACCGTTGGCGACATAGACGTCCGGCAACACCTTCCGATGGAACGTCCTCAACTCATGCCGGGTCAGCACGCCACAGGCCACCGCTGCACTTCCCAGGAAAACCCCCTCCACCACCGAAGGTTCGCATTTTCCGGCCGCCGGCCGCCCAATCCATCCACAGGCCCCGTTGAGACTGCCGTGAGGGCGACGAACTGCACGTGCGCCCCGCCATGAACGCAGTCTCAACGGGATGTGCGAGGGAAATGCGATTGTGCAATCCAACGCAAAATCGCCGGGACGCGCTACCGTTTACCGAGGTTGACTCTCCAGCCCACGGCCACGTCACGGCGGCGACGCACAGTCCCTGCTGAGAACACCGACGTCAGCCGCCCTTTCCGGTGATCGCACCCGCAGGAGCAAGGTGTCGAGAGGGTCACGATTGCACGCCTGCAACGGTGTGCTTGGACGGTTGCTGACACGTAGACCCGTACAGTCAACACGTCTCACATGCTGCGCCCCTCGCTCCGACCGGGCCGAGGACCAACTGGGGTGGACCCAAGGAGTCCACGTTTCACTGCGTAGGCAGTCGAATTCCAGCGGCTCTCACCTCGCCCGATCGGCCCCGCCACCATGCGCCGGGCCGTTTTCTCAGATCACCGGCGTTTGCGCGCCAATGCTTTAGGGGCTGTCTATGAGCCGTTTCACCGAGACCATGTACGAGAACGCCCACAGAAGCGTCAAGGGCTTCAACACCGGCGAGCCCACCGCGCCCATCCGGCAGTCGTGGGAAGAAGTCCACCAGCGGGCCCGCCGGGTGGCCGGCGGACTGGCCGCAGCGGGCGTCGGGCCCGGCGATGCTGTCGCGATGCTGGCAGGCGCCCCCGTCGAGATCGCTCCCGCCGCCCAGGGTGCGTGGATGCGCGGAGCCAGCGTCACCATGGTGCACCAGCCCACCCCCCGCACCGACCTGGTGCGCTGGGCCGAAGAGACCACCGCCGTCATCACGATGATCGACGCGAAGGCCGTCGTCATCTCCGATCCGTTCATGGCTGCCGCACCGGTGCTCGCCGGTCTCGGCATGACCGTGTTGACGATCCAGGACCTGCTGGCGTGTTCCCCGATCGACCCCGTCGAGACCTGCGACGACGACATCGCGCTGATGCAGCTGACGTCCGGGTCCACCGGATCGCCCAAGGCTGTGCAGATCAGCCACGCCAACATCGTCGCCAATGCCGATGCGATGACCGTCGGCTGCGACTTCGACATCGACAACGACGTGATCGTCAGCTGGCTACCCTGCTTCCACGACATGGGCATGACGGGCTATCTGACCGTGCCGATGTACTTCGGCGCCGAGCTGGTCAAGGTCACCCCGATGGATTTCCTCAGCGATATCCTGTTGTGGCCCAGGCTGATCGACAAGTACAAGGGCACCATGACCGCGGCGCCCAACTTCGCCTATAACCTGCTGGCCCGGAGACTGCGCCGGCAGGCCACCGCCGGTCAGTTCGACCTGTCGTCGCTGCGGTGGGCGCTCTCGGGTGCCGAACAGGTGGACCCGCTCGACGTCGAGGACCTCTGCGACGCCGGTGCACCGTTCGGCCTCAAACCCGAGGCCGTCATCCCCGCCTACGGCATGGCCGAGACCACCGTGGCCGTGTCGTTCTCCGAGTGTGGCGGCGGCATGGTGGTCGACGAGGTGGACGCCGACCTGCTGGCCGTGCTGCACCGCGCGGTACCCGCGACCAAGGGCAACACCCGTCGACTCGTCACGCTGGGCCGACCCCTGCGCGGCCTGGAACTGCGCGTCGTCGACGAGGACGGCGGCGAGCTGCCCGCCCGCGGCGTCGGCGTCATCGAGGTCCGCGGCGAGCCTGTGACCAGGGGTTACACCACGGTCGCGGGATTCATTGCCGCGCAGAACGACCGGGGCTGGTACGACACCGGCGACATCGGTTACCTGACCGACGTCGGCGACGTCGTCGTGTGCGGGCGACTCAAGGACGTCATCATCATGGCGGGCCGCAACATCTACCCCACCGACATCGAGCGCGCCGCGGGCCGCGTCCGCGGAGTCCGGCCCGGGTGCGCCGTCGCAGTGCGACTGGATGCCGGCCGGTCGCGGGAGACCTTCGCAGTTGCCGTGGAGTGCAAGGACTTTGGTGACGACGACGAGGTGCGCCGGGTCGAGCGGCAGGTCGCGCACGAGGTGTTCGCCGAGGTCGACGTCCGACCGCGCAACGTGGTGGTGCTGGAACCGGGCACCATCCCGAAGACACCGTCGGGCAAGCTGCGGCGCGCCCACGCACTCTCCCTGGTGAGCTGACTGGAGCGTATTCTCCTATCACTGATGGCTGACTTCGATGCACAGCCCGGCAGGGCTACACCGACGGATCTGTCGGCCGCGCAACGCGACGCCGACGAGTTCGACCTGCACTCCGGGCTGGCAGGGGTGGCAGGCCTGGTCACCGGGGCGCGCACCGTCGGCGATCTGCTGGGCAGCGTCGCGGAGTTCGCCGCACACGCCATCCCCGGCGTCGACGGGGTCAGCATCGCGTTGTTACAACCCCACAAATCCGAGACCGGAGTCCAACTCGTTTCCGCCACAGCCGATTTCGTCGGAGAAATCGACAGGGTGCAGTACGAGGAGCTGCGCGAAGGACCCTGCATCACGAGCATGCAGACGGGCCGGGTGGTGGCCAGCGGATCGCTGGGCAGCGACGACCGCTGGCCACATTTCGGCGGGCGAGTCGCGCGCATGGCGATACATTCCGCGCTGTCCCTGCCGCTGATCGTCGACGGCGAGGTGATCGGCGCGATCAACACCTACGCCCGCGCCCGCGACGCCTTCGGCGATCACGCCGTAGAGCTCGGCTCGCGATTCGCCGCACCCGCGGCAGTTGCGGTGCACAACGCCCAACTGCTGGCCGGCGCCCGGCATCGGGCCGAGGCACTGCAGCGCGCGCTGCAAAGCCGAGCGGTGATCGACCAGGCCATCGGAATCATCCGAAGCCGTTCCGGCGGCAGCGCCGAGGAGGCCTTCAACCGGCTCAAGCAGTTCAGCCAAGCCCAGAACGTGAAGCTCGCCGTTGTCGCCGAACGCCTCGTCGAGGAGGCGGTGCGCCGCGCACGCGCCAGGAACAGCTCTTAATCTGCTGTTTCCCTGGCGAATTCGGTGATCGATGCAACCAGTATCGGGCGGGAGTTCCGGTCGGACATCAAGCGGCGGGCGACATCGGTCAGGTGCTCGCCGTTCGCGCGTGAATAGGCCCGCAACACCGTGAACGCGTCCTCCAGCGACACGTCGAGAACCTCTCGCAGGAAGCCCTTGGCCTGCTCCACAACGACCCGATTGGTCAACGCGGAGCGCAACCGCGGATTCACCGTCGACGGAGTCGGCGCCTTCTCCTGCAGGATCGCCACGCACGCGATGTGAGCCAGCGTCTGGGCGACCAGGCGGTCGCTGTCGGTGATCTCCCCGGCACGAGTGCCGAACAGACCGAGAGCGCCCAGTACCTCGCCGGCCGCGCGCATCGGGACAGCATGCACCGACGCGAAGCCGGCGTCGAGCGCGGCCGGAACAAATCGCGGCCATCTCGCCGACACCGCTCCCAGATCAGCCACCGAGACCGGTTCACCCGAGGCGTGGCACTCCAGACACGGCCCCTCGTCGGCCTGTAACTGGAAGAGTTCCAGCTCGCGGGCCTGCTCGGACGTCGCCGCGAGGAGATTCAGCTTGCCGAACGGGTCGGCGAGCAGAAAGCCCGCTGCGGCCACGTCGAGCAGGTCCGCACAACGCTCGGTGAGCTCGGTCAGCAGATCGACCACGTCGAAATCGACGAGCAGACGGTCGACAAACGACACCACCGCGCCCAGGACGTCAGTCTCACGCATGTCTTCGGTCACGGCACCGCCCTTCCCAGGGATATTGGTGTGCTCATCAGTCAGCCTCCAGCCTGAGTCTGCGCTCGAGAATGTCGCGGGCCACCTCGGTGGCCGCGCGGCCGGTTGCATAGGCATGCGCGCGCAGCCGCAGCAGCGCTTCGGCAGGCTCTACCTGAAGCTGAGCGACGAGCATGCCGGTCGCTTGGCTGACCTCGGTGCGGGACAGCGCATTCAACTCCGCCCACGCGTCACTGCTGGGGTCGTTGGCTGCGGCGTGCATATCTTCGTCGAGCAGGTCGAGCAGAGGCACCCCGGCCAGTTCAGCCGCGGCGAACGTCCCCGCGAGCTGCTCGGCGGACAACGTGCCCGGTTGTGCCCTGAACAGATCGAGTGCGCCGACGTATTCGCCCGCCACCACGACGGGGATCGCGTGGACGCCGCGAATCTGCATGTCGAGCATCGCGGGCCCGTAGAGGGGCCAGCGCCTGTCGGCGGGATCGGAAAGATCAGCCACCAGGACGGGGGCGCGTCGTGCCACCGATTCCAGACACGGGCCCTCGCCGAGCGTGAACTGCAGCTCGTCGTATTCGGTGGCCAGTTTGCTGCTGGATCCCAACGTGCCCGTGTTGGCACCGTCGAACACCAGCGAGATGGCTGCCGCGTCGACATCGAGCAGCGAGACGCACGCCTCGCACAGCCGGTCGGCGGCATCGACTCCGCGCCGGCCGTCGACCGCGGCGAGCAACTGCTCGATGATCGCCACGGCTAACCGAACTGCGGCCGGGCCGGAGCAGTGTCCGGCGCGCCCAACCTCGTGTACTCGTAGTTCCGGCCGCCGCACAGACCGGGAATGCCCCTCACCCCGCGAGATCCAGTTCGCGCGGGCCGAATCCCATTGCTCAGCGGATCTTCTCGGGGATCGAGTCCAACGCGTGCAGCACCCGCACCGCCAGTTCACCCGCGGACTTGTCACCCACCTTGGAGTGGCTGCTGATGATTCCCTGGACGAGTTCGACACGCTTTTCGTAGGGAGTTCGAAACGTTGTTGGCGCCGCCATCATGATGTCCTTTGGGAGTCAGGCATTGTCACCCGAAATCGAGCTGCCCGATACCCGTAACGGTACGCTGTTTCGCCACGTAAAGAGCGAAATGGACGATCTGCTAGGCGGCCACACCGCGGCGACGCCGGCGGGCACCCTTCTGCAACGCGGTGCGAAGCCCGCCTACCGCACCGCCACGCCCGGCGAACTTGCGCTCTGATGCGGTCTCCGGCGCGTCGTCAGCTGTGGCCGTGAGAAATTCGTCGGGCAGCGCGAGTTTGTGAATGGTACGCAGCGTCAGAAGATACTGGCGCACAAGAGAACCGGTGGTGTAGGGCAGGTCGTACTTGTCGCACACCTCGCGCACCCGCACAGCGATCTGCGCGTAGCGGTTGCTGGGCAACTCCGGGAACAGATGGTGTTCGATCTGGTAGCACAGATTGCCGCTGGCAAAGGCCAGGAGCGGGCCGGCCTTGAAGTTCGCGGCACCCAGGATCTGGCGGAGGTACCATTCCGCCCGCGTCTCCTTGTCGAGGACATCGGCGGTGAACTTCTCTGCACCGTCCGGAAAATGCCCGCAGAAGATCACGACATACGCCCAGAGATTCCGCAGCAGGTTCGCGGTCAGGTTGGCGCCAAGCGTTCTGCGCCAACGCCTTCCGCTCAGGGCAGGAAAAAGCACATAGTCTTTCACCATCTGCCGCGCGATCTTGCGCTTCAGGATCGTGTTGCCTTCGGCCACCCGGACGGTGTCCGGGAGGTACCGATCACGGTCGGCGTGAACGCCGTGCAGGGCGATGCCCCACTCGAAGATCACGGCCAGCAACAGATTCCGCAGGGGTTGCAGAAGATGGACCGGCTCCCACGACTCGTCCCGCGTCAGGCGCATGACGCCGAATCCGAGATCGTCGTCGACTCCCACGATGTTGGTCAGGACGTGGTGGCGATAGTTGTGGGAGTACTTCCACTGCGACGAGACGGCGACCATGTCCCACTCCCACGTCGTGGAGTGGATCTCGGGATCGTTCATCCAATCCCATTGACCGTGGCTGACGTTGTGGCCGATCTCCATGTTCTCGACGCTCTTGGCGAACGCGAGCGCGGCGGTTCCCAGCAGCCAGCCCTTCCGCGACCGACTGAAGGCGAGCACCAGTCGCGCGGCCACGTCGAGGGTGCGCTGAAACAGGATGGTGTGCCTGATGTAGGCCGCGTCGCGCTCGCCCAGCGAGCCTTCGATGTCACGACGGATGGTTTCGAGCTCGTCCGCGAGCGCTTCGATGTCCTGATCGGTCAGATGCGCGTACGCGGCGATATCGGCAATTGCCACTGGTGATGTCCTGCCGATCCGTGTTGGTGGTCAATATGTGGGCTGTTGCGCGAACCCGGATGTTGCGGACCACCAGCCGATGCTCGATAGGGCAGCAACGGCAGCATGTCGGCGTGAGTCCAGCCTAATGAGGCGGCGACTGTGCGTCAACGCGGCGCGATACGCCGTCGCCTGACGGACCCGGCCGCGGAGCCCGAGGTAGGCTGACCTGGTCGGGGACCATCCAGGCCCTCAGCGAGAGGCGACGATGCCAGGAAACACTGAGCCGGAACGGCTTTCGGTCGGGATCCTGGCAGCCTCCCGAAAGCCCGATGAATATCGACTACCTATTCATCCTGCGCACTTCGCCAAGATCGACCCCGCCATACGGCCCCGTCTCTTCCTGGAGCACGGATACGGCTCCCGGTTCGGGGCGACCGATGCCGGGCTGGCGGAGCTCGTCGGCGGGCTGCGCACCCGCGAGGAGTTGTTCGCCGAATGCGACGTCATCCTGCTGCCCAAAGTCCAGGCCGCGGACCTCGCGGAATGCTCTGAAGGACAGGTGGTCTGGGGGTGGCCGCACTGTGTTCAGGACGCTGACCTGACCCAGGTGGCGATTAACCGGAAGCTGACGCTCATCGCGTTCGAGGCGATGAACCACTGGCGCGACGACGGCGGGTTCGGCCTGCACGTCTTCCACAAGAACAACGAGCTGGCCGGGTACTGCTCGGTGCTGCACGCCATGCAACTGGCCGGCATCACGGGCAGCTACGGCCGTCGGCTCGACGCAGCCATCCTGGGGTTCGGCGCCACGGCGCGCGGCGCCGTCACCGCCCTCAACGCCCATGGCGTCGACGACGTCCACGTCCTGACCAACCGCGATGCGGCCGCGGTCGCGTCACCGATCCACTCCACCCAGATATCCCAGATGGGCAGCGACCCGGACGCCCCGGACGAGATATGGGCTGATCTTCCGGACGGGCGCGTCCCGATCGCCGAGTTCCTGGCCGGCAAAGACATCGTGGTCAATTGTGTGCTGCAGGACCCCAACGCACCCCTGGTCTTCGCCGACGAGGACGACCTGTCCTCGTTCGAGCGTCGGAGCCTGATCGTCGATGTGTCCTGCGATGTGGGGATGGGTTTCGCCTGGGCCCGGCCCACCTCGTTCGTCGAACCGATGATCGAGCTGGAACACGGCGTGCTCTACTACGCGGTCGACCACAGCCCGTCGTATCTGTGGGACTCGGCAACCTGGGAGATCAGCGAGGCGCTACTGCCGCACCTGGACACGGTCCTCGACGGCCCTGCGGCATGGGACCGCACGCCGACCATCGCGCGCGCGATCGAGATCCGTGACGGCGTCGTGCTCAACGATGCCGTCCTGGCCTACCAGCACCGCGGCGCCGAGTACCCGCACACGATCGACGGTTAGCGGTCGGCGCGGAGGCGCAGCGCCACCTGCACGTAGGCCTCCGCCACCACCGGCCACGCCATGGTCGGCGCCAACTGCCGCGCCTCCGCGGCCATCGACCCGGCCAAGCGGGGCTGGGTGAGCACCCGCCGCAGCGCGGACGCCATCGCGTCGGGATCGTCGTGCGCAACGATGATGCCCGCGCCGTTGCGCAGGAGCTCGACGGCGTGCGGGAACGCCGTGGCCACCACAGGCCTGCCGCTCGCGACGGCGTCGACGAGCAGACCGGAGGTCACCTGGTCGGTGGAGTCATAGGGCAGAACGATCACGGCCGCCGACTGCAACAGCGCTGTCAGCGCCGATCGGTCGTAGTGACGGTCATCGAAGGCCACCGAGTCGGTGACGCCGAGCTCCCGGACCTGCTCCTGACGGGCTTCGCGGTACGCCTCGCCCTCGCGGGCCAGCACCTTCGGGTGCGTCCGCCCGGCCACCAGATAGCGGGGCCGACCCGCCACACTCTGCAGGGACGGCATGGCGTCGATGACGCGCTCGATTCCTTTACCTGGCCCGAGGAGGCCGCACGTCAGGATGATGGGTCTGGCGGCGCGTTTGACCCGTGGAGCGGTCGGTAGGACCGCGCCGTGCGGGATCACGACGAGCTTGCGGCGGTCAATGCCGTACTCGCCGCACAACCGCTCCCGCGCAACCTCCGTCATCACCACCACCACGCCGGCGGTGGCCGCGATGCGCTCCAGCACCCAACGCTGATGTGGCTCCGGGCTTTCCAGCACGGTGTGCACGATCGCTATCGACGGCACCCGCAGCGCGTTGATGACATCGAGAAGCTCGTCGCCGTGGGCACCGCCGTACAGACCCTCGCTGTACTGGATGACGGCGACGTCGTTGTCATTGAGCAATGCCGCACAGGCCGCGACGGACTGCGCCGAGCCGTTGACCAGCTCGCCGACCACGCGGGCGTCCGACGATTCCGAACCGTCGGCGATGCGCACCACCCCGACGGTCGAGCCCTGAGCACTCAGCTGCGCGGACAACGCGGCGCTGAAGGTGGCAAGGCCGCAGGTGGTGGGAGTGAAGGTACTCAGCATGCCGAACCGCACGGTCCCGGAAAGCGGCCGCCGCGAAGCAGGAGCTAGGAGCGACTCAAAGGTGGGCACAGCGTTCACGACAATCCCGACAGTGGATTGGTACCGGCGCGGCGGCGTGAGCGGTTGCTCGGCGAGATCAGCGGAAATCAGATGACACATTCCGGCCCGGCAGGGTTCCCAATCCACCCCACGTTACACCCAGCGCTTTGTCGCGATGCGACGAGAAAGGGCGTATCCCCGTGCATGAATGGTCCGCGGCACCGATCCGCGGAGTAGGGTCGAGGCATCGGGACCGCCCAGGGCCCACTATGAAGGGCCGACGATGTCTGACAAGTCTCCGCGACAAGGAATGACGAAAAAGTCCGGCAAATCCGTGAAAGAGAAGCGTGCCGACAAGAACGCGAAGTCGGCGGCCAAGTCGTCGGCGGCCGACGCGATCATGGACAGCAAGAAGCGCTGACGCGCAACGGCTTTGCTGCCGATTCACCACCGACGCCGAGCCGCCCGCGGCTCGGCGTCGCCAAAGCTGTTGAGTACAACCAATATTCGTCGTCGACGCGGCGGCGCTCGAGACGGGGTCCGGCGGTTCTGACCCGCACCTGCGCGGTCGCAGTGTGCTCAAACGGAAAGTGGGCTGGTAGGTTGCCCTACCAGCCCACGTCCCGGATTCAAGTCTGTTAGATCGCGCTCACTCTGACAGCCTGCGGGCCCTTGTTGCCCTGCTCGACCTCGAACTCGACGCGCTGGTTCTCTTCCAGCGACCGATATCCGTTACCACTGATCTCCGAGTAGTGAACGAAAACATCTTCCGCTCCACCATCGGGGGCGATGAAGCCGAAGCCCTTGTCGCCGTTAAACCACTTCACAGTTCCCTGTGCCATACTCTTCAACTTCTTTCATATTCACCGAATGTCGAACAGACATCCAGATGGGAGCGTAGCACTAATAGCTACGATAATCGCCCTGCTTGTCGGCAAGCTCCGAACATTGGGGCAGGGCAACTCTTTTGATGTCACGGCGCCAGCGACTCGGACCATTTCACGCTTTCGGCCTTCGCCACGCCGATGACCACCTGGGCCGTCTCGAAGAGCTTGGAATCCCCGGTTCCGCCCCAGGTGGGCAATCCCGCCGCAGCCCGCACGACGATCGCTCCGAGGGCCTGGGAGGTCATGCTCGGGATGACGAGCAGCTTCGCGCTGGCGTTGCGCCCGACGACCGCCATCAGGCGGGGCCGGCGATAGGGGTCGCTCTCCCGGTGCAGCTTGACTCCGGCGGCTATCGATTCGAGATCGAGCTGCCCGTCGGACGGCGACCAGTTGATGCGCATGTCGATGATCTCGCCGAGCGGCTTGTGCAGCGCTCCGACGAGGTCGGGTAGTTCAGCGGCGATCAACGCCGAGTGCGGCCACCACGCTCCGTCGATGACTCCGCCCAGTTCATCGGCGAGTGTCAGCCGGATGGGTTTGGCGGCTCGGCGCGACCCCGCCATTCCGTTCACGTCGAACGGGAATCGGCACGGGTCTCTCTGCGCGGCTGATCGGAGAAGACGGGAGCCTCTACGGGCTCGTCGAAGCTCGGGTCCGAAACCGGGACCTGCGGCGCCTGAATATGCGAAAACAGATCAGACGAATCCATACACAATGTCCTTGAGTGGTACGAGATGTCTCGCACGGTGTCCGAGGCGAAGAACATCGCGTCGGGGCCTGAATGCATCACGTGAAGGGTCGCAGGACCGGACTACGTGAAACGGCCTACTCCCGACAATACACCTGGCCAGTTCGCTACGCCGCGTTCACCCGCTGCTGTGCCGCGGCGGCGGCGGCGCGAGTCGGCAGCGAGATCGACATGGCCTGCACCGTGATCGCGCCCCACGAGTAGAAGTTGAGATACTTCGCCGTCGACGTCACGATCTGGACCGTCACCGATTGTCCGGGCTTGAGCGTGTGCGCCACCTGCTCGAGCGAGAACGTCACGGTGTGCGATTCCCCGTCCAGCACAACGGGAATGGGCGTCGCGTGATTTCCGAGCACCAGTCCGGTCTCGTCGTCGACGATCTGGGCATAGACATGTTCGGCCGTTCCCTCGCCGGAGTAGGTCAGCGTCAGCTCGGGTGCGCCGACCACGTGCGTCAGCTCCGTGACATCCGGAACCCGCAAGTTGACCGAGTTGGCTGCGGCCGCGGCCGACGGTAGCCCCAACAGCGCTGCGACGAGCCCGCGGGTGATGATCAAGGGATTCGGACCCGAGCCGAAGAGCGCCGGAATGTAGGCGAGCGTCCTGCGCTCGGTCCGTTCCGCGACGACGGGCGTGCCCGGCGTCGTCGGGTACTGCTCGTCGCCGTACCAGACGCCGTTCTGGTCGACCCATTCGAATTGCGGTCCGGTCTCGACGTTTTCGTTGCCTTTGACGTAGCGGTCGAGCCAGCTCAAGGTGCGGTCGATCACCAGCTCGCCGTCGTTGAAGTCACTCAGGCATGCGCCGTGGCCGCCGCAGTACCAGATCACCTTGGTGGTGGTGCCCGCCTCGATCAGCGCCAGCGCGTTGAGATGCGCCTGATCCAGGGTGAACAGTGTGTCCACCGTGCCCTGGATCACCAGCGTGGGCGCGGTGATGTCCTTGAGCTGGTCGGCGTAACTGAAGGTGTCCACCAGGTCCAGATCGTCCTGCGAGGCGTACCCGAACAGGACACCGGCGATCGCCACCGGGAAGATCCGCGGATGCTCGCGGGCGAACGTCAGCGCCAGCACCGCGGGCAGGATGGTTCCCCAGCCGCTGTTGACCGCGGACCGGGGGAACAGCACATCGGTGAGGTTGTTCCACGCGATCGTCGGCACGATGGCATCGATGCGGTGATCGATTGCGGCCGCGGCCAATTGGATTCCGCCGCCGTAGGAGGCGCCCGTCATGCCGATCCTCGGATCGTTCACCGCGTCGAGGGCCACCTCGGGCAGCGTCGCCAGATAGCTGATGATGTGCGACATGTCGCGGCCTTCGAGATCCGGCGAGTTCAGGTGCATGATCCCTTCGGAGCGCCACTCCCCGCGCGGGTCCCACGTGACCACGTTGTAGCCCGCCTCGCGCAGCGCACCGATGCCGATCACGTCATTGGGCAGGAAGCTGTCGACGTCGAGCTCCAGCGTGCTCGATCCGGGCAGCCCGAGCCCCGGTCCGTTGAGCACTGTTGGGGCCGTCTCGCCGGCCTTGAGGCCCTTGGCGGGCATGAAGTTCACGAAGATCCTCGTCCCGTCGAAGGACGTGACCCGGAAACTGCGCGGCCGGGGAGTGCCCGGCGGCGCGGTGTGATCGATCGGGAAGCCGATCACCGGGTGGATGACATCGCCCACGAACGGAATGACGTGCGCCAGGCCCACCAGCGGCGTGACCAGCAACGGGCCCAGCACCGGGATGCGCTGCAACCACTCCAGCGGCGGCGTCCACTCCTCGACGGTGACGTCGGTCGGGATCGGATAGCCCTCGGCGGCCGCAGCGGTCAGAGCGGTGCCCACCTGGTCGGCGACCGTCCGCGGCGCCTCATCGGTGACCTCCCGGCCCGCGGCCACCAGCGACATCACCAGCGAGGTGAGCGCGGGGACGACAGGCTCACCGGAATCGGCGGCGGGCTCGCCGGTGGCCAGGCCGTCCGTGGCGGCCAACGCTTTCGTCACGGTCGACTCGGTCGTCGTGGTCTCGACCGGAGCCTGGACCTCCGCGTCGGACGGCTCGACGGCGGCGGGCGGCTGTTCCTCGGCGACGGGCTGTTCCGGCGCGGCAGGCTGTTCCTCCTCGCCCGCCTGGTGCTCCGTGACCTCGGCGGCCGGCGCCTCCCCCTCGTCGGAGGCGTCGTCGTCCGCACCGGAGGCGTCGTCGGATCCACCGGTGTCGTCGGCCGGTCGGTTGCGGTCTTTGCCTGCGGGATCGGCGGATTCGGCGTCGGCCTTGCTCGCGTTATCGGACTCGGCTGTCTCGGATTCGGACTTGTCGGATTCGGCTCTGTCAGGCTTGGCCGTCTCGGTCTTCGCGGTTTTGACCTTGACGGGCTTGGTCCTGTCCGCCGATGCCGGGCCCTGTGCCGACGATGATGCGGACGTGCCGGCCGAATCGCCACCCGCGCCGTCGTCCGCGTAGGCGGCACCCGCCCCCGTCAGGACCGCAGCACCGATCCCGAATGCGACCGCCAACCCGCCGACTCGACCCACGTATGACCCCGCACCCATGGCGTCAATGCTTACCCGTACTGAATGCCCTTACGGAAGGCCTCTCGGGAATTTGTTACTGATGAGTCAGTTCCGGGTGCCGCACTCGACGGATTCCGCGACGATCCGCGAAACCGGCGACGGATTCACGCGCCCTCAGGAGGGAGCTGCGCCGTGGACCGGGCATGAGGACCCGGTGGTCTCGACGGAATCCGTGACCGCACGCCGTGACCGGACCCTGATCCGGGCACCGCGATGCGGCACGAAGATCACGTGTTTGAGCCGTCGCCGCTCGCCCCGGGCCGATGTGGGCTCCAGCTCGACCCGGCGCAGGATCTCGCGCAGGACGACCCGCATCTCGACCGTCGCGAACGTCGCCCCCAGACAGCGCCGGTTGCCGCCACCGAACGGCAGATACGTCGAGGGGCTCACGGTGGCATCGAGCATGCGGTCGGGGTCGAACCGGTCGGCGTGCGGATACACGTGTGAATCCGCGTGCACCATCACCATGCCCGGAATCACCATCACGCCCGCAGGCAGCCGGTACCCGGCCAGCTCGACGGGTTCCTTCAGCACCCGACCGACGTCGAACACGACTGGACGGATCCGCAGGGTTTCGCGGGCGACCGCGTCCAGGTATGCGTCGTCGCCCTGCCGCGCGGCCGCGACAGCCCTGGCCAGAATCCCCGGGTGCCGCGTCAGCCGCTCCAGCGCCCACGACAACCCGGTCGCCGTGGTGTCGTGCCCCGCCACCAGCAGCGTCATCAACTGATCGCGCAGCTCGCGGTCGGTCATGCCGCCCGCGAGCACCAGCATCGCCAGCGCGTCACCGCGGCGCTCCAGATCCGGGTCGGCGCGGCGATCCGCGATTTCGGCGTAGAGCAACCGGTCCGCCTCGTCCATGGCGGTGCTGACCGTCCGCCATGGTCTGCGCCGCAGCAGATCCGGGTTGGCGATCGCCAATGTCGTCCACGGTCCGACGCTCAGCAGCCGCGGCATCACCTCGCGCAGCGCGGCGAGCCGGGCCGCGTCACTGGCCCCGATGACGGTCCGCAGGATCACCTCCAGCGTGATCTCCGACATCTTCGGCTGGACCGAAACTCTCGACCCACCGGCCAGCCCGCGATGTTCTGGGCGGCGATCTCCTGCATGGTCGTGGCCTGGCCCGCCACCGCGTCCCTGGCGAACGGGGCGAGCATCAGACGCCGCCGCTCCCGGTGCAGGTCCTCGTCGATCACCAGCACCGAGGTCTCGCCCAGCAACCCGGTGAGCATCGAATTGGCTTCCCCGGCGTGAAAGACGCGGGGGTCACCGGCGAACACGGTCTTGATGTCGGCGGGATCGGTCAGATAGACGAGGGTGCCCATCGACGCGACCCGCAGCGTGAACGTCGGCCCATACCGGCGTCTGCACGCCGCGACGAACCGAGGCCCGCACCGCAGCATCAAGCCGGCCTGCACCGCGCTGGGCAGGAGTGGACCCGGCGGCAGGGACGTCGTGGCCATCACCTCAGCGTACGAGCCGTCACGGAGATCACACAGGTGAAGGGGCGTATTTCCGGCGACTGAGGGCATAGAGGTGAACATGTCGCGATTTCTGTTCACCCTCGGCGCCGTGAGCTTCCGTCGGCGCTGGCTCGTCCTCGGTACCTGGCTCGCGGTGCTCGCCGGTGTAGCCCTTGCCTTCGTCGGCTTCCGCGGCGAGCCCAGCGACAACTTCACGATTCCGGGCACCGAGTCCCAGCGCGCGGTCGAGCAGCTGCAGCAGAACCTGCCGGACTTCGCCGGCGCGCAGACGCAGATCACCTTCGCCGCGCCCGAGGGCCGCGCCATCACCGATCCCGCGCTCGCGCCGAGCATCGATCAGGCGGTCGCGGCGGCCAACTCGGTGCCCGATGTGGCCGCGGCCGCAGGCCCGACCCAGACCCGGCAGATCTCGCCCGACGGCCGCGTCGGACTCGGCACGGTGCAGTGGACCGCCCCGATCGGCGAGGTGAGCGACGCCGCGCTGACCGAGCTGGAGTCTGCGATGCAGCCCGCACGGGACGCGGGCCTGCAGGTCGAGTACGCCGGAGCCGTGTTCCCGGGCTACAAGGTGGCTGTCCCGCACCTTCCCGAGATCATCGGCATCTCGGTCGCGTTCGTCATCCTGTTGATCACGTTCGGCGCGATCGTCGCCGCGGGACTGCCGATCCTGACCGCCGCCATCGGCGTCGGAATCGGCGCCCTCGGAATCTTCGTCGTCGCCGCGTTCGTCGACATGCCGACGGCGTCGCTGTCCCTGGCGCTGATGCTCGGCCTGTCCTGCGGCATCGACTACGCGTTGTTCATCCTCAACCGGTACCGCAACAACCTGCTGCTCCTCATGCCGCGTCAGGAAGCCGCCGGTCTGGCGGTCGGAACTGCCGGTGGCGCCGTGGTATTCGCGGCGCTGACGGTGATCATCGCGCTGTGCGGCCTGGCCGTCGTCGGTATCCCGTTCCTGACCTACATGGGCGTGGCCGCGGCGGT
This sequence comes from Mycolicibacterium aurum, assembly GCF_900637195.1. Taxonomy (NCBI): domain Bacteria; kingdom Bacillati; phylum Actinomycetota; class Actinomycetes; order Mycobacteriales; family Mycobacteriaceae; genus Mycobacterium; species Mycolicibacterium aurum. The sequence goes on along the minus strand of NZ_LR134356.1, from coordinate 838,327 downwards.
GTCGGTGCTGATCGCGATGCTGATCGCGCTGACGCTGTTGCCCGCACTGCTGGGATTCGCCGGCGGCAGGGTGGCGAAGTTCATCGAGCCGCCGCTGCAGCCCGGCCGGCCCAAGGAGGTGGCACAGGTCGCGGCGTACACCCCGCAGCGCACCGTCGGTGCCGCCTGGGCACGGTTCGTGGTGCGCTTCCGTAAGCCGTTGCTGATCGGTGGATCGGCCACGCTCATCGTGATGGGGCTTCCCGCCCTGGGGATGCACCTGGGCCTGCCGAGCGGGTCGTCGCAGCCCGAGTCGAACACGTCGCGGCAGGCCTACGATCTGACCGCCGAGCATCTTGGCCCCGGCTTCAACGGTCCGCTGCTCGTCGTCGCCGATGTGTCCGGAGCTACCAATCCTGCTGCCGCACAGATGATTGCGTCGAACATCAGCCGTGAGGACGGCGTGGTGGCCGCAGCACCCGCGGGCGGCGACAGCCGCACCGCGATCATTCAGGTGATCCCGGAAACCGGGCCCAACGACACGGCGACCGCCGACCTGGTCCAGCGCATCCGCGCCGACCGGGACGCGATCGAAGCCGACACGGGCGCCACGTTCCTGGTGGGCGGCAACACCGCATCCAACATCGACACCTCCGACAAACTGGCCACCGCGCTGCCGATCTTCCTCGTCGTGGTGGTCGGACTGGCGTTCATCCTCCTGACGATCGCGTTCCGCGCCGCGCTGGTGCCCATCACGTCGATCGTGGGCTTCCTACTGTCGGTGTTCGCCGCCCTGGGCGCCCAGGTGGCCGTCTTCCAGTGGGGTTGGGGTGCAAGCCTTCTCGGCGTCACGCCGGGCGAGACCATCAGCTTCCTCCCGATCATCGCGCTGGCCATCATCTTCGGATTGTCCAGTGATTACGAGGTGTTCGTGGTGTCGCGGATCAAGGAGGAACTGGCGACCACCGGTGATGCGACGGCGGCGGTCCGCAACGGCGTCGGGCTGTCGGCCCGGGTGGTCACGGCGGCCGCGCTGATCATGTTCGGGGTGTTCATCGCGTTCCTGGCCGGCGGCGACCCGATCATCAAGTCCGTCGGCCTGACGCTGGCCTTCGGCGTGTTCCTCGACGCGTTCGTCGTCCGGCTCACTCTGATCCCCGCGGTGATGGCGATGCTCGGCGACAGGATGTGGAGACACTCCACCTGGTTCGACCGCTATGTGCCCGATCTCGACATCGAGGGCACCGCGCTGGAGGCCAAGCAACATAGGCCCGAGACGGCCACCGTGAACCAGCTGTGACCTTTTCGACGCGCTTCCGGGAAGTTCTGGGGAATAAAGCCGCCCGCAGCGGGTAGCCGGAACTCATGACTGTTGCAGCGGAGTCACCCACCTCGGAACGGTTGACCGTCAGGGGCGAGGCGACCGCCGCGGGTGCCGCGGACCTGCGAGACCAGGTCGGCGCCTGGCTGAGCGACTGCGGCGTGCAGGCTGCCCAGATCAACGAGGTTCTGCTGGTGGTCAACGAGGCGCTGGCCAACTGCGTCGACCACGCCTACGTCGGCCATCCCGGCGTCGGAGCCATGGCCGTCCGCGCGGACTTCGAGCCGGAGCAGAAGTGCCTCAGCGTGTGTGTGACCGATCACGGTTCATGGCGAGAGCCCGGCACGCAGCAGCAGCGGGACCGCAGTCGGGGTCGCGGGGTCATCCTGATGCACGCGCTGGCGCACCACTGCACCATCAACGGACGGGCCGACGGCACCACGGTGTGCCTGGACTACCGCTGCAACTAGCCGACCATGCGTACTACCAGGTAGACCGCGCTGGCCAGGAAAAGCGCCACGAACAGTCCGATGGCGACGAACGCGATGACCGCCCGCGGTGTCAGGTTGCGTCCGGCCGTCGGGTCGGGCATCGAGTTGGACGTCTGCTCCGAATCGGGCGGGGTCTCGCCGGGCGACACACCGCCGCCGCTCTCCAAGCCGGGAGTGCTTGCAGGATCGGGGTTGGGAGGAAGTGCGGTCATGCCCGCGACGTACCCGCGGCCGGCTGATCTACACGGACTTCCGGTACCTCATCTGGTCGCCCCGTTGACCGCCGGCTTGTCGATCATCCCGCGCTCGACACCCCACATCGTCGCGATGGCACGGTATTCACCGGTCTCCATCAGGTGCTCGAGCGCCAGCCGCAGCGGCTCGGCCAACCCCGCCCCTTTGGCGACAGGCCAGCCGTACGGCGAGGAATCGAAGACGTCGCCGGCGGGTACCAGGTCGCCCCGGCTGAGTTTGATCGCAAAGCCCGTCACCGGCGAATCCGCCGACATGGCGTCCACCTCACCCTTGATCAGCGCCGTGGTGACTTCGTCCTGACTCTTGAAGACGACCATCTCGATCGGGGCCATTCCCGCGGCCGCGCACTGGTCGCTCTTGGCAGGAAGCTCCTCGGTGGCCTGCAGAGTTCCCTCTGCCACGCCGACTCTCAATCCACACGCGGACGAAGGGCCGAGCGCGGTCCCCGGGCGGCGCGCCCACTGCGTCCCGGCCTGCAAGTAGGTGACGAAGTCGACGAGCTCTTCGCGATCCCGGGTATCGGTGACCGACGACATCCCGACGTCGAAGCTGCCGTCCACCACCCCGGGCAGGATCATGTCGAACGGGGTGTCGCGGTAGTCGGGCACCAGGCCGAGCACACGGGTCACCGCGTTCATCAGCTCCACGTCGAAACCCACGAGCTGGCCGTCCGCGTTCTTGAACTCCATCGGCGCGTAGGGCACGTTCACCCCGATGACGAGACGGCCGGTGTCCCGGATGTCGGCGGGCACCGCAGCCGCGATGGACTCGACGGCGCCGTCCGGGAGGGGCGGCGCGTCGCCTGCGTCGTCCCGCCACGGCGCCCACACCCACAGGCCGACCGCGGCCAGCGCCACGACCACGGCTGCGGCGCCGGCCGCCAGCAGCGACTTCTTCGGCTTCTTGGGTTCGGTCCGGGCCGAGTGGCGCGATCCGCTGCCGCCCCGGCGCACCGGGGCGGTCAGCGCGCGGCGCGCGGCCTCGGCAAGTTCACCGGCCGTCTGGTAGCGCTTGGCGGGCTTCTTGGCCATGCCCTTGGCGATCACCTCGTCGAACGCCGCCAGCCGGGGATCGCTGTCCGAGGGGCGCGGCAACGGCGAGACCATGTGGCCGGCGATCTGCTGTTCCAGGCTGTCGGCCGGGTAAGGCCTTGAGCCAGTGAGACATTCGTACAGCACACAGGTCAGCGCGTAGATGTCGGAGCGGGCGTCGACGTCGCCACCTTCAAAGCGTTCCGGCGCCATATACGCCAGCGTGCCCAGGGTGCTTCCCGCGGTGGTCAGACCCGACTCGCCTGCGCTGCGGGCCAGTCCGAAGTCGATCAGATACACGAAGTCGCGGCCGGTGATGAGGATGTTGGACGGTTTGATGTCGCGGTGGATCAGACCGTCCTTGTGGGCCGCGTCCAGCGCGTGAGCGACCTGCTCGACGATCGTGACGGCGAACGCGGCGCCGAGGGGCTTCTCGCTCTCCGCGAGCATCGTGCCCAGGTTGCGGCCTTCGATGAGCCTCATGTCGATGTACAGCCGGCCGTTGATCTCGCCGAACCCGTGGATCGGCACCACGTGGGGGTCGTTGACGCCCGCGGCAGCCTGCGACTCGCGGCGGAACCGCGCCTGGAAGACCTCGTCGGTGGCCATGTGGTGCGGGAGGACCTTGAGCGCGACAACACGGTCGGTCTTGGTGTCGTAGGCCTGGTAGACCTCTCCCATCCCGCCCTGGCCGATCAGCTTCTGGAGCTGATAGTGCCCGAATGGTGTCGCATTCACCGGTGTTCTCCTCGGCTGCGGCCAATCGGTGTGTGGATCGAAGCTACCGCAAGTTTGCCGGGACCACCGGGATGCATGTCAATCGGCTGATGACCGGTTGCCCGTTGTGCAGGTTGCGGTGCGCCGCGATGTCACAGGGTCGCCTAGTTCTACCACGGCGTCAGCACGCGTGCCTGGCTGTTGATCAGGCGTTTTCCGGGTTTCTGCCATGCTGGACGGGTCCCCTCGACCACCCTGGAGGTGCCTGCACCATGCCCGACTCCCCGTCCGCCTGGCCTGAACTGTCCGTCGAGCACTGGGCCGAGACCCGCGACACGCTGCAGCTGATGACACAGGTGGTCGGCAAGGTCCGCCTGGCCAACACCCCGGTGATGAGTCACTGGTGGAATGTGGTTCTGTACGTATCGGCGCGTGGGCTGACGACCGGGCTTGTTCCCTACGGAGACAAAGGGTTTCAGATCGACTTCGATTTCGTCGATCACCAGTTGACGGTAGCGAGCACCACCGGGGAGCGTCGCACCGTCGCGCTGCGCCCCGGTCCGGTCGCCGACTTCTACCGCGAGGTCACCGCAGCCCTCGACGACCTCGGCCTGCACACCGACATCTGGCCGATGCCCGTGGAGATCGCCGACGCCGTCCCGCTCGACACCGACACCCAGCACGTCGCCTACGACGCCGAACAGGTGCACCGCTTCTGGCTGGCGCTGGTGCAGATGACCCGCGTGTTCGAGATCTTCCGGTCGCGGTTCGTCGGCAAGGTGAGCCCGGTGCACTTCTTCTGGGGTGCGCTCGACCTGGCCGTCACGCGGTTCTCCGGCCGCTCGGCGCCCAAGCATCCCGGCGGTGCGCCCAACTGCGGTCCGCACGTCATGTGGGAGGCCTACTCCCACGAGGTCAGCAGCGCCGGCTACTGGCCCGGACCCGACGGCGAGGGCGTCTTCTACTCCTACGCCTATCCCGAACCCGCGGGGTACCGGGACGCCGCGGTGTGTCCGGAGCAGGCGTACTTCGACGAGACTCTGGGCGAATTCGTGCTGCCCTACACCGCCGTGCGGGAGTCCGCCGACCCGGACGCGCTGCTGCTTGAGTTCCTGCAGAGCACCTACGAGGCAGCCGCGAACCTGGGCTCCTGGGACCGCGCTGAGCTGGAGCGCTGACCGGGCTCGCACACCCACCGATTGATTCAAGAGCTGCATCAGTCGTGTGCTAAATGGTCTTGGACAGGCATGGATATGCCTCCTACCGTGGAGGACATGACTGCGACCATCTCGGGGACCACCAGTCTCACCGGACAGATGCTCATCGCCGGCACGGCCGTACGCGGCACCGGCACGGAAATCCGCGCGTTCGACCCCGCTGCGGGCCAGCCCTTGGAGCCGGTGTACCAGCACGGCGACGCCGGCCACGTCGACGCTGCGTGCGCCGCCGCCGCCGGGGCGTTCGGTGCCTACCGCGCCACCTCCGCCGAGCAGCGCGCACAGTTCCTGGAAACCGTCGCCACCAACATCGAGGCGATCAGCGAGACGCTCATCGCCCGCGCCGTCGCCGAATCCGGCCTCCCCCAGGCGCGCCTCACCGGCGAGGTCGGCCGCACCACGGGCCAGCTGCGACTGTTCGCATCGGTGCTGCGCGAGGGCAGCTGGAACGGCGCCCGCATCGACACCCCGCTGCCCGACCGGACTCCCCTGCCCCGCCCCGATCTGCGTCAGCGCTTCATCCCGCTGGGCCCCGTCGCGGTGTTCAGCGCGTCGAACTTCCCGCTCGCGTTCTCCGTCGCCGGCGGCGACACCGCCTCCGCGCTCGCGGCAGGGTGCCCCGTCGTCGTCAAGGGACATGACGCGCACCCCGGAACGTCGGAGCTCGTCGCCCGCGCTATCACCGACGCCGTCGCCGCGTCCGGGCTGCCGGCCGGCACGTTCTCGCTGCTGTTCGGCTCCGGCCCGGACCTCGGCATCGCGCTGGTCACCGATTCCCGCATCAAAGCTGTCGGCTTCACCGGATCCCGTTCCGGCGGAACCGCACTCGTCGCCGCCGCAGCCGCGCGTCCCGAGCCCATCCCGGTGTATGCCGAGATGAGCTCGATCAACCCGGTGTTCGTCCTCGGCGGCGCCCTGGCCACCCGCGGCGAAGAGTTGGGCCGCGCGTTCGTCGGCTCACTCACCATGGGGTCCGGCCAGTTCTGCACCAACCCCGGGCTGGTGATCGCCGTCGACAGCCCCGGTCTGACCACATTCGTCGCCGCCGCCACCGAGGCCGTCGGCAACGCACCGGCCACCCCGATGCTCACCCCGAACATCGCAGGCAACTATGCCTCGGGCGTCGACTCCCTGGCCGCGGCCGCCGACCTGGTCGCCCGAGGCCAGCAGGGTGGTAACGAAACCTCCTGCCGGGCGGCACTGTTCACCACCGACGCAGCCAGTTTCCTGAAGTCGGAGGCGCTGCAGGCCGAGGTCTTCGGCGCGTCGAGCCTGATCGTGCGATGCGCCGATACCGCCGAGATGCGGGCTGTCGCGCAGGGCATCGAGGGCCAGCTGACGGCCACCGTGCATGCCGACGAATCCGATCTGGACGAGGCAGGCGAGCTGCTGCCGCTGCTGGAGCTCAAAGCCGGCCGAATCCTGTTCGGCGGCTGGCCCACCGGCGTCGAGGTGAGCCACGCGATGGTGCACGGCGGCCCGTTCCCCGCGACATCGGACTCACGCACCACATCCGTCGGCTCCAGGGCCATCGAGCGCTACCTGCGGCCCGTCTGCTACCAGGACGTGCCGAAATCCCTGTTGCCCAGCGCAATCGCCGACGGCAACCCCGAACACCTGTGGCGGCGCGTCGACGGCCAGCTCACACAGGACTGACCGACCCCACTATCGCCCATCCCGACATTTCCGAAAGGCCTTCCATGCGTCCGAACTTCGACGGCGTCCTGTTCTTCCCCGTCACGCCGATGACCGACAACGGTGACGTCGATCTCGACGCGCTGGCCCGCCACATCGCCAAGGGCGTGGACGCGGGGCCCGGTGGCGTGTTCGTCGCGTGCGGCACCGGCGAGTTCCATGCGATGGAGGTCCACGAGTTCGGTCACGTCGTGCGCACGGCCGTCGACGTGGTCGCCGGACGCGTGCCCGTCTACGCCGGCGCCGGTGGTTCGGTGGCGCAGGCCAAGGCGTTCGCGGTGGCTGCCAAGGAGGCCGGCGCCGACGGCATCCTGCTGCTGCCGCCCTACCTCGTCGAGGTGCCCCAGGCCGGACTGGTCGACTACACCCGCGCCGTCGCCGAGGCCACCGACCTGCCCGTCATCGTCTACAACCGCAACAACGCGCGCTTCACCGAGGCCTCCGCGATCGCCGTCGCCAAGCTTCCCACCGTTGTCGGATTCAAGGATGGCACAGGCAATTTCGACCAGGTGGCCCGCATCGTGGCCGCCGTCACCACCAATGTCGACCCCGACTTCCTGTTCTTCAACGGGCTGCCCACCGCCGAGACCACCCAGCTGGCCTACCGTGCGATCGGCGTTCCGCTGTACTCGTCGGCCACGTTCGCCTTCGCCCCCGACCTGGCGCTGGCGTTCTACAACGCGCTGGAGTCCGGCAACCAGGAGCTGACCAACGCGCTGCTCAACGCGTTCTTCATCCCGCTCGTGCGCCTGCGCGACACGGTGCCCGGCTACGCGGTGTCCCTGGTCAAGGCCGGCGTGACGATGGAGGGGGTGCCTGCCGGTCCGGTGCGCCCGCCGCTGGTGATGCCCACCGCCGACGACCTCAGCGAGCTCGCCTCGATCGTCGCTGCCGGCCGCGAGGTGCTGGCCGGTGCGCTGACCCGGGCTGTGTGAGGTCATGACACCGATCCGGATCACGGGTGCGCGCATCACCCCGGTGGCGTTCGTCGACCCGCCGCTGCTGAACACGGTCGGAGTGCACCAGCCGTACGCCCTGCGCGCGATCATCCAGCTCGACACCGACGCGGGCCTGGTCGGACTCGGCGAGACCTACGCCGACACCCGGCACCTGGCTCGCCTGCAGGCCGCCGCCGAGGCGATCACCGGCCTGGATGTGTTCTCGCTCAACCTGATCCGCGCCGCGATCGATGCCCGGCTGACGGGGGACACCGCCGCCGTCGGCACCGCGGGCATGATCACCACGGCCAGCGCCGTCGACCAGGTGTTCTCCCCGTTCGAGGTGGCGTGCCTGGACGTGCAGGGCCACGCCCTCGGCCGACCCGTGTCGGACCTGCTGGGCGGCCTGGTGCGGGACGCGGTGCCGTTCAGCGCGTACCTGTTCTACAAGTGGGCAGCCCACCCCGGGCAGGAGCCCGACGCGTTCGGTGAAGCGCTGGACCCGGACGGTCTGGTGACCCAGGCTCGCCGCATGATCGACGAATACGGTTTCACCGCAATCAAACTGAAGGGCGGAGTGTTCCCACCCGACGAGGAGATGGCGGCAATCGAGGCCCTGTCCCGCGCGTTCCCGGGAGTGCCTCTGCGGCTCGACCCCAACGCCGCGTGGACCCCTCAGACGTCGGTGAAGGTGGCCTCGGGGCTGGCCGGCATCCTGCAGTACCTGGAGGATCCGACGCCGGGCCTGGACGGCATGGCCGAGGTGGCGGCACAGTCACCGATGCCACTGGCGACCAACATGTGCGTCGTCGCGTTCGATCAGCTGGCACCCGCGGTGGCGAAGGGCTCTGTGAACGTCGTTCTCTCCGATCATCATTACTGGGGCGGGCTGCAGCGCTCGCGGCTGCTGGCCGGAATCTGCGACACGTTCGGGCTCGGCCTGTCGATGCACTCGAACTCCCATCTCGGCATCAGCCTGGCCGCGATGGTGCACCTGGCAGGCGCGACGCCGAACCTCACCTACGCGTGCGACACCCACTGGCCGTGGAAGACCGAAGACGTCGTTGCCGACGGTGCGCTGCGGTTCGTCGACGGCTCGGTCCCGGTGCCCACGTCGCCCGGCCTCGGCGTCGAGATCGACGAGGACGCCCTCGCCGCGTTGCACGACCAATACGTGCGGTGCGGTATCCGGGACCGCGACGACACCGGCTACATGCGCACCGTCGACCCGGACTTCGAGCTGCTCAGCCCCCGCTGGTAGGCGTTCTCTCCCCGGCCGCCCGGCCCGGGTTCTACCGTGGGTGCATGACAGAACCGTCGGCGGCCATCAGCGCCGCCCACCCGCCTGAGTTGATGCTCAAGGTGCTCAACCCCGCGCTGAAGGCGGCGCTCAAGACCCCGCTCGGCGGGTTCATCGGCGACTTCATGCTCGTCAGCTTCACCGGACGCAAGTCCGGCAGGCACTACGCCACCCCGGTGAGCGCCCACCAGCTCGACGGCGACCTCTACGTGATCCTGGAGGCACAGTGGAAGCACAACTTCCGTGACGGCGCCGACGCGCAGGTGTCCTACCGGGGCAAGACAGCCACCATGCACGGCGAGCTCATCACCGACCACGCGGCCGTCGCCGCGATCTGTGAACGGGTAGCGACGTCCTACGGCGCCAAGAAGGCGCAGCGACAGATGGGCATGACGTTCTCTTCCGGTCGGCTGCCCACCATCGCCGAATGGGAGGACGCGGCCGACCGGATGAAGATCGCGGCGATCAAGCTGACGTCGAAGGCCTGATGTTCTCACTTGCCCGGTTGCAGTGCTTCGTCGCGGTGGCCGAAGAACTGCATTTCGGTCGCGCCGCGGAGCGGCTGCACATGACCCAGCCTCCGCTGTCGCGTCAGGTGCAGCAGCTCGAGAGCGAACTCGGGGTGCAACTGATCGACCGCACCACCCGCACCGTCACGCTGACGCCCGCCGGTGCGGCGTTCCTGCCCGATGCGCGGCGCATCCTGCAGCTCGCCGAAGGTGCCGCCCAGACCGTCAAGCGCATCCCCGCCGGCGATCTGGGCACCGTGGTCGTCGGCTTCACCGCGGCCTCGGCACATGCCGTGCTGCCGCGGCTGCTGGAGCGCGCGCGGGAACGTCTGCCCGATGTGAAGCTGGACCTACGGGAAATGGTGACAGCGGCTCAGATCGAAGGCCTGATGACGGGCGAGCTGGACCTGGGCATGGCCCGGCCACCGTTGAAGCGGCCGGGGCTGGTGTCGCGGCCGCTACTGCATGAGCAGCTGGTTGCCGCGCTTCCCGCCGGACATCCGCTGGCCGACCTGCCGCGCCAGCTGACGCTGACCGATCTCGACGGCCAGGACGTCATCATGTACTCACCCGTGCAGGCCCGCTATTTCAACGAGCTGCTGATCTCGACGTTCACCATCGCGGGGGCCACGCCCCGGTACGTGCAGTACGTGACGCAGGTGCACACCATGCTGGTGCTGGTCCGGTCGGGCATCGGCATCGCGCTGGTGCCCGCCTCGGCGGCGACCATGCACCCGGAGGGGGTGGCGTTCCGGACCATCGGGGCGTTCCGCGAACGGCCCGTCGAGCTGGACGCCGTGTGGCGGGGCGACTCGACCAACCCGGCGCTGCTGCGGTTGTTGAAAGATGTGTTGCCGCAGCAGGAGTGGACCGAATAGCTTCGCCTTCTGTTGCTGAGACTGAAACGACGCAGGGCGTCACTCGAACTTTCGCTGCGTGAATTCAGGCTCGCGGGAGCGGGTGACGGCCTCGGCGAACGAGACGCCCCCTGTCCAGCCGCGCGAGACCATCGTCCGGTACAGCATGGTGATGACGTCATCTCGTCGATCCTCTTTGACCACGAAGACGACCGTCCAGCCCAGCCGATCCAGGGCTCGCGCGACGTCGCGGTCCCTGAGGTATTGGGCGCGGCTGGTCTGGTGTCCACTGCCGTCGTACTCGACCGCGACCTTCAGTTCGCGCCAACCGAAGTCGAGTATCCGGACGGGGTAGCCGTCGTCGTCGAAGACAGGGATCTGGGTGGCGGGCAGCGGAAAGCCGCAGTGCAGGACCAGCAGCCTCCAGTAAGTCTCCATCGGAGACTGTGCACCACCGTCGACGAGAGGAAGGACGGCCTTCAGGCGGGCACGCCGCGTGCCCCGCGATAGCGCTCGGCCAGCATCATGACGTCGTCGATCGAGTACGGCCGCGCGCGCATGAGCGCGTCGAGTCGCACCACGGCGTCGATGCGGCGACGAAACCTGCCGAGGTCGAATGCCGTCCGCGTCGCGTTGGCCACCGGCACTCCCGACAGCAGCTCCCATTCGTCGGGTTCACACCGTTCGTTGCGCGTGCGGATCCCCCGCGGCGGTGCGTGTTGTCGTAGATGAGTTCCACGTCCGCACCGTCGTCGATCCAGTGCGAGCCGTGCAGATGCGCAGCTGCCAGACCCGTCACGACGCTCGACCGGCCCGACCACAGCCACGCACCGAGCGCTCGGTCCCGCAGCGTCACCGCGCGCCTCGCGGGCACATAGACGTTGGGGTAGATGGGCCGATACCACCGGCCCAGCTCATGCCGCGTCACGTCGCCGGCGGCGACCGCATGGCTTCCGACGAAGACCTCCCGCGTCTCGTGGTTCTCCCCCATGACGGCATCGTGGTCACCGGGTCCGACAACTCGCGCCGAGGCTGAATCCCTGCAGGGCGCTACTCGCACTTTCGCTGCGTGATTACAGTTTCGGCGGGTTCAGGTCAGGGCGCGGGCGCCGTCCGGAATCGTGAACGTGGCCCCCGTCTGCACCGGGGCACCGGGGCGGGTCACGAACGGCACGGTCCGGAAGTCGGCTCGTAGCTCGCCGGGCGTGATCCGCGTGCGGACGTAGCCGCGGCGGTTGCTGAAGTACCTGATGTGGGGGTTCTCCGGCAGGACGGCGTCGACGTCGGGACGGCTGTCGGACCCGTCGCCGCCCGAGGTGATCGACGTGGTGACCAATTCCGTTGCCACCGGGGCCGATTGCGCGTCACGAATCTCGGCAGCCCAGTGCGCGTGCACATCACCGGTGAGCACGACGGGGTTGCGCACACCCCGCATGCCGGCGACGATGCGGTCCCGATTGGCGACGTAGCCGTCCCACGCGTCCGGGTTGACGCCGTGCGCCGGGCCGGCCACCAGATCCTGCGAGGCGAAGAACACCTGCTGGCCCAGGATGTCCCACCGCGCGCGGGACTGCCGGAGTCCGTCGAGCAGCCACCGCTCCTGCTCGGGCCCCGTCAGCGTGCGCCATGGGAAGAACCGCTCGAGGCAATCGCTGCGGTACTCGTCGCCGCAGGCCTGATCGTCGCGGTACTGGCGGGTGTCGAGCAGGTGAAACGTGGCCAGCGCACCCCAGTCGAGACGCCGGTACAGCTGCATGTCGATGCCGCGCGGGCGGACGAACTGCCACAGCGGCATGTTCTCGTAATAGGCCTGCATCGCAGCGACGCGACGCTCGAGGAAGCCCGGCTGTGGCTCCTCGGGAATCTCGTCGGCCCAGTTGTTGTCCAGCTCGTGGTCGTCGAACACCACCAGCCACGGCGCCACCGCGTGCGCGGCCTGCAGGTCGGGGTCGGTCCGGTACTGCGCGTAGCGCTGTCGGTAGCCGGCCAGCGTGACGGTCTCGGGCCCGGCGTGTGTGCGCACACCGCCGTCGCGCGGACCGTACTCGTACTGGTAATCACCAAGGTGCACAACCAGATCCGGTTGCTCCTCGGCAAGTCTGCGGTACGCGGTGAACCACCCCTGCTCGTAGTTCGAGCAGGAGGCGAAGCACATCGTCAGCGGGGTCAGCGCTGTCGGCGCGGGCGCTGTGCGGGTCCGTCCCGCCGGGGAGATGTGTCCGCCCGTCCGGAACCGGTAGAAGTACTCGGCGCCCGGGTTCAGCCCGGCCAGTTCGACGTGAATACTGTGCGCCGATTCAGGTGTCGCGGTGACAGTTCCGCGCTGCGCGATGCGGGTGAACCCCTCGTCGGCCGCCACCTCCCATTCCACGTCGACCGCCCGAGCGGGCATGCCGCCGAGGCCGTCGTCGGCCAGCGGGTCGGGCGCCAGCCGGGTCCAGAGCACCACGCTGTCGGGCGACGGCTCCCCCGACGCAACGCCCAGGGTGAAGGGGTCCGACGCGATGGAGCGGTGGGTCCACCCGACGAGCGACAGGGCCGACAAACCCACCGCTGCCTTGAGGACTGTTCGACGACCGACGGGAGGCACCGGTCGTCAGCGTCGCCGTACGTCCTTGCGGGTCGGTGGCCGTAGGGCGTCGCACAGCTGACGCCCGGCCGAACACCCTTCGGTGCCGAATGTTGCCGCATTTCCCGCAGGAATGCCGTTGCGGCCGGGGGAAAGGTCTAGCGTTTGACGCAGTCGACAAAGGAGTCTGCTATGCCAGCGTCCCATCGTTCAGACGATCACGAAATCTCTGAAACCCTGAAGCACCGCGGCTGCCGATGCCATTGCGACGGCTGCAAGTCCGACGAGCACTGCCACAATGTGGCCGCCGGCTGCAACGTGCGGCGGTAGTCCGCTGCGCTAGTTCGCGGGGACCGAAGGCTGCCGGACCGGGGTGACCAGCTCGCCGGTCGTGAGGAAGCTGTCGAGGTTGCGCAGCGTCAGCGCCTCCATCGCGGCCCGCGTCTCGACCGTGCCGCTGCCCACGTGGGGCAGCAGAACCACATTGTCGAGCGCGAACAGCTCGTCGGGGACCTCCGGCTCGTCGGTGAAGACGTCCAGACCCGCGCCCGCCAGCCCGCCGTTGACAAGTGCCTCGACCAGAGCATCCTGGTCGACCACGCTGCCGCGGGCGATGTTGATCAGATAACCCTGCGGCCCGAGTGCGTCGAGGACCTCGCGGCTCACGAGGCCGCGGGTGCCGTCGCCGCCGGCGGCGGCCACGACGAGCACGTCGACGCCGTGGGCCAACTCGACCGGCGACGCCGCATACGAATACGGCGAATCCGCCACCCGATTCCGGTTGTGGTAGCTGATGGTGCAGCCAAAAGCAGTGAGCCGCTGGGCAATAGCCTTACCGATGCGACCAAGCCCGATGAAGCCGACGCGGGTGTTGCTGACCTGGCGCGTCAGGGGGTAGTTGCCGTCCACCGGCCAGCGGCCTGCCCGCACATAGCGGTCGGACGCCGAGAAGTGCCGCATCGTGTCGATCATCAGCCCCACGGCGGTGTCGGCGACGCAGTCGGTCAGGACGTCGGGGGTGTTGCTCACCCCGACGCCCCGAGCTTCCGCGGCCTCCACATCGGTGGTGTCGTAGCCGACGCCGAAGTTGATCACCGCGCCCAGGTTCGGCAGGGCGTCCATCAGATCGGCGTCCACGCCGGTGCGTCCCGACGTCACGGCCGCGGTGATGTCGGCGCCGTTCGCCGTCAGGAAAGCGTCCCGTTCGGCGGTCGCCTCGGGCAGGACCCATGCGGCATAGTCGTCGACCAGGGTGCGTGACAGTGACGGCTTCAGCGGCCCGACCTGCAAGACGGAACGATGCTGCTGGTGGTGTCCGGGGCTGCTCATAGTGATTCCCACGGTACGGCGAGCTGGGAATACCCGTCCACGTCCGAAATAGCATGGACTTATACCGAAGGCGCATAGCTGGCCCCTGGTCGAGAGCCACCCGGCATCGGCACCGCTCGACGAACAGCAAAGCCGCAGCTCGACAGCTATTTTTGGGACCGCGTCGGGCGGCATCACGACCTCGAAATGCCCCCGAAAACGCCATTCGGCCGGGGTTGACGCTGTTTCCGACCCGCTCCTACGGTGTGGTTGTCATCACAGCTCGCATCTACATACGTGGACGTCACTGCCCCAGCCCGGGAGGATCCATGAAGCCCAACACCAGGCTCACGCGCCGAACCGTCGCCGCTGCGGCCCTCGCCGGACTCACGGCCTTCGCCAGCGGTTGCACGGTCGCTAACTCCGGCGGCGGCCCCTACGACCCCAACACACTGCGCATCGTCCTCTCGCAGGAGCCGCCGACGCTGGAACCGTGCGAAGGGTCGCTGACCTCAACGGGCATCGTGGTGCGCTCCAACATCACCGAGCCACTGCTGGAGCGCGACTCCACCACCGGCGACCTGCAGCCGCTGCTGGCCACCGAGTGGGAGCAGACCGCGCCCACCGAATGGACGTTCCGACTGCGCGACGGTGTGACGTTCTCCGACGGGGCGCCGTTCACCTCCGAGGACGCCGCGTTCTCCATCGACCGGGCGGTGAACTCCGACCTGAACTGCAACGTCGACGGGTACGTCTTCGGCGACGAGAAGCTGAGCCTGCAGACCCCCGACGCCAACACCGTCGTCGTCGGCACCACCGAGCCGGATCCGATTCTGCCGCTGCGTATCTCATTCATCGAGATCGTGCCCCGCACCACCAGCACCACCGAGAAGGTCCGTGAGCCCATCGGCACCGGCCCGTACGCGATCGCCGACTGGGAGTACGGCCAGAAGCTGACGCTGGCCCGCAACGCGACCTACTGGGGCGAGGCGCCGGCATTCGCCAGGGCCGAATACCAGTGGCGCAGCGAGGGCAGCGTCCGGGCCGCGATGATCACCAACGACGAAGCCGACATCGCGACCGGGCTCGGCCCCGAGGACGGCGCCGGCGATCTGGGCGTCCCCTTCCAGAACAACGAGACCACCGCGCTGCGCATGCAGGCGACCGAGCCGCCACTCGACGACATCCGGGTACGTCAGGCCATCAATTACGCCGTCAACCGCACCGGCATCGTCAAGGCGCTGTTCCGAGATCTCGGACAGCCTGCTGCCCAACTGATTCCGTCCGGCGTCGTCGGATACAACGACCAGCTGCAGATCTGGCCGCACGACCTCGACAAGGCCAAGGCCCTGATCGCCGAAGCCAAAGCCGACGGAGTGCCCGTCGACACTCAGATCCGACTGATCGGACGCACCGCTCAGTTCCCGAAGATCTCCGAGACCATCGAGGTGCTGCAGAGCGAGTTCGCCGAGATCGGCCTCAACGTCAAGATCGAGATGATGGACACCTCCGCGCAGCTGGAGTACCAGCTGCGCCCGTTCCCCGCCAACACCGGGCCGTACCTTCTGATGATCATGCACGGCAACCAGGCCGGTGACGCCGCCTTTACGCTCGACCAGTACATGCTCAGCGACGGACCCCAAGCCGCCTATGGCACACCGGAGTTCGACGCGAAGATCCGTGCGGCCGAGGCGCTGACGGGCGAACAACGGCAGGACGCGTTCGCCAAGCTGTTCGCCGAGGAGCCCGAGGAGATCATGCAGATGGCCTACATCGCCCACATGAAGGGCATTCTCGGCAAGTCGGCCCGCGTCGACTACACACCGAATCCGGCGACCGGCGACGAGATGCAGCTGGCCGCGATGACACCGGCCGCGTCCGACCGCACCGACCAGTCCTGACATACGGGAAGGCCCAGCCCATGTTCTCCTTCGTCCGGCGCCGGATGTACACCAGCGCACTGCCGTTGATCATCGTGCTCCTCGGGGTGTTCCTGCTCGCCAGGCTCACCGGCGACCCCACGAACCTGTATCTGCCCGAGTCGGCCACGCCCGACCAGCGCGCGGAGTTCGCCGCAGCCAACGGATTCAACGACCCGCTGATCACGCAGTTGATCGACTACTTCAAAGGCGTGATCCACCTCGACTTCGGAACCTCGCTGCGCACTGGGCAATCCGCGTCCGAGATGGCACTGCGCGCCTTTCCCGCGACACTGCAGCTGGCGGTGACCACAATGCTGCTCGCCATCGTCGGTGCCGTCATCATCGGCTGCTGGGCCGCGTACCGGCCGAACTCGCTGGCCGACCGGTTCTCCAGCCTGCTGTCCATGACCGCGGCGAGCATCCCCGACTTCTGGTTCGCCATCACCGGCGTCTGGCTGTTCGCGGTACTGCTCGGGGTACTGCCCACGTCCGGCACCGACGCCGGCATGCTGTCGTGGATCCTGCCGATCGCCACGCTGATGATCCGGCCGCTGGGCGTGCTCACCCAGGTGGTGCGCGGCGCCATGGTGTCCGCCCTGTCGGCACCGTACGTACGGCTGGCCCGCAGTAAGGGCGCAGGCGATTTCCGTGTGGTCACGCACCACGCGCTGCGCAATGCCGCCGCCCCGGCGCTGACCGTCGCCGGCGACCTGGCCGTCGGGCTGATCAACGGCGCGGTGGTGGTCGAGGCGATCTTCGGATGGCCCGGCATCGGCAAGCTGATGATCGACGCGATCCTGCAGCGCGACTTCGCCGTCCTGCAGGCAGCGGTCCTGCTCACCGCGGTCAGCATCTTCCTGCTCAACATCATCATCGACGCCTGCTACGCGCTGCTCGACGCGCGGGTGCGCGAACCGGCTCGAATCTAAGACGGCTAGGAGCACACTCATGACTCAGATCGACCTGGTTCCGGTCAAACCCACCACTGCGATCGTCGGCGAGGACGACACCGCGTCGCGTACGTCGGGAACCTCCAAGTGGTTCCGACTGCTGGCCAACGACCGCGTCGCCGCCGCGGCGGTGTGCGTGCTCGGATTCGTCTTCCTAACTGCGATTTTCGGACCCATGCTGATGGGTGACCTGGCCACGCGCATCGACCTGGACAACTCCAACCAGGCGCCGTTCACCCTCTCGTACGGCTGGGCCAACATCCTCGGTACCGACCCACTGGGCCGCAGCATGCTGGCCCGCCTGATCGTCGCCTGCCAGACCACCCTGTCGGTGGCGGTTCCGGCGGTCGTCATCTCCGCGATCATCGGCTCCGCGATCGGCATGTGGGCCGGCTTCTACCGCGGCTGGCGCGAGACCCTCGCGATGCGGATCGCCGACGTCATCATGAGCTTTCCGTCCCTGCTGCTCGCCGTCGTCGTGCTCTACGTCTTCTCCCCCAGCGCCGCCAACATCGTTCTGGTGCTGGCGATCACCCGTATCCCGGTATACCTGCGCACCGCACGGGCCGAATCGGCCGAGCTGCAGAGCCGCGTGTTCGTGGACGCCGCCCGCACTTTCGGCGCAAGCGCCAACTCGATCATCTGGCGCCACGTCCTGCCCATCGTGCTGCCCACCCTGCTGACCGTCGCGACGCTGGACTTCTGCTACGTGATGCTGGCGGAGAGCTCGCTGAGCTTTCTCGGTATCGGCATCCAGCCGCCCGACGTCAGCTGGGGCCTGATGGTCTCCCAGGGCCGTACCTACCTGCACACCGCATGGTGGCTGTCGTTCTTCCCCGGCCTGGCCATCGTCATCACCACCGTGTCCGCCACCATCCTGGCCGCCTGGGCCCGCATCGCCACCGATCCCGCGCAGCGCTGGCGACTGACCGTCCCCCAGAAGCGACTGTCCAAGTTCACCAAGTCCGGAAAGGCGCTCTGATGACTGCACTGGTCGATCACCATGTCCATGTCGACGAGGTCGACGCGACCCCGGTGCTCGAGGTCGACGGTCTGTCCGTCGAGGTCCGCACCATCACCGGCACGCTCCGCGCGGTCAACGAGGTGTCCTTCACTGCCCGCCGCGGCGAAACCCTGGCGCTGCTGGGCGAATCCGGCTGCGGTAAGTCGATGACCGCGACCGCGCTCGTCGGTCTGCTCGAACCGGTGGCCGACATCGTCGGAGGCACGGCAAAGCTCGGGGACGTGGACCTGATCACCGCCGACCGCAAGAAGCGCCGCGAGATGGCCGGGACCGAACTGGCGATCGTGTTCCAGGATGCGCTGACCGCACTGAACCCGCTCTACACCGTGGGAACGCAGCTGGCCGAACCGTTCCGGATCCACCAGGGCATGAACGCCAAGGACGCCAAACGCAAGGCCGTGGAACTGATGACCCGCGTGGGCATCCCCCAACCCGAGACCCGGTTGAACTCCTACCCGCACCAGTTCTCCGGCGGCATGCGGCAGCGACTGCTCATCGCGATGGCGGTGGCGCTCAATCCCAGCGTGCTGATCGCCGACGAACCCACGACCGCGCTCGACGTCACGGTGCAGGCACAGATCATGGCGCTGCTGCGGGATCTGCGCGCGGAGTACCACATGGCCGTCGTGCTCATCACCCACGACCTCGCACTCGTCGCCGAGGAGGCCGACCGGGTGGCGATCATGTACGCCGGCAACGTCATCGAGACCGGCACGGTTGCCGAGGTCTTCGCCAATCCCAAGCATCCCTACACCAAGGGCCTGCTGAACTCCGTGCCGGTCAACGCCCGACGCGGTGACACCCTGAAGTCGATCGGCGGCACCCCACCGGACCTGCACGCGATCCCCGAGGGCTGCGTCTACCAGGACCGGTGTCCGATCGTGTCCGACATCTGCCGCACCACCCGGCCCGCCCTGGCCGGCGTGGGTGCGAATCGCCAGGCCGCGTGCCACTTCCCGGAAGAGGTCTCCCATGTCTGACAACACATTGCTCGAGGTCCGCGACGTCCGTAAGTCGTTCCGGGTACCCCACGCCAAGAACAGGCTGCACGCCCTCGACGGCATCACACTCAGCCTGGGCCGCGGCGAGACCCTGGGCCTGGTGGGCGAGTCCGGCTGCGGGAAATCGACTTTGGCGCGAACCCTGATGATGCTGGAGCGCCCCGACGAGGGGACGGTGCGTTTCGACGGCGTCGACCCGTTCAGCCTCAAGGGTGCCGACCTGCTGAAGTTCCGCAGCCGCGTGCAGATGGTGTTCCAGGACCCCTACGCGTCGCTGAACGCCAGGATGTCGGCCGCCGAGATCATCGCCGAGCCGTGGCGCAGCCACAAGGGTGTGGTGAAAAATCGCGCAGACCGCGACATGCGGGTGCGCGGTCTGCTCGATCTGGTGGGACTGGGCGCCAAGGCCGCCAACAAGTTTCCGCAGGAGTTCTCCGGCGGGCAGCGTCAGCGCATCGGCATCGCGCGTGCGTTGGCGCTCAACCCCGATGTGATCATCTGCGACGAGCCGGTTTCCGCGCTGGATCTGTCGGTGCAGGCCCAGGTACTCAACCTGCTCAACGATCTACAGGACCAGCTCAAGATCAGCTACATCTTCATCTCCCACGACCTGTCGGTGGTGCGCCACGTGGCCGACCGGGTGGCAGTGATGTACCTCGGAAAGATCGTCGAGAACGGCCCCACCGAAGCCGTTTTCGAACGGTCCAACCATCCGTACACCGCGGCCCTGATGTCGGCCGCGCCCACGCTGGACCACGACCAGCGCAAGCAGCGCATCCTGCTCAAGGGTGAGGTACCCAGCCCGATCAACCCGCCGTCCGGTTGCCGTTTCCGCACCCGGTGCTGGAAGGCGACCGAGGTGTGCGCGACGACGGTTCCTGCCGCTGCGGTGGATCCCGAGGCGGCCGACCACACGGCACTGTGCCACCACCCGATGCTGCTGGAGGGGAGCGGGCGTGAAACCGTGCCGGTGTGAGTGTCACGTCGTATTGCCTACTTGCAGCAGCGATCCTGTTCGCCTCGGCGCTGCAGTCCTCGATCGGCTTCGGCATCGGGATGTTCGCCGCCCCGATCGTCGCACTGGTGGATCCCGCACTGATCCCCGGCACGCTGATCATGGTGGCCACGCTGGTGACCCTGATCGTGGTGGTCCGCGAACGCGAGGCGATCAATCTGCGCGGCACGGGATGGGCCCTGGTGGGCCGGGTTCCCGGCACGATCGCGGGAGCGTTGCTGCTTGCCGCACTTCCGCACCGCGCGCTGTCGATCCTGCTGGCCGGCGTGGTGCTGGGTGGTGTGGTGCTGACCAGCAGCGGCTGGGCGCCGGTGCCTCACCGACGCAACGTGGTGGCCGCGGGCGCGGCGTCGGGACTGCTCGGCACGGCGACGGCGATCGGCGGCCCGCCGATGGCACTGGTGTGGCAGCGCAGCAGCGGCGCGGAGCTGCGCGGCACCATGGGTGGCTTCTTTCTCATCGGGTCGCTGATGTCGCTGGTGGTGCTGGGCCTCACCGGCGCGGTGAATCGGCACACGTGGTGGGGGTTCGCGATACTGGCCCCGGCAGCGATCGCCGGCTATCTGCTCTCCCGGGTGGTCAATCGGCACCTGAACCCGCGCCGGCTGCGCTGGTTGGCCATCGCCGTCTCGGCGGCGGGCGCCCTCGTCCTGATCGGTCGCGAACTGCTGACGCTCTGAGGGGTACACCGTGACCGACCCCGACATCTCGGTGCGCAAGGTGAAGTCGGCGGTTCGCACCGTGGAACTTCTCGAGTACCTGGCTGCCCGGCACGACGAGCCCGCCCGGCTGCGCGAGATCAGCGATGCTCTCGACATGCCCCGCAGCAGCGCACACGCGCTGCTGCGCACCCTCGTGGCCCAGGGCTGGGTGCGCAGCGAGCACACCGGCACGCTGTACGGCATCGGGATCCGCGCGCTCCTGGTCGGTACCAGCTACCTCGACAGCGACCCGTACCTGCCGCTGATCACGCCGTTCCTCGACGATCTGCGGGCCGACCTCGACGAGACATTCCACCTCGGCCGGCTCGACGGCACCGACATCGTCTACCTCGCCACCCGAGAATCCAAGCAGTACACCAGAATCGCGAACCGCGTCGGACGGCGGCTGCCCGCCTACGCCACGTCACTGGGCAAGGCATTGCTGGCCGAACGGTTCGGCGCGCAGCGCGACGAGCACGTGCCTGCCGCACTGAAAGCGTTGACTCCGCAGACCATCACCGACCGCAGCGTCCTGGACCACGAGCTCGACGACGTCCGGGTGCGCGGCTACGCCTGCGACGACCAAGAGAACACCGTCGGACTGCGCTGCTTCGCGGTGCCGCTGCGCTACTGCAGACCCGCACAGGACGCGATCAGCGCGTCGGTGCCGGTGGACCGGCTGGACCCCCAACGCGAACGCGAGATCATCGACGCGCTTCGGACCATGGGAGACAAGGTCTCTCGCGTGGTCCGTCCACTGGCCGACGGCGACAAGTGGTTCGCCTCATGACTGATTGGAAACTGATCCCAGATGAGTAGGCACACCCCCGTCATCACCGACGTGACCGTCGTACCGATCGCCGGTCACGACAGCATGCTGTTGAACCTGTCCGGTGCGCACGGCCCCTTCTTCACCCGCAATCTGCTGATCCTGCACGACTCGGCGGGCAACACCGGGGTCGGCGAGGTGCCCGGCGGCGAACCGATCCGGCAGACCCTTGAGGACGCCCGCGCGATCATCGCCGGCCGCCCGATCGGTGACCACCACGCGGTCCTCAACGACATCCGCCGTGCGTTCGCCGACCGCGACGCCGGCGGGCGCGGGGCGCAGACCTTCGACCTGCGGGTGACCGTGCACGCCGTCACCGCCGTCGAATCCGCGCTGCTCGACCTGCTCGGTCAGTACCTGGAGGTGCCGGTGGCGGCGCTGCTGGGGGACGGCAGGCAACGGTCACGGGTGCAGGCCCTCGGCTACCTGTTCTTCGTCGGTGACCGCACGAAGACCGACCTCGCGTACCGCTCTGCGGCCGACGAGGAGCCCTCCCAGAATCCGGCCGACGACTGGCTGCGGGTCCGGCACGACGAGGCAATGACTCCTGATGCGGTGGTCCGGCTGGCCGAGGCGGCCCGCGCCCGGTACGGCTTCGCCGACTTCAAGCTCAAGGGCGGCGTGCTGCCCGCCGCGGACGAGGCCAAGGCCGTCATCGCACTGGCTGAGCGCTTCCCCGACGCTCGAATCACGTTGGACCCCAACGGAGGATGGTTGCTCGCCGATGCGATCACCACGTGCCGCGAGCTTCGTGACGTCCTCGCCTACGCGGAGGACCCGGTGGGCCCCGAGGGCGGATTCTCCGGCCGCGAGGTGATGGCCGAGTTCAAACGGGCCACCGGCCTGCCGACCGCGACGAACATGATCGCCACCGACTGGCGCGAGATGGGTCACGCCATCCGTTCCGGCGCCGTGGACATCCCGCTGGCCGACCCCCACTTCTGGACGATGGCCGGGTCGGTGCGGGTCGCGCAACTCTGCGAGGCCTGGGGTCTGACGTGGGGATCACACTCCAACAACCACTTCGACGTGTCGCTCGCGATGTTCACCCACGTGGCGGCAGCCGCCCCGGGCGACATCACCGCCATCGACACGCATTGGATCTGGCAGGACGGCCAGGCCATCACCACCGACCCGTATCCGATCGTCGACGGGTATCTGAGCGTGCCCGACGCGCCCGGCCTGGGCGTGGCACTCGACGAGTCGGCGGTCGCCGCCGCCCATAAGCTCTACCAGCGCGAAGGTCTGGGCAGCCGTGACGACGCGGCCGCCATGCAGTATCTGATACCCGGCTGGACATTCGACAGCAAGCGTCCCGCCCTGGATCGGCGCTGACGTGAAAGTGGTGGTGATAGACCCGAACCTGGTACCGCACCGGCAACGCCTTGAGGCGATGCTGCCGCCGGGCACGGACGTCGGCTGGCATGTCGACGGCGTGCCGGACGAGGTGCTGCGCGACGCCGAGGTGTTCGTCGGGAGTAGGTTCACCGCCGAGATGGCCAGGACCGCGGAGAAGCTGCGGCTGGTGCACCCCGCCGCGGCGGGCACCGACCGAATCGACCTCGCCGCGCTTCCCGAGACCGTGTTGGTGGCCAACGCCTTTCACCACGAACGCTCGATCTCCGAGTACGTGGTCAGTGCCGCGACCCTGCTGCACCGCGGGTTCCTGACCCAGGATGCTGCGCTGCGCGGTGGCGTCTGGGCCACCTCGGTCTACGACAGGTCGATACCGCAGACACCCACGCTCGGGGAGGCGCACGTCGGCTTCGTGGGTTTCGGGCATATCGGGCAGCGCAGCTGGAAACTGCTGCAGGCGTTCGGATGTACCGGCTCGGCGGTCACCGGCTCAGGCCGCGTGCCGGAAGGTACCGGGCTGACGTGGGTGGGCGACACCGGCCACCTGGACAGGCTGATGCGCGACAGCGACGTGGTGGTGGTGTCGGCGCCCTTGACCGCCGAGACCGAAGGCATGATCGGTGCGCCGCAATTGGCGGCCCTGGGTCCCGAGGGAGTGCTCATCAACGTCGGCCGCGGACCGCTGGTGCAGGAGCAGGCGCTCTACGACGCGCTGTCCACCAACGTGATCAAGGGTGCTGCCATCGATGTCTGGTATCGCTATCCGGTCGACGGAGTGGGTTGTGCGCCAAGCGATCTGCCGTTCTCCGAGCTTCCCAACCTGCTGATGACGCCGC
Source organism: Mycolicibacterium aurum (assembly GCF_900637195.1). Classification (NCBI taxonomy): domain Bacteria; kingdom Bacillati; phylum Actinomycetota; class Actinomycetes; order Mycobacteriales; family Mycobacteriaceae; genus Mycobacterium; species Mycolicibacterium aurum. Next base: position 814,506 of record NZ_LR134356.1, on the reverse strand, counting down.
ACTCGTCGGGCGTCACCCGCGATACGTTCGCCGGGCGCGCCGACGACGTCGCGGCCAATATCGGGCGGCTGGTGCGCGGCGAGCCGCTGCGCAACCTCGTCCCGCGCTAGCGTCCGCAGTTGCGGATCGTCACTGGCCGTATTCGGGCTCGTGGAACCGGTTGATGATCGGGATGCGCTCGATGATGCGGTCGCGCAGCCGCGGCTGCTGCGGGATCTGCGGCACCGCGGCGGGCACCTGGGCCGGGGGAACGTAGGCCGGCGGCGGCACGTAAGCCGGTGCCGCGGGGGCAGGCGGCAGATAGTTGGCCGGAGGTGGCGGTGGCACGTACTCCGGCGCGGGCGGCAGCGCCGGCGCCGGTGCGAGCGGCTCGTCGTAGACCGGCGGCGCCTCCGGCATCGGCATCTCGACGGCCTGGGGTGCCGGTATCTCGTTGGCGACGGGCTCGGCCCTCGGCGGGGCCGGCGGGGGTGCGACCTTGGACGTCTCCGGCGGGGCGGCCTTGACGGGCGTCGGAGTCGCGACAGGTTCGGGGGCGGGTTCGGTCACCGACCGCGCCATTTGCGGTGCGGGGGCGTCCGGGGTCAGGGTCATGCCCAGGGCGACCGAGAGCGACACCACGAACGTCACGACCGCGGCGGCCAGGACGGACGCCAGCGTCGCCGTCGGCGAGAGTGAACGCCGCACCGGCGCGGCCTGCGCGTCCAGCAGGGACACCGCGAACGCGGACGCCAGCGCGGCTCCCCGGGCCAGTGCCAGGTCGGCGTCGGTGGCCGAGACCACCGGCACCTGCAGGCGCTGCTCCAATTCGGACACCACGGCTGCGACATCCCCGGAACCCAGCACGAAGACCGCATCAGGGGCGAAGCCCTCGACATCGGCGAGCGCGTCGGGAGCCACCCGATCGGAGGTCACCCCGTCCGAGGTGACGGCCGCGATGACCGACGTACCGGTCTCCGCGATGCAGACCACGAGCCGGTCACACCCGGCGATGTCGGCGATACCGCAGGCCAACGCCTCGGCGGCCTCCACGTCGGAGACGGCGATGACGTTCTCGACGCCGCGGTCGGTCAGCGCCTGCCATACGGAGTTGGCGGTCCGCTCCGCCTCGGTGGTCCAGGTGAGCCCGATGGCGTCCACGGTGCGGGGGGCGGACCGAGCCAGCACGGCGTCCAGCAGGGCTTCGACGTCGACACCGTCGTGAACCGGCAGGGCGCCGCGGTCGACAGTGGAACTCTCCTCGCCGGTCACGCCGTCGACGAGGACCCAGCGCACCGATGACGACGTCATCGACAAACCGAGTACAAGGTCCATTTACCGCTACCAATCTCCCTGCGACTAGCCCTCGACACTACCGCGACCGACCGCGACAGCACAGCCGGCCGTCGACCAGGTCAGGACGGTCCGTCGAGCAGGCGACGCCGCCAGGCCATGGCCGCAGGCGCTGTCATCTGGTGGAACGTGAGCCAGGAGAGGTTGGCGTCGCCGACGCACCGATGGGGTTCACCCAGCCACGATGGCCGTTCGGCGCCGCACCTGCGGCATTCGGTCATGACCGCCTTTTTACCCTCGCGCGGCGTCGGACGAACATCTCATCTCGCCGGGCATCCGACCTGGGCACGATCCCCGGCGGCCGCCCGGGCGAACTCGGTGGGTGAGCACCCGGCGACCCGGGTGAACGCGGTGGTGAAAGCGGTCGCGGACTGATAGCCGACGCGCTGGGCCACCTGCGCGATCGCCGGACGCTCCGTCCGCAGCAGATCCTTGGCCAGCGCCACCCGCCACTCCAGCAGGTATTGCATGGGCGGCAACCCCACTGTGCGGGTGAAGCGTTGGGCGAACACCGCACGGGACACCGCAGCCACCCGGGCCAGATGTTCGACGGTCCAGCCACGCGCCACATCCGCGTGCAATTCGGACAGGGCCGGAGCCAGCACCGGATCGGCCAGCCCGGCGATCAGGCCCCTCTCCCGGTTGCCCAGCTCAGCCGCGGTGTGGACCCGCATCGCTTCGATCAGCAGCACCTCGACGAGGCGCTGCAGGATCACGTCCCGGCACGGACCGTCGGCGTCGGCTTCCTCGGCGATGAGTTCGACGAGCCGGCTCAGCCTGACTGCGCCCTGTTGTCCGCTGCGGACCAGGATGACCGGCGGCAGCAGGGCTACGAGTAGCGCCGCGTTCGCCGGATCGAACCGGAAGTATCCGCCGAGCATGCGCATGGTCACCGGGTCGGAGGCGCCGCCGTGGCGGGTGTCGCGGGAGTGGTCGAGGGGGCTGAAGACCGGCGCGACGTCGCGGCTGCCACTCAGGACGAACTCGGGGGTCGTCGGCAGCAGCAGGAAGTCGCCGTGCCGCAACTCGACGGCATCGAGGCCGTCGGCGTCGAGCAGGCAGGACCCCTCCAGCATCAGGCAGAAAGCGGGGTCCCCGTAGCGGGGTTTCCGGATACTCCACTGTCCGCCGCCGGTGATGACTTTCGACAGCACCGCCTCGGGACGCAGCAGCGACATCAGGACCTCCATCGGTTCCGAGTCGCCCATACCCGCAGACGCTAGCGCGGTGCGCGCCGGCGGGTCGGCGGACCGACGTCCCGGGACAGGCCCGTCAGGTCGACTGCGCCAGCGCCACGGCATCGGCGCCGGCCGGGAACCTCAGCCGGTCGGAGGTGTCGGTGGCGGCCCGGTAGACGGCGTCGGCGACGTCGGCCGGGGTGGTCACCGCGCCCGGCTCGCCGAACGCTTCCAGAATGGGCGCCGCGAACGGCAGGTAGTCATCCGGGATCAGCCCGGCCATGCGCTCGGTGCCGTTGCTGGTGAACGCCGTCGACGGCCCGTAGCCGGGTTCGACGAGCTTCACCCGCACCCCGAAGAAGCCCAGCTCCAAAGCCAGCGATCCGGAGAACCCCTCGATGGCCGACTTGCTCGCGGTGTAGACCGCAGCCAGCGGCATGGCCGCCAACGTGGTGCTGGAGGTGACGTTGACGACCACGCCCGAGCGCCGCGCCCGCATCTGCGGGACGACGGCCTGGGTGACGGCCATGACGCCGAACGTGTTGGTGTCGAAGAGTTCTCGGGTGGTCTGCATGGGCGTGGCCTCGAACGCGCCGACCGCCCCGATGCCGGCATTGTTGACGAGGACGTCGATCGGACCGCTGGACCGGACCGCGTTCGCGATGCTGTCGGGCTCGGTCACGTCCAGCGGGAGAATCGTCAGCCGGTCTGAATCCGGTAGTACGCCTTGGCGCGGAGTCCGCATGGTGGCAACGACATTCCATCCCTCGTCGAGGAATCTCTGCGCGGTGGCGAGTCCGTAGCCCGATGAGCAGCCGGTGATGAGCACTGTGGTCATGCAGGAAAAGCTATGGCGCCCTGCGGTGACGAGCAACGCTGCGGCGTCTGAGATTGCTTCGCGATCGTCTTGGTCACCCGCTAGGCGGATTCGTTTTCGGCCTCGCCCCCGGCGTCGGTGTCGGTGTCGGTGTCGGTGGCCGGATCAGACCCACCCGCCTCGTCGGCGTCGGCCGCGTCGTCGGCGTCGGCGTCGGCGTCGGCAATCTCGGCGGCGGGTTCATCGTCTGCCGACGTGCCCTCCCGAGTATCAGACGGATCCACCGACTCCGGATCATCCTCCGCGACTTCCAGATCCGCCGACTCCGTACCGTCGTCGTAGCCGCGTGACTTGCCGGCGCGGCGCTGCTCGGTGCGCTGCGGTTCGTCATCGGGTGCGGCTGCGCCGCTCTCGGCTTCCGGCTCGACGGCAGCCTGGGCGGTCGGCATGTCAGCCCGGACCGGGTTGAGCGGCTTGAACAGGCTCGCGCGGGCCGGGGTGCTGTAATCGGTTCGATCGTAGGCTGTTTCGATGAACGCACGCAGCGGTGCGTCCAGCGCGGCGATGACCGAGTCGGGCAGGAACGGATCCAGCGGCATCAGCAGCGGGATGGGATAAGTCTTGATCACGTAGTAGTGGGTGTTCGAACCTGCGTGGTACTGGTAGTAATCCGGATCGCCCGAGGCCCGGGCCTGCTCCAGCTCCGCCGCGGTGAGTTCGGTCTGCGCGTTACCGTGCACCAGCAGGATCCCCATGAACGCGTTCGCGATCGCGACCGGATTCCACAGATATCTGGGGAAGTCGGACCAGCCGTCGTACTGACCGACCACATCGATCGTCAGATCTCCCGGACCGCCGTCGACGCCGTTGTTCGGTGTCGCGCCGGTGAAGGTAACGTCGACGAACGGAATCGTCGCGCCCCGGAACCGCTGCATCACACCGCCGTTGGCGCGGCTCGCGTTGCCCACCAGAAGGTAGGTGTTGCCGGTATGGGTCGCCTTGTACAGGGAGGCGGCCACGGCACCCTGGGAGTAACCGAAGATGACGTCGCCGGCGGCCGGTTGCTGCGCGGCCAGCAGCTCCACGCCCTGGGCCACGGACTTGTTGTATGTCAGGTCGCGGAAGCCGCCGTGCGAGAACGGTCCGAAACCGGCGTTGTAGGGCACCTTCTCGTACGGCTCGTCGGGCGGCACGACGTCGGCGCCGTCGACGACGACGTCGATGAAATCCAGAAACTGCTGTTCGGTCGGGGTGAACCCGATGTTCGTGCCGCGCAGGTAGTGCAGGGACGCCATCAACTGCGGACCCGCCGACAGGGTCGGCGCGGCGCCGATCACGGCGGCCCCGGCCACGGCCACCCCCGCGACGCCGACCGCGGACATCACCGCCTTGATGCGCTTCGCGCCCCGAGGACGTTCGCTGGCTGTCCGCGGCGATCGCATCGCTCGATGCGTGCCGCCCGCGGTGATCTGACGCTTACCCATGCCACTCCCCCTTGCCGCCCCGGGCCGTCGTGGACGCGACCCGGCGAGCCAGTGCGAGTGTATGACGCGCAATTTGCTGGAATCAGGCTTTTCGAGACTTTGTTTTGCCTGTGGCAAACACCGTGCGCATTATCAAGATCAAAGTCTGCGGCTGGTCGGCGCGACAGAGCGGAGCACCGGCTCATGCGGCAAATTGGCCAGTTGAATGTCCCTCGGCGGCGGCATAATAGCTAGCTCTACGAATCACCGAGGCGTGCACCTGTGACAGATTTCTGACCTGTCTGGGCGAAAACCCGATCATCGGTGGGCCCGGAAAATACAGTTTGCCTGTTACGGACAATGAGCCGGCTCGCTTCCAGGTGCGCGCCGCGCGGTGTCCAGTTCGCAAGGAGGCGACATGGGGGAATCATCTGCAGGCGCGCGTACGGATCGGCGATCGGGTGACTACGCCCGGTACGTCGGTCGGGTAGGCGGTTTGGCGTTTGCTCTCGGCATCGGGGCCGCGGTGCTGACCGGCACGGCGGTCGCGTCGGCGGACACCACCGACTCGGGTTCGACAGCGGCGAGTTCGTCGGCCTCTTCGTCAGACGGCGGAACATCGACGTCAACATCGACATCGACATCGACGAAGACACGGTCGGGGACTGCGTCGGAGACGGCGTCCTCATCGACCTCCGAGGGCTCCGACGATTCCGAGGACTCAAACGACACCGACGCGTCTGACACCGACGCCGACGATGCGGACTCCGCGGATCAGTCCGACGACGAAGCCGCCGTCGATGACGCCGATGAGGTTGCCGCCGAAGATGATTCGCCATCTGCCGAGGATGTCGACGTCCCGGCCGACGCCCCGGAGACGGCGGATTCCACCGAGACGACGCAGGCGCTGGCCGCTGCCGAACCAGACGAACCCAGCTTCTTCGAGAAGCTCTTCTCGAACAAGTCCCCGACGCTGAACCACAATCCGGCCGAGAACACGGTCATCGAGGGCCAGGTGGTGGGCAACCTGCACCCGGAGGATCCGGATTCGACGCGACTGACCTACACCGCGACCCGCCCCGCGCACGGAACGGTCGCCATCGACGGGACGGGCAACTTCGTCTACACCCCGGGCGCCACCTACGCCGGACAGGACACCTTCCAGGTCACCGTCAGCGACGCCAGCAGCGGATTCCACGTGCACGGCGCCGCCGGCCTGCTCAATCTGTTCACGTTCGGACTGCTCGGTTCCAGCGGGCATCGCACCACCGAGACCGTGTTCATCGGATTCGACCGCGCGACCGTCGTCTCCGGCCTGAATTCTCCGGTCGACTTCCGCTTCCTGCCCGACGGCCGCATCCTCGTCGCCGAGAAGGGCGGCGCGATCCGCGTCGTGCAGAACGGCACACTGCTCGCGCAACCCGCCATCACCCTGGCGGTGCGGACCGAGACCGAGCGAGGAATCAGCGGGCTGGCCATCGATCCGGCCTTCGCCACCAACGGCCGTATCTACGTGTCCTACATCGCCGCCTCGACCACTCGAAACACGTTGTCGCGCTTGACGATGACGGGCAACACGGCGACACTCGACCAGGTTCTGATCCAGTCGACGCTCGACGCGGCACCCAACCACCACGGCGGCGCGCTCGGATTCGGCCCCGACGGTAAGCTGTACTGGGGCGTCGGCGACAACGCCAGCGGAGCCAACGCGCAGAACCTGACCAACATCCACGGCAAGATCCTGCGGCTCAACACCGACGGCTCCGTTCCCACCGACAACCCGCTGATCAACGGTGCGCGCACGCACATCTACGCCTACGGTCTGCGCAACCCCTTCCGGCTGACGTTCACCCCCACCGGCCAGCTGCTGGTGGCCGACGTGGGCAACGCGGCCTTCGAAGAGGTCAACAAGGTGACCGCGGGCGCCAATTACGGCTGGCCCAGCTCGGAGGGGCTGTGCACCAGCTCGTGCGCGGGCAAGACCGATCCGATCTACACCTATGCGCGAAATGGGGGCGCCGCCATCACGTCGGTGACCGTCTACCTCGACAAGGTCTTCATCGCCGACACCGTCCAGGGCTGGATCAAGGTGCTGACGTGCACGCCCGACTACGCCACGTGCGGCAACGTGCAGACGTTCGACCCGAACGGCGGCGCGACCGTCGTGCTGGCCAACGGACCCGACGGGAACCTGTATCAGCTGACCTACTCACCCGGTGCGCTGATCCGCATCTCGCCGACGGGTCCGCCGCCGGCGGCGACGCTGCTCTGAGGTCGGGAGGTCAGCCCTCCCGTACCAACTCGAACACTGGGATCACGCGGCTGGTCTTCTCCTGGTAGTCGCCGAACTGCGGTTCGGCCGCGACCTGCTTGGCGTAGATCTCGTCGCGCTCGGAGCCCGTCAGCTCCCGCGCCGTCGCCGTGTACGTCTCGGTGCCCAACTCGACGGTGATGCTCGGGTTGGCGGTGAGGTTGCGGTACCAGTCGGGGTTGGTGTCCGCGCCGCCCTTGCTCGCGAAGATGTAGACGTGTCCGTCGTCGATCAACGCCACCAATGGTGCGATGCGCTCGGTGCCCGACTTCGCACCGATGTGATGCACGAGCACCAGCGGCTTGCCTTCGAAGATGCCGCCGGCCTTGCCCCCATTGGCGCGGAACTCGTCGATCACCTTGCGATTCATGTCGTCGAATGCTGCTTTGTCCATGGCTGCTCCCTGGTCGCGTGTACGGGTCACCCGATAGATACCTCGGTGGCCCGCCCGGGTATTCCCTGCCGACCGGGACGGCGTGCTGAGACCAAGCACACCGCGACCCGGCACACCGTAATGCGCAGGGGTGTTTAGCGCGTCCGACGCGGTGTATCCCTCGAAGGCGTGCCCGGCGTGGCCTCTAGTCCAGGTGCCCCCGGTGCTCAATCAGACCACCGGGATTTGCGCGCGTGCATGCCAACTCGAAGGAATTTCATGAACTCACGCAATACAGTCGTCCGTTCCCTGCACGACCTCGGCGCTGCCGCATGGTTCGGCGGGTCGCTGATGGGAGCGGTCGGCGTCAACGGTGCCGCTGCTTCCGTGGACGATCCCCGCGATCGCGCCAAGGTCGCCGCCGCAGGGTGGGGCAGGTGGTCACCGGTCAGCGCGGCCGCGATCGGAGCGCACCTCGTCGGAGGTGCCGGCATCCTCCTCGCCAACCGCGGTCGGGCCACACACCAGGCCGGCGTCCGGTCGAACACCGTCGCGAAGATCGTGCTCACCGGGGCAGCGCTGGGTGCCACTGTGTACAGCGGCGTGCTCGGCGCCAAGACCGCCCAGGGTGAGGGACACGCGGTCGAAGGGGCCACCGAGCCCGCCGCGTCGACTCCCGACGACGTCGCCGCCGCCCAGCGGCAGCTGCGCTACCTGCAGTGGGCGCTGCCGGTCCTGACCGGCTCACTCGTCGTCCTCGGCGCTCAGCAGGGCGAACAGCAGCGGCCCAGCCAGGTCATCGCCGGCGTCGGCAGTGCCATTGCCCGGCGGGTGGGCGGATGACCCTCGTCGACGACATCAAAGACACCGTGGAACGCCGCGTCCACAAAGCGAAGAACGACCACGTGGCTCGGCAGCAGAAGGCCGAATCGGACATCACACCCGACGCTTCGGTAGCCGGCTCCCGGGCCGGTTCCGACGGCGAGGACGGCAACTACGTCGGCCGAACCACCCCGCAGTACGACGCCGACGTCCAACAGAGCGGCGCCGAAGCACGAAGCGAGGCCTCGCGCCTCACCCGCGATCAGCGGTAGGAATTCACACTCCCGTACACCTCGGCAGGGCGGCCGTCGGCCCGGGCAGCGGCCGCCCGTCGCGTCCGGCGATCTGAGGGCACCCGAATTCCTGTACCGGCATTCGCATCTCGCCGATCGCGGTGTCATCGTCAGGCTCAGCTGACGAACCCCACAACGCAGGCAGGCCCCCTCGAAAGGGGGCCTGACCAGCGTGGCAGGTACAGGATTCGAACCTGTGTAGGCGTTAGCCGACGGATTTACAGTCCGCTCCCATTGGCCGCTCGGGCAACCTGCCTGGGTGCTGCATGCGCGATGTACAGCGCGCACAGCAGGATACAACGAGGACAGGGCCTCGGTACAAATCGCCTGGGTGGTTTGATCCCCACCGCGGCCAGCGGCGAAGATGGTGGCAAGTACAGCCACCGAGAGGGAGGGACGGGTCCAATGGCGGATTCATCGTTCGACGTCGTCAGCAAGGTCGACCGACAAGAGGTCGACAATGCACTCAACCAGGCCGCCAAGGAGCTCTCGACCCGCTTCGACTTCCGCGGCACCGACACCACCATCGAGTGGCAGGGCGAGGAGGGCATCATCCTGGTGTCCTCCACCGAGGAGCGCGTCAAGGCCGCCGTGGACGTCTTCAAGGAGAAGCTGATCCGCCGCGACATCTCGATGAAGGCCTTCGACGCCGGCGACCCGCAGCCGTCGGGCAAGACCTACAAGGTGATCGGCAGCATCAAGCAGGGCATCAGCAGCGAGGACGCCAAGAAGGTCACCAAGCTCATCCGCGACGAAGGCCCCAAGGGCGTCAAGGCGCAGATCCAGGGCGAAGAGATCCGGGTCAGTTCCAAGAAGCGGGACGACCTGCAGGCCGTCCAGGCCCTGCTGCGCGGCGCCGACCTCGATATCGCGCTGCAGTTCGTCAACTACCGCTGACCCTGCGAGCGCGGGCGCTGTGCACGGCGACCGAGGAGATTCCGTGCATCAGGCCCACGCTGGAGCCGAGGGCGCCGGGCTGCCGGGGTGCCGGCAAAACCGCCCTCACGCCTGGCCACCCGCCCTAGGGTGATCGACATGGCACCAGCGCAACGTGATCCCAAAGTTGTTGTTCTCGGCGGCGGATCGTGGGGAACCACCGTCGCCTCCATCTGCGCGAGGCGGGGACCGACGCTGCAGTGGGTGCGTTCCGAGGAAACCGCCGAGGACATCAACAAGAACCACCGCAACTCGAAGTACCTCGGCGACGACGTCGAGTTGGCGGACACCCTGAAGGCCACCACCGATTTCACCGAGGCCGCCGAGTGCGCCGACGTGATCGTGATGGGGGTGCCCTCGCACGGCTTCCGCGGTGTGCTGACCGAACTGGCGGCCTGCCTGCGTCCCTGGGTCCCGGTCGTGTCGCTGGTGAAGGGCCTCGAGCAGGGCACCAACATGCGGATGAGCCAGATCGTCGATGAGGTGCTGCCCGGACATCCGGCCGGAATCCTGGCCGGGCCCAACATCGCCCGCGAGGTCGCCGACGGCTACGCCGCGGCTGCGGTGCTGGCGATGCCCGACCAGCTGCTGGCGGCCAACCTCGCAAATCTTTTTCGTACCAAGCGTTTTCGTACCTACACCACCGACGACGTCGTCGGCGTGGAGATGGCGGGCGCGCTGAAGAACGTATACGCGATCGCGGTGGGCATGGGTTTCGCGCTGGGAATCGGCGAGAACACCCGCGCCATGGTGATGGCGCGCGCCGTCAACGAGATGTCGAAGCTCGGGGTCGCGGTGGGCGGCAACCGCGACACGTTCGCGGGGCTGGCCGGAATGGGCGATCTGATCGTCACCTGCACGTCACAGCGCAGCCGCAACCGGCACGTCGGCGAACAACTGGGGCAGGGCAAGTCGATCGACGAGATCATCGCCGCGATGAACCAGGTGGCCGAGGGCGTGAAGGCCGCCAGCGTGATCATGGAATTCGCCGACAAGTGCGGCATCTCGATGCCGATCGCGCGCGAGGTGGACGGCGTGATCAACCACGGGTCCACCGTGGAACAGGCCTATCGGGGCCTGGTCGCCGAGAAGCCCGGCCACGAGGTCCACGGATCGGGCTTCTGAGCGTCAGCGAAGAAGCAATCGGCGCCGTTGAGCGTCAGCGAAGAAGCAATCGGCGCCGCTGAGCGTCAGTTCATGAAGGGGTTGGTGCCCTCGGGTCGCGCCAGCAGCGGATTCACCACGTTGACGATCCACGAGGCGCTCGGAGTCACCACGAATCCGGACTGATTGCTGCCGTCGACGCAGGCGGTGACCGTGCCGTCCCCACCGCAACTGACCGTGCCGAAGCTGAGCCGGGTGTTCGGGGGCAGCGCGTTGGCCGGACCGCCGTAGATCGGCGCCGAACTCGCGCTGAAACCCGGGACCCCGCCGGCGAAGCCACCGACCACATTCGCGCCGCGCGGCGCTCCCGGCAGGACCCCGTTGCAGCCGTAGCCGCCCGAGCGCTGCAGGGTGCACAGCAGACCGCCGGTGGTGAACGCGTAGGCGGCGCCGTCGTATATCGCGAAGTCTTTCGGGTTGGCCGGCGCATACGCGTTGACGTCGGGCGCAGGCGGCGGAGGCGGCGGCGGTGGGGGCTGCGCCGCGGCCAGGCCGGGCACGCTCAGTGCACCCAGCACGGCTGCACACGCAGCACTGACGACGATTCTGCTCGGCACCATCACAGCCTAGATGTCGCTATCGAGGGCGGCAGTGTTTCAGAACGCGAACGAACCCGCGGGGCTGATGACGAAACCGGACTGGTTCAGCGTGTTGATGCAGGACGTCGCGAATCCGTCGTTGCCGCAGCTGACCGTCTGGAAGCTCAGCCGCGAGTTCGGCGGAAGCGCCGGGGCGTTCTCCACCGCGCCGTACATCGGCCGGTCCGCGCTGGCGAAGCCCACGCCTCCCCTGACGTTGCCGGTGACCATGTTGGCGCCGTTGGGCGCGGCGGGCAGCGGGCCGCTGCAGCCATAGCTGCCCGAGCCTCGGTCCACCACACAGGTCACGCCGTCGAGGGCGCTGAAGACGTACCAGTTGCCGTCGTTGGCCGAGTAATCCTTGGGGTTGGCGGGCGGCATGGCATTGATGTTCGGCGGCTGCGCCACGGCGAGCGCGGACGAGCCGAGCAGTGCTGCTGCGGCGCCGGCGAGGACGATCATGATTCTGCTCAGCACGGACCACACCCTAGGCGGACGGGCGCGCACCCGCAGAGCTCGCCTCAAAGTCTGACGGCGTCGTCAGTACTGGCCGGGGCCGCGGCCCGCCATGGCCTCGAGCCGGGCGATCCGGTCTTCCATCGGCGGGTGCGTCGCGAACAGCTTGCCGATCTTCTCGCCGGCCCGGAACGGGTTGGCGATCATCAGGTGGGCCTGGTCGGCGAGCTGCGGCTCCGGCGGCAGCGGAGCCCGCTCGACACCGGAGCTGATCTTGCGCAGCGCGCTGGCCAGCGCCAGCGGGTCACCGGTCAGCTCGGCACCGGACTGGTCGGCCTGGTACTCACGCGAGCGCGACACCGCGAGCTTGATCACAGTGGCGGCGATCGGGCCGAGCAACGAGACCAGAAGGATCGCAAGCGGATTGGTGCCGCCGTCGCGATTGCCGCCGAACATGCTCGCGAAGAACGCGAGGTTGGCCAGCGCGGTGATCACCGACGCCATGGCACCGGCCACACACGAGATCAGGATGTCGCGGTTGTAGACGTGCGAGAGCTCGTGACCGAGCACGGCGCGCAGCTCACGCTCGTTGAGGATCTGCAGGATCCCGGTGGTGCAGCACACCGCGGCGTTGCGCGGGTTACGGCCGGTGGCGAACGCGTTCGGGGCGGCAGTGTCGCTGATGTAGAGCCGGGGCATCGGCTGGCGCGCCGTGGTGGCGAGCTCGCGCACGATCTTGTACATCACCGGCGCCTGCATCTCGTTGACGGGCTGGGCGTGCATCGCGCGCAGCGCCAGCTTGTCGCTGTTGAAGTAGACGTAGGCGTTCATGCCGACGGCGAACAACACCGCCAGGAACATGATGTTGCGCCCGAACAGCGCGCCGACACCGACGATCAGACCTGAGAACAGCACCAGCAACACGAACGTCTTGGCCCTGTTGGCGTGCGGATGCCAAGTCATCGGGGGTCCTTCCTCGTGAAACCAGCAAGAGTCATCGCTACAGGCAACGACTGACTGCCCCGCGCAGGTTCCGCGGGCGTCAACCGTGACGGTTGATGGTGTACTGCATCAGGCTGGCGAGCGCCTGCCGACCGGGGCCGTCGGGTAGCTGGGCAAGCTCCTGCTCGGCTTCCCGGGCGTACGCGGTCACCGTCTCCTTCGCCTTGGTGATGCCCTGGGAGGCACGCAGCAGGCGCAGCGCTTCGGCGAGGTCGTCGTCGTCGGTGACGGGGCCGGCCAGCAGTTCGCGCAGCCGGTCGGCGTCGGGTCCGGTTTCGCGCAGGGCGTACAGCACCGGCAAGGTGTGCACGCCCTCGCGCAGGTCGGTGCCGGGCAGCTTGCCCGACTCGTCGGCGTCGCTGTCGATGTCGATGATGTCGTCGGAGATCTGGAAGGCGGTGCCGACGATGCCGCCGAGCCGGCTCAACCGCTCCGTCTGCGCCTCGTCGGCTCCGGAGAACGTCGCCCCGAACCGGCCCGACGCCGCGATCAGGCAGGCCGTCTTCTCGTAGACCACCTTCAGGTAGTGATCCACGGAGTCGACCTGGTCGGCAGCGCCGCGGGTCTCCCGCATCTGGCCGGTGACCAGCAGCGCGAACGTGTCGGCGATGATGCGCACCGCGTCCGGGCCCAGCCGGGAAACCAGTCGCGACGCGGTGGCGAACAGGTAGTCGCCCGCCAGGATCGCGATGTTGTTGCCCCACCGGGCGTTGGCGCTCAGAGCGCCGCGGCGAACCTGCGCCTCGTCCATCACGTCGTCGTGGTACAGCGTGGCCAGGTGCACCAGCTCGATGACCGCGCCGGCCACCGTGACCTGCCACGCATCGGGCTCGGGCCCCAGCTGCGCCGACAACACCGTGAACAACGGCCGGAACCGCTTGCCGCCTGCCTGGAAGAGGTGGTTGACGGCCTCGGACATCAAGACGTCGGCTTTGCCCAGCTCTTCGGACATCAAGGCCTCGATGCGGGCCACTCCGTCGCGGACATCCTGGGCGAATTGGGGATCGCCGAAGTCCACTCCCGCCACCACGTTCGCCGGTGTCCTCACACAGCCAACATACTGTGAGACATGGACTCAGCGGCGGGCGGAGTTATCCGTGCATCTTCTGGTGCCGATGTGGTCATCGTCGGCGCCGGGCCCGCGGGTTCGTCGGCTGCGGCGTGGGCAGCCCGCGCCGGCCGCGACGTCCTGGTGATCGATTCCGCGCAGTTTCCGCGCGACAAGGCGTGCGGCGACGGGCTCACCCCCCGCGCGGTGGCGGAGCTGCGCGACCTCGGTCTGGGTGGATGGCTCGACAGCAGGATCAGTCACCGGGGTCTGCGGATGTCCGGGTTCGGCGCCGACGTCGAGGTGCCGTGGCCCGGTCCGTCGTTCCCGCCGTCGAGCAGCGCGGTGCCCCGCACGGAATTGGACGAACGGATCCGGCTGGTCGCGGTCGACGACGGCGCGAAGATGATGCTCGGCGCGAAAGCTGTTTCCGTCGAGCAGGATTCGTCCGGGCGGGTGACCGGGGTGGTTCTGGACTCCGGCGACGTGGTGCGCTGCTCGGACCTGATCGTCGCCGACGGCGCGCGGTCGACGCTGGGGCGGGTGCTGGGACGCGAATGGCACAAGGAGACCGTGTACGGCGTGGCGATCCGCGGGTACATCGCCACCCCGCGCAGCAACGAGCCGTGGATCACGTCGCACCTGGAGCTGCGGTCCCCCACCGGCGAGGTGCTGCCGGGATACGGCTGGATCTTCCCGCTCGGCAACGGTGAGGTGAACATCGGCGTCGGCGCGCTGGCCACCTCCAAGCGCCCGGCCGACGCCGCGCTGCGGCCGCTGATGAACTACTACACCGGACTGCGCCGCGACGAGTGGGCGTTCTCCGGCGAACCCAGGGCGGGGCTGTCGGCGCTGCTGCCGATGGGTGGTGCGGCGTCGGGGGTGGCCGGGCCGAACTGGATGCTGATCGGCGATGCCGCCGCCTGCGTGAACCCGCTCAACGGTGAAGGGATCGACTACGGGCTGGAGACGGGCCGGCTGGCCGTCGCGCTGCTGGGGTCCGGTACGTACACGCAGGCGTGGCCGGCGGTGCTGCACGAGCACTACGCGCGGGGGTTCTCGATCGCCCGCCGGCTGGCGTCGCTGCTGACGCTGCCGCGGTTCCTGCCGGCGACGGGACCGCTGGCCATGCGGTCGTCGGCGCTGATGAAGATCGCGGTCCGGGTGATGGGCAATTTCGTCACCGACGAGGACGAGGACCTCGTGGCACGCGTGTGGCGCGGCGCGGGCAGGGTGTCGGGCCGGATCGACGAGCGCCGCCCCTTCACATGAGCACCGGGCGTGCTCGCGAGCGCGGGACACGAAAGTGACAGCGGTGTACCGCGCGCCGCTGCGGTCGCGCCGCGACGACATCGACCCGCAGGCGTCGTTCGATCGCGCGATGTCTCGTGGGCTCTGCGGATTCGGCGGCGATCGTGATCCCGAGCGGTTGGCACGGCGGGTCGAGCGGTTCGCTCAGGTGCCCGACGGGTCGTTTGTCTGGACCCGCGACAGCGACGGGCTGTACCGGCTCGGCCGCCTCGACGGGCCGTACGTCTACGACCGCGACGGTGCGAGCGTCGACCTCGTTCACGTACGCCCCTGCCGGTGGCGACGCTCACCCGTCGTGGAGTCTCAAGCGCCCGCGGCGGTGCTGGCCACCTTCGGGCGCGGGGGAAGGAACTTCCAGCAGATCCACGACGATCAGGTCGGCGAGCAATCGGCTCGACTGTGGGCGAAGTCCTGACGCGGTGCGGGCGCGGCCTGTGCAGAAGGGGCTCAGGCGAGTTGGGCGAAGCCTGACCGCAGCACCGCCATGGCGGCCTCGGTGAGGGCACCCAGATCGTCGGCGCAACCGTTGCGACCCCAATGCTCCACCGCCACCACGAGCGCCGCCGCCAGCGCCGCACCGGCGACGTCGGCCACGAGTGCGATGTCGGCGACGTCGGCGTACCGATGCCTGATGTGGCTGGTCAGCACCTCGGCAAATGACGACTGCACCACGCGCAGATGTCCCGCGATGCGCTCGGCGGTGATGAGTTCCGCGCGTGCGGTCGCGGCCTGCCGAACCACTTCCGGATCATGCGGGAAGCTCGCGACCGCGCCGAGCACCGCTTCGAACACCGACTCGGACCTGGGCCGACTGGCCAACGCCTCGGCGAGCCAGTCCACGTGGGTCTCGTAGTCCTGGAAGAGCACGGCCTCCTTGGTCGGGAAGTGGCGAAAGAAGGTGCGTTCGGTGACACCCGCGGCCCGCGCCAGTTCGGTGACCGTGACGTTCCCGAAGCCCTTGGCCGCGAAGCTCGCCAGCGCGGCCTGCCGCAGGGCGTCCCGCGTCGACCGCCGGCGCAGCTCATGCAGGTTCGGTGCGGCGCTCACATCTGCGAGCGTACGTCCGACTCAGCATTTATGTCAGTACTGACACATATTTACGTCAGTACTGACATGATCCAGTCCATGAGCGACTACGACGCGATCGTCATCGGCGCCGGCCACAACGGTTTGGCCGCCGCCACGCTGCTGCAACGGGCGGGCGTGCGCACCGTCGTACTGGAGGCCAACACCTACGCCGGCGGAATGGCCGCCACCGTCGAGCTCATCGATGGCTTCCGCTACGAGATCGCGGGTTCGGTGCAGTTCCCCACACCGGCCGTGGTGGCGAAAGACCTCGGCCTGGACGAACTGCCCACCATCGACACCGAGGTGATGTCGGTCAACCTGGGAGACAGCGGCGACGAGCCGATGATCTTCTACCGCGACCCCGAGCGATTCCTCACCCACCTGGCCGACAAGCACGGGGCCGACGCGGTGCTGGGAATGGCCGGACTACTGGGCTGGAGCCGAGGACCAGCAAAGGCATTGGGACGCTTCGACGTCCGCACACCTCCCCACACCATCGACGAGATGTACGCATGCGCGGACACCGAAGACGAACGCCGAGCGATCCACGACGTACTGTTCGGCACCGCCATGGATGCCATCGACCGCTATCTTCCCGACCGGCAGCGGCATGCGGTGCTGCGCAGCATGCTCGCCTTCCTGGCGATCAACTCCACCTACCGCGGGCCCTACACTCCAGGCAGCGCAACATGTTTGGCGTTCGCCCTGGCCGTACCCGACGACACCACGGCGATGATGACCAAATTGCAGGGCGGCATCGGCGCGCTCTGCAACCATCTCCTCGACCAGTTCGTCTCCGCCGGCGGCACCATCCGGTACCGCGCGAAGGTGGACCGCATCGACGTCACCGACGGACGTATCACCGGCGTCCGACTGCGCGACGGCTCCGCGATCACCGCGCCCGTCGTCATCTCGACGCTGTCACCGGATCTCACGCTGGGTGACCTGGTGTGCGCCGACCACCTCCCCGCCGATCTCGTCACCCGGCTCAGCGGCCGCGACCACCGGGCATCCTTCGTGCAGATGCACTTCGCGCTGGACGGGCTGCCCGAGTTCGCGCCACCGTACGACTTCCTCAACGAACCCGGCATGCAGGGATCCATCGGGATGTTCAACACCCCCGAGGAGCAGCAGCGCCAGTGGGAGGAATGCCGACGTGGCGTGGTCCCGGAGAATCCCTCGATGGGACTGCAGATCCCGTCGGTGCACGACCCCGCCATGGCGCCGCCCGGAAAGCACGCCGCAAGCGCGTATGCCTACGCGTTCCCGGTGGAAGCCGAACGCGGTGAGCACGGACACCTCAAGAACGTGATGGCCGAGAGGGTCGTCGACAAGATCAGCCGCTATGCCCCCAATTTTCGTGACATCCAGATCCGGCACATCACGTTCGCGCCGTACCACATGGACACGATGTTCGCCGCCCCTGCAGGCGACTTCTGCCACGGGCTGCTCCACCCGGACCTGATGGGCCCGAATCGTCCGGGCCCCAAGGGTTTTCTCGACATGCCGGTGCCGATAGCCGGCCTCTACCTCGGCGGTGCCGGATGCCACGGCGGGCCCGGAATCACCTTCATCCCCGGCTACAACGCCGCACACCAGGTGCTCGAGGACGCGTCAGCCCAGTGACTTCGCGAAACCGCTGACATCGCGGATGCTCGCGGCGAACACGTCGGGCATCGCAGCACCGAACAGCAGATCGCCACCGTGACACGTTCCCGCCACCACCCGGCCGACGGCGGGCACCCCCGCGCGCAGCAGCCGGCGGTAATACTGCAGGCCTTCGTCCCGCAGCGGGTCCAGCTCGTTGACCGAGATCACATGGGGTGGAAGATCTTTCAGTTCGTCGTCGCCGGCCGCCGACGCCCAACAGGTGGCGTCCCCGGAATGGGCGCCCTCAGGGTCGTACAGCGAACCCAGCAGCGCCAGTTGTTCGCAGCTGACGAAGTAGCCGTCGTTCTCCGTCAGCGACGGCAGGTCGTCGCACTCCTGCAGCCACCGATTCGAAATGTACGGGCACTGCGCGTAGAAGCCGGCGATGTCGCCGATCCATCCCTCGCGTTTCGCCTTGTGCGCCAGCGTCAATGTCAGGTTCCCGCCGCCCGATTCACCGGAGACGACGAGGTGGCTGATCCCGAGTTCGTCGCGACGGGTGCTCGCCCACCGGGCGGCGGAGGCACAGTCGTTGAGGCCGGCCGGGTACGGGTGCGGGCCCAATTTGCCGCCGGAGTTCCGGAATTCGACGCCGACGACCACGAGTCCGGTCGCGGCGAGCTGCTCGCGCAGCCGGACATAGCCGGCGTCCGCGGCGCTGCCGATCGCCATGCCGCCGCCGTGCAGATGCACGATGCCCGGCAGCGGGCCCGCCGCGCCATCCGGACGGCTGACGAATACCGTGATGTCGTTGCCGTCCACCCCGGGGATGGTTGTCGTCGTGGTGGAGACGCCTGCGGTTGCCGACACGTCCGCGGCGAGCATGTCGAAGATGGCCCCCATACCTTCTTCGCCCATCGCGGCGTAGGCGTAGCGCTCCTCGATGGGCGAGTCGACCGAGAGGCCGCTCGCGGGCAGGCGCCCGTCCAGCCCGAAGCGGGCGAACACCGCGACCATGCGAGGGTCGGCGCGTGGGTCGGTGCCCAGTGTGGAGTCGGGGTCAGCGTGGCGTCCGAGCAGCATGGTGGTGACGGTAGTGCCGTCCGGCGGGCCGAAGTGTCGCTTTCGCGGGGCGCGAACGTGCGTGAAGTTGGGAAAAATGGCGGCGTGTCGCGTGCAGACACGCACGCTCGCGGGGCAAGGTCAGGGTTTGACGGCGGCGTGCAGCGCCACGATGCCGCCCGTCAGGTTGCGCCACCGCACACCCGACCAGCCGGCGTCCTCGATGCGTCGCGCCAGGTCGGCCTGATCGGGCCAGGCCCGAATCGACTCCGCCAGGTACACATACGCATCGGGGTTGGACGACACCGCCGTGGCCATCGCCGGCAGCGCCTTCATCAGGTACTCCTTGTACACCGTCGAGAACAGCGCGTTCGTCGGCGTCGAGAACTCACACACCACCAGCCGCCCACCCGGACGGGTCACCCGCGCCATCTCGCGCAGCCCCGCCGCATGGTCGACCACGTTGCGCAGACCGAAGCTGATGGTCACCGCGTCGAACGCCCCGTCGGCGAACGGCAGCTTCGTCGCGTCGCCCGCGACCTTGGGCACCTTCCGCGCCGCGCCTGCCCCGAGCATGCCGACCGAGAAATCCGCAGCCACACACCACGCGCCCGAGCCGGCCAGCTCCACCGTCGACACCGCGGTCCCGGCCGCCAGGTCGAGCACCTTGTCCGACGGCTTCAGCCGCAGCGCCTCCCGGGTGGCCCGCCGCCAGAACCGGTCCTGCCCGAGGGAGAGCACCGTGTTGGTGAGGTCGTAGCGGCGCGCGACGCCGTCGAACATCGACGCCACCTCGTGGGGGTTCTTCTCCAGCGACGCACGGTTCACGCTGCCGAACGTATCAGGGAGCCGACTGCGAGTTCGCTGTGCGCATCCCCGGGCGGGAATGCTTTCCGCCCCGATGGGCATTTACCGAAGCATGACCGAAAAAGTCTGGTTCATCACCGGTGCCTCACGCGGGTTCGGTCGCGAATGGGCCATCGCCGCACTCGAACGGGGCGACAAGGTCGCCGCCACCGCCCGCGACCTGTCCACTCTCGACGATCTCGCCACGAAATACGGCGGCGCACTGCTGCCGCTGCAGCTGGACGTCAACGACCGGGCGGCGGATTTCGCCGCGGTCGCGCGGGCCCATGACCACTTCGGCCGGCTCGACATCGTCGTCAACAACGCCGGCTACGGCCAGTTCGGCTTCATCGAGGAGCTCTCGGAACAGGAAGCCCGCGACCAGATCGAGACCAACGTGTTCGGCGCGCTGTGGGTCACCCAGGCGGCGCTGCCCTACCTTCGGGCCCAGCGCAGCGGCCACCTCATCCAGGTGTCCTCGATCGGTGGGATCACCGCGTTCCCCAACGTCGGCATCTATCACGCCTCCAAGTGGGCGCTGGAGGGCTTCTCGCAGGCCCTGGCCCAGGAGGTCGCGGAGTTCAACGTCCACGTCACGCTGATCGAGCCCGGCGGTTTCTCCACCGACTGGGCCGGGCCGTCGGCCAAGCACGCGACGCAGCTGCCCGATTACGCCGAGGCGCACCGCAAGTCCCAGGAACAGCGGGCCGCCCGGTCGGCACGCCCCGGCGACCCGCAGGCCTCGGCCGCCGCGCTGCTCAAGATCGTCGACGCGCCCGAACCGCCGTTGCGGGCCTTCTTCGGCGAGCTCCCGCTGAGCCTCGCCAAGGCCGACTACGAAAGCCGCCTGGCCGGCTGGGAGAAGTGGCAGCCGGTGGCCGTCGAAGCGCAGGGCTGAGCGATGGCCCGCGGGGATCACCCCGAGCGCATCCCGTTCTACGGCGCGGTCTTGTCGGTCGCGGCCTTCATCTCGTGCTGGGGCGCCTCGCTGATCACCGCCACCTGGGTGGCGGCACTGATCTACGGCGCTGCCGCCACGGCCGCCGGTGTCGGGTTCGTGATGACGCTTCGACAGTCCATGTAGGACCTCACGTTGGGCCTCAACCGAATTCGAGTAGGGCGTAGGCGCCCCGATAGTTCTTGGTCAGCCCGAGCTGCCAGAAGGCGGGGAACACCCGCTCGAAGAGGACACCCCGGCCGCGCGGCATCGGCAGATCATGCACGGCCGTGACACCGGGCACCGTGTGGACCAGCTGCGCCAGTTGCGCCGCCGACAGACTGAACGGCATCGGCGGCACCCGGTAGCGCGACGACGACCGCAGCCCCTTCGGGGCGAACTTCTTCACCATGACCGGCGGCAGATCGAAGATCATCTGCGCGCCCGGGAAACGGCGGGCGCATTCGGTGATGAGACCCATCGCCTCGTCGGGCTGCAGGTACATCAGCAGGCCTTCGGCGGTGATGAAGACGCCGTGGGACGGGTCGACGGCATCCATCCAGGTGTAGTCCAGGGCCGACTGCGCGAGATTGGCGATGCGTGGTGAGCTGGGCAGCAGACGCTCGCGGAGGTCGATGATCGGCTCGAGGTCGACGGTGATCCAGAGGAACTCCGCGTGCGGAATCGTGGCGTCCAGCCGCCAGAAACTGGTCTGCAGGCCCTCGGCGAGCGCGACAACCGTGGCTTCCGGGTGCTCGGCGAGGTAGCGCGTGGTCGCGCGATCGAAGGCCAGCGAGCGCAGCGCCATCTCCTGCCCCGTGCGGCCGAACTTGTCGAAGTCGAAGTCGATCGCGTCGCGCAGCCTGACGGCCATCGGATCGTCGATGATGGCCCTGGGGTGACGCGCCTGGTGCGCCCGGCCGTTCAGCGTCAGCAGAGCTGTCTCCGAGACGCCGGCCAACGAGCTGGCGTCGATCTTGCCGTCGCGTTCCACATCGAAGAACTTACCCGGCAGGCACCGTCACGCCGCCTTCAAGCTGCGCGCCCCCAGGACGGCCTCGTAGTGCCCGAGCAGTTCGTCGCAGATCACCGGCCAGGTGCGGCCGAGGACGCTGCGCCGGGCGGCCAGCGCGTAGCGCCGGCGTTCGGCGACCAGGTGCTCCACCGAATCCGGCAGCCTGGCCTCGAACTCGGCGACCGGCAGTAGCAACCCGGTTCGGTACGGGGCGACCAGATCACGTGGGCCGCCGGCGTCGGGCGCGATGACCGGCACACCCGAGGCCATGGCCTCCTGCACCGCCTGGCAGAACGTCTCGTGCTCGCCGGGATGAACGAATACGTCCATGCTGGCGTATGCGGTGGCCAATGCGCCACCGTACAGAGCACCGGTGAAAACTGCTCGCGGAAGCGTTGATTCGAGCTTCGCGCGGTCGACGCCATCCCCGACGACGACAATCTGGACGTCGTCGCGGGCATGCAGGGCGGCGAACCGCTCGACGTGCTTCTCGGGAGCGAGCCGGCCGACGAAACCGATGATCGGCTTGCCGTCGGGAGACCAGGATCGGCGCAGGCGATCGTCGCGCGCCGATGGGGCGAAGCCCGTCACATCAACCCCCCGCGACCACTTGTGGACACGTGGGATCTGATGTGCAGCAAGGTTTTCCATCGCCGATGTGGACGGAGCCAGGGTGCGGTCGGCCTTGCTGTGCAGACGCCGGGTCCAGGCCCACGACGCCCGGGAGAGCACGCCGACGCCATAGCTCTCGGCGAATCCGGCGACGTCGGTCTGGAACACCGCCACCGTCGGAATGCCCAGGTAGCGTGCCGCATGTACCCCGCCCCAGCCGAGCAGCGCCGGGGAGGCCAGGTGAACGACGTCGGGGTCGAAGCCGCGCAGCACGCTCACCATCCGTGGGCGGGGGATGCCCAGGGGCAGCGACGTGACCTTGGGGAACATCTTCGACGGGACCCGGTGCACGCGAACCCCCTCGTGCACCTTGTCGGCAGCGGGTTCGCCACGAGGCGTGTCCGGCGCGATGACCAGGACCTCGTGACCGGTACGGCGCAGGTGCTCCATCACCCGAAGCACCGAGTTGGTGACACCGTTGACATTCGGCAGGAACGATTCGGCGACGATAGCTACGCGCACACTGCGACAGTGACATCGTCACCTGTCGGCGAGGTTGCGCCCAGGGATATGTCGCACGAATTGCGGGTGCGCCCCGAACCGCCGGTCAGGTCAAAAAGCGTGCCGACCGACGGCGACACGGCCAGGATGGACCCATGCGTGTCATTCGTCTGCTGGCTCTGGTCTCGGCGCTCGGGCTGTTGGCGGTCACCCCCGGCTGCGCGAAGCAGGTGGTCGGCGTCCCCCAGGCCGCGTCCACGACCGTGCCACTGGCGCTCTCCGCGGACGGTTACGGCATCGTCGCGGGGTTCGACGACGCGCCCGCCAAGATCGAGATCTTCACCGAGCCGCAGTGCACCCACTGCGGTGATCTGCAGCGGGAGTTCGGTGACGAGCTCGCCTACCACCTCGGCGTCGGTTCGCTGCAGGTCACCTACCGACCACTGATGTTCCTCGACGACGACTACGACGGGTACTCGTCGAAGGTCGTCAACGCGCTGTTCCTGGCGAGCGAGGCGATCGACAACTCGGCGACCACCGGAGCACAGTTCCAGCGCTTCGTCGAGGAACTCTGGGTCAACCAGGACCCGGGCGGAATGCCCTTCACCGGAGACGAGCTGCACGAGATGGCGACAGCGGCAGGCATTCCCGGTCCGGTCGCGGACAACGTCGCCGGCGACAACGAGGCCGTCGACCTGGCCGCGGTGGAGGAGTCGAATTTCAATCTGCTCTTCGACATCGATTCCGACGACACCGGTACGCCCACCGTGTACGACCTGGAGGCCGGGGAGAAGCTCGACATCCACGACGACGAATGGCTCGACGACCTGGTGCAGCGCGGAAATTAGACCGTCGCGTGCTCGCGGCGCAGCCTGCGCCGCTCGATCAGCGCAGTGCCGCCGAGCGCGACCCCGGCGATCAACCATCCGACGACGGCGATCGATCCCGCGGGAACGATGGCCAGTGCGGCGTTACGGTGCTGTACCCGAACCAGATCCGGGTTGTTGGTGTCGTATTCGACGTAGATCCGCATGCCGTTCTCCAGCTCCGACGGATACAGCACGCCGAGTTCCGGACGGTAGGTCACCCGGTCGGGGGTGACGAATTCGATGGTTGAACGCCTCTGCCCGGCGTCGAGCACGGTGGCCTCGGCGACACCGAGGTGGCGTTCGATCTGCCGGTCATTGCGCCACGCTCCGGCCACCAGCAGCACCGACTGCAACGTCACCACGCACGCCGCCACCACGATGCCGATCCGAACGCGCCGCAGGATCCGCGCGCCACGCGTTTCCCCCGGCTCACCGTAGAGATGAGGAATGATCAGGCGCCACAACGCTTTCAGCCGCAGCACCACCTCATGCACGGTGTCGTTCGCACCGCTCACAGTGCCGCCTTGATCGACGCGTGCAAGGCCCGCAGCGACGAGCGGTCTGCCTTCACCTCCAGCACCCGCATGCCCTCGAAATCCTCCTCCAGCGCGGCCGCCAGCCCACCGGTCTCGATCTGGCGGCTCTCGACGTGGTACGCCCGGCACAGCGCGCCGACGTCGACGTCGTGCGGCGTCCCGAAGATGCGCGACGACACGTCGGAGAACCGCGGATCGCCCTGTTCCAGCAATTCGAAGATGCCGCCGCCGTTGTCGTTGGAGACCACGATGGTCAGGTGGCGAGGAGTCGGCTCGGTGGGACCCACCAGCAGACCCGAGCTGTCGTGCACGAACGTCAGGTCCCCGATGAGCGCGACGGTGCGGCCGCCGGTGGCGCGGTCATGTGCCAGCGCCGCCCCGATGGCCGTCGACACCGTGCCGTCGATGCCCGCCACCCCGCGATTGGACCGCACCTTGACGTCGGCGGTGTTGAAGCCCACCAGGGCGATGTCGCGGACCGGGTTCGACGCCCCGAGCACCAGTTGATCGCCCGGCCCCACCGCGTCCGCGACGGCCGCGGCGACGTGCAGCCCGGTGGTCAGCGGGTGGGCAGCCAGTTGTCCGCGCACGGCGTCGACGGCGTGCCGGTTGACCTCGGCGCAGCGGTGCAGCCACTCCGCCGAGGGCGCACCCGACGTGACGGCCCGGGTGCCGGTGGCCTGGGAGTTGCCCGACACATCAGGCCACCGGGGTCCGGTGGTGAGCGCGTAGACGGGCACGGCCGGATCGGCCAGCAGCGCCGACACGGGACGGTGCAGCGTGGGACGGCCCAGCATGATGACCTGCTTGGGATGAATCAGCCGCAGCGCCAACGGATGCAGCGGTGTCTGCGCGTACGGTGCGGTGGGCTCGGCGACCGTCGGCAGATGCGCCAGGTTCGGATGCGTTCCGGCGCCGTGTCCGGCGATCACGACGGTGTCCGGCGTGAGGTCGATTTCCAGCGGCTGATCGAAGGTCACCGGCGGTGTGTGGGTCCACGACCTGCCGTCGGGGCGCCCCTCGGGTGCGTAGGGCGCCCTGTCCGAGCCGGGCACCAGCGGCTCGCGCAACGGGATGTCGAACTGCACCGGGCCCGCATTGGCGGAGCGAGAACCCTTGGCGGCCACCAGCACCCGGCAGGTGGCCGAGCGCCACTGCGCATTGAGCGACTCGATACTCTCCGGGTTGTCCTCCGCCAGGCCGAGGCTGATGTTCTCGCGCATCTGGGTACCGAAGTAGCCGAGCTGCTCGAAGGTCTGGTTGGCGCCGGTGCCGAGAAGTTCGTAGGGCCGGTTGGCCGACAGCACGATCAACGGCACCCGCGCATAGTTGGCCTCTACCACGGCGGGACCGAGGTTGGCCACCGCGGTGCCCGACGTCATCGCCACGCACACCGGGGCGCGCTCGGCCAGCGCCAGCCCGATCGCCAGGAACCCCGCGGTGCGCTCGTCGATGCGGACGTGCAGCCGCAGGCGTCCGGCGCGGTCGGCGTCGTGCAGCGCGAACGCCAGCGGGGCGTTGCGGGACCCCGGGCAGAGCACCACGTCGCGGACGCCGCCGCGGATCAGTTCGTCGACGACCACCCGGGCCTGCGTCGTCGAGGGGTTCACCACTACAGACTATCGGCGAAGAAATTGAGGATCGCGGTGTTGACCACCTGCGGCTTCTCGATGAAGCCCAGGTGACCGGTGCCGGGAATCTCCAGGAACTGCCCGTTGGGCAGCGCGTTGGCCACCTCGCGACTCAGGTACGACGGCAGCACGACGTCGTCGGCGAACCCGATCACCAGCGCCGGGGTGGTGACGCTCTGGTACGCCGCCAGCCTGCTCTCCTGCGGCGCGATGAACAGCTGCGTGCGCACTCCCGGGGTCGGCTTCTGCGGCCACATCGTGAACATGTCGATCCAGTCCCGCACGGCGCTGTCGTCGTTCAAGGTCTTCGGTGAGAAGCTTTCCAGCAGGCGGATTTTCGCCTCGAATTCGACGGGCAGCGCGATCCCGGATTCGGCGAGCGCCCGCTCGCCCTGCCAGAAGAAATCCCTGGTCCGATCATGACGGCCGCGGGTGGCCATCAGCACCGCCGAGGTGACCAGCTCCGGGCGCGCCACCATCAGTTCCTGGGCGATGTAGGAGCCCATGGACACCCCGACGATGCGCACCGGGCCCGCGTCGAGCGCCTCGATGATCGCCGCGGTGTCGGCGACCATCGTCTCGGTGGTGAAGCCCTCGTCGTTCTCGGTGGCGCCGATTCCCCGGTTGTCGAACGTCACACACCGGTAACCGGCCCGGGTGAAGACGGGCACCTGGTGCAGGTGCCAGGTACGTCCGGCGCCACCCCGGCCTGCGATGAACAGCACGGGCTCGCCGGAGCCGCGCTCGTCGAATGCCAGATTCACCCGGCAGAGGCTACTTCCTTGCGAATCCGGCGCGCGCACACACCCACAGCGTCGCTACGCGCGCCCGATTCGCGCCGTAGGGAACCGGGCGCCTGCCGGCTGCGTCTGCTTGAACATGGTTGATGATTATCTGCGCCGGCACGACGGGGTGATCACCCTTGCACAAGCGCGAGAAGCTGGCCTCAGCGCACGCGCGGTACAGCGGCGCGTGGAATCCGGCCGCTGGCTCCGGTGCTCACGAGGCGTCTATTTTGCCGCCGATCGACCGTTCACCGACGCCGCCCGCATCCGGGCAGCGGTCTGGGGATATGGTCCACACGCCGTTGCCAGCGGCCTCACCGCAGGGTGGTGGCACAAGTTGACGCATTTCGCTCCGGAACGCCTTGAGGTGACAGTCCCCCGCGACAGCCACGGTCGTCGTCACGACGGCAGCCGGGTGAGGCGGCGAGATCTCGATCCTGTCGACGTGACCGAGCGCAACGGGATGCGGGTCACCGCGTTGCCGTTGACAGTGGTCGAAGCCGCAGTGCAGTTCGGCGGCGGCTCGCGTTTGATGGACTCCGCCTTGCAGCGTCACGTCGACCTACTCAGCTTGTGGCGCACGCACCTGAGAAACAAGGGCCGAACCGGGGCACCACGTGCCCGACGGCTACTTCAGGCCGCCGATCACGGCGCGCGGTCAGAGGCCGAACGGCTGCTGCACAAGTTGCTCCGCGACGCGGACATCACCGGATGGAAAGCCAACTATCGTGTCGGCAGCTACCGCGTTGACGTCGGATTCCCAGGGCCGAAAGTCGCCATCGAGGTCGACGGGTTCGCATTCCATAGCGGCGCCGAGGAGTTCCAGATCGACCGCACGCGTCAGAACGACATCGTGCTGCAGCGCTGGACGGTGCTGCGCTTCACGTGGCTGGACCTCGCGGAGTTCCCGCAACGGGTCATTGCAGTGATTCGGAGCGCGCTTTCGGCGCGGTGAGCGACGGTGAGCGTCGTTTGCCGCGCCGGATCCGCTTCAGGGCGGCGTCCCACAGCAGGCCCGTCGAGGCGGCCAGCGCGGCGGGTTTGGCCAGTTCCTTGCCCATCATCGCGGTGGAGAGAGCCTTGGTGCTGGCCGAGGCCTTGGACATGTGGCCCGAATCGAAGGGCGGCTGCGGGTCGTACTCCATCGACAGCTGGATGGCTTTGGCCCTGGCCTCACCGCCGATCCGGCCCGCCAGCCACAGCCCGAGGTCGATGCCTGCGGACACGCCGGCGGCGGTGACGATCTTGTCATCGGCCTCCACGATGCGCTCGTCGCCGACGGGCTGAGCGCCGAAGGTCCGCAACACCGGCAGGGCTGCCCAGTGCGAGGTGGCCCGCTTCCCGTCGAGCAGCCCGGCCGCGGCCAGGATCGCCGATCCCGAACAGACCGATGTGGTCCAGGTGGACGTCTCGTGCGCCCTGCGCACCCAGTCGAGCACCTTCTCGTCGCGCGCGTGCTCCATCGTGGCGAACCCGCCGGGGATCAGGATGAGGTCGGGGGACGGGGTTTCGTCGAACGTGTGGGTGGCCCCGATGAGCAGGACGTGCGAGTCGGCGGCGATCGGGCCCACCTCGTGCCAGACGAACCTGACCTCGACGCCGGGGAGCCAGCGCAGGCTTTCGTAGGGTCCGATGAAGTCCAGTGCCGTGAATCCCGGGTAGAGCATGATGGCGACCTGCACGGTGAATCTCCTTCTCTCAGGCGAATGTCTTGCGGTACTGATCGGGCGAGACGCCCAGCCGGCGGACGAAGTTGCGGCGCAACGTCTCCGCCGAGCCGAAGCCGCAGCGCGCGGCGATGGTCGTGACGGTGTCGTCGGTCTCCTCGAGTTGGCGACGGGCGGCTTCGGTGCGGACCCGTTCGACGTAGGCCCCCGGCGCCTCCCCCACCTCGTCGGTGAAGACGCGGGTGAAGTGGCGGGGACTCATCGCCGCACGCCGGGCCAGCGCTGAAACGGAATGAGCGCCACCGGGTTCGGCGTCGATGGCGTCCTGCACGTCGCGAATGGGGGTGCGGCGGGCCCGCGGCATCCACACCGGCGCGGCGAACTGGGTCTGGCCCCCCGGTCTGCGCAGGTACATGACGAGATACCGGGCGACGGTCTGGGCGGCCTCGGTGCCGTGGTCGTCCTCGACGAGCGACAGCGCGAGGTCGATGCCCGCGGTGACGCCGGCGGCGGTCCACACCTTGTCCGAGCTGCGCACGAAGATCGCGTCGGGATTTACTGTCACAGCGGGGAATTCACTGGCCAGCTGCGTCGCGAAGGCCCAATGCGTGGTAGCCACACACCCGTCCAGCAGGCCCGCCTGAGCGGCCAGCACCGCCCCGGTGCACACACTGACCACCCGCCGTGCCCGCGGCGCGACGGTGGCGACCCAGTCCATCAGCGCACCGTCCTTGCGCGCCGCGGCGGTGCCGAACCCGCCGGGCAGCACGACGGTGTCAACCGCGTCGTCGGGCCCGGGCAACGACTCGGCGACCAGGGTGAGTCCGGTGCCGGTGCTGACGGCTTCCCCGTCCACGGAGACGACCCGCACCGTGTACCCGTCGAGGCCGCGCCCGGAGAGGAACAGCGACGCCCCGGTGAACACCTCGAACGGGCCCACGATGTCGAGTGCCTGCACGCCGGCGAAACCGACGATGAGCACTGTGCGCTGCATGACCTCAGTCTCGGCGCCCGCTGCGATGGCGTCTAGGCCATGGACCCCACAGATCAGGACAGCAGCGGGAAGCAGGCCTGCACGCGCTCGATCCACCACTGCCTGCGGTCCGGCGGCGCCGCCAGTGCTGCGATGCGGGCCGGATCGGGCGTCACCGCCGCGGCGGGGAGATGGCCGTCGACCGGCAGGGCCGGGGCTGCGACGTCGTCGACGAACAGGCTGCCGGTGCCGAGCCCGCAGGCGTGGTCGAGCCGGGGCAGGCAGCCGGCGGCCACCAGCCCGGCACCGATACCCACCGCGGTGTCGAGGGCGCTGGACACCACGATCGGGATGTCGATCTGGGCTGCGATGTCGAGCATCGCCTGCACCCCACCGAGCGGCGCGACCTTGAGGACCGCGATGTCGGCGGCACCGGCGCGTACGACCTGCAGCGGGTCGTCAGCCTTGCGGATGCTCTCGTCGGCCGCCACGGGGACGTCGACGCGGCGACGTACCTCGGCCAACTCCGCGACGGTGCGGCAGGGCTGCTCCAGGTATTCCAGCGGCCCGTCGGCCGTCAATGCATGCGCGGCGGCCACCGCCTCGTCGACGGTCCACCCGCCGTTGGCATCCACCCGCACGGTGGGCACCACGGCGCGGACGGCGTTGACCCGGGCCACATCGTCGGCCAGCGATTGACCGGGCTCGGCAACCTTCACCTTGGCCGTGCGCGCGCCCGGGAACCGGGCCAGCACCCCGGCGACGTCGTCGGCGGCGACGGCGGGGACCGTGGCGTTGATGGGGATGCGGGCGCGCTGGACCGCGGGCAGCGGACGGTAGGCCGCCGCGATGCCCGACGCCAGCCAATGTGCGGCCTCCGGGGGTTCGTATTCGACGAACGCGCCGAACTCACCCCAGCCGGCGGGACCCTCGATCAGGGCCACCTCACGGGTGGTGATGCCGCGAAAGCGCACCCGCATCGGCAGCGCCACCACATGCAACCGATCGAGGATGTCGGCGAGTTCGGCCACGACGCCATCGTGCGGCACCGTGCCCGGCAGCGACAACCGGGGTCCCCGCGGGGGTTATCGACCGGCCGTCGCGTACTCCCTGGGACGCTCGTCGTGCTCGGCTGGCGCCCCGGCCTCGGACGGAAGCAGCTTGAGGCCGACCACCGCGGCGATGATCCCGGTGAGGAAGACCGCCCTGCCCAGCGACGCGGCCTCGTCACCGGAGAGCATCGCGTAGCCGACGGTCAACGCGGCCCCGAGGCCGGTCCATACCGCATAGGCCGAGCCGATCGGGATGTGTGTGGCCGCCCACGCGAGCCCGCCGAGACTGGCCGGCAGGGCGATGAGGAAGACCGCTGTGGCCACCGGAGCCGTGAAGCCGTCGGTCTTGCCGAGCGCCGTGGCCCACGCCGCCTCGAGGACGGCGCTGACGATCAGGACGAACCATGCCACGGTCAGCTCACGGCCTTGAGTCCCACGACACTGCCCACCAGCAGCGCCAGCAGCAAAACCCTTGCGGTGGAGGCGGTTTCCTTCTTGGTCAGGATCGCCCACCCCACCGTCAGCGTCGCACCGATCCCGACCCACACCGCGTAGGCCGTGCCCGTCGGGAGCGAGGTCATCGAATACGCCAGACCAGCCATGCTGACGGGCAGCGCCACCGCAAACACCACGGTCGGCAGCCGGCGTCGGAAGTTGTCGGACATGCCGAGCGCCGTCGCCCACGTGGCTTCGAGCACTCCACTGACCACGAGAACCAGCCATGCCACAAGACCCTCCTACGAGTCAGTCTTGTCGCTGCGGGTACTGCTCCCTCGTCCGCTGACACCCAGGATCAGGCGCCACGCCAGCCACGTTACACACGGGTTTCGTGATCGTCATGTCCCGGTAACACATGGTGACGGGAATCTCCACGGGGTTGCCGGGCGTAGCTCACTCAGACGTTGGCGCGGTCGCGTCCATCCCAATGTGGCTTGCGCAGTTCCTTTTTCAGGATCTTGCCGGTGGGGTTGCGCGGCAGCTCATCGGTGGTGTCGACCGTCTTGGGGCATTTGTAGGCCGCCAGGCGTTCGCGGGCGAACGCGATCAGCTCGGATTCGGAGGCCTCCCCCTCGATCACCACCACCGCCTTGACGACCTCGCCCCACTTGTCGTCGGGAACCCCGATCACCGCAACCTCGACGACGGCCGCGTGCTCGGCCAGCACCCGTTCCACCTCGATGGAGTAGATGTTCTCGCCACCGGAGATGATCATGTCCTTGAGCCGGTCCTCGACGAAGATGTAGCCGCCGTCGTCCACGCGGCCCACGTCACCGGTCCGGAACCAGCCGTCCTCGGTGATCGCCTCGGCGGTCGCCTCCGGCTTGTTGTGGTAGCCCTTCATCAACTGCGGTGTGCGGAACCACAATTCACCCTGTTCGCCGGTGGGCACGTCCTCGAGTGTGTCCGGATCGACGACCCGGACCTCGGCGTTGGGCACCAACGTGCCCGCGCTGGAGAGCCGCTCCTCCCTACCCGGGTCGCGGTGCGCCTCCGGAAGCAGATGGCTGATCACCCCGCACACCTCGGTGAGGCCGTAGGCCTGCATGAAATCGGTGTCGGGCCACGCCTTCAGCGCCGCGCGCAGCAGTGGCAGCGGCATCGGCGACGCGCCGTAGGCGAACGTCTTGAGCGCACCGAAGAGCTTGACGGCGTCCTCACCCGATTCGAGCACCTTGGCCAGCACGGCCGGCACCAGGAAGGTGCGGTTGGCGCCTTTGAGGATGGCCCCGGCCAGCGTCATGCCGTCGACGTCGCGCGTCATCACACTCGGGAAGCCGTCGTGGATCCCGAACTGCACGTAGGACGATCCGCCGACGTGGAACAGCGGCATCGCCACCATGTTCTTGTCGCCCTCGTCGAACTCGAACCCCTCGTGGGCGTTGACGGTGTGGGCGATGAGGTTGGCCTGGGTGAGTTCCACCCCCTTGGGCCGTCCCGTCGTTCCCGAGGAGTACATCAGGATGCAGACGTCGCCCGGATCGACGTCGTCGGACCGCTCGACCGGGGTCGACGACTCCAGCATCGCCTCGTAGTCGTCGTCGCCCTCGGGTGTGACGGAGATGACGTGCTCGATGTGGGAGAGCTTGTCGCGGATCTTTTCGATCGACGGCGCGAACTCCTCGCCGACGATGAGCAGCTTGGCGCCGGAATCGTTGAGCACATAGTCGAGCTCGTCGGCGGCCAGCCGGAAGTTGATGATCGCGTTGGCGGCCCCCAGCGACGCGGCGGCGAACGTCAGCTCGACGCACGCCGGGTGGTTCTTGTCGAGGAAGGCCACGACGTCGCCGCGCCGGACGCCGCGTTCGGTGAGCGCACCGGCCAGTCGGCGCACACGGTCATTCCACTGCGACCAGGTCCATGACCGGTGGAGATAGTCCATCGCTTCGGCGTCCGGGGTGACGCTCGCCCAGTGGGCGAGTCGCTCGTCGAGGAATCGAGGTTCGGTCAGATCGGCCATGGTCGACAAGCGTGCCATGCAAGCCGTCGCCGCTGATCGGATTTGCCCGATACGTACCTGGCGGTGCCGATCGGCGACCGTGGCCCGGTGGTGGGAGTCTCCCGGCCGCCACCGCGGGACGCGTCGAGAATGTTTTTCTCGGTGCCGTGTCGATTTCGGGCCTTCACGTTCGACGTCGTGGTGAGGGCCCCTGGACGAGACTGGAGGGGCCCTTCCCACCGAGAAGAAGGAGACACGAGATGACCCGCTACATGCTGATCCTGCGGTCGACGCCCGAGGCCGAACAGAACATGGAGAACGTCGACTTCAACGACGTCATCGCCGCCATGGGCCGCTACAACGAGGAGCTGATCAAGGCCGGTGTGCTGCTGGCCGGTGAGGGCCTGGCCGGTCCCGAGGACGGCTTCGTCGTGAACTTCGACACCGACGCCCCCGTGGTCACCGACGGTCCGTACACCGAGGCCAAGGAGCTGTTCAACGGCTTCTGGATGCTCGGGGTCTCATCGAAAGAGGAGGCCAAGCAGTGGGCGCTGAAATGCCCGCTGGGGCCGGGCGCCCGCCTCGAGGTGCGCCGCGTCACCGAGACCGAGGAGTTCCCGCAGGACAACGAATGGGTCCAGAAGGAGCTGCAGTGGAAGAAGGACGGGCTGATCTAGAGACGTGGGCGTGGTTGTCGTCGGTGATCGGCGGCAACCACGCCCAAATCGCCGGACCCTGCTGACTGAAATTGGAACACGTTCTAGTCTGTCGGTATGAGTGATGAGTTGCTGCGCCATCCCCTGCACTCCGGCCACCTGACCGTCGGCGCACTCAAGCGCCACAAGGACCGTCCGGTGCTGTTCCTCGGAGACACCACCATGACCGGCGGCGAGCTCGCCGACCGCATCAGCCAGTACATCCAGGCGTTCGAGGCGCTGGGGGCAGGCACCGGAAGCGCATCGGGACTGCTGTCGCTGAACCGGCCCGAGGTGCTGATGATCATCGGCGCCAGCCAGACCCAAGGCTTCCGGCGCACCGCACTACACCCTCTCGGCTCGTTGGATGATCACGCCTACGTGCTGTCCGACGCCGAGGTGACGTCGCTGATCATCGATCCCAACCCGATGTTCGTCGAACGCGCGCTGGGCCTGCTGGAGAAGGTGCCGTCGCTCAAGCAGATTCTGACCATCGGACCGGTCCCCCCCGAGCTGGCCGAGGTGGCCGTCGACCTGAGTGCCGAGGCGGCCAAGTACCCGCCCAAGCCGCTGGTCGCCGCCGATCTGGCCCCCGACAACATCGGCGGCCTCACCTACACCGGCGGCACCACCGGCAAGCCGAAGGGTGTGATGGGCACGACGCAGTCCATCACCACGATGACGACGGTCCAGCTGGCCGAGTGGGAGTGGCCGGAGAACCCGCGCTTCCTGATGTGCACCCCGCTGTCGCACGCCGGCGCGGCGTTCTTCACGCCCGTGATCGTCAAGGGCGGCGAGCTGATCGTGTTGACGAAGTTCGATCCGGCCGAGGTGCTGCGGGTCATCGAGGAACAGAAGATCACCGCGACGATGCTGGTGCCCTCGATGATCTACGCGTTGATGGACCACCCCGACTCGAAGACACGCGACCTGTCGTCGCTGGAGACGGTGTACTACGGCGCCTCGGCGATGAACCCGGTCCGGCTGGCCGAGGCGATCAAGCGCTTCGGCCCGATCTTCGCGCAGTACTACGGCCAGTCCGAGGCCCCGATGGTGATCACCTACCTGGCCAAGAAGGAGCACGACGAGAAGCGGCTGACCTCCTGCGGACGCCCGACGCTGTTCGCGCGGGTGGCACTGCTCGGCGAGGACGGCCAGCCGGTGCCACAGGGCGAGGTCGGCGAGATCTGCGTGTCGGGCCCGCTGCTGTCCGGTGGGTACTGGAATCTGCCCGAGGCGACGGCGGAGACGTTCCGTGACGGCTGGATGCACACCGGCGATCTGGCGCGCGAAGACGAGGACGGCTTCTACTTCATCGTCGACCGCACCAAGGACATGATCGTCACCGGCGGTTTCAACGTGTTCCCCCGCGAGGTGGAAGACGTTGTGGCCGAACACCCGTCGATCGCGCAGGTGTGCGTGATCGGCACCCCCGACGAGAAGTGGGGCGAGGCGGTGACGGCCGTGGTGGTGCTGCGGCCCGATGTTCCCTCTGACGAGGCCGCCGTCGCGGCGATGATCACGGAGATCCAGGCGTCGGTGAAGGAGCGCAAGGGTTCGGTGCACGTACCCAAGCAGGTGGTCATCGCCGATTCCGTGCCGATCACCGCGCTGGGCAAGCCGGACAAGAAGGCGGTCCGTAAGCAGTTCTGGGAGGGTTCAGGGCGTTCCGTCGGCTGAGCCGATACCCGTCAGGATGCCGTCGATCAGCTCACCCGCGGTGCGAGCCGCCCCTACGGCGTCGCCGGCGGCGATGTGGCGGACCAGCACCTCGTGGTCCACGATCTCCAGCGGCTTCTCGTGGGTGGTGGCCACGCTCGCGGTGATGGCCTCGATCAAACCGCGGTACAGCTCGGTCAGCGTGGGGTTGCCGGAGGCCCGCACGACGGCAAGATGAAAGTCGGCGTCGGCGCGGGCGAACTCGTCGGTGCCGTCGGCGACCAGGCATTCGTCCCTGCGCGCCAAGAGGGACCGGAGTCCGGCCACGTCCTCGGCGGTGGCGTTCGTCGCCGCCAGCCGCGCCCCCTCCACCTCCAAGGCGCGGCGTACCTGCAGGACATCCCGGAGTTCTGCGCCGTACAGCCTGCGCAGCGCCCCCGACACCTCGCTGGTGGCGCGCACGTAGGTACCGTCGCCCTGCCGGACGTCGAGAAGACCGGCGTGCGCGAGCGCGCGGACCGCCTCACGGACGGTATTGCGGCCGACGCCGAGTGACTCCACGAGCACCGCTTCGTTGGGGATGCGTCGCCCGACGGGCCACTCGCCCGCGGTGATGGCCTGCCGGAGTTGCTCGATGACCTGGTCGACGAGCCCGGTCCGACGCGCGGTGCTCAGCGGCACTGGAACCCCTCTCGCCGATCGTTTTCAACCAATCATGGGATGTATGGCACCCTAGCAAGGTGAGCGTTCCTCGGCAGGCCATCGACGGGCTCCAGGGCGGCGAGGTCTCCTCCGATGCCGCCGGGGACCGGGTGCCGACGGTGGCGGGCGGGGTCCTGCTCGCGATCGCCGTCGTCCTCACCGCACTCAACCTGCGTCCGGCCGTCACCAGCGTCGCACCGCTGCTCGGGGATATGCGTGCCGAACTCGGCGTCTCCGCCACCTGGGCCGGCCTGCTGACCACGCTGCCCGCGCTGTGTTTCGCGGCCGCCGGTCTCGCCGCGCCGCGGCTGTCGGCGCGAATCGGTCTGGGCCGCACCGTCTCGCTGGCCATGGTGGCCCTGACCGCGGGCCTCGCGCTGCGGGTGATCGACGGTCCCCACACCGTGATCGCCGCGACGTTCGTCGCCTGCGCGGGTATCGCGCTGATCAACGTGCTCATCCCCGTTGTCATCAAGGGCTCATTCCCTGCCCGGGTCGGCCTGATGACCGGTATCTACACCGCGGCGCTGCAGGGCGGCGGGGCGCTGGGCTCCGCGATCACACCCGGCCTCGAAGAACCGTTGGGCGGCTGGCGTTCCGCCCTGGCGGCGTGGGCCGTGGCGGCGATGCTGGCGCTGGCGTTCTGGATCCCGGCATCGATGCGCCACCGCGGCACGTGGGCGGCCAACGTGGTGCCCGCCCATGAGCGACGCTCGCTGCTGCGCAGCCGGCTCGCGTGGACCGTCACACTGTTCTTCGGCAGCCAGGCGTTCATGGCCTACATCGTGATGGGTTGGCTGCCTCAGGTGTTCATCGACAACGGGGTCGACAAAGTCAATGCCGGTCTCCTCGTCGGTTTGACGTCGCTCGTCGGGGTGCCTGTGGCGCTGGTGATCTCACCGCTGGCGGCGCGCAACCGCAACCAGAGCGGCTGGATCGTCGGCCTCGGCGTGGTGGGCTTCGCGGGCGCGCTGGGCGTGATGCTGGCACCCGCCGCCCAACCCGTCCTGTGGAGCGTACTCATCGGCGTCGGGATGGGCGCCTTCTCGGTGGCGCTGGCGGTGATCGCGCTGCGGGCCCGCACCGCCGGGGATACCGCGCAGTTGTCCGGCATGGCACAGGGATTCGGCTACCTGTTCGCAGGAACAGGGCCTTTTCTGTTCGGCATGCTCCACGACGTATCGCACGGCTGGACGGTGCCGTGGCTGATGTTCCTGGCGGTCTACGTCGTCCAGATCGTCGCGGGAGCGATGGCCGGGCGCGCCCGCTACGTCTGACGGGTGGCCCCGCGCGGGGCCACTCTCGCCCACAATGGGAGCGTGCCCGCACCCGACACCGTGCAACACACCGTCGACGCGGTGTGGCGGATGGAGTCGGCAAAGATCGTCGCCACGCTGACCCGCGCCGTCGGCGATGTCGGGCTGGCCGAGGACCTGGCCCAGGAGGCACTG
Organism: Mycolicibacterium aurum; assembly: GCF_900637195.1. Classification (NCBI taxonomy): domain Bacteria; kingdom Bacillati; phylum Actinomycetota; class Actinomycetes; order Mycobacteriales; family Mycobacteriaceae; genus Mycobacterium; species Mycolicibacterium aurum. The sequence goes on along the minus strand of NZ_LR134356.1, from coordinate 777,334 downwards.
CTCGCCGCGCTCACGCAGTGGCCCGGCGAGGGCGTTCCGCGCAATCCGGGCGCGTGGCTGACCGCGATCGCCAAGCGTAAGGCCATCGATCACTGGCGCAGGCAGGACAACCTCGACGCCAAGTACGCCGTCCTGGCCCGGGACCTGGAGAGCCACGTCGACGATCCGTGGGACCCGGACCGCATCGACGACGACGTCCTACGACTGATCTTCATGGCGGCGCACCCGTCGTTGTCGCGCGAGAACCAGATCGCGCTGACGTTGCGGGTGGTCGGCGGGCTGACCACCGACGAGATCGCCAACGCCTTTCTGGTTCCAAAAGCGACAGTTGCGCAACGCATCGTGCGTGCCAAGAAGGCTTTGGCCGGTGTGCCGTTCGAGGTTCCGGGGCGTGCCGATTTCCCCGCCCGGCTGTCGTCGGTGCTCAGCGTCATCTACCTGGTGTTCAACGAGGGATATTCGGCCTCGTCGGGCCCGAGGTGGATCCGGGACGAATTGTGCAGCGAGGCACTGCGTCTGGGTCGGGTGCTGGCCGCGCTGACCCCCGACGAGGCAGAGGTGCACGGCCTGGTGGCGCTGATGGAGTTCCAGTCCTCACGGCTGCGGGCGCGCACCGACCGCGACGGCGCACCGATCCTGCTCGAACAACAGAACCGCGCCACCTGGGACCGTGCACAGATCCAGCGGGGTGTGGCGTCTCTGCAGCATGCGTCAGATCTGCTGCAGCGCAGCGGCACCGGATGGGGCAACTACACGTTGCAGGCGGCGCTTGCGGAATGCCATGCTGTCGCCCCGACCGCGGCGGACACCGACTGGGCCCGCATCGTGTCGCTCTATGACGCACTGCTGACCCTGGCGCCGTCACCCGTCGTGCAACTCAATCGTGCCATCGCTGTAGCGATGGCCGACCCCCAGAACGGGCCGCCGGATGCGCTGGCGATCGTCGACCGCCTTCAGGGCCTCGACGGTTCCTACCTGATCCCGAGCGTGCGTGGCGAATTGCTGTCCCGGCTGGGCCGCAGCGCCGAGGCGGCGGCGGCATTCGAGCGCGCGGCCGAACTAGTCGACAACGAACGCGAGCGCGAGGTATTGCGCAACAAGGCCGCTCAGGCCCTGGGGACGTAGCGAAGCACCCGGTCGGCGCCCGCGAGCGTGCGAGAAGTCCCGGTTTTCGGCGGCGTGTCTGCCGCAGACACGCACGCTCGCGGGAGAAGGGAGGGAAGGCTAGGCGCCTGGGACCGCTGTACGCGCAGCGACCGAGGTCCCGAAGTCGTTGTCGAACACCTCGATCACCACGTCGGGGTCCCGGTAGCCGCCCACGTGGTACAGACCCGCGGTGGCCCCGATGATGTCGTTGGCACGGTCTCCGTTCATCGGGTACTCGTCGACGTCATGGCGCCAGTGCGCGGCGATGACCGTCGCGCCGGGCGCAAGGCGTGGCACCTCGCGATCGAGCACGGCGCGCAGGGTTGCAGGCTGCAGGTAGTAGCACACCTCGGAGAGCACCACCAGATCGAAATGTCCTGCGGGCCAAGGCTGGTCGATGGAGCCCCGCAACAGGGTCACCTGTCGGCGCACCCCGCGCTCCGACAGCCGCCGGTGGGTGGCATCGAGCGCCGCGACACTGATGTCGGTGCTGGTCACATGATCGCAGCGGCCGGCCAGCTTCTCGGTGAGCACACCGACCGAGCAGCCGGGTTCGAATGCGCGCCGATAGCGGGGAAACGGCAGGAGCGCGGTGGTGATCGCGTACTTACGTTGCTCATACCACCGCCCCTCCAGATCCCAGGGATCGGCGGCCTTGTCATACATCTGCTCGAAGAAGCTGTCGGGCATCCTGGCGGTCAGCGGAACACCACCTCACCGACGGCCAGCAACCGAGGCAGGATGTAGGCCGGAAGCACCGGCTCCTCCCCGGCCCTCGGCGGCACGAACTGACTCTGAAAGCTCTTCACCGCAAGGGTTTTGCGCGTGACGGCGAACGGTGCCGCGGGCACCGCGAAGGCCCGGTTCCACGGCACCGCGCTGTCGTCGGGCACCGCCCAGTGCCACATCCACACCGGGTACTCCACCAGCACCGCGCCGGTGCACTCGGCAGCCTGCGCCGCCGCCCTGCCGACGGCCTCGTGATCGGGGTGACCGTCACCGCGCCATGTCGCCGCCAGCCATGTCCCCGGCGGTTTGGTGGCCAGGATCTCGATGAGCAGATCAGCCAGCCGCTGCTCGTAACGGGCGATCTCACCGTCGGGCATCCCGAGGCAGATGGGCGCAGGCAGTCCCAGCACGCCGGCGGCGCAATGTAGCTCCGCCCGGCGGGTGCGCTCCAGTCGGAAGCGCTGCAGCAGTGACGAATTCGGGTAGGCGGCACCACCATCGCTGGCGGAGACGATCTGCACCCGTTTCCCCGATTCGGCGAGCAGGGTTGCCGCGGCGCCGAACCCGAGCGTCTCATCGTCGGGGTGCGCGCCGACCACCACGATCTCGGGACATCCACGCATGTCGAGGGTGGGCAGTCGCAGGCCCGCGCCGGCCCATACCTGCTGTGCCGTGCCGCCACCCGACAGCGGCCGGGCGGCCATGCGCTCGGTGTTGCCGGTGTGCGACGCGGTCACGACGCACCCGCCGCAAGCACACCGAGGCGTTCCAGATCACGTTCGGCGTGGCTCTGTCGCACGTAGATCGACAGGTCGGCCACCCGCCGCGCGTGCGCCGCGTTCGCTGTCAGCGGTCCGGGGCCGAGCGCGCGGGCGGTGCGGGTGAGCGTTTCGTCGACCGCGGTCTCTGCCGCCGCGCGGGAGCGCCGTGCCAGCAGTTCGGCGCGGCCGGTGAGGTTGTGCGGGTCGGCGTCCACCTCGGCGGCCACCGTGGTCAGAACGGCCTCGGCCGCAGCCAACGCCGCATCGACGGCCCCGAGGTGCGCGCACGCGTGGGCGTCGCCCTTCGCCGTCTTCACGTGTTCGTAGAGCGCCGCTGCTACGGCACGGGCGCCCCCGAGCCAGCATGCCGCCACTCCGACGGCGCCGTGCCAGAACCCGGGCCGGGTCAGATACTGACCGGGAGCACCGACCGCGACAGCCGGTGTTGCGGTGAATTGCACAGAGCGCGTGTCGGATTCGGCCATCCCGGCGCTGCGCCACCGGCTGGGCAGTGCGCGCACACCGTGCTCGCCCAGATCGACCGCGTACAGTCCCCGCTCCCCTGACGGCAGCCGGGCGGTGACCAGTGCGTGCGAGCACAACCCCGCCCCCGAGCACCACACCTTCGTCCCGTCGAGCAGGATCCGTCCGGTGTCGTCACCGGCCTTGAGGACCGCATCGCGGGACTCCGCGGCCCACACACCCCACCATTGACCGGCCGTCGGCGCAGGCCCACCGAGTTCGGCCAGGATGGCTGCGGCATCGACGTGAGCTTCGGCGAGCCGCCCGGCCGTCACGTCGGCTTCGGTGAGTTCGGCGAGCCGGCGCCAGCGCTGCGCAGTCTGGCCCTGACCGGGAAACGGCAGGTCGAGCGTCCCCGCCGCGAGCCACCGCTTGACCACCCCACTCACGCGGCACCGGCGTCGCTCTTGCGCCCCGAACGGGAGAGATTGCGCAAGTGCTGGGCGAAGCCACCGGGTGCCCGCCCGTCCTTGCGGTCCGACGTCACCACCGACAGGTTCCGGTCCCGGCATATCGACAGCCCCGCCGCCTCGAACCGCTTCACGAGTTCGACGTCCTCACCGGTGCGCAGCGCGCGGAAGCCGCCGACGTGCCAGTACGCGTCGGCGCGGAACCCCATGTTGGCTCCGTGGATGTGGCGGTGGCCGGTGCCGCCGGACCGGTAGCCGCGCAGGTAGCGGCGGGCGACCTCGGGCGAGAAGTTGCGCCACGTCGGCACGCGCACGACGCCGAGCACCATGTCGGCGTTCGCGTCCACCATGCGCACCAGCCAGTCGGCGTCGACCACGCTGTCGGCGTCGGTCGTGGCGAACCAGACCCGGGACGTCTGGTCGTCGCCGCACAGCGTGCGCGCGTAGTCGAACCCGGCGGCGCGAGCAGCGCCGACATTGCCCGCCTCGACCTCGACGAAATGCACGTCGGGCCCGAACTGTCCGGCCAGGATCTTGCTGCCGTCGTCACAGGAATCGAGGACGACGACCGTGGTGACCGGGACGGAGAGGGCCAGCGCGGCCGTCGTCAGCGCCCGCAGGCAGTCGGGGAGGTCCTCCATCTCGTTGTGGGCGGGCACCACCACGACGGCACGAGCCGTGTCACTCATGACGCTCAAATAGCCGTTTAGGTGGGATTTCACACCTGGCAGGATGGGAGGGATGAGTGACCTCGACGCGGTGTTGTTCGACTTCTCCGGCACGCTGTTCCGACTTGAGGGCGACGAGAGCTGGTTCGCCGGCATGGAGCTCGACACCGACGACGACCGCGAAGTCGACGCCCACGTGCAGGCGGAGTTGATGCGACGGCTGACCGCGCCGACCGGCACCTCGGTGACGATGACGCCCGAAGCGCTGGACGCCTGGGTGAACCGCGACCTGGCGCCCCACCTGCACCGCGAGGCCTACATGCATGTGCTCGGGCAGTCGGGACTGGCCCGCCATCACGCGGAGTCGCTGTACGCCCACGCGATCGATCCCGGCTCCTGGACGCCCTATCCCGACACCGCGCCGGTGCTCGACGGGTTGCGGCGGCGCGGCATCAAGACCGCGGTGGTGTCCAATATCGCCTTCGACCTGCGGCCGGCATTCACAGGCGTGGGCGACGTCGACGAATTCGTGCTGTCGTTCGAGGTGGGCGCCGTCAAGCCCAATCCGGCGATCTTCCAGGCGGCGCTGGACCGGCTCGGAGTCTCCGCAGAGCGTGCCCTGATGGTCGGTGACAGCGACGAGGCCGACGGTGGCGCCCGTGCTCTCGGCTGCGCGTTCGCACTCGTCGACCCGCTGCCGACGACCCAGCGCCCCGACGGGCTGATCTCCGCCCTTCGCACCAACGGTCTGTGACGGCACACTGGACCGCATGCCCAACCCGAAGCCGCCGCGGTGGCTCAAGCCGATGAACAAGGTCCTGATGGCCGCGATGAGAACCGGGCTGATGAAGGACGGGCCGATGGTCCTGACGGTCACGGGCCGCAAGTCGGGGCAGCCCCGGTCGACCCCGATCACGCCGTTCGAGGTGGACGGGCGGCGCTACGTCGTCGGCGGCTTCCCCGGGGCCGACTGGGTGCGCAACGCCCAGGCCAACCCCGACGCGGTGATCGTGCGCGGCAAGGTGCGCGAGCCGGTGCGCATGGTGGAGTTGCCGCCCGAGCAGGCCCGCCCGCTGCTTAGGCAGTTCCCGGTGCTGGTGCCCACCGGCGTCAGCTTCATGAAGAACGCCGGGTTGGTGACCGGGCCCAACCCCGACGAGTTCGAGGCACTGGCCGGACGCTGCTCGGTGTTCCGCTTCGATACTGTCTGAGTTTGTGAGCACTCCGTTCGACGCCAGCCTCTGGGAGCCGGTGGCCGGCTTCGACGACCTGACCGACATCACCTATCACCGTCACGTGGCCGATGGGACGCGCAAGCCGACCGTGCGGATCGCGTTCGACCGGCCCGAGGTGCGCAATGCGTTCCGGCCGCACACCGTCGACGAGCTCTACCGCGCCCTCGACCACGCACGGATGTCCTCGGACGTCGGCGTCGTGCTGCTGACCGGCAACGGGCCGTCACCCAAGGACGGCGGCTGGGCGTTCTGCTCCGGCGGCGACCAGCGCATCCGCGGACGCAGCGGCTACCAGTACGCGTCCGGCGAGACCGCCGACACCGTCGACCCGGCGCAGGCGGGCCGGCTGCACATCCTCGAGGTGCAGCGGCTGATCCGGTTCATGCCCAAGCCGGTGATCTGCCTGGTGAACGGCTGGGCGGCCGGGGGCGGGCACTCGCTGCACGTGGTGTGCGACCTGACGCTGGCCTCGCGTGAGCACGCTCGGTTCAAGCAGACCGATGCCGACGTGGGTTCGTTCGACGCCGGCTACGGCTCGGCGTATCTGGCCAGCCAGACGGGGCAGAAGTTCGCCCGCGAGATCTTCTTCCTGGGCCGCCCTTACACCGCCGAGCAGATGCACGCGATGGGCGCGGTCAACGAGGTGGTGGACCATGCCGACTTGGAAAATGTTGCGCTGCAATGGGCTTCGGAGATCAACGGAAAGTCGCCGCAGGCCATCCGGATGCTGAAGTACGCGTTCAACCTGCCCGAGGACGGGTTGGTGGGCCAGCAGCTGTTCGCCGGGGAGGCCACGCGGCTGGCCTACATGACCGACGAGGCCGTCGAGGGCCGGGACGCGTTCCTGGAGAAGCGGGACCCGGACTGGTCGCCCTTCCCCCGCTACTTCTGAGCGATGTCGGCGTGCTGGGCACGCCGTCGAGCTCGACCGGCGCTGCGCCGACGACGGCATCCGCGGCTACTCGCTGCACCCGGGCGGCATCGTCTCGACCGCCGTCTGATCGTTTCGCCGCAATTGCCTTCCGGCAGGGAAAGCCCGGGTACGGGCCTGCTGGAAGGCAATTCCGGCGCATACATAGACTCGCTCACCGTGACTAGCAGAAATCCGTTGCGGCGCCTGGCCGACCAGGTCGTGCTGACCAGCATGCGTCCGCCGCTGCTTCCCGCGCTGCTGAGCCGACCGACCCGCGAGACGATCGACCTCGAGGGAAAGCGCGTCCTGCTGACCGGGGCGTCGTCGGGCATCGGGGAGGCCGCCGCGGAGAAGCTGGCCCGGCGCGGCGCCACGGTGGTGGCGGTGGCACGGCGCCAGGACCTGCTCGACGACCTCGTCACCCGCATCACCGACGCCGGCGGGGACGCCCGGGCGCACGTCTGCGATCTGGCCGACCTCGACGCCGTCGACGAGCTGGTGGCCACCGTCGACAAGGAACTCGGCGGCATCGACATCCTGGTCAACAACGCGGGGCGCTCGATCCGGCGGCCGCTGGAAGAGTCGCTGGACCGCTGGCATGACGTCGAGCGCACGATGACGCTCAACTACTACGGGCCGCTGCGGCTGATCCGCGGGTTCGCCCCCGGAATGCTCCACCGCCGGGACGGGCACATCATCAACGTGTCCACCTGGGGTGTGAAGACCGAATCTCCACCGCTGTTCGGTGTGTACAACGCCTCGAAGGCCGCGCTGTCCTCGGTCAGCCGCATCATCGAAACCGAATGGGCCGGCCGCGGCGTGCACTCCACCACGCTCTACTACCCGCTGGTGAAGACGCCGATGATCGCGCCGACCCGCGCCTACGACGGCCTGCCCGGGCTCTCGGCGGAGGAGGCCGCAGGCTGGATCATCACCGCCGCACGCCACCGCCCGGTCAGCATCGCACCCCGCATCGCCGTCACCGCGCACGCCGTCAACAGCATCGCCCCGGCCGCCGTGGACACCCTGATGCGGCGCCAGCGCATGCAGCCCAAGGACTGAAATCCGTTGTTCCACAGCCTCGCCGACATCGTTCGCGGCCATGGACGCGACCGTCCGGACGCGCAGGCCCTGATCGTCGGCGACCGCACCATCACCTACGGTGAGCTCGATGCCCGCTCCAGCCGAGTGGCCCAGGCGTTCGCCCACGCCGGCGTGCGATCCGGCGACAGGGTTGCGTTCGTGGAGCGAAATGGCGCCGAATTCTTCGACGTCACTTTCGGTTTGGCGAAACTGGGCGCCGTCGGGGTACCGGTGAACTGGCGCCTGGCCGCTCCGGAGATGCGCCACATCATCGCCGACTCCGGCGCGTCCGTCGTGGTGGTGGGCCAGGAGTTCGTCGGTCACCTCGAAGCCATCGAAGACGAGCTCACCGCACAGATCGTGGTCATCGGAAACCACGCTCGCTGGCCGGCATTCGACCGCTGGGTGGACGCCCACCCCGCCGAGGATCCCGGCGTGGTGACCGGACCCGACGACCTGGTGCTTCTGATGTACACGTCCGGCACCACCGGGCTACCCAAGGGCGTCATGCTGAGCAACGCCAACTACGTCTGCAAGACCGCCGGTGTCGAGGGGCCGTGGAAGTTCGACGCCGACGCCGTCAGCCTGGCGGTCATGCCGCTGTTCCACATGGCCGGCTCCGGGTGGGCGTTCGCGGGCCTGTGGCAGGGCGCGAGCACCGTCGTTCTCCGCGACGCCGACCCCGCCGCGATCCTCGACGCCATCGCCCGCCACCGCATCACCAACATGCTGCTGGTGCCCGCGGTCATCCAATTCCTGCTCGACGCACCGGGAATCGCGACCCTCGACGCGTCGTCGCTGCGGGTGATCGTCTACGGAGCGTCCCCGATCAGCGACGACGTGCTGATGCGCGGCATGGAGTGGTTCGGCGGAATCTTCGCGCAGGTGTACGGCATGACGGAGACCGCCGGCTCGATCACCCAACTCGACGGCGCCGACCATGTGCCGCACCTGCTGCGCTCCTGCGGCAAGCCCTACCCGTGGGTGCAGATCCGCATCGTGACCACCGGGGGGCAGGCCGCAGCGCCGGGCACCGTCGGCGAGGTGTGGACCCGGTCGGACCAGAACATGCTCGGCTACTGGAACAACCCCGACGCGACGGCCGCCACGCTGACCCCCGACGGGTGGCTCAGGACCGGCGACGCCGGCTACGTCGACGCCGAGGGCTATCTGTACCTGCACGACCGGCTCAAGGACATGATCGTCTCCGGCGGCGAGAACGTGTACCCGGTGGAGGTGGAGAACGCACTGATGACCCACCCCGAGGTGGCCGACGTCGCCGTCATCGGGGTGCCCGATCCGCGGTGGGGTGAGGCGGTCAAGGCCGTCGTCGTCGCAACCCGCGGCGCCACCCCCACCGAAGCCGGGCTGATCGCGTTCGCCCGGGACCGGCTGGCCGGATTCAAGCTGCCCAAGACGGTCGACTTCGTCGACGCCCTGCCGCGCAACCCGAGCGGCAAGATCCTTAAACGCACACTGCGCGAACCGTACTGGGAAGGCACGGACCGTCACATCGGCTGACAGGCGTGGTAGACACATCACATATGGATATCCTCGCCAGCCGGGTGTTGTTCCGCCCGAAGGACTATGCGCGATCGGTGGCGTTCTACCGTGACGGTGTCGGGCTGGCCATCGCCAGAGAGTATGCCGGCGGCACGGTGTTCTACGCCGGGCAGTCGCTGATCGAGCTCGCCGGCCACGGCGCGCCCGCGGACGGCGCACCGCCGTTTCCCGGCGCCCTCTGGCTACAGGTGCGCGACCTCGCCGCGGCGCAACGTGAACTGCGGGAGCGCGGCGTCGAGATCGATCGCGAGGCGCGCCGGGAACCGTGGGGATTGCACGAGATGCACGTCGCGGACCCCGACGGCGTCACGCTGATCTTCGTCGAGGTGCCCGAGGACCATCCGCTGCGCCGCGACAGCCGCGACTGATCGGCCTCAGCGGGCCGGTACCGCCAACGGCCAACCCACGGACGCCAGTCGCGCCGCGACCTGGTGGATCTCCTCCGGATTGGGTTCCTTGTCGGTGACCACGTGAATGGCCGCGCGGATCTCCTGCGGCGTCACGGTGTCCGAGTCGGTGCCCTTCAGCACGGTCTGCGCGACTTTGACGACCTCGTCCTCGGACAGTGAGCGGGCCAGCAGCGCCAGCAACGGGAAGTAGTCCTTCGGCGGCACGCCGTGCGGATAGCCGTTGTGCAACCAGGACAGAACATTGTCGAACGCGTTCTCGGCCATGCGTCAGCTCACTTCTTCGGCAGGAAGGGGAACAGGTCGATGCCGGTGTGGTGGATGATCGTGGCCCGGGTGATCCACAGGACCGCGGTCAGGATCACCCAGCCCACGAACACGAACAGGGCCACACCGAGGAATTTCATCGCCGGGTTCGGGGCCACCGCGGCACCATCCGTGCCGTCGCTGCCCGCGCCGCGCGAGTACGCCACCAGGCCGAGCGCGAAGACCGCCGGCAGTCCGGCACCGAGGCTGAGGCCGATGACGAGCACCTTCAGGATGCTCTCCAGATAAGTCATCTTCAGTTTCCTTAGTTGACCGGGGTGACGGTGGCGGGCTGGGACTCGGTGCTCTGCGCCTCACGCACGTTGGCGGGGACGACCGAGTTGGTAGAGGCGTCCCAGTCGGCGTTGACGTTGCTGTGGTCGACCTTCTGCTGCTGTGCACGCCACCACATGTAGAAGGACAGACCGACCAGCACCAGGAAGATGAGCCCGTCGCCGGCCAGCGCCGCACCGGTCAGCGACTCGACCCCGTGGGACAGCCAATACGCGAGCGCCCCCACGATCCCGGCGGCGGGCAACGTGATCAGCCAGGCGACCGCCATCCGGCCCGCGACCGCCCACCGCACCTCGGCCCCCGGCTTACCGACGCCGCTGCCCAGGATGGAGCCGGTGGCCACATGCGTGGTCGACAGCGCCATACCTGCCGCGCTGGAGCTCAGAATGATTGCCGCCGAGGATGCTTCGGCGGCGAAGCCCTGGGGAGACTCGATCTCGACGAGACCCTTGCCGAGGGTGCGGATGACGCGCCAGCCGCCGAGGTAGGTGCCGAGACCGATGGCGACCGCGCAGCTGAAGATGATCCAGAACGGCAGTCCCTGCTCCTTCACGTCGCCGCTGAGGTGGCCGGTGGTGATGAGCGCGAGGGCGATGACACCCATCGTCTTCTGCGCATCGTTGGTGCCGTGGGACAGCGCGACCAGCGACGCCGTCGCGATCTGACCCCAGCGGAAGCCTTCGCGCCGCCTGTTCTGCGCCACCTTGCGGGTGAGTCGGTACACCAGCCAGGTGCCGCAGGCGGCGACCAGGCAGGCGATCACCGGCGCCGCGACGGCCGGGATGAGGACCTTCTGCGTGACGCCCGACCAGTTGACCCCCGCGGTGCCCAGCGCGGCGAGGCCGGCGCCGATGAGGCCGCCGAACAGCGCGTGCGACGAGCTGGACGGGATGCCGAACAACCAGGTCAGCAGGTTCCAGAGAATGCCGCCGATCAGGCCGGCGAAGATGATCGTCAAGCCGGTGGACGCGTCGATCGACGGCAACAGCGAGCCCGTCTTGCTGTCCTGCACCTTGAGCACCGAGGTGGTCACGGTGACGGCGACCTCGACCGACAGGAACGCGCCGACGAGGTTGAGCACACCGGCGAGCAGGACGGCGGTCTTGGGCTTCAGTGCACCGGTGGCGATCGACGTCGCCATGGCATTCCCGGTGTCGTGAAAGCCGTTGGTGAAGTCGAATGCCAACGCGGTGACAATCAACAGCACCAGGACGATCAGCTCAGCGCTCATGGCGCTAATTGTGGGGCGCCGCTAACTATTTTGACTAATTTTCGCGACGCCGTGTTCGCGTCGCGACGTGCTGTTTCTCCTGAGCTGGCGATGCTGTTCATCTGATGTTCATCTTGCGGGCGGCCCTCGTTGGCCAACTCCGCTCACAGGACATTGCCAGCTTGGCTGGGACTACTATCGGCTACTCGAAAGGCACCGTTTTCCGGCCCGTGGGAGTAGGCGTTGTGACCAAGTTTCTCGCCAAGGTCGTGGCCTGGATCTCGGCCGGCTACCCCGAGGGCGTGCCCGGCCCCGACCGGGTACCGCTGCTGGCGCTGCTGCGCAGACGGCTGACCGATGACGAGGTGCGGGCCGTGGTGCTCGAGCTCACCGCCGGTGCCGAGTTCCGCGATTCCACCGGCGAGATCGACCCCGTCGACATCGGGGTGTTGATCACGCAGGTCACCGATCAGCTCCCCTCGCCCGAGGATGTCGAACGGGTCCGCGCGCGGCTGGCAGCGCAGGGCTGGCCCCTGGACGACCCGCGCGACACGGAGGAGGACCGATAGCCGTTCTGCGCGCCGTCGGGATCGACGCGGGCGCCGGTGCACTGGCCGCGCTGCCACTCGTCGACGACGTGCTCGGCGGTCGGCTCAGCCTGCTCCCCGTACCCGCCGGCGATCCCACCCAGACCGCCGCCCTGACAACGGCTTTGCGCGCCGGCGAACCGATCGACGACGCAGTCGGCGTGGTGCTCTCCACGTCCGGGACGACAGGCACCCCGAAGGGCGCGATGCTGACCGCCGCAGCGCTGGTCGCCAGTGCGGACGCGACGCACCAACGACTCGGCGGACCGGGATGCTGGCTGCTGGCCCTGCCCGGCTACCACGTGGCGGGGTTCCAGGTGCTGGTGCGCAGCGCGGTCGCGGGCCGCCGGCCGGTGGCCGTTCCCGCGTCATTCGAACCGTCCGCACTGACGTCGGCGATCGAGGAGATGGGGCCGGGCCGGCGCTACGCCTCGTTGGTGGCCGCCCAATTGGACAAGGCATTGCGGGACGACAGGGCCGCCGACGCTCTGGCCGGTCTGGACGCCGTGCTGATCGGCGGTGGGCCGATGCCTGCGGGGATCGCCGAAAGGGCCGCGCAGGCAGGTGTTCCCGTGGTGCGGACGTACGGAATGAGCGAAACCGCGGGCGGCTGTGTCTACGACGGCGTCCCGCTGCGCGGTGCCGCGGTGCGGATCGACACCGGCGGCCGGATCTCACTCGGTGGCCCGATGGTCGCCATCGGATACCGCAACCCGGCCACGCCGGACCCGTTCGCCGAGCCGGGCTGGTTCCGCACCGATGATGTTGGCGCTGTTGATGATTCCGGTGTCCTCCGGATTCTCGGTCGCGTCGACGACGCCATCAGCACCGGCGGCCTGACCGTGTACCCCGGTGTCGTCGAAGCCGCGCTGGCCACCCACCCCGCCATCGCCGAGTGCGCGGTGTTCGGGGTGGCCGACGAACGGCTGGGCCAGCGGGTGGTGGCCGCGGTCGTCGTCGCCCCCGGCTCGTCGGTGACGTTGCCCGAGTTGCGTTCTCACACAGCCGACGCGTTGCCGTCGACCGCCGCGCCCCGCCAGCTGGAAATCGTCGACGACCTTCCCCGCCGGGGAATCGGCAAGCTCGACCGCCGCGCACTGGCCAGCAGATTCGCCGCGCCGACCGAGGGGACCGCCCACCCAGCCGACATCGACGCGCATCATGGACCCCATGAGCCGTGAAGTGACCTCCGTCGACGAACTGCGGGCCATCGTCGGACACCCGAACGCGGCCGTGGCCAACAAGGTGCGCGACCACCTGTCACCGATCGAGCAGCAATGGTTGTCGCATTCGCCGCTCGGGTTCGTCGCCACCATGGACGCCTCCGGGAACGTCGATGTGTCGCCCAAAGGTGACCCGCCGGGGTTCGTGCAGATCATCGACGAGCGGACCATCGCGATCCCCGAACGACCGGGCAACAAGCGCGTCGACGGCTACCTCAACGTGCTGGAGCGTCCCCGGGTCGGCACGCTGTTCCTCATCCCGGGCCGCGGCGACACGCTGCGGATCAACGGCAGCGCCCGCATCATGGCCGACGCCGACTACTTCGACGCGATGAGCGTGCAGGGCAAACGGCCCATCCTGGCCCTGGAGATCGCCATCGAGGAGGTGTTCTTCCACTGTGCGAAGGCCTTCCTGCGCTCGGACGCGTGGAAGCCCGAGCGCTGGGATCCCACCGCGGTGCCGAGCGTCGCGCAGCTGGTCAAGATGATGGACGCCGAAGCCGACATGGCCGAGCTGCGCAAGCACCTCGACGAAGAGAACATGCGCAAGATCCTGTACTGATGCGCATTACGGCTCTATGACGGAAGGCGCCGCCTCGGCCGCCGATTCACCAGGTCACGCTCCCTGCGAGCGTGCGTGAAGTCGCGGATTTGTCCGGCGCGTCGCCCGCAGACACGCACGCTCGCGGAAGATGGGGGCATGCGCAAGGAGGCGGGTGCGGTCGGAGTCGGCGTCGTCTTGGTGGTCGCGGCGTTCGTGGTGCCGCACCTGCACCTGGAGACGGTCACCCCGCTGCTCAACGCGACGCCGGAACGGTTCCGCGACTTCGCCGCCACGTCGCCGATCTTCGGTTGGTGGAACGCCCACGTCGGGCCGGGCACCGTGCCCGCGGTGGCGATCGCCGCGGCGGCGGTGCTGTGGGGCCCCGCGCTGGCGCAGCGGCTGCCGTGGCGGTGGCTGCCCTGGACCGCATGGGCGGTGTCGTGCGCGTGGGCGTTCAGCCTCGCGATGATCGACGGCTGGGAGCGCGGCTTCGCCGGCAGGTTGACCGCACGGCACGAGTACCTGCGGCAGGTGCCGACCATCGACGACATTCCCGAGACGGTGCGCACCTTCGCCGGCCGGATCCTGGACTTCCAACCGGATTCGTGGATCACCCACGTGTCGGGACACCCGCCGGGGGCGCTGCTGACGTTCGTCTGGCTCGACCGCATCGGACTCGGCGGCGGCGCATGGGCAGGCATCCTGTGCCTGGTGGTCGGCTCCAGCATCGCGGCCGCGCTCGTCGTCACGGTGCGCGCGCTGGCCGACGAGGACGCGGCCCGCGTCGCGGCACCGTTCGCCGCGGTGGCCCCGACCGCCATCTGGATCGCCGTTTCCGCCGACGCCTACTTCGCCGGCGTGGCGGCGTGGGGCATCACCCTGCTGGTGCTGGCCGTCACCCGCACCGCCCGATGGCCGCTGCTGGCTGCCGCGGCGTCCGGGCTGCTACTGGGCTGGGGCATCTTTCTCAACTACGGACTGGTCCTGATGGCGATCCCGGCGGTCGCGGTGTTGCTGAGCGCCGCCACCGTCCGCGCGGCGCTGACCGCGCTGGCGCCCGCACTGGTCACGGCCGTGGCCGTGGTCGTGGTGTTCGTCGCAGCCGGCTTCTGGTGGTTCGACGGATACCTGCTGGTGCAGGAACGCTACTGGCAGGGCATCGCCAGCGAGCGTCCCTTCCAGTACTGGGGCTGGGCCAACTTCGCCTCCGTGGTGTGCGCCATCGGCCTCGGTACCGTGGCCGGAGTCGGGCGGGTCTTCGACATCGCCGCGATCAGGCGACGCTCCGGGCTGCACCTGCTGGTCATCGGCGCGCTGCTGGCCATCACTTTCGCCGACCTGTCGCGCCTGAGCAAGGCCGAGACCGAACGCATCTGGCTGCCGTTCACCGTCTGGCTGGTGGCCGCGACCGCCCTGCTGCCGCGGCCCTCAGTGCGGTGGTGGCTGGCGCTCAACGTGGTCGGCGCGCTCGCCGTCAACCACCTGATCCTGACCAACTGGTAGGCGCCGCGCCAGCACGTAGTACAGGGGGACACAGATCCACACGACGGCGAGCGCGACCCACAGTCCCACCGCGTAATCCCGGTCGAGCACCGTCGGATTGTCCGGCCGCAGACCGGGCTTCGTGTAGACCGGCACCGCCAGCAGAGCCAGCACGGCACTGCACAGCGCGGCCACCGCGACCGGTGGCCGCCACCGCGCAGGCAGGAGTGTGCGTCCCGCCAGTCCCGCCGCGGCACACAGCGGCGCGAACACGAAGTCGTGCACGATCGCCGCGAGCACCGCCCAGACGACGATGCGCACGAGCGACGGGTTGCCCCACAGCAGGACAGCCCCGTAGCAGCCGACGGCGACGCCGACCAGCACCAGGACCGCCCGGACGGCGTTCACGGCACGACCTCGATACGGGTCAGCCATTTCGTCTGCAGCACACCGGGTCTCGACGGCGCGATCAGCCGGCACGGGTAGCCGTGGTCGAGGTTGAGGGTCTCCCCGTTGACCATCAGCGCGATCAGCGTCATGTCGTCACGCGCGTGCCGGGCGGGCAGCACGGTGCGCGAGTACGGGCCGGGCGGTTCCAGCGAGATCATCCGGACATCGGAATCGGGTGACGCCCCCACCTGTGCCATCAATTGGGCCAGCACCACGCCCGTCCACTCCGCGTCGGCACTCCACCCCTCGACACACGAGATGGGCAGCCGGTGGGAGGTCTGCGGTAGCGCCCTGAGCTCGTCGACGGTGAACGCCTTGGTGGTATCGCCGTTGGTCACCGTCAGGCGATAGTCCGGCGACCGCGCCGACCGCAACACGCCGGCGGCCGCCGCCGAGCGGTTGACCGGAACACCCTGCGGCCCTTCGCCGGATCGCGGGGCGAGCACCGACACCGAGCGCAGCCACGGCACGGTCTGGCCCACCGTCGCCACCGTCGCCACTGCGACGGCAATCCAGGTGCCCCGCAACACCGTTCGGCGAGACGGCGCCGGGAGCTGCCCCGTCGGCGCGTCGTCCAGCGGCTCCCCCAGCGCGCGCCGGGTGACCGGCAGTTTGACCCCGATGTGCACCGCCACCGCGCCGATCGCGATGTAGGACATGGCGTAATGCGCTGTGGGGAAGAAGAACTCGAACGCATACCAGTGGGCGATGTTCATCAGCCCGGTGCTCAGCTGGAACAGGATGGACGCCACGAGCACCAGGATCGACCCACGTTCGATCATGCGGACGGGACCGCCGATCACGGGGCGCTCGAACAGTTTCGGCCACACCGACCACAGCTTGACCACCACCAGCGGGATGGCCGCGATGCCCGACGCGACGTGAAGTCCCTGGGTGAGCCGGTAGAGCCACACCGGCCGGGTGGGCCAGCCGAACCACGGCTGCGGATGCTGGATGAAATGGCTGAGCAGGCCGGTGACGAAACACAGCCCGATTGCCACACCCAGCGCAACGCCGACGCGGGCGGTCAACGCCGCTCCCCGCGCCGAGGCCGCCATCAGGCGACCAGGCTCGCGACCACCCGGTTCCCGATCCGGTGCACGTCGGCGACCGCCAACCCGACCTCGGCGACCAACTCGGGCACGCAGTCGATGCCGACCGACGCCCAGCGGAACCACGGACCGATGGTCTGGGCCGACTCCAGCCGCACCCAGCCGACGTCGACACCCTCGGTGTTCGTGTCGAACTCGGCGAGACAGCGTCCACCCGGGCGCAGCAGCTCCGCCGAACGGCGCAGGATGCGGCGCGGATCGCCGCCCAGCCCGACGTTGCCGTCGGCGAGCAGCACCGTCTGCCACCGGCCCGTACCGGGAAGCGGCTCGAACACGTCGCGGTGCAGCGCGGGGGCACCGCTGTTGCGGGCCAGGGCCACCGCTGTCGCGGACAGATCCACACCCAGCGCCGGCAGTCCACGCTCCACCAGGTGCACGACCAGCCGCCCCGGACCACACCCCAGGTCGATGGTGGGCCCCTCGCACAGATCAACGACAGCGTTGTCGAACTCGGCGTCCGCGCCGCGGCCACCCAACCAGCTGCGTACCGGGAGGCGGCTGACCCGGCCGTCGTCGCGTCGCACCCAACATCGCTCACCGTCGAGAGCGCGGTCATAAAGCTGTCCGAACATTCAGGCCTCCCCTGCTGAAACTGTCGCGGTGGTCCGGCGAAATCGTGACGTCGGCGCGCAGGCGTCGCGCACCTCCGCGATGTCGTCGATGGTGTCGACGTCGGCCAGTTCCTCGGTCAACACCACGTCCAACCCCGTGCGCTGCAACGCGGCCAGCGTCAGCGCCCCGGTGTCCGGAACCGACATCGGCACGTCGCGCAGGCACGCGGCGGCTGCCGCGTCCCGGATACCCAGCACCCACCACCCGCCGTCGCGGGCCATGCCCAGCACGGCATCGTGCCCAACGAGGCGACGCGCGCACCGCGCGAGGCCCTCAGGGTCGACCTGCGGGGTGTCCATGCCGATCTGGACGACGGGAAGTCCCCGCGCGGCGTCGAGGTGTGCGTTGGCCAGCCGTTCGGCGAACCCGTCGCCCCGCTGCGGTAAGACGACGAAATCAGCCAGCCGAGAACGGATTTCGTCCGACCGGCACGCCTCGTCGAGGTTCCCGGTCAGCGCGACCACCCGGGCGGCCGCCGGACTGGCGGCCACCGCGTCCAGCGTGTCGAGCAATGCCGCGGCGGCGATGTCGGCGGCGGTGTCGTCACCGAGGGTCGCGGCCAACCTCGTCTTCGCCAGCCCCGGAACCGGCGCCTTGGCGACGACCAGCAGACACACCTCCGTCACGAGATCGCCCGCCAGAAGTCCCACGCCGCGATCGCACTGCCCCGCACCGAACCGCTGACCTTCGACGTGCCACCCGTGCGGGGCCCGTAGGCGACGTCGCGTTCGGTGACCGTCCAGCCCGCCTGCGCGGCGCGCACCAGCAGCTCCAGCGGGTATCCCGAACGCCGGTCGGTGATGCCGAGCGCCAGCAGCGCGTCGCGGCGGGCCACCCGCATCGGCGCGATGTCGTGCACCGGGAGACCGTGGCGGGTGCGCAACCGCCAGCACACCGCGGCGGTGCCCAGGCGGGCGTGCCACGGCCATTTCAGACCCGGCGTGCCCCGCCGCCGACCGATCGCCATGTCCGCACCCCGTTCGACGGCGTCGACCAGCGGCGGCAGCTCCCCCGGATCCAGCGAGCCGTCGCCGTCGAGGACGGCTACCAGCGGGGTCTCCGATGCCAGCACCCCGGCATGGACCGCCGCGCCGTAGCCCGGCGTCCGTTCGCTCACCACCTCGGCACCGTGCCCGCGGGCGACGTCAGCGGTGCCGTCGGTGCTGTTGTTGTCGACCACGAGCACGCGGTAACCCGCCGGAATCGCGCGCAGGACACCAGGAAGGGACGCCGCCTCGTCGAGACAAGGCAGCACGACGGTGACGGCAAGCGCAGGCATATCTGTCCCACCGTAAGCCAGCGCCGCAGGTCAGGCGCTGCACAACACTGACGAAACCGTGACATCAGTGCTGGTAGCGGCTGTGCCGCGCTAGCCTCGGTGTGATGACCCGAGTGCTGATCGCCGACGACGACGGCGTCGTCCGCGACGTCGTGCGTAGATACCTGGAGCGAGACGGCCTTGACGTGTCCACCGCGCACGACGGCACCGAGGCGCTGCGCCTGCTCGGCTCCCAGCACATCGATGTCGCGGTGCTGGACGTGATGATGCCTGGTCCGGACGGTTTGTCGCTGTGCCGCAGCCTGCGGCAGCGCGGCCACAGCGGGGGCTACGGGATGCCGGTGATCCTGCTGACAGCCCTCGGCGAGGAGGACGACCGTATCGCGGGCCTGGAGGCCGGTGCCGACGACTACCTCACCAAACCGTTCAGCCCCCGTGAGCTCGCGCTGCGCGTCAAGTCGGTGCTGCGGCGCTCGCCGTCGGCCGTCGGGGTGCAGCCCGTGGACATCACGTCCGGCGATCTCACCGTGAGCACCGCGTCGCGCGCCGTGACGGTCGCCGGCCAGCCGGTGAACCTGACCAACCGCGAATTCGACCTGCTGCTGTTCTTCCTGACCCACACCGGAGCCGTCTTCACCCGCGAGGACCTGCTCAAGCGGGTGTGGCATTGGGACTTCGGTGATCTGTCGACGGTCACCGTGCACGTCAAGCGGCTGCGCTCCAAGCTCGGCGACCGGCATCGGGTGCAGACTGTGTGGGGTCGCGGCTACATGTGGGTCGCCGAGGAATCACCATCCGGGCGGCCGGATGCCGACAGCTGACTTCTGGGAGATCATCGGCTGGGCGCTGGCCTGCTCGGTTCCGGTGGTCCTCGCGGGTGCCGCGGTCATCCGACTGGCGAGGACGTGGTCGCTGGCCGTGAGCATGGTCGCGCTCGTGCTGATTCCGGTGCTGGCGACTCTGGCCGGGGTGATGGGCGCGAGCGGCTTCATGATCACCGAGACGTTCGAGCAGACCGGTGTGGTGCTGGTCATCGTGTCGATCGTGACGATCCCCGCCGCGGTGATGCTGGGCCGCTACCAGGCCCGGCGCACGGTGTGGGAGGCCGAGATCCGCGACTCCGAACGCTCCGCCGAGCAGTCGCGCCGCCGCCTCGTCGCGTTCGTCAGCCACGACCTGCGCACCCCGCTGGCCGGCATCCGCGCAGTGTCGGAGGCGATTGCCGACGGAGTCGTCTCCGATGACGAAGTGCGGGTGCACGCCAAGCACATCGAGAACGAATCGATCCGGCTCGCCGAGATGGTCGACGACCTGTTCGAGATGTCCAAGATCAACGCGGGCGCCCTGACCCCGTCCTTCGACAAGGTCGCGCTCGACGAGGTGGTCGACGACGTGCTCGCCGCGCACCGCATCGCGGCCGAACGTGCCGGGGTGCAGCTCACGGCGAATCTGCCCGCGCAACCGGTGCGGGTGGTCGGCAGTGACCGCGCCCTGGTGCGGGTGCTGTCGAATCTGGTGGCCAACGCGATCGCCCACACGCCGTCGGGCGGGCGGGTCGAGCTGGCGCTGGGTGCCGACGAGAACAGCGCGTGGGCCCGCGTCGACGACACCGGGGTGGGCATCGACGAGGCCGACCTGCCGCGGGTGTTCGACGTGGCCTACCGCGGATCGAACAGCCGTGTGCCGCGGGCGGATTCGTCACTGCCCAGCGGATCCGGGCTGGGCCTCGCGATCGCTGCCGGGCTGGTGCAGGCGCACCGCGGCACGCTGTCGGCGCACAACCTGCCGACGGGCGCCCGCTTCGAGGTTCGCCTGCCGCTGGCCGTGGACTGAGCTCGCGCCTGGCGCAGATGGGCGCAGAGGTCAGCCGGGCAGTGAGCTGCTGAGGCGCTCGGCGGCGGCGACGTAGTCCTCGATGAACTCGCGCACCACCTCGCGCGCCGGCTTCACCTTGTTCATCAACCCCACGCCCTGGCCCACGAAGTACGTAGCCAGCGCCTGCGCACCCTCGTGGCCCTGCGAGGCCAGCACGTCGATGCGACGGATCACCGGCTCGCACAGCATCGACTGCAGCGGCAGGCCGAGCGGCTGATGCCCTTCCTTGGCCGGCGCCCACGCGTTCGTCCAGTCCGAGACCAGCTGCCGCGACGGCTTGCCGGTACGCCCCGCCGAACGCACGGTGTCGCGTGAGGACGCGGCCAGCATCTTGGCGACCGTGTGCGGGGCGGTCTCGGCCTCCTCGGTGGTCAGCCACACCGATCCGGTCCATGCACCGGCCGCGCCCATCGCGACCATGCCCGCCATCTGCCGTCCGGTGACGATGCCGCCCGCGGCCAGCACGGGAGTGTTGTCGCCGAGCGAGGCCAGAGCTTCCAAGACCTCCGGGACGACGACGAGCGTGCTGACTTCGCCGCAGTGCCCACCGGCCTCGGTGCCCTGCGCGACGATCAGGTCCACGCCGGCGGCGGCCTGCTTGATCGCGTGCTCCTTGGCGCCGACCAGCGCGGCGACCGGGATGCCTCGTTCTTTGCCCGCTTCGATCATGTAGTCCGGCGGCACACCGAGGGCGTTGGCGATCAGCTTGACCGGATGGGTGAGCGCGACGTCGAGGAGCTCGCGGCCGGTATTGCCGGACAACGAGGATCCGCCCAGGCGGCGGTTCGGCTCGGGTTCGATGTCGTGGGCGCGCAACAGATCGTCGACCAGGTCGCGGTAGGCCTGCGGGATGCGGCCGGCCAGATCGGAGCCGGACAGCTTCTCGCCCTTGCCCTCGAACTTGGCGGGCACGATCAGGTCCACGCCGTAGGGCTTGCCGCCGACCGCCTCGTCGATCCAGGCCAGCTCCTGGTCCAGCTGATCCGGCGAATAGGCGGTGGCACCGAGCACGCCGAAGCCGCCGGCATTCGTCACCGCGGCCACCACGTCACGGCAGTGGCTGAACGCGAAGAGCGGGAAGTCGATACCGAACTGCTCACACAGCGCTGTGGAAGTCATGGGTCCAGTATGGCTTGACGCGTGTCAAGAAGTCTTCGGAACCCCTCGCAGCGGCGCCGTCGCGAACTCGCGCAGACCGTCGGCCGGGTCGACCGCCGCCCGGAATCCGAGCACATCGGCCGCGCGGGCCGGGTCCGCGACGATGTGGCGGACGTCGCCGCTGCGGTACTGCCCGGTGACCACCGGCGTGACGTCACCGCGCGTCTCGCACAGCGCGGTCGCGACGTCCAGAATCGACACCGGCTTGCCGGAGCAGACGTTGAACGCCTCGAAACCGTCCAGCCCGGCCTCCACCGACGCCACGTTCGCCGCGGCGATGTCGTCGACGTGCACGAAGTCCCGCATCTGTCCGCCGTCCTCGTACACCTTTGGCGCATCGCCCTTTTCGAGGGACGACCGGAAGATCGCGGCGACGCCCGAATACGGGGTGTCGCGCGGCATGCCCGGCCCGTAGACGTTGTGGTAGCGCAGCGCCACCACCGACCCGCCCGTCGACTCACTCCACGCCAGCGCATAGTGCTCCTGGGCGACCTTGCTCGCGGCGTACAGGCTGCGCGGACGCAACGGGGCGTCCTCCCCGACCAGTGCCCAGTCGACCTGCTCACCGCCGAGTGGGCAGCGGTGATCGAACATGCCGGCGTCGAGGTCCTCGCGCGTCCTCGGCGGCGGCTCCACGTCACCGTGGTCGGGGCATACGAAGCGGCCCTGCCCGTAGACCACCATCGAGGACGCCAGCACCAGCCGAGTGCAGCCCGCGGCGAACATCTCGGCCAGCAGCACCGCCGTTCCGTAGTCGTTGTGCGACGCGTAGGACGGGCTGTCGGCCGCGTTGACGCCTGCCCCGACGACGGCGGCCTGGTGGCAGACCACGTCGACGCCGGTGAGCGCGTCGGCGACCGCCGCGGCGTCGCGCACGTCGAGGTCGCGGACGTCGTCGGGCACCGTGGCGCCCTCGCCGTGTGCGGCAGGCAGCATCGCGTCCACCGCGACGACGTCGTGGCCGGCGTCCGTCAGCTGGGCCCGGATGCGGGTGCCGATGAAC
Source organism: Mycolicibacterium aurum (assembly GCF_900637195.1). NCBI lineage: Bacteria > Bacillati > Actinomycetota > Actinomycetes > Mycobacteriales > Mycobacteriaceae > Mycobacterium > Mycolicibacterium aurum. The sequence continues at coordinate 754,762 of NZ_LR134356.1, read as the reverse complement.
CCGGCCGCGCCGGTGAGCAGCACCCTCACGGAAGCTCGAAGGGCAACGTCACGCCGTCGTGCGGCCGGCAGTGTTCGCAGGTGGTCACGCCGGACGTACCTGCTGCGTTCTCCAAAGCTTCGCGCACCAGTTGCTTGAACGGCACCAGGTTGCGCTCGAATTCGGCGAAGACGTCCACCGCCTTGACTCCCTGCCCGGTCTCCACCCCGGCGTCCACGTCGGTAACCAAAGCGATTGCCGCATAACACATCTCAAGTTCCCGAGCCAACACCGCCTCGGGGTAGCCCGTCATGTTGACCAGCCGGAACCCCTGGTTGGCGAACCACTGACTCTCGGCGCGCGTCGAGAACCGCGGCCCCTGGATCACCACCATGGCGCCGCCGTCGACCACACCGGGCAGCGCGGTCACCGCGGCGCGCAGCGACGGGCAGTACGGGTCGGCGAACCCGACGTGGATGCCGCCGGAGTCGAAGAAGGTGTCCGACCGCCCCGAGGTCCGGTCCACCAGCTGGTCGGGCACCACCATCGAGCCCGGTCCCAGCGCCGGATCCAGGCTGCCGACGGCGCAGGGTCCGAAGATGCGCCGCACCCCGAGCGAGCGCAGCGCCCACATGTTGGCCCGATACGGCACCGTGTGCGGGGAGAACTCGTGGTTCGCACCGTGCCGCGGCAGGAACGCCACGTCGTGCCCGCCCACCGTGCCGACGGTGATCGCCCCGCTGGGCGCGCCGTAGGGGGTATCCAGGTTGACCGCCCTGGCATCGGGGCCGAAGAACGAGTAGAAGCCGCTCCCGCCGATCACGCCTAACACTTCATCGCTCCTCGCGTCCGGACCATCCGACCATTGTGGAGCATCCCGACCCCGCCCCGACGGTGACGATGCCGTGACGTCCCGCGCTCCGCCGACCCGGCACGCCCGTCAGTGGGCACGCTGTCCAACGACTCTATGCGGCCCCTCATGTCGAACCACCAGCCCTGGATCGCCCTACTCGTCGGCCTGACCGGTGTGGTGACCGCCCTGGCGCTGCCCTTTGCTCCGGTGCTCACCGAGACCACGACGGTGACCTGGCCCGTCCCCGGTGAGGCCGCCGCCTCCAGCACAGCCCTGGTGGTGCCGTACCGGCCCGACGACCTCACCGCGACGATTCCGTGTACCGCGCTGCGGGCGGCCGCCGCACAGACGCCGCCGGCCACCGTGCTGGCCACCGGCACCTCGGGCACGGGGCTGGTGGTGACCGCGTCGACGCGCGGTGCGGAGCTGTCGTTCGGCGGCCGCGAGGAGACGCTGGTCCTGCCCGCCCAGCCGCGCGACTGCCGGATCGTCGTCGAATCGGTGCCAGGCGGCATGTCCATCCTCGGGGCGGACGGCCGGGCGACCTACCTCGACGGTGAGCCGGTTCCCGAGGTGTTCGGGTTCCGCACCGACCTGGAACCGGCGCAGACCGCCGGACTATCGGTGACCGTGGTGACCGCGGGCCCGTTCGCCACCACCCCGACGGTCGGCAAGGCCGTGCTGGTCGCGATCCAGCTGCTCACGGCGGTCCTCGCCCTGATCCTGCTGCGCGGTCGCGGCCCACCCGCGCGGCCTCGGTGGCGATGGCGATGGCGACGGGCGTGGTGGACCGACGTCGTCGTGGTGGCGGCGCTGTGCGGGTGGGCCGTCATCGGCCCGCTGGCCGTCGACGACGGATGGGCGACGACGATCGCCCGTAACGTCGCCGCGACGGGAAACCCCGGCAACTACTACCGCTGGTGGGACGCCGCGGAGGTGCCTTTCGCGTTCAGCCAGCAGCTTCTCGCACCGATGACCGAGATCAGCATCGCCCCGCTGTGGCTCAGGTTGCCGAGCACCGCGCTCGCGGCGGCGACGTGGTTCGTCGTGAGCCGCGGCGTACTCGGGGCGGCGCTGCCTGGCACTTCGGGCACCGCCCGGGTGCGGGCGCTGGCCGCCGTCTGCCTGCTGGTCGCGTGGTTGCCCTTCAACCTGGGGACCCGACCGGAGTCCTACGTGGCGCTCGGCGTGGCCGCGGCACTCGCGCTGGCACTGCGGGCCCGCACCCCGCTTGACCTCGGCTGGTTGGCCCTCGTTGTCGGGCTGACTGTTCCGGTCAGCCCGAACGGCGTGCTGGTGGCCGCGCCGATCCTTGTCCTGCTGCCCCGTCTGCTCGCAGCGGCCCGCGCGACGGCACCGAGTCGAACATACGTCGCGGCGACCGCGGCACTGGTGTGTTGCGTTGGCTGCGTGGGATTTTCGGTGATCTTCGCGGACCAGACGTGGGATGCGCTCGTCACCGCCACCGACTGGCACACCTACTTCGGACCCTCGCTGCCCTGGTACGAGGAGCCGGTCCGGTACGAACACCTGCTGCAGGGTGACCAGCAGGGCAGCTTCGCCAAGCGATTGCCGGTACTCGTCGCGGTCGCCCTCGTCCCGGTGGTGTGCGCGTTGGGCATCCGGCGGCCTCGCGACCCGCTGGGCACGGCGGCGGTGCGGCTGGCCGCGGTCGTGGTGGCCGCATTGCTGCTGCTCGCGGCCGGGCCGTCGAAGTGGTCGTACCACCTCGGGGCGCTCGCGGGTGTGTTCGCGTCGTTCACGACGGTCGCGGTGATCCTGCTGGTGCACCGCGCGCGTGCACCCGACCGCGTCGTCGCCGCCGTCGGCCTCGCCGGCTCGGTCCTGCTGGCCGGCGCCGCCGCGCTGGCCTTCGCCGGCCCGAACGCCTGGTGGATACCCGCGGTCTACGACCTACCGTGGGCGGCGGGCCCGGTGCAGCCCGGCGGTGTGCCGCTGCACAACCCGCTGCTGTGGGCCGGACTCCTGGCCGCGGGAGGCCTGACGGTGGTGCTCGTGCTGCGCCGCGTCCGGGCAGCGCAGATGTGCGCGCTCGGGCCGGCAGTGATGACGCTGGTGGCCTTCGGGACGCTGCTGGCCGTCCTGGTGGGCACGTTCGCGACGGCGCCGCTGCGCCGGTCGTCGGGCTCGCTCGCGATGGTCAACCTGAACCGGATCTCCTCGGACCGGGTCTGCGGGCTGGCCGACGACATCGAGGTGCTCCCCGACGGCGCGGTGCTCACACCGGCGGAAGCGGGCGGAGAGTCATCCGGTTTCACCGCGATGACCGGTTTCTATCCGGGCGCGCCGCCACCAGATCCCCCGGGTGTCAACACCTCGGAGTTCCTGTGGGGCAGCAGGGCATCCGGGCCCCACACCACCGGCGACATCACCACCGGATGGTTCGCCCTGCCGCCACTGGCGCCGGATGCCGGAGTGGCCCTGTCGATCTCGGGCCGGGGCACAGTGACACTGGAGTTCGGCCGGTCCGACACGGCCGGCGTCGCCGTGCTGGGGGCCGCCGCCCCCGTCGACCGGCCGGCAGCCGACGAGGATCCCACTCGCCCGCTGTGGCGTTCGGTGGGTGTCGACGCCGCCGACGTTCCTGCGGGCGCGGACCGGGTGCGCATCCACGCCGTGGACGACCGCACCGACGACGCGGGATGGCTGGCCTTCACCGGTCCGCGGCTGCGTTCGATCGTTGCGCTCAACGACTTTCTGGCCGACCGGGGACCGGTGCTCGTCAGCTGGCCGCTGGCGTTCCTGTTCCCCTGCGTGCACGACATCGCACGGGTGTCCGGCGGCGTGGCACAGACCCCGCGCACCGTCATCGAATCCCCGCGACCCTGGCTCACCGACGACCGCAATCCGGAGATCGGCGGGACGTTCGCCGGGCTCGCGATGTTCGGCGATCTCAACGAAGTACCGAGCAGGCTGGTCGGACATCCCGAGGTGGACTGGGGCTCGGTGGTGGTCTCCGCCACCGGGATCGCACGAGACAACTACGCGCGCACCACAACCCGCTCGGTGGTGTGGGGCATCGGGGCCACCCGGGCCCAGCGGCCCGCGCGCTGACCGTCGACTACTCGTCGTCTACTCGTCGTCGGGGTCGGCGATCCGCGCCGCGCGCTTGGCGCCGTCACGAATCTCGAAGACGTCGGTGGCGAATCCGCCGATGGCGTTCGCGACATCCTTGACGGCCGAGGTGATGATCGACGTCACCTCGCCCACAGCTGATGCCCCCGCCCCGACGATCTCCTGCACCGCATCCTTACGGATCTCGGCCTTGCTCAGTCGGTCGTCCATGCGCTCAGTCTGCCACGGTCGGCACCTGCAAGACTGACCGTCGTGGCCAGTATCGCCCAGTGGGTCGAGGGTGCGCGTCCCCGCACGTTGCCCAACGCCGTCGCGCCCGTCATCGCAGGCACCGGTGCCGCCGCGTGGCTGGATGCCGCGTCGTGGTGGAAGGCGCTGCTGGCCCTGCTCGTCGCGGTCGGGATGATCATCGGGGTCAATTACGCCAACGACTATTCCGACGGCATCCGCGGCACCGACGACGTGCGGTCCGGGCCACTGCGGCTCGTGGGTTCGAAGCTGGCCACACCGAAGTCGGTGCTGGCCGCCGCGGCAGTGAGCCTGGGCATCGGTGCGGTCGCCGGCCTGGTACTCGCGTGGTTCTCCGCACCGTGGCTGATCGCCGTCGGTGCGGTCTGCATCGCGGGGGCGTGGCTCTACACCGGCGGTTCCAAGCCGTACGGGTATCTGGGCCTCGGCGAGGTCGCGGTGTTCGTGTTCTTCGGCCTGGTCGCCGTGCTCGGCACCCAGTACACCCAGGCTTTGCGAATCGACTGGGTCGGCGCGACGCTGGCTGTCGCGACAGGTTGCCTGTCCTCGGCCGTGCTGGTGGCCAACAACCTGCGCGACATCCCGACCGACGCGGAGTCGGGCAAGATCACGCTGGCGGTGCGCCTGGGCGACGCGAAGACGCGGGTGCTGTTCCAGGCGCTGCTGGTGGTGGCGTTCGCGCTGACCCTGGTCCTGATGGCCGCGACGCCGTGGTGCGCGGTCGGCCTGGTGGCGCTGCCGCTGGCGGTGCGCGCCGCCACACCGGTGCGCACCGGGCTGGGCGGCAGGGAGCTGATCCCCGTCTTGAAGGACACCGGCCTGACGATGCTGGTCTGGGCGGTGGCGGTCGCCGGCGCGCTGGTGTTGTCGACGACCTGGGGGTGACGCCGTCGTGCTGCGACGGTTTGCACGCCGAAGTCGCGTGGTACACCCCGCCAGATGACTGCTGCGCCCATACCTCGTGAGTCCGGCTCCCCCGCCGACGCCGAAACGGCCAGACGGATCGTCGCGGCCCTGTCGGAGGCGTTTTCGGCCAAGGTCGTGGGCCAGGAACACCTGCGGGAGACACTGCTCATCGGCCTGCTGACGGGCGGGCACATCCTGCTCGAGAGCGTGCCCGGCCTGGCCAAGACCACAGCGGCCCGCGTCATCGCCGAATCCATCGACGGGCAGTTCCGGCGTATCCAGTGCACTCCCGACCTGCTGCCCAGCGACATCATCGGCACGCAGATCTACGACGCCACCACCACGTCGTTCGTCACCCAGCTGGGTCCCGTGCACGCCAACGTGGTGCTGCTCGACGAGATCAACCGCTCCAGCGCCAAAACCCAGAGCGCGATGCTGGAGGCGATGGAGGAACGCCAGACCACGATCGCGGGCACGGAATACCCGATCCCGGAGCCGTTCCTGGTGATCGCGACGCAGAACCCGGTCGACCAGGAGGGGACCTACGCGCTGTCGGAAGCCCAGACCGACCGCTTCCTGCTCAAGGAGATCGTGCGGTACCCGTCGCCGGAGCAGGAGGTCGAGGTGCTCACCCGCCTGGACGCCGGGCTGTACGACAGAGGCCACCACGCACGGCCGGTCGCCACCCTCGACGATGTCCGTCACCTGCAGCAGGTGACCCGGCACGTGCACATGAGCCGCGACCTGATGCTCTACGCCAGCCGCCTGGTCGGAGTCACCCGGGACGCGGGGAACTACCTGCCCAGCAACCTGGCCCGGCTGATCGAGTACGGCGCCAGCCCCCGCGCGACCATCGCGTTGTGCACATCGGCCAGGGCACTCGCCGTGCTGGCAGGCCGCAACCACGTCATCCCCGGCGACATCGCCGATCTCGCGCACCGCGTCCTGCAGCACCGGCTGATCCTCGGGTTCGAGGCCGCCAGCGCAGGCGTCACCCCCAACAGGGTCATCGACGCCGTCCTGCAAGCGGTCCGGGTCCCCTGAGCGGCGGCACATAGTGGGCACGCACCTCAACAGGGCACGAGCACACTTCGGCACCGACACCCGCGGCATGCTCGAAGGTGGACGCCATGCGCTGTTACACACCCGCACAATGGAATTCGACGAGCTACGGCCCTACGTTCCGGGTGACGACGTCCGCGATATCGACTGGAAGGCCTCTGCCCGCTCAGCCAGCGTGCTGATCAAACGCTTCGTCTCCGAGAAGCATCACAAGGTCCTCATCGTCGCCGACGCGGGCCGTAACATGCGGGCCGTCACCCCCGGCAATGAGACGAAAAGTCAAGTAGCACTTCATGTCATGGGTGCGATCGGATTGATCACGCTGGGCCGCGCCGACGAGATCGGGCTGGTGTACGGCGATGGCCGCGGCAGCCTGCGGGTGCGTCAGCGGCGCGGCGAGAACCACATCGAAGCCATGTTGCAGAGCTACCACAGCCACGCCGGGCAGCACGGACCGAGCGACATCGTCTGCCAACTGAACTATGTGGCCACGCATTACCGGCATTCGATGCTGATCGTCGTGATCTCTGACGAACCCGAACCCGACGACCGCCTCGACGACGCCCTGTCCCGGCTGACGGCGCGCCACGACGTGATGTGGGCGATGGTCGCCGACCGACCCGCGACGGATGTGCGCGACGGCGGCTACGACGTCGCGACCGGCAGACCGGTGCTGGGTGCGGCCGCCGCGGACCCGCGGGTGATGGCCGCCTACCGGCGTTCCGAGGAGCGACGCGCCCAGCGGCTGACGGAGTTGCTGACCGGCAATGGTGTTCCGCATGTGACCGTCGCCAGCTCCGCGCAGATCCGCACCGGCGTCACCGAGATGACGAGGGTGTGGTCGCGTGCCGGATGACCTGCTGAAGTTCGTCAGCGGACCACCGGGCTACTCGACGCAGTGGCTGTGGCTCGGCGTGGCGCTGCTTCTGGTTGTGATCGGTTGGTACGCACTGGTTCTCATTGCGACCATGCCGTCGCACCGGCTCCGGCGGATGCCCTGGGTCAGGGGCCTGCACGCCCGTCTGCTCCGATACCGCTTCGCCAGGGCCGTCCGGGCGATCACCGGCCGGCACCGCGACGGCGAGCTGTCGGCCGAGCAGGCCGGCGCGGCATTGAGCGCCACCCTGCGCAGCTTCCTGCATCAGGCCACCGGCGAGCGGGCCCAGTACATGCAGCTGCGTGCGCTTGCCGCAAGCGATCTCGCCGCGGCGGCGCCGGTGCTGGAAGCACTCGGTGAGGCACAGTTCGACAGCGCCTCCACCGCCGACGTCGGACTGCTGGGCGAGCAGACCGAAGAGCTGATCCGCACGTGGAGCTGACCTGGTGGCCGGTGGCCGCGGCTGGGCTGGGCGCTCTGGTGCTTGCCGTGGCGCTGGCGCTGCTGCTGCCTGTCCGGGGCAGGCAGGACCGTCAGGTCCCGCTGGCCAACACCGTCCGGCTCACCCGGCTGCCGGAGTACCGGGCCGTGGTGCGCAGGCAGACCCGGGTCACCGCGGTGGCGCTGGCGCTGCTGATGCTGCTGTTCACGGCGACCGCATGGGCCAGCGCGCGCCCGACGGGAACGTTCTGGGACTCTGACGCCGCACCGCCGCGCGAGGACATCATGCTGTGCAGCGCGGCACCCGTCACCGACGAGGCCAGCGGGCAGTTCCTCGGCTACTTCGCGCGCGCAGCCACCACGTACGGCTCCGAACGCATCGGTCTGACGTCGCTGAACCGGCGGCTGATCCCGCTGACCCGCGATTACCAGTTCGCCGCCGGCCGGCTCGCCGACTTCGCGCGGGCCGCGCCGACAGCGCCGCCGTTCGTCGCGCCGATCGACTACGACGACTATGCGCCGACCGTTGCCGACGTACTGGCCCTGTGCCTCACCGGCTTTCCCGGCTTCGAGACCGCCGGCGACACCCGACGGTCGCTGGTCTACCTGGGGCCGGGGGCACTGCGATCCCCGGACGACAGCAGACCGTCGCTGTACACCGACGCCCAGGTGACCGAGATGGCGCAGCGGGCCGGCGCGCAGATCAACGCGATCGCGACGCCCGGTCGCGAGACCGAGTCGCTGAGCGCGCTCACCGGTGCGACGGGGGGACAGTTCTTCCGGTACCAGGCCGCCGACATGTACGCTGCGCTCGACGCCATTCGCGCCGCGACGCTGGCCGCATCGTCGGATCGCGCCGACTCCAGGGAGGACTCCCCCGCGGTGGCCCTGATTGCCGCGCTGGCGCTGGCGGCACTGCTGGGCGTATCGCTGATGGCGGTGCGGCGATGACGTTCGAGCCGGTGCTGCCCCCGCTGCTGCTGGCCGTGATCGCGGTGACGCTCGTCGTGCTGCGCGCGGTGGCGCTGCGCGGAGCTGCCGCCACGGGCAGCGGCGCGCTTCTGCGGTGGTCCACCACCACTGTCGTGATGCTGCTGGTGCTGCTCGCCGCCGCACGCCCCGTGACGGGGTCGTCGACCCAGTCCGAGCCGGTGCAACGTCCCCAGGACGGCGCGAACGTGTACTTCGTCGTGGACAGGTCGGCGGACTCTGCGATCCCCGATTTCGGCGGTGCACCACGGATGTCGGGCATCCGGGACGACATGGCGGAGCTGATCAGCGCCCATCCGGGGGCACGGTTCGCCGTGATCTCGTTCGCCTCACGGCCCGCCATCGACTGGCCGCTGTCGGCCGACGCGTGGAGCCTGACGCCGGTGGTCGAGACGCTCAACCCCTATCCCGGCCCGACCGCCGCCGGCACCGAGGTCAACGCGGGCGCGGCCGCCAACGTGTTGCGGTATCAGCTGATAGCGGCCGGCCAGCAGTATCCGCAGGCGCCGAATGTGGTCTATTACCTGGGCTCGGGTGCCGCAGAGTCCACCGTGACGCAGGGGGTGTTCGACACCGGCGGCATCGACGGCGGAGCGGTGCTCGGCTACGGCACCGGGAGCGCGGGAGGAAACTCGTTGCGCAGCATCGCCGATCAGCTCGGCCTGCCCTATGTGCAGCGCGCCGCCGGGGAGGCGCTTCCCCGGATCGGGGTGGCGGAGGACCAGCCGATGACCGACGCGGTGGACCCCGGGACGCCGCGCCGCACCGAACTGTACTGGGCCCTGACCATGCTTGCCTCGCTGCTGCTGATCAGTGAGATCTACCTGACCACAAGGGATCTGCTGCGCGCCAGGGCCACAAGGAAGGTGGTGCTGCCGTGACCCACGTACCGGCCAGGGTGCGGATGCGACGACGGCTGCTGGTGCTGTCGGCGCCTGTGGCGATCGTTGCGCTGGTGCTGGCGGTGAAGCTGATATCGGTGGTGGTGATCGGGGATTCGGCGCAACGCCACTTCGCCGCCGGTGAGATCGGCGGGCTGCGGGACGATGTGTCGCTGCTGCGGATCCTCAACGTCGCCGAACCGGCCAACGCCGCGTTCGCCGCGGGTGGGCTGGCAGTGCTCGAAGACCGGCTCGACGACGCCGACGCGCAGTTCTCCGCGGTCCTGGCGCGCACCGACGCGAGCCAGTCGTGCCCGGTGCGGGTCAACCTCGAGCTCGTCAGAGAACGCCAGGGCGACATCGACGCCTGGGAGGCGCGGCTCGACGTGGCGCGCCAGCGCTACGACAGCGCGCTGTCGGTGATCGCCGACGCCCCCGACGGCTGCTTCTCCGGCAACGACGACCCCGATGCCGACCGGCGGGCCGTCCGCGCCGATGCCGCCGCCCGGGTCACGGCGAAGATCAACGGCCTGGGGACGGTGGCACCCCTCGCGCCACCGCCACCCCCGCCGCCGGCCGCTGCCCCCGCGCTCCCGGCCGCGCCCACCGAGGTGCCCGATCCGGGCGAGCTGCCGGATACGCGCACCCTCGACGTCGGCGGCGACCCGCTGGAGGCGCTGCAACAGCTGTTGCGCGACGCCGCAGCGGGTTGACCGCCCTCGGGCAGGTCAGGAGCGGGCCGCGCCCGCCCAGTACTCGACGATCTTGCCGTCCGAGATTCGCAGCAGATCGTTGCCGGTGAACCGGGCGGGCCCGTGCTCGCCGGAACCCGTGCCGATCCAGCGGGCCGCGATCATGTCGCCGTCGCACATCGGTCCCACCTCAACGACGAACCGGAGTTCGCGCAGCGTGCTCCTGGTGTCGTCGATGACGGCCTGCAATCCGTCGGGTCCACGCACGTCGCGGGTGGGCCAATGCCCGACGAAGTCGGGCGCCACCAACTCTGCGGCGATGCGCCGCCCGGCCCACAGTTCGTCGATCCAGCGGCGGTAGAGCCGCCGGCCGGTCGCATCCCTGTGGTTGCTGATACCTCTGTGACTACTGGTGCCCGCGGGACGGGCCATCACCTGCGGATTGGTCATGTGACCCGGGTTACCCGGCAAGCGGAATAGCCAAGCAGGTAAATGCCCTATTCAGACGCACAAACCCGTTTGCCGGGTCAGGTGTCGGTCGGCGCTGCCGTTCCCGGACCCGCGGCGGGATCGCCGGCCCCGCGCAACCGCGCCTGCAGCTGTTCGCGGTCGCGACGGCGACGCTCGTCGATCACGGCGATGCTCGCGGTGGCGCGGCGCCGGAGCGGACTGAACACCCAGATGCCCAACGGCAACGCGATGACGATGGCGAACAGGAGCGCGATCACGATCGGGAACTCCCGGATCCCGATCAGCGATCCGATGCCGAGGATGACCGCCGTCGTGACGACCACCAGGGCCAGGCGCGCCCCGATGTAGGCGAGCACGTCCAGGTACAGCCGGGATCCGGTCCGTGGGTCATCTGACACGAATCTGAGCCTACCGATGACGCGTATATTGACAGGAAGGAGGTTTTGAGTGGCTTATCTGCTCCTGATTCTTGTCCTGGCCGCACTGGTCTACCTTGGCTGGCGGGCGGCACAGATGTATGCGAATCGACCGCGCACCCGGGTGATCGGACCCGACGACGATCCGGATTTTCTGCGACGGATCAACCCGAGCGACGACCAGCCGCGGCCCGAGACCGAAGGTCCCGCCCGCTAGCTGACCGGGCCGCCCTGCCTGCGCGCGCCGGGGAAGCCCTCGGACACCGTTGCGGCCAACTCCAGCAACGACTCTCGTGTCTCGGCGCGGAGCCGGTCCAGGCCGATCTCGGCGCCTTCTTCGAGATGCGGATCGAACGGCACCTGGCACACCGCACGGCAACGCCTCGTGAAGTGGTCGACCACCTTGTCGAGATCGACCTTCGCCGAGCCCTTGGCGCCGCCGCCGAAGCCCTTGCCACCTTTTCGGGACCGCGACCCCACTCCGTTGATGACGGCGATCGAGTTGCGCACGAGGTCGTCGTGACCGTGAGCGTCGAGCCAATCCAGCGTCGCCGACGCACTACGCGCCCCATCCACCGACCCTGAGCTGATGATCACCAAAACGTCAGCTTTGTCGATGATCGCCGACATCGCCGAGTGCAGCATGCCGGTGCCGCAGTCGGTGAGCAGCACACTGTAGAAGCGTTCGAGCACCTGCACCGCACGCGAGTAGTCGGCGGCGCTGAACGCCTCCGACACCGCGGGGTCGCTTTCGGAGGCGAGCACCTCGAGCCGGCTGGGTCCCTGCGAGGTGTACCGGCGGACGTCGCGGTACGCGGAGATCCCCTCGGCGTCGCGGAGCAGGTGCCGCACCGTGGCGGGCGTCTCCAGCGGCACCTTCTGGCTCAGCGTGCCGCGATCGGGGTTGGCATCCACGGCGATCACGCGGTCGCCGCGGACCGACGCGAACGTCGCCCCCAGCGTCGCGGTGATCGTCGTCTTGCCGACCCCGCCCTTCTGGGACATCATCGCGATCCGGTAGCAGCCCCGCACCGGCCGCTGTGCCTGCGCGACGAGAGCGTTGTGCCGGACCACTTTCGCGCCGTCACCGAGGTCGACGAGCCGGCCCGATCCCCGGTAGAGCCACTTGCGCCAGCCGGCCGACGGACCGCGCGTCGCGGTACCGAGCAGTGCGACCGTCGACGGGTCGAGGTAGGGCGCCGCGTCGGCGCCGCCACCGTCTGCCGGCATCACCGGGGGGGTACCGCCCGGAGGCGTCGGTGCGGTCCATTCGGCGGGCACCGGCGCCATCGGATCAGAGAATCGCAGCTGCGCGCGGAATCCGCCCGGCACCTCTGACAACGGTCGAGCCCCTCTCTGTTCGCCTCAGCCGACGCCGGCGTACGAATGCAGGCCGACGGTCACCAGGTTGATGAAGAACAGGTTGAACACCATCGCCACGAAGCCGGCCACGTTGATCCAGGCCGCCTTCCTGTCCCGCCAGCCGGCCGTCGAGCGCGCGTGCAGATATGCGGCGTAGATGACCCACGCGATGAACGACACCGTCTCCTTCGGGTCCCAGCCCCAGTAGCGGCCCCACGCCTCCTCCGCCCAGATGGCGCCGAAGATGACACCGAACCCGAAGATCGGGAACGCGAAGATGGTTGTGCGATAGGCGATCCGGTCCAACGTCTGGGCGTCGGGCAGCTTCGAGACGATCTGGCCGATGGTGTCGGTGCGGCCGGGCTCACCCAATCGCGACATCTTCAGCAGGAACAGGACGCTGGCCACGCCCGCGACCAGGAAGACGCCCGACCCGAGGCTGACCACCGAGACGTGGATCGGCAACCAGTAGGACTGCAGCGCGGGCATCACCGGCGCCGCGTGCGAGTACAACCACTTGCCCGACACCGTCAGCAGCACCAGCACCGGGACGAGCACGAACACCCACAGCGAGCGGTACTGCGGGCGGCGCAGCACGACGGCCGCAGCCACCAGCCCGCAGAAGCTGGTCAGGTTGATGAACTCGTACATGTTGCCCCACGGCACCCGCGAGGTGGACAGCCCGCGCAGCAGGATGCACGCGAACAGCGCGACGATGCCGACGTAGATCAGCGCGACACCCGATGTGCCGAGCCGCTCGTCGAACGAGCGCCGCGGTGCGTCGACGACGCGACCCGGCGCGGCACTGTCACGGGTGACGCTGCCTGCGCCCGCGGCGACCATCTCGCGGGTCTCGACTTTCCTGCTGCGGCTGTAGGCCAGCTCGACGGCGAGCAGCAGCAGCGCCGCCACCAGCACCAGCACCGACGACGTGAACGCCCAGTCGGAGTAGCGAGCCAGCTCGAGGTCGATGGTCGTGCTCATGAGTGCTCCGCTTTCTTTCCCAGCTCCTGCGGTGCGGCCGTGTCGGTGCTGTCGACGTCGGACAGCAGCCGCGTCGTCAGCCGCTCGAACTCGTCGCCCCACCCCGAGTTGTCGGTGCGGGCCAAGCCGCCCAGCTCGACGTTCACCGTACCCGCCGGGCCCGGCGTCAGCCGCACCCAGACGCGTCGGCGGCGCACGATCAGCGACACCAGCAGCCCGCCCATCATCGTCATCGCGAACACCAGCACCCAGATCTGCGCCGGGTCGTGTGACACCTGCAGATTGACGAACGGCATCGCCCCGTCGAAGCGCACCACGGTGCCGTCCGCGAGCCGGGTGTCCTCGCCCACCTTCAGGTTGACCCGGGCCATCTTGTTCAGCCGACCCTGGCCGATCATCCGCTCGTCCAGCGCGAAGACCGACTGGGGACGGCCGGTGTCCAGACCGGTGTCGCCCTTGTAGATGTCGATGGCCACGGCCGGGTCCTGCATCTCGGGGAAGCGGGACGACAGCAGCGCGCCGTCCAGTTGCGCGGTCGGGGCGAAGAGCCCCTGGATCGCGATCTGATTCTTGCGCCGCTCCCGCTCGTCGGCATAGGTGCCGCCCGGCGGGTCGAATCGCATGGCACCCGACGACAGGAACGTGAACTGGTCATCGGGACGCCACTGCAGCGTCTGGGTCCTGGTCTGCCCGTCCGGGAAGGTCACAGTGAACGTGGGGGCGTAACCGTGGCCCTGGAGGTACACCCGGTCACCGCCGACGCGCAGCGGCTCGTTGACCTTCAACAGGTACGGCTGCCAGGTGCCGCTGTTCAGGTTGCCGCCGGCCTGGTAGTCGATGTTGGCCTGGAATCCGACCGCCTGCCCGTTCTCCAGATAGGTGGCCGTGAAGTCGTTGACCCGCACGCACATCGGGTACAGCGACGTCCCGTCGACGGTGTTGCCCGCCCGGAACGAGTCGAACGCCGCCGGGGACGCCGAACAGAAGCCGGGCCCTCCGTCGGCGATGACGATGACGTTGCCCTCGTAGCTGAACAGCTTGCCCGCGGCGATCGCAACCAGCAGGCCCAACAGCGAGAAGTGGAAGACGATGTTGCCGAACTCGCGGAGATAACCCTTCTCCGCGGACACCTCTGTGGTGTCACCGTCGCGGCGAACGGTGCGCCGCCAGCCCCGCAACCGTTGATCGACGGCGGCCGTCATCGTGGCGACGTCGGAGCCTGACACCACGGCGCTGTGGTGCTTGGGCAGCCTGCTCAGATTGCGCGGCGCGGCGACGGGCGTGGCCCGCAGGCTGCGGACATGTTCGAGCATCCGCGGAGTCAGGCAGCCCACCAGCGAGATGAACAACAGCACGTAGATCGCGGTGAACCAGAAACTGGAGAACACGTCGAAGGCCTGCAGGCGATCCAGCCACGGGCCCAGCGTCGGGTGCTCGGCCAGGTATTCGGCGACCTTGGACTCGTTGAGACTGCGCTGGGGCAGCAGGGCGCCCGGAATCGCGGCGAGGGCGAGCAGGAACAGCAACACCAGCGCGGTGCCCATCGAGGTGAGCGTGCGCCAGGTGTTGCGGACCAGCGCGACAGGCGACAGGGACGGCATCAGATCGGCAGCCTCACGTCGCTGACGAACGCATCACGCACCCACGACACGAACTCGTTCCACAGTCCGGTGACCAGCGCGGCACCGACGAGGATCATCAGCACGCCGCCGAAGATCTGGATGGTGCGGGTGTGTCGACGCAGCCAGCCCAACCCCGCGACAGCCTTCGCTGAGCCGAATGCCAACAGCACGAAGGGGATTCCCAGTCCCAGGCAGTACGCGACGACGAGGACCACGCCGCGGGCGACATTGCCGCCCTCGGTGGCCGAGGCCACCGCGATCACGCCCGTCAGCGTGGGGCCCAGGCACGGCGTCCACCCCAGCGCGAACACCGCGCCCAACAGCGGGGCGCCACCGAGGGTGGAGATCTGACGAGGTGTGAACCGGGTGTCGCGCTGCAGCACCGGGACCAGGCCGATGAACACCAGCCCCATCAGGATCGTGACCACCCCGCCGATCCGTTGCAGCAGCAGCTGATTGGTGATCAGGGCAGTCGTCATTCCCAGCACGGCCACGGTGCCCAACACGAACACCACGGTGAAGCCGGCCACGAACAGCGCGGCGGCCCCCGCCACCCGCAGGCGCGCGGTGCGCACCGCGACACCGCCGGTGTCGGTCGGGTTGCCGTCCACCCCCACCACCGCGGCCAGATACGACAGGTAGCCCGGCACCAGCGGCACCACGCACGGGGAGGCGAACGACACCAGCCCGGCCAGCGCGCTGATGCCCACGGCCAGCGCCAGCGGGCCGGTGGCGGTCAACTGGTCGACCTCGATGGTCATGCGTCGGGCTTCTCGGCGGCCAGCCGCTCGACGACCGGTTGCAGATCCTGGGCGAGCAGTTCCCGCAGGAACACCGCGGCCACCCGGTGCTCACGGTCGAGCACCACCGTCGACGGGATGACCGTGGCCGGGTAGCGCCCGCCGAACGCGATCATGGTGCGCATCGACGGGTCGTAGATGGACGGGAACGTCACCCCTCGGTCGGTGATGAAGTCGCGGGGCGCATCGATGTTGTTGTCCCGCACATCGATTCCGAGGAAAGCCACACCCTGGTCGCGGGTTGCGTCGTACACCTGCTGCAACTGGGTGATCTCGGTGCGGCACGGGCCGCACCACTGTCCCCACACGTTGATCACGACGACCTTGCCCGCGAAATCGTCGAGCGACAGTGTCTTGTCGGTGTCCATCAGATCGGGTCCCGAGACCGGGCCCGGGGTGCCGCGGTCGGCGGGCGGGTCGTAGAAGATGTCGGTCTGGCCGCCGGGCGCCACGAACTCGAATGTGCCACCCTGTGCCACGGCGTCACTGCCCGTGGAGCACCCGGCGAACACGACGGTGGCAGCGCACGCCGCCACCAGCGTGCGCCCGAGGGCCACCAGAGAATTCACTGCCCGGCCAACTCCGCATACCCCCAGCCCACGCAGTCACCGCCGTCGAAGTAGAACGACGTCACCGAGGCCAGGTTGCACATGCGCCTGGTCGGAAAGTGGTGCAGCGGCTTGTCTGTCATCGCCCGGCGCAAAGTCTCGACCGGCAGCTGGTGGCTCACGCACACCGCCTCGTGCCCGTCGGCGACCTCCCTGGCGCGGGCCACGGCGCGCTTCATGCGGTCCGCGATGCGGGTGTACGGCTCCCCCCACGACGGGGTGCGGGGGTTGCGCAGGTGCCACCAGTTCCTGGGGTCGCGCAGGGCGCCGTCGCCGGGCGAGACCCGTTGTCCTTCAAAGATGTTCTCGGACTCGATGAGTTCGCCGTCGGTGCTCACGGCCAGCCCGTGGTGGGCTGCGATCGGCGCGGCGGTCTCCTGTGCGCGCTCCAGCGGCGAGGCGACCACGTGGGTGATGTCGCGGGATGCGAGCCACTCGGCAACGGCCTCAGCCTGTGCGCGGCCCCGGTCCGACAGGTGGTAGTCGGGCAGCCGGCCGTACAGGATCTTCTCCGGGTTGTACACCTCGCCGTGGCGCATCACGTGCACGACGGTCCTGGCCGCGGTCATGCGGTGGCCTGTGCCGCGGCGCGGGCTGCCGCCGGCAGGGCGGCGGCGATCCTGCCGAACGCGTCGTCATCGAGAGCCGTTGAGACGAACCAGGCTTCGTACGCACTCGGCGGCGGGTACACGCCCGCGTCGAGCAACGTGTGGAAGAACGCCGGAAACCGCCACGTCTCGGTGGCCTTCGCGGTGGCGAAGTCGGTGACCGGCCCGTCACCGAAGAACACGCTGAACATGTTGCCTGCGCGCGGGATCTGGTGTGCCACGCCCGCTTCGGTGAGCGCGTCGGTGATGAGGCCGGCCAGCCTGTCGGCGTTGGCGTCCAGCGTGGCGTACACGGCGTCGTCGGCGGCCCGCAGCGTGGCGAGCCCCGCCGCCATCGCGACCGGGTTACCCGAGAGGGTTCCGGCCTGGTACACCGGCCCGAGCGGCGCCAGCCGCTGCATCACCTCGGCCCGTCCGCCGAATGCCGCGGCGGGCAGCCCACCGCTCATCACCTTGCCGAACGTGAACAGGTCGGCGTCGACCGGATCGACGCCGTACCACCCGGCGCGACTGACCCGGAAACCCGTCATCACCTCGTCGCTGATCAGCAGCGCACCGTGCGCGGCGGTGATGCGGCGCAGCTCGGCGTTGAAGCCGGGCAGCGGCGGGACGACGCCCATGTTGCCCGGGCTGGCCTCGGTGATGACGCAGGCGATCTCGGCACCGAAACGGGCGAACACGTCCTCCAGCGCCGCGACGTTGTTGTACGGAAGCACGACGGTGTCCGCGGCGGCGGCGCCCGTCACCCCGGGTGAGGACGGGAGGCCCAGCGTCGCCACCCCGGAGCCGGCGTCGGCCAGCAGCGCGTCGCTGTGACCGTGGTAGCAGCCGGAGAACTTGACGATCTTGGCGCGGCCGGTGAAGCCGCGAGCCAACCGGATGGCGCTCATGGTGGCCTCGGTGCCGGAGTTCACCAGGCGGATCAGCTCGACCGGGGCGACGCGGTCGATGATCTCGCGCGCCAGCTCGGACTCCGACGGGGTCGGGGCACCGAAGGACAGGCCGTCGGCGGCCACGCGCTGCACCGCCTCGACGACGGCGGGGTGTGCGTGGCCCAGGATCATCGGCCCCCAGGAGCACACCAGGTCGACGTAACGATTGCCGTCGGCGTCGGTCAGCCAGCAGCCATTGGCCGACGTGATGAACCGGGGCGTGCCACCCACCGCGCTGAAGGCACGCACCGGCGAGTTCACCCCGCCCGGGATCACGGAGGAGGCGTCGGCGAAAAGCTTCGCGGACAGGTCGGTACTGCTCATGGCACCAGTGTCCCAGCCGGGTCAAAAGCGTCAACTACAGGGTGTAGTGGAGAGGAGCGCACAGGTGACCTGCACCACCCGCGGGACGCAGGCGGATCCCGTCACGTCGTCGCGCGGCGCGCCTTCGGGATCTCCAGCGCGGCGTACAGCGAGCCGGCAGCCAGGCCGCCCGCGAGCCAGGACAGGTCGACGCCGCCCAGCGCGATGGCGATCGGGCCCTGCATCACCGGCACCATCCCGTACATGAACAGCCAGGTGCAGACGATGCCGACCGCGAGCGCGAGCAGCGCCGACAGGCGCACGGTGGGCAAGGTCGACTCGCCGGGCGGCGTGAGCAGCGTCGCGGCATCGATCTGCCGGCGCGCCACACCGAACCAGTGCACGAGCATGACCGCAGCCCACGGCGCCACCCAGCCGACGATGCCGACCAGCCAGGCGTCGATGGTCTGGGCGAAGTCGCCGTTGAGCACGAAATACACCACGCAGGCCATCGCGACCACGCCGATGATCACGTTGAGCACCCGCCGGTTGACCCGGATGTCGAGCGCCTGGGTGGACACCGCGCAGGTGTAGATGTTGAGGATGTTGGTGGCGAGCGGGCCGTGCACGACGAGAAGCAACACCGGGATCGCGAGCACACCGTAGGCGTCGACGATGATCTCGCCGGGGTCCGACGATGTGCTCAGCGTCGCCAGGGAGGCCCCGAGAGCGCCGAGCCAGATGACGGGGATGAACTGACCGAGCGCGCTGGCGGCGAACAGCTTGCGGGCCGGGACACTCGTCGAGACGAACCGCGAGTAGTCCCCGGCGTATCCCAACCAGGTGATGCCCCAACCGATTCCGATCGCGGTCATCACGGCGGTGATCGCGGTGAAGTGCTGGGCCCCGGTTAAAGCGGCGTCACCGGAATAGCCCCAGTCGACGTCGAGCCCGAACCAGGCCACGCCCGTCATCGCGATCAGCACGACGACCGTCGGAGGCACGGTCCAGCGTTCGAACGCAGCGATCAGGCGGTAGCCGAACCACGCGATCACGACCTGGATGGACATGATGACGGCGGCGACCGCGATGCGGGCCGCGTGGTTGCTCAGCTCCGGGTCGACGAGGCCGACGCGCCCGAGCAGCGCCATGACGAGGTCGAGCACGATCCAGGTGTTGATGGCGCACCACCCGATGCACAGCAGAGCCTGCACGGCGGCCGGCACGTAGGCACCGCGGCGGCCGAAAACCGCCCGGGACAGCACCATCCCGGTGACGCCCGTTTTCTGGCCGATCACGACGAACACCCCGAACAACGACATGCCGATGGCATTGCCGACCACCAGGACCGCGATCGTCTCGAGGAGTCCGAGCCCCATCGTCACGCCCAGCGCACCCAGGATCCAGTTGATCGGCGCGATGTTCGCCCCCGCCCAGATCCAGAACTGACCGCCCACGTCGGTGGTCTTCGCGGACTCCGGGATGACCGAAAGCTCGGCTTCCAGATCGTGTGCCCCGTGCGGGCGGCCGGATGGCGCAGGAGCGGTATCGACTGAGGTCATGACACTTCCTGGTCGGTGGGGCCCGAAGCGGTGTGAGTCGCGACGCTGCGCCGGTGGGTCCGGGCCGAGTTCACCGCAAGTTTCGCCGAAGTACACCGAGTCCGCACGTCGAGATCGCGGCTGACCGATGATGAGGCATGCGGTTACCCCAGTGGCTGGCCCGGTTCAACCGCCACGTCACCAATCCGATCCAGCGGATGTGGGCGGGCTGGGCCCCGACGATGGGCATCCTGGAACACTCCGGCCGCCGCTCCGGCGTGCGCTACCGGACACCGCTGACCGTGTTCTCCACCGCCGAGGGAGTCGCGATCCTGCTCACCTACGGGCCCGACCGGGACTGGTTGAAGAACATCACCGCAGCCGGAGGCGGCACCCTGCGTCGCTACGGGCGGTCGTTCCCGGTCAGCGACCCGCGGGTGGTGCCGAGGGCCGAGGCGGCTCCGTACGTCACCGGGGTGATGAAGCCGGTGTTCGCCCGCCTGCCGTTCGATTCGGCGGTGCTGCTCCGGCGTGACCCGCCCGACGTCCCACGGTGACGAATCCCCCGGCGGACCCGGCGCCGGACCACAACACCCGACTGGCCGCGGAGCGCAACCGTCTCGCGCTGGAACGCACACTGATGGCGTGGACGCGGACCAGCACGTCACTGATCGCCTTCGGCTTCACCATCTATCAGATCTTCCGGTACCTGTCGGAGAGCGAGCGGCTCGACGACCCGTTCATCAGCCCGTTGGCGTTCGGTGCCGCCATGATCGTCGTCGGTCTGACCGCGCTGATCCTGGCGTGGCTCCAGCACCGACAGGAACTGGCGGCGCTGAGGGCCGACTTCGGCCCGATGCGGTACTCGATCGCCTCCATCGTCGCCGCCATGGTCGCCGCTCTCGGCGTGATTGCCCTGCTCGGGGTGCCCCTACGGCTGTGACGGTCGGCGACGCGGTGTGACTTGCGCGCGGATCGGCCCGTGCGCCACCGTCGTGAACGGCACGTCCACCGCGAAGTCGGCGTCCAGGGAGCTCACCCGCATGCTGCGGATGATCGTCGCCAGTGCCAGCGTCGTCTCCAGCCGCGCGAAGTGCTCACCGATGCACGACCGTGCCCCACCGGCGAACGGCAGGAAATGCCAGCGGGCGCGCGCGGCGGTGTTCTCGGGGCTGAAGCGATCCGGGTCGAATCTGTCGGGGTCCGGCCAGATGTCCGGATCGCGGTGCAGCGCATAGATGCCGACGGCGACCAGTGTGCCCGCCTCGATGCGGTGACCGTCCACGGCGATGTCGCGCACCGCCAGCCGGCCCACCCCGGCCGCAGGCGGGCACAACCGCAGCGCCTCGTGCAGCACCTGGACGGTGTAGCCGAGCCGGGGCACGTCCGCCGGCTCGAGGTCCCGGTCACCGAGCGCGGCGACTTCAGCGGCGACCCGGTCCTGCACCTCGGGATGGTGTCCGAGGATCCACAGCGCGTACGTCAGGGCGGTCGCGGTGGTGTCGTGGCCGGCGAGCATGAAGATGAGCAGGTCGTTGCAGATGTCGTCGTCGGACAACCCCAGTCCGGTCTCGGGGTCGGTGGCGTCCATCAGGGCACGCACCAGCGGGGCATCCCGGCCCGGGTCGTCGCGGCACGCCTGCAGCATCTCGGCGGTGACCTCGAGCATCGCGGCGACCGCGGCGCGGGCACGCCGTCGCGCCGGTGTCGGCAACCACCGCGGCGCCCGGATCGGCCGCAGCGCGCGATCGGCTGTGTACCCCGACGCGACGTGCATGTGCTCGGCGATCACGTCGGCGCGCTCGTTGAGGTCGACGCCGAGCACCGACCGACCCAGCGACTGCATGGTGATCCGGCGGCATTCGATGTCGAGATCCACCTCGCCACCTGTGTGCCACGCATCGACGAAGCGCTGCGCGGCGTGGGACATGTGCCCACCGAACGCGCGGACGTTGTGCTTGGTGAACACCGGTTGCAACGCGCGCTTGCGGGGCCGCCACGGCTCGTTGGGCAGCACGAACAGGCTGTCCCCGGCCATGTTCTGCACTTCTTCGTGGACGATGCACCGTTCGGCGAACGCGTCGTTGCGGCCCAGCACATCGCGGATGCTCTCCGGTGAGAACACCGCGACCAGCGGCGGGAACAGCCACTTCGGCGCCACCTGAACGCGGGTGACCGGCCCGCCGGCCCGCCGGACCTGCAACTGCCCCGTGTCGAGGGTGCGCACCAGCTTGAGCAGCTGGCGATACGGCAACGGATTCCGGGGCGCCAGCGGCAGGCGGTCCACGCTCTGCTCAGTCTCGGCGACCACTGTGATCACTCCACGTCACGGCCGTGCCTTCGCCCTTGGTCATCACGGTGCCCGGCATCACCCGCAACCGGTACGGGGTCAACCGCAGCACCGCGAACTCCGGCGACGTCGGCCCGTCCTTCCACATCGGGATGATGGCCGGGTCGTACCCCACCGGCTCGGGCCCCGTCGCGAACTTCTGCCACACCTCGGCACAGGTCTCGTCGTCGGTGTACCACTCCACCAGGCACTCGGCGGAACAGGTGTCGTGCGTCGTGGTCCAGTAACTGACCGAGACCTCGGGATGTGCGGCCAGATGCGCCCGCTTCAGCGGCGTGGGGACGGTGGCGATCCAGCCGAACAGGTCGGTACCGTCCCACTCCCAGATCGGATGCAGAATCCGGGTGCGCGGTCGTCCGTCGTCGTCGACTGTGGCCACAGACGCCCAGACGATCGAGTGGGCCATGCCCACGAAGTCGGGCGCAATCTGATCGAGCGTCGTCACCGACTCAGATTAGGCACACGGGCGAACGCCCGGTACGGCCACGTCCCGGGTCACTCGTTCAACTTCTTCTTGAACTCCTCGGTGTTGCGGTACTCGACGTTGCCGATGTCGGCCGACGTCTCGATCTTGCCCTTGTCCTCGTCGTCCACCCACTCGGTGACCGCGGTGCCCGAGACCGTGCCGCTGCTGCCGGGCAATGTGGTGGTCTGCAGATCCTCGGAGTAGGCCTTGGACATCTCCTGAGCCTTCTGCTTGTGCTCGTCGGTGATCTCGGGTTTCTCGGTGGTGCGCGCCTCGGCGTCGGGGCTCTCGGTGACGTGCTCCAACTCGACGTCCGGGGTTTCGCTGTCCTGACGCTGTTCGGTCTTCTCTTCGGCGGTCATGGCCGTAGGTCTGCCCGAATGTGTGATCCACGAAACAGCGAGGGGCGCGCAGTGATCAGGCCGGCACGGAGCGCAGGGCGACCGGCAGGCTGGGCAGGAAGTGCCGGCGCGCGAACGCGCGGATGTCGTCGGCGGTCTCCACCGGCTGTGCGCTCGGCAGCAGCAGCACCATCGCGGCGTACCGCAGAATGCAGTCGGCGAGTTCGTCGACGGCCTCCGGGCCGATCCGCTCGGCGAACCCGGGCGGGAAGATCACCCGCAGCGCCTCGGCCATGCGCTCGATGGCCGCGCGGTGGTAACGGGCGGCCAGCTGCAGCACCAGCCCGGGTTCCTCGGTGATCATCTGGTGCAGCACGCGGTGCCTGCGGAACTTCAGTATCGACAGGGTGAAGGCTTCGACATAGTAATTCGACTGTGGCCCAGACTGTTTCAGCTCGGCGGCGATGTCGGCGAACAAGGCGACGTTCTCCCGTTCGATGACGGCGCCGACGAGTTCGTCCTTGTTGGCGAAGCGGCGGTAGATGGTCGTCCGGCTGACGCCGGCGCGGCGCGCGACATCGTCGAGGGCGACCCGGCGGAATCCGTGCCGTTCGAACTCGACGACGGCGGCGTCGAGGATCTGCCGGGTCGACTGATCAGCCCCGGGCATAGCCCTTGACGGCGTATCCGCTGTAACGCACTCGCATGGGCAGATGGTCCCAGATCCAGTTCACCGGCCGCGACCGCCAGAGTGCGGCGAACTGCTGATAGCGGCGTTCCTGCTTGTCACTCCACGGCAGGCCCAGCAGCGTGCGCGCCCGCGGCGGCAGGCCGCCGGTGGTCAGGAAGGCTGCCAGCGGATTGAAGACCGGCGCGACGAGCCGCCACACCAGCGGGTGCACGGCCTTGGGTTTCGGGAAGCCCTTGGTGACGTAGCCGACGCCGTACTTGGCCGTGGGGTGCGCGACGACCACCTGGTCCATCATCCGGTCCCAGTACCGCTCGAACTCGGCGTAGGTCGCGGGCATCGGGCGGTCGCTGACACCGTAGCGGCGGTACCAGGTCTTGGACTCCAGCCAGATCTGCTCGCGCTCGGCGTCGGTGAGGCGCTTCACGAAGGTGTTGGCAAAGTAGTAGATCTGCTCGACGAACGTGGCATGAGCCCAGAAGTACGTGTCGGGATCCAGGGCGTGGTACCTGCGGGCTTCTCCGCCCTCGGGGCCGGGCATCTCACCCTTGACGTGGTGGTGGAAGTCGCGGACCTGCAGGCCGGCGTTGTCGTCGTCGGATCCGTAGACCGTGTTGAAGATCGGCGGGATCGTGCGCCGCAGGCGTTCGGCGGTGTCGGCGAAGAACGTCGAGTGGTCGTAGACGCCCTGACCGAGCTCGGCGAGCATGTTCTGCAGCACCGCGGGGCGAGGGCCGATCAGGTACATGCGGTTGTCGCCGAACCATCGCCAGACCAGCGACTGTGGTCCCAGCAGCGCATCCGGTTCGGCTCCGTCGAGGTGTCCGCGCTTGTCTGCCAGCTCCGTCATGCGCGACAGTGTTACAGATTTTGCACTTTGTACCAAGACGGGTGTGGCGAGAGTTACAGCCGCGGGTGAGCGGTCGTGAGAGTGAAGCCAGGGTCGCGGACCGGGTTCCCGGAACGAGCCGGAATGCTATTTCGCGGTGGACGCGCGGCGGCGCAGGCGTGCGGCGCCCACGACGGCGAGCACCCCGGCCAGCGTCGCCAGCATCAGTGAGAGCGTCAGCATCGGCGCGGAGTACACCTGCGACACGGTCGAGGGCTCCCCAGCCAGCACCGGGGCGACGACCGCCTCCGAGATCGCGGCCCGCCATGACGCCACCGCCCCGACGGCGGCGAGCGCGGCCAGCACCAGCTCCAGCACCGCGCGTCGGCGGCTCATGACGCAGGCTCGGGCGGGATGCGTTCCTCGACCAGGTTGGTCAGCGCGGCGCGCAGTTGCTGGTGCTTGCGGGCCCAGGCCTGCGCGGTGCGGTCGTTGGTGAGCCGAACACCGATTCCGGTGCGACCGCGGGGCACGCCGGTGAGCTCGCCCAGCGCCCGCGCGTACTGCCACTTCGGCGTCTCGTGTCCGCTGGCTTCCGGATACACCCGCAGGATGTCGTCGGTCAGCGTGACCTCGGTGCCCTGCCGCAGCTTCTCGGTGGTCAGCTCCACCGACGTGTGAATCCGCGCCGCCTTGACCTGGACCGCGAGGAAGCCTGAGACCAGCACGAAGAACAGGCCGGGCACCATCCACTGGATGCCGTAGCCGGCCGAGAGCTGGATCATCGCCATGGCGATGCCGGCCGCGGGCCCAGCCAGCAGCCACAGCCAGCTGGCACCGTTCTCGGAGAACAGCACCTCGGGAGCCGCGACGCGGTCGCCGGCGGACTCGGTCATGACGTCGCCTCCTCGGCATACCAGTCGCGCGCCGACGGCCTGACGATCAGCGCCGCCCCGACGAGGATCGGCAACAGCGACAGCAGCACGATCGGGTGCGCGACGCCGATTCCGATCGCCATCAACCCGATGACCGCGACCGTGGCGAACGCAAGCCCCAGGGTCGCGAGGCGGAAGCGTCGGTCACCCCGGCGCGCGCGACCGGCCAGGAACGCCAGCGCCGCCGCCGCCACGATGGAACCGATGCCGGTCCCGCGATAAAGCATGAGGTAGTTGCGTACCTGATCGTCGGTCATGCTGGCGGGCAGGTACGCGCGCGCGGCCTCGAACGAGGCCGTCGACGCCATCAGCCCGCCGACGATCATCACCACCGCGCCACCGACGAAGCACCAGAACGCGGCATCGACGACTCGCGGCCTGCTCGATGGAGATGGGGCGGTCATGGTCGGGTCAGCCTAGCGAATCAGCGCGTGAAGAAGTCGTGGGAGTCCTTGCGATGCAGCAGGTACGCCCCGCCCACGATCAGCACGGAGCCGACGATCACGCACGCGGCATAGGCGAACGCCGCCGCCGGTGGGCGCTCGACGCTGAACAGCGTGGACACCGAGAACACCACCGCCGCGATCGCGCCGCCGGTCAGCAGCGTGCGCGCCCAGCGGTAACCCTGGCGCATCAGGAACTGGAACGTCAGCACGACCGCGGCCAGCAGCACCACGAACATCACCGAGATCGCCAGAACCAGGGCGCTCTGGGGGCGTTGCGCGGTCAGCGTGTCGATGATGGAGCCTGCCGTCATCAAGGGCAGCGCGACGACCCACAGCCAGAACCCGGTGTCCACGTCCGGCGGCCGGGTGGGGGGCGCCCCGGCGGGGGACGAGTCGTCGGGCCGCACGGGCTGTTCGGTCGGGCCCGTCACGACAGCCAGCGGGCCACGTCGACCGCCCAGTAGCTCAGCACGACATCGGCTCCCGCCCGCCGAATCCCGGCGAGCGACTCCAGCACCACGGTGGGCAGGTCGATCCAGCCCTTCTCGCCGGCTGCGGCGATCATCGAGTACTCCCCCGACACCTGGTAGGCGGCAACGGGAACCGGCGAGATGTCGGCGGCCGCGCGCACCACGTCGAGGTAGGACATCGCCGGCTTGACCATGACGATGTCGGCGCCCTCGTCGATGTCGAGTTGGATCTCGTGCAACGCCTCACGCGCATTGCCCGGATCCTGTTGGTAGGTGCGGCGGTCGCCCTGCAGGCTGGACCCGACCGCGTCGCGGAACGGCCCGTAGAACCCGGACGCGAACTTGGCGGCGTAGGCCAGGATCGCGGTGTCGGTGTACCCGGCGGCGTCGAGACCGTCGCGGATCGCCACGACCTGACCGTCCATCATGCCGCTGGGGCTCACCATGTGCGCACCCGAATTCGCCTGTGCCACAGCTAATTCCACGTATCGACGGTTGGTGAGGTCATTATCGACACGACCGCTGGCGTCGACGACGCCGCAATGACCGTGGTCGGTGAACTCGTCGAGACAGGTGTCGGCCATCAGCACGGTCTCGTCACCGAGATCCCTCGACAGATCCCGCAGCGCCCGGTTGAGGATGCCGTCGGGGTCGACACCGGCACTGCCGGTGGCGTCCTTGTCGTCCTCGCGCGGCACCCCGAACAGCATCAGGCCGCCGATCCCCGTGGCGACCGCGTCGGCGGCGGCCCGGCGCAAGGACTCCCGGGTGTGCTGGACGACGCCCGGCATGGACTCGATGTCCCGCGGCGCATCGAGACCGTCGGCGACGAACATCGGCAGCACCAGATGCCGTGGCTCCAGCGTGGTCTGGGACACCAACCGGCGCATCGCCGGCGTGGTCCGCAGCCGCCGGGGGCGGTGTCGGGGAAACCCCACTGATCGGCTCCTCGGCTAGCGGCGGCGGCTTTTCTTCCGCGGGGGCGGCAGCGCGCCCTCGGCCCGCAACCGGGCGGCGTGCTCGGCCAGCGCCTCGACCAGAGGTCCGACCGCGGCCACCTCGGGCTGGACGTCGACACGCAAACCGAACTCGGCTGCGGTCTCCGCCGTCTTGGGCCCGATGCAGGCAACGATGGTGCGGGCGTGCGGCTTACCCGCGATGCCGACGAGGTTGCGCACGGTCGAGCTGGACGTGAAGCACACGGCGTCGAACCCGCCGGTCTTGATCATCTCGCGGGTGTGCGCCGGCGGCGGAGCGGCCCGAACCGTGCGATAGGCCGTGACATCCTCGATCTCCCAACCGAGTTCGCGCAGACCTTCGGCCAGTGTCTCGGTGGCGATGTCGGCACGCGGCAGCAGCACCCGGTTCACCGGATCGAAAATGTCGTCATACGGCGGGAATTCGTCGAGCAGGCCGAGCGAGCTCTGCTCACCCGTGGGCACCAGCTCCGGATTGATCCCGAATTCGCGCACGCGTTCGGCCGTGGCCTGACCGACACAGGCGATCTTGACGCCGGAGAACGCGCGGGCGTCGAGCCCGAACTCGTTGAACTTCTCCCATACGGCACGCACGGCGTTGGTGGAGGTGAACACCACCCACTGGAACCTGCCGTCCACCAAACCCTTGACGGCCCTTTCCATTTGGGCCGGGCTACGGGGCGGCTCGACTGCGATGGTCGGCACCTCGATGGGCAGGGCCCCGTGTCCGACCAGGCGATCACTCATCTCGCCGGCCTGGTCCTTGGTGCGCGGCACCAGCACGGTCCACCCGTACAGGGCGCGGCTCTCCCACCAGTTCAGCTTGGCGCGGTTGGCGACGGTACGGCCGATCGTGACGACCAGCGTCCCCGTCAGCGGGCCTGCGGCGTCGATGCCGGCAGGCCGGTCCAGCACTGCCTTGTCGAGCAGTCCGCCGAGGGTGGTCTCCACCGAGCGCTGCTGGCACGTGGTCCCGTTGGCGGTGACCACGGCAGGCGTGCTGTCGGCGAGGCCGTACTCGATCAGCGTGCGCGCCGCCTCCGGTAGGTGCGACGCCGTCGCGTGCAGGATCAGCGGACCCGGCGCAGCCGCCAGGGCCGCCCAGTCGACGTCGCCGCGCACGTCGGCGACGGTGTGCGCCGACCCGAGCGGCAATCCCGCGTAGGTGGGCACCGCGGAGGTGTCGGGCAGGCCGGGGACGATCTCGAAGTTCAGCTGCGTTCGGGCCAGCGCGTTGACCTCGGTGATCACCGAGTCGACCGACAGCGGGTCGCCCGCGACCAGACGCACCACGTCGACTCCGGTACGAGCCTCGTTCGCCAGTGTCTTGGCGACCTCGGCCGGATCACCCAGCGCGGGCCGCACGTCCGGACCACCGGGGATGACGGCGTCGACCGACGTCTCGCCCGCATCGGCATCCGGCTGGGCCGCGGCATCGTCGGCGCCGGGCTTGGGGGCCACCGCGGCGGCGACAGGGGGCAACGGACCGGAGGGAGGCGGCAACTCGCAGCCCACCAGGGCCAGGATCGCCTCCGGCACGTCGGGGTCGGTGAAGACCAGGGCGGCGTTGGCCAACACGCTGCGGGCACGCGTTGTCAGCAGCCCCGGATCCCCGGGCCCTGAGCCGACGAACGTGATGTGGCCGGGCTTGTTCTTGCGTCCTCGCAAGCTCATACGTCTCTCCCGCGTTCGTCCAACAGTTCGCGTGCACCCAGCTCGAAAAGCTCCGCGGCCACCGAGAGCCCCAGCTCTCGTGCCCGATCGGGGGTCCCGATACCGGACGCACGGATCACGTCGGATCCGTCCAGCGTCGCCACGCAGCCGCGCAGCGACAGCTCCAAGAAGACTCGACCGTCCTCATCGATCGACTCGACCACCTCAGCGATCGCGCCTACCGGTGCGGAGCAACCCGCCTCCAGTTCGGCCAGCAGGGCTCGCTCTGCGGTGACCGCCGCACGGGTGTCGGCGTCATCGAGCTCCGCCAACAGTTCCGCTAGCGCCGTATCACCGGCACGGCACTCGACTGCCAACGCCCCCTGAGCCGGTGCCGGCAACATCTGTACCGGCTCCAACGTCTCGGTGACAGCCTCGAGGCGTCCGATACGGGCCAATCCCGCCCGGGCCACGACGACGGCGTCGAGATCTCCGCTGCTTACCCTGTTCAACCTGGTATCTAGGTTGCCTCGTAGGGGGCGAATTTCCAAACCGAGACCCAGTGCTCTAAGCTGCGCGGTCCGCCGCGGGGACGACGTCCCGATGACGGAGCCGTTCGGCAACTCCCCCAGCACCATTCCGTCGCGCGCCACCAAGGCGTCGCGGGCATCCGCGCGCACCGGAATCGCGGCGATCACGAAGCGCGGGTCGGTGGCGGTCGGCAGGTCCTTGTAGGAGTGAACGGCCATGTCCACCGTGCCCTCGGCGATGGCCTCGCGAAGGGCGGCGGTGAACACCCCGACGCCGATCTCGGCGATGGGCGCATCGGAGCGGTCTCCATCGGTGGACACGATGACCAGCTCGGCGTCGTGCCCGGCTGCGACCAACTGGTCGCGGACGACGCCGGCCTGGGTGGTGGCAAGCAGGCTTCCCCTGGTGCCGATACGAATCACGTGGTCGCTTTCCGTGACCGAGACTTAGTCGGTCTGGTCGAGATCGAGGGCTATGGTGCCGATTTCGCTTCCGGCTACCGCATCCACGGCGTGCTGGTCGAGTTCGAACAGCTCACGCAGCGCCTCGGCGTAGCTATCCCCGCCCGGGGCGCTGGCCAACTGTTTGACGCGCACTGTCGGCGCGTGCAGGAGCTTGTCGACGACCCGGCGCACGGTGTTGGCCACCTCGTCGCGGTGGGCGGCATCCAGCTGCGGCAGACGGTGGTCCAGCCGCAGCATCTCCGCCTCGACGACGTCGGCGGCGCGGCGCCGGAGCGCGGTGACGGTCGGGGTGACCTCGGCCATGCGCTGACCGGCGAGGTAGTTCGCCACCTCGGCCGCGACGATGGTGCGGGCGGCGTCGGCGTCCGCCGAGGCGGCGCGCGCCGACGGTTCCCGCTGGATCCGGTCCATGTCGATCACGAGCACACCCGGCAGACCGGCGACGGCCGCGTCGACGTCCCTGGGCATGCCCAGATCGCAGATCACGAGTTGCTTGGGTTCCCGGACGTGGGCCAGCCCGCGGTGCACGTCGGCCAGCGAAACCACCGGACGGACCGCACCGGTGCAGCTCACGACGATGTCTGCGTCACTCAGCAGGGGCGGCAGGTGGTCGAACGGGTACGCCTCGGCCTCGATGCCGTGCTCGCGGATGTTCTCGGCGAGCCGCTTGGCCCGCGGCAGGGTCCGGTTCACGACGTGAATGCGCTCGACCCCGGCTCGCATCAGCTGCTTGGCCGCCAGAGCGCCCATCGATCCGGCGCCCACCACCACGGCCCGGCGGCCCGCCAGTGAACCCAGCTTCGCCTCGGCCGTGTCCAGCGCGACGGACACCACCGACGCACCTGCAGCGTCGATGCCCGTCTCGGAGTGCACGCGCTTGCCCACGGCCAGCGCCCGCTGCGACAGCTCGTGCAGCGTGCGACCCACGGTCTGGTTGGCTTCGGCGGAGGCGTAGGCACGACGCACCTGGCCGAGGACCTGCTGTTCCCCGATCACGGCGGAGTCCAGGCCGCTGGCGACCGCGAACAGGTGCTCGACAGCCGCCTCGGCGTAGCGCACGTAGGCGTACTTGGTCAGATCCTGCAGCGACATGCCGGAATGCTCGGACAGCACCTGCCCGATGACGGACAGGCCGCCGTGGAACGCCTCGACGACGGCGTAGATCTCCACGCGATTGCAGGTGGAGAGCACCATCGCCTCGGTAACCAGCGAGGACTGCAGCACCTGATCGACGATCTTGGCCTGGTCGGAATCGTCCCGGCTCAGTTGCTCCAGTACGGACACCGGCGCACTGCGATGGGAAACCCCGAAAAGCAAGACGCTCATGGCTTCCTCACCACGATCAGCACAGGTCCAAGGTAGTCGTTAACCAGCTGGGCTACCAAATTTGCTCGATCATGACCGGTCCGCGACATCGGCGCGCAACCTCGGCTCGTCGACCTCCCAGTAACTGTGCTCCGCACCGTCGAGCAAGACCACCGGAATACGGTCGCCGAACTCGGCACGCAACGCCGTGTCGCCGGCGGCGGCAGCGGTGTCGATATCGGTCACCACCAGGGTGAAGCCCAGCTCGCCGGCCAGCTCGGTCAGCCGTGCCGCCGCCGCCGCGCACATCGAACATCCCTCGCGCGTGAGCAACTCCACCCGTCGATCCACCCCGCCAGTATCCCGGCGGGGTGTCCTAATGTTGTAGTCGTGTCCGATTCCGGGGGATCTCATGCCGATTCCGACAGCCGGGCGCAGAAAGTCGCCGGTGAGGCCAGCGCTGCGGCCGCCTCCGAGGGGCTCGGGGCGTCATCTGACTTCGTCCGGCCGCTGGAACCGATGCCCGCCCCGCCCCCGCCGCCCCCGGATCTCACCGCGGCGGCGTTCTTCGACGTCGACAACACGCTGGTGCACGGCTCCTCACTGGTGCACTTCGCCCGTGGGCTGGCCGCCCGCGAATACTTCACCTATCAAGACCTGGCTCGCTTCGCCGTTGCCCAGGCCAAGTTCCAGCTGACCGGCCGGGAGAACAGCGACGACGTGGCGGCCGGCAGGCGCAAGGCGCTGTCGTTCATCGAGGGCCGCTCGACAGCGGAGCTGGTGGGGCTCGGCGAGGAGATCTACGACGAGATCATCGCGGACAAGATCTGGCCGGGGACCAGGGCGCTGGCCCAGATGCACCTCGACGCGGGGCAGCAGGTGTGGCTGGTCACGGCGACGCCGTATGAGCTGGCCGAGACGATCGCGCGGCGGCTGGGCCTGACGGGTGCGCTGGGCACCGTCGCCGAATCGATCGACGGGGTGTTCACCGGACGCTTGGTCGGCGACATCCTGCACGGCACCGGAAAGGCGCATGCGGTGCGGTCGCTGGCCATCCGCGAGGGTCTGAACCTGCGCCGCTGCACCGCGTACTCGGACAGCTTCAACGACGTGCCGATGCTCTCGCTGGTCGGTACCGCCGTCGCGATCAACCCGGATGCCGCGCTGCGCGCCATGGCCAGGGAGCGAGGCTGGGAGATCCGGGACTTCCGCACCGCCCGCAAGGCCGCGCGGATCGGGGTGCCCTCGGCGCTGGCGCTCGGCGCGGTGGGCGGGGCCCTCGCGGCGGCCGTGTCCCGTCGCGACAGGAGGTAGCCGGCGCCGGCGCTGATAGGCTCGCGCCGCTACGGGAAGATCGGACTGGTCGCTATGAGCACGGCAGGAGCGAAACGGATCGCGCATGGGCATCGCTGACAGCATCATCGGTACCCACTACCGGTATCCCGACTATTTCGAGGTCGACCGCGAGAAGATCCGCGAGTTCGCCCGCGCCGTCAAGGACGACCACCCGGCCCACTTCTCCGAGGACGCGGCCCGCGAGTACGGCCACGAGGCGCTGGTGGCGTCGCTGACGTTCATGGCGGTGGCCGGCCGGCGGGTGCAGCAGGAGATCTTCAACCAGTTCGACCTGCCGATCAACATGGAGCGGGTGCTGCACCGGGACCAGAAGCTGGTCTTCCACCGGCCGATCCTGGCGGGCGACAAACTGTGGTTCGACTCCTACCTCGATTCGGTCACCGAGTCGCACGGCGCGGTGCTGACCGAGATCCGCGGCGAGGTCACCGACGACAACGGCGAACCGGTGATCACCAGCATCGTCACCGTGATGGGCGAGGCGGCGCACGACGACGAGGCCGACGAGATCACGGGCAAGGTGGTCGCGGGAGCACGCGAGGCCGCGCTGTCGAAGTTCGTTGCTGGGCAAAGCCCGAAGTCTGACTAGGCAACCGCCGCCAGACGCCGCCGCTCAGCCGAAGAAGGTATTGCGGCGGTTCGCCAGCAGTTGGTACAGCGTCTGCTGGATGGTTTCGCGCACCTGGTCGGTCAGGTCGAAGGTGACCATCGGGTCGTCGGCTGCCGACTCGTCGTAGTCGGCGGTGTCGATGGGCTCGCCGAACTGGATGTACCACTTGGACGGCAGCGGCACCAGACCCAGCGGGCCTGCCAGCGGAAACAGCGGGGTGACCGGGAAATAGGGCAGGCCGAGCAGCCGCGCCAGCAGCTTCACGTCGGCGATCATCGGGAAGATCTCCTCGGACCCGACGATCGAGCACGGCACGATCGGCGCCTTGGTGCGCAACGCCGCGGAGACGAAGCCGCCGCGGCCGAACCGCTGCAGCTTGTAGCGGTCCGCGAAGTGCTTGCCGAGGCCCTTGTAACCCTCGGGGAACACGGCGGTGAGCTCGCCGGCCGCCAGCAGGCGGTGGGCGTCGTCGGTGCACGCCATGGTGTGGCCCGCCTTGCGGGCGGCCTGACCCACACCCGGCATGTCGAACACGAGGTCGGCGGCCAGCAGTCTCAGGTCCCGGTGGGCCGGGTGCTTGTCGCGCACCGCGACCTGGGTCATGAGCCCGTCGAACGGCAGCACGCCTGCGTGGTTGGCCACCACGAGTGCAGCGCCGCTCTCAGGCAGGTTCTCGATGCCACTGACCTCGACCCGGAACCACGAGTTGAAGAGCACTCTCAGCAAAGGAAGAAAAATTGCGTCGTTGAGGTGGGGGTCGAAGCCGAACTCGTCGACGGAGTAGTCGCCCGTCATCCGCTTGCGGACGAACTCGGCGACGGCGGCGATGCGCTGGGCCAGCTCGTTGGGCGTCGCGTCGTCTGCGCCGGGGCCCGCCACGGCGCCGCGGCGCTGGTCGATCTCGCGCACGACGGCGGCGATCTGTTCGGCGGACGCGTGGCTGCCGGGGTCGGTCAGAAGCGACGGATGACGACTGGCGGCATCGGCGCGTTGCGACGCGGCACGACGCTGGGATGCACCGCGACCCGAGTTCGCGTGCAGCTGAATAACTTTCGCTCTCGGCTCGCCCGCCACCGTCTTGCCTCCTCCCCCGCAGTCCCCCGCTGTCACGTGCAGCGCTGAGTCTACCGCCCCCAGCGCTGAGCCGCCGCCACCGCGCGGTTCTCCACAGAACGTATCCAGCGAGGATCGACGATCGGTGTCAGTCCGCGGCCACGGACGTAGTCGTCGAACGCCTCCGCCGTCGTCCACTTCGGTGTGTATCCGAGTTCGTTGCGCATCCTGGTGGTGTCCATGACCCGCCCGTAGCTGAGGTAGTCGAGCTGCTCGCGGTCCAGTTCCGTGCTGCGGGCGGCCCGCCACAGCGAATCGACGGCGACCAGAGTCGACCGGGGAACCGGCAGTGCGATCCGGCCTGCGCGCCGGATGGCCTGGCTCATCATGATGACCCCGGCCGCGCCCACATTGAAGGCGCCGGATCTGCCCGCCATCGTGGCGCGCTCCAGCGCACCCAGCGCGTCCTGCTCGTGGAGCAGCTGCAGCCGGGGGTCGTGACCGATGACCGTGGGCACGACCGGACCTGCCAGATATCGCGACAGCGCCGAGTCCATCGCCGGACCGATCATGTTCGCCAGGCGCAGGATCGTCACGGCGATGTCGGGTCGGCGCCGGCCCAGGCCGCGCGCATAACCCTCGATGTCGATGCTGTCGCGCGCGAACCCCTCCCCGGGGGGCCTGCGCCGGCTGCTGCTCTCGGAGAACAACACCGGATCGCGCGAACTGGACCCGTACACCTCGGACGTCGACTTGAGGATCACCCGTCGCACCGACGGCGCTTTCTGGCAGGCCGCGAACAGTTGGATCGCGCCCATCACGTTGAGTTCTTTGAGCGTGGCGCGCCCGCCGGACCTCGGGGCATACGACGCCGCCGCCGCGTGCACGACGGTGTCGACGTCGCCGTTGCGAATCACCTTCGCGATGAAGGGATTACGGATGTCGGCTCGGACGAACTCCGCACGGCCCATCCTGCGCAGGAGATCCTTGCTGGGGGCCACGGCGTCCACCGCGATCACGTGGTTGATCAGCGGGTTCTGGGCCAGGCGGGCGGTCAGGTAGCCACCGAGGAATCGGCACGCACCCGTGACCAGGACGACCTTCGGGTAGGTCGGTGCGTCGCGCGGATCCGATCCGTCGGCACCTCCCCCGGACCGACCCTCAGACTCCATCCGGACAGCCTAGCCGCGGGGACAGCGCGTTACTTGCCGAGTTTTCTGCGCTGCACCCGGGTGCGACGAAGCAGCTTGCGGTGCTTCTTCTTCGACATGCGCTTGCGCCGCTTCTTGATGACAGAACCCATGAACTCCGCTACCTAGATTGTGGTGAGACCCCTGATCAGGTCTCGTCAGCCTCGACCGGTCACCTTACCTGGCGACTGCACCGGCGCTGAAATCCCCCTTTTCCACCCGACGTGCGGATAGCTCCCTGCACGAGGTGGTTCCGGGCGCGCCGGCGGCCGATCCGAGCAGAATCAGCCGGCGTCGAAGTACGAGCTCTCCAACATGTCGTGCACCGCCTTGGCGTGCACGCGGAACGAGCGACCCACCCGGACAGCGGGCAGCTCGCCGTTGTGCACCAGGCGGTACACCGTCATCTTGCTGACCCTCATCAAGCTGGCCACTTCGGCGACCGTGAGGAACTGGGCACGTGGCTGCTGGCCCTCCGCCTGCCCGGCATCTCGCGCCGACTTGCCGCCAGCCGAATCCCGCGAGGATGGCCCGTTCATAGACGTCATCGCAACCCAATCCATCAGGCACGGGCAGTTCCAGCGGCTTCCCCACCGCTGGCACCGACCCGTGCTTACCACTGGGAGAATAGCGTGGCAGGTGGGGTTACTGCGACGGGTGTGGGCTAATCAGTTGTAAATTGATTAACTACTCCGGTGTAATTCCGAGCTGCTCAGAGCGTGTTTTGGCGGCCTGCACGGCGTTGGCCACGGCCGCGCGTAATCCACCACGCTCGAGTTCCCGCAGACCAGCGGCGGTGGTGCCGCCCGGCGAGGTGACGGTGGCACGCAGTTGGGCGGGCGAGGTGTCCATGACCGCGCCCGGACCGGTACCCGCGGCCGCCGCGGTCTCGTCGAGGCGCTCCAGGAGCATCGCGGCCGAACCGGCCATGGTCTGGACCGCCAGGTCGGTCGCCACCGTCCGCGTCAGACCCGCGTCGATGGCGGCGTCGATGAGCGCCTCGACCATCAGGAAGAAGTACGCCGGACCGGAGCCGGAGACCGCCGTGACGGCGTCTATCTGGGACTCGGCCACGGTCAGGACGCCGCCCACCGAGTCGAACAGCTGGGAGACACCCTTGAGGTGCTCGGGGGTGGCGAACCGCCCTGGGGCGAGCGCGGTGACGCCGCCGCCGACGAGCATCGGCGCGTTGGGCATGACGCGCACCACCGGCGAACCGGCAGGCAGCTTGTTCTCGTAGTACGCCGCGCTGACACCGGCCGCCACCGTCACGAAAACCTGTTCGGCGGCGTCACTTTCCGCACGGGCGGCGGTGTCGGCGATGTCGCCGATCACGTTCCCGACGTCGCCCGGCTTGACCGCCACGATGACGTAGGTCGCACTGTCGACGGCGGCGGGCACCGTCGTCACCAGCACCGAGTACTTGTCGGCGAGATATTTTGCACGGCCGGTGTTCTTCTCGGCGATAACCAGGTCCTTGACCTGCCTACCGGCGCGCAGCAGACCCGCCAGCAGCGCCTCTCCGATACTGCCACCGCCGATGATCGCGATTCTGGCCATGCCGCAAAGCATTGCACGACGGCCGAGGCCGACGCCCGCCGACGTGCGGTCAGGTCTGCGCGGCGGGCACCATCGCCAGCTGCCGGCTCTGCACGATGATGCGGCCCTCGCAATCGACCACGATGTGGTCCTCGTCGAACCAGTCCTGCCCGATCTGCGTCGCGGTGCACATCACGCGCAGCCAGCCATCGGCGGGCAAGGCCCGCAGATAGGCCGTCAACTGCACGGTGGGAGCCCAGCCGAACCTGTTGACGCCGAACGTAACTGGTGCCGAGACGTCCCCGCACAGCAGTGCGAACAGCGCATCCGGCGCGACACCCTTGGGCCGCACCCAGTATTCGATGACGGGCATGCCGCCGTCGCCGCGCGGACTGAATGACGTCAGTGACGGCCGGATGTCGCAGCCGTGGGCCAGGTGCACGACGTCGGCCATCGAATGGCCCGGTCCGATCGGTTCGAGGCCGGGGGGTGGTTCCGGAGTCATCAACGGCACCACCGGGTTCACCGACAGCAGCGGCGGAACACTGTGCTCGGGGCTGCCCATCGTGATCGCGGCGCGTAGCGCTGTTCGGTCCCCCTGCCCGAGCTCGACGTCGATCAGGCTGACCCGCCGCCCCCGCTTGCGCACCGTGGTGACCACGGTCATGGGCCCGGGGTCGGGAGCCCACAGAAAGCTCCCCGACACCGCGATGGGCTCGACACCGGGCTCGCCGAACTCGATGCGCGCCGCGTTCGCGCACAGCGCCAGCATGGCGCCGCCGTGCACCTTTTCTCCGATGGTCCAGTGCTCGTTGAGCACTCCCCGGTATGTCCCGTCGCCGGTCGGCGTCAGCGCCATCGCATCGGTGAACAGGGTGGAGCTCGTCATCTACAACTCCTCGGGAGCCTCGGTGTTCAGCGCAACAGATGCTCCCTGGCGAACTGCAGCGATTCGGTCAACAGCGCCTCGCGTTCGGCGGCGTTGCGCGCGGCGGAGGTGGTGACCTCGAGGATGACATGACCGGCGAAGTCACTTGCGGCCAGCATCTCGCAGACTTCGGCGGTCGGCTGAGTGCCGTGCCCGGGCACGAGGTGTTCGTCGTGGGAGGCACCGCTGCCGTCGCACAGGTGCAGGTGCACCAGACCGTCACCCATGCGCCGCGCCATGTCGACGGCGTCGGTGCCCGCCGTCGCGGTGTGCGAGAGATCGAGTGTGTAGTGCGCGTGGCCACCGTCGAGCGGGTCATAGGACGGCGCGAACGCCGAGATGCCGGGCCCGGGAGCGCCGCCACGCTTGCGCATCCGCTCGATGGACGTCTGGCCCGCACCGAAGAACCTGTCGGCCCGGAACGGGAACATGTTCTCCACCGCGACCATGATGTCGCTGGATGCCTCCAGTTCGGCGACCTGGGCGCTGAAGCCCTCGGCATAGCGGCGCTGCCACCGGAACGGCGGATGCACCACCACCGTCTGCGCACCGAGGCGCTCCGCGGCCCGCACACTGCGCTCCAGCTTCGGGATCGGGTTGGCCCCCCAGACCCGCTGCGAGATCAGCAGGCACGGCGCGTGCACCGACAGCACCGGCACGTCGTATTGCTTGGACAACGCCGCCACAGCATCCACGTCCTGGCTGACCGACTCGGCCCACACCATCAACTCGACGCCGTCGTAGCCCAGCTTCGCCGCATACTCGAACGCGACCTCGGTCTTCAGCGGATAGACCGAGGCCGTGGACAGACCGACCTTGACAGCGGGGCGCACAGTTTCAGCGGGCTTCTGTCACTCAGCCCGATTGCAGCAGCGCCAGCGGGCCGAGGGTCACCAGAGCGCCCACCGCCACCGCGATCAGCGTGCTGCCGATGTCCTCGGTCTTGCGCACCACCCGCACGCCGACCACCAGTCCCAGGATCACCAGGACCGACAACACCAGAGCGACGATGTTGTTCCACTTCCACAGCTGGTCGAACGCGACGAACAGGCCCGCGCCGAAGACCACGGCGACGATGCTCTGACCCACGATCCAGGCGCCGTGGACGACGGAGGACATCCGCCGAGGTTCGCCGTCCTCGCCGTACCCGGGGGCCTCGTCCTCGTCCTCGTCTTCGTCGTCGTCGGTGTCGACGGGGGACGTGCGGGTGCCCCGCCGGGCGAGGTCGTCGGCCACCGTCTGCCCGCCGAACAGCGGCTCCTCGGTGGACCGGAGATAGGACGGCAGCTCATCACGGTCGTCGTCGGTGTCGGTGTCGGTGTCAGTGGCGCTGTCGTCGGCGTCGGTGGCGCTGTCGATGTCGGTGGCGAGGGCGCGCTCGTCGTCGAGTTCCTCGATCTCGATCGGGTCGACGACGTCACCGACCTCCGTGGCCGCGCCGCCGTCGTCGACGGGGTCGGGAGTCCACTTCTCGGCGTCGACGGCCGGGCCCTTGCGTCCGAGCCGGCCCAGACCGAACCGTCGGGCGGGCCGCTCGTCGGCGGGTTCGGCGTCGAGTTCGGTGTCGGTGCCCTGCTCCTGCCGCCGCGCGGCGAATTCGGCCACCGCGTCGGCGTACTCGTCGTCTTCATCGGCGGCGGTCGCATCGACCTCGGCCGGCGGGACGGCCGCCGGCTCCTCAAGCTCGGCGGACTCGGCGGCCTCAGCGGGCTCGTCCGACTCGACGTCGGTGACCGCATCCTCGGTGGAGACAGGCACCTCGGAGTCGGCCTCGGCGATCTCCGCCTCGGCGATTTCGGCCTCGGGCACGTCGGCGATCTCGGCGTCGGAAACGTCGGCGGCGTCCTCCGGTTCCGCGGGCGTCTCGGCTGCGGGCTCGGGCTCCTCGACCGGGACCTCCACCGGGGCGGCGGTCACCGGCGGCGGCGGCGGGGCATCGGGCCGGATGATCGGAATCTCACCGGTGAGTTCGGCCACGGTGACGGCATCGGCGTTTCCGCGCCGTCGACGGCGTCTGCCGCCGACCGGGGGTGCACCGATCGAACCGTTCTTGGCCAGCAGCTCGGCGACCGAGATCGGTCGCGTGCTGCTGGTGCTGTCGTCAGATCCAGTCATCGTCTGTTGCCTTTGAGCCTCGCTGCTTCACCGTCCAGCATTGCGTACGGACATCGGCCGTGAGGCCGAATCCCCCGCGCTGGACCTGCCGGTTTTGTCCGCTCCGCTCCCTTTGCCCGATTTGCCGGAACCGCTGGTCTTCGTCGTCGCCGCGGAATCGCCGTCGTGCACGGCATCATCGGCGCCCCGGACGAAAGCGCTGCCGTCGGCCTCGCTGTCGAGTTTCCGCAGAATGAGTCCCTCTCGCAACGCCCATGGACAGATGTCGACGCTCTCGATACCAAGCGCTTTCATGCTCGCCTCGGCGACCAACGCACCCGCCACGATCTGCGGTGCCCGGTCGACGCTCACTCCTTCCAGTTCCGCACGGTCAGCCGCGGTCATCCTAGAGATGAAATTTATGAGTTGACGAAGACCGGTCGCGGTGAGCGTGCGCTTGACCCGCGGACCTGCACCCGACGGTGCGGCACCGGTGAGCCGCGCCAGCGACCGGAACGTCTTGGAGGTGGCCACGGCGAGGTCCGGGCTGCCCGCGTCGGTGATCGCCGCCGCCGACTCGGCCAGCTCGTTGGACAGCCAGTCGCGCAGCATGGCGACGCGGCGCCGGCCGGGCGGATCGTCCGGCAGCCACTCGCGGGTCATCCGGCCCGCGCCGAGCGGCAACGACAGCGCCACATCAGGTTCCTCGTCGACCCCGCTGGACAGTTCCAGCGAGCCACCGCCGATGTCGATGTTGATGATGCGGCCGGCGCTCCAGCCGTACCACCGGCGCACCGCGAGGAACGTCAGCCGGGACTCGTCGACGCCGGAGAGAACCTTCAGCTCGACGCCCGTCTCTGCCCTGACCCGGGCCAGCACGTCCTCGGAGTTCTTTGCATCGCGCACCGCGGAGGTGGCGAAGGCCATCAACTCGGCGCACCCTGAGCTGGTTGCGATCCGGGCGAACTCGTCGAGCGTGCCGATCAGCTTGTCGGCACCGCGGCGGGTCAGTTTCCCGGAGTCGTCGATGGCCTCGGCCAGCCGCAGCGAAGCCTTGGTGGAACTCATGGGAGTGGGGTGGCCGCCGCGACGCGCGTCCACCACCAATAGATGGACGGTATTGCTGCCCACGTCGAGCACGCCTAATCGCACCCAACCAACCTAATGGGTCTAGCGTGGAAAACCGTGAGCGGTTCGCATCCCGGAGAGGTCGAGCTCGATTTCGCCCGTGAGTGGGTGGAGTTCTACGACCCCGACAATCCCGAACATCTGATCTCGGCCGACATGACGTGGCTGCTGTCACGCTGGACGTGCGTTTTCGGCACGCCGGCCTGCAAGGGCACCGTGGTGGACCGGCCGGATGACGGATGTTGTTCGCACGGCGCGTTTCTGTCCGACGACGACGACCGCGCCCAACTCGACGACGCCGTCAACCTGCTGACCGACGAGGACTGGCAGTACCGCGACAAGGGCCTGGGTAGGAAGGGCTACCTGGAGATGGACGAGTATGACGGCAAGCCCAATTGGCGGACCCGAAAGTACAAGGGCGCCTGCATCTTTCTGAATCGTCCCGGCTGGCCCGCCGGCATCGGCTGCGCACTGCACAGCAAGGCGCTCAAGATCGGTGTGGAGCCGCTGACCCTCAAGCCGGAGGTGTGCTGGCAGTTGCCGATCCGCCGCACCCAGGAGTGGATCACCCGGCCTGACGAGACCGAGGTGCTCAAGACGACGATCACCGAGTACGACCGGCGCGGCTGGGGCGAGGGCGGCGCGGACCTGCACTGGTACTGCACCGGCGACCCCGCCGCCCACGTCGGCACCAAACAGGTCTGGCAGACCTACGCCCCCGAACTCACCGAATTGCTGGGCGAGAAGGCGTATTCGGAGTTGGCGGCGATGTGCAGGCGCCGCGCCGGGTTGGGTCTGATCGCCGTGCACCCCGCCACCCGCGCCGCCGAATGAGCGGCTCCCTCTACCTGTTTCGGCTGATCCCGCCGCGCGCCGACTTCGCCCAGACGATGACCGACACCGAACAGGGCGCGATGGCTCAGCATGTGGCGTACTGGCAGGAGTTGCTCGCGGCGGGACGCGTCGTGGTGTACGGACCGGTCGCCGACCCCGAGGGCGTGTGGGGGCTCGGTGTGCTGCGTGTCGCCGACCGCGCCGAGGCACTGGCGATCGGCGCAGCCGATCCGTCGGTCACCCTCGGCGTCAACACGTTCGAGGTCGCCGAGATCCTCGACGGCGTCACCGGGTGACTCAGCCCTCCAGCTTGTAGCCCAGGCCGCGGACGGTGACCAGATGCACCGGGTTCGCCGGGTCCGTCTCGATCTTGCTGCGCAGCCGTTTGACGTGCACATCGAGGGTCTTGGTGTCACCGACATAGTCGGCGCCCCACACCCGGTCGATGAGCTGCCCGCGGGTGAGCACCCGCCCGCTGTTGCGCATCAGGTACTCAAGGAGGTCGAACTCCTTGAGCGGCAACGTGATCGGCCTGCCCCCGACGCTGACCACATGTCGTTCGACGTCCATGCGCACAGGTCCCGCCTCCAGGACACCGTCGGCAAGGCCGTTGTCCTCCGCATCGCTGCCGCGCCGCAGCACGGCGCGGATCCGCGCGATCAGCTCACGTGCGGAGTACGGCTTGGTGACGTAGTCGTCGGCGCCGAGTTCCAGGCCGACGACCTTGTCGATCTCGCTGTCACGGGCGGTCACCATGATGACTGGCACGCTCGAACGCGACCGCAGCTGTTTGCAGACGTCGGTGCCGCTCATTCCGGGCAACATCAGGTCCAACAGCACGATGTCAGCTCCCGCGCGCTCAAATTCGGCCAGCGCCGACGGCCCGTCGGCCACCACGGTGGCCTCGAAGCCTTCCTTGCGCAGCAGGAAAGCCAACGGGTCGGCCAAGGACTCCTCGTCCTCCACGATCAGCACGCTGGTCATCGATGCATCAATCCTCTCGTTCGCCAAGATCGTCTGAGTCAACGGCATCGTCGCCGTGGGGGTCTGTCGGGCTGGTGGGAACGGACTCAGGGATCGACAGGGTGAACGTCGATCCCGTACCGGGCTGGCTCCACAGCCGGATGGAGCCGTTGTGGTTGGCGGCGACGTGTTTGACGATCGCCAACCCGAGACCGGTACCGCCGGTGGCCCGGGAT
Source organism: Mycolicibacterium aurum (assembly GCF_900637195.1). Classification (NCBI taxonomy): domain Bacteria; kingdom Bacillati; phylum Actinomycetota; class Actinomycetes; order Mycobacteriales; family Mycobacteriaceae; genus Mycobacterium; species Mycolicibacterium aurum. The sequence goes on along the minus strand of NZ_LR134356.1, from coordinate 711,706 downwards.
CGCGCCTGGTCGACGCGGAAGAAGCGTTCGAACACCCGTTCCTGATCGGCGGGGGCGATGCCGATTCCGCGGTCGGTGACCGCGATCTCGATGTTCTCGCCTCGCCTGCGGCGACTGATCGACACCGAAGATCCGTTGGGCGAGTATGCGATCGCATTGGACACCAGGTTCGCGATCGCTGTCACCAGCAAGGTCTGATCGCCCATGACCTGGTAGCCCGTAGGCGCGTCGGTGGTGATGGCGATGTCGGCGTTGTCGGCGGCCACCTTGTGCCGCGACAACGCCTCGGAGACCACGGTGTCGACGTCGACCGACCCCAGATCGGGGAGTCGCTCGCCGCCCTGAAGGCGGGACAACTCGATCAGCTCGCCGACCATGTTGGCCAGCCGAGTGGATTCGGTGACCATCTTCTCGGCGAAGTGCCGGACGGTGTCGGGCTCGTCGGAGGACGCCAGCACCGCCTCGGCCAGCACCCCCAGCGCCCCCACCGGGGTCTTGAGCTCGTGACTGACATTGGCGACGAAGTCGCGACGCGTCGCCTCCATCCGGGCGTGCTCGGACTGGTCGTCGACGTAGACCACGGCGAACCTGCGGTCCTCTTCGGACAGCAACCGGACGTGGCCGCGGATCGACAGGCCGGACCGGCCCGGCCGGGTGGGCTTGCGCGGTGACAGATCGAATCCGACCGGGGCCCCGGTGGCCAGCGTGCGTTCGGCGGCCGTCCAGGCCCGGTCGTCGAGCAGCCGTTCACGCACCAGACCCAGCTCCTGGGCGCGGTGGTTGACGTAGACGACGTCACGGAAGCGGTCGACGACGACGATTCCGACCGGCGACTGCGACACGATGCCCTCGAGCATCTGCGACACGGTGATACCCGACTGTTCCGTCGAACGCCTCTGCTGGCGTTCACGGAGCCGAGGCGCCACCCGCACTCCAAGCGCAACACCGACCGGCAGGGCGAGCAGTGCCACTAGCGCCACGAGCAGCAGCGCCGATATGACACTCACGCGAAAAGCGTACGCATTCGGTGAACGTCATCCCAGCAGCGTGCGGCTAATTCGGGACATGTCACAAAGCTAAAGACGGAAGTTCGGACTGCCGTCCCCCACTGTTCACCTGCCGTTGGCCGCACGCGCGAGCGTTCGACCTACTTGGCGCCCTGGGCGGCCACCGCGGCAGCACCGGCCGCCGCAGCGTCCGGATCCAGGTAGCTGCCGCCGGCCACGGTCGGCGTCAGCTGCTCGTCCAGGTCGTAGCGCAGCGGGATGCCGGTCGGGATGTTCAGTCCGACCACGGCCTCGTCCGACATGCCGTCCAGGTACTTGACGAGCGCTCGCAGCGAATTGCCGTGCGCGGCGATCAGCACGGTCTTGCCCGCCTTCAGGTCGGGAACGATCACCTCGGTGAAGTACGGGACCATGCGCTCGACGACATCCTTGAGGCATTCGGTCAGCGGCGGACCGCCGGGAATGTCGGCATAGCGAGGGTCGCCGTCCTGGCTGAACTCGGTGCCCGGCTCGATCGCCGGCGGTGGCGTGTCGTAGCTGCGGCGCCACGCCATGAACTGCTCGTCGCCGTATTTGGCCTTGGTCTCGGCCTTGTTGAGCCCCTGGAGGGCACCGTAATGGCGCTCGTTGAGCCGCCAGTCGCGATGCACCGGGATCCAGTGGCGATCGGCGGTGTCGAGCGCGACGTTGGCGGTGGTGATGGCGCGGCGCAGCAGCGATGTGTAGAGGACATCGGGCAGGCGATCCTGGGTCTTGATGAGCTCACCGGCCCGAACCGCTTCGGCGCGGCCCTTGTCGGTGAGATCGACGTCGACCCATCCGGTGAACTGGTTCGACGCGTTCCACGTGCTCTCGCCGTGGCGCAGGAGGATCAGTGTCGCGGTATCTGCCATGGCAGAAATCCTCTCACGATCCGGCGTCGTCGATCAGGCGCTCTCACTCATCGTCGATGAGGTGCTCGAATGCCCGCAGGTTGTTCAGCGACTCACCGCGCGACACCCGCCACTCCCACTCTTTCTGGATCGACGTCCGAAAGCCCAACTCCAGCAAGGTGTTGAAGTCCGAGTCGACCGCTTCGAGCACCTGGCCGAGCACCCGGTCGATCTCGTCGGCGGTCACCGACTCCAGCGCCATGCGGCCGACCAGATAGATGTCGCCGACGTTGTCGAGGGTGTAGGCGACGCCGTACATCCTGCGGTTGCGTTTCAGCAGAAAGCGGTAGACCCCTTCGTGGTTCTCGTCGGGCCGGCGGCACACGAAGGCCTCCACGCGCACCGAGTGCTCGCCGATGGACAGGATCGTGTTCGTCTTGAGCCTGCGCTCCCCCGGCAGAACGACGACCAGCCCGGGCAGCCCGCCCGCCGCCCCCTGGTGATGGCTGTATTCGAGCTCCTGCTCGATGAGTGTCCGCTCGATGACCTCGGTCACGCTGATCTCTGCTCCTCGCGCAAGCGGCTCATCACCCATGCTCATGCCCGCACCCCCCTGCGCATCGAGAACCGGCGCACGCTGCGCCGGCCGGACAGCTGGCGCTGATGGTCGGCGCGGTGGTCTCCGATGGCCCGGCCGTAGCCCGCGAGCAGCGCGTCGACGGTGTGCGCCCACGAGAACGACGCGGCGTGCTCGACGGCGGCGCTGCGCAGCGTCCCGGAATCCCGCGCCAGCACCTCCCCGAGCCGCTCTGCCCACGCCTGCGGGTCGTGACCGTCGACGAGAGCTCCGCTGACGCCGTCGCGCACGGCGACCGGAAGACCACCGACCGCGGCCGCCACCACCGGGGTTCCGCAGGCCTGCGCCTCGACGGCGACGAGGCCGAAGGACTCGTTGTAGCTCGGCACCGCGACGATGTCAGCGGCCCGGTAGACCTGGACCAGATCGTCAGGGGACTGCGGCGGGAGGAACGTCACGCGGTCGCTGATACCCAACTCGGCGGCGAGCTGAACAAGGGTGTCGGGGGTTGCCGTACCACTGCCGGACGGGCCGCCCGCGATGACGACCTGCACACCCGGCAGCCGGGCGGCCGCGCGCAGCAGCACATCAGGAGCTTTCAGCGGCTGGATCCGGCCGACGAACGCCACGATCCTGGCGTCGGCGGCCAGCCCCAGCGCGGCCCGGGCGGCCTGCCTGCTTCCAGGAGTGAACGTGGACAGATCGACTCCGGGATGCACGACGTCGATGCGGCCCGGGTCGGCTCGGTGCAGTGAAACCAGTTGCTGCGCTTCGGTTTCCGTGTTGACTATGAGACGGTCGGCGGCGTCGACCACCTGCTGCTCACCGATCGATCGCATCGGCGGCTCCGGGGAGTCGCCTGCGGCCAGTGACGAGTTCTTCACCGCGGCCAGGGTGTGGGCGGTGTGCACCAGCGGTACGGCCCAGCGGTCGGCGGCCAGCCATCCGACCTGGCCGGAAAGCCAGTAGTGGGAGTGCACGATGTCGTAGTAGCCCGGTTCGTGGGTGGCCTCGGCGCGCAGCACGCCTGCGGTGAACGCGCACAGCTGCGTGGGCAGGTCGTTCTTGTCCAGGCCTTCGAACGGTCCCGCCACGACGTTGCGCACCACGACCCCCGGGGCCACCGGCAGGACCGGCTGGTCGGCCGACGACGTCGCCCTGGTGAAGATCTCGACCTCGACGCCGCGGCGAGCCAGCTCAAGCGAGGTCTGCAGCACGTAGACGTTCATGCCACCGGCGTCACCGGTACCCGGTTGGGCGAGCGGGGACGTGTGCACAGACAACACCGCCACGCGGCGTGGGACCGGCAGGCCGTGCAGGTCGGTAGCTAGACGCACACCGTCATGTCTACACCGCCCGCATACCGCGCCCCGCTCAGGCACTCACCTCGGGCCGAGGCGACTGGATCACATTCGCTCCCCGCGCACGCGGCACCCGGCGCATCGCGCCGATCGGGTCCGCGTAGAGCCCGCCGAGCGAGACGATCCCCGCGCCGGCCTCCTGCACACGGTTGCCGAACGCCGTCACGCGGATGTCGCGCCGCGGTAGCACCGACCGCGCCGCGAAGGCCGACTCGACCAGCGGCATGCCTTCCGGATATTCGGTGAACGCCTGGCCGCCGACCACGAGGTCGTCGGGGTTGAGCATGTCGCGCAGCAGGGCCACGGCTTCCCCGAGCACCCGCGCCCGCTCGGCCACCAGTGCGGACGCCTGCTCGTTGCCCTGCCGGGCGGCGCGGAGCACCGCGGTGACCGTCGACGACGGCCCCTCGGCCGGGATGATGCGCGCCCTGCGGGCCGCGACCAGTACCGCCTCGTCGCTCACGGTCGATTCCAGTTGTCCTGTGCCGCCCAGCAATTCGGACTGCACCGGCAGAGCCGCGATGGTGCCGGGCCCGCTACCCGGGGTGTGCACCTGGCCGCCGATGGACAGCGCGTAGCCGACGGTTTCGCGGGCATAGACGTAGAGGCTGGTGGCTGCCCGGCCGGGTGGTCGGCGCACACCGAGCAGCAGCTCGGCTCCGGCCATGGCGTCGACGTGCGACGCGACCGACACCGGGAGACCCAGGGACTCGGCCAGCACCGGACCGACCGGCGCATCCGACCAGCCCAGGCGGGGGTGGTCGAGGTAGCCGGTGGAGGCGTCGACAACACCGCCGGTGGCCACGCCGACCCACAGCGGACGCCGCCGGTGCCAACGGCTCAGGTAGCGGCGCGCACTCCCGGCGATCGCCGTCAGCGCGGCACCCTGCCCACCGTGCGGCGTCGCCGTCTCCACCACGTCGAGCGTGCGGCCGAGCAGGTCGGTCGCGACGATGCTGGTGGTCCTGGCGCCGATGTGCACGCCGAGGGTGAGGTAGGGCTCGTGGTCGACCTCGACCGGCACCCGCGGGCGCCCGATGGCGCCCGAGACGGCGAGGTCGGCCCGCTCACGCAGGATCCCGGCGTCCAGCAGTGCGGTGACCTGGCGGTTGACCGTGGCGATGCTCAGACCGGTGACCTGCGCGATGACGTCGCGGGCGATGGGTCCGCGCTGCCGCGCGGCGGCGAACACCACCGCCGCGGCGGCATCAGGGACCCGCAGGGCGGGCGCGACGATGTGGTGCAGCAGCGCCTGCGGGTAACGCCCACCACCGGCGGAGGGCTTGGCAGGGACACGCCGCCACGTGGCAGCGCGGGGGCGCTGGGTCAGGCCGGAGGGGGCGCCGCTCGGGGAAACGGAGGAGAGGGTGGTGGTCACGGGATTGTCCTTTGGGCGAGTCAGTCGGTGGGTCGGGGCCACACCTTGGGACTCAGCAGGACTTGATCAGTCCGGGCGCAGTCAGGCGCGGCGAGGTGCGCAACAACAACACGCACGCCGCGGGGCAGCGAAGACTGCCTGACTATTCCGGTACACGCGGCCAACTTAGCACTCGAGGAGCACCCGCGTGAAGATCGAAGCGAGAGGCAGCGAGGGCCTACTGTTGAGTCCATGACGACTCCTTCAGATGCGCGCCCGGTCGCGGTGGTCACCGGAGCCAGCGCGGGAATCGGTGAAGCAACCGCGAGAACTCTTGCCGCCCAAGGCTTTCACGTCGTCTGCGTGGCCCGGCGCGAGGAACCCATCGCGGCGCTGGCGGCCGAGATCGACGGCTCGGCGATTGTGGCGGACGTCACTGATTCGACGGCCGTGGCGGCGCTGGCCGGGCGGCTGGATCGCGTGGATGTGCTCGTCAACAACGCCGGTGGCGCCCGTGGCCTGGAGTCCATCGCCGACGCCGACGTCGAGCACTGGCGCTGGATGTGGGAGGCCAATGTGCTGGGCACGCTGCATGTGACCAAGGCGCTGCTGCCCAAGCTGATCGACTCCGGGGACGGGCTGATCATCACGATCACCTCGATCGCCGCGGTGGAGATCTACGACAACGGTGGCGGCTACACCTCGGCCAAGCACGCGCAGGGCGTCGTGCACCGCACACTGCGCAGCGAGCTCCTCGGGAAACCGGTGCGGCTCACCGAGATTGCCCCTGGAATGGTCAAGACCGACTTCTCACTGAACCGATTCGACGGCGACGAGGAGCGCGCCGAGAAGGTGTATCAGGGCGTCACGCCCCTGGTGGCCGAGGACATCGCCGAGGTGGTCGGCTTCGTCGCCGGCCGCCCGTCGCACGTCGACCTGGATCTGATCGTGGTCCGCCCGCGAGATCAGGTCAGCGGCGCCAGTGGGTCACGCTTCAACCGGACGTAGCGCCCGGGCTCTCAGGAGATTGTCAGCACTTTCACCGTCAATTTCTTGGCAAAACCCACGGGAACTTCTTCGTTTACTGCGGAAGGCTCTAGAGACCTCCGACAACGAAGCAACCCGAAGCGAGGACCGAGATGGCAACTCTGACCCGGCCGTTGATCGACCCGGCACTCGTGGACCAGCAGTTCGAAGCGATGTTGGAGCCGACCACCCTGGACAAGATGGTCCTGGAAGCCTTCTGGACCGGCGACGAATAACGCGTCGCCACACGCCTACCCGCCGGGGCGGCCGCCCACCGGCTGCGGCGCGTCCGACGGCGTCGCGGGTGCGGTGCTCGGGATCTCACCGGGCTTGTCGGCATCCGACAGCGCGGACATGGACGCCCACTCGTCCCACGGCACGGCCCAGTCCCAGATGTCGCCGTCGGCATAGGACAGCTGGATCCGCGTGCCCGTCACCTCGACCGGGTCGCCGTATATCGCCGTGTTGAAGTACTGCTCGGCGTCCTCGGTCGAGAGGTTGATGCAGCCGTTGGTGACGTTGCTGTTGCCCTGCGCCCCCGAGCTGGCCGGATTGGCGTGGATGAACTCGCCGTTGTTGGAGATCCGCACCGCGAACCGCTCGCGCACATTCGCGTAACCGGCCGCGGGATTGGTCATGTAGAAGTCCTCGTACTTCTCGGTGACCACGTGGATCCCGCTCCGGGTCACGTTGCGGTCCAGATCTCCTTCGCCGTAACTGCACGGCAGCGTCATGATGACGCCGGCATCGGTGATGACCTCGATCTGGTGAGACGACGCCTCGGCCTTGACCACCTGGAAGCGCCCGATGGTGAAGTCCAGGGTCGAGTCGGCGGCACCGTAGGCGCCGTCGCCGAATGGCACGCCGTAGAGGTCGGCGTCGACGTGCACGGTGGTGCCGGCCGGGTAGTACTCCTTGGTCCGCCAGTGCACGCGGGAGCCGCCGACCTCGTCCGGCAGCCACGCCCAGCTGCCTTCGACCGACGGCGTCGTGGTCACCTTGAGCGCTTTCTCGACCTCGGGCCGGTCCTTCTCGGCGATCGCGGCGTCGAACTGCAGGATGATCGGCGCCGCCACGCCGACGGTCTGTCCGTCGGACAGCTGGAACTGGCCGTTGACCTGAGTGACCGGGTCGATCGTGGTGAACGTCCCCTCGACGGGCACGGCCTTGCCGTCCTCGCCGACAACCGAGCCACCCCAGGTGTACGAGGTGCCGTACCCCAGCGGCTCGCTGATGGTGAACGCGGTGCGGTCCCGGTTCAGGGCGCCTTTGACGACGGTCCCGCTGTCGTTGACCAGGCTGACCTTCTGGAACCGGCCGTCGGAGACGTCGATGCCGATCCGCCCGGTGGGCGCGACGTCGACCGAGCCGTTGGAGGGCTCGTAGGTGACGGTCGGGGTCTTCGGCGCGTCCTCGGCGTCCGCCCCTTGCGAGGGCTTTCCGTCGGTGGACATACAGGCCGCCAGCGCACCCGGTGCGACGACGCCGACCGCGAGGGCGGCGAGGGCACGCCGTCTGGTCAGCGACGGCAGCGGGTTTGCGGGGCTCACGTGGATCCAGGGTACCTAGATCGCGCACCCGAGCAGAATCGGTTCGGGTGTGAGTTCGATCCCGAATGTGGCCCTGACCCCGTCGCGCACCGTCCTGGCCAGGGCGATCACGTCGGCGGTGGTGGCGTGGCCGCGGTTGGTCAGCGCCAGCGCGTGCTTGGTGGACAACCGGGCCGGGGCGTCGTTGCCGGGATAACCCTTGCCGAACCCGGCGCGCTCCACCAGCCAGCCCGCGGCGAGCTTCACCCCGTCGGGGGCGGGGTAATGCGGGACGGTGCCGTCCACCTCGGCGGCCAGCCGGTCGAACTCGGCACGGGTCACCACGGGGTTGGTGAAGAAGGACCCCACGCTCCACGTGTCGTGGTCGGGTTCATCGAGGACCATGCCCTTGCGCGCGCGCAGAGCCAGCACCGCCGCGCGCACCTGCGCCGGGTCGCCCCGCCGCCCCGGTTCGACACCCAGCACGGTGGCAAGCTCGCCGTACCGCAGCGGGGCACTGAGACCGTCCTGGTTCAGCGTGAACTCCACCTCCAGCACCACCCAGGCCGCGGAGTGCTTCAGAATGCTTGTGCGATAACCGAATTCGAGAAAGTCCGGGGAGACCCAGCGATCCTCGCCGGTGGCGCGATCGAGCAGCCGCACCCTGGTGATGGTGTCGGCGACCTCAGACCCGTACGCGCCGACGTTCTGCACCGGCGTGGCGCCTGCCGAACCGGGGATGCCCGACAGGCATTCCAGACCGCCCAGGCCGTGCGCCAGCGAGACGGCCACGACGTCGTCCCACCCCGCCCCCGCCTCGGCGCGCAGCACGGCGCCGTCGACCACGATCGCGTCGTTCGCCAGCCGCACGACGGTCAGACCGGCCAGATCGTCGGCCAGCACCACGTTCGAGCCGCCGGCCAGCACCACCGCCTCCGGGCCCGCGGCGAGCACCGCGGCGACCACCTGCTCGGTGGTGACGCACGTGGCGAGCCGGTGAGCCAGGGGTCCGACGCGCAGCGTGGTCAGCGGCGCCAGCGGCACGTTCTCGGCAAACGGCACGCCGCCCAACAACGAAGTGCCCACGGCCGGTAACGGTAGCGTGGCCAGCTATGCCACGTTCATTCGACATGGCCGCCGAATACGACGGCACAGTCGAGCAGGTGCACCGCGCATTCGCCGACGAGCAGTACTGGCTGGTCCGTCTCGCCGATTCCGGCGCCGACCACGCGACGCTCGACGACATGACGATCGGCGCCGAGGGCGGCATTCGGATCAGAACGACCCAGACGCTGCGCGCCGACCGCCTGCCCGCGGTCGTGACCCAGTTCCATCGCGGCGATCTGAGCTTCGTCCGCGAGGAGACATGGACACCGGTGCTCGACGGGCGGGCCACCGCGGTGGTTCGTGGCTCGATTCCCGGCGCGCCGGTCAATCTCACCGGCGATGCGGTGCTGGCGCCGACGGCGGCCGGCGCCACGTCACGAATGGCGTTGTCGGCCAACGTGGAGGTGCGGGTGCCGCTCGTCGGCGGCAAGATCGAGAACTTCATCGGGAGCCAGCTGGTGGACCTCGTGATCGCCGAGCAACGCTTCACCACGGTGTGGATCACCGAGAACGGCTGATTAGGGCTCTATCATCGCGTCATGGGCGCCCCCATCGGTCAGGTGACCCGGGGCACCACGGGACACAACCGGCTGCGTCGCAGCGACCGGTGGCTGGTGCACTCGTCCCGGGTCCGCACCGCGCTGCAGTCCTCCCCCGATCCGCTGGTCGTCGATCTCGGTTACGGCGCGAAGCCGGTGACCACCCTGGAGCTGGCGATGCGGCTGCGCCGGGTGCGCGCGGAAGTCCGCGTCGTCGGACTCGAGATCGAACCCGACCGGGTGCGTGCCGGGCAGGCCGCCGTCCGGGACGGACGGGCACCGGGCGTCGAATTCGCGCTCGGTGGTTTCGAATTGGCGGGGCACCGACCGATCCTGGTGCGTGCCTTCAACGTCCTGCGCCAGTACCCGGTCGAGGCGGTGCACGACGCGTGGGCCGCCATGCAGCGCGGCATCGCGCCGGGCGGGTTGATCGTCGACGGCACGTGTGACGAGCTGGGCCGGCTGTGCTGCTGGGTGCTGCTGGACGCCACCTCCGCGGTGAGCCTGACACTGGCCTGCGACCCCTTCGCCATCGAGCGGCCCTCCGAACTCGCCGAGCGGCTACCCAAGGTGCTCATCCATCACAACGTCGACGGCCAGCCCATCCACACGCTGCTCCGCGCGGCCGACCGCGCCTGGGCCAGCGTTGCCGGCCACGGCGTGTTCGGGCCACGGGTGCGTTGGCGCGCCATGATGGATCTGCTTGTCTCCGAGGGCTTTCCGGTGGTCGCCCCGCGGCGCAGCCTGCGCGACGGCGTGCTCACGGTCCCGTGGTACGCCGTCGCGCCCGTCGGGTGAGACGGCCGGCTCGGGCGGCCTAGGTCGCCTTCGCCAGTACCGGCTCCTTCTCGAAACGATCCGGGTCGGCGAGCGCGTCCTCGACGTCCTGCGCCACCTGGATGTCCAGCCCACGCAGCAGCGCGGGCTTGGTCGCCAGCGACACCGCCACGTAGGTGACCAACCCGGCGGCGAATGCGATGAACGTGGGCCAGCCGTCGAACGAGGCGTCGACGAGGTTGTTCGGGATGTAGAGGATGGTGTTCTCGACGCCGAACATCGTCGGGGTCATCACGAACAGCCCGATCCGGACGACGAAGCCGACGGCGATCGCGGCGATCGCGGCCGTGGTGGTGCCGCGGCGCCACACCAGCCCGAGGATGAAGGGCACCACCAGGCAGGCCAGCATCAGATCGAAGGCCAGCGTGAGCAGGATCCCGGTCTGCTGGACGTAGATGGCGAACACGATCGAGAACAGCGTCATCGGCACCATCGCGATGCGGGTGGCCCGCAACAGCGGGTCCTTCTGACCGGGCACGTGGACACGACGCACACCGCCGAGGTTGCGCACGCAGACGTTGGAGATGGCCAGGATCGCGCCGTTGGCGGTGCTCATCGAGGCGCCCACCAGACCGCAGAGCACCAGCACCGTCAACCCCACGGGTGCGTACTGGTCCAGCAGCACGAACAGCACCGGCCCGTCGAGCTCCTCGGGCATGAAGGAGTGCGCGGCCAGCACCACCAGCCCGAACGGCACGCAGATGGCGACCGTGCCGGCGGCAGCGGTGAAGCATGCCTTGCGTGCGGCAGCGGGCGACTTGGCGGAGAAGACGCGCGCCATGAAGTCGATCGCGACGATGTCACCGATGCCGAGGGCGATCAGCGTCGCCCAGTTGATGACCGCGCCCTGCGCCGGATCCGACAGCTGCCCGAGCGCGAAAGGTCCGGTGCCCTCGGCGATGTTGATGCCGTTCGTGGTGGACATCCAGACGAACAGGCCGATGGCGCCGACCAGGATCAGCGTCATCTGGATGATCGCGGTGTAGGCGTCGGCGATCAGCCCGCCGGTGCCGGTGTAGGCGACCGCGATGGCCGCGATCAACACCACACCGAGCCAGTAGGGCATACCGAGGAAGTAGTTGAACAGCAGACCGCCGGCCACCAGGTTGCCCGCGACCAGCATGCAGAACGCGACGGCCAGCAGCACCGACGCGCCCACCTCGACCGACCGGCCGAACCGCAGCCGGTAGTAGTCGGGGAAGGACGTCAACCCCATCCGGTTCATCGGCTTGGCGAAGAAGATGCCGGTCAGCGTCAGGCACAGCGCCAGGCCCAGAGGCAGGCAGGCGCCGGCCCAGAAGCCGAACTCGAACGCCAGGTCGGTGTTGCCGAGCGTGGCGTTGGTGTCCACCGACGCGCCCATGAGCGCACCACCGACCAACCAGAACGGCAGCATGCGGCCGCCGACAAGGAAATTGGAGCTGTCGCCTTCGATGCGTTTGGACACATAGAAGCCGACGGCCACGACGACCGCGATGCTGATCGCCACACCGATGAGAATCATTGAGGAGCCTCCTGTTGAGCGCTGGAGTCTCCCGGGCTTTTGTCCCGCCGTGGAACGGTCGCGCTTCGGTGCCGGCCGCCTGCGTCTCTCGGACCAGACCCGAACAACGGCGGAACCCTAGACGCGCCCCACTTGATTCACCAGTGGGTCGCTGCCCAGGAAAGACCCGGCGCGTTACGCGACGTAGCACGCGGTGTTAACGATGCGTTTCCTTCTCGGCGGGCTGGAGCGAAGCGACCCGGGAAATGGATACCGCTGGACAGGAATTCGCGGACGTGCCAACAATGGCCGAAGGCGCCGTGGGATCCGGCGCCCCGGACGAGGTGCGTCGTACCCGGTCAGCGACAAGACGGCGCTTGAGGAGTTCGCATGTCCGAATTCACGGGCCGTCCGGATCCGTCCCTGCCCAACGCCGAAGGCGCCTGGGCGCAACAGGCCGAGGCCAACCTCGGCGACCGCAGGCTGCGGGAGGAGATCGACCGCGGGCTGACCTTCGGCCTGGAGGCCGCACCCACCATCAACGACCGCACCATCTCGACGTTCGTGCGCGGCGAGAAGCCCCACTTCGCCGGCGAGCGCGGCACCTTCCTGAAGTGCCCGTTCATCGAAGACGTCAACGAGGTCGACGACGCCGAGGTCGCCATCTTCGGCGTCCCCCTGGACGCCGGCGCCACCTACCGTCCGGGCACGCGATTCGGCCCGCAGGGCATCCGCCGCTCGACCAACCTGTTCGGCACCTACAACTACGAGTCCGGCGTCGACCTGCGCGAGCAGCTGAACATGGTCGACATCGGCGACGTGTTCACCATCCCGGGCAACCTGGAGAAGTCCTTCGACCAGATCAGCCAGGCGATGGCCCATGTCGCGCAGAAGGGCGTCATGCCCATCGTGCTGGGCGGTGACCACTCCATCGGCTTCCCGACCATCCGCGGCCTGGCGCCGTACATGGACGGCAACATCGGCATCATCCACTTCGACCGGCACGTCGACACCCAGGAAACCGACCTCGACGAGCGGATGCACACCACGCCGTGGTTCCACGCCACGAACATCAAGAACGCGCCCGCGACGAACCTGGTCCAGATCGGCATCGGCGGCTGGCAGAGCCCCCGCGAGGGCGTCAAGGTGGGCCGTGACCGCAAGTCGACGGTCATCACCGTCGGCGACGTCGAGCGCGTCGGGATCGAGAAGATCGCCGAGACCGCGCTGGAGATCGCGTGGAAGGGCGCCAAGGCGGTGTATCTGTCGTTCGACATCGACGTGATCGACGCCGGCTTCGTGCCCGGCACCGGCTGGCCCGAACCCGGCGGCCTGCTGCCCCGGGAGGCGCTGAACCTGGTGAAGTTGGTGTCCGAACCCGGCCTGGCCGGCCTCGAGGTGGTCGAATGTTCGCCGCCCTACGACTGGGCCGAACAGACCGCGCTGATGAGCTCACGGGTGATTCTCGACAGCCTCGCCGCACAGGTACGCACCGGCAAGCTCGGCAATAAGGCCGCCAAGGCCGACCGGCCCGCCTGGGGGCCGTAGTCCCGCCGACCTAGTCTGGGCCCATGCGCATCGCGTTGGCTCAGATCCGCAGCGGCACCGATCCCGCGGAAAACCTCGGCCTCGTCGAGGAGTACACCCGCAAGGCCGCCGAGGTGGGCGCGTCGCTGGTGCTGTTCCCCGAGGCGACCATGTGTCGCTTCGGGGTTCCGCTCGACGATGTCGCCGAACCGTTCGACGGCCCGTGGGCGACGGCGGTGCGCGGTATCGCCGCGCGTGCGGGCATCGTCGTCGTCGCGGGCATGTTCGTGCCCTCCGACGACGACCACCGCGTCACCAACACGCTCATCGCCACCGGACCCGGGGTGGACGCCCGCTACGACAAGATCCACCTCTACGACGCGTTCGGTTTCACCGAGTCCAAGACCGTCGCACCCGGCCGTGAACCTGTGATCATCACGGTCGACGGCGTGTCCGTCGGGCTGACCCTGTGTTACGACATCCGGTTCCCTGAGCTGTACATCGAGCTGGCGGAGCGGGGTGCCGAGGTGATCACCGCACACGCGTCGTGGGGCACCGGGCCGGGCAAGCTCGATCAGTGGACGCTGCTGGCGCGCGCGCGGGCGATCGACACCACCAGCGTGGTCGCCGCGGTCGGGCAGGCCTACCCCGGCGACGAGATCGCCGCACTCGGACCGACCGGGGTGGGCGGCAGTGTGGTCGCGTCCGCGCTCGGTGAGGTGCTGTGCTCGGCGGGCGACGATCCGCAGCTGCTGGTGTGCGACATCGACCTGGACGCGGCCCGCAGGGCGCGCGAGACCGTCGCGGTCATGCACAACCGCTCAGGATTCGCTCACGGCAGTAGGGCACAATCGCGGACGTGACTGATCCCTGGGCCCGTCCGCCGCAACAACCCGGCCCACCGCCGCCACACTTTCCGCAGGGTCCCGGCCACCCGCCCGCCGGCGCCACTGCCGAGGATTCCTCGTTCCCGGCGAAGCTGAAGAGGATCTTCAGCGATCCGGTGTCGATCGTGCTGGTCGTGGTGATCGTCCTGGCGCTGGTGTTCGCATGCTTGCTCGGCGGCGAGCTGTATGCGCGCAACCGCGCCGACACCGTCGTCGCCGGAACCGTGGAGTGCGTCGTCCAGGACGACGCGACCGCGTCGTTCGGTGTCATGCCACCGTTCCTGTTCCAGCACGCGTCGGGGCACTACACCAACATCCAGATCGAGACCGCGGGGAACCAGATCCGGGACGCCAAGGGGATGAAGGTCAACCTCGACATCAGCGACGTCCGCCTGGAGGACTCCGCCAACTCCAGCGGCTCGATCGGCTCACTGGTCGCCCACATCGACTGGAGCGCCGACGGCATCAAGCAGACGATTCAGGGCGCCATCCCGCTGGTCGGCAGCTTCGTCACGGGTGTGACCACCAACCCGGGCGACGGCACCATCGAGCTCGAGGGCGCACTCGGCAGCATCACCGCCAAGCCCACGGTGGTCGACGGCGGCATCGCGCTGCAGGTGCAGCAGGTCACCGGGCTGGGCTTCACGCTGCCCCGCGAAGCGGTGCAGCCCGCCCTGGACGCCTTCACCTCGAAACTCACCGAGGATTACCCGATGGACATCCGCGCGGATTCCGTCGGCGTCACCGATTCCGGTGTGGTGAGCCAATTCTCGACACGCAACGCGTCGATTCCGAAGCAGGCCGACGATCCCTGCTTCAGCGGGCTGTAAAGGGCCTCAGAAGGGCTCTTCGGTGCCGCCCGGGTTGCACCGGGTGGCCACCATCTTTTCGTAGCTGACCTCGGGACGCCACGGCTCCAGGTTCCAGCTCACCTTGCCGGGCTCGACGAACTCGGCGAAGTTCCAGTGGCACATGAACTGTTCCTGCATGCCCGGGATGGCGGCGTCCGGCGCGAGCGCCAGAATCTCGTTCCACGCCTCGGCGGCCAGCGGTTCGGTGCCCGCGTGACCCGATGCGCGTCGCGCCGACGCGGTGGGATACACGCGCAGGCTGGACAGGTCACCCCATTTGGCCCACACGACGTGGTCGACATACGGCGCGGGGGTGGGCGCCGGGGTGGCCGAGGAAGTCGGAGCCAGGGCCACCGGCAGCACGCCCGTCGCCGCGGCGAGGACGGCCACGACCGAGCGCATCACCGTGACTTTCCCTGGATCTCCAGGAGTTTGGGCCGCACGTCGACCAGGTAGACGCCGGAGGCCACCGCGGCGATGGCGACACCGGTGATGCCGAGCACGAGCGCCAGCAACACGCCGACGCCGAGGATCACCAGCCATACCGGCTTGGTCAACTTGTCGGCCGCGGGGAACGCGTCCTTGCGCTGCATCGCAGCGTGCACGAACGCGTAGACCGCCGCTACCAGAACAGCGACCTGCAACGCGAAGAGGACGTAACCCACAAGGCCCTGGAGCTCCACGCTCTTCAGACTAGGCGGGTTACGTCCCCATTTCGACTTCGCACCGCATGTGGTGCCGCGTCGCTTACTTCTGGGTGACCTTCTTGGCCGGCGCCTTCTTGGCGGGAGCCTTCTTGGCCGGCGCCTTGGCGGCGGTGGCCGGGGTCGCCGTGGTGGCCTTCTTGGCCGGCGCCTTCTTGGCGGCCTTCTTCACCGGCGCGGACGCCGACTCGGCCTTCTTGGGCAGTTCGACGCCCACCAGCTTGGCGGCACGCTCACCGACCGCGCGGGTCTGCGAGGCCACGTTGCCCAGCGCTTCCTGGGTCAGCTCGACGGCCTGGTCGGTGTACTCCTCGACCCGGCTGGCGGCCTCTTCGAGGGCCGGCTGGCTGCGCAGGCGCTCGAGGGCGGCCTCGCCACGCTCGATCAGCTTGGTGTAGGTGGTCTGTGCGGCCTCGGCGTAGCCCTCGGCGAACTTGCGCAGCTCGTCGGAGGTCAGCTTTCCGCGCAGATCGCCGAACTGCGACGGCAGCTCGTCCTGCAGCTTCGCGACACGGGCGCGGCTCTCCTCGACCCGGCTCTCGGCATCGGAGCGGGCGTCGCCGGCACGCTCACGGAGCGTCGCCACGATCTCGTTGACGCGCTCCAGTGCCAGGTCGGCAGCACCGACCGCAGCGAGCAGCGGGGCCTTGAGGTCGTCGACGTCGAGCTGGTTCTTGGTGTCAGCCATGATTGTTACCTTCCTTGTCAGGATTGAGTTCTCGGGTTGGTTGCGGTGCCTGGAGGAGCTCTAGAGGGCTCTGCTCGGGTTGTTCAGTAGTGGGCTCCTCGTCTACGTCGCTGATGCTGTCGCCGGATGACTCCTGCGATGAGTCCGCGTCAGCCAGGGCGGCTTCGTTCTGCTGACAGAACGATGTGTAGATGTCGAGCAGCACCTGCTTCTGCCGCTCGTTGATCGCGATGTCGGTGACGATCGCGTCGCGAACCTCGTTGGTGTCGCCGGGTTCGAGAATTCCCGCCCGGATGTAGAGCACCTCGGCAGACACCCGCAGCGCTTTCGCGATCTGGCTCAGCACATCTGCGGAGGGCTTCCGCAGTCCTCGCTCGATCTGGCTGAGGTACGGGTTGGACACCCCCGCCTTCTCCGCCAGCTGCCGCACCGACACCTGCGCCAGCTCGCGCTGGGAGCGGATGAAGGAGCCGATGTCCTGTGCAGCGCTGGACACGACAGCGGCAAGATTCTCATCCTGCTGCGGCGGTGGCATGACTGCTCCCTCGGTGCGGTGGGTATCCGTCTGTTTTCGACAAAACCCACCGTACGACGGAGTGCTAACTTTTGCAAGCACTAGTTAGCGCAGGTCAGAACAGTAGCTGGGCCACCGTGTAGATGATCAGGCCGGCCAGCGAGCCGACGACGGTGCCGTTGATCCGGATGAATTGCAGGTCACGCCCCACATGCAATTCGATCTTCCGGCTCGCCTCTTCGGCGTCCCACCGCTCGATCGTGTCGGTGATGATCGTTGTGATCTCCGCCCCATAGTGAGATACGACATGCTGGGCGGCGCGGATGATCCAGCCGTCGACCTTCTGCCGCAGATCGGCATCGTCGCGCAGCGACTCCCCGATGTGGACCACCGAGTCGGTGATGCGCGCGCGCAGGGTCGAATCCGGATCGTCGACCGACTCCAGCAGGATGCGCTTGGCGGCGTTCCACGCCGTCTCCGCCGCCTTGGTGACCTCGTCGCGGGCCATCACCTGTTGCTTGACGTTCTCGGCCTTGAGGATCGTCGCTTCGTCGTTCTGCAGGTCGGAGGCGAACTCGAACAGGAACTTGGTCGCCGAACGGCGCAATTCATGGTTGGGATCGCGGCGGACCTTGTCGGTGAAGTCCATCAGCTCGCGGTGGATCCGATCGCCGATGAGGCCGTCCACCCAGCGTGGCGACCACGTCGGAGAATCGCGTTCGATGACCCTCTCGATCACCTCGCCCGCGTTCAGCGACCACTGGAAAGCCCGGTCGGCCAGCAGTTGGATCAGCGCCTCCTGGCGGCCCTCCTCCAGCAGTGACGCCAGCACGCGGCCGATCGGCGGGCCCCACTGCGGTTCGGCGATGCGCTTGACGATCATCCGGTCCAGCACCTGCTGGACATCCTCGTCGCGCAGCATCTCCACGAACACCCGCAGCACCGTCAGCGCCTCGGCGGACACCCGCTCGGCGTTGACCGGCTCGGCCAGCCACTTTCCGGTACGGCTCGCGACGTCGGCGTCGCGCAGCTTCGTCTCGACGTTCTCCGCGGACAGGAAGTTCTCCCTGACGAAGCTGCTGAGCCCCTCGCCGAGCTGATCCTTCTTGCGCTTGATGATCGCCGTGTGCGGGATCGGGATGCCCAACGGGTGCTTGAACAGCGCCGTCACCGCGAACCAGTCGGCCAGCGCGCCCACCATGCCCGCCTCGGCCGCCGCGCGGACGTACCCGACCCACGGATCGGCACCGTGGGACTGCGCCCACGTGCAGACCAGGAAGATCACCGTGGCGCCGAGCAGGAAGCCCAGTGCCACGGCCTTCATCCGTCGCAGCCCGCGCCGCCGCTCGGCGTCGGCCGCGGAGTCGACGCCGGCCAGCGCCTCGGCGAAACTCCGGCGCTCCCTGGGCGGGGCTCCGGTCACATCAGTTCGGTGTGCCACCCGTCCATCATCCGCTACCCGCGGTACTGCTCGTCGTCGCCACGTCCGGCGGCGTCGTCCGACCAGCCCGGGCGGCGCCGGCCACCGTATTATCGTCAGGGACTGAGGGAACGGATCTCCGCGAACGTGGCACAACATTCTCCGCCGGTGGCGGTCAAGACTGATGGGCGCAAACGACGCTGGCACAAACACAAGGTCGAACGCCGAAACGAGCTGGTCGACGGCACGCTTGAGGCCATTCGCCGCCTCGGCAGCAACGTCAGCATGGACGAGATCGCCGCCGAGATCGGCGTCTCGAAGACCGTCCTGTACCGCTACTTCGTCGACAAGAACGACCTCACCACCGCGGTGATGATGCGATTCGCACAGGTCACGCTGATCCCCAACATGGCGGCCGCGCTGTCGTCGAACCTCGACGGCTACGACCTGACCCGCGAGATCATCCGCGTCTACGTCGACACCGTCGCCAACGAACCTGAGCCGTACCGGTTCGTGATGGCCAACAACTCGGCCAGCAAGAGCAAGGCCGTCGCCGACTCCGAACAGATCATCGCGCGCATGCTGGCGGTGATGTTCCGGCGCCGGATGGTCGAGGTCGGGATGGACACCAAGGGCATCGGCCCCTGGGCGTTCCAGATCGTCGGCGGGGTGCAGCTCGCCACGCACTCGTGGATGTCGAATCCGCGGATGAGCGCCGACGAGCTGATCGACTACCTGACCATGCTGTCGTGGAGTGCGCTGTGCGGGATCGTCGAGGTGGGCGGCTCGCTGGAGAAGTTCCGCGAGATGCCCCATCCCTCCCCGGTTCTGCCGCCTCGACTGCTTGACTAGGGGCATGAGCGAGCTCTCAGATCTGCCTTCGCTGTGGACGCACGAACCGCACGTGGAGTTGATGTTCCGTCCCGGCGACACGATCCATGACATCGACGCCGACGCCACCCCCGGATTTCGCGGCAAGAAGGCCGACGCGCCCACGCTGCAGGAGGAACGCAATGTGCGTTTCGCCGAACTGCAGGAGATGCTCTACGCCAACAGTCGCGCCGGCGACACCCGTTCGGTGCTGCTCGTGTTGCAGGGCATGGACACCGCGGGCAAGGGTGGAATCGTCAAACACGTTGTCGGCGGCGGCAATCCGCAGGGCATTCAGTACCGCAGCTTCTGCAGGCCGACCGAGGAGGAGCTGTCGCACCACTACCTGTGGCGGATCCGTAAGGCGCTGCCCACGGCAGGCCATATCGGCGTCTTCGACCGGTCTCACTACGAGGACGTGCTGATCGTGCGTGTGCACAACCTCGTCCCGCAGGAGGTGTGGGAGCCGCGCTACGACGAGATCAACGCATTCGAACGTGAACTCACCGACAGCGGAACGACATTGGTGAAGGTCGCGATGTTCGTCTCGCTCGAGGAGCAGAAGAGGCGGCTGGCCCAACGCCTCGAGCGGCCCGACAAATACTGGAAGTACAACCCGGCCGACATCGACGAACGGCTGAAATGGCCGCTGTATGAGCAGGCGTACCAGGCGATGCTGGACCGCACGTCGACGGACTACGCGCCGTGGCACATCGTGCCGTGCAACAAGAAGTGGTACAGCAGGCTGGCCATCACCGAGTTGCTGATCGAGGCGCTCAAGCAGCTCAACATGTCCTGGCCGCCAGCAGATTTCGACGTCGAAGCCGAGAAGAAGCGGCTGGCGTCGGCGTAGCGGGCGCGCGAGCGCCGAGCGTGCAGTTGTTGCACGCTCTACCTGGGCTTTGTGTATAACTTCTGCACGTTCGACGTAACTGTCGGGCGCCCGGACGACGATTCCGCTATGCGACAGAGAATCGTGGTGGCCACCGAGGCTTTGGCGTCCGGCGCCGTGACCCGACGCGAGCTCGCACGTGACTACTCGAGGCTATTCCGCAATGTGTACGTCCGCACCGGGGAGAAGCTGACCGCGAAGGACAGGGCCGTCGCGGCTTGGCTCTGGTCGGGGAGGTCGGCCACCCTTGCCGGGCTGAGCGCCGCGGCCGTCCAGGGCAGTCGCTACGTCGACCCGTCGGCTCCTGCAGAGCTGATTCGTGCACATCGTCGTGCCCCGGAAGGTATTCAGGTGCACAGTGATTCGGTCAGCGATGGCGACATCAGGCGCCTCGGGGCGCTCTCCGTCACAACTCCGGCGCGAACTGCCTTTGATCTCGGTCGGCGCATGAGTCTCGTCGACGCCGTCATTCAGATCGACGCGCTCCTCAATGCGACAGGATGCTCCGTGGACGATGTCCTCGCGGTCGCCCGACGCAATCCCGGCGCTCGTGGCGTCCGTCGCGCCGTCACTGCCCTCAGTGTTGCCGACGCCGGCGCCGAGTCGCCGCCCGAGACGACAACCCGGCTCATGATCATGGCGGCGGGCCTGCCGAGACCCGAAACGCAGATACCTGTCCGAGAATCAGGCTGTGTCTACCGCCTCGATATGGGCTGGCGCGACCCGTTGGTGGCTGTGGAGTACGACGGTCAGCAGCACTGGACGGATCCCGTGCAGCGAGCTCATGACATCGAGCGGCTCGAGTTCCTCGCTTCGCTGGGATGGACGATCATCCGCGTGAGCTGGACGCAGCTGCGTAACCAACCTCAGACGGTGATCAACCGCGCTGCGAAGGCACTGAAGATGACACCGAGCGTGCAGATCTCGCACGCCTCACTCGCGAGTTGTGTTCAACAACTGCACACTCGGCGGGACCGCCCCACCTCGGCACTTCAGTACGTGTAGAAGCCCCTGCCCGACTTCTTGCCCAGCTGGCCCGCCTCGACCATGCGCTGCAGCAGCGGAGGCGGCGCGTAGTGGGCGTCCTTGTACTCGTCGTACATGGAGTCGGCGATCAGCTTCATGGTGTCCAGCCCGATGAGGTCGGACAACCGCAGCGGCCCCATCGGATGCGACAGCCCCGCGACGACCGCGGTGTCGATGTCCTCGACGGTGGCCACGCCGGCCTCGGCCATCCGGATCGCCGACAGTAGATAGGGCACCAGCAGCGCGTTGACGACGAAGCCGGAGCGGTCACCGCAGCGCACCACCTTCTTGCCCAGCGTCTCGCCGGCGAACTGCTCCACCCGCGCGATGGACTCGTCGGAGGTCACCAGCGTGTTGATCAGCTCCACCAGCGGCAGCACCGGCACCGGGTTGAAGAAGTGCAGCCCGAGCACGCGGCTCGGATTCTTCGTCGCCGCAGCGATTTTCATGATCGGGATGCTCGACGTGTTGGACGCGAGTACCGCGTCGGGGTCGGTGACGACGGCGTCGAGCTCCGCGAAGACCTTGGCCTTGACCGCCTCGTTCTCCACGATCGCCTCGATCACGAGCTGCCGGTCGGCGAAGTCCGCGAGATTGGTGGTGAACGCCAGCCTCGCGAGCGTGATCTCGAAGTCGTCGGCGGCGAGCTTGCCTTTCGACTTGGCGCGCTCGAGTGAGGCGGTGATGCGCTTCTTGCTCGCGGCGGCCAGCTCGTCGGTCGGCTCGAACACGAGGACCTCGGCGCCCGCTTTCGCGCACACCTCGGCGATCCCGCCGCCCATCTGCCCGCCACCGACAACACCTACTCGTTCAATGCTCACACGTACTCCTTACAGCATCAGGCCCCGCCCAATAAGGACGGGGCCCAATGGCTGAACTAGTAACTACGGCTTAGTGGAACTGGCCCTCTTCGGTCGAGCCCGCGAGCGCGGTGGTCGACGAGGTGGGATCCACGGTGGTGGCGATCTTGTCGAAGTAGCCGGCGCCGACCTCGCGCTGGTGCTTCGTCGCGGTGTAGCCCCGCTCCTCGGCGGCGAACTCGCGCTCCTGCAGCTCGACGTAGGCGCTCATCTGGTTGCGGGCGTAGCCGTGGGCCAGATCGAACATCGAGTAGTTGAGGGCGTGGAAGCCGGCCAGGGTGATGAACTGGAACTTGAAGCCCATCGCGCCGAGCTCGTTCTGGAACTTGGCGATGGTCGCGTCGTCCAGGTGCTGCTTCCAGTTGAACGACGGCGAGCAGTTGTAGGCCAGCATCTGGTCCGGGAACTCCGCCTTGACGCCTTCGGCGAACTTCTTGGCCAGCTCCAGGTCCGGGGTGCCGGTCTCCATCCAGATGAGGTCGGAGTACGGCGCGTAGGACTTGGCGCGGGCGATGCACGGCTCGAGGCCGTTCTTGACCCGGTAGAAGCCTTCCTTGGTGCGCTCGCCGGTGATGAACGGCTGATCGCGCTCGTCGACGTCGGAGGTGATCAGCGTGGCTGCCTCGGCATCGGTACGGGCGATGACGACCGTCGGGACGTCGGCGACGTCGGCCGCGAGACGGGCCGAGGTCAGCGTGCGGATGTGCTGCTGCGTGGGGATCAGCACCTTGCCACCGAGGTGGCCGCACTTCTTCTCCGACGCCAGCTGGTCCTCCCAGTGCGAACCGGCGACACCGGCGGCGATCATCGCCTTCTGCAGTTCGTAGACGTTGAGCGCGCCACCGAAGCCGGCTTCACCGTCGGCGACGATCGGGGCGAGCCAGTTCTCGACCGAGCGGTCTCCCTCGACCTTGGCGATCTGGTCGGCACGCAGCAGCGCGTTGTTGATCCGGCGGATGACCTGCGGCACCGAGTTGGCCGGGTAGAGGCTCTGGTCGGGGTAGGTGTGACCGGACAGGTTCGCGTCACCGGCGACCTGCCACCCGGACAGGTAGATGGCCTTGAGGCCGGCACGAACCTGCTGCACGGCCTGGTTACCGGTCAGCGCACCGAGCGAGTTGACGTAGTCCATGTCGTGGAGCTGCTCCCACAGCACCTCGGCGCCGCGGCGGGCCAGCGTGCTCTCCTCGACCACGTGTCCCTGCAGGGCGACGACGTCCTTCGGGGTGTAGGTGCGGGTGATGCCCTTCCAGCGCGGGTTGTGGTCCCAGTCGTGCTGGATCTGCTCGGGGGACTTCGGCGTGCCAACGGTCGACATTGACTGCTCCTTCTCGAGAGTCGCTGGAGACCTGTGCGGTCTCCGCATTTGTTAACGCTCCAGCGTCTTCACTGGTGTGCTAATACGAGCATGCACCAGCTCATAACCGCAGGTCCACCCGTTTCACTTGCCAACTTTCGCCAACGGTTGCCCCCAGTTTGCAAAGTTTGCAAATTAGGGCTGCACTGAACCGTTTCAGTAGCTACTAGCCAGTAACCGAATAGTCGCAGGTCAGTACGCTCGTACTGTTTAACCAAAGCTTCCTAGAGCGCGAAGATCGCCGCGACGGCTTTCGTCTCGTCGCCGACGGCATATGTGAGCGTCGTAACAGGCCGATCGACCAGATCCGGACCGAACTTATCGGTCGAACCCGCCGGATAGACGTGCCGCAGAATCTCCAACTTGTCGCCGAGGGCCACCGGGAGGTCGTGCTCGATGGTCACCCGCAGCGGCGCTTTCATCAGCTCCGGCATCGTGGCGAGGTACTCCTCGACGACGCTCCAGTACACCGAGTTGTTCATGTGGTCGAAGATGTCGATGTCGCTGACGCGGACGGGGTAGGCACGGACGTCGGCGGCGTCTTCCCGACTGCCCGGCGTCAGATAGGCCTTCCACCGCAGCCGGTTCTCACTCGTGGTGCGCCGCAGACCCTCGATGAAGTCGTCCGAGATGCGCGCGGGGCCCTGGGTCTCCCGGTTGATGTTGATCCAGAACGCCTCCGATTCGACGAGGCCGCCTTTGCGTCCGTCGATGCGGACCCGCATGTCGCACCACCGGTTCGACGTCCCCGAGCACCAGCGCCGCATCCGCAGGTGGTCCTTGAACTCGATGGGCCTGATCAGGTCGACCATCGTGCGACGCACGATCCACAACGGGTGGGTCTCCTCGTAGCCCATCTCGCGCAGCTGATCGGACCCGACGTCCTGGATGTGGCGGGTGGCGGCGTCGAACTTGAGCCGGCCTGCGCGGTCGACGTCGGCGACGCGCAGCGGCCACTCCGTGTCGAACACATCGGGGTGGGGATCCGGCACGGGCATCATGGTCTTGGCGAGGCCCGCGCCCGTCTTCTCGGCTGGCCCCCCGGGGGTACTCACGAAATCCGATACTGCCATACCGCACCCCCTTGCCAAGGATGCGAATTTCCACTTCACAGCGTTGCTAGTGCTCGCTAGGCTCATCCGTCGTGGCCAAAACCTTCGTCGGTGCCCGCGTCCGGCAGCTCCGGAGTGAGCGGGGCTACAGCCAGGCCGCACTCGCACAGATCCTGGAGATCTCCCCGAGTTACCTCAACCAGATCGAGCACGACGTGCGGCCGCTGACCGTGGCCGTGCTGCTGCGCATCACCGAGGTGTTCGGGGTGGACGCGACGTTCTTCGCCTCCCAGGACGACACCCGGCTGATCGCCGAGTTGCGCGAGGTGATCATGGACCGCGACCTCGACGTCGACGTCGACCCGACCGAGGTGGCCGACATGGTCGGCTCCCACCCGTCGCTGGCGCGTGCGATGGTCAACCTGCACCGCCGCTACCAGCTGACGACGACACAACTGGCCGCCGCCACCGAAGACCGGTTCAACGTGGGGAGCGGCAGCGGAACCGGGTCCATCACGATGCCGCACGAAGAGGTGCGCGACTACTTCTATCAGCGGCAGAACTACTTGCACGACCTCGACACCGCGGCCGAGGAACTCACGGCGAACATGCGGGTCCATCGCGGCGAGATCGCGGCAGATCTGGCCGACCGGTTGCGATTCGTCCACGGCGTGACCATCATTCGCCGCATCGATCTCGGTGAAGGTGTACTGCACCGCTACGACCCCACGACCAAGCGGCTCGAGATCGGCGCCCACCTCTCGTCGGGCCAGACGGTGTTCCGGATGGCGTCGGAGCTGGCCTACCTGGAGTGCGGCGACCTGATCGACAGGCTGGTGGAGGAGGGCAAGTTCACCAGCGCCGACTCCCAGAAACTCGCCCGGATGGGGCTGGCGAACTACTTCGCCGCCGCAACGGTGCTGCCGTATGGGCAGTTTCACGAGGTCGCGGAGAAGTTCCGCTACGACGTGGAGCGCCTCTCGGCGTACTACGCGACCAGCTACGAGACCATCTGTCATCGGCTCTCGACGCTCCAGCGGCCGTCCATGCGCGGCGTCCCGTTCTCGTTCGTCCGCGTCGACCGCGCCGGCAACATGTCGAAACGCCAGTCCGCCACCGGTTTCCACTTCTCGTCCAGCGGCGGTACCTGCCCGCTGTGGAACGTGTACGAGACGTTCGCCAACCCCGGCAAGATCCTCGTGCAGATTGCCGAGATGCCCGACGGCCGGGCCTACATGTGGGTGGCGAGGACGGTGGAGCGACGCGCGTCGCGCTATGGTCAGCCGGATAAGACATTCGCGATCGGCCTCGGCTGCGAGCTGCGGCACGCGCAGCGGCTGGTCTATTCGGAAGGCTTGGTGATCGGTGACCCCAATGTCCGGGCAACCCCGATCGGCGCCGGGTGCCGGGTGTGCGAGCGGGACAACTGCCCGCAGCGCGCATTCCCCGCGCTCGGTCGCGCCCTCGACATCGACGAACACCGGTCAACCGTGTCGCCCTATCTGGTGAGGCAGTCATGAGCTCGCGCGAGGAACCGACCGCACCCGTCCGCATTCCCCCCGGTGGATTCAAGGAGCTGGGCCCGCTCAACTGGGCGATCGCGAAGGCCGGCGCACGGGGCATCCGCAGGCCGCGCTTCAGCCTGATGAACGTCCTCGGCCGGCACCGGGTGCTGTTCCTGGCCTGGCTGCCCCTGTCGGGTTACCTCCTCTACGCCGGCAAGCTGTCGCGACGCGACGCCGAGACGGTGATCCTGCGGGTCGGGCACCTGCGCGGCTGCGAATACGAGCTGCAACAGCACCGCAGGCTCGCCCGCAGCCGCGGGCTCGACGCCGAGACCCAGGCCAGGATCTTCGCCGGGCCCGACGCCGAGGGACTCAGCGACCGGGAGCGGACGCTGATCACCGCGACCGATGAGTTCGTCGTCACCCGCGGCGTCTCACCGGAGACCTGGCAGATGCTGGCCGGTCACTTCACCAAACCTCAGCTGATCGAATTCTGTCTGCTCGCAGCGCAATACGACGGCCTGGCGGCCACCATCACGACGCTTCAGGTGCCGCTGGACTTCCCGGACTGAGTCGCGGCGACGCCGGCCAGGAAGATCTCGATGCCGGCCAGGAACTGGTCACGGTCGTCGTGCTCGCGTAGCTGCGGAGCCACCCGGTGCACGAACGGATACCGGTCGGCGTCGTAGGAGAGCCATCGTCGGGTGATGTCACCGAGCACGGCGTCGCGATCGGTGCCGGGCGGCATCAGGCGAGCGTTGGCGGCATTCTGGCCGGCGACGCCGAGGATGTAGTTCACCAGCGCGGAACCGGCGTCGAACAGCGCCTCGTCGGGGACGCCGAGGCCGTGCAGCGCCCGGCCCACGCCCTCGAAGATCTGCACCATCGCCAGCTGCCACGGCTGCCGGGCCAGGTGGGCGCCCACCCACGGATGCGCATCGATGGCGTCGAAGAGTCCGAGGGCGATGGCACGGATCGCGTCTCCCGGCTCTGCGCCGGACAGACCGTCGACCAGCGCTCCGGCGATGACGTGGTCGGTTGTCGCGGCCAGTAGTGCGTCTTTGTCCGCGACGTGCCAGTAGATCGCTCCTGCCCCGGTGGCGAGTCGGGCGGTCAGCGCGCGGAACGTCAGCGCCTTCTCCCCGTCGGCGTCCAGGATCTCGATGGCGGCGGCGACGATCCGCTCCTTGGACAGCGCATCGCTCCGGCGTTCCGATGCGGGGATCCGCGCAGCCATGCCTCATCTTGACATATCTGGAACGTTGTTCCAATCTGGGTCCGACGATCTGGAACGCCGTTCCAGACTGACACATGGGAGCAGCGATGACGACTGACGTCACGATCGTCGGTGCCGGCCTCGGCGGGCTCACTCTCGCCCGTGTCCTGCACCTGCACGGCATCCACGCCACCGTGTACGAAGCCGACCCGTCGGAGGCGAGCCGCACTCAGGGCGGGCAACTCGACATCCACCCGCAGACCGGCCAGTACGCCCTCCACATGGCCGGACTCACCGGCGAGTTCCACGCGATCATCCACCGGGGAGCCGAGGCGGCGCGGGTCCTGGACCGCCACGCGACCGTGCTGCACGACCAGCCCGACGACGGCACCGGCACCCGTCCGGAGGTACTGCGCGGCGATCTCCGGCGGATTCTGCTCGCCGCGCTACCCGCCGGCACCGTGCGGTGGGGACACAAGGTCACACAGGTGCGCGCCCTGGGCGACGGCCGCCACGAACTGTGTTTCGCCGACGGATCCCGGGTAACGACAAGCTTTCTCGTCGGCGCCGACGGCGCTTGGTCGAAGGTCAGAACCCTGCTTTCTGATGCGGCGCCCACCTATGCCGGGACCACCTTCGTCGAGACGTATCTGCATGACGCCGACGCGCGACATCCAGCAGCCGCCGCGGCGGTGGGACGCGGAGCCATGTACGCCCTGTCCCCGGGGCAGGGGATCATCGCCCATCGCGAGGCCGGCAACGTCCTGCACACGTATGTCGCGTTGAACCGCCCCGCGGAGTGGATCGCCGACATCGACTTCGCCGCCGTCGGCACCGGAACTCACGTCGTTGATCACCGACCATGACGTACCGCCCACTCCGCGTCCCATCTTCGCGCTGCCCGACGGTCATCGCTGGCCACCCACACCCGGGGTCACGCTGCTCGGCGATGCGGCACACCTGACGGCCCCCGGTGGTGAAGGCGCGAACCTGGCGATGTTCGACGCCGCCGAACTGGGGGCCGCGCTCGCCGCGCACCCCGGCGATGCCGACTCCGCGGTCGCCGGATACGAAGCCGCGATGTTCCCCCGCAGCGCGGAATCAGCCAAGGACTCCCGGGCCATCCTGGAGCTGATGCTCGACGGCCGAGCGCCGTGCGGGCTCGTCGACTTCTTCACCGTCCACTAGACACACCCCCTCGAGTGTGTAAACCCTGGCGCTACCATTGCGCCATGGTCGGCAATCCGTGGCGGTACCCGCCGGGTGTCCCCCGCTGCGAACCGCCCCGCGCCGAGGGAACCGTCTTCCTACCCTCCGGTCGCCGTCTCGGTTATGCCGAGTTCGGTGACCCGACCGGCCCCGTCGTGCTGTGGTTCCACGGCACTCCGGGCGGTCGTCGCCAGCTCCCGATCGTCGGTCGGCGCGCCGCCGAGAAGCTCGGTCTGCGGGTGGTCCTGGTCGAGCGGGCCGGGTCCGGCCTCAGCGATGCGCACCGCTACGAGCAGATCGGCGACTGGGCCGCCGACATGGCGCACGTCGCCGACGTGCTGGGAGCCGAGCGGCTCGGCGTGGTCGGGCTCTCCGGCGGCGGCCCGTACGCGCTGGCCTGTGCCGGGATGCCCGCTCTGCGGGACAGGGTGGCCGCGGTGGCGATCCTCGGCGGGGTGACCCCGTCGGTCGGGCCGGATGCCACGGCCAGCGGCGCTATCGTGTTGGCCCGCAGGCTGTCCGCGGTGACGTCGGCGCTGCGCCGGCCGTTCGCGGCGGTGACCGCGGGCCTGCTGACCCCGGTCATCCCCCTCGCCCACCTCGCGTACTCCGGGCTCGCTGCCGCAATGCCCGACGGCGACAAGCGGGTGTTCGCCAACCCGGAGATCGAGGCGATGTTCATCGACGACATCGTCCACGCCGCGGCAGGCCGCTTCCAGGCTCTGCTCGACGATGCCCGGCTGTTCGGCGTCGACTGGGGATTCCGGCTGGCCGACGTCACGGTGCCGGTCAAATGGTGGCACGGCGACGCCGACTCGATCATCTCGCTCGCCGACGCGCAGGCCGCCGCCGCCCACCTGTCCGACGTGGACCTGTTGCTGATGCCCGACGAGAGCCATCTCGGCGGTTTCGACAAGGCCGACGATGTGCTGGCATTCCTGGCGCACCACCTCACCACCGGCGGGTCAGGCAGCGCTGGTGACGATGACGCGGTCCCCGCCGCAGGCCTTGGCCTCGTACATGGCCGAGTCGGCGGCGACGATCACGTCGCCAAGGGCTGACTCCGACGGTCGGCACGTCGCCACGCCGATACTCACCGTGATGGCCGGCTTCGCGGGCGCGGACACCGCGGACCGGATCCGCTCGGCGACCGTTTCGGCCTGAGGGGCCGGGATCCGGTCCACCACCAGGAACTCCTCGCCGCCCCACCGCACCACCACCGCGTCGTCGCGCACGCTCTCGCGGATCCGCCTCGCCGTGCGGATCAGGACGTCGTCGCCGACCGAGTGCCCCAACGTGTCGTTGACCTCCTTGAAGCCGTCGACGTCGATCATCACCGCGCACAGTTGCGCATCGCCGCGTGCGGCCTCGTTGAGCCGCTTCATCGACACCTCCAGCCCGCGGCGATTGGTGAGCTCGGTCAGCGGATCGGTGAACGACTGCTTCGAACTGCCCTGCAGCAACCAGAACCCGAACTGCAGCGCCGGCAGCACGCACACCGTGACCAGCAGCGCGATCACCGCCCGGGAGACACCCACCTGCAGCCCGTATTCGCCGCTGCCGGCCGCCAGCCACACCGCGATGCCCACGACGGAGACGATGCACCATCCGATGTGGGCCAGGTGCAGCCGAGGACCGTGGAAGAACACCACGTAGCCGCCCGCGCACAGCAGGATGGTGATGCCGGATATGGCCAGGTTCGGATCGCCGAACAGCAACGCCGACAGCGTCATGATGACGTCGACGAACACCACCAGCGCGGCCGACTCCCGTGCCGACGGCCACGGCCGGAACGCCCAGCGCGCCGCCCAGCCCAGAGAACCGACGGCGACCACGGCCCAGCCGATCCGGAACGCCGCGCCGTCTGCTCCCGCCGGCGCGACGACATTCGCGGCCGAGAGCACGCCCATGGTCGCGCCGATACCGGCGATCACCCAGCGCAGTACCGGCAGCAGTCCGCGGCTGCGCAGGAAGTCGATCCGCCACTGGTAGTCATCGCTCTGCTGCCACCACTGACGTAGCAAACTCCCGACTGCCCCGTCCCCCACCGGACCATTGTGGCCTAGAGGTAGGTCACACCGAGGACAATCAGCGACAGCAACACCGGCGACACCGGAAGACCCCACAGGAACGCGGCCCAGATCTCGGACCGCCGGTCCTTACGCCGCCATGCCCGCCGGGCCAGCAGCGCAGAGATCAGCCCGACGCTCAGCGACACCGCGGCGACGACGAGCACCCAGGTCGGCACATCCGTCGACGCGATGGCCGCCGAGATGCCGGCCAGCCACAGGATGTGTCCGACCACCAACCCGCCGACACCGGCGACCCAGATCGCTCTCAACTAGAAATTGATCATGTGGCCGACCAGCCCGTGGAAGCACTCCTGCAGCGCCTCGGACAGGGTCGGGTGGGTGTGCACGTTGCGGGCCAACTCGTTGGCGGTCAGATCCCACTTCTGCGCCAGTGTGAGCTCCGGCAGCAGCTCGGACACGTCGGGCCCGATCAGGTGACCACCCAGCAACTCGAGATGCTTCTTGTCGGCGATCAGCTTCACGAAGCCGGTCGGGTCGGCCAGGCCGTGCGCCTTGCCGTTGGCGGTGAACGGGAATTTGGCGACGACTACGTCGTAGCCCTCTTCTTTGGCCTGCTCTTCGGTGAGACCGAAGCTGGCGACCTGCGGTTGGCAGAACGTGGCGCGCGGCATCATCCGGTAGTCCCCGAGCGGGAGGGTCTCGGCACCGGCGATGGTCTCGGCGGCGACGACACCCATGGCCTCGGCGACGTGCGCAAGCATCAGTTTTCCGGTGACGTCGCCGATCGCGTAGATGTGCGACACGTTGGTGCGCATGTAGTCGTCGATGCCGATGAGGTTGCGCTTGTCGGTCTCGACCCCGACGGCGTCGAGACCGAGATCCTCGACGTTGGTCATGAAACCGATGGCCTGCATGACCTTGTCGGCCTTGAGTTCCTCGGTCTTGTCGTTCTTGGACACGGTCACCGTGACCGACGATCCTTCGTCATGGATCTTCTCGACCTTGGTGCCCGTCAGAATCTTGACGCCGAGCTTCTTGTACTGCTTCTCGATCTCCTTGGAGACCTCGGCGTCCTCGTTGGGAAGCGCGCGCGGGAGGAACTCGACGATCGTCACGTCCACGCCGTAGTTCTTCAGCACATACGCGAACTCCATGCCGATCGCGCCCGCGCCGGCGATGATGATGGAGCCGGGCAGGTCACGCTCCATGATCTGGGTCTCGTAGGTGACGACGTTGTCGGACAGCTCGGTGCCCGGGATCAGCCGAGTGCGGGCGCCGGTGGCGATGATCGCGTTGTCGAACTCGACCTTCTCGGTGTCACCCTCGTTGAGGTCGACCTCGATGGAGTTGGGTCCGGTGAACTTTCCCTTGCCGTGGATCTCGGTGATCTTGTTCTTCTTCATCAGGAAGTGCACGCCCGCGACGCGGCCGTCGGCGACCTTGCGGCTGCGGTCGAACGCGGCGCCGTAGTCGAACGTCGCCTCCCCGCTGATGCCGAAGGTCTTGGCCTCCTTGTGGAAGATGTGGGCGAGCTCGGCGTTGCGCAGCAGCGCCTTCGACGGAATGCACCCGACGTTGAGGCACACGCCACCCCAGTACTTGGGTTCGATGATGGCGGTGCTCAGCCCGAGCTGGGCGGCACGAATGGCCGCGACGTATCCGCCGGGGCCGGCTCCGAGAACGACGACGTCATAGTGGGTCACGTCGTTCAGCCTAGTAGGCGCGGCAAGGCCAGTGCGTCCGTGGTGAGGGCGGCGATCAGTGCGGGATCGTGGCTGACCAGGATGACCGTGGCGCCGCCGTGGGCGATGTCACGCAGCAACGTCCGCACCGCGGCCGACGCGATGGGGTCCAGCATCGCGGTGGGCTCGTCGCACAGCACGAAGTCGGCCCGCTGCGTCAGCACCCGGCCCAGGCAGGCACGCTGCAGCTGTCCGTCGCTGACCTGCCCCGGATGGCGGTCCAGGAGGTCGTCGTCCAGGCCGACGCGGGCGGTCACGTCCGCGGGCGGCGTCTCGCCGCGGATGGCGGCGGGCTCGCCGATGATCTGGCGCAGCGTCCAGCGCGGGTTGCACACCAGCCGCGGATGCTGGGCGAGCAACGCGATCGAGCCTCGGGGCGGAACCGGGTGTCCGTGGTAGCGAAGCTCTCCCGCGTCCGGTGCGTGGAGACCGGCGAGCACCCGCAACAACGTCGTCTTCCCGCTGCCGGACGGCCCGGTCACCCCGGTCACCGAGCCCGCCGGCGCGGTCAGGTCGACCCCGTCGAGCACCGTCCGGCCCCCGAACGCCGCGCGGACTCCGAGCGCCTCGATGCCTGTCACGCCGGCACCGTTGCGAGCAGAGCCCGGGTGTGCGGATCCGTACTGTCCAGCGTCTCCGCGAGCGGTGCCGTGGACAGCACGGTGCCCCGGGCCATGATCGCGACGTCGTCGCACACCCGCGCGCGCAGCAGCGAGGGCATGTCGTGCGTGATCACCAGGACGCCCGCGCCGTCGGCGGCAGCCTCGCCGAGCAGCCGCCAGATCAGGGCGGCATTGTCGGGGTCCAGCGCCGAGGTGGGCTCGTCGGCGACCAGCAGCCCGGGCCGGCCGGCCAGTGCGGCGGCGATGGCCACCCGTTGCGCCATCCCGCCCGACAGTTCGTGCGGGTACCGGGCGACGACGTCGGACGGGAGTTCGACGGCCGCACACAGCTGCGCGGGCATCCGGTCCGCCCCGAACCGTGCGCAGATCTCGGTGAGCTGGGATCCCACGGTGCGTACCGGCGTGAACGACGTCGCCGCGGATTGCGGAACGAGTCCGATGTGGCGTCCGCGCAGCGCACGCCAGCCGCGCTCGTCATCC
Organism: Mycolicibacterium aurum; assembly: GCF_900637195.1. Classification (NCBI taxonomy): domain Bacteria; kingdom Bacillati; phylum Actinomycetota; class Actinomycetes; order Mycobacteriales; family Mycobacteriaceae; genus Mycobacterium; species Mycolicibacterium aurum. The sequence continues at coordinate 678,555 of NZ_LR134356.1, read as the reverse complement.
GCGCGCATGTCGGTGTCCCCGATCCGCACCTGGCCGTGCCGCCGGGAACCCGGTGGAAGCAACCCCGTCAGCGCGGATGCGACAAGCGATTTGCCGCAGCCGGATTCACCGATCAGCGCCGTGACGCGTCCCGCCGGGACGGCGAGGTTGACGTCGTCGAGCACGTGGACGGCGGCCGAGTCGCGACCCCGGTACAGGTCGATGTCCACCGTGAGCCCGGTCAGGCGCGCGGCGGTCACCACACCTGTCCCGTCGGCGGCCGGTGGCGGTCGCGGACCACGGTTCCGGCGGCGGCGAAGGCCAGCGCGGTGACGATCAACGCCGCCGCGGGCACCACGAGCGTCCACCAGGCACCGGTCAGGATGTCGCCGCGGGCTTCGCTGAGCAGGGTGCCCAGGCTCGCACGGTCCGGCGAGAGTCCCACGCCGAGGAACGACAGCGTGGACTCGTGCCACACCGCGTGCGGCAGCAGAACCACCATGGCCACCAGCGCCTGCCCGCTCACCGCGGGGATCAGGTGTCTGGTCGCGATGAACCAGCGCGACGCACCGGCCAGGCGTGCCGAGTCCACCCAGCCCGCCTCGGCGACCGCGAGGAGTTCGGCGCGCACCACCCGGGCCACCGCAGGCCAGTGCGTGAGGGCGATCGAGGCGATGATCGCCAGCGGCGCCCCCCGCCACATCGCCGCTATGACGATGCCGACGACGAGGTGCGGCAGCGCGTTGACGCCGTCGACGAGGCGCATCACGAGCGCGTCGAGCCACCCCCCGATCATCGCGGCGGACACGCCGATCGCGAGTCCGAGGGCGGTGGCGGCCACCGCGCACACGGCGGCGATGGTCAACGACACACGCAGCCCCTCGGCCGTACGCACCAACAGGTCGTAGCCCGAATGATCAGTTCCGGCAAGATGTTCGGCACTCGGCGGGCGAAGCGCTGCCGAGAAATCAGCGACCTGGGTGCCGGCGAACAGCGGGATCACGACGGCCGCGACGACGACGGCGCCGAGCATCCACCACGGCCAGGTCACGCGGAGCCGGGCGGGACGCACGATGGTGCTCATGCGGCCATCCTGATGCGCGGGTCGATGGCGACCGCGGCGGCGTCGGAGAGCGCGGAGCCGGCCAGCACTGCGGCCGCCGCGCCGACGGTCAGCGCGGCCAACAGCGGAAAGTCCAGAGCCGCAGCCGAATCGACCAGAACCGCGGCCATCCCCGGCCAGCCGAACACGGTCTCGACGATCGCCGCGCCGGCGATCAGCTCCGGCAGCCGGGTGCCCAGCAGCGCCAGGGTGGGCAGCACCGACACCGGCACGATGTGTCCGCGCAGCAACGCCACGCCGTGCACACCGCGTGATCTCGCACCGCGCACCGCGTCGGAGTTCACGCTCTCCGCGACGGCGGCCCTGGTGGTGAGCAGAAGCCACGGGATCATGGACAGCGTGAGCGCTATCCAGGGCAGGATCCCATGGCGCACAACACCTTCGATACTGTAGACAGCGCCGGGGGCCGCCGCCCCCGACGCGGGTAGCCAGCGCAGGCCCACCGCCACGACGATCACCAGTGCCAGCGACACGACGAACGGTGGCACCGCGGCGAAGGTCACCGAGAACCCCGTGCAGAGGCGGTCGACGAGGCCCCCGCGGCGCATGCCTGCGATGCAGCCCAGCAGGATTCCGACGACGGCCGCGGTCAGCAACGCCGCACCCGAGAGCGCCAGTGTGAACGGCATCCGCTCGGCGAGCACCGTGGCGACGGCCTGGGACTGCGTGGACGACCAGCCGAGGTCGCCACGCGTCAGGCCACCGAGCCACTCCCACCACGCCTGATACCAGGGCTGATCGGTGTTGTAGGCCGCGCGCATCGCCTCCCGCTGCGACGAGGTGGCGAACTGGTAGTTGCTGCCCAGGTAGGCGGCCAGCGGGTCGAACGGCGACAGTGACGCGACGCCGAACATCGCGGCCGACACCGCGACGGTCAGCGGGACGGCGATGGCGGACCGGATCGCAAGAAGCCGGCCTGCGGCCCGCAGCCTGCCGACCGACCTGCGCGCCGCGGCGTGCTCGGCGGCCCCGACGGTCGCCGCAGGTGTCAGCGTGTCCATGCCTGCAGGTTCCACCAGGGGCCCCAGGACACGCCGTGCGAGTGCGGTTCCATGATGGGCGCACTCTGCTGCCAGCCCAGGTTCTTGTAGCTGTAGGTGTGGTCGAGGAACGCCAGGAAGACGTGCGACGGCTCGGCCGCGTAGGTCGCCTGGATGGTGCGATAGAGCTCGTCCTTGGCCGGGCCGGACGGCGACTGCGCGGCGCGTTCGAGCAGCCCGTCCAGGCCGGGCGCGGTGAAGTTGCCGGGGTTCGAGTAGGGGGAGGAGTTCGGCACGCGCGTGTGCAGCGTGTCGAACACCTGCGAGTCGATGCTGTACGGCGTTGACCCGCCGCCCAGGACCACTGCGGCGTCATCGAAGCGGGTGTCGATCTCGTCCCAGCTGGTCCCTCGGGGCCGTACGTCGACGCCCAGCGGCGTCATGGCGGCGGCGAACGCCACCGCGAGATCGCGGCGCAACGTGTCCTGGGCGTTGTACAGCAGCTCGAACGATGCTCGGGCGCCGTCCTTTTCGCGGATCCCGCCGGCGCCCGGCCGCCAGCCGGCCTCGTCGAGCAGGGTGGTGGCGCGTGCCGCGTCGAACCGGTACTGGGCGTCCGGGTTGTACGCGTCGCCGTAGGCCTCGGCGACCGGCGTGCTGGCCTCCCGGCCGTACCCGACCAGCACGTCGCGCACCATCGCCGCGCGGTCCACCCCGAGGTTCATGGCCAACCGGGCCTGCGGGTCGGCGGTGAACGGGTTGCCCGCCGGAAGCGCGACGCCCCGCCAGTCGGCCGATTGCGCAGCGACGGTCTGCACCTGGTCGCCCTTCACCGAATCGATCAGCCGCGGAGGCAGGTTCGTGCCGTCGACGGATCCGGACACCATGCTCTGGGCGCGCGCGTTGTCGTCCGGAACGTAGGTGTAGACGAGACGCCGCACCTGCACCGGCTCGCCCCAGTAGTCGTCGCGGGCCACCAGGACCGCCTGGTCGGGGCGCAGGCTCTCCAGACGGTAGGGCCCCGTGCCGACGGGCGCGGTGTTCACTGCCCAGTCGGCGGCCGGCTTCGCCTCGACCTTCTCCGACGGCAGAATCCCGAGCAGAAGGTAGGGCCGCGGGTCGGCGGAGGTGTTCAGCTCGACGGTGAGCGCGGCGGGCCCGTCGGCGGTGAGTTCGACGATCGGCGCCACCGACGTCGAAATCTCGGACGCCACCTTCGGATCGCGCACGGCTGCATAGGTCGCGACGACGTCGGCCGAATCGAAGGCGCTGCCGTCGGAGAACACCACCCCGGTGCGCAGCGGGATGCGCCAGCGATTCGGGCCCACCGCTTCGGGAGCGTCCCGGGCCAGAGCCGGCGCCAGGTCCGGAACCACGGTGTCGGTGTCGGCGCTCGGCCGGTAGAGGCCGTCGTAGAGCGGCGAGACGCCGGTTTCGGAGTACCCGACGACCGGGTTGTACGCGCCCAGTTCGTAGCTTTCGGCGAGGACGATCTGGTCGGTGGACTGCCCGTCGCCCGACGGCGCGGCGCACCCCGCGAGGACGGAAACGGACGTCAGACCGGCGATCGCGCACCGCAACTTCATGTGTACATCTGAACACATGAAGGATCGGAACGGGCGGCCTACCCGGCTAGGTGGCGATCCAGCCGAACACGTAGCTGCCGTACAGCGCTGCCGCGCCCGCGGTGGCCGCGAGCGGACCCGACATGAATGCGATGGCCAACGACGCCACCGCAGGCCTGCCCTGCACCATGGCGGTGAGCAGGCTGCCGACTATGCACGCGACCACGAAGACGAGCACGGCGAAGACCGGCATCGACTTGTCCGGCGAGTGATACCACCAGTAGTAGAGGCCGGCACCCGCCGCCGCGCCCACGATCCAGACGCCGACGGCGACGGCCAGGAACCGCCAGCGGCCGACGTACTGGTCCACCGCGGGAACGACGATCGGCGCTGCCGGGACCGGCGGCACGTGATCGGCATACGCGGGCTCGTCGATGACGCCCTGCTGCGTGGGTTCAGACACCGGTGGCCACCTGGAATGCGGTGAGGGCGCCGAACCACCCGGGACCGATGGCGAGCACCATGGCGCCGAGAGCAGTCATCCACCGTCGGCTGGAGAACAGGATCATCAGCACACCCATCACGCTGGGGACGCCGATCACGAGGCCGATCACGACGTCGGGCCGTACCGTCGCGGTGAGTTCGACGGCGGCGAAGAGCGCCGCCATCATGCCGAGAGCGACTCCGACGATCATCACTCCGGCCAACACCGATGCTCGCGGCAGCGGGATCACGCTTGCGACGGTAACCCCGCAACTGCCCGGATCGCGGGCGGCGCGCCCTATCCGGGGCGGACTATTTCACCGGAATCGCGCAGGCGTCAATCGCTTCCGCAACCAGATGCGTGCCGTTGGCCGGTGGCCGCTCCCCGCGTTCGTAGCCCGCCCCCGTCACCGGTGGTACGGCGTCCAAAGCGCGGTTCTCGTCCTCGGTGAATGCCCGGCCGCGCGAGAGGAATCGTTTACCCTCGGGCGATTCCAGGCTGAAGCCACCACCGCGGCCGGGCACCACGTCGATCACCAACTGGGTGTGCTTCCACGTGTCGAACTGCGGGCCGGAGATCCAGACCGGCACTCCGTCACCGACGTCGAGCACCGCCAGCAGAACGTCCCGGTCGCCGACCACGAAGTCACCGTCGGGATAGCACATCGGCGACGACCCGTCGCAGCACCCACCGGATTGGTGGAACATCAACGCGCCGTGCCGGTCCTGCAGGGTGCGCAGCAGTTCGGCGGCGGCTTCGGTGATCAGTGCCCGGTTGGGTGTGTGCACGACAGTCATTGTCCTCCAGTGGGAGTCGGTGACGCACCGGCCGTTCGGGCAGTGCGGATGGCGGGCGCGTTCGACGGCGGCAGAAGCATGCGCCGGTCTGCGGGGTAGCGGACCTGCAGCTCGACGGCGCCGGCGAACCGGTACGGCTGGGCGGCGAGCAGACCGGCGAACTGCTTTCGCAGCCGCGACATCTCGGCACGCACAGTCACCACCCGCGACCGGTCGCCGTAGAGGTCGTCGGCGAGCTGCGGCGCCGAGCGCCCCTGCGGTGACAGTGCGAGCGCGCACAGGATCTCCGCGTGCCGCAGCGAGAGGTCGTGCCGCCAGCTGCCGAACTCGCCGACCATGATCAGCGACGGCCGGTCCGGGTCACTGACGTCCAGCGTCACCTGCGCCGGCCGGTCCTGCGCTCCCGCGTCCTCGTCCGCCCTGGCGGGCCGGACCAGCCAGCCGCCGGGCAGCGGCTCGACAGCGCACATCCCCAGCGTCGCCAGCCGCACCCGGCCCGGACCCATCTGTTCGGGCAGCAGGATCCGGTTGTGCAGCGGCATCGCGTCGACCGCGGCGACCCAGCCCTCGGTGTCGACGGCCAACGCCGGCATCCCCATCCGCGCCAGGATCGGGGCGGCGAGCGCGCGCAATCTGTTCAACGTGCGATCGTGCTCTTGGCGCAGGTGGGATTCGGCGAGCCGGGCCACCGCGTCCACCAGCGCAATGGTGGTGGGATGGACGGTGGCGGCGGGACCCGACACGTCGACGACGCCGATGACCTGACCCGTTCTCGGATCCCGGATCGGCGCTCCGGCGCAGGTCCACGAATGGTGGCTGCGCAGGAAATGCTCGGCCGAGAACACCTGGACGGCACGCTGGGATACCAGCGCCGTGCCGATGGCGTTGGTGCCGACGGCGCCCTCGCCCCAGTTGGCGCCCTCGACGAACCCGAGCCGGTCGGCGTTCATCAGCACCGACGGCGAACCCGAGCGCCAGAGCACGCGCCCCTTCGCGTCCGCGACCACCAGGATGTTGTCCCCGTCGGCGACCAGCGACTCCAGGCCGTGCGAGATCTCGTCGAGCACTTCCATCAGGCCGGACGCCCGGCGCAGCATCTCCAGACCGCCGGTCTCCACCACCGGGTCGCTGTCGGCGGCCCGGTCCTGCAGGCCGCTGGCGATCAGCCGCTGCCAGGACGCACCGATGACCTCGCGCGGCCGCGCCGGCGCGCGGGCGCCCGCCATCGTCGCGTCATAGACCGCCGACATCAGCCGCGCATAGCTGCGCGGATCCTCGCCGACGGCGACGGCCGGTTCAGGCACGGGTGAACTGCCGATATTGCTGGGCACCAGTTCCCATAGTGCCCCGCGGGCGAGCGGTAGACCAGAGCATCTCAGCGGAAGACCAGGCCGCCGTCGATCAGGCCGGCCTGCCCGGTCATGTAGTCGGCGTCAGGGCCGGCCAGATACGACACGAAGCCGGCGACGTCCTCGGGCGTCTCCGCGCGGCCCAGGGCGATGCCGCCGACGAACTTGTCGTAGGTCTCCCCCTCGGCGGCGCCCGTCAATTCGGCGAACCGCTTGTCGATCTCCACCCACATGTCGGTGCCGACCACGCCGGGGCAGTACGCGTTGACGGTGATGCCGTCGGCGGCGTGCTCCTTGGCGGCCGCCTGGGTCAGCGCGCGGACGGCGAACTTGGTGGCACTGTAGGGCCCGAGCATCGCGAAGCCGTCGTGCCCGGCAATCGACGACGCGTTGATGATCTTGCTGATCTTTCCGTTTTCGTTGTTCTTCAGGGTCTTGAACGTCGCGACGGCGGCCTGGGTGCCCCACAGCACCCCGTTGACGTTGATGGCCCACAACTTCTCGAGCTGTTCGGCGGTGACGTCGGCGATCGGGCCCACCAGCGCGATGCCCGCGTTGTTGACCATGATGTCGAGGCCACCCAGCGCGGCCGCGGCGTGGTCCACGGCGGCGAACACCTGCTCGCGGTCGCTCACATCGGCAACGAATGTAGTTGCTTTGCAGCCAATCTCGGTAATCTCTTCGGCGACGGCGTTGATTCCGTCCGGCGCTACGTCCACCAGCGCGATGTCGGCGCCGTCACGCGCCAGCCGCAGCGCGATGCCGCGGCCGATTCCTCTGGCGGCGCCGGTGACCAGCGCGACCTTTCCGTTGAGTGTCATGCCTGCGCTCCGTTCGGGTCGACCAGCACCTTCATCTTCTTGCCGGCGTGCAGCGCCTCGAAGCCCTCATCGATCACATCGTCGATCGGTATCCGGGCCACCCATCCGGTCGTGTCATATCTGCCCTCGGCCATCAGCGCGATCACCGCTTCGAAGTCCGCACCCGTGTAGCACAGCGAGCCCTGAATGCGGGACTCGTTCATGACGAGGTTGAGAAGCGGGGTTTCCAAGGGCTTTTCGTAGATCGCCACGCTGATCATCGGCTTGCGCGAACCGACACACGCGAGCGCCGTGCCGACGGCGGGTGTCACGCCTGCGGCATCGAACACCGCGTCGGCGCCGTCGCCCCTGGTGTGGTCGGCGATGAAGGACGGCACGTCGACTCCCGCCGGGTCCAGCGTGCTGGCACCGAGCGCCTCGATGGCCGCCCTTCGCGTCGGTGACGGCTCGACGACAAAGACGTCAGCTAGCCCCTTGCCGCGCAACGCAAACCACAGTCCGATGCCGATCGGGCCGGCACCGAACACCATCGCGGTGTCCCCCGGCCCCACGTCGCCGAGGGTGGCGGCGTGGTAGGCCACCGACATCGGCTCCACCAGCGCGCCCAGTTCCAGGGACACGGAGTCGGGCAGCCGGTGCAGCATGCTGGTCGGCACCACGGTGTACTCGGCCATCCCGCCGTCGGACATCAGGCCGTGGAAGCCGATCTGCTGGCACACGTTGTAGTTGCCGGCGCGGCACGGGCCGCAGTGGTCGCACTTGTAGATGGGCTCGACCGCGACCCGGTCACCCTCGCTCCACCCGGTGACACCGTCCCCGACGGCGGTGATGGTGCCGGAGAACTCGTGGCCCATGGTCAGCGGCAGCTGCTGGCCGGTGAGCGGATGCGGTTCGGTGGGCACGAAGATCGGGCCGGCGTAGTACTCGTGCAGGTCCGTCCCGCAGATCCCGTTGAAGCCGACCTTGAGCTTGACGGTGCCGGGACGCACGTCCGGCTCGGCGACGTCGTCGACTTCCACTTTGTTCGGTCCGTAGTACACAGCTGCTCTCATGCCTGCATGTCTATGTGACCGCGGCCACACCGCGAAAGAGTTGCAGGGGGTTGCAGCGCCGGGTTGCAACGGTTCGCAACTCTTGCGGGGTCGCCGAGCCACGGTGTGTCCTGGCTCACATGACTTCCACTCTCGACCCTCAGACAACACAGGCAGTGACGCCTCAGCAGCGCATCGAAGCGTGGCTCGCCGACTTCGAGGCGGCGCTCGCCGTCCGTGATATCGAGCGCGTGACCGGCATGTTCGCCGTCGACAGCTTCTGGCGCGACCTGGTGTCGTTCACCTGGAACCTCAAAACCCTCGAAGGGCGCGACCAGATCGCCGACATGCTCACCGCGCGCCTGATCGAGACCTCCCCGTCCGGTTTCCGCACCCGGGAACCTGCTGAAGCCGACGGCGACGTGACATCCGCGTTCATCGAGTTCGAGACCGCCGCGGGCCGCGGGACCGGACATCTGCGCCTCAGAAGCGACTCGGGGACCGATCAGGCGTGGACCCTGCTCACCGCCCTCCAGGAGCTCAAGGGCCACGAGGAGCGCAAAGGCGCGAGCCGCGTGCTCGGCGCGGTGCACGGCGACGATCCCGATCCACGGTCCTGGGCCGAGAAGAAGGCCGCCGAGGATGCCGAGCTGGGACGCACCACCCAGCCCTACACCCTGATCATCGGCGGCGGCCAGGGTGGCATCGCGCTCGGTGCGCGGCTGCGGCAACTCGGTGTCCCGGCGATCGTCGTCGACAAGCACGAACGGCCCGGCGATCAGTGGCGGAAGCGGTACAAGTCGCTGTGCCTGCACGACCCCGTCTGGTACGACCACTTGCCGTACATGCCGTTCCCGCAGAACTGGCCGGTGTTCGCACCCAAGGACAAGATCGGCGACTGGCTGGAGTTCTACACCCGGGTCATGGAGGTGCCGTACTGGCCGAAGACGACGTGCCTGTCGGCCTCCTTTGACGACGCCTCGCAGACCTGGACGGTCGAGATCGACCGCGACGGTGAGCGGCTGACGCTGCACCCCACCCAGCTGGTGCTCGCGACCGGCATGTCAGGCAAGCCGAACGTGCCGACTCTGCCCGGTCAGGATGTGTTCCGCGGTGAGCAGCACCACTCGTCGGCCCATCCCGGGCCCGACCCCTACGTCGGCAAGAAGGCCGTGGTGATCGGGTCGAACAACTCCGCGCACGACATCTGCAAGGCGCTGTACGAGAACGGCGTCGACGTGACGATGGTGCAGCGCTCGTCGACACACATCGTCCGCTCGAACAGCCTGATGGAAATCGGCCTCGGGGCGCTGTACTCGGAACAGGCGGTCGAGTCCGGCATGACGACCGAGAAGGCCGACCTGACGTTCGCGTCGCTGCCGTACCGGATCATGCACGAGTTCCAGATCCCGCTGTATGACCAGATGCGGGAGCGGGACAAGGAGTTCTACGACCGTCTCGAAGCGGCAGGCTTCGAATTGGATTGGGGTGCTGACGGTTCCGGGTTGTTCATGAAGTACCTGCGCCGGGGGTCGGGCTACTACATCGACGTCGGCGCCTGCGACATGGTGGCCGACGGCCGGATCAAGCTGGCCCACGGCCAGGTCGACCACCTCACCGAGGACGCGGTGGTGCTCAGCGACGGCACCGAGCTGCCCGCCGACGTGGTCGTCTACGCGACCGGGTACGGCTCGATGAATGGCTGGGCCGCCGACCTGATCGGCCAGGACGTCGCCGACAAGGTCGGCAAGGTGTGGGGCCTGGGCAGCGACACCCCGAAGGACCCCGGCCCGTGGGAGGGCGAACAGCGCAACATGTGGAAGCCGACCCAGCAGCCCAACCTGTGGTTCCACGGCGGCAACCTGCATCAGTCGCGGCACTACTCGCTGTATCTGGCGCTCCAGCTCAAGGCGCGCTACGAGGGGATGGCCACCCCGGTCTACGGGCTGCAGGAGGTCCACCACCTGTCCTGATCTCCGGCGCTTTCACCGTGCTCGGTTGCGCCTGCCGCAATCGGCCGAAGATGCCCGTGCGCGGGCGTGTCTCGCATTGAGCAGAATGGTGGGGTGACCGACGCCCAGGAACAGACCGACCCGCACCTCTGGCTGGAGGAGGTCACCGGCGACGACGCACTGGCCTGGGTGCGGGAGCACAACGATCCGACGGTGGCCGAGCTCGCCGGCGAGCGCTTCGACCAGATGCGCGCCGAGGCGCTGGAAGTCCTCGACACCGACGCCCGGATTCCGTACGTGCGCCGGCGAGGCGAGTACCTCTACAACTTCTGGCGCGATGCGAAGAATCCGAAAGGGCTCTGGCGACGCACGACGTTGCAGAGCTACACCACCGAGCAGCCCGACTGGGACGTGGTCCTCGACGTCGACGAGCTCGCCGCCGCGGATGACACCAATTGGGTGTGGGCGGGAGCCGACGTCATCGAGCCCGACCACTCGCTGGCGCTGATCAGCCTGTCGCGTGGCGGGTCCGACGCCGCCGTGGTCCGCGAGTTCGACATGCGGACAAGGACATTCGTCGACGGTGGGTTCGAGTTGGCAGAGGCCAAGTCGCAGGTGTCATGGGAGGACGAGAACACGCTGCTGGTCGGAACCGACTTCGGGGACGGCTCACTCACCGAATCGGGTTATCCGCGCCTGGTGAAGCGGTGGCGGCGTGGGCAGCCGTTGTCCGAGGCGGACACCGTGTTCAGCGGCGCCGAAGCGGACGTGCTCGTGGCCGGCTCGCGTGATCGCACCGACGGGTTCGAGCGCACGCTGATCAGCCGTGCTCTCGATTTCTTCAACGAGCAGGTCTACGAGCTGCGGGACGGCGAGCTGATCCGCATCGGCACCCCCACCGATGCCAGCATTTCGATCCACCGGTCCTGGCTGCTGGTCGAACTGCGCACGGACTGGACGTACGGAACCCGGGCGTACCCCGCCGGCTCCCTGCTGGCCGCCGACTACGAGACGTTCCTGGCGGGCACCGCGGAGCCACAGGTGGTGTTCACCCCCGACCAGCACACGTCTCTGCATCACTACGCGTGGACCCGCGACCGCCTGGTCGTCGTCACGCTGGCCGACGTGGCCAGCCGTGTGCAGGTGTACACACCCGGGTCGTGGACCGCCGAGCCGGTCACGGGATTGCCGGAGAACACCAACACCTCGGTGGTCGCGGCGGACCCTCTCGGCGACGAGATCTTCCTGGACTCCAGCGGTTTCGACACACCGTCGAGGCTGTTGCACGGCGCGGCCGGCGGCGAGCTCACCGAGATCAAGCGGGCTCCGTCGTTCTTCGACGCCGCCGACATCGAGGTGTCCCAGTACTTCGCGACCTCCGATGACGGCACCGCGATTCCGTACTTCGTGGTCAGCCATCGGCACCGGAAGTCCGCCGGGCCGACCCTGCTCGGCGGGTACGGCGGATTCGAGGTGGCCCGCACCCCCGGTTACGACGGGGTGCTGGGCCGGTTGTGGCTGTCACGCGGAGGCACCTACGTGCTGGCCAACATCCGCGGCGGAGGAGAGTACGGGCCCACCTGGCACACCCAGGCCATGCGAGAGGGCCGTCACCTGGTGGGCGAGGACTTCGCCGCCGTGGCAAGGGATCTGGTGGCGCGCGGGATCACCACCGTCGAGCAGCTCGGCGCACAGGGCGGCAGCAACGGCGGGCTGCTGATGGGCATCATGCTCACGAAGTACCCCGAACTGTTCGGCGCCCTGGTGTGCAGCGTCCCACTGCTGGACATGAAGCGTTATCACCTGCTGCTGGCAGGCGCGTCCTGGGTCGCCGAGTACGGCGACCCGGACAATCCGGACGACTGGGAATTCATCTCGGAATATTCTCCCTACCAGAACATTTCGCCGGATCGGCGATACCCGCCGGTACTGATCACCACGTCCACCCGCGACGACCGGGTGCACCCCGGTCACGCGAGGAAGATGACTGCGGCACTCGAGGCGGCGGGGCATCCCGTGCGGTATTACGAGAACATCGAAGGAGGCCATGCCGGCGCGTCCGACAATCCGCAGATCGCCTTCCGCGCCGCCCTGGTGTACGAATTCCTTCTGCGGACCCTGAACGGACACTGACATGATCGCGAAATCCTGGTTGGCCCTTGCATTGACGGCGACACTGCTGTCGGCCGGCTGCTCCCAGCAGGTCACGGGCACGGCGGTGACCGGCGCGGGCAGCGCACCGCCGTCGGCATCGGGCGGCGAGGCAGCCGAGTGCACAGGCGTCGACGCACCGCTGGAGGACATCCCGGGCGAGGACGACCGCGAACCCCAGCTGCGCATCCCCGTCCCCGCGGGCTGGGAGCGCAACACGATGATGGACAGTCAGATCATCCGGTTCGCGATCGTGGCCACGGATCTGGTGGCCGACGAGTTCGCCACCAATGCCGTCGTCACCCTGGAGGCGGCGCGCGGCAACCAGTCCCCCGACGATGTGTTCGACCAGAATCGCGGAAACCTCGAAACCATGATGGGAGCCTTCGACCTGGAGGTCGAGAGCAACACCACATGCGGATTACCCTCCGAGACAACCCGTTACGTCGCTCCGCCGATGGGACCGGCGCCGGAACGGCCGATCATCATGCATGCGGTCGTCGCCAACAATGCAGGCACCACCTATCTCGCGACGCTGACCATCCAGACCACCGACCCCGACAATCCGACGTATATCAGCGATTCGCAGGAGATCATCGACGGATTCCAGATGCTGTTGCCGAGCTCATGAGCACGCTGTCCATGGTGATGCTGGGCGCGGGCGCACTGGCATTGGTGCTGGGCGCCGCGATACCCGGCCGCGACACCCCGACCGCGCCCAAGCGCGCCGTGAAACGGCGGATCTACTGGACGGGAACCTTCGTAGGGGTGATCCTGCTGTTCCTCGGTGGACTGCCGGACGTGCAGAGCGCGATCGCTTTCGCTGCGGCGGCGGTGATCCTGATGACCGGGATGGCGTACTTCCGTACCCCCAATCTGAAGATCGGCGGCCAGATCTACTCGGCCTACGAGCCGCACCGCGAGCCGGACCCTCCGCCCGGCGTGTAACGCTCGCCGTTCTTCTCCCCACTACGACGTGTCCGCCGCGCTGTCCCGCGTGGCTCCGTCCGAGAGGAACGCCGTGACCACCCTGACCCGCGCCACGCTCATCAACCGGCTTCCCGCGCTGCACAGCGCGAGTGCCGTGCTCGCCCGCTACGGCCTCGTCGTCGTCATCGCCTGGATCGGTGCGCTCAAGTTCACCGAGTACGAGGCCAACGGCATCGCACCCCTGGTGTCGGAGAGCCCGCTCATGAGTTGGGTGTACGACATCTTCTCGGTGACCACCTTTTCCACCCTGCTCGGCATCCTTGAGTTGGGTGCCGCGCTGCTCATAGCGGTCAAGCCCTGGTGGCCTGCGCCGTCGATGGCCGGCAGTGCGATAGCCATCGGGCTGTTCACCGCCACGCTCAGTTTCCTGTTCACCACCCCCGGCGTTTTCGAGGCGTCAGCGGGTGGTTTTCCGGTGTTGTCGTCGACCGGGCAGTTCCTGATCAAGGATGTCGCGCTGCTCGGTATCGCCGCCTGGACGTTGTCCGACGCGATCCGCAGTTCCCGAGCTTGACGTGGGCGTGGCGGGCTACCATCTGGCCGAGATGACCAGCATGGCCACCGACGAAGCTGACCTCATCGCCGCACTCCGGGCACGCGATGAGGTCGCCTTCGCCGCCCTGGTGGACCAGCACACGCCGGCGATGCTGCGGGTCGCGCGCGGCTACGTCGCCTCGCATGAGATCGCCGAGGAGGTGGTCCAGGAAGCCTGGATCGCGCTGCTGAAGGGCATCGACGGCTTCGAGGGCCGATCGTCGCTGCGCACATGGCTTTTCACCGTGCTGATCAACATCGCCAAGAAGCGCGGCCTTCGCGAACGCTCGGACGTCGACATGGCGATCGCCGCGTTCACCGGCGGCACGGTCGATCCGGCCAGGTTCCGCGACCAGGACGACCCGTACCCCGGGCACTGGAAGCCCGACGAGGTGCCCACACCGTTTCCCGATACCCCGGAGGGCTCGGCCCTGGGCGAGGAACTGCGGGCCGTCACCCGGCGCGAGCTCGAGAAGCTGCCCGAACGGCAACGCCTCGTCGTGACGATGCGCGATCTGTTGGACATGGACTCCGCCGAGGTGAGCCGGCTGCTGGACCTCAGCGCCGCCAACCAGCGCGTGCTGCTGCATCGCGGCCGGGCGGCCGTGCGGCAGAGCCTGGAGAAGTATCTGAAGGAGACGCTGTGACCAACGAAAAGCCGCTCGATTGCTACGAACTCGTCGAGTTGGTGAGCGACTACCTCGATGACTCACTCGATCTGAGCACCCGGGCCAGGTTCGACGAACACCTGCTCGACTGCGACGGATGCGCGAACTACCTGCAGCAGTTCCGCGTCACGGTCGCCACACTGGGCAAGGTCTCCGAGGACGCCATCGAGCCGGCGTTCCGGAACAAGTTGCTCGCCGCCTTCCGCGACTGGCGCTAGCCCAATGCCCCCACCGCGTTTCGAGACGTTGCTCTACACCACCCGCGCGGCCGTCGCGACCCTCACGCTGAACCGGCCGGACCAGCTCAACACGATCGTTCCGCCGATGCCCGACGAGATCGAGGCGGCGATCGGCCTGGCCGAACGCGACCCCGCGATCAAGGTGATCGTGCTCCGCGGGGCCGGGCGCGCCTTCTCGGGCGGCTACGACTTCGGCGACGGGTTCGCGCACTGGGGTGAGGCGATGAACACCGACGGCAGGTGGGATCCGGGCAAGGACTTCGCGATGGTCAGTGCCCGGGAGACCGGGCCGACGCAGAAGTTCATGGCCATCTGGCGCGCGTCGAAACCGGTGATCGCCCAGGTGCACGGCTGGTGTGTAGGTGGGGCCAGCGACTACGCGCTGTGCGCCGACCTCGTCATCGCCAGCGACGACGCCGTCATCGGCACACCGTATGCCCGCATGTGGGGCGCCTATCTGACCGGGATGTGGATCTACCGGCTGAGTCTGGCGAAAGTGAAGTGGCACTCGTTGACCGGTGAGCCGCTCACCGGAAAGGAAGCTGCCGCAGTCGAACTCATCAACGAGTCGGTGCCCTTCGAGCAGCTGGAGGCGCGGGTCGCCGAGATCGCCGAGAAGCTGTCCGGCATTCCACTGTCCCAGCTTCAGGCGCAGAAGCTCATCGTCAACCAGGCCTACGAGAACATGGGGCTGGCCTCGACGCAGACGCTGGGCGGGGTCCTCGACGGCCTGATGCGCAACACCCCTGATGCGTTGCAGTTCATCGACACTGCCGCCAACGAGGGCGTCCGGTCGGCCGTCGAGCGCCGCGACGGGCCGTGGGGTGACTACAGCCAGGCGCCGCCGGACAGGCGGCCCGACCCGTCGCACATCATCGCGCCCTACGGCGACGAACGCGCGTGACGACGAACCAGCCGAGGAACGCGACGACGACGAACAGTACGAGGTACTGCAGAGTCGACGCGTAGGGCTCGACCAGGTGCCAGTTGGCCCCCAGGGCATACCCTGCCCCGACGAATACGCTGTTCCAGATCAGGCTGCCCAGGGCGGTCAGCACCGTGAACAGGACGAAATTCATCCGTTCGGTGCCTGCGGGCACGGAGATGAAGCTGCGGAACAGCGGCAGCATCCTGCCGAAGAACACCCCTTTGGCGCCGTGACGCTCGAACCACGCCGCGGACTTGTCGATGTCCTCCGCGTCCACCAGCGGCAACTTCGTCGCGAGCCGGCGCATCCGGTTGTGGCCGAGCCAGGCCCCGAGGAGGTAGATGACCCACGCCCCGGTGACCGAGCCGATGGTGGTCCACACGATCGCTTCCACCGCGGAGAATTGTCCGAGCCGGGCGGCGAATCCTGCCATCGGCAGGATCACCTCACTCGGCAGAGGCGGAAAGAGGTTCTCCAGGAAAATGGCCAAGCCGGCGCCCGGTCCGCCGAGGCGTTCCGTCACGTCGATGGTCCAACCGGCGAGACCGTCGAGTTCGGCGGTTCCGTCTGTCGCCACGAAGAGCCTTTCTAGTTCGGGGTCATCGGGGGCCGCTCGGTGCGTCGCACGGCACCGCCGATGACGGCGGCGAGCACGCCGAGCACCACCAGCCCGCCACCGGCGAACAGCGTGTAGTTGAGCCACTGATGCAGGCTGCCCTCGGCGTGGGCGACCATGACCTCGGCCACGGTGCGGATGTCTCCGGTCGTGCGGTTCAGCCCGGCCTCCTGATAGCGCCTGCCCACCTCGATCGCCGCCCAGCCCGCGGCGCCGACCAGCAGCGCCGAGACACCGAGAGCGGTGAGCGCTTTGCCCCGCGATCGGGCGGCGGCCACCGTCAGCAGGGCGAAGATCCCGGTGATCACCGCTGCCCCGATGCTCGCCCACGGCCCCCACGTGGCGAGCCAGCGCAGCTTGCCGGGCTGCAGCTCGGGCGAATCAACGGTGATGGGCACGGTCAGTGACGAGGGTACCTGCAGGTCGAGGGTGCCCAGCGTCGCGGTGAACGACGGATCCGACAGCATCGGCGCGACATCGATCAGCCACTGGTCGGTGGAGTTCCCGCTGGGGACGGCACCGGTGAACATCCACCGGTGCGCGATGCGGTTGGCCTGTGCGAACTGCCCGGGAAAGCCGGAGTTGCGGGTGTAGGCGTTGGCGACGTCGCGGACCAGTTCGGGATTGAGGCTGTACCCGTTGTCGGATCCGAGCGCGACCGCCTGGGTGGTGAGTTCGGCGGCCATCGCGTCCTGAAGCCGGCTGTCCCTGGCCGCCGACGCGGCCAGTGCGGAGTAGCCGTCCTCACTGACCACGTGTGTCTGCGCCCACACTGCGGGCACCGCGACGGCCAGGGCGACGGTGGTGAACACCCACATCAGCAGCGCGGCCAGAAACCGCACGGGGTCCTCCTTGCCGGGACGCGCAGCCCGGCCCCGACTCGGCTAGTCGGCCAGCGCACGCCCCACGATCAGCGGGTCGGCCTCGGCGACCACCTCGCGGTCCTTGTTGTCGTAGTCGAACTTACCCAGCACGTAGCGCATGGCGTTGATGCGGGCGCGCTTCTTGTCGTTGCTCTTGACCACCGTCCACGGCGCGGTGTCGGTGTCGGTCAGCGCGAACATGTCTTCCTTGGCCGCGGTGTAGGCGTCCCATTTGTCCAGCGACGCGAGGTCCGTCGGCGAGAGCTTCCACTGCCGGACCGGGTCGACCTGCCGGATGGTGAAACGGGTGCGCTGCTCGGACTGCGTCACCGAGAACCAGAGCTTGGTGAGGCTGATCCCGTCGTTGACCAGCATCTGTTCGAAGAGCGGGACCTGGTGGGTGAATTCCTCGTGCTGGTCGGGCGTGCAGAAGCCCATCACCCGTTCGACGCCGGCCCGGTTGTACCAGGACCGGTCGAACAGCACGATCTCGCCTGCCGCGGGCAGGTGGTTGACGTAGCGCTGGAAGTACCACTGGGTGCGTTCGCGTTCGGTCGGCTTCTCCAGCGCGACCACCCGGGCGCCGCGGGGGTTGAGGTGCTCCATGAACCGCTTGATGGTGCCGCC
Source organism: Mycolicibacterium aurum (assembly GCF_900637195.1). NCBI lineage: Bacteria > Bacillati > Actinomycetota > Actinomycetes > Mycobacteriales > Mycobacteriaceae > Mycobacterium > Mycolicibacterium aurum. The sequence continues at coordinate 660,858 of NZ_LR134356.1, read as the reverse complement.
CTTGCCCGCGGCGTCGCGACCTTCGAACACGATGACGTGCCGCAGTCCGTTGGCCTTGCTCCAGTTCTGGAGCTTCAGCAACTCGATCTGCAGGAGCCGCTTCTGCTCTTCGTACTCGGGGCGTCCCATTCGCTCGTCGTACGGGTAACCCTCGCGCCAGGTGTCGACCTCGAAGCCGCTCGGGTGGTGCACCAGCACCGGATCGTCGTCGTCGTCATCGCGGACGGTGTAGTACTCGGCGCCTTTGAGCATGGTCACCGGCAGAAGCTATCGACCCGTCCAGACCGCACGGTGACGGCGGGATGAACGGCAGGTGGATTATCTGGCCGCGCGCTTGGGCCCGATCAGTGCGAGCTTGGTCATCAGGGTGTTCATCCGCTTCAGCGCCTTGGGCGAGTTGTTGTAGTAGTTGCCGCCCGCACCGACTGCGGTGCGCGGCGCCACCACCGCCTCCTGACGACAGAACTTGCGCAGGCCCTCGGCACCACCGAAGCGCGCACCCATCCCCGAGGTCTTCCATCCGCCCATCGGCGCGGTGGTGCACATCAGGTTGGAGATCACGTCGTTGATGTTGACGGCGCCGCAATCCAACTGCACGGCAACGGCTTCGGCACGCGCAACGTCTGCGGAGAACACCGCGGCGGACAGGCCGTAGGGGCTGTCGTTGGCCAGCCGGATCGCCTCGTCGACGCTTGCCACCTTCATGATCGGCAGTGTGGGTCCGAACGTCTCCTCGGTCATGCACGCCATCGAGTGGTCGACGTCGACGAGCACCGTCGGCAGGTAGAAGCTGCCCGGGCCGGGGGCGCGCCTGCCGCCGGTCGCCGCCGTCGCGCCCTTGGCCAGAGCATCGGCGACATGGCGCTCGGTCACCGCGAGTTGGCTCTCGTCGATCATCGCGCCGAAGTCGTGCCCGTCGCCCGCCCCCATCGAGAGCTTCTCGACGTCGCGGACCACCGCGGCGACGAATTGGTCGTACACCGCGGCCAGCACATAGACCCGCTCCACCGACACACACGTCTGTCCCGCGTTGAACATCGCGCCCCACACGGCGGCGTGGGCGGCCAGCTCGATGTCGGCATCGTCGAGCACGAGCATCGGGTCCTTGCCGCCGAGCTCGAGGCTCACCGGGGTGAGCCGGCGGGCAGCGCGTTCCATCACCTTGGCGCCGGTCGCGGACGATCCGGTGAACTGGATGTAGTCGGAGTTGTCGACCACGGCCTCGACGGCAGCCCGGCCGCCCTGGACGATCGCCATCACATCGGGTGCACCCGAGTCGATCCAGCCGCGCAGCAGCAGCTCGGCGGTCAGCGGGGTGCGCTCGGAGGGCTTGAGCAGCACGGAGCAGCCGGCGGCGAGTGCGCCGACGGTGTCCATCAGCAGGTTGGCCACGGGGTAGTTCCACGGCGCGATGACACCAACGACGGGGCGCGGCCGATAGTGCACGGTGATCTTCTTGATGGCCAGGAACGGCAGCGACGCCGGCCGGGACTCCGGCGCCAGCGCCTTCTCCATGGTCTTGATGTAGTACGAGATCACCATGATGATCAGCGGCACTTCCTGGGCGGCGTCCACCGCGGACTTGCCGGTCTCCTTGATCAGCAGGCTCTCGATCTCCTCGCGGTGCTCGCCGAGCCACACCGCGTAGCGGGCCAGCACCTTCGCGCGGCTCTTCGGCCCGCGTGCCGCCCATTCCTGCTGGGCGCTGCGCAGACCGGCCACCATGCGGGGAACGTCGGCCGGATCGGTCCAGCGCACTTCGCCGACGACACTGTCGGTGGCCGGGCTCTTGATGGTGCCGGTGCCGGTGAACGGCTCGGGCAGGTGCACGTCGGACGTCGCAGTCATGACCCCAATGCTAACCAGGGCTGTGATCCACGTCGCCCTCGGGTTGACACCTGTCAAGTTTGGCGGCGCGGACCGTGACGGCCACCAGCGCGGTCCCGAGGAACAGCGCACCGATCGTGTCGGTGAAGTAGTGATAGGAGACGGCCTGCCCGATGACGGCGAGCACCATGACCGCCACCGCCACGACGACCGTCCACATCGCCACCCCGACCAGCAGCACGGCGGTCGCGACGACCACCAGGGCAAGCGTCGTGTGCCCACTCGGGTAGGCGATTTCGCCCTCCTTGAGCCGGCCGAACATCCGCTTGGCCAGCCGTGCCGCCATCACCGCGACCACCGGTGTCACCGCGGCGACCGCGGCCAGCCGCCACCTGCGCTGCAGCAGGGCGACGATCACCACGATCGCCCACAGGGTGAGCACCACACGGCCGTCGGTGAACACCAGCAGCCTGCCGAGCTCGGGATACCGGCCGCCGAGCTGCTGGAACCAGTCGTCCAGCGGTGTCGACCCCTTGCCCACGGCCAGGCCGAGCACGATCAGGCCCACCAGGCCGCCGAGCGGCCACCACCGGATCAGCGTGCTCAGCGCACGAGCCCTCGGATGTAGGCCGCCTGGCCGAGGTGTTGCGCGGCGTCGTCGATGATGCTGACCAGACGTGCGCTCGCGGTCACCGGCGGCGTCCAGCGTTCGTCCACCACCCGGGCGAGGTCGTCGGCCGACACCGACGCCACGTACTCCAACGACACCTTGTGGACCGCGCGGTAGTAACCGGCGAGCAGGTCGGCGGGCGCCCGCACCTTGGCGACGTCGTCGGGGGTGTGGCCGTAACCGTGCTCGTCGCGCGGAAGGTCGAGGGCGAACCGGTCCACCCAGCCGTCACGGAACCACACCTGCTCGATACCGGCGAGGTCGCACAACTGCGCGTCCTGCATGCGGGCCGTGTGCCAGATCAGCCACGTGATCGTGTTGGCCTCCGGGGCCGGCCGGTAGTAGGCGACCTCGTCGGTCAGGCCATCGGTCAGGTCGTCGGCATGTTCGGACAGACGGGTGAAGGAGTCTCGGAGAATCTCCTGTGCAGCAGCGATATCGGCCATGTCCGCCAAGCTACGCGCTAGTCCTGCGGGCCGCCGCCGTGGAACACCGCCTCCACATTGTTGCCGTCCGGGTCGCGGACGAAGGCACCGTAATAGCCGGGGTGGTACTCCGGCCAGAGCCGCGGCGCGTGCAGCGACTCGGCGCCCAGCTGCAGCGCCGCGTCGTAGAACGCCCGCACGGCGTCGGCGTCGGCGGCCTGGAACGCGACATGGATCTCGCGGTTGGGACCCGCCGCGTCACCGGTGCTCATGTCGGCGATCCAGAAGTCGGGTTTGCCCTCGACGCCGTATCCGACCGCGACCTGAAAGTCCATCTGCCGGGTGTACCCGAGGACGCCGAGAACCTTGTCGTAGAAGGCCTTCGACTTCTCCCAATCCGCACAGTTGATTCCGAAGTGGTCGATCATGGGCTCACCGTACATTCGAGGCATGACATATGACCTTCTGATTCGCGGGGGAACCATCGTCGACGGTCTCGGCGGTGAGCCCTATACCGGTGATGTCGCCGTCCGCGACGGAGTCATCTGCGCCGTCGGTTCCGTCGACGGGCAGGGTGACCGCGAGATCGACGCGACCGGCCTGCTCGTCACGCCGGGTTTCGTGGACCTGCACACCCACTACGACGGACAGGCCATCTGGTCAGACCGGCTGAACCCGTCCTCCGCGCACGGGGTCACCACCGCCGTGATGGGCAACTGCGGCGTCGGATTCGCACCGTGCCGGCCCGAGGACCACGACGTCCTCGTCGACGTCATGGCAGGCGTCGAGGACATCCCCGGGGTCGTGATGGTGGACGGACTGCCGTGGCAGTGGGAGACGTTCCCGGAGTTCCTCGACGCCGTTGCCGCGCGCCGGCGCGATATCGACGTGGCCGCGTTCCTGCCGCATTCACCGCTGCGGGTGTACGTGATGGGCAAACGGGGTGTCGACCGCGAGCTCGCGACCACCGAAGACCTCGCGATGATGCGCAAGGTCGCTGCCGAGGCCGTGCACGCCGGTGCGCTCGGTTTCGCGTCGTCGCGGTTGACCCTACACAAAACCTCTGGCGGACAACCCATTCCGAGCTACGAGGCGGAGTACGCGGAGATCGAGGCCATCGCCCGCGGCGTCGACGATGCCGGCGGCGGTCTGCTGCAATTCGTGCCCGACCTGATGGCCGGCGACTACGAGGGAGCGCTCAGCGCGGTTTTCGACGTCGCTTCCGAGGTGGGCTTGCCCGTGACGTTCACACTCGCGATCGGCAACGCCGGCCCGCCGATCCACCTCGACGCATTGCGCATGGTGGAGAAGGCCAACGCCAACGGCGGCGATGTCACCGGCCAGATCTTCCCGCGCCCCATCGGCCTGGTTCTCGGCCTGGACCTGTCCGGCAACCCGTTCGTGATGTACCCCTCCTACCGGGAGATCGCCGACCTGCCCCTTGCCGAACGCGTCGCCGAGATGCGCAAAGCGGAAGTGCGGGAACGCATCCTCAACGACAAGCCGGCATCCGACGGGCACCCGCTGATGTTCGCCGCGCAGGCCTGGGACTACATGTTCCCCCTCGCCGACCCGCCCGATTATGAACCTGCACAGTCGGATTCGATCGGCGCGCGGGCCAAGGCGCGCGGGGTCAGCCCGCTGGAGGAGGCCTACGACCGGCTGCTCGACGACGACGGCCACGCGATGCTGCTGGTCACGTTGGCCAACTTCCGGGACGGCTCGCTGGACACCGTGGCCGAGTTGATCCGGCGCGACGACGTCGTGCTGGGGCTCGGCGACGGGGGCGCGCACTACGGGATGATCTGTGACGCATCCTTTCCTACCTACATGCTGACGCACTGGGTACGGGACCGGCCGTCCGGCCGGCTCGAGGTCGCCGAGGTGGTCCGTGAGCTGACGTCGGTGCCGGCGCGGGTGGCCGGCCTGCAGGACCGCGGCCGGATTGCGGCGGGCTACAAGGCCGATCTGAACGTCATCGACGCGGCCGCGCTGCGCCTGCACCGGCCGGTCGTCGTCAGCGACCTGCCCGCGGGTGGGCGCCGATTGGATCAGGCCGCCGACGGCTACGTCGCGACCATCGTGTCCGGCGAGGTGATCGCCGAAAACGGCGCGCCCACCGATGCGCGCCCGGGCACCCTGATCAGGGGGCGCAGGCCCGCACCGACCGCATGAGCAGGGTCGCGCCGCTGGCTCCGCCGTGGAGCGAGCAGGACGCCGCCGGGATCAACAGCTGGGGTCACCCCGACCGGACGTACGAACCTCTGCTGCTGGTGCGCTGCCTGCAGCGACACCCCGCGTTGGCCGCCAAGCTGCGCACGCTCGGCGAGGCGCTCTATGTCGACACGACACTGCCGCCGCGGGTGCGCACGATCGCCATCCTGCGGATCTGCGCGCTGGTCGGCTGCGCCTACGAGTGGGGCGGCCAGGCAGCGTTCTGGGGGCCCATCGCCGGAGTCTCGGACGCCGAATGCGACGCGCTGGTCACCCGCGCCGGCGCGGACTGGTCAGACGACGAGTGGGTGCTGATCGACGCCGTCGACGAACTCGAACACACCGGTTCGTGGTCGACGGAAACCTGGAATGCTCTGGGGCGCAACCTTTCCGACGAGCAGCGCATGGAGCTGCTGATCGCCGTGGGCTGGTACCGGACCATCTGCACGCTATGCAACGGCCTGGATCTGCCGGTCGAGGGCTGGATGCGCCCCTGGCCGCTACTTCCGTAGCGCCGGATGCTGGCTCTTGAGGAGCGGCAACAGAAGTCGACGCGGCAGGAACTCGAAGATCCGGGCGGGGATCGCGTTCTGCACGCCCGGGATCACGCTGCCGCGGTCGTCGGCCAGCGCGTCGATACCCGCCTTGGCGACGTCCCGCGACTTCAGCCACATGAACTTCGGGAACGCGTCGGCGAACGTGCGCTCGTCCATTCCCGCGACCTCGAGGAACTCGGTACGCACCGGACCTGGGTGCAGCGCGGCGACGGTGACCCCGGTGCCGGCGAGCTCGCCGCGCAGGCCGTCGGTGTAGGACCGGACGAACGCCTTCGTCGCCGCGTACCCGGACTGCCCGGGGAACGGCTGGAATCCCGCGGTCGATCCCACGTTGAGGATGGCGCCGCGTCCCCGCGGCACCATCTGCGCGACGGCACGGGTGGACAGGTCGATGACGGCCTCCACATTGACCCGGACCTGCTGGATCTCGGCCTCGGGCGTCGAGTCCACCACGGGCCCGACGGTCCCGAGGCCGGCGTTGTTGACCAGGATGTCCACGGTCAGGCCTCGGCGCTGCACCTCGGCCAACAGATCGGCACGCGCGGCAGGATCGGCGACGTCGCAGGCGATGACCTCGACGCGAACGGGTCCGGAGAGTTCGTCGGCCAGCTCACGCAGCCTGTCCTCCCGGCGGGCCACCAGCGTGACGCCCTGGCCGCGGGCGGCGAGTTCGCGCGCCAGGTCGGCACCGATGCCCGACGAGGCCCCGGTGACGACGGCAGTGGTGGTCGGTGACGGCGTAGGAAGCGGCATGCCTTCGGAAACTACGCGTGCTGCCGTCGTTGTTCCCGAGCGCCTACTCTCAGCCCATGAGCGTCAAGGTGGATCTGGACACGCTGGCCGACACACTCGGCGACTTCTCGTTCGCCTACCTGGTGACGGTGGGTGACGACTATCGCGCGCACACCGTGGCGGTGGACCCGGTGCTCACCGACGGTGTGCTGCAGATCGACTCGGTCGGCAACAGCACCCGCCGCAACTCCTCGGCGCATCCACAGGTCACGCTCGTCTGGCCGCCCCGGGAAGCGGGCGGTTACTCGCTGATCGTGGACGGCGCGGCGTCGGTGGCCGGTGACGGTCTGGCCGTCCGGCCCACCGGGGCGGTGCTGCACCGCCCCGCCGTTGCAGGCACGCCGACCGCGTCGGGCTGCGGCGACGACTGCGTCCCGCTCAACGGCTGACGACCACCTTGCCGGACATCCGCCCGGACTCCACGTCGCGGGTGGCCTCCCGCAGACCCGCCGCCGAGAAGTCCTCGATGATCCTGGTGACCGTGGTGCGCACCGTGCCGGCGTCGACCATCTCGGCCGTCGCGGCCAGCAGACGCTGCTGCTCGATCATGTCGGGCGTGCTGAACATCGACCGGGTGAACATCAGTTCCCAATGCCACGCAATGCTTTTCGCCTTCAGGACGCTGAGCTCCAGCCCTTCCGGCTCGTCGATCGCGGTGATGTGACCGAACGGCTTGACGATGGCAGCGTAGTCATCGATGTTGCCCGCCGAGTGCGGCGAGAACAGATAGTCGACGCCGCCGGGCACGGCGGCCAGCGTCTCCTCCTGCAGATGGTGATGGTCGACCACCAGATCGGCGCCCATGCTCGTCGCCCACGCACGCGACTCGTCGCGACTGGCGGTCGCGATCACCCGGACCCTGGTCAATGCCTTCGCGAGCTGGATCATGATGGAGCCCACACCGCCCGCCGCGCCCAGCACCAGCAGGTCGCCTGTCGACTCGCGGGTCAGGCCGAACCGGTCGAACAGCGACTCCCAGGCGGTGATGGTCGTCAGCGGCAGCGCGGCGGCCTCGCCGAACGACAGTGACGCGGGCTTGCGCGACACGATGCGTTCGTCCACGGCCTGGAACTGCGCGTAGCTGCCCGGCCGGGTGATGTCGCCCGCGTACCAGACCTCGTCGCCGGTGCTCAGCGTGCTCACCTCGGGCCCGACCGCCTCGATCACGCCGGCGGCGTCGAAGCCGAGGATCACCGGCTCGGCCGACGGCGCCAGCCCGGCCCTGACCTTGAGGTCGACCGGGTTAACCGACACGGCCTGCACCCGCACCAGCACGTCACGCGGTCGCAGCTCGGGGACGTCGGTGGTCACGTCGCGCAGGCCTTCATCCAGGGATTCGGCGGCGAATGCGCCGACGGCCGTCATCGTCTCAGCGGTGGTCATGCCCACAGTGAACTCCCCCGACCGCCCGTTTCATCCGGCTGTTGGGATCATCACGCGCAAAACCCTGGTCTGGCGGCGCACATCTTGCGGTGATGGATCCTCGTGACCGTGACCAATGCGCCCGGCGAGGCGAGCGACCAGCAGACCGTGACGCCGCAGGCCAGGACAGCCCTGTGGGCGAGCCTGGTCGGCACCACGATCGAGTGGTACGACTTCTTCCTCTACGCCACCGCCGCGAGCCTGGTGTTCAACCAGGCCTTCTTCCCCGATCAGACGACGTTCGTCGGCACCATGCTGTCCTTCGCGACGTTCGCGGTCGGGTTCGTCGTACGTCCGATCGGCGGTTTCGTATTCGGTCACGTCGGCGATCGCATCGGCCGCAAGAAGACCCTGGCGCTGACGATGCTGCTGATGGGCGTCGCGACCGCCCTGATGGGGGTGCTCCCCACGGCCGCCCAGATCGGGGTGCTCGCCCCGATCCTGTTGCTGCTCTTACGCATCGTGCAGGGCTTCGCCCTCGGCGGCGAGTGGGCCGGGGCGGTGCTGCTGGCCGTCGAGCACGGTCCGCCTCGCCGGCGCGGACTGTTCGGCAGCGTTCCGCAGATCGGCTTGGCTCTCGGACTTGCCTTGGGCACAGGGGTTTTCGCGCTGCTGCAGATCGCGCTGCCCGACGATGCGTTCCTCGCCTACGGGTGGCGGATCGCGTTCCTGCTCAGCATCGTGCTGGTGATCTTCGGCGTGGTGGTGCGGCTGAAGGCCAGCGAGACCCCCGCCTTCGAGAAGGTGCGCGACAGCGACGACCGCGCCGCCGTGCCGCTGAAGGAGGTGTTCCGGCCACCCGTCCTCAAGTCGACAGTGCTGGGCATGTTGTCGCGGTGGGGCGAGGGCGCGGCGTTCAACACCTGGGGTGTGTTCGCGATCGCCTACGCCACCGGCACGCTCAAGCTGGAGAAGGTCCCGGTTCTGCTCACGGTCACGGGGGCGGCGCTGCTGATGGCTGTGCTGCTTCCCGTCTCCGGCCTACTCGCCGACCGCTATGGCCCCAAACGGATCTACCTCGTCGGGATCGCCGCCTATGCCGTCGCCGTCTACCCGGTGTTCGCGTTGTTCGGCACCAGGAACATCGGGTGGTACGCGGTAGGGATGGTGGTGGTGTTCGGCGTCGTCCATGCGCTGTTCTACGGCGCACAGGGCACGCTGTACGCCTCGCTGTTCCCCGCCCGTATCCGCTACACGGGACTGTCGACGGTCTATCAGCTGTCCGGTGTCTACGCGTCGGGCCTGACACCGCTGATTCTGACAGCGCTGATCGGCGCGGCCGGCGGAGCGCCGTGGCTGGCATGCGGATATCTGGTGGCGACGGCCGTGATCAGCCTGGTGGCGACGTCGGCACTGAAGCCGGCGCCTCTGCACACGCTGTAGCGCGCCGAGCGTGGGGGCTATGCACGGAAATCACCGGCGGGTTCAAGGGGTGGATGCAACAGCTGGCGGTTTTGAGAGTAGTTCGTTGAGGGCTTCGGCGGGTGTTCTCCAGTTCAGTGTCTGGCGGGGTCGGCCGTTGAGTTCGGCGGCGACGTTGTCAAGGATGCCGGGACCGTGCAGCGAGAGGTCGGTCCCCTTCGGAAAGTACTGACGCAGTAGCCCATTGGTGTTCTCGTTGGTGCCACGCTGCCAGGGTGAGTGCGGATCGCAGAAGTAGATGTCGAGATCGGCTGCGGCGGCGATGGCGATGTGGTTGGCCATTTCCTTGCCCTGATCCCAGGTCAGAGAACGCCGTAGGTGCTCTGGCAGCTCGGTCATCTTCTCCACGATGGCGTCTTGGACTGCGACCGCACCGTGGTTGTCGGGCAGATGAAGCAGCATGACGAACCGGGTGGCGCGCTCGACCAAGGTGCCGATCGCAGATCCGGATGTGGTGCTGCCGATGATCAGGTCACCCTCCCAGTGCCCGGGCACTGCACGGTCGGCGACCTCGGCCGGGCGTTCGCTGATGTTAACCATGCCCGGGATCCGACCGCGGCGGGTCTCGGGCTGGCGCCGAGGCCGGCGAATGGCCCGCTTGGTCCGCAAGCACTGGTGCAGCTCACGGCGCAGCGATCCGCGCCCTTGGACGTAGATGGACTGGTAGATGGCCTCGTGTGACACCCACATCTCCAGATCGTCGGGGAAGTCGCTGCGCAACCGGCGCGCGATCTGGCGCGGACTATGACGCAGCTTCAACCGAGTCTGCACCTCGTCGCGCAAGGTGTCATTGGCGGCGAGCTTTCCTCGCTTGGGGCGTCGCGCCCGCCTCGCCGCCGACCGCTCACCAGCCAATGCGTCATAGCGCACCGTCGAGGTGCTACCGCTCTGGCGCGCACCGAAAGCCTTCTTGCGGCGGTAACCCGACTTGCGTCCGTCGTAGCGGTTCTCGACGTTATTGTCGAGTTCACGCTTGATCGTCGACGCCGCACGCCCGAGTCGCGCTCCGATCGAGCGCAGTGACTCATCACGGCCCACACCGACCTGAATTTGGATGCGCTCTTCGAGGGTCAGTCGGGGCTTGGGCCCCTCTATCTTCACCTCGTACACACGTTGTTTCACACCACCAGCGTCGGTCAGCCACTTCCGTGCCGCCCCCAGCGACACACCGACGGCGAAGGCAGCCCCAGCCGGATTGAGCCCCAACCCAATCTGCGCCCAGAACGCTTTCACCGTCGCCGGCTGAATCGCATGGGACCCCATCGCAACACTCCTCAATCAAAGGGTGTTGCATCCATCCCTTGAACCCGCCCCGGAAATCTGTGCACAGGCCCCACGCTCGATCAGTTTCGAGCGAACACGCTCGACGATCATCTCTGGTCGACGCAGCATGTCGCTGCTCACGCGGATCACGGCCCAGTCCACTCCTTCCAGCAGCGCCAGGCGATCGATGTCCCAGGACCTCTGCCGGCGATCGTTCCAATGCTGGATGCCGTCGTATTCGACGGCGACTTTCCATTGTCGCCAGCCCATGTCGACTCGAATTCGAAGGTCGCGGAATTCGATCTGCGTCTCCGGCCGCGGCAGACCCCCGCGAACGAGGATCAGCCGAACCCTGGTCTCCTGCGGCGATTCCGCGCCACCGTCGACCAGGTCGAGCACTCCGCGCAGCCGCGCCACCCCCCCGAGTGCCGGGATGTGCAGCCGCAATTGCAGCGACGCTCGCCGGCGAGACGCGGGTGGCGTTCATCAGCGCGTCGATGATCGGTATCGCCTGTTCGGGGGATCGCGTGCGGCCGATGTCGAATGCGGTGCGGGCGGGCGTCGTCGCGTCGACGCCGCCGATCATGCACACCTCGTCGGGCACGAGGCTCCACGAGCGAGCGACGATCCCCGCTGCAGAATGCCGGTCGGCGCGAATGATCTCCGCCGGTGCGCCAGGGTCGATCCACTTGGTGCCGAACACCGCTGCGGCGGACAAGCCGCCGAGCGTCGCACCGGTGGCCAGCCAGGCGGCCTCGGCTCGGATACGTGCGGTGAGTTCCACGTCCCGCGGAACGTAGACGTCGCGATAGACAGCGGTGTGGTGACGAGCGAGTCCGCGCCGGGTGAGCCGTCCGCAGCCGACCGCCACGCTGCCGAGAAAGGGGTCCATGCGGCCACCGTCGGCACAAGGACCGACGAGAGTGGGCCTCGCGCACGCATTTCGGGCCGAAGCTGTGCACAGGCCCCACGTTGGGGACAACGAAAAGCCCCGGTGCGCCAAGCGCACCGGGGCTTCTTCGTCAAGGGACTTAGAAGTCCATACCGCCCATGCCACCGGTCGGGTCGCCCGCGGGTGCGGACGCCTTCTCCGGCTTGTCGGCGACGACGGCCTCGGTGGTGAGGAACAGAGCCGCGATGGACGCTGCGTTCTGCAGCGCCGAGCGGGTGACCTTCACCGGGTCGGCGACGCCGGCCTTGAGCAGGTCCTCGTACTCACCGGTCGCGGCGTTGAGGCCGTGACCCGCAGGCAGGTTGGACACCTTCTCGGCGACGACACCCGGCTCCAGGCCACCGTTGAAGGCGATCTGCTTGAGCGGGGCCGACAGCGCGACGCGGACGATGTTGGCGCCAGTGGCCTCGTCACCCGTCAGGCCGAGGTCGTCCAGCGACGGAGCCGACTGCAGCAGAGCCACGCCACCACCGGCGACGATGCCCTCCTCGACAGCTGCCTTCGCGTTGCGGACGGCATCTTCGATGCGGTGCTTGCGCTCCTTGAGCTCCACCTCGGTGGCAGCTCCGGCCTTGATGACTGCAACGCCACCGGCCAGCTTGGCCAGGCGCTCCTGCAGCTTCTCGCGGTCGTAGTCGGAGTCGCTGTTCTCGATCTCGGCACGGATCTGGGCCACGCGACCGGCGATGGCGTCGGAGTCTCCGGCGCCTTCGACGATGGTGGTCTCGTCCTTGGTGACGACGACCTTGCGGGCGGTGCCCAACAGCGCGACGTCGGCGGTCTCGAGAGACAGACCGACCTCTTCGCTGACGACCTGACCACCGGTGAGGATGGCCATGTCCTGCAGCATCGCCTTGCGGCGGTCACCGAAGCCCGGGGCCTTGACGGCGACGGACTTAAAGGTGCCGCGGATCTTGTTGACCACCAGGGTGGACAGGGCTTCGCCCTCGACGTCCTCGGCGATGATCAGCAGCGGCTTGCCGGCCTGGATGACCTTCTCCAGCAGGGGCAGCAGGTCCTTGACCGTCGAGACCTTCGACGAGACGAGCAGGATGTACGGATCCTCGAGGACCGCTTCCTGACGCTCGGCGTCGGTCACGAAGTAACCCGAGATGTAGCCCTTGTCGAAGCGCATACCCTCGGTGAGCTCCAGCTGCAGGCCGAAGGTGTTCGACTCCTCGACGGTGATGACACCCTCGTTGCCGACCTTGTCCATGGCCTCGGCGATGAGCTCGCCGATCTGGACGTCACCGGCGGAGATCGCGGCGGTGGCAGCGATCTGCTCCTTGGTCTCCACCTCCTTGGCGGACTTCAGCAGCGTCTGGGTGACGGCCTCGACAGCCTTCTCGATGCCGCGCTTCAGGCCGAGCGGGTTGGCGCCGGCTGCGACGTTGCGCAGACCTTCGCGAACCAGAGCCTGGGCGAGCACGGTGGCCGTGGTGGTGCCGTCGCCTGCGACGTCGTCAGTCTTCTTGGCGACTTCCTTGACCAGCTCTGCGCCGATCTTCTCGTACGGGTCCTCCAGCTCGATCTCCTTGGCGATGGACACGCCATCGTTGGTGATCGTGGGGGCGCCCCACTTCTTCTCCAGCACGACGTTGCGACCCTTGGGGCCCAACGTCACCTTTACGGCGTCTGCGAGGGCGTTGAGGCCCCGCTCGAGGCCGCGGCGGGCCTCTTCGTCATACGCAATTGTCTTGGCCATTGCGAAGTGTTTCCTCCGGATTGGGGATGCACGTCTTCTGGTCGGGTTCGATGCCCGCGACGGACGACTGGGGCTGTGCTCGCAGATGCGGCCCCGGCCTCACCGGCCCGACCTAGCACTCACTGGTCGCGAGTGCCAACTGCATTCTTAGCACTCGACCTGGGTGAGTGCAAGGTCGGATCGACCTGTCCCGGGCCGATTCACCGGCGCCGCAGACCGTCCTCGATCACCTTGGCCACCCGCTCGGAGACGTCATCGCCGTACAGCTGGGGCACCTTGCACACGACCAGCAGCGCCTTGATCTCGGCGACGCCGACGTCGGCGCGGACGGTGCCCGCCTCCTGCGCAGCGGTCAGCAGTTCGTCGAGCATCGCCAGGAACGCCGCTTCGGCACCTGGTGCCGCGGTCTCCAGATCGAGGCCGTAGCCGACGAGGGCGTCGACCAATCCGTGGTCCGTCGCCCCGGTACGGACGATCTCGCGCAGGAACGCGAAGAGTGCCTCACCAGGACCTTCGGACTGCAGCAGGGTGCGGGCGTGGTCGGAGATCCGGCGCAGCCGGTCGGCCACCACGGCGACGAACAGCGCCTCCTTCGTCGGGAAGTGCCGGTAGACCGTCCCCGCGCCCACGCCGGCCCGGCGCGCGATCTCGTCGATCGGGACCGCCAGCCCGTCGGCGGCGAACGTGTCGTAGGCCACCTGGAGCACGCGCGCCCGATTCCGCGCCGCGTCGGCGCGCAGTGCCCGGGGGCGCGGCGCGGGGACGAGCTCGGTCACGGTTTCCCTCCTGGCGAACACGAAACGGGGCGTGCGTTCCGTATAGTTGGCATCAACCGGGGCGTCTGCCCCGCTTCATCGAGTGTACGAGCCTGAGGAGACCGACATGAGTGACTGGACCACCGCCGACATCCCCGACCAGACGGGCCGCACCGCCGTCATCACGGGAGCCAACACCGGACTGGGCCTGGAGACCGCCAGGGCCCTGGCCGCCAAGGGTGCGCGTGTCGTGCTCGCCGTGCGCAACGCCGACAAGGGCGCGAAGGCCGCCGCGCAGATAGGCGCAGGAGTCGCCGGAAAAGTCGAGGTCCAGGAGCTGGACCTGACCTCGCTGGAGGCAATCCGCACGGCCGCCGAGGCACTGAAGAGCAGCCACGAGCGCATCGACCTGCTCATCAACAACGCCGGCGTGATGACCACGCCCAAGGGCACCACCAAGGACGGCTTCGAGCTCCAGTTCGGCACCAACCACCTTGGGCACTTCGCGTTCACCGGCCTGCTGCTGGAGAAGCTCCTCGACGTCGACGGTGCCCGCGTGGTGACCGTGAGCAGCAACGGACACAAGATGGGCGGCGCCATCCACTGGGACGACCTGCAGTGGGAGCGCAGCTACAACCGGATGGGCGCCTACACCCAGTCGAAGCTGGCCAATTTGCTGTTCACCTATGAGCTGCAGCGCCGCCTGGCCCCGCGCGGCAAGACGATCGCCGTCGCCGCCCACCCCGGCACGTCGACCACCGAGCTGGCGCGCAATCTGCCCAAGTCGGTCCAGGGCGCGTTCGGGGTCGTCGCCCCGCTCTTCGCGCAGAGCCCGGCCGCAGGCGCACTACCCACCTTGCGGGCCGCCACCGACCCCGGCGTGCTCGGCGGCCAGTACTACGGCCCGGACGGCATCGCCCAGCAGAAGGGCAGCCCCGTCGTCGTCGCCAGCAGCCCGCAGTCCTATGACCTGGCGCTGCAGCGCCGGCTGTGGGACGTCTCCGAAGAGTTGACGAAGGTGGTGTTCCCCGTCAGCTGAGGCGGGCAGGATGGGCGCGTGTCCCTGGTTGTGCCGCCCTATCCCCCGGCCCGCTACACCGCCGACGAACCCGAGGTGAGCGCCTGGCTCAAACGGGGGGACGAGCCGCCCGATTACGACGCGTTCGGCGTGGTCCAGTACCACTATCTGGCGAACCAGCAAGCCACCGGCGGCGACTACGGCCTGTACCGGGTGCAGATCGCGCCCCGCGGTGGCGGTCCGGGCCCGCATTTCCATCGGGGCATGTCGGAGGCGTTCTACGTGCTGTCGGGCACCATCTCGCTCTACAACGGCACCGAGTGGGCCGACGGGCATGCAGGAGACTTCCTCTACGTCCCACCCGGGGGCATCCACGGGTTCCGCAACGAGGCCGACGAGCCCGCCTCGATCCTGATGCTGTTCGCCCCCGGGGCCCCGCGGGAGCACTACTTCGAGGGATTGGCGCAGCTGGGCGAGCTCTCCGACGAGGAGCGCAACGAGTGGTTCGTCAAGAACGACAACCATTTCGTCGACTAGCCGGCCCTAGACACGCGCCCGGACACGCCGAGGAAATGCGATCGCGTAACCCGCTGCCCTAGACTGCATTCCGGTCACGCTGTCGGCGACGGCCATCTGTTTGGGAGGAGTCATGGGTGCGGGCTGACGCAGCGCCCAGCACCCAGGCGTTGCGGAGCTGGCAGCGGCGGGCGCTGGTGAAGTACCTGGCCGCCAAGCCCCGGGATTTCCTGGCCGTCGCCACACCGGGCGCCGGCAAGACCACCTTCGCTCTTCGTATCGTCGCCGAGCTGCTGGCCGAGGGCACCGTCGACGCGGTGACGATCGTCGTGCCCACCGAGCATCTGAAGGTCCAGTGGGCGCAGGCCGCGGCCCGGCAGGGCATCGCGCTCGACCCCAAGTTCTCCAACTCCAACGCCCAGACGTCCTCGGAGTACCACGGAGTGGTCGTCACCTATGCCCAGGTGGCCAGCCACCCGGCCCGGCACCGCGTGCGCACCGAGAATCGCAGGACGCTCGTCGTCTTCGACGAGATCCACCACGGCGGCGACGCGAAAAGCTGGGGCGACGCGATCCGGGAGGCGTTCGACGACGCGACGCGGCGGCTCGCCCTGACCGGGACGCCGTTCCGCAGCGACGACAGCGCGATCCCGTTCGTCAACTACGAAGAGGACGCCGCGGGATTCAAGACGTCGGTGGCCGACCACACCTACGGCTACAGCGACGCGCTCGCCGACGGTGTGGTGCGCCCGGTCATGTTCATGGCGTACTCCGGTGAGGCGCGCTGGCGCGACAGTGCCGGGGAGGAGCACGCCGCACGGCTCGGCGAACCGTTGACCGCCGAGCAGACCGCGCGGGCATGGAAGACGGCGCTGAACCCGGCAGGCCAGTGGATGCCCGCGGTCATCGCCGCCGCCGACACCCGGCTCGAAGGTCTGCGCAAGCATGTCCCCGATGCCGGCGGCATGATCATCGCCTCGGACCAGACCACCGCACGCGCCTACGCCGATCTGCTGCTGACGATCACGGGCGAGGTACCCACGGTCGTGTTGTCCGACGACAAGGGCGCCTCCGACCGGATCTCGCAGTTCTCCGCAAGCACATCCCGCTGGCTGGTCGCGGTGCGGATGGTCTCCGAGGGTGTCGACGTGCCGCGGCTGGCGGTCGGCGTCTACGCCACCAGCGCGTCCACTCCGCTGTTCTTCGCGCAGGCGATCGGCCGGTTCGTGCGCTCGCGCAGGCCCGGCGAGACCGCGAGCATCTTCCTGCCCTCGGTGCCGAACCTGCTGCTGCTGGCCAGCGAGATGGAAGCCCAGCGCAACCACATCCTCGGCAAGCCGCACCGGGAGACCGAGGAGGATCCGCTCGACGCCGAGCTGGCCGAGCAGAAGCGTGACGAGCCGGACGACGAGCAGAACAAGATCGAGTACCTGGGCGCCGACGCCGAGCTCGACCAGGTGATCTTCGACGGCTCGTCCTTCGGGACGGCGACACCGGCAGGCAGCGACGAGGAAGCCGACTACCTGGGCATCCCCGGCCTGCTCGATGCCGCGTCGATGCGAGATCTGTTGCGGCGCAGGCAGGATGCGCAGCTGCAGAAGCGCACCGACTCCGGCCTGCCCGCCCCGAAGACCACCCACTACCAGCTCCGGGAGCTGCGCAGCGAGCTCAACACGCTCGTGTCGGTGGCCCACCACCGCACCGGTCGCCCGCACGGCTGGATCCACAACGAGCTGCGCCGGCGCTGCGGCGGTCCGCCGATCGCCGCGGCCACCCGCGAGCAGCTGCAACAGCGCATCGACGCCGTCCGGGTGCTGCAGCGCGAGCTGACCGCCTGAGCGTCGGTCACTACTCCCGTTTCCCCCGCTCAGCGGGTTAATATTCACCCGGGGCACGCATTGCGTGGGGGTGGAAATGATCACGATCGAGCAATTCTCGCGAATAGTCACCGAGGTACACGCCGCAGCGCTGACGCCGCGGCGATGGGTGGACGCGCTGGAGTTGGCGCGTTCGTCGTTCGGCGGGACCGCCAGCGGTTTGATCAGCGGCAGCCAAGGCAACCGAGACGTGCGGCATTGCACGGTGTACGACGAGCCGGCCATGCGGGCGTATCAGGAGTACTACTGCCAGTTCGACTATGTCCTGGCCGCGGTCGACACCAGCGCGCTGGGCCTGGTGCACAGCGGGGAGTCCCTGGTCGCGCTCGAGCCGCGCTCGGAGTTCCACGCCGACTGGATGCGCCCTTACGAGATGGACGACGGCCTGTTCGTCCGTCTCACCTCTGGACCGATGCCGTGCTGCTTCCTGGTGGCGGCACCACGGCGCGGCGACGGTTTCGCCAGTGCCGACAACGTCAGGGCGTTCAATGCCCTGGTCCCCCACTTTCAGCAGGCGCTGCGCACCCACGACGCGCTCACCCAACTCCGCGACCAGGCGGACACGCGCGTGCACCCGGTGGAGACGATCGCAGCCGCAGCACTGCTCGTCGGTCCTGACGCCGCGGTGCTCCGGCACAATCGCGCGGCCGAAACGCTCGTCCGCGACGCCGCTGAGGTGGCCGTGCGTTCCGGCCGTCTCCGGTTATCGCTTGCCCCGGCCGACACCGAGTTCCGCCGCGCCGTCGCCTGCGCGACGGGTGCCCGCCGCACCGGAACACGCACCGGAGATTCACTGCTGGTGCCACGTGCAGGCGCGCGAAACCCGTTGGTTGTGCACATATCTCCCTTTGCCGACAACGGCAGTGACGACAGACCGGGTCGGGCGCTCGTCGTCATCGTGGACCCCGATAAACAACGACGGCCCCCGAAACATCTGTTGCGCAGCCTGTTCGGCCTCACCAGAGCCGAGATCGACGTGGCCTTACTCATCAGTGGAGGGTCCAGCCCGTCGGCCGTCGCCGATGAGTTGTCGCTGTCACTGGCCACGGTGAAGACGCACGTCCAGCACGTCTACGACAAGACCGACACGCACCGGCAGGCCGAGCTGGTGCGGCTGCTCCTGGCCATCACGCCGTAGAGGAGACCCTTGTCTGCGCCGACCTCTCGCGGTCACCGCGCTTACCCAGGACCCGATAGAGCATCGCGGGCCGGAGCAGGCGCGCGGGCGGCTCGAGCATCCCGGTGACCCGCTGGAATTCTTGGGCGACCCATGGATCGCTCTCGGCTGCAAGGAGAATCCGATCGATGAAGGCGTTGCTCACCTTCGTCGGCAATGTCCGCCGCCCCTCGACCTCGGGCAGCGCGAGGTCCGACCCGACCGCTGTGCGCCACGCCACCTGGATGCTCTTTGCGGCCTCGCGATGGTATCTGCGAGCCAATGCATCGGCCCCGCGGCGCAGGCAGGCATGTAGCGCTACCGCGTCGATAGCCGCCACCGTCATACCCTGCCCGTAAATCGGATTGAAGCTGCAGACGGCGTCCCCGGTGACCAGCAGCCGATCGGGAAAGCGAGCCATCTGGTCGTAGCGACGCCACCTGCTCGCCGGAAACCGGTGCAGCGCAATGTCAGCCAATGGCGTGCCGGTCCGTAACGCCTGGAATGCGTGTGCGGGCATCAGTCGTTCGGCGTGTTCCATGAGCTCCGCGACACTGGCGGGTGGTGGCACGTGTTTACCCAGCGTCCCCACGAGCACCACCCAGTCATCGTTCTCGCAGCGGGACATCGCGAACCCGTGAGATCGACCCGGCACGAACATGTCGATGAAGAGGTATTCGTGCAGCGACACGTCGGGAATACGCACCGGCATGCTCACATAGCTGACGTTCACTGTGAGCTGCTCTTCCCGTGGGCGCGGGTAGCCCATCTGCTCCAGGAGCGCCGGGGTTCGTGACCCGCGGCCGGTGGCGTCGACGACCAGATCGGCGGCCAGTGTGCGAGAGGCCTTATCCAGCTCGCGCGTGACCCGCACCCCGGTTACCACACCGGCGTGCTCTGTCAGCGAGTCGACGCCGTGACCGTCGACAATGGTGAGTGTCGAAAGTCCGCGGACGCGGCGACGCACATGGCTTTCGATGAACGGGCGGCTCGCGTAGAAGATCTTCAGTGCAGACGGGTCCTGGATCCGACCCGACTGGGTGATGAGGTGACCTCCGAACCGCGTGTAGAGGCGGGAAAGGTCACCGTCGCGCCATTCGTGCGCGCCGTCTCCGACCAGCTCGTCTCCGATACCAGGAAACAGTTCCTCCAGAATCTGACCGCACCGGGCCAGCACCACGTGAGGCTGCCTGCTCTGCGGCACCCCGCGCCGCGGAGCGGCGGTGTCGCCGAGGACATCGCGCTCGATCACCGTCACGCGGTCGTAGAAGTCCGTCAGCACTCTGGCGGCCAGCAGGCCCGCCATGCTGGCGCCGAGCACGACCGCGTGTCCCCCGATTCGCGTCATACATCCATGAAGCACCTGCCGGGGACGAAAAACCTCATCCGAACGGTTGAGATTTCAGCTCGTGGCCAGCTTCGCCAAGTTGGCCAGCGAGTTCTCGAGATGCACAACGGGGAACGGCGGGAACTGGATGTGCTCGCGCAGCTCCGCGGGCACGCCCGACCAGTCGTAGGTCAGTGTCACCGTGGTCTGCCGGGGGCCGGCCGCCTCGAGGTCGTAGCGCCATGTCCACCCGCCGTACACGACCTCGCCGCCGTCGCCGGCCTGGCCGGGCTCCCAGCCGATCGCACGGTCCTGGTCGTACGCGATGACCTTGTTGGCCATCTCGTAGTGCCCGTCCGGATGGTTGTCGTGGTACATCGCGATCCGGAACATCTGGCCGGTCTCGGTGAGGCGCTGCCCGTCAAGCGCGTCGCGCACCCAGCCGGTGCCGTCGATCGCGGCGTGGTTGGCGGGATCGGCGAGTACGGCAAACACATCGGAAGGCGGTGCGTCGACGGTCGTCCTCACAATCATCGTTTCGGTCATGGGGGGATAGACCCGGGACCGCAGCCAGACTCATCGGAGCAGCGCGATCACCTCGGTGATGTCGGGGAGCGCTGAGGACCGGCCGGGCAACTCGTCGAACACCGTCCAGTAGCTGATCCCGAACTCACGCTGACGGGCCACCAGCTGTTCGGCCATCTGCTCATGGCTGCCGATCAGGATGAACGGCGACGCCAGCAGCGCCTCGGGCGCAGCACCGAAGTCCGAGGCGAGTTCCTCGGCGGTCCGCCGACGGTCATCGCTCAGGACCACCGCCTGAATCAGCGCGTTGAGCTCGATCTCTGCGAAGCGGTCCCCCGCCGCCTCGCGGACGACGGCGATCCGGTCGGCCACGCCTGCGGCATCGAAATGACTCAACCGCACCTGGGTGGCGTCGTGATTGTGGGAGATTCCGGCCAGCCCGACGATATCGGCCATCCGTCCGGCAAGCTCGAGGACCCGGGTTCCGTTGCCGCCGATCAGTGTAGGAACCCGATGTGGCGGCGGCGCCAGCAGCTCGCCCGCCGCCGCGTGGATGCGGTAATGCTGTCCGTCGAGATCCACGGCGTCCCCGTCGATGAGCTTGCGGATGACGCCCACCGACTCGACGAGCCGCGACACCCGCATCCCGGCACGGTCGAACGCAATTCCGGCGGCGTCGTACTCGGATTTCATGTGCCCGGCGCCGATGCCCAGTTCGAAGCGGCCGTCGGAGACCGTCGCGACTCCTGCGGCCTCCCTCGCGGTATCGACGGGGTGCCGGAGGTCGTTGTTGAGGACCAGGGTCCCGACAACCAAACGCGATGTCACTGCCGCGGCTGCCGTCGCACCGCTGAACGGTGCGGTCACCGGCGCCAGATGGTCGGCGAAGGTCAGCACATCGACTCCCGCGGACTCGACCCGTTGTGCGAACGCCCGAGAGTCCGCGCCATTGCGCGGCAGAGCGGTGGTCAGGCCGAAGCGCAGGGGGCGTCTGCGATGCGCGTCCGTGGTCACGGACCCGACGCTACAACCCGAGCAGCTCCGGCAGGTCGGCCACCGAATCGATGACGTGGTTCGGCTGCATGGCGAATTCGTCTGCCGCCCAACGGTCCAGCGTGTCCTGGCGGAACTTGCCGGTGCGCACCAGCACCCCGGTCATGCCGACCACCTGCGCGGCGAGCACGTCGTTGTTGAGGTCGTCGCCGATCATGTACATCTCGTCGGGATCCACCCCCAGCCGGCTCGACGCGGACAGAAAGCCCTCCGGCGCGGGCTTGCCGACGGCAGTGGCCTTGCGGCCCGACGTCTGCTCCATCCCGATCAGATACATGCCCGTGTCCACCCGCAGGCCGTCGGTGGTGGTCCACGACGTGCTGCGGTGCATCGCCACCACCGGGACGCCTTGGGCCATCCAGTCGTAGACCCAGGACAGCGTGAGGTGGCTGTACTCGGGACCGGCGCCGCCCAGCAGCACCACATCGGGCGCCTCGGGTGCGCGGGGCCCGTCGAAGTCGCTCGAGTAGACGAGGTCGATGCCGGGCATGTCCTCGGCGATCTGTCCGCTGTTGACCAGGAAGCAGCGGGCATCCGGGTAGCGGTTGCGCACGTAGTCGGCGGTCAGGACCGCCGCGGTGATCACCTCGTCGGAGCGGACCGCCATGCCCGCCTCGGTCAACAGGTCGGCGATCTGCGCGCGGGTCCGGGTGGTCGTGTTGGTCAGGTAGGCGCAGGCGATCTGCTTGTCCGCCAACGCCGCCAGGGACTCCGCGGCACCGGGGATCGGCTTCCATGACGTGACCAGCACGCCATCGATGTCGAAGAGCACTCCACCGATAGCCATGGTGCGACAGTAAACGGCCGACGACCGCGCGCAACTCGGAACCCCGCTAGCTGTGCGCCCACTTGCTCGAGGCCACCCATGGTGACGTCGTCGCCGCCACCGACCACGCGATCTCGGCCGGTACGTCGATCAGCTCGTAGTGCTTCACGCCGGCCGCGGTCGCGGCGACCAGCGTGGCCACCCCGGCCCTGCGCTGAAACAGCGTCTGGCGCACCGTCCACCCGACGATGCCCGCCGCGGCCACGCAATCGCGGCGCCGCGCCAGACTGCCCGCCCGCGCCACCAACCAGCCGTCGCCGACGCGGTGGCCCAGGGACCGGGTGCGGTCGACCGCGAGAAACACGCTGAAAACCGTCAGGGCCGCAGCCACGGCCCACGCCCAGAGCGGAACCGTGCCGGCCGCCAGCACCGCGAGAGCGACGACCACGAGCGCGGGCAGCATCATCGCCCTGGTCCAGCGCCGCCGTGCCGCCACCGGCCCGTGCGAAACCAAGGGGCCGTGCACCGCGTCCGGCTGCTCGATCAGCTCGATCAGTACCGCCTCGGCGGTGCCGCGCGGACACGGTGGGAGCAACTGGGATGCCTCGCCCGCGCCGGTGACGCCGGTCATCACCGCGTCCAGGCGGGCGCCGCCGAACAGCCGCACCAGCAGCGGTTCTCTCAGCGTGCCGCCGCGCAGCCGCCGCATGTCGAACGTGTGCTCCCGCACCCGCAGCAGCCCGTGCGACAGGTGCAAGACCTCGGAGTCGCGGCGCAACAGCAGGTTGGCGTACGTGAGCAGCGACTGCGACACCGACAGCGCGACCGAGGCGATCAGCACCACCGCCCCCACCGCGGCAACCACCGCGACAGCGCCCGCATCCTCGGCGGCATCCTCGCCTGCCCGAATAAGCGGTGAATCCCGCAGCGCGGCAAGCACTCCCGTCTGACTCACCACACCCAGCGCGGCGACGATCATCACCAGCCCGGTCGGCGTCAGCGGGCTGTAGCGCAGCCACGACGGTTGCCACCGGGCCAGCACGCTGGAGCGGTCACCGGTCTCGGCAGACACCAGCGAGTCCGCAAGCAGGATCGCCCGCAGTCGCGCCACCTCGGCCGCCGGAACCGCGTCCAGTTCGAAAGCCTTGTCCCCCTTGACTTCCTGGCCAGTACTGACCTGCAGCACGGTCAGGCCGAGCAGCCGGTGCAGCAGCCGCGCGTCCGTCGACACCGACCTGATCCGGCTGCGGGGCACCGACAGCACGTTGCGCTGCAACACCCCGGTGCGCAGCTGCACCTCGTCAGTCCCGATGCGGTACGTCGTGGTGAACCAGCGGGCCAGTCCATACGCGAGCACCAGGCCGACACCGATCAGCGTCCAGACCGGATTCCCGGTCGCCGAGCCCAGCACCAGCGTCCCGATCAGCACCGGAAGCTGGCGCACCACTTCGTGCACGGGGTGCACGAGCAACATGCGCGGGCTCAGACGGCGCCAGTCCAGCCCAACTCCGACGGTCACGTGGCGTCCCCGGCCCCCAGCGCCGCGATGTCGGTCAGCTGCGCCACCACCCGGTCGGCGACGTCCACGTCGAGGGCGACGATGCGCACGGCACCGGCCGACGACGCCGTCGTCACCGTCACGTTCGCCAACCCGAACAGCCGATCCAGCGGGCCGCGGTAGGTGTCGACGGTCTGCACCCGGGAGATGGGCGCGATCCGGCGCTCCTGCACCAGCCAACCCGTCCGGGTGTACACCGCGGTTGCGTCCATGTCCCAGCGGTGCACCCGGTATCGCCACAGCGGGGCGACGACCACCGACACCACGATTGCGACCGCGGTGGCGCCGGCGAGCAGCAGATGCAGCCAGGGAGCGCGGCCGTCGAGCACGAACCACACGACCTGCGCCACGACCGCGACGACCCACGGGATGGCTGACCCGATAGCCCAGACCAGTGGCGCTTTCCGGCTCGGCGGGTGCGCCGGTTCAACCAGGTGCACCCCGCAAGGCTATCGGGCGACTAACGTCAGGCCGCGATGACGCAGAAGTCGGCCGACGTGATCGTCGTGGGCCACGGGTTGGCCGGGCTGGTCGCGACGTGCGAGATCGCCGCCGCGGGCAGGTCGGTCCTGCTGGTGGATCAGCAGGGTCCCGCCGATTTCGGCGGCCAGGCGTACTGGTCCTACGGCGGCTTGTTCATGGTCGACACCCCCGAGCAGCGCCGGCTGGGCATCAAGGACTCCCGCGAGCTGGCGATGCAGGACTGGTGGGGTTCGGCGCAGTTCTCTGACGGCCCCGACGACCACTGGGCGCGGGAATGGGCATCGCGCTACGTGGAATTCGCGTGCGGCGAGAAAAGCGGTGGCTGCGCGGCCTGGGGTGGCGGCCCTACCCGATCCCGGTGTGGCCGGAGCGCGGCGGCCACGGTGCGCTCGGATCCGGCAACAGCGTCCCCCGGTTCCATGTCACGTGGGGCACCGGGCCCGGCCTTGTCGAGGTGTTCGCGCGCCGGGTGCAGGCCGCCGTCGCCCAGGGCGCGGTGACGCGGCTGCCGTGGCACCGGGTCGACGAACTCATCGTCGACGGCGGCGTGGTCACCGGGGTTCGCGGCGCGACGTTGGAGCCGTCGACCCACCGCCGCGGCGCACCGTCCACCGGCGCCGAAGCCGGCGACTTCAGCCTGCACGCCCCCGCAGTGCTGTTGGCCACCGGAGGGGTGGGCGGCAGCCCCAGCCTGGTGCGCGATCTGTTCACGCGCAGCTTCGGCCGCTACCCCGACGAATTGCTGTGTGGCAACCCGGCCTACGTGGACGGCAGGATGCTGGCCGTAGCCAAGCGGGCCGGCGCCCACATCACCAACGAGGACCGGCTGTGGTTCTACCCCGACGGCGTCACGAACATCGAGCCCATCTGGCCCAACCACGGCATCCACGTCACCGCCGGTCCGTCCGCACTGTGGCTGGACGCGACGGGCACACGGTTCCCGCCGCCGCTGTATCCGAACTTCGACACCGTCGGCGCGGTCCGCCATGTGATGGCCTCGGGCCACTCGTACTCCTGGCTGGTCATGAACCGGGAGATCTTCCGCAAGGAGTTCGGGATGTCCGGGCAGGAGCAGAACCCTGCGCTCACCGGCAAGCACATCTGGCAACTGGTCAGGGGCACGCTGAAGCCGACGATCTCGCCGCACATGCAGGACTTCCTGGACCGCGGTGAGGATTTCGTGACCGGGCATTCCATTGCCGAACTGGTCCGAGGCATGAACGACGTGCCGGGTGTGACGCCCATCGACGTGCACGTGCTCGAGCGCGAACTCCGCGCCCGCGACGCCCAGTCGGTCAACCGCTACAGCAAGGACCTGCAGTTCGCCGCGATCCGCAACGCCAGGCGCTACCTGCCCGACCGGACCCGCATCGCCAGACCGGGGCCGATCCTTGACCCCGCAGCCGGGCCGCTGATCGCGGTCAAGCTGCACATCACCACCCGCAAGACGCTGGGTGGACTGCAGACCGACACGGCCGGGCGCGTGCTACAGCCCGGCGGCGATCCGCTGCCCGGGCTGTTCGCCGCGGGCGAGGTGTCAGGCTTCGGCGGCGGCGGGATCCACGGCCGGCGCTCGCTGGAGGGGACGTTCGTCGGCGGGTGCCTGTTCACCGGCAGGGTCGCGGGACGTTCCATCGCATCCGTAAGTTGAGTCCCATGACCAAATGGACCGCGGCCGACGTGCCCGACCAGTCCGGCCGGGTGGCCATCGTCACCGGCGCCAACACCGGCATCGGATACGAGGCGGCACTGGTGCTCGCCGGTAAGGGCGCCAAAGTCGTGGTCGCGGTGCGCAACCTGGACAAGGGCGCGGCCGCGGTGGCCGCGCTCAAGCGGGTCCACCCCGGCGCCGACGTCACCGTGCAGGAGCTCGACCTGTCCTCGCTGGCGAGCGTCCGCGCCGCCGCCGAGGACCTGGGGGCCGCCCTCCCCCGGATCGACTTGCTGATCAACAACGCCGGCGTGATGTATCCGCCCAAGCAGACCACCGCCGACGGCTTCGAGTTGCAGTTCGGCACCAACCACCTCGGCCACTTCGCCCTCACCGGCCTCCTGCTGCACAACCTGCTCGACGTCCCCGGTTCGCGCGTGGTGACGGTGGCCAGCCTGGCTCACCGGCAGCTGGCCGACATCCACTTCGACGACCTGCAGTGGGAGCGCAAGTACAACCGCGTCGCCGCCTACGGGCAGTCGAAGCTGGCCAACCTCATGTTCACCTACGAGCTGCAGCGCAGACTCGGGGCTGCCGGCGCGTCGACGATCGCGGTGGCCGCCCACCCCGGCATCTCCAACACCGAGTTGATGCGCCACGTCCCCGGCACCAGCATTCCGGGCGTCATGAAGCTGGCCGGGCTGGTGACCAACAGCCCCGCGGTCGGCGCGCTGCCCACGCTGCGGGCAGCCACCGATCCCGCCGTGCAGGGCGGCCAGTACTACGGACCCTCGGGGTTCCAGGAGGCCGTCGGCCACCCCGTCCTGGTCGAGTCGAACGCGAAGTCCCACGACGTGGCGGTGCAGAAGCGGCTGTGGACCGTCTCCGAGGAGCTGACCGGCGTGAGCTACCCCCTCTGATGCGCACCGTCGACGAACACCGGCGCATCGTCGCCGCCCGGATCACGCCGCGCCCGGCCGAGAACGTGCCGACACCCGACGCACTCGGCCTGGTTCTCGCCGAGGATGTGGTTGCGCCGCTGTCGCTGCCCAACTTCGACAACTCCGCGATGGACGGGTACGCCGTGCACGTCGGCGACATCGCGGGCGCCTCCGACGCCACCCCGGTGCGGTTGCCCGTCGCCGAGGACATCCCGGCGGGCCGCACCGACATCCCGACGCTCGCCCCCGGCACGGCGCACCGCATCATGACCGGCGCGCCGCTGCCGATGGGCGCGACCACGGTGGTCCCGGTCGAGGCCACCGACGGCGCCGTCGACACCGTCACGATCCGGGAGGGTAAGAAGGAGGGGCAGCACATCCGGCGCGCCGGCGAGGACGTCACCGCGGGAACCACGGTGCTGCGGGCCGGCCAACTCCTCACCCCCGCCGCGCTGGGACTGGCTGCTGCGCTGGGACTCGGCGAGCTGCCGGTGATCCCGCGCCTGCGGGTGCTCGTGCTGTCGACGGGCACCGAGTTGGTGGCCCCCGGCATACCGCTGCAGCCGGGTCAGATCTACGAATCGAACGCGGTGATGCTCGCCGCGGCCGTCCGCGACGCCGGCGCCGAGGCGGCGGTGGCGCCGATGACCACCGACGACGTTGACGCGTTTCGCGAAACCCTGCGTCAGCACACGGCGGCCGGCGCCGACCTGGTCATCACGACCGGCGGGGTCAGCGCGGGCGCCTACGAGGTGGTCAAGGACGCGCTGAGCGGCACCGTCGAGTTCGTCAAGGTCGCAATGCAGCCCGGGATGCCGCAGGGCTCCGGCGTCCTCGACGACGGCACCCCGATCGTCACGTTGCCGGGGAACCCGGTCAGCGCGCTGGTGTCCTTCGAGGTGTTCGTCCGTCCGGCGCTGCGCGTCGCCATGGGGCTGACGGACACCGAGCGGCCCCGCCGCACCGCGATGCTCACCGAGGACCTCACCTCGCCCCGCGGCAAGCGGCAGTTCCGCCGCGGGGTGTTCGACCCGGTGACCGACACCGTCAGCGGATACGGGCCCCCGGCCTCGCACCACCTGCGGTGGCTCGCGTCGGCGAACTGCCTGCTTGAGCTCGACGAGGACGTCGCCGAGGTGGCCGCGGGCTCACGCGTTCAGGTCTGGGACCTGCGGTAGGGGTCACGCAGCGGCTGGATGCTCCTCGCGCAAGCGCTCGTCGGTGCTGGATGCTCCTCGCGCAAGCGCTCGTCGGTAGACTCGCCCGCACGATGGCCAGACGCCCCGACCTCAAGACAGGACCAGCGCGGCTGGCGGCTTTGGTCCGCTCGTCCGTTCCCCCGATGCATCCGGAAGGTCTGCCGTTCGTCGGCGTCAGCCTCGCGGTCGCCTTCGCGGGACGAAGCAACCGGTGGTTGCGCCGCGCCGGACTCGCCTCCGCGGCCGCCAACGCCGCCTTCTTCCGCCACCCGCCACGCAAGCCACCGAGCCGGCCCGGCGTCGTCGTCGCCCCGGCAGACGGACTCATCTGCCTGATCGAGCACGAGATCCCGCCGGCCGAACTCGGGCTTCCCGCAGTGCCTTTGCCGCGGATCAGCATCTTCCTCTCCCTGCTGGACGCGCACGTGCAGCGCGCCCCGATCGGTGGCGAGGTGGTGGCCGTCAAGCACCGGCCCGGCCTGTTCGTCTCTGCCGAGCTGGCCGCAGCCAGCGCGGACAACGAGCGCAACAGCGTCGTCATCCGCAACCCAGACGGCGCCGAGGTCATCGCCGTGCAGATCGCGGGCCTGCTCGCCCGCCGCATCGTCTGCAACGTCGCGGCCGGCGACAAGATCGGCCTCGGTGACACCTACGGGCTGATCCGCTACGGCTCACGCCTGGACACCTACCTGCCCGCAGGGTCCACCATCCTGGTCGAGGTCGGGCAGCGAGCCCTGGCCGGCGAGACCGTGCTGGCCGAGTTGCCATGATCCAGCCCCGTAAGCGCCGCATCAAGGCACCTGTCGTGAGCGTGCGCATCCTGCCCAGCGCCATGACCGTCGCGGCGATCTGTCTGGGCTTGAGCGCGGTGAAGTTCGCGCTCGACGGCCGGCCCACCGAGGCGATGGCGTTCCTGGCCATCGCGGCAATTCTCGACGCCCTCGACGGCAGGCTGGCGCGCGCACTCAACGCCACCTCGAAGATGGGCGAGGAGATCGACTCGCTGGCCGACGCGGTGAACTTCGGTGTGGCGCCGGCCTTCATCGTGTACGGCACGCTGCTGTCGACCTCGCGCATCGGCTGGATCGTCGTACTGCTCTACGCCGTGTGCATCGTGCTGCGGCTGGCCCGCTACAACGCGATGCTCAGCGTGGATCAGCCCGATTACGAGAAGAAGTACTTCACCGGCCTGCCCGCCCCCGCCGGGGCGATCGGCGCCATCGGCCCGCTGGCCGTCAAGCTGCAGTTCGGCGACGGCTGGTGGACCTCGGAGACCGCCGTGGTGATCTGGATGATCGCGGTGTCCCTCCTGGTGGTCAGCACCCTGCCGATGCGCAAGGTCCACACGTTCTCGGTGCCGCCGAACATGGTGGCCCCGCTGCTGGCCCTACTCGCGATCGGTGTGGCGGCCTCGATCCTGTACGGCTACCTCGTGATCCTGGCGATCATCGTCGCGTACTTCCTGCACATCCCGTTCGCATTCCGCACCCGGCGCTTCCTCGCGGCACACCCGGAGGTGTGGGACGACAAGCCGCGTCAGCAGCGGGCGGCGCGGCGGGCCATTCGCCGCACGCAGCCGCACCGCCGCTCGATGCAGCGCCTCGGCCTGCGCAGGCCGCCGAGAGGGTGACGTGTCCGAACTCGACGAGATCGCCGCGGATCGGCCACGCGCGCACCTGACCCTGACCGCCCGGTTGAACACCTCGGCGCTGGACTCCCGCCGGGGCGTGGTGAGGCTGCATCCGGAGGCGATCGCCGCGCTGGGCGTGCGGGAGTGGGATGCGGTGTCGCTGACCGGCGCCCGCACCACGGCCGCCGTGGTGGGGATCGCGCCGGCCGGGACCCCGACGGGCACCGCGCTGCTCGACGACGTCACGCTGTCGAACGCGGGCCTGCGCGAGGACACCTCGGTGCTGGTCGCTCCCGCCACGGTGTACGGCGCCCGCGCCGTCACGGTCAGCGGCTCGAATCTGGCGACGCAGTCGATCACGGCCGCGACACTGCGTCAGGCTCTGCTCGGCAAGGTGATGACGGTCGGCGACACCGTGTCGCTGCTGCCCCGCGATCTCGGACCCGGGACGTCGACGTCGGCGGCCAGCGCCGCGCTGACCGCCTCGGTGGGCATCACCTGGACCTCGGAACTGCTGACCGTGACAGCCGTCGACCCGGCAGGACCCGTGAGCGTGCAACCCAATTCGCTGGTGTGCTGGGGTGCCGCGTCAGGCCCGGGTAGCTCACAGCCCGCTCCCCCGGACAGCACCGGCCGGCACGTGGTGGCCGAGGAGCCGCACGAACCGGCCATCAGTTTCGATGACCTGAAGGGCGCCCACACACAGGCGAGCCGGCTCGGCGAGTGGCTCAAGCTCGCCCTCGACCAGCCGGAGCTCCTCGAAAAGCTGGGGGCGACGGCGAATCTGGGCGTACTGGTGTCGGGACCGGCCGGTGTCGGCAAGGCCACCATGGTTCGCACGGTGTGCGCGGGCCGGCGGCTGGTCGAGCTCGACGGACCGGAAGTCGGTTCGCTGCGCGCCGAGGACCGGTTGTCCAGCGTGGCCGCCGCGGTGTCGACGGTCCGCGACGGGGGTGGCGTCCTGCTGGTCTCCGACGCCGACGCGCTCCTACCGGTGCCCGCCGATCCGGTGGCCACCCTGATCCTGTCCGAGCTGCGTTCGGCGGTCGCCACCAAGGGCGTCGCGTTCGTCGCGACCTCGGCAGTGCCCGACAACCTCGACCCGCGGCTGCGGGCGCCCGACCTGTGTGATCGCGAGCTGGGCCTGACCCTGCCCGACGGTGCGGTGCGCAGACAGCTACTCGAGGTACTGCTGCGCGACGTGCCGGCCGGCGAACTCGAGCTCAGCGAGATTGCCGAGCGCACACCGGGATTCGTGGTCTCCGATCTTGCAGCGTTGGTGCGCGAGGCCGCGCTGCGCGCGGCCGCCAGGGCCAGCGAGAACGGTGAGACCCCGGCATTGCAGCAGGAGGATCTGGTCGGCGCCCTCGGCGTGATCCGGCCGCTGTCGCGATCGGCCACCGAAGAGGTGTCCGTCGGGTCGGTGACTCTTGAGGACGTCGGCGACATGGCCGAGACCAAACAGGCACTCACCGAGGCGGTGCTGTGGCCGCTGCAGCACCCGGAGACGTTCCAGCGACTCGGGGTCGAGCCGCCACGCGGCGTGCTGCTGTACGGCCCGCCCGGATGCGGGAAGACGTTCGTGGTTCGCGCGCTGGCCAGCTCCGGCCGGCTCAGCGTGCACGCGGTCAAAGGCGCTGAGCTGATGGACAAGTGGGTGGGCTCGTCGGAGAAGGCGGTGCGTGAACTGTTCCAGCGCGCCCGCGACTCGGCCCCGTCGCTGGTGTTCCTCGACGAGATCGACGCGTTGGCGCCGCGGCGCGGGCAGAGTTTCGACTCCGGGGTCACCGACCGCGTGGTGGCGGCGATGCTGACCGAACTCGACGGCATCGACCCGCTGCGCGACGTCGTGGTGCTGGGCGCGACCAACCGTCCCGACCTGATCGACCCGGCGCTGCTTCGGCCGGGCCGGCTGGAGAAGCTCGTGTTCGTGGAGCCGCCCGACGCCGAGGCGCGCACCCAGATCCTGCGCACGGCAGGCAAATCCGTGCCGCTCGCCGACGATGTCGACCTGGAGTCCCTGGCTGCCGACCTGGACGGCTACAGCGCCGCCGACTGTGTGGCGCTGCTTCGCGAGGCCGCGCTGACGGCGATGCGGCGCTCGATCGACGCCGCCGACGTCACCGCGGAGGACGTGGCCAGGGCCCGCGAGGCAGTACGTCCGTCACTCGACCCCGTCCAGGTCGAGTCGTTGCGGGCGTTCGCGGAGTCCCGCTAGCCCTATCCGGCCCGGGAGCCTTCGACGCACATCTTGACACTGACTAGTTGCGGTGGCATCGTCACAACTAGTCATTGTCAAGATTTGGAGGAATCATGACCGCTCCAATGCTGCGAGCCGGTGACCGGGAACGCGAGACGACAGCCGACCTGCTCGGTCAGGCGTTGGCGCAGGGCTACCTCGACATGCCTGAGTACGAGGCTCGTCTGCAGGCCGTCTACGACGCCAGCACCACCCCTGACCTGCGGCAGCTCACCGCGGATCTGCCGGTCGCCGAGCTGCGCCGCAACGATCCCCGGCGCAGGGCGGCGAAGGTCGCCGCAGCCCGGCGCGGCATCCACCTGCATCTGGCGGCCTACGTGGTGATGGTCGTGATCGTCCTCACCGTCTGGCTCGCCGTCGGTCTGGCGGCCGGCTCCTGGTACTTCTGGCCGGTCTGGCCGATCCTCGGCGCGGGCATCGGCGTCCTCGGCCATGCACTGCCGATCAGGCTCGGGTTCCCCGCCTGCCCCGGGATGCGTCCCCGCTAGGCCCACCTCGGCCGCGAAAGTACGCTTTTTGACGTGTTTTTCGACATTTTTCGTCAGAGACCGTGCATTCGGCACCGCTAGGCCGGGTCGCCGTACTCGTCGAACCAGTACGCGAGCTTGCCGCGTCTACTGACCGCGCGCAGGCGCCGCTCGGCCAGCTCCCTGGTCACCGTCGTCGTCACGATCAGCAGTTCGTCGCCGATGTGCAGCCGGGTCATCGGCTGCGGCACGAAGGACCGACCCGCCCGGATGATCAGCGTGATGACGCTCGGATCGGGCAGCCGCAGCTCCAGCACCGTCACGTTCTGCAGCCGCGAACCCGGCAGCACCGTCATGGTCAGCAGCTCGGCACCCAGCACGTCCAACGGCGCTGCGTCGACCTGGATCTCGCGGGTGGTGTCGCGGGGGATGAGCTGCAGCCGCTCTGCCACCAATCGCAGACTCGGCCCCTGGATCACGGTGTAGAGCACCACCAGGATGAACACGATGTTGAGCAGCCGCCAGCTGTCCGGGACTCCCGCCACGATCGGATACGTGCACAGCACGATCGGCACCGCGCCGCGCAGCCCGGCCCACGACAGGAACACCTTCTCGCGCCAGGGCACCCGAAAACCGATGAGCGACAGTGCGACCGAAAGAGGACGTGCGAGCAACAGCAGCACCAGGCCCGTCACCACGGCCGGCACCACCTCATCGAGAAGCTCGTCGGGCGACACCAGCAGTCCCAGGATCACGAACACGCCGATCTGCGCCAGCCAGCCGCACCCCTCGGCGAAGGAGCGGGTCGCCGAGCGGTGCGGCAGGCCCGAGTTGGCCAGCACCACCCCGGCCAAGTAGGCGGCGAGGAAGCCGCTGGCATGCGCCGTGCCCGCGGCCGCGAACGCGACCATGCCCAGGCCGAACGTTGCCAACGGGTAGAGCCCCGCGGCGGGCAACGCCATCCGCCGTAATGTCATCGCGCCGAGGAAACCGACGCCGAGGCCGATGACTGTGCCGATCCCCAACTCGTACAACAGGGTCAGCGCCATATCGGCCGGATCGAGGACGAGCGGCATCGCACTGAACAGCAGCACGAGGATGACCGCCGGCGCGTCGTTGAAGCCCGACTCCGCCTCCAGCAGACCGCTCAGCCGTCGGGGCAGCGGCACCACCCGGATCACGGAGAACACCGCGGCGGCGTCGGTGCTGGAGACCACGGCGCCGAGCAGCAGCGCCAGTTGCCAGTCCATCCCCAACAGCCAGTGCACCGCGGATGCGGTGACGAGCGTGCTCACCGCCACGCCCACGGTCGCGAGCACGCCGGCGGGTGCCAGCACCTTGCGGATGTCGTTGAACCGCGTCGTCAGCCCGCCCTCGACCAGGATGATCGCCAGCGCCGCCGTTCCCAGATCCTGCGCCAACTGCGCATTGTCGAACTGCAGTCCCAGACCGTCCTCGCCGACAAGTACGCCGACGCCGAGGAACAGCAATAGGCTGGGCAGACCGATTCCAGTGGCCAGCCTCGTTGCGGCGATGCTCGCCAGCAGCACCAGGCCCCCGATGAACAGCGCCACATAGAGCTGGTGCAGGGTCACCGGGACCTCTCTGACCTCGCTGCGGTGTGTCGGTGACAGTAAATCAGCACAGGCCTCTCGGGGGCGCGCCGACGAAGGAGAGTCCATGCGGATCGCGATCGCGGGTGCCGGAGCAGTCGGCCGATCGGTCGCCCAAGAGTTGGTCGAGTACGGCCACAAGGTTCTCCTCATCGAGAAGGAGTTCGCGCGCTACGAACCCGCGACGGTTCCCGGTGCCGAATGGTTTCTCGCCGACGCCTGCGAAGTGTCCTCCCTCGAAGAGGCCGAGATGCAGATCTGCGACGTGGCGATCGCCGCCACCGGGGACGACAAGGCCAATCTCGCGATGGCTCTGCTGGCGAAGTCCGAGTTCGGCATCGGACGAGTGGTCGCCCGCATCAACGACGCCCGGAACGAGTGGCTGTTCACCGAGGCGTGGGGCATCGACGTGGCGGTGTCGACGCCACTGGCCATCGTCGCCGCCGTCGAGGGCGCAATCGACGTCGGCCACCTGATCCGCCTGATGGCACTCGGCAAGGACTCCCGCGGCGACCTCGGACAGCGCGCGACGACCGTCGCCAAAGTGACCCTCCCCGACGACAGCCCGCTGGTCCGGCGGAAGGTGAGCGATCTCCCGATGCCCGACGACAGCGCGCTGGTCACGCTCCTGCGGGGCAAGCACCTGATCATTCCCGGACCCGACGAGGTGCTGCACGCGGGCGACGAGATGCTCTTCGTCTCGGCGTCGAGCGTCGAGGACCGCATCCGGGCCATGGTTTCCGGGGCCGCGCCGCCACGGCACAACCGCTGAGACAGTCCCCCGTAGACTGGGGTCACTCCAGAGTCAGTCCGGCTGACACCTTCTGTTGTTCCTGTGATGTCCGAAGCGCGACTACCTCAATCGCCGCCAACCACGACGAGACGGAGCCATGCTCGCCATCCTCGCTGCCCACGCAGTCGCCACCATGCTGGCGCCGCTGTTGGTGTACCGCTGGGGACGGCTGGCGTTCTACCCGCTGGCGCTCGTGCCACTCGGGTCGCTGGCCTGGGTGGCGCTGAACTGGCCCGGGCGCGGTCAGGCACAGACCGTCGACGTGCCGTGGGTGCCCGAGCTGTCGATGAACATCACGCTGCGCTTCGACGCGCTCGCGGCGATCATGAGCTTGCTCGTCCTGGGCATCGGCGCCCTCGTGCTGTTCTATTGCGCGTCCTACTTCCGGCATCACGACGGTCGCTCGGAAAAGCGGCTGCCCAGTTTCGCCGCAGAGCTCGTCGCGTTCTCCGGTGCCATGTTCGGCTTGATCACCAGCGACAACATGCTGTTGCTCTACGTGTTCTGGGAGATCACCACGGTGCTGTCCTTCCTGTTGGTGGGGCACTACGCCGAGCGGGCGATGAGCCGTCGCGCCGCCACGCAGGCACTGCTGGTCACGACGTTCGGCGGCCTGGCGATGCTGGTCGGGATCATCGTGATCGGCAACATCGCGGGCACCTTCCTGCTGTCGGAACTGATCGCCGACCCGCCCACCGGGGTCGCCGTCTCGGTGGCGGTTGTCCTGATCCTCATCGGTGCGCTCTCGAAGTCGGCGATCGTGCCGATGCACTTCTGGCTGCCGGGCGCGATGGCCGCCCCGACCCCGGTGAGCGCGTACCTGCACGCGGCGGCCATGGTCAAGGCCGGTGTCTATCTGATCGCGAGGATGACGCCGGGGTTCGCCGACTCACCCGAATGGCGGCCCACGGTCATCACGCTGGGGCTCTTGACCATGGTGTTGGCGGGCTGGCGCGCGATCCGCGAATACGACCTCAAGCTGATCCTGGCGTTCGGCACCGTCAGCCAGCTCGGCCTGATCACCGTCATGGTGGGTGCCGGCGGCAGCGAGATGATGCTGGCCGGTCTGGCGATGCTGTTCGCGCACGCGATGTTCAAGGCGGCGCTGTTCATGGTGGTCGGGATCATCGACCACACCACCGGCACCCGTGACATCCGCAGGCTCGCCTGGCTGGGTGACGGCAGTCGATCGCTGCTGATCATCGCGGCGGCGGCCACCGCCAGCATGGCCGCGTTGCCGCCGTTCTTCGGTTTCATCGCCAAGGAAGCCGACCTGGAGACGGTGCTGCACAGCCCGACGCTCGACTCCGCGGCCCCGCTCGTCCTCGCGGGCATCGTGGCCGGCTCGGTGCTGACCACCGTCTACAGCCTGCGGTTCCTGTTCGGGGCGTTCGGGCGCAAGGGCCTGCCGCATCCCAGTACCCGGGTCGCCGAGATGCACCGGCCGGAACCCGCCTTCCTGATCCCGCCGGGCATTCTCGCGTTCGCCGGCCTGCTGTTCGGGCTGTGGCCGAAGGCGCTCGACAGCATCCTCAGCGACTACGCGACCACGGTGCCCGACCCCGCGGGCTACGTCGCTGATTACCACCTGGCGCTGTGGCACGGCATCAATCTGCCGCTGGCACTGTCTGCCCTAGTGCTCGCGGCGGGCATCACGGTCTATGTGAGCCGGGGCCGACTCCGCCGCAGGCGGCTCTCTTTCCTCCCGCTGGCCAACGCCGACCGCATCTACGACGCGGTGCTGCGTTCGGCCGATGTGCTGTCGGTGCGGCTGACCGCGCTCACCCAGCGCGGATCGATCCCGGCGACGCAGTCGGTGATCCTGGCAACCCTGGTGGTGGTGCCGCTCACCGTCCTGGCGATGGGCGCCCGCGACCGGCCGCAGCTGGTGCTGTGGGACACCCCGCTGCCGGTGGTGGTCGGGCTGGTCATGCTTGCCGCCGCCATCGGCGCGACGGTGATGCGCAACCGTCTGGCGGCCGTGCTGCTGGTCGGTGTCACCGGTTACGGGTGCGGCGCGATCTTCGCGTTCCACGGCGCCCCTGATCTGGCGCTGACCCAGTTCCTGGTGGAGACGCTGACCCTGGTCGTCTTCGTCCTCGTGCTTCGAGTGCTGCCCGCCGAGACCGGCGAAGCCGACATCAAGCGGTTCCGGGCTCCCCGCGCCCTGCTCGCGCTGGCCGTCGGGGCGACGGTCACCACGCTGGCCGCGTTCGCGATGGCGGCCCGGACCACCCGGCCGATCGCCGACCTGTTGCCTGAGGCCGCCTACCTGCGTGGCCACGGTTCCAACACCGTCAACGTCCTGCTTGTCGACATCCGAGCCTGGGACACCATGGGTGAGGTGGCGGTGCTGCTGGTCGCCGCGACCGGCGTGGCATCCCTGGTGTTCCGCAGCCGCCGCTTCGGGGCGGCACCGCGCGTCGCCGACGCCGGCCAGCCCGACATCGGCCAGGTCGCCGCGTACGCGCGCAACAGCCCCGCCGCCGGCGAGATCACGTGGCTGCGAGGCAGCGAGCTGCGTGACCCGAGGCACCGGTCGCTGGTGCTCGAAGTGGCCACCCGGCTCATCTTCCCGGTGATGATGGTGCTGTCTGCGTACTTCTTCTTCGCCGGGCACAACACCCCTGGCGGCGGGTTCGCCGGCGGCCTGATGGCCGGGCTGGCGCTGGTCCTGCGGTATCTCGCGGGCGGCCGCTACGAACTCGGTGAGACGCTTCCGCTGGACGCCGGAAAGATCCTCGGCGCCGGCCTCACCCTCGCGGCAGGCACGGCGGTCGGCTCGCTGCTGGTGGGCGCCCCCGTCTTGTCGTCGGCGCTGATCGAGGTCGACGTGCCCGTGCTGGGCACGGTCAAGTTCGTCACCGCCCTGTTCTTCGACCTCGGCGTGTACCTCATCGTCGTGGGTCTGGTCCTCGACGTGCTACGCAGCCTGGGAGCGCGCGTCGACACGGAGATCGGCGAACAGGAACGAGCGGCGGTGCCATCCCGATGACCACCTACCTGTTCCCGCTCATCCTCATCGGCGGACTCACCACGGCCGGCGTGTATCTGCTGCTCGAGCGGAGCATGATCCGGATGTTGCTGGGGCTGTTGCTGATCAGCAATGCGATCAACCTGCTGATCCTGCGGACCGGTGGGTCGCCGGGCAATCCGCCGGTGCGTGGACGCACCAGTGGCAGCGCCACGACCACCGCGGACCCGCTGGCGCAGGGGCTGATCCTGACCGCAATCGTGATCACCATGGGCGTCGCGGCGTTCGTGTTGGCGTTGACCTACCGCTCGTACCGCCTCAACACCATCGAGGAAGTCAGCAACGACCCCGAGGACACCAGGGTGTCCAAGCGGTCCGGCAAGGAATCCATCGAGGAGGACGAAGACCACCTCGACCCCGATTTCTCCCGGGACACCGATCTGCCCGACGAACTCGATGCGCTCCCCGGGTACGAGGGATCGCGATGAACGGCGGCCACCTCGCGTCTGTGCTGACTCCGTTGCCCGTAGTCGTCCCGCTGCTCGCCGCGGCCATGACGCTAGTCGGCGGGCGCAAGCCCCGGCTCCAGCGATTCATCGCCGTGGTTGCGCTCTCGGTCGTCGTCCTGGTCTCCGCAGCGCTGGTCTATCTCGCCGATCGCGACGGCACGATCGCGCTCCAGGTCGGTGGTTGGGGGCCGAGCGAGCCGGGCATGGGCCCGCTGGGTATCACCCTGGTGGTCGACCGGCTGTCCGCCCTGATGCTCATCGTGTCGTCGATCGTGCTGCTCGCCGTCGTCGTCTACGCCATCGGACAGGGCATTCGCGACGGTGACGACCGTCAGCCGGTGTCGATATTCCTGCCCACGTACCTGGTGCTGTCGGCCGGGGTGTGCATGGCGTTCCTGGCCGGCGATCTGTTCAACCTGTTCGTCGGTTTCGAGGTGCTCCTGACCGCGAGCTTCGTGTTGTTGACCATCGGCGGCAGCAAGGAGCGGGTGCGGGCAGGCATCACCTACGTCATGGTGTCGATGGTGTCGTCGCTGATCTTCCTGTTCGGCATCGCACTCGTGTATGCGTCCACCGGGACGCTCAACCTGGCCGAGCTCGCCGTGCGTCTGGACGACGTGTCGGCCGGCACCCGTACTGCACTGTTCGCGGTGCTCCTCGTCGCCTTCGGGATCAAAGCGGCGGTGTTCCCGCTGTCGGCGTGGCTACCGGACTCCTATCCCACCGCCCCCGCGCCCGTCACCGCAGTCTTCGCCGGCCTGCTCACCAAGGTCGGCATCTACGCGATCATCCGTGCACACTCGCTGCTGTTCCCCGGCGGCGAGATGGACGGGGTACTGCTCGTCGCGGGACTGTTGACGATGCTGATCGGCATCCTCGGCGCGATCGCGCAGAGCGACATCAAGCGATTGCTGTCCTTCACCCTGGTGAGCCATATCGGCTACATGATCTTCGGCATCGCGCTGTCCAGCCACTTGGGGATGTCGGGGGCGATCTACTACGTGGCGCACCACATCCTGGTGCAGACCACGCTCTTCCTGGTGGTCGGCCTGATCGAACGTCAGGCGGGCGCGTCCACCCTGGAACGGCTGGGCGGGCTTGCCGCGGCCAGTCCTCTGCTGGCCTTCGTGTTCGTGGTGCCCGCGCTCAATCTCGGTGGGATACCTCCGTTCTCGGGCTTCATCGGGAAGGTGGCGCTCCTTGAGGCGGGCGCAGAGGTGGGTTCCGTATTGGCCTGGTTCCTGGTCGCCGGCAGCGTCATCACCAGCCTGCTGACCCTGTATGTGGTGACCCGGGTGTGGACGAAGGCGTTCTGGCGGACGCGCGAGGACGCACCGGAGGGTCATCTGTCGGGGTCGGCGCCCTCGGCGCTGGTGGACAACACCGACGAAGCCATGGACATCGAGCTGGCCGACCGGGACGACGTGGGACGGATGCCGGTCGGCATGCTGGTGCCGACGGGTGCGCTGATCACCGTCGGCCTCGCGTTGACGGTGCTGGCCGGTCCGATCTTCGCCTACACCGAACGTGCCGCGTCCGAAGTCGTCGACCGGGGCCAGTACATCGTGGCGGTGCTCGGGGACGGGGGGCGGCCATGAGGACCTACCTGCTGCGCGCCTGGATGCTCTGCTGGTTGATCTTGGTATGGGTTCTGTTGTGGGGCAACGTCTCTGCAGCCAACATCCTGTCCGGTCTGGCGATTGCGTTGATCATCACGCTGTGGCTGCCACTGCCGCCGGTTCCGGTGGAAGGCCGGCTCCATCCCATTCCCCTGCTGCGGCTGGTGGTCACGGTCGCCTACTGGCTGCTGGTGTCCTCGGTGCAGGTGGCCGCGCTGGCACTGCGGCCCACCCCGCCGTTGTCGGCGGTGCTGCGCACGCACCTGAACATCAAGTCCGATCTGGTGCTGGCCCTGGCGGTCAACATCATGAACCTCACCCCCGGCAACATCGTGCTCGAGATCGATCAAGCGCGACGGATGATCTACGTCCACGTCCTCGACGTGGCGTCGGACCGCTCGGTCGACGCTTTCCACCGACAGGTCGATCAGCTCCAGAAGCTGCTGGTGGCGGCATTCGAACGCGACGCAGACTGGAAACCGACGCCGGAGAAGGAGGCCAGCTCATGAGCACGGTGTGGTTGATCGCCGCGGCCATGCTGTCGGCAGCGGCCATCGCGACGATGTTCCGCATGCTGCTCGGCCCCACCACCTTGGACCGACTGGTTGCGCTCGACACCCTCGTCGCTGTGACCATGTGTGCCATCGGCACCTGGGCGGCGTTCAGCCTCGACACCACCGTCACCTACAGCCTGACGGCGCTGGCC
Organism: Mycolicibacterium aurum; assembly: GCF_900637195.1. Taxonomy (NCBI): domain Bacteria; kingdom Bacillati; phylum Actinomycetota; class Actinomycetes; order Mycobacteriales; family Mycobacteriaceae; genus Mycobacterium; species Mycolicibacterium aurum. Next base: position 620,213 of record NZ_LR134356.1, on the reverse strand, counting down.
TTGATCACGTTCGTGGGATCGGTCAGCGTGGCGCGATTCCGCGTGCCCGACATCGCGGACCCCGTCGACAAGGGGCAGGACCCATGACCGCATCCGACATCGTCGCGAGTGTGCTGATCCTCGCCGGGTCGGCGCTCGCGCTGACGGCGGCCATCGGTGTCGTGCGCTTCCCGGACACGCTCTCCCGCATGCACGCGGCGACCAAGCCACAGGTGCTGGGGCTGCTGCTCGTGCTGGCCGGCGCGGCGATCCGGCTCCGCGGGCACCCGGACGTCGGCATGCTGATTCTCACGGGTCTGTTCACGCTCATCACCGCGCCGGTGATCGCCAACCGCGTCGGCCAGCTCGCCTACCGGGAGCAGAACATCCGCGACGATCTGCTGACCCGTGACGAAATGCATGAATTGCCCGCCGAACGGGAATCCGGCGGTCATGACGGTACTGGACGGTGAGCCCGGAGCAGTCCACGGCCGCGTGGCGCCTCAAGCCCTGAACGACGCGATGGCCCGGGCGTGGGAAACGATCTCGGAGCGGCCCTTGTTCACCGACCCGTATGCCCGGCTGTTCGTCAATGCCGCCGGCCCTCATGAGCTGCCTGCGACGCCGGAACATCAGCGCTCGCTCATCGATTCGGCGGCCGCCCGGACGAAGTGGTTCGACGACTACTTCCTCACATCGAGTTCGTCCGGGGTGTCGCAGGTCGTGATCCTCGCCGCCGGGCTCGACGCGCGCCCGTGGCGGTTGCCGTGGCTCAGTGACACCGTCATCTACGAGGTGGACCAGCCCGAGGTGCTCGAGTTCAAACAGCGGATCCTGGCCGAGTCCGGGGTGTCCGCGGCCGCGAAATACGTACCGGTGCCCGTCGACCTTCGCGACGACTGGCCGAAAGCATTGACGGCGAACGGCTTTGATCACACCGAGCCGACGGCGTGGGCGGCTGAAGGTCTGCTCCCGTTCCTGACCGACGAGACCCAGGAGCAGCTGTTGGAGCGCATCGAGCTCTACAGTGCCCGCGGCAGCCGGATTGCCGTGGAAGTGCGCGGCGACGCGTATTCCGACCTGTCCTGCTGGTTGTGTACCCGGCACTGGGAGGTCAGCTCGACAAGTGCTGCGGATCTGATGAGTCGATATCACCGCACCGCGACGCCGGGGATCGACGAGCCGGTGGCCCACAGCGTGTTCGTAGACGGGCGGAAGCTCTGACAGGCAGCACGATTCGTGCAGTGATCACTCGGAGAGCTGAAACTCCACCATCGCAACAACCGTGTCGACAGCCTCCGACAGCGCGGTGACCCGGGCTGCCACGCTCGGCGCAGCGAGCACCGCGTACCGGTCAGCCTGTCCCATCGGAAGCCGAGCGGTCAACGTGTACAGCCACGTCGCGATGTCGCCGGAATCGTCTGCACCGCGGACGATGTCGCGGGCGTTGACCTCTGCACCGCGCGCGGTGGCGATTCGCTCGAACAGCCCGACCATCCGGTCCTCGATGTCGCGAATGGCCGCGACGTCGACGGGGTCACCCGATTCGTCGCCCCACAGGTCGACCACGGCTTTGGGGTAGGGATCGTCGGGCAGCCACTCGATGACCCGGAACCGTTCCGCCATCGCACATCTGAGCTGATACAACCCCGTACCCAGATCGACGCACTCAGCGATGCGGGCCAGCGCGCCGACGTCACTGCGGGCGTCACCGCCGCCCACCTCGCGACCGGCTTCGATCAGCACGACGCCGAACACGGGGTCCTCGGCTGCCAGACAGGCCTGAACCAACGCGGCGTACCTCGGCTCGAAGATGCGCAGCGGCAACTCTTCACCGGGCAGCATCGCCACCTCGAGCGGAAACATGGGCAACGTCGGCACGTCAGAGAACCAGTTCGCCGACCAGTGCGTCCACCACCGCACGGAGGTCACCGTCGTGTTCCTCGGCGACCCTGCGCTGCCTCTGGTACGACGCGCCGTTGCGGTAGATGTCGGGGACCCGGGCGAGCTCGTCCACGCACCCCAGTTGTTTCGCGATGGGCTGCAGACGCTCGAGCAGGACGTCGAGGTCCTCGGTGACAAGCCGCTCGTTGCTGTCCGCGTCGAGGATGATGATGGCGTCGAGCCCGTAACGTGCTGCGCGCCACTTGTTTTCCTGCACATGCCAGGGCGGCATCACCGGTAACGACTCGCCCGCATCCATCCTGCGATCCAGGTCGACGATCAGGCAGTGCGTCAGGGCGACAAGCGCCGAGAGCTCGCGCAGGTTGGACACGCCGTCGAAGATCCTGACCTCGATGGTGCCCAGGTGTGGCGAAGGCCGGATGTCCCAACGGATCTCGTTCATATGATCGATGATCCCGGTCTTCTTCTGATCGCTGACGAAGCGTTCGAACTCGCGCCACTCCTGGAAGTGGAACGGCAGCCCGGCCGTCGGGAGCTGCTGGAACATCATGGCGCGGTTACTGGCATAGCCGGTGTCCTCGCCGTCCCAGAACGGGGACGACGCCGAGAGCGCCAGCAGATGCGGGTACTGGTGCAGCAGCGAGGTGATGATCGGCATGACCTTGTGCGCGGAGGAGATGCCCACGTGGACGTGGACGCCCCATATCGTCATCTGCCTGCCCCACCACTGGGTGCGTTTGATCAGCTCGGCATACCGCGGTGCGTCGGTGAGTTTCTGGGCCGACCAATCCGCGAACGGATGTGTGCCTGCACAGAACAACTCCATTCCCCGCTCGCGCACGACTGTCCGCACGGGCCGCAGTGTCGAGGCCAGATCATCCATGGCCTCGGCGGTGTTCTCGCAGATGCCGGTGACCACCTCGACGGTGTTGCGCAGCAATTCCTTGTGCACGTGCGGGTTCTCGCCGATCTCGTCGATCACCGAGGCGGCCTCGTTGCTGAGGTCCCGGGTCTTGGCATCGACCAGGGCGAACTCCCACTCGACGCCGAGGGTCGGCCGTACCGACCCCGCGAAATCGATGCGGCTACTGGACCTTCGGTCAGGATCCAGTGATGACACCGCAGGCGACCCGCGCTCCGGCATCGCCGGTCATCAGTGTGGTCTGATCCGGCGGCGGATCACCGTTGATCTGCTGGTACCGCTCCGGCGGGATGTTGGCGAAGTTGTCCGCCTTCTCGTGAATGATGATCGAGGTACCCGCGCCGTCGAGGAGCTCCTCGGCGGTGAACGCATCGGTGGTGGTCACCAGCATCGCCGAACCGTCCCCACGGACCTGTAGCGACGACAGGTCGCCGCTGGCCGGGTGTCCGCTGTTGCCCGGCGCCTGGAAGTGTCCGCCCGCTGAGTTGAAGTTCGCGGGCGCGCCTCCGGTCGGGGCGACCGAGTTCGCTTCACATCGGCCCACCGAATGGATGTGCATGCCGTGGAAGCCCGGAGCCAGTTCGCCCGCGGCGGTGGTCTGCACCGTCACGGTGGCGTAGTCGTCGGTGAACGCGATCTCGGCGGTGGCGACCGTCGTGCCGTCGGGCAGCTTAAGGTCGGCGCTGAGGGTCTGGCCGCCGGATTCACCCGAGGCGCCGCCCTCTCCCTCTTCACCGGGACCGGCCGACGGCGACGGTGAACCGGTCCACACCGAAGGAGTGGTGCCGGGTGTATCCGAGGGCACTTCCCCGGGGGGCGAGCACGCACTCAACACAAGCGCGGGCACTGCGAACAAGGTGGCGGCAGCGGCGGACCTGAGCATGTGCAAGAGCCTAGCCGGTGACCAGTACGACCACGCCCGGTGGCTGGTCGATCAGCTCGGGGACCCGCGGCGCGACCGGAGCCTCGAGCAATCGGCCCACGTCCTCGGCCGCCTGCTGCTCGCCCGGAGTCTCACCGAAGTACACCGTCGTCACCGTCACGCCCGGAACGGCGAGATTGCCGGGCTCGGGGACCGTCCAGCCGTCTTCTCGCAACCTGTCGGCCGTGGCGGCGCCGGCACCCGGGGTCTCGGAGATGTTGAACACGCGGACCTCGGGGCGCGCCGGCTCCTCGGTGGGTGAGGGCGTCGTCGTGGTCGTCGTCGTCACCGTGGTCGCGGTCGCCGACGAGTCGTCGTCCGAGCTGCTCAATGCCTGGAACCCGACGAGCAGGAACACGACGCCGAGAAACAGCAACACCATGACGATGGCGCGTAGGGGCAGTCCCGAGGATTCTCGCTGGTTCATCGGCGCCTACTGTATCGCGGGCCGGGACCGCCGCCGCCGACCTAAGTGACGTCGAATCCGAGGCGGCGTGCCGCGCGCGCCTTCTGCCTGCTGGCCCGCAGTCGCCGCAGACGTTTGACCAGCATCGGATCCGCGGCGAGCGCCTCCGGTCGGTCCACCAATGCGTTGAGCACCTGGTAATAGCGCGTCGCCGACATGGAGAACAGTTCCTTGATGGCGTCTTCCTTGGAGCCGGCGTACTTCCACCACTGACGCTCGAAGGCCAAGATGTCGTGCTCGCGACGGGTCAGACCGTCGGTGGGCTCCGTGTCGTCCCCGGAACGCTCAGCCCGCGCGATGGCGCCGTCCATATCGCTTTTTGGACCCTTCCGAATTCGAGAATGACATCAGTGTGGTTTCGGCGAGTATTCAATCACGGTTGGGTCACGCGCACCGTCATCAACGCCGCGAGTCGGCGGTGAAACTCCCGGCCGAAAGTCGGCCGCCTAAGCTTCCCCGCATGGCCGTTAGACCCATCCACATCGTGGGAGATCCCGTCCTGCACACCGCGACCGAACCGGTACCCCTCGGCGACGACGGTTCGCTGCCCGCTGACCTGGCTGATCTGATCACCGACCTCTACGACACCATGGACGCCGCGAACGGCGTCGGGTTAGCGGCCAACCAGATCGGCGTGGCCCTGCGCGTCTTCGTCTACGACTGCGCGGACGCCCGCGGGAAGACACTGCGCCGGCGGGGCGTGGTGGTCAACCCGGTGCTGGAGACCTCTGAGGTGCCCGAGACGATGCCGGACCCCGATGACGACGACGAAGGCTGCCTGTCGGTACCCGGAGAATCGTTCCCGACGGGCCGCGCGGATTGGGCGCGCGTGACGGGGCTGGACGCCGACGGGACGCCGATCACCCTTGAGGGGACCGACCTGTTCGCGCGGATGCTGCAGCACGAGACCGGTCACCTTGACGGTTTTCTCTACCTCGATCGGCTGGTGGGCCGCAACGCCCGCAGCGCGAAGAAAGCGGTGAAGTCCAACGGTTGGGGTGTCCCGGGGCTGACGTGGATGCCCGGCGAGGATCCCGATCCGTTCGGCCACTGACCGGTGACCGGGCTGCCTGACGTCGGGACCCGGGTCAGCCTGCGTTATCGGCTGCCTGCGGATTCGTCCCGTCCGCTGACCGACGTGGTCGGCCACCTCGTCGACGCGGGCCCCGACAGCGGTCAGGTGGTGCGGATTCGCACACGGCACGGTGAGGTGGTGGACGTGGCGCGCGACGACGTGATCGCCGTCCGCGTCGTGCCCGAGATGCCGGTGCGGACCGGGGAGATCCGCAACCTTGAACATGCCGCGGCGCTGGGTTGGCCCGGTGTGGAACACCAGTGGTGCGACGGCTGGCTGTTGCGCTTCGGCAACGGCGTCACCAGAAGAGCGAATTCCGCTGTGCCGATCCGCTATTCGTCTGCCGAGGAGATATCGGCCGCGATCGCCTGGTACGCCGAGCGGGGCGTGCCCGCGCTGGTGTCGGTGCCTGACCGGTTGTTGCGGCTGCCGCCCGGGGTGCCGGCGGATGCCGAAAACCTGGTCATGGTCCGGGATATCGCGGCGGGTCCCCTCACGGGGGTGACGGTTGCGGCGACCCCCGACGCCGCCTGGCTCGCGCTCTATCAGCGAGACGTGCCCGTCGAGGTGTTGACGGCGGTCGTCGACGGCGAGGTGGCCTTCGGGGAGCTGGCAGGCGCCGCGGTGGGACGGCTGGCGATCACGGAGGCGCCCGACGGCACCAGGTGGGCAGGACTGTCCGCGGTCCATGTCGCCGAGACGCATCGTCGTAAAGGCCTCGCGCGCAGCCTGTGCGCCGGATTGCTGGGCTATGCCGGCGAGCGCGGCGCCACCCGCGCGTACGTCCAGGTGGTCGCCGACAACACCGCGGCACGCACGCTGTACGAGTCGATGGGTTTCCGGGTGCACCACCGGTCACGCTACGTCCGCGCCGAGGACCTACTGTAAATCCATGCGCCTGGCCACCTGGAACGTCAACTCGATCCGCGCCAGGGTCGACCGCGTCGCCGACTGGCTGGAGCGTGCCGACGTCGACGTACTGGCCATGCAGGAGACGAAGTGCGCCGACGGTCAGTTCCCGACCATGCCGTTCGCAGCGCTGGGCTACGACGTGGTGCACCGCGGCTTCAGTCAATGGAACGGGGTGGCCATCGCCTCGCGGGTCGGCATCGAGGACGTCGAGGTGGGTTTCGACGGCCAGCCGACCTGGAGCGACAAGTCCGAGGTGGAGGCAGCCGCCGAGGCACGTGCCCTGGGCGCGACGTGTGGCGGTGTCCGAGTCTGGAGTCTCTACGTCCCCAACGGGCGTTCCATCGGGTCGCGCCACTACACCTACAAGCTGGAATGGCTTGCCGCCCTTCGTAACACCGCTTCGTCCTGGCTGCAGGACAACCCGACGGCACCGATCGCCATGGTCGGCGACTGGAACATCGCGCCCCTCGATGACGATGTGTGGGATATTTCGCTCTTCCAGGAGAGCACGCATGTCACCGAGCCAGAACGGAGCGCGTTCAACGCGATCGTCGACGCCGGGTTCACCGATGTGGCACGACCTTTCACGCCGGGTCCCGGGACATTCACCTACTGGGACTACACCCAGTTGCGCTTCCCGAAGAACCGAGGCATGCGCATCGATTTCATCCTGGGTTCACCCGCACTCGCCGAACGCGTCACGCACGCCGAGATCGCACGCGACGAGCGCAAGACCGGGAAGAACCGGGTAGGCACTCCCAGCGACCACGCACCGGTCGTCGTCGATCTCACATGAAAAAGGGGCGCCCAGTGGGCGCCCCTTTTCGGTGAAGCGGGTCAGCGGACGTCGACGTAGTAGACGTAGCCGGTGACGGTCTGCTGGTAGGTGCGGTCGTTGAAATCGTCCTGCACGGTGCCGCGGATCGGGCCGCCCTGCTTGACGCTGACGACGTCGGCCTCAGACAGCGAGGCGTCGGAGAGCTTGTTGACGATGACCCGGTTGCCCTGGGCTTCGAGCTGGCTGATGGTGGCCCGGGCGTCGCCGTTGCCGGTGGGGGCGGCCAGCGCGGGGGCGGCCAGGCCGAGGAATCCGGCGGTCAGGGCGGCGGCTGCGGTGGCGGTGATGGTGAGGTTCTTCATGGTTCTGCTCTTCCCTTGTGTGGGTCGGAGCCGTGGAGCGTGTCTCGCGGTTTCGACTTCTGGTGGTGATGGTGGTGGTGATGGTTCTTGGTGTTCTGATGATGTAAACCCGCAGCTCACGCGAATAATTCCGCTGGCAGAATTTGATCGGCGCCTGGCAGGAACCGACGACCTGACTTGTCGGTGGCTGGTGGCATACTCGAACACATGTTCGATCGCTCGCTTCCAGCTCCTGACGAGCTGGCCCGCGTGAGCGACGCCGAGCTGGTCCAGGCGATCACTGGATGGGCGGCCGCGTCGGCAGCCGCCGACGCCCGCAAGCTGGCCGCGATCGCCGAACTGGAGCGCCGCGCTTGCGCCGATGACGGACACGAACGTCGGGCCATCGACGGGACCGCCATCGCGGCTGCGCAGGTCTCCTGCGCGCTGAGCGTCGCCAGCGGAAAAGCCGTCGGCCTGCTGAATCTGGCCGTCACACTGCGCGATCGCCTTCCCAAGGTAGGAGCCCGGTTCATGGCCGGCCAGATCAGCCCGGCCATGATCACCACCATCGCGTGGCGGACCTTCCTCGTCAAACAATCAGCGCTGTCGGCCATCGACAGCGAGATCGCCGACCGCGCGCCAAGCTGGGGGCAACTCTCCGACAAGAAACTCGAAAGCGCCATCGACGTCTGGATCGACCGCCACGACCCCGACGCGGTCCGGCGTACCCGAAATGCGATGCGAGGCCGATACTTCAGCGTCGGGGACCGCAACGACGCAGCCACCGGCACCACATCGGTGCACGGCCGGTTGAGTAACACCGATGCCGCCCTGGTCCATGAGCGGCTGGCCGTCATGATCGCCGGCCCCTGCCCAGACGATCCCCGCACCATGGATCAACGCCGAGGCGATGCCGTGGGCGCCGCGCTAGGAGCAGGCTCGTTCTTCCTGGCCTGCACCTGTCCAAACCCCCACTGCCCAGCCAAAATCGATGATGGGCGTGCCACCAGCTTCGTCATCCACGTCATCGCCGAACAAGACTCCCTCGACGCCGATCCCGACCCCCAGCTCCACGGCGAAGATCGCGCCCGCACCCCAGAGCCCGAGGTTGCGCCCGACCCGCGTCCCGAACCCCAACGTCGCAGGAAATCGGCGGTGATCCCGGCGCTCAACGGCGCGATCGTGCCCGCCCCACTACTGGCTGAGCTGATCATCGGCGGCGCCCGGATCCGGCTCGTCAAGCCGGGCAATCTCGACACCGAACCCGGCTATCGCCCCTCCGCCGCGTTGCAGCGGTTCGTGACCACTCGCGACCTCACTTGCCGCTTCCCCGGCTGCACCCGCCCCGCCGAAAAGGCCGATATCGACCACACCGTGCCCTGGCCCACCGGGCTTACTCACCCCGCCAACGTCAAGTGCTATTGCCGAGAACATCACCTGGTCAAGACCTTCGTCCCCGGCTGGTCTGACCGGCAGTACCCCGACGGCACCGTCACCGTCACCACCGCTGCCGGGCTGACCTACACCACCAAACCGTTGACCACGCTGCTGTTTCCGAGCTGGAACACCAGCACCCCACCGCCCCCAGCCAGCCCGACACCACCGGCACCACCACACCCCGGCCGGCACCTGATGATGCCCACCCGCCGGCGCACCCGGGCCCAGAACCGGGCCGCCCGCATCACCGCCGAACGCAAACTCAATGCCCAGGAACGCGCCCGCGCAACCGTGCCCACCATGCCGCCCGCGTCGCCGCACACGTCACCCGACAGCTACTGGGACACCCCCACCGACCACGAAGGTGACGACGATCCACCACCGTTCTAGGAGAAGTTCACATGAGGATCCTTGTGGCGACCGGCCATACACAGGGCACACACCCGGGCGACTATCACTACTGCATCGAAGGGGAACTGGTCTGGGTCCAGGAGCCCTGCGACCGAGACCTCCGCGATCCGGACGGACCCTGCGGGTGCGGGCGGGGCTTTGCCGGCGCGGCGTCGCATCGAGCCACCACAACCGCGATGGTGGTCGAGTCCGAACTCGACTGCCAGGACCTCGTTCTCGCGTTCCGGACGAGCCTCGGTGATGGAGGGTGGCCGGTCGAGTGGGCCGAAGAGGTCGCCGACCAGAACCTAGACATCGCCTCGCGGCTTCCCGTCGGCGCCATCGTCACCAGAAGCCTGGAGAACTACTTCGTGCGCGGAGCCGTGCCTTGAGCGTCGGCGAGGGTCTCGGCGTAGCGGCCGGGATTGAACAGCGAGGCGATCAGGCCGATCACCATCATCGCTGCCGCCGCGACGAACACCACGACCAGTCCGGCGTGGAACGGCTCGATGATCAGGTGGGGGAAGAACGACTGCCCGGTCAGCACTTCGGCGTTGACACCCGGCTGCTGGAGCGCGTGGTAAGGCTCGAGCAACTCGGCGATCGGGTTGTAACCGAGGAACGCGGCGAACAGGCTGCCGACCGGCGGAAGGTCGGCCACCTGCTGAGCAACGTCGGCCGAAACGCCCTGCGCCTGAAGGCCGCTGGTGAGCGCACCGGGCAGGGTGTTGGCCAGTCCGACGATCATGAGGGAGAAGAAGATTCCGATCGACAGTGACGAGCCGGCATTGAAGAACGTCGCGCGCACACCGGAGGCCGCACCGCGTTCCGCGGCGGGGACGCTGGACATGATGGCCGCGGTGTTGGGCGCGGTGAAGATGCCGCCACCGACTCCGTTCAGGAAGATCAGGAGCGCGAAGATCCAGTAGTCGAAGTCGACGGGGATCATCACCAGCGCGAGGAACGACGCCGCCATCAACCCCATGCCGCCCACGGTCAGCGGCCTGGCGCCGTAGCGGTCCGACAGCCAACCTGCGACCGGCCCGGCGATCAGGAAGCCCACCGTGATCGGCAGCATGTAGATCGCCGCCCACAACGGCGTGGATTCGAAGTCGTACCCGCGCAACGGAAGCCAAATGCCCTGCAGCCAGATGATCAGCATGAACTGCAGGCCACCGCGACCCATGGACGACATCAACCCGGCGAGGTTCCCCATCCCGAATGCCGCCGACCGGAACAGCCGAATGTTGACCATCGGCTGCGCCACCCGCAACTCGACCACACAGAACACCACGAGCAGGGCCAACCCCGCCGCGATGGAGCCGAGCACCCAGGGGTTGGTCCATCCGGTCGTCGACTCGCCGTAGGGCTGGATTCCGTAGGTGATACCGGTCAGCAGCACCGTCAGTCCGATTCCGAACGTCAGCGTCCCCGCCCAATCAAGCTTTCCCGGGGTGCGCACCCCCATCTCGCGCAAAGACCGCAGGCTCCAGATGGTGCCCGCCAGCCCGATCGGCACCCCGACCCAGAAGATCGGCTGCCAGTGCCACTCGGAGAGCACGCCACCGACCAGCAGACCGAGGAACGACCCGGCGACCGCGGACACCATGTTGACCCCGAGCGCCATGCCGCGCTGGTTGGCCGGGAACGCATCGGTCAGGATCGCCGACGACGACGCCATCAGCATCGCGCCGCCGATCCCCTGGATCACCCGCCACGCGATCAGCCAGATCGCGCCACCGTCCAGCTGGAACGGATCGAAGGACAGCGCGATGGCCGCGACGGTGAACACCGCGAATCCGACGTTGTAGATGCGCACCCGCCCGAACATGTCGCCGAGACGCCCGAACGGCACCACCAGCACGGCGGTCACCACCAGATAGCCCATCAGCATCCACAGCAGGTAACTGATATTGGCGGGTGCCAGCGGATTCAGCCCGATTCCGCGGAAGATCGCCGGCAGCGAGATCAGCACGATCGAGGCGTTGATCGTCGCCAGCAACGTGCCCAGCGTGGTGTTCGACAGGACGATCCACTTGTAGTGCGGATGTCCTGCGGCCACGCCGTCGGTCGCTCTCTCGATCTTCGTCGTCATTGCCTGCCCGCCTTCCCCGCGAAAACACATATATTAGCTATGCAAATCTTCGGTGGGCAATTCGAGACCGCGGCGCCCTGTTCCCTGAGGGCGATCGCTGCGCTAGCGTGGCACCCGTCACCGAACGCGGGAGCGCGTACCGAGCGCGCTGAGAGGACGGGTAGGCCCGTCGACCGTACGAACCTGACCGGGTAATGCCGGCGTAGGGAGAATGCGAATGTCCGACGTTGTCTTCACCATCTCCGATGTCACCAGCGGCCCCATCCAGGGCAGCTCCAAGGTCTACCGCAACGGCGTGCCGTTCCGGCGAGTCCACCTCACCACCGGCGAGCACCTCGACCTCTATGACACCTCCGGGCCGTACACCGACCGCGACGCCGTCATCGATCTGTCCGCCGGACTGCCGCGGCGGCCGGTGATTCGCGACCGCGGCACGCAGCTGCAGCGCGCCCGAGCCGGTGAGATCACCGCCGAGATGGCCTTCGTCGCCGAACGTGAACGCGTCCCAGCAGAACTCGTGCGCGACGAGGTGGCACGCGGCCGCGCCGTGATACCGGCCAACCACCACCACCCCGAGGCCGAACCGATGATCATCGGTAAGGCGTTCGCGGTGAAGGTCAACGCGAACATCGGCAATTCGGCGGTGAGTTCCTCGATCGCCGAGGAGGTCGACAAGATGGTGTGGGCCACCCGCTGGGGCGCGGACACCATCATGGACCTGTCCACCGGCCGCGACATCCACCAGACGCGTGAGTGGATCCTGCGCAATTCGCCCGTGCCCGTGGGCACCGTGCCGATGTACCAGGCGCTGGAGAAAGTCGGCGGCGACCCGGTCAAACTGAATTGGGATGTCTACCGCGACACCGTGATCGAGCAGTGCGAGCAGGGTGTGGACTACATGACGGTGCACGCAGGCGTGCTGCGGAGCCATATTCCGCTGACGGTCAACCGGGTGACCGGCATCGTGAGCCGCGGTGGGTCGATCATGGCGGCATGGTGTCTGGCCCACGCCCAGGAGTCGTTCCTCTACACCCACTTCGCCGAGCTCTGCCAGATTCTGGCGCGCTACGACGTGACGTTCTCCCTCGGCGACGGCCTGCGGCCCGGCTCGATAGCCGACGCCAACGACGACGCGCAGTTCGCCGAGCTGCGCACCCTCGGTGAGCTCACCACGATCGCGAAATCCCATGGCGTGCAGGTGATGATCGAAGGTCCAGGACACGTACCGATGCACAAGATCGTCGAGAACGTCCGCCTGGAGCAGGAACTCTGCGAGGAGGCGCCCTTCTACACGCTCGGCCCACTGGCCACCGACATCGCGCCCGCCTACGACCACATCACCTCGGCGATCGGCGCGGCGATCATCGCCCAGGCCGGAACCGCGATGCTGTGCTACGTGACACCCAAGGAACATCTCGGCCTGCCGAACCGCAGGGACGTCAAGGACGGGGTGATCGCCTACAAGATCGCCGCGCACGCCGCCGACCTGGCCAAGGGACACCCCCACGCCCAGGAGCGTGACGACGCTCTATCGAAGGCGCGCTTCGAGTTCCGCTGGGAAGACCAGTTCAACCTGTCGCTGGATCCCGACACCGCCCGCGAGTTCCACGACGAAACCCTGCCCGCCGAGCCCGCCAAGACGGCACACTTCTGCTCCATGTGCGGACCCAAGTTCTGCTCGATGCGGATCAGCCACGACGTGCGGGAGGCGATGGCCGACAGCGACCATGACCACGACAACCGGGTGTTCCTTCCGGTGGTGACGTCATGAAGTTCCTGCCTCTTGCCCCGCCCGGCCAGGCGCCGCTGCGGGTCATGACCATCGCCGGATCTGACTCCGGTGGCGGGGCGGGGATCCAGGCCGACATGCGCACCTTCGCCATGCTCGGCATCCACGGGCTGGTGGCACTCACCGCGGTTACCGTGCAGAACTCCGTGGGCGTCAAGGGTTTCCACGAGATCCCGCTGGACATCGTCGCCGGCCAGATCGAGGCCGTTACCTCCGACATCGGGGCGCAGGCCGCCAAGACCGGCATGCTCGCGTCGTCGGAGATCATCGAAACCATCGCCGAGACCTGGGTGGCGCAGGGACTCGACGGCACCGTTCCTCTGGTGGTCGATCCGGTCTGCGCGTCGATGCACGGCGACCCGCTTCTGCACCCCAGCGCCCTCGATGCCGTCAAGCACACGCTCTTTCCGCTGGCCACGCTGGTGACGCCGAACCTCGACGAGGTGCGCCTGATCACCGGTATCGACGTCGTCGACGCCGATACCCAGCGCGCCGCCGCACGGGCACTGCATGACCTCGGCCCACGGTGGACCCTGGTCAAGGGTGGGCACCTGCGCGGGTCCTCCCACAGCCCGGATCTGCTGTTCGACGGCACGGCGTTCCACGAGTTCGACTCTGTCCGCATCGACACCGGCCATGACCACGGCGCGGGTGACACCCTGGCCGCTGCCATCGCCAGCGCCATGGCGCACGGCTACTCCGTGCCCGACGCCGTCGCGTTCGGCAAGCGATGGGTGACCGAATGTCTGCGTGCGGCATACCCGTTGGGCCACGGTCACGGTCCGGTGTCGCCCCTGTTCCGGCTGGGCACATGACACTGGAGGACATCGCGGGCGTCGCGCACGAACCCGACGGCACCCCCGTGGGCGTCGTCGCGCTGACGCACGGGGCCGGCGGCAGCCGTGAGTCACCGATGCTGCGAGCCGTGTGCGACGAGTGGGCCAGCCGCGGCTGGCTGGCCGTCCGCTACAACCTGCCGTTCCGGCGACGCCGGCCGAAGGGTCCGCCGTCCGGCTCGTCGGCCGGCGATATCGCCGGCATCGTCGAGGCGGTGGCCGCGGTGCGCACCCTCGCCGACGGCCCTGTCGTCGCCGGCGGCCATTCCTACGGGGGCCGGTTGACGTCCATGGCGGTCGCGGACGGTCTGGAGCTCGACGTCTTGACGCTGTTCTCCTATCCACTGCATCCGCCCGGCAAGCCCGAGCGCGCCCGCACCGAGCACCTGCCACGCATCACGGTGCCCACCGTCTTCACCCACGGGACCGCGGATCCATTCGGCACCATCGACGAGATCCGCCCCGCCGCCGCCCTGATCGGCGCGGCCACCGACATCGTCGAGATCACCGGCGCCCGCCACGACCTCGGCTCCAAGAAACTCGACGTGCCGGCGCTGGCGGTCGATGGGGCGCTCCGGCTGCTCGGCTGAGCTATCGTCGCAGCGTGACCGTCCCGCCGCCCGGGCCCCCAGGGCCGCCACCTCAGCAGCCGTATGGCATGCCGCCGGGCGGCCCCTACGGGCAGCCGCCGGCGGGTCCGTACGGCCCGCCGCCCGGTGGCCCCTACGGCGCGTATCCCCCACCACCACCCCTGCCGTACCCGAGCGGACCGGATGAGCCGTACTACGGCCAGTCGCCGCCACCGAGGACGAACTGGTGGGCGATCGTCTCGTTGATCTTCGGGCTCATCGGCGGTGTGCTGATCGGCTGGGTGTGCGGCGTCGTGGGCCTGAAGAAGGCCAAGGAGTACCAGAGCGGCCGCGGTCTGGCGATCGCCGGCATCGTGCTCTCGACCCTGTGGGCGATCGGACTGGTCATCGTCGTCACGCTGGCCGTCACCAGCGACACCGTCACGGCCACCAACGTCGCCGTTGGCGACTGCCTCGCCGAGATCCCCGACGGCGAGCGCGTGCTGACGGTCACCACGATCGGCTGCGACCAGCCGCACGCCGGCGAGGTATTCGCCGTGCTGACGATGCCCGACGGCGATTTCCCCGGGCAGGCCGCGATCGAGGCCTACCACGAGAAATGCAGTCCCGAGCTGGCCGAGTATTCGCCGGAGTCGTTGCTGGACGACCAGGTCCAGCTCTATGTCCTCTACCCCACCGCCGAGACGTGGGAAAACGGCGACCGCTCCGTGACCTGCATCGCAACGCTGGATCCGCCGCGCACCGGGTCGCTCAAAGGCTGAGTTTCCGCGGACCTCGGGTACCGTTTACGCATGCCTTCGGAGCACTTCGACGCAGTCATCGTGGGCGCCGGGTTTGCGGGAATCGGCGCTGCCATCCAGCTCAAGCGGCTGGGCATCGAGAATTTCGTGATCCTGGACAGGGAAGACGATCTGGGCGGGACCTGGTACGTCAACCACTACCCCGGCCTCGCGGTAGACGTTCCCACCACCACGTATTCGTACTTCTTCGAGCCCAACCCGAACTGGTCGCGGCTGTTCTCCACCGGCGACGAGATCAAGCGCTACGCCGACGACGTCGCCGACAAGTACGGCGTGCGCCGCCACATGCGCTTCGGCGTGGCGGTCGAGGGTGCGCGCTGGGACGAGGAAGCCACGCTGTGGCGGGTGAATCTCACCGGCGGTGAGACGCTGGCCACCCGCTACCTGATCACTGCCACAGGGTTCCTGTCGCAGCCCCACATGCCCGACATCCCCGGCATCGCGGAGTTCGACGGGCGCATCATCCACACGACCGCGTGGGACGACTCGTACGACCCGACCGGCGAGAGGGTCGCGGTCATCGGCACCGGCGCCACTGCCGTGCAGTTGATCCCGGAGCTGGCCAAGAAGGCCGCCGACCTCACGGTCTATCAACGCACGCCGATCTGGGTGGTCCCCAAGGTCGACTTCAGGTTCTCGGAACGCGCCAAGCGGCTGTTCGCGCGGGTCCCGTTGGCCCAGCGCGCCATTCGTGCAGTCACCGACGCCATCTACGAGGCCATGGTGTCGGTGGCGGTGTTGCACAACCGCCAGACCCGCGGGCGGTTCAACATCGGGGCCAGCGATCTGGCCAAGATGCACCGGTTCGCCACCGTCCGGGACAAGGAACTGCGGGACAGGCTCACGCCGGATTACGACTTCGGATGCAAGCGGCCGACTTTCTCCAACAGCTACTACCGCACGTTCACCAAACCGCACGTGCATCTGCAGGACAACGGAATCGCCCGGATCGAATCCGACGGCGTCGTCGCCAAAGACGGCACCAAGACCACTATCGACACGCTGGTGCTGGCGACCGGCTTCGACCTCTGGGAAGCCAATTTCCCGGCCATCGAGGTCATCGGACGTGACGGCCGCAACCTCGGAAAGTGGTGGCGTGAGACCAGATTCCAGGCATATCAGGGTGTCTCGATGCCGTACTTCCCCAACTACCTGTCGCTGGCCAGCCCGTACGCATTCCTCGGATTGAACTTCTTCAACACGATGGAATACCAGATGCGGCACATGGATCGTCTCTTTGGTGAGGTGAAGCGCCGCGGCGCAACGACTTTCGAGATCACCGAAGATGCCAACGCCCGGTACCTGGACCGCATGACCGAGCTGCTCGGCGACTCGCTGTTCACCAACGGCAACTGCACGTCGGCGCGGTCCTACTACTACAACCCCGCCGGCGAACCGACTCTGCTGCGCCCGACCTCGACCCGGGCCGCGATCCGGGAGGCCTCGGATTTCCCGATCACCGACTACGCCATCACCTAGCCCTCAGGCCATCGACTAGGATCCGGCTGTGTCCAAAGAAAACTCGCGTGCCGCCAGCATCGGCGGGCTGGCTCTCGCCGCCACCGGCGTCTCCCACTTCGTCGCCCCTCAGGTCTACGAGGGGATCACCAAGGCGGCCTTCCCGACCAACACCCGCCAGCACGTCTACATCGACGGCGCCGTCGAGACCGCTGTCGGACTGGGCCTCGCGGTGCAGCGGACGCGCAAGATCGCCGTCGTCGGGCTCGTCGTGTACCTGCTCTACATGATGGGTAACGTCGTCCGTAACCGGTAGCGGCCCAGCAGCGCCACGTCGACCAGGCCCTGCACAGTCTCCCGCGCCTCGCGCGAGTCCGCGTACCGGACCCGGCGGCCCAGATCGATCACCAGTGCCATCGCCGCATGCACGGCGAAACGTGCCTCCGCCGGCGTCCACTCCGGCCGCACGGCGACCACCAACTGGACCCACGAGTCCACCGTCGAGCGCTGCAGGTCGCGGATGATGCGCTGATCCGCGGGGGACATGTTGAGCCGCTCGCTGTAGTAGACACATTCGATCTCGGGGTGATCGAACGACCGCGTCACGTAGGCGTCGATCACGGCGGCGAGGGCGTCGTCCGGCTCTGACGCGGCGGCGACGATAGCCGCCAATTCGGCCGACACCCGGTCGGAGGCACGCCGGAAGATCGCGGCGAGGATGTCGTTCTTGCCGGAAAAGAACTTGTAGATACCGGAAGTCGGCATCCCGACCGCTGACGCGATGTCGTCCATGCTGGTGTCGCGATACCCGTCGATGCTGAACAGTCGCGTCGACTCGGTGAGCAGGGCCTCGTACTTCGACGTGTCGGCCGCAGGCACGTCCGTCGCGACGCCCTCCGGATACCTCGGCAGGTCACCGGGCAGCTCGGCGGCCAGCACTGCCCGCGTGATCTGCGCGAGCACCCGATGCACCTGCGCCGCAGGGAGCTTGGCGCGGTGATCAACGGTGCTGCCGACGATCGACAGCACCGCGGTCGACAACGTGGAGCGCTGCCGTGCCGTGAGCTCCGGCCGCAACGCAGTCAGCGGGGCGTGGAGGCGCCGGTGCACCGTGCGGATCTGCTCCGCGAGGGCAGCCTGGTCGTCCCCGCGGAGATACCTTCCCTCCCACCGGTAGAGGCCGCCGGCGTTGCGGTTGGCCAGTGCGGTGTCCACCAGTGCCGACACCAGCTGATCGAGCACCACGTCCGGGTCGTCCCCGTCTATGTCCGCCGTGCCGTCCACCAGCTGCTGGCCCAGGTTGAGCACCGCGTCGCGGAACAGCTCGTACTTGCTCGAATAGTGGCGATACAGGGCCGCCGCGGAGATACCCACCCGCGACGCGATCATCTCCATGCTGACGCCGTGATACCCGAGCTCGCTGAAAGCCTCGGCCGACGCGCGCGCAATCTGCGCCTTCCGGTCTTTCGGCCGACGTCGGGTGCCGTTGTCACCAGCGGAGTGCACCACCGTGCCACGATATCGTGGGCGCGTGAGCGTGCCCGGCGAGTCGGTCCTGCGGCGACGTCTCGGGATCGTCGACACCGTCACGCTGGGACTCGGGTCGATGATCGGCGCGGGAATCTTCGTCGCGCTCGCCCCGGCTGCGGCTGCGGCAGGGACCGGTCTGCTGATCGGTCTGGCGGTGGCGGCGGTGGTCGCGGTGTGCAACGCGATGTCCTCGGCGCGACTGGCGGCGCGTTATCCGCAGTCCGGGGGCACCTACGTGTACGGGCGCGAACGCCTCGGTCCGTTCTGGGGCCACACGGCGGGGTGGAGCTTCATCGTCGGCAAGACCGCCTCCTGCGCGGCGATGGCGCTGACCGTGGGCTACTACGCCTGGCCCGCCTATGCCAACGCCGTGGCGGCCGGGTCGGTGATCGCGCTGACGGCAGTGAGCTACGCCGGGGTCCAGAGGTCGGCGGGGCTCACCCGGGTCATCGTGGCATTCACGCTCGCCGTGCTGACCATGGTGGTGGTCGTCGTCTTCGGTTCCGGCGGCACCGAAACAGCCCGGCTCGCGTTCGGATCCGACGTCACCCCGTACGGCGTCCTCCAGGCCGCCGGACTGTTGTTCTTCGCCTTCGCCGGTTACGCCCGCATAGCCACCCTGGGCGAGGAGGTTCGCGACCCGGCCCGCACCATCCCACGGGCCGTCGCGCTCTCGCTGGCCATCACCCTGGTGGTGTACGCCGTGGTCGCGGTCGCCGTGATCGCCGAGCTCGGCAACACCGGGCTGGCCGCGGCGAGCGCGCCGCTGTCGGAGGCGGTGCGTGCCGCAGGCGTGCCCGCTCTGGTGCCGGTGGTCGGCGCAGGCGCCGCCGTCGCCGCACTGGGAGCGTTGCTGGCGCTGCTGCTCGGGGTCTCCAGGACCATGTTGGCGATGGCGCGGGACGGCTACCTGCCTCGTTCGCTGGCCGCCGTCCACCCGCGCCATGCCACCCCGCACCGGGCCGAGGTCGCGGTCGGTGTCGTGGTTGCCGTGGCCGCGGCATTCGTCGACGTGCGCAGCGCGGTCGGTTTCTCGTCGTTCGGTGTGCTGCTCTACTACGCGATCGCCAACGCCGCCGCGTGGACTCTCGGCCGCCGCCTCGTGCCGGCGATCGGGTTGTTCGGCTGCCTGACCCTGGCCGTCACCCTTCCGTGGCCGTCGGTGCTGGCGGGTTTCGCGGTGGCGCTGGTGGGCGTGATCGCCTACCGGGTGGCCAGCCGAACGCGCGACACGGACCATCCGTAAACATGCCGTCAAGGCGGGCCCGACGCGCCGTAAGGAATCCGTAGGGGCGGCCGCAGACACCCCGGCGACGCGTTACAGATGAGGTGTGTACCGCACAGAACGTCAATGGCCATGCTGAGCAATGTCTTTCGGCGACTCCTGGATGGAGACGCAGAATGGGGTTCGCTGACGATCCAGCCGGACCGCTTCGGGACGCGATATCTGCTCGTGGTCTATCCACCGGGGATCACCGCGCGAGACCGGCGGCTGGTCCGGCTCTGGCGCGGCTGGCCGGTCTGGGGGGCCGTGCTCTGGGTCCTGGCCGAGGTGACACTGCTCCGGTGCACCGGAGCCTGGACCGCGCTGGCGGTCTCGACGGGCATCCTGCTGGGCACCGGGGTCGCGACGCGCGCGCTGGCCGGTGAGCTTCGCGCCCAGGTGCGGTGTGTGGCCGCCACCCTCCTACCGCGGCACTACGACCCGATCTCGGGAGCAGCCTGCGCCGCGATGGCAGAGTCGGCGGACCGTCTCCGGGAGGCGCGGGCCTGGCGTATCGCCGGCCTGACGACACCGGCAGAGTTCGAGACGACGTGGTGGAAGGTCTACGACAGCGTGGGCGCCCTGGCCAGTACAGCCGGCAGGTCGCCGGAGACGCGACGGTGAGGGACATGCTGGAGTTTCTCGCCATGATGGGTGGGGTGGTCGCGGCATTCGGCACGATCCGCCACCTCAACGTCCGGGCAGCCCGATCGGAATCTGCCCGGCGGTCGGACTGATCGACGTGCGGCACCGCCCGTCATGGTGTGTAGTCGCACAATGGCATTCACGGCATTCACCTGGCAACGTGTGGATTCGAAGGCCGACCCGGACTTCGTCGTCGCTCCCGACGAACGGCTGAGCTGGCCGCGCACGCTCGGTCTGGGCGCCCAGCACGTGGTGGCGATGTTCGGTGCCACCTTCCTGGTCCCGGTGCTCACCGGTTTCCCGCCCGCGACCACGCTGCTGTTCTCCGGCGTCGGCACCATCCTGTTCCTGATCATCACGGGCAACCGGCTGCCCAGTTACCTGGGGTCGAGCTTCTCGGTCATCGCCCCGGTCACGGCGGCGGTGGCGTCGCAGGGAACCGGCAGCGCGCTGGGCGGGATCGTCGCGGTGGGCGTGCTGCTCATGCTCGTCGGCGGCATCGTCCATATCGTCGGCACCCGCTGGATCGACGTCACGCTGCCGCCGATCGTGACGGGCGCGATCGTCGCGCTGATCGGCTTCAACCTGGCACCCGCCGCCAAGACGAACTTCGAGAAGGGCCCGCTTGTCGGGCTGGTCACACTGGTGCTGCTGGTCGCCGTGCTCGCGTTCTTCCGCGGCATGATCGGCAGGCTCGCGATCTTCCTCGCGGTGGCGGCGGGCTACCTGCTCGCACTCGTCCTCGGTGAGGTCGACACCTCAGGGATCGCGGCGGCGCCGTGGATAGGCCTGCCCGAGTTTCATACCCCGACGTTCTCGCTGTCGGTACTGCCCCTGTTCCTGCCCGCGGTCATCGCGTTGATCGCCGAGAACATCGGACACGTCAAGTCCGTGGGACAGATGACGAAGACGGACATGGACCCGTTGATGGGCCGTGCGCTGGCCGCCGACGGCGTCGCGACCACGCTGGCCGGATTCGGTGGCGGATCGGCGACCACGACCTACGCCGAGAACATCGGCGTGATGGCGGCGACGCGCGTGTACTCGACCGCCGCGTACTGGGTGGCGGCCATCGTCGCGATCGTGCTGTCGTTGTGCCCCAAGGTCGGTGCGGTGATCGTCGCGATCCCGTCGGGCGTGCTCGGCGGGGCGACGGTGGTGCTCTACGGCCTGGTCGGCATCCTGGGCGTGCGGATCTGGCTCACCAACCACGTCGACTTCTCCAAGCCCATCAACCAGATGACCGCTGCCATTCCTCTGATCCTCGGTATCGCCGACTTCACCTGGAGCGCAGGAAGTCTGACCTTCACCGGTATCGCCCTGGGGTCGATCGCCGCGCTGCTCATCTACCACGGCATGCGGCTGTTGGGTTTCAGGTCGGGTCAAGAAGCGCCGAGGGACCGCGATTCATCAGCTGCCGCCCCACAATGACGCGTTGAATCTCGCTGGCGCCCTCCCAGATTCGCTCGACCCGAAGCTCGCGGAACATCCGCTCGGCGACGTTCTCCCGCATGTAGCCGCGGCCGCCGAAGATCTGCACGGCACGATCGGCCGCCCGTCCGGCCATCTCCGAGCAGAACAGCTTCAGCATCGACGCCTGACCGTGCAGGGTCTTGCGGTCATGGCCCGCATCGATGGATCGGGCCACTTCGTAGAGCATCGTGCGCGCAGCGAACAGCTCGGTGGCGCTGTCCGCGAGCATGCCCGCCACCAGTTGATGCTCACCCAGCGGACGTCCGTCGACCACCCGGTCGCGCGCGAACGCGGTCACCTCGTCGAGCAGTCGCTGGGCCGCGCCGACGCAGCGGGCGGCCACCATCATCCGTTCGAACCGGAACCAGTCCTGGGTGAACGTCATCGGCCCGCCCTCGGTGCCGACGAGATTCTCCGCGGGTACCCGAACCTGGTTGAAGGCGACGATCGGGTGTTCATCGGCGATGTTGTGCGAATACTTCGGCGTACGAACCACTTCCACCCCCGGCCACGGCAGGTCGACCACGAGCAGCACGTGGTCGCCGGCGTGCGGGCCCTCGGCCAGGACTGCTTCGACGAACACGTAGTCGGCCAGGTTGAACGAGGTGACATGCCATTTCACGCCGTCGATGACATAGTCGTCGCCGTCGCGCCGCGCGGTGGTCTGCAGCGCCGAGACGTCTGAGCCGGCGAACTCTTCGGTGATCGCGTACGCCTCGTGCTTCTCCCCGCGCACCGCGGGCAGCAGCCACTTCTGCCGGTGGTAGTCGGTGGCCACCTCGGGCCACCACTGGGGCGGTGTCGCCATCACCCAGGCCAGGCCATTGGTGACACGGCCGCACTGTTCCTGCACCAGGATCTGCTGCAGCGCCGTGCAGCCGCGGCCACCGACCGAGACGGGCATGTTCGTGGCGTACAGGCCCAGGGCGACCGCCCGGGCGTGATGTTCGGCCGTCACCTCTTTGGGCAGCACCCCGCCGGCCAGCTCGGCCTCGACCTCGTGCGGCATCAGCGATTCGACGAACTCGCGGGCGGTTTCGCGGATCCGCAGATCCTCGTCCGTCAACCCGTACATCCGCAGCCCTTCCTCTTGACTGAGCGTTCAGTCTATGTCAGCGTTTCGAGGTATGACCAGCCTTCGGACCGCCGACGTCGTGGTGGTGGGCGGCGGGACGGTCGGTGCGTGGACGGCCGTGCTGCTCGCCGAGAACAGCGGACTCGACGTCGTACTCCTGGAGGCGCAGACGCTCGGCGAGGGCGCCAGCAGCCGCGCGGCGGGAATGGTGCGCGCGCAGGGCGGCACCGAGACCGCGATCCGTCTCGGCCTGCGCAGCCAGGCGTTCTACGCGAGCAGCGGCGAGCGGTTCCCGCTCGACTGCGGGTTCGTGCGGCAGGGCTACCTGATGCCCTGCTTCACCGCCGAGGAAGTCGAGCAGGCCCACACGCGCATCGCACTGCAGCGCTCCCTCGGCCTCGACGTCGACTGGTGGTCGAGCGACGACATCGACGGCCGGAACACCGGTTTGGCGCCCGAATCAACCCTGGGCGCGAGCTACGCGCCGGGTGACGGGTACATCGACGCGCCCCGCAACGTGCTGGCCTACACCGCCGCGTTGACGGTATCGGGCGTCGACGTGCGCGAGCACTGTGCGTTCACCGGGCTGCGGGTCTCGGGCGGACGGGTGGTCGGCGTCGACACCTCCGACGGTCCGATCGACACGAACCGGGTCGTGCTCACCGGTGGACCGCAGCTCGCCGACGTCGGCGCCCGCGCCGGCGCCCGTATCCCGGCGGGCGGATCCCGCCACCAGGTCGTGGTCACCGCACCGCTGCCGGTCGACGTGCACGCCCTGCCGATGGTCTTCGACGTGTCGTCCGGTATCTACTGGCGGCCCGGTGACGCCGGAGGGCTGCTCTGGGGTATGAGCAACCCAGACGAGAAGCCGGGAATAGCAACAGATTTCGACAACGCCTACTACATGGCGACGCTCGGACGCCTGGAGAGGCTGTTCCCCGCGGTCACGGGTCTGGGTCTGCGGCGCACGTGGGCGGCGACCATCGACTACACGCCCGACCACCTGCCCATCCTGGGTCCGCTGCTCACCGACGACGGCCCCGTCGACGGCACCGTGGTGGCCAGCGCGGCCGGCCACGGCATGATGTGGGGACCTGCGGTGGCAGAGGTCGCCGCCGACCTCACCACTGCCGGTGGGTGCGAGTGGCTGGATCTCAGCGACCTCGGGCTCGACCGCTTCGACGCCGACGGCAACAGCCGCGTGGCGCCCGAACCGATATCTCTGCCGTTCCCAGAAACCGCTTACGAGAGGACCTCTTCATGATGACCCAGGCCGTGCTCACCTCGCTGCTGCCCGGCGCCGCCGACGCCGAGCTCGAGGACTGGGGTCCCCTCGACGAGGCCACCGGCGACCCGATGGCGGTGCACGGCATCGAGATGTGGGTGGACGGCGCGAAATCCGCAGGCATCTGGCAGGTGACCCCCGGACCTTCGTACTGGCGTCAGGAGGAGAACGAGGTCATCTATGTGCTGTCCGGGCGCATGACCGTGACCCCGGACGGTGGTGAGCCACTCGACGTCGGCGCAGGTGACATCGCGGTGTTCCCGCTGGGCTGGGCAGGCACGTGGGTCATCCACGAGACGCTGCGCAAGGTCTACGTGATCTTCTGATCAACGGTCGGCACGGCTAGGACATCCACGGCCACCGCGCCGCGCGGCGCCACGATCACCGGATTGGCCTCGACCGCGTCGTAGACATCGGCGAGCTCGACCGCCATGCGGCCGAACGCGACGACGACGTCGATCAGCGCGTCGACATCGGCACGCGGCCCGCCGCGCCAGCCGTCCAGCAGTGGCCGGATCCGCAGCGAGTCAACGAGTTCTGTTGCGCGCATGCGCGACAGCGGAGGGTAGGCGATGGCGCGGTCGTCGAGCAGTTCTACCAGCGTGCCGCCGGCCGCGACCACAACCAGCGGTCCGAACGCGTCGTCGCGGACGAAGCCGACCGACACCTCGATGCCTGACGACGCCATCGCCGAGACGGTCACATCCCCGCCCAGCGCGGCCATGCCGTCGTAGGCTCGGCGCACGGCTGTGTCGTCACCGATCCCGAGCACCACGCCGCCGACGTCGCTCTTGTGCAGTGCTGCAGCTGTTTTCAGCACAACCGGATAGCCGATGGCGTGTGCCGCCGCCACCGCCTCGTCCGCGGAGTGCGCGGCGCGGGTCGGCACCACGGCAATGCCGTAGTGGGCCAGCAGATCGAAACCCGTGGCCGAGGTCGGGCGCGGCTCCACTGGATCAGGACAGTCGAGCGGCAGCGGCCAGCACGCCAGGTGCGCCATGGCGGCCAGCCCGCTACGGACGCCCTCCAGCACCGGTATGGCGTTGTCCCGCAACCGCGCCGCCACAGCCCGGTCGATCGCCGACGGCACCGACGCCAGCACAGCCAGAGGCGCGTCGGTGTCCTTGGCGACGTCGACGACGGCATCCGCGTAGGCGGTGTCACCGTCGAACTCGGCCACCAGATCGACCGCCAGAGCGGTCACCGCCACTGCCGGATCGTCCGACATCGCCCGCAGGCAGGCGCCGAACAGGGTGCGGGTGTCGGCACCGGTTCCCCACACGTCGAGCGGGTTGGTCGCGACCAGACCGTCATCGAGCCGGCTGCCGAGGGTGGTGATGGTGTCCGGGGACAGCTCGGCGAACCGGACCCCCATCTCGTGGGCGATGTCGACGGTCAGCGCCCGCTCGGCGCCGGAGTCGTGCACCGTGGCGATCGCACCACCGCGCGATCGCCGCTCCGCCGCGAAAAGCTCCAGCGTGTCGGTGAATTCGGCCATGTCGCGGACGTGCACCGCGCCCGTCGACGCGCAGAACGCCTGCCAGGCCGCGCCTTCGCCGGCCAGCGCGCCCGAATGCGCCGCCACCATCGCCCGGCCGCCCGGGGATCCCCCGACGGTGAGGATCACCACCGGAACGTCCTGCGCGGCGGCGCGGAGCAGCGCCTGCCGTAGCCGGGGCAGACTCCTCGGTGTCTCCATCAGCAACGCGATGATCCGGGTGCCGGGGTCGTCCAGCGCGTAGTCGAGGTAGTCGGCGGTGTCGGTGACGAGCTCCTGACCCGAGGACACCGCCAGCCGAAACCCGAACCCGCGGTTGGCCCGCAACAGTGTGGAGAACGCCGAGCCGGAGTGGGTCACCAGGCTGACCGTGCCCTCCGGCAGTGTATCCGGTTCCAGATAGCCCAGCGCGCGAACGCCTTTCGCCACATTCACAAATCCCATACAGCCTGCCCCGCACAGCGCCATACCGGCGTCGACGGCCAGCATGCGCACGTCGTCGCGAATGCCGTGCGCAGAGCCGAAGAGCACCGCCGATCGCGCCCCCGCCTCGGCCGCCGCGCGCAGCTGCTGCCGCAACGCAGAGTCCGGGACACCGAGTAGCACCAGGTCGACGGCCTCGTCGAGGTCGGACAGCGAAGGGACACAGCGGCGATCGCCGATGTGCCCATACTTCGGGTTGACCAGGTGCACCCGGGCGCTGCCCCGCGCAGCCTCGAGCACCATGCGCTCGCCGAAGCTGCCCGCCCGCGGGCTCGCACCCACCACCGCGATCGAGCGCGCATCCAGCATCGCGGCGACAGCCGCGCGGCGATCGGTCATCGGCGCCGTCTGCTCTTCGCGCAAGCGCTCATCGCTTCCGGAAGCGCTTCTTGCCGTCCGCCAGCGCCGCTCGGGAAGCCTGCCAGCCCGGGATGCCGCACACACCACCGCCGGCATGCGTGCCCGAGCTGCCGTTGTAGAGGCCCTTGATCGGGGTCCGGTAGTCGGCGTAACCGGGAGCAGGTCGCATGTGGAAGAGCTGCTCCAACGACAGCTCACCGTGAAAGATGTTGCCGCCGATCAGCCCGTACTCCTGCTCCATCTCGTGCGGCCCCACCACGTCGCGATGCAGTATCGAGGACTTGAAGCCCGGTGCCACATGGTCGTACAGGTCGATGAGCCGGTCGGCGTAGGCGTCCAGCTCCTCGGTATGCGGCGCCTCCGCCCAGTTGGCGGGGACCCACTGCGTGAACAGCGACATGATGTGCGTGCCATCGGGATTCAGCGTCTTGTCCAGAGTGGTCGGGATCACGCCGTCACTGAACGGCAGCAGCGCCGGCCGCCCGACCCGGGCGTCCTGGAACGCGGCCTCGATGTACTCCATCGTGGGCGCCATCTCGACCGAACCGGTGTGATGCTCGGCCTGACGCGTGCTGGGGTCCGCGGTGAAGTTGGGCAGCTCCCCCAGCGCGAGATTGATCTTGACCACGCCGCTTCGCGTCTTGAAGTGCTCGATGTCGCGGACGAAGTCCTCGGGCAGCTCGTGACGTGGAACATGGTCCAGGAAGGCGATTTTCGGGTGCAGCGTGGTCACCACCAACGGCGCGTGGATCTCCTCGCCGGTGTCGAGGACCGCACCCCGCACCTCGCCGCCGCGCACGATCAGTGTGGCGACCCGGGCGTTGGTCCGGATCTCGGCCCCGAAGGACCGCGCCGATCGCGCGATGGCGTCCGAGACCGCACCCATTCCTCCTTCGGGATAACCCCAGCTTCCGAGCTGCCCGTCACCGACGTCGCCGATCGAATGGTGCGCCATCACATAGGCGGTGCCGGGCTCGTACGGACCGGCCCACGTTCCGATGACCCCGTTGACCGCGAGCGCGCCTTTTATTTGCGGTGATTCGAACCAATCGTCGAGCAGGTCGGCGATGCTCATGGTGAGCAGCCGGGTGACATCGCCCATCATGCGTGTGGTCATCCCCCGCTGGCTCCAGCCGAGCTTCGCCAGCTCGAACAGATCCGACGGTTTCCGCGAACCGATGTTGGGTGGCACCTGGGTCAGCAGCGGACCCATCACGTCGGCGATGCCTTCCAGCCACGCGTTCCACTTC
This sequence comes from Mycolicibacterium aurum, assembly GCF_900637195.1. Taxonomy (NCBI): domain Bacteria; kingdom Bacillati; phylum Actinomycetota; class Actinomycetes; order Mycobacteriales; family Mycobacteriaceae; genus Mycobacterium; species Mycolicibacterium aurum. The sequence goes on along the minus strand of NZ_LR134356.1, from coordinate 592,652 downwards.
GGCCACGCGTCGGCATCCTTCGTGGAGAACCTGGCCAGCTGTTCGTACGTTCTCGCCGGGTCGTCCTCGTAGACCGTGAGCGACCCACCCTCGGGAAACGCCTGGTAGTAGGGGCCCATCGGGTGCACCTTGTACCCGTGGCGCTCGAGAGCGAGCTCGCGGACGATCGTCGGCGGCATCAGGCTCATGACGTACGACAGCCGGGTCACGCGCAGATGCGGCGCGTCTTCCCACGGCGCCTCCGTGGTGGCAGCGCCACCGAGCGCGCCGCGGGATTCCAGCACCAGCGTGCGAGCTCCCGACCGGGCCAGATAGGCCGCCGAGACCAAGCCGTTGTGTCCGCCGCCGATCACCAGGGCGTCGTAGGTGTTCGCCATGGGTGCCTCCTGAGCTCCTGACTGACTGTTCAATCTAACCAAGTGTTAGGCTTTCAGACAAGAGGCAACGCTGCCACGAGGAGGGGAACCAGCGAGATGGCTGAGCCAGCACCCGCGACAGAGCAGAACGAAGGCAGGCGCATCGAAATGCTCCGTGCCGCAGCGGAGCTGATCTGCGAACGGGGTTTCGGCGATACCCGCATCGCCGACGTCGCCAAGCGCGCCGGCGTGAGTTCGGCGCTGGTCATCTACTACTTCGGCACCCGGGACCGGCTGCTCGTCGACGCGCTGCGCCACTCGGAGGAATCGTTCTACGAGGCCGCCGAGAAGATGCTGGCCGTCACTCCGTCACTGCGCGAACGGCTCTCGCTGCTGATCCGGTGGACATGTGTGCCCGAGGCCGACGACGAGATTCCCGGTGCCTGGGGCCTGTGGTTCGACCTGTGGGCACAGGCGTTCCGGCACAGTGAGATCAAGGCCGGCCGGGTGGAACTCGACGCGCGGTGGCGGACGATGATCGTCGACGCCGTCCGGTCCGCCGAAGACGACGAGGTGGACAACACGGTGAACCCCCGGCTTTTCGCGCTGGAGTTCGCCGCTCTGCTGGACGGTCTGTCCATCCAGGTTGCCCTGGAAGACCCCGAGATCGACTCCGAGGTCGCCTACGACATCGCGATGCGGTTCGCCGAGCGGGAGCTCAACCTGGCACCGGCAGCTGAGCGGGGCTGAGCACCGGGTCGGTCATCGGCGTCGCCGTACTGCGGTGCAGCACGCGCACGGCGTCGTGCGTGCAGACGCACACCACCCGCTCCCCCGGCGCGTGGGTCACCGACAGCGGGCCTGCCCGGTTGGGCACCTCGACCACCATGTCGGTGGGCGCCCCGACGTCGACATGTACCTGCGTACAGTTACCCAGGTAGACAACATGTTTGACAGTGCCGGCGATGGCGTTGTGTCCGGCCGCGACGGGCTCGTCGGCCCGCTGGATGCCGATGCGCTCCGGCCGGATCACGACGGCCGAGCCCGGCGCCGGCGGGGCGCCGTTCTCGGCGACGACGTCCACGATCTCGGCGTCGAAGATGTTGGCGGCGCCCAGGAATCCGGCAACGAATGTCGTGGCCGGGGCGGAGTAGATCTCCTGGGGTGGTCCCACCTGTTCGACCCGGCCCTCGGCGAGCACCGCGATCTGGTCGCTCATCGTGAGCGCTTCTTCCTGGTCGTGGGTGACATAGACGAAGGTGATGCCGACCTCGCGCTGCATCGAACGTAGTTCGAGCTGAAGTTGCTTGCGCAGCTTGGCATCCAACGCGCCGAGTGGCTCATCGAGCAGCAGCACCCGGGGCCGCAATACCAGGGCGCGCGCCAACGCGACACGCTGCTGCTGCCCTCCGGACAGCTGCGCCGGCTTCCTGGTGGCGTAGGTGTCCATTCGCACCAGATCCAGCGCCTCGCCGACCCGGCGCCGGGTCTCGTCACGGGAGGTCTTCTGGTATTTCAGGCCGAAGGCCACGTTCTCCCAGACGGTCATGAACGGGAACAGCGCGTACGTCTGGAAGACGGTGTTGACAGGACGCTTGTGCGGAGGGTCGGCCGCGACGTCACGGCCGTCGAGTTCGATGCGGCCCGAATCCGGCTTCTCGAAGCCTGCGATCATCCGCAGCGTCGTCGTCTTGCCGCAGCCCGACGAGCCGAGCAGCGAGTAGAACTGTCCCGCGGGGATGTCGAGATCGATTCCGGACACCGCAGGCACGCCGGCGAATGATTTGGCCAGCTGGTGGAGCCGGATGGCCCCGCCGGTCAGGGACCCACTCCTGCTACTGCGCCGGCGAACCGGGCGAAGTTCGCCGCGAACCGGTCCACATCGTCGCGGGTGTGCTGGACCGACAACAGCCACTGCTCGACCTTGCCCCACGGTGGCAGAAACACCCCACCATTGTGCTGCATCAGCCAGTGCAGATGCCCCAATCGGGCGTCGATGTCCAGGAAATCGCGGAACTCCGTCACACGCTCACGGCGGAATGCCACGCACCCCTTGGCGCCGACAGTCACGACATGCCAGTCGAAGCCGTGCTCGACGATGGTGAACTCCAGCGCTTCCCGCAGCCGGGTCGACAGCGCGTCGAGGTGCGCGTAGTTCTCGGCGGTCAGCACCTCGGAGAGCGTCGCGCGGGTAGCCGCCATCGCCAGCGGATTCCCGTTGAAGGTACCGACCTGCTCATAGCGACCGTCGGCGATCAGCGACATCACGGCGTGTGTGCCGCCGATGGCGGCGACGGCGATGCCCCCACCGAGAGCCTTGGCCAGACACACGATGTCGGGGGTGACCCCGCTGCGTGCCGTGATCCCGCCCGGCCCCGTCGTGAAGCCGGTCTTCACCTCGTCGTAGATCAGCAGCGCACCGTCGGCGTGCACGAGGTCCCGGATCGCCGCGAGGTAGCCGTCCGCCGGCGGGATGATGCCCGCGTTCATCATCACCGGCTCGAGGATCATCGCCGCGATGTTCCCGCGGTGCTCGGCCAGTGCCCGCGCGACGGCCTCGGGGTCGTTGAAGGGCACCACGACGACGAGATCGCGGATGGCCGAGGGTATCCCGGAGTTGCCCGGGACCGGCGTCGGCGCCGAACGGGGCCCCACCTCGTCGGCCTCGGGGAGCACCGACACCTGCACGGAGTCATGGTGGCCGTGATAGCAGCCCTCGACCTTGATGATGAGGTCACGCCCGGTCAGCGAACGGGCCAGGTGCACGGCGTCCATCGTCGCCTCGGTGCCGGAGTTGGCGAACCGCCACAGTGGCAGGTCGAAGCGCCTGGACAGTTCACCGGCGATCCAGATGGCGTCCTCGGTGGGCTGGGCGAAATGGGTTCCGCGCCTTACCCTGTCACTGACCGCGGCCACGATCTCCGGATGGGCGTGGCCTGCGATGGACGCGCCGTAGCCGCCGTGCATGTCGACATACTCGGTGCCGTCCACGTCGTAGACCTTCGACGCGCTACCGTGGCTCATCCACACCGCCTGCGGTTCGGCGATCTGCCAGTTGGACGTCGCACCGCCCGCGAGGTGCTCGCCGGCGAGCGCGATCAACTCGGTGCTGCGCGGCTGGCGCCGCAGGAAGATCTGCTCCTGCTCGGCAATGAGGTCGTCGATGCCGGCCACCCCGGGTCCTGAGGTTGGAGAAGCCGACGAAATCAACACGGCCGAACCTCCGCTCGTATCGGTTGACTGAGTATTCAGTCTATGCGAGAGTCCTACCAGCGACAAGATGAGAAATCAACGGGGAGGCCCGGATGCCAGAGCCCACCACCCGGCGGCAGTTCCTGGCGCGCGCAGCGCTTCTCGCCGCAGCCGCCCCGACACTCGGCGCCTTCCTCAGCGCCTGCGGCGGCGGATCCGGACCGTCCGGGTCCACTCCGAGCCTCAAGCTCGCCTCCCCCGACAGCCCCGTGCTGTGGGACATCGCCGGTGACAACCAGCCGATCGCCGACGGCCTGGCACCCGAGAAGGGCACCCTCAAGCTCTTCAGCTACGCCGACTACGTCAGCCCGGACGCCGTGAAGTCGTTCGAGGACAAATACGGTGTGACAGTCGAGATCTCGACGTTCAACGATGGCGGCGAGGCCCTGACGAAGCTGCGCAGCGGTGTCGATTTCGACATCTACAACGCCAACTACACCGAGATCAGCAGGCTGGTCAACGGCGGACTGCTGCGCCCGCTCAACCACACCTACATCACCAACATCGGCAACGTGTGGCCGAGTTTCACCAACCCCTGGTACGACCAGGAGTGGCGCTACAGCGTGCCGTACACCATCTACACCACCGGCATCGGCTGGCGGACCGACCAGGTGCCCGAAGATATCGGTGCCATCGCCAACCCCTACGACGCGTTCTGGGATGCGAAGTACAGGGGCAAGACCGCGGTGCTCGACGACTGGCACACCACCATGGCCATGGTGCTGTTGCGTGAGGGCATCACCGACATCAACACCTCGTCGGAGGCCGACCTCACCATGGTCGGCGAACAACTCAAGGCGATGATGGACGCCACGTCGCCGAAGGTGACCATCACGGCCTACAACGACCTGCCCGCAGGTCAGCTGGGCCTCGCGCAGATGTGGTCGGGCGACATCATCAACGCCCAGTCGTACCTGCCGGAAGGCACCGGTCCCGAGATCCTGCGGTACTGGTTCCCGGCCGACGGCAAGGGCATGGTCGACAACGACATGCTGGTGACCCTGCGGGGCGGCAAGAATCCCGTACTCGCACACCTGTTCCTGAACCACATGCTCGACTCCGAGGTGGCCATGCAGAACTTCTCGGCCATCGGCTACCAGCCGCCGCAGAACTCCATCAAACCCGAGACGCTGGTGGCGGACGGCTTCATCCCGGAGAACCTGTCCGCGGCGATCGTCGACCCCCGGTGGTTCGACGCCGGGTACCGCATCCTGGAGCTGGACCCCGCCAACGACGCTGCGTGGCAGAACGTGTGGCGCACCTTCAAGGCGGGCGGATCCTGAACCGTACCCGCGGGTTATGGCCCGCACTGGCAGCACCCGGCCTCGTCTGGCTGCTGCTGTTCTTCGTCGCGCCGATGTACGTGGTGCTGTGCATCGTCTTCGGCACGGTCGACCCGATCTTCCGCACCGCGGTACCGGTCTGGAATCCGCTGCAGTGGAACCCCTCTCAGCTCACCTACGTCCTCACCCGCATCGTGGGCTCCGACGCCGTGTTCGGCCCGGCGCTGCTGCGGACCGCGGTGTTCGTGATCACGGCCAGTGCGCTGTGTCTGCTCATCGCGTTCCCGGTGGCCTACTACGCGGCGCGGCTGTCGGGACGGCGCAAGGGCCTGCTGCTCACCCTGTTGATCGCTCCGTTCTGGATCAGCTACATGATGCGGATGTTCGCGTGGGTCAACCTGTTACAGGACGACGGACTGGTCAACTCCGTGCTGGGCCTGGGCGGACTGTTCAACCCGGACATCAACTGGCTGACCGGGCAGCCCGTCGTCGTGATCCTCGGGCTGGTCTACGGCTATGTCCCGTACATGATCCTGCCCCTCTACGCGGGCTTGGATCGCCTCTCACAGCCCGTGCTCGAGGCGTCACGGGATCTGGGGGCGAACCGGGTCTCGTCCTTCTGGCGGGTCACCCTGCCGCTGAGCAGGCCCACCATCGTCGCGGCAGCCCTGCTGACCTGCCTGCCCATGCTCGGCGACTACTTCACCAGCGACATGCTGTCGGCGTCGCCGAAGACGGCGATGGTCGGCAACCTCATCAACGACAGCGTGCTGGCTCCCGGGCAGACCGGTCAGGCGGGAGCGTTCGTGCTTCTGGTCTTCCTCGTCGCGCTGCTCCCGATGCTCTACTACATCCGCGTCACCGGCCGCCGGGACGAGGCGGCCCAGTGATCCGGCCGGCCCGGGGCCCGGTGGCGTGGTGGAACGATCCCTGGCGACCGCCCCGGGTCCTCGTCGCCGTCACGATCGGCTACCTGCTCTGGTCGCTGCTCCCGGTACTGGTCGCGGTGCTGTACTCGTTCAACGACGGCCGCTCCCGCACTGTCTGGCAGGGCTTTTCGTTCCGCTGGTACTGGGGTGACCAGACGCTGTCGGTGTGGCATGACGCGACGCTGCACAACGCCCTGCTGCAGACGCTGAAGCTCGGGCTCATCACCACCCTCATCACGGTGCCCCTCGGTGTGCTGTTCGCGCTCGGCATCGACCGGTGGCGGGGCAGGCTGCCATCGGGTGCCAACTTCTTGATGCTGCTGGCGTTCGTGTTGCCCGAGGTGCTGCTGGCGGTGTCGCTGCTGTTCGTCATCACCACGGTCGCGGTGCCGATCGAACTGGGGACCACCGCCCAGGTGATCGGGCTGGTGACATTCCAGGTGTCCTATCCGGCGGTGCTGGTGCGCGCCCGGCTGGCCACCATCGGACCCCAGTACGAGGAAGCCGCAATGGATCTGGGCGCCTCGCCGGTCGGGGCGCTGCGCCGGGTCATCATCCCCATGCTGATTCCCGCGATCTTCGCCAGCACGGTGCTGGTGTTCGCCGACGTCATCGACGACTTCGTGATGGTGCGGTACCTGTCCGGTGGGGCGGCGTCGGAGCCGGTGTCGGTCAAGATCTACAACACCGCCCGCGGAGCGCCGACGCCCGCCCTCAACGCGTTGGCGACGCTGCTGCTGCTGACCTCACTCGTCGCGGTCGCGATCGGTTACCTGGTGTTCCGCCGGATCACCCGCAACGACGCCACCACCGATCGCGGTATCGGAGCTTTCGCGGGCGAGATGTAGCCGCACTGGCGCTCGGACCAGCACGGACGTAAGCTGACTGTATGTTCAAACAGCACGTTCCCGCACCCGTGCCCGCCGACGGCCTCGCCGCGGCGCTTGCTCCGTTCGGCCGGTCCCGGATGCTGCCGCGCGAGGCGTATGTGGATCAGGCGGTGTTCGACTGGGAGCAGCGCAACATCTTCTCCGGCTGGACCTGCGTCGGCCATGCCGGCGACCTCGCGGCGGTGGGCGCCCAGCGGGCCACGGGCAGCGGCCCCAACGGGATGCTGCTGGTCCGCGGTGAGGACGGCACCGTCCGCGCGTTCGCCAACACCTGCAAGCACCGCGGACACGAGCTGCTGGCCTGCAACACGACCGCGCGCGGGCGAACCATCGTGTGCCCGTACCACGCCTGGTCGTACAAACTCGACGGAACCTTACGCAACGCACCGGGATTCGGCGAGTTCGAGAACTTCGATGCCGGCGAATTCGGCCTGACCGAGCTGCGGCTGGTCAACTGGCACGGCTGGCTGTTCGTCGACCCCAGCGGCGAGGATGTCGAATTCTCCTCTCACGTAGCCGGATTGGAGGAGATCGTCGGTCCGTACCGACCCGAGGATCTGACGATTGTGGCGCGCCACTCCTACGAGCTGGCCACCAATTGGAAGGTCATCGCCGAGAACTACCAGGAGTGCTATCACTGCGCAAGCATCCATCCCGAGCTGTCCCGGATCAGTCCGCCTACCAGTGGCGAGAACATCGACCTCGAGGGTTCGTGGATGGGCGGCTGGATGTCGATCGTCGACGGCGCGGAGACGATGTCGCTGTCCGGTAAGAGCGACGGGGTGGCGATCGCGGGTCTGTCCGAGCACGAACTGCGCAGCGTCATGTATCTGGTCGGCTATCCGAACCTGTTGGTCAGCCTGCATCCGGACTATGTGATGACACACCTGATGACCCCGCTGGCCGCCGATCGCACACACGTCGAGTGCGCGTGGGCGTTCCCGAAAGACGTTGCCGCCACGCCCGGATTCGATCCGTCCTACGCGGTGGACTTCTGGGACCTGACCAACCGGCAGGACTGGACGGCGTGCGAGTCGGTGCAGCGCGGCCTGTCCTCACCGCACGCGCGGCCGGGTCCGCTGGCGCCCGACGAGGACGGTGTCTACCAGTTCGTCACGCGGGTCGCTAAGGCGTACGCCGGTTCCGCTGATCGCGCGCAGGCACCCCGTTGACACCCTCGATCGACTGCGCGTAACTGCCCACCGCGAAAGCCGTCGAGGACGCCATGATCTCCAGCGCGGTCCGGTCGATGTTGTCGATCGTGTCACCGCGGGTGTGGTAGTTCGGGTCGAACGCCACGTCAGCCTTGCCGCCCCACAGCCGTGCCTGCACCTCGGATTTGCGCTGTGACGAGCCGGTGGTGAGGCCGCCGACGGGTATGCCCAACGCCAGGAACGGGCCGTAGTCGGTGGTGCGTTGCAACGGGATGTCCGCGGGCCGCACGCCTGCGGTGTTGAGGTGGCCGGCCAGCAGCCGTTCGATGCCCGCCGAACCGTCGGGGGCGGGCACCACTTCCCCTGTCTGCGTGGACTGGTCACCGTCGTCGGTGAAGTAGCCCGGATTGGGCGAGCCCAGCATGTCGAAGTTCAGGTACATCGCGATGCTGTCGAGTTGGTCCTTGTCCAGCGAGCGCAGGTACGTCGTCGATCCGTCCATCGACACCTCCTCGGCTCCCCAGAACGCGAACCTGACCGCGTTGGTGGTCTGCGGCTCACCACCGAGCTGCAGCGCCGTCTCCAGCACTGCGGCCACACCGGAGCCGTTGTCGTTGATCCCCGGACCGGACCGCACGCTGTCGAGGTGTGCCCCCACCATGACCACGTTGCTGTCGTCGCCGGTCTTGGTCTGTGCGATGATATTTCGCGACGTGGTCATCACGGGCTCGTTGTCCAGGACAAGCGTGACGGGTTGTTCGGTCCGGCGCAGGGCCGCGTCGGCGGACGGATCGATCACACCGACCGGCACCGTCAGGTGGTTGTAGTACCCCGAGGAGAAAAGGGTGGGCGCGGTGCCGACGGGCCGCGACGGGCTTGCCTGGGTGACCACGAGCATGCCGACCGCCCCTTCGGCGACGGCCACCCGGTGCTTGTCGACGATCGAGCACCCGCTGTCGTCGACCACGGCGATGGCCTCGGCGACCGACACGTCGCCGTAGTCGGCTGCCGTGCACCCGGCCGCTCTGCGGGGCCGCAGGGTGACGGCCCTGAGACCGCCGCGGGGGGTGGTCAGCAGCATGGACGCCTGATCGACCCGGAAAGTGCGGCCGGCCACGGTGAGCGCCGGCCGGCCGCCCTCCGAGCCCGACAACCGTTCGAACTCCGGGGTTTGCACGTCGAAACCTCTGTCGCGCAACATCTGTGCCACGTAATCCACGCTGGCCTGATACCCGGGAGACCCGTCGGCGCGATTTCCGTCGTTGGCGTCGGCGATCTCCTGCAGCTTGACCAGGTGCCGGTACACGCCGTCGATACCCACCTTGTTCGACAGGTCGGGGCCCAGGTCGACCGGCGGTGGCGCCGGCTCGGAGGTACACGCCACCACCAGCGCGCTCACCGCCGCGACGACCACGGCCGCCCCCCAGCGAGCCCTCATGGCGCGGTCAGCTGGTGACGGGTTCGGTCGTCACGTACCGGAATGCCGTTGCGCCCGCGCTGTTCCTGGGCATAGAGACCGACGGAGTAGCCCACGCCGCTGCCGTGGATCTGCAGCGCCGTCTCGTCGATGTTGTCGATGTTGTCCTCGGGCTTGTGGTAGTTCGGGTCGAACGGCTGGTCGGCCTCGCCGCCCCACACCTCGGCCTGGGCGGCGGACTTCTTCTCCTCGCCACCCGAGAACAGCCCTCCCGCAGGGATTCCCGCCATGGTGAAGCCGTCATAGTCGGAGCGGCCGTCGAACGAGGTGTCCTCACCCGGTTTGCCTGCGCGGTCGAGATAGGCCACCAGCGTGCGCTCGATCCCGGCGGACCCCTCCGGCACCCTCGGCACGCCCTGACGCGCGTCCGGCCGTGTCGACTGGTCGCCGTCGTAGGTGAAGTAACCCGGATTCGGCGAGCCGAGCATGTCGAAGTTCAGATACAGCGCGATGTCCCTGAGCGCCTCGAGGTCCAGCGAACCGATGTAGTCATTGGACCCGAGCAGCCCGGTCTCCTCGGCACCCCAGAAGCCGAACCGCACAGCGTTGGCCACCGGCGGCGAACTACCCAGTTGCAGTGCGGTTTCCAGCACCGCCGCGACACCGGAGGCGTTGTCGTTGATGCCGGGCCCCTCCGGGACGCTGTCGAGATGCGCGCCGACCATCACCACGTCGGAAGTGGACCCGGTCGTGGTCTGGGCGATCACGTTCCGCGTCTTCTCCACGCGCACCCCGGCGTTGAGACGCAGAACCGTCGGCGCTCCCGACCGTCCGCGGATCTGCTCGCCCGCGGCCTTGGGCACACTGACGACGGGGATCCGCACGTTCGTGGTGTCCCCCAGCGTGCCCCCCGTCATGTTCGGACCGTCTTCGTTGTTGGCGACGATCAGTGCCACCGCACCGCGGTCGGCAGCCACCGACTGCTTCTGCCCGAACGGGCACGAGCCACGGTCGACCAGCACGACCGCCCCTTCGACCGGCAGACCGTCGTAGTCCTCGGCCGTGCATCCGGGGGTGTCCTCCGAGCGGGCCACCACGATCGGCCCGGACACACCGGGGCCCTGGGTTCCGATGGTGTACTCCATCGGCCTGGCCTCGACCTTGTCGCCCGCGACGGTCAGCGACGGTTCGTCAGCCCACGGGATCTTGACGTCGAACTCCGGGGTCTGCACATCGAAGCCCTTGTCCCGCAACGCTTCCACCACAAAGTCCACGCTGGCGTCGTAGCCGGGGGTGCCGAGTGCGCGATTACCGTCGTTGGCGTCGGCGATCTCCTGCAGCCTGCGCAGGTGCGCCATCATGGCGTCGCCGGTGACCTTCTGCGCCAGGTCGTCGGCGAAGGCGTTGGCAGCAGCCGGGTCCGCGGTGGGCTGCGGCGCAGGGGCAGGATCCGGTTCGGCGCCGCAGCCGCCGACTGTCAGGAGCGCGACGGCCAGCACGGCCACGACTTTGGTCCGGGTCACGGACTCCACGTTAGCGCGGCCCCTGGCGGTCACCCAGATAGTCCAGTACTGCCGCCGCGGTGACCTCGGGTTGTTCGATCTGCAGGAAGTGCCCGGCGGCAGGGATCGTCTGCACGCGGCTACCCGGCGGCAGCACGTCGGCGACCCCGTCGGCGTACCCCGCCTGCATCGCCCCGTCCGCAAGCCCCTGGAGGTGCAGAATCGGCACCGCGGGAATCCCGAAGCACCACCTGTGCAGGTCGGCGTACCGCGCTGCGGGACGCGACGGGCGCACCATCGCACGGTAGTAGCCCACCGCCGCCCGCCGGTGGGCCGGGCTGGGCAGCGCCGACAGCGCGTCGTCGAGTGCGGTGCCGGTGTCGTACCCGGGTGGTCCCCAGTCCTGCCACAGCCGCGGGATCACCCTGGGCAGCAGCCGCTCGGGAAGACCGGGCACCTGGAAGAACAGGATGTACCAGCTGTTGCGCAGCTGGCGCGGCGCCATCGCGACCTGGCGACGGAGCGAAGCGCGGGTGCGGCTGATGGCGCCCACCGGTGGCACCGCCATCGAGATGTGCTCGGCGAACGGCGAATCCGGGTAGGCGGCGAGGGCGCTGGCGGTGAACGCACCCCAGTCGTGGCCGATGAGCACGGCGTCGTCGGGAGCGCCCAACGCCGCATGCACGGCCAGCGCGTCGTACATGAGCGCCCCGATGTGATAGTCGCCGTCCGGTGCCGGACCGGTCGGTGCGTAGCCGCGGGCGAACGGCGCCACCACCCGCATACCCTGCTCGGCCAGCAGCGGAGCCATGGCGCGCCAGCCCCACGCACTGTCAGGGAAGCCGTGCAGGCACAGCACCAGCCGACCGTCGGCGGGGCCCCACGCCAGCGCGGTCACGTCCAGGTGCGGCAGGCTCAGCGTCAGTACCTCAGGGGCGGTCACGGTTTCCTCCGGATCGTCGGGCGGGTCACGCGTCGCGCCGATTCACGACGACCAGAGCCGCGGCGAAGACGACGGTGATCACCGCAGCGAAGTAGCCGAGCGAGCCGAGAGCCCCCCAGCGCCACGCGAAGCCCGGGAACAACCACTGCACGTCGAGGAACCGGAAGGCGTTGGCGAAGGGCAGGTACGGGCCCACCTCCCAGCGGCGGCCGGGCATGTTGGCCAGCAGCGGCTCGACCAGCAGCGGCCACAACAGCAGGACGGTCACCGCGCCGGCCGTATGCCGCAACAACGCCGCGACACCGACACCGAGTACTGCCGCCAGCCCCGCATACGGGGCGATCGCGGCCGCGAACCCGAGTGTGGCTGCCACGGTCAGATTGTCACCCACTCCCGGTGCGGCGACCAGCCGTGCCACCAGCACCGATCCGACCACCATGAGTGCCGCGGCAGCCGCCGAGTACACAGCGGCGACAACAGCTTTCGCGCAGATCACCAGCGTCCGTGCGGGGGTGGCCATGAACGTGGTCGCGATCAGCCCGTTGCGGTACTCGCCAGTCAGCGTCATCGCCGCGACGATCATCAGCACCGGGACGCCGAACACGGCGACCCCGAGCGCCGCGGTGGGGACGGTCAACCGCTCGTGGTCATAGGCGACGGAGGCCTGCAGGGTCGCCAGGCCCACGCTCAGCACCGCCGCGGCCGCAGACGCCCACAGCGGCGAGCGCAGCGTCGTCAGCTTGATGCGCTCGGAGTTCGTCACCGCCACGGCGCGACGTATCACTGTGATCTGCCCCGGTACTCGGTGGCGTTGTCGGTCATGGCCAGGTAGGCCTGTTCCAGCGAAACCTGTTGGGAACTGAGTTCGTGCAGCGCGATCGAGTGCTGCGCGGCGAGATCGCCCACGACCTCGGTCGCGGCGTGGTGCACCGTCAGCGCCGTGCCGTCCTGCGCAACGGTGAGCCCGGCCGCGGTCAGCACGGTGTACAGCTCCTCTACCCGCGGGCTGCGCACCCGCACGGTGGCCGCGCCGGAGCGCTCGACGAACTCGGTGACCGAGGTCGACGCGATCAGTCGGCCCTTGCCGATGACCACCAGCCGGTCGGCGGTGTTGGCCATCTCCGACAGCAGATGGCTGGACACCAGCACGGTGCGACCGTCGGCCGCCAACGTCCGCATCAGCGTGCGGACCCAGTGGATCCCCTCGGGGTCGAGGCCGTTGACCGGCTCGTCGAACAGCAGCACCGGCGGGTCGCCGATCAACGCCGACGCGATGCCGAGCCGCTGGCTCATGCCCAGCGACAGCGTGCCCACCCTCGCCCCCGACACCGCGGTCAGCCCGACCATCTCCAGCACCTCGTCGGGACGCGACGTCGCGATCCCGTTGGTCGCGGCGATCCAGCGCAGGTGGTTGCGCACCGTGCGGTTCGGATGGACCTGCCTGGCGTCCAGTAGCGCGCCGACCGTGCGCAGCGGGTCGGTCAGCTGCCGGTAGGGCTTGCCGTCGATGGTGGCGGTGCCCGACGTGGGGGTGTCGAGGCCCAGGATCATGCGCATCGTGGTCGTCTTGCCCGCCCCGTTCGGGCCCAGGAATCCGGTCACCACACCGGGTTCGATGGTGCAGGTCAATCCGTCGACCGCGCGGGCCGATCCGTGGGCGGACCGGAACACCTTGGTCAATCCCCGCAGTTCGATCACGCTGTCACCGCGGCCACCACCAGGTCGGCCACCGCGCGCATGCCGTCGGCATTGGGGTGCAGCGGCGCAGGTCGCCCCGGCAGTGGCCAGCCGAACCTCGTGGTCCAGGGCTGGGCCGACCAGGCGTGGTGGCTCCGGCTTGCCTCGGCGGCCCGCACCAGCCCGCACCCGGTGGCCGCCGCCGCGTCGGCCGTCAGCTGTTCCAGCGTGGCCGCGACGTGCCTGCCCAGCGTGACGTCGGGGCCACGCAGCGGCGGTGCCGCCCCCGAATCCGGCAGCAATGTCAGGTAATCCACGAACAGGACGGTGGCCTGCGGCGACCGTCGCCGGACCTCCCGTCCGACGTCGACCAGGGCGCTGCCCACCTCGGACAGCGCGGCGTAGCGGGCCGTCGGATCGAGCAGGTCCCGGAGCCGGCCCCCGAGCAGGGGCACCGCCCGGACCGCACGGGGTAGACCCGCCGCGAACAGCATCGGGACGTATCCGGCGTCGTTGCCGCCGATGGTCACGGTCACCAGCGTCTCGGTGCCGTCGAGCGCGTCGATCTGCGGCGGTGCGCTGCGCTGGGATTCCGACAGCACGTGCGCGGTGGTCGCCCCCGAGTAGGTGACGTCGACCAGATCGAGACCGAGCGCGGCCGCCACGAGATGCGGGTAGTTGCGTTGCGAGCGGCCCGCCGCCCGGGGTGAACCCGGCACCCTGGGCCGGATCCCCGGGCCGGCCGCCATCGAACTGCCCAGGGCGACATACCGTTCCATCACGTTGACGGGCTGGATGCCTGCGCCCAGAACCTCTTCGGGATCCGGCCTGCGCGGCGCGCCAGATATCCGGCTCGGACTGCGGCCGACATCGCGGCGGCCATCGCAGGCGGATCGGCCGCGCGGGTGACGGCGCTGGCCAGCAGCACGGCGTCACAACCGAGCTCCATGGCCAGCGCGGCGTCGCTCGCGGTGCCGATGCCGGCATCAAGAATCACCGGCACGCCCGCCGCCGCCACGATCATCTCGATGTTGTGCGGGTTGGCGATGCCGAGGCCGGTGCCGATCGGCGAGCCCAGCGGCATCACCGCGGCGCAGCCCGTGGCCTCCAGCCGCCGTGCCAGCACCGGGTCGTCGTTGGTGTACGGCAGCACCACGAACCCGTCATCGACCAATTGCTCTGCCGCCTTGACCAATTCGACGGCGTCGGGAAGCAGGGTCCGCTCGTCGGCGATCACCTCGAGCTTGACCCAGTTGGTGTGAAGCGCCTCGCGGGCCAGCTGGGCGGTCATCACAGCCTCGGCCGCGCCCCGGCATCCGGCGGTGTTGGGCAGCGGGGTGATGCCGAGGCCGGCCAGCAGATCCAGCACCCCGGTGCCGCCCTCGGCGTCGACGCGCCGCATCGCGACGGTGGTGAGCTCGGTGTCGGAGGCGATCAGTGCGGCCTCCAGCACCGCCAGGCTGGGTGCGCCGCCGGTGCCGAGGATCAACCGTGAGTTGAACTCGCGGCTTGCGATGCTCAACTTCTCCGTCGTGAAATCAGCCACCCTGCACCGCCGTCACCACTTCGATCTTCGCTCCATCGGTCAGCGCGGTGTCCCACTGCGAGCGGGGCACCACCGCCCAGTCCACTGCCACGGCGATGCCCTTCTCCGGGAAGCCCATCCGGTCCAGCAGTGCCGCAACCGTGGTGCGCTCGTCGATGTCCACCGCCTCGTCGTTCACGATCACCTTCATCGCGCCACCCCCTCCAGCTTCGCGCCCGCCAGCTCGGCGGCGATGGTCTCCACCGTCCACGGCGCCAGCAGGAATCCCGACCGGCCGTGCCCCGCAGCCACCAGCGTCCGCTCGTCGAGCCGGTGGACCAGGGGCAGATTGTCGGGCGTCATCGGACGGAGACCGGCTGCGGCCTCGGCGAATTCGTACTCACCCAGCGCCGGCATCACGGTGCAGGCGTCGTCGAGCAGATCCCGCACGCCGCTGACCGCCGGGGCGGTGTCACGGCCGTGTTCGTACTGCGTCGCGCCCACCACCACGCCGTCGGAGCGCGGCACCACGTACACCTGGCGGCCCCGGACCCGGGCGCGCACCACCCGCTGCGGCACCGGCAGACACCCGCGCCGCCAGCGCAACCGGAGCACCTCGCCCTTGACCGGACGCACCGCGAGGCCGGGCCACAGCGACGGTGCGTCTATGCCGTTGGCGATCACGACCGTGTCCGCGGCGCCCAGCTCGGTCAGCGACCCCACCGGCGGCGCCCATTCGACACCGAGCTGCTCGCACTGTGCGGCGAGCGCCTCGACGACTGCCCGGTTGTCCACGGCAAGCTCGGTCTCCGCGACGAATCCGTGCCGGATACCTTGGGCGAGAAGAGGTTCGATGTCCCGGGCCGACGTCGTCAACGTCACCGGATGGCCTTGGCCGGACAGCCAGGTACCCACCGTCTTCAGGTCGGCGGCGTCGGCCTGGTCGACCGCCACCACCAGGGACTGTCGCGCGGTGACCACCGCGGGCGGCAGGCTGTCCAGAAAGGTCTCATGCCACAGCCGCAGCGACTCCAAGCCGACCTGGAGCAACCGTTCCTCGCCGGGCCAACCCTCACTGTGCGGTGCCAGCATCCCGCCGGCAACCCATGAGGCGCCCGGTTCGCCGGTGCGGTGCACCCGCACCGCCCAGCCGTCGTGGGCGGCACGACGCGCGACGGCGAGGCCGATGACACCGCCGCCGACGACAGCCAGCGACCGATGTGTCTGGGCTGGCATCGCGTACTCCCTTCGCCGGCATGACCCGGATCAGGTGTGACGGTAAGAGCCGGCAGGCTCACTCTCAGTCCCCGGACCCGGGACTCCCGTGTGGTCGGTTACCAGACTACGTGGCGGCGGCGCTAGCGTTCGAGAGTGCCCACATCCCCCCGACTTGCCGGCGCCTCGCTGTACCTGTGCACCGACGCCCGCCGTGAGCGCGGTGACCTGGCCCAATTCGCCGACGCCGCGCTCGCGGGCGGAGTCGACATCATCCAGCTCCGGGACAAGGGCTCGCCCGGGGAGCAGCGCTTCGGCCCGCTGGAGGCGCGCGAGGAGATCTCGGCACTCGAAGTCCTCGGCGACGCGGCCCGCAGGCACGGCGCGCTGCTGGCGGTCAACGACCGCGCCGACATCGCGCTGGCCGCCCACGCCGACGTACTGCACCTGGGCCAGGACGACCTGCCGCTTCCCGTCGCGCGCCGCATCGTCGGGGACGTGGTGCTGGGCCGGTCGACGCACGACATCGACCAGGTGAGCGCCGCGGTGACCGACGACGTCGACTATTTCTGCGTGGGGCCGTGCTGGCCGACGCCCACCAAACCGGGGCGTCCCGCACCGGGTCTGGACCTGGTGCGCGCGGCGGCCGCGCTCGGCACCGACAAGCCGTGGTTCGCGATCGGCGGCATCGACGCCCAGCGGCTGCCCGAGGTGCTCGACGCCGGCGCACGGCGCATTGTCGTGGTGCGGGCCATCACGGCCGCCGACGATCCCGAGGCCGCTGCCTCCGAGCTCGTCGGCTTGCTCGGCTCCGCGGTGTGATCAGCTCGGCGGGTTGACCTGCAGCGGGAGCGTTGCCGTCACCTCGCGCAGCCGTTCCCAGCTGGCCGCGAACCCCGGATGCAGCGGCAGGTCGGCGACCTCGTCCTCCGCGACCCAGCGCAACTCCGAGCTCTCCCGGTTGGGCACGGTGTCGAGCTGCTCGTCGGCGTCGGCGATGACGGTCGTATAGGTCCACCCGACCACCTCCGCGGTGACGACCGTGGTCCGTACCGTCAGCTGATCGGCGGGCAGACCGGCTTCCTCGTGGGCTTCGCGGACCGCCGCCTGCTCGACCGTCTCGTGGCTGTCCCGGGCGCCGCCGGGCAGCCCCCAGGTCCCGCCCTGATGACTCCACGGCGCCCGGTGCTGGAGCAGCACCACCGCAGATCCGTCGGGGCGGGGGGCGCGCACCAGAAGTCCGGCGGCACCGTATCTGCCCCAATAGGCAGCGCCGCCGGTGGACACCACCCAGCCGTCACCGTCCCCGCGCACCGGTTCAGGATAGGTAACGCGGGGCCGAATCGGTGAAGCCACGGCGCGCCGAAGCCGCACGCGCCGTGCCAGAAGCTCTTAGAATTCCCTCATAGAATCGTGCCAGCCCGTGTTCGACCGACCGCCGGAGAGATCGAGACCAAGATGAGGTCCGCGCAGACGTGACTGTGGAGTTGGCGCACCCCTCGACCGAGCCTCTTGCGTCGCGGTCACCGACGGCCCCGTCGCACCCACGATGGTGGTTCCTGTGGACGACGCCGGGCCGCATCCTCAGCATCGGGCTGGCCCTGGCCACTCTGGTGATCGCCAGCGCATTCGCGACCTCCACCACCATCAACGACCGTCAGCAGGCGCTGACGACAGTGCTCAACCACACCGAGCCGCTGTCGTTCGCCGCCGGCCAGCTCTACACCACCTTGTCGGTCGCCGACGCCGCCGCGGCCACCGCCTTCATCGCAGGCGCCGAACCACGCGCCGTGCGGCAGCGGTACGAGCAGGCCATCACCGACGCGTCGGTCGCGGTCACCCGGGCGTCCAGCGGGCTGACCGAAGAGCCGCTGGTGCAGCTGCTCGGCCGGATCAACGCGCGGCTGGCCGTGTACACCGGGTTGGTCGAGACCGCGAGGACCAACAACCGGGCGGGCAATCCGGTCGGTTCGTCCTACCTGTCGGAAGCCTCGGCTCTGATGCAGCAGAAGATCCTGCCCGACGCGCAGCGGCTCTACGAGCAGATCTCGGCCCGGGTGGACGTCGAGACGACGGCGTCGACCCGTATCCCGGCACCGGTGATCCTGGTGGTCATCGCGACGCTGCTGTTCGGTGCATTCGCCAACCGCTGGCTGGCCAAGCGGACCAGGCGCCGGGTCAACATCGGCTTCGTCGCGGGCGGGGTCGCCGTGCTGATCATGTTGATCTGGGTGGGCACCGCGCTGGTGATCTCGACAACCGACAGCCGCAGCGCCAAGGAGACCGCCGCCGAGTCACTCAAGACGGTGACCACACTGGCGATCACTGCCCAGCAGGCCCGTGCCGACGAGACGCTGTCGCTGATCCGTCGCGGCGACGAGAACATCCGCAAGCAGTCGTACTACCAGCGGATCGAGGCGATGCAGGAGCAGCTGGCCCGGTACATGGCCCGAGACGACTCGATCGACAAGACCGATCTGGCCGACGCGGATGAGCTGCTCGACCGGTGGCGTGCCGCCGACGACCGGATTACCGCCTACATCGCCGTCGGCAATTACCAGGCGGCCACCCAGGTGGCGCTGGGCACCGGCGAGGACGACGCGACGCCGGCGTTCGACAAGCTCGACGAGGCGCTGACGAAAGGTATCGAGCAGAGCCGCACCCAGCTGCGCAACGAGATCATCAACGCCCGCCGGGTGCTGTCGGGCGCCACGGTGGGCGCTGCGGCGCTGTCGATCATGGCGGCGATCGCGGTGGCGTTGGGCATCTGGCCCAGGCTGAGTGAGTACCGGTGATGAGCGCTTGCGCGAAGAACAGAGAGCGATGATGAGCGCGAAGAAGTGGGGCGCACTGCTGGCGGCGGCCGCGGTGCTGAGCGGGTGCGCGCAGGCGTCGCCGGTGGTACCGACCCCCGGTGTCACGCTGGCCCCGCCGACCCCGGCCGGTTTGGAGGAGCTGCCGCCGGAGCAGGTGCGGCCCCCGACCGAGGCCGACGAAGACTGTGACCGCAGGGCGAGCCTGCGGCCGTTCGACACCGAGGAAGAGGCCGACAGGGCCGTGGCCAACATCAAGGCCCGCGGCAGGCTGATCGTCGGGCTCGACATCGGCAGCAACCTGTTCAGCTTTCGCGACCCGATCACCGGCGAGATCACCGGTTTCGACGTCGATATCGCCGGCGAGATCGCCCGGGACATCTTCGGCACACCGTCGCAGGTGGAGTACCGGATCCTGTCCTCGGAGGACCGGGTCGCCGCGCTGCAGAACAATCAGGTGGACGTCGTCGTCAAGACCATGACCATCACCTGCGAGCGCAAGAAGCTGGTGAATTTCTCCACCCCGTACCTGACCGCCAACCAGCGGATCCTGGCCCCGCGGGACTCCAACATCCGGCAGTCGTCGGACCTGTCGGGCAAGCGAGTGTGCGTGGCGAAGGGGACGACGTCCCTGGAACGCATACAGCAGATCACCCCGCCGCCGTTGATCGTGGGCGTGGTCACCTGGGCCGACTGCCTGGTGGCGCTGCAGCAGCGCCAAGTGGACGCGGTCAGCACCGACGACGCGATCCTGGCGGGGCTGGTGTCGCAGGATCCCTACCTGCAGATCGTCGGCCCGTCGCTGAACGAGGAGCCCTACGGCATCGGCGTGAACCTGGAGAACACCGGTCTGGTGCGCTACGTCAACCGGACGCTGGAACGGATCCGTCGGGACGGCACCTGGAACACGTTGTACCGCAAGTGGTTGACCGTGCTCGGGCCCGCGCCCTCACCTCCGGCCGCGAGGTACTCGGACTGATGACCGAACGCAGCGACGTCGACACCGGCGAGATGGACAGGGTGGCCGATCCCGACGACGACCCGGGCACGCAGCCCGCGTCGCTGGACGATCTGGCGATGGACTCGATGGCCACGGTGCGGCCGATGGCCACCCAGGCGGTGTTCCGGCCCAACTTCGACGACGACGATGACAGTGACGCGCTGCTGCACACCGGCGACACCGAGCCGCAGGACCAGACGACGACGCTGACCCGGTACCTGTCGCCCACCCGCAGGCTCGGTGGCGGCCTCGTGGAGATCCCGCGGGTACCGGCACGGGATCCGCTGACCGCCTTGATGACCGACCCGGTGGTCGCCGAGTCGAAACGCTTCTGCTGGAACTGCGGCAGGCCGGTCGGCCGGTCGACCAATGACGGGAAGGCCCTCTCGGAGGGTTGGTGCCCGCACTGCGGCAGCGCGTACTCGTTCCTGCCGCAGCTCGGCGTCGGCGACATCGTCGCCGATCAATACGAGATCAAGGGCTGCATCGCGCACGGCGGGCTGGGCTGGGTGTACCTGGCCTTCGACAAGAACGTCAACGACCGGCCGGTGGTACTCAAGGGCCTGGTGCACTCCGGGGACGCCGAGGCGCAGGCGATCGCGATGGCGGAACGCCAATTCCTGGCCGAGGTCACCCATCCCGGAATCGTCAAGATCTACAACTTCGTCGAGCACGCCGACAAGCACGGCAACCCGGTCGGCTACATCGTGATGGAGTACGTCGGCGGCACCTCGCTCAAGCAGGCCACCCTGCTGCGCCACAGCGAGCGGATCCGGCTGCCCACGGCCGAGGCCATCGGCTTCATGCTGGAGATCCTGCCCGCTCTCGGCTATCTGCACGCCCAGGGGCTGGTCTACAACGACCTCAAGCCCGAGAACATCATGGTCACCGAGGACCAGCTGAAGCTGATCGACCTCGGCGCCGTGTCGCCCATCAACTCGTTCGGATACCTCTACGGCACACCGGGTTACCAGGCGCCGGAGATCGTCCGCACCGGACCCAATGTCGCGACGGACATCTACACCGTGGGCCGCACGCTGGCGGCGCTGACGATGCGCCTGCCCACCCGCGGGGGCCGTTACCTGGACGGGCTGCCCGACGACGATCCGGTGCTGGCCGAGTACGACTCGTTCGGCAGGTTGTTGCGCCGGGCGACCGACCCCGACCCGCGCCGGCGCTTCCAGACGGCCGAGGAGATGTCGAGCCAGCTGATGGGCGTCCTGCGCGAGGTGGTCGCCCGGGACACCGGCGTTCCGCGTCCCGGTCTGTCGACGATGTTCAGCCCGTCACGGTCGACGTTCGGCGTCGACCTGCTGGTGGCCCACACCGACGTATATCTCGACGGTCAGGTGCACTCGGAGAAGCTGACCGCGCAGGAGATCGTCAAGGCGCTCCAGGTGCCGCTGGTGGATCCCACCGATGTCGGCGCACCGGTGTTGTCGGCGACGGTGCTGAGTCAGCCTGTGCAGACGCTGGATTCGCTGCGCGCCGCGCGGCACGGGGCACTGGACTCCGAGGGCATCGACCTGAGCCAGTCGGTGGAGCTGCCCCTGATGGAGGTGCGCGCGCTGCTCGATCTCGGCGATGTCGCCAAGGCCACCCGCAAGCTCGACGAACTTTCCCGGCGGGCCGGCTGGCGGTGGCGGCTGGTCTGGTTCCGTGCCGTATCTGAACTCCTGACCGCCGACTATGACTCCGCGACAAAGCATTTCACCGAGGTACTGGACACTCTCCCCGGTGAGCTGGCGCCCAAGCTGGCACTCGCGGCCACCGCCGAGTTGGCCGGCACCGCCGACGAGCGCAAGTTCTATGACACGGTGTGGTCGACCGACCACGGCGTCATCTCGGCCGGTTTCGGCCTCGCCAGGGCCGAGTCCGCAGGCGGTGACCGCGACGCGGCCGTCCGGACACTCGACGAAGTACCGCCCACCTCACGGCATTTCACCACTGCGCGGTTGACCAGCGCCGTCACCCTGCTGTCGGGGCGCTCCAGCAGTGAGATCACCGAACAGCACATCCGTAACGCGGCCCGCCGGGTGGAGGCGCTGCCCGACACCGAACCCCGCGTGCTGCAGATCCGTGCGTTGGTGCTGGGCACGGCGATGGACTGGCTGGCCGACAACGAGGCCAGCACCAACCACATCCTGGGCTTCCCGTTCACCGAACACGGTCTGCAGCTCGGCGTCGAGGCGTCCCTGCGCAGCCTGGCCAGGGTGGCGCCCACGCAGGCGCACCGCTATGCGCTGATCGATCTGGCCAACAGCGTGCGCCCGATGTCTACGTTTTAGCCGCGATGTAAGTACCGACGAGGTCGATCAGGGTCTGCACGTCCCGTGTGCTGTCCACCGGTTCGGGCCACGTCATCTGCGCAGCGATGATGCCGCGCAGCGTGTTCCAGATCAGCGTGCCGACGCGCTCGGCCTGCGGCGCCGACAGCCCCTCGCCGAGCCGGCGGCCGAGGTCGCCCAGCTTCGTCATCACCTCGGCCAGCTGGGCGTTGACGGCGTCCGCCCGCGCGCCGCGGGTGGAGATCAGGATCTCCAGCGCGGCGCGTGAGGTGGGGCTCGAGAACGCCTGCCACACAGTCTCGACCACGTAGGCGACGCGCTCCTGCACATCGAGCGCCGACGCCTTCGGTGCGAGCTCTTCCAGCGTCGCCGACAACTCACCGAACCCTCGATCGACCACCGCCATGAGCACACCGTCGAGGTCGCCGAAGTGGTACTGCACCACGCCCCAGGTCACGCCGGCCCGGTCGGTGATGTGCCGAACGCTGGGCGGGGCGAACCCCTCCTCCAGGATGGCGCGGACCGTCTCGTCGATCACCGCGTTGCGGGTGCGCTCGGCCCGCGCCTGGCCGCCGGTCGGCGGGCGGCGCGGTGCGGTCATGCCTGCTCGTCTACCACATCACGCCCCGCACGTGAGCCGACCCGCGGAGGTCACGCGCGGCGAGGATTCCGGTGGGCGCCAGGCACACGGCCTCGATGACGTTGACCGCACGGGCGGCGGTCGCGATCACGCCTCCCTGGTTGTGGTCGATTCCGGATGTGCCGACGTGGGCGTTGATCTCGATACCGGGGCTGCCGTCGACGATCACCCGGTGCACGCCGGGGTGGCCGTCGGGCGGGTAGGCCCAGTCGGGGGCGGCCGCCTCGGTCAGCCTGTTGACGTGCTCCATCGTGATGACCGTCCGGCCGCCGGACACACCGTCGACGCCGAACTTGACCGCGGCGACGCGGCCGGGTTCGACACGCATCATCGTGCAGTCGATCGGCTCGGGCGTCACCCACGTCTCGTGCCGCTCCAGGACGTCGTCGAGCGTGATGCCCAGTTCGACAGCCAGGCTGCGCACCTGGGCGCCCCACATCGACGCCAGCACGCCCGGGCTGAACAGGATGGGTGTGTGGTCCGGCGGGGCACCGAACCCGAAACTGACACCGGTGAACTCGGCGTCGTCGTAGGTGCCGTAGTCGAAGATCTCCTGCACCGTCACCGACGTGGCCCGCGCGGTCAGACTCAACGCGGAGTAGACCATGGTGTCGCCGGAGAAACCCGGGTCGATGCCGTTGACATACAGCGTCGAATTCCCCTGTGCACACGCCGCTTCCAGCGGCCCACGCAGCCAGTCGTCGGCCTGGTCGGGGGCCACCAGCCACACGAACGAGGTACCGACCACGTTGGTGCCTGCGCGCAGGAAACGGCTGATCTCGTCGATGGCCTCCATCGGCCGGGTCTCGGCCTGCGACGTGTAGACCACGCAGTCGGCCGCCAGGTCCACGAGAGCGTCGATGTCGTCGGTCGCGGTGACGCCGGAGTGGCCGGGCAGTCCGCAGAGCTCGGCGGCGTCGCGCCCGATCTTGTCCGGGCTGTTGGCGTGCACGCCGACCAGCTCGAGGTCAGGGCGCTCGAGAATGCTGCGCAACGCGTGTACTCCGACGTTGCCGGTGGAGAATTGGATGATCCGCCGCATCAGTGCGCGCTCCTCACAGCAGGTCCGTGATGGTCTTCAGGCCTGCCTCGTACAGCACCCCCGGCAGCATCCCGCCGTCGATCTCGATCGTCGTGCCGTTGATGAAATCCGCGGCGCCGGAGGCGAGGAACACGCACGTCCGGCCCACTTCGGCTGGCTCGCCCCCGCGTTTGAGCGGTATCGCCTCGAAGTAGGTGGCGCCGGTGGGGTCGTCGTCGGGCAGCACGAAGGAGCGGAAGTTCTCGGTGATGGTGGGGCCGAGTGCCACGCAGTTGACCCGCGCGTGCGGACCCCATTCCTCGGCCAGCGACCGGGTGAGGTGGTTCAGCCCGGATTTGGCTGCACCGTAGGACACCAGCGTCGGCGACCCCGCGGGATGCCCTGCGCCGCTGGAGACATTGATGATGCAGCCGGTGCCGTCCTGGTCGCGCATCTGCCGGTAGACGCGGATGGCGAACCAGAGCGGGCTGATCAGGTTCATCTGGATCGCGAACGCGTGGAACAGCATCGTCCGTTCCAGGTCATCGTCGGATGACGGTGCACCCTGGATGCGGGAGACGAGCGCAGGGACGTCCTCGACGTGCGGCGTCGGTACTGTGCCGCCGGCATTGTTGACCAGAATGTCCACTTGCCCATAGGTTTTCACCACCTCGGCCACCATGGCGTCGATCGCCCGGTAGTCGCCCTGGTCGCACACCAGCTGCGCGGAACGCTGCGCCCAGCCGGGGTGGTCGCCCACGCCGGGGATCTCGGCCAGCTTCGAGCGTGAACACCCGATCACGGTGGCGCCCGCCCGCAGTAACTCGTGCGCGATGCCGACGCCCACTCCCCTGCTGGTGCCGGTGACGATGGCGATCTTCCCGTCGAGCATCGCCAAATAATTACACGCATAATAATTTTTGCCAATGCCCGCAGCAACGACGAATTCCGTTGCTGACGGTTGCGGAATCGACCCTGCCGTCCGGCAAACGGCCCGGCCCTCACCGCACAGGGCACCGAAACTCCAGGTGAAAGTGCATCGATGGGATTCTGATCTGCTTATGGTCAACCCACGGATTCCGTAGTATCGTGACTCCACCACCAGGTGACGTCATCGGCGCAGCTTTGAGACTCTAGGGCCCGATCCCCTGACCTCACCCGCAGTACGAATCAATGACGCCGAGCGCTCTGCGCTCATTTCGTACCAGGGGAGTTCATATGTCCACGTACGACCCGATATCAGAACCACTGTCACCCGTATCCAGCACCCAGCGGGTGTTCCGGCCGGATCCCACATCGTTCGAACTGCGCGAAGAGCACCACCGCGCCACGTTCTCCGCGTGCGAGCTGCCGCCGTCCACCGTGCTGGTGACCATCCACGGCGAGATCGATGCCACCAACAGCATGGCCCTGGCCCGCTACATCGAGAAGCGCCTCGGCGGGTCCCGCAAGCTCATCGTGGACCTGCAGACCGTCGAGTTCTTCGCGGCGTCGGGATTTGCCGCACTGTCCAACATCAACGTGGTCTGTGCGCGCACCGGCGTGCGCTGGCAACTGCTGCCGGGTAACCACGTCCGGCGGTTGCTGAAGGTCTGCGACCCGAATCGCGAGCTACCCGTCGCCGAGCCTGCCGCCAAGTACACCCGCACACGCCCGGGCGATCGCAAGCTCCTCGTCGGTCGGAATAACTAGCACCGTCGTCGGTGCGCCGTCGGGCGAGATCCGCCGGGCACCGCGGGCGGGGCTGTCGTTGAGGTGCTCGTCGAGCTCGATCCCGAACGCGGTGAGGCCCGAGAGTGCGTCCCGCCGGACCGCCGCGTCGTTCTCGCCCACCCCGGCCGTGAACGTGAGCACGTCCGCCGAGCCGAGGACCGCCAGGTAGGCGCCGATATACTTGCGCAGGCGGTGGATGTAGACGTCGTAGGCCAATTGCGCTGCGGCCCGCTCCTTTTCGGATTCGGAACCCATCAGCTGGTGCAACACCCGGAAGTCGACCTCGCCACCGAGGCCGCGTACGCCCGACCGCCGATTGAGCATCGACTCGATGTCCTCGACGCTCATGCCCGCCTCGCGCCACAGATAGAAGATCAGGCCGGGATCGACGTCGCCGGAACGGGTTCCCATCACCAGACCCTCCATCGGGGTCAGTCCCATGGAGGTCTCCACCGGCCGGCCGCCGACGATGGCCGACGCCGAGGCGCCGTTGCCCAGATGTAGGACGATCTGACTGAGCGACTCCAGCGGTGCGTCGAGGAAGACAGCAGCCTGCTCGCTCACGTACTGGTGCGACGTGCCGTGGAAACCGTATCGCCTGATGTGCCGGCTCTGGGCCACCTCGGCGTCGATCGCGTAGGTGGCCGCGGCAGGGGGCAGGTCGTGGAAGAAGGCGGTGTCGAACACCGCGATGTGCGGCAGATCGGGAAGCGCCGCACGAGCCACCTCGATGCCCTGGATCGCCGGCGGATTGTGCAGGGGCGCAAGGGGCGATAGCTCCTTCAAGCGCGCGATCGCGGCGTCGTCGATGACCGTCGGCCGATACAGATCGGGCCCGCCGTGCACCACTCGGTGGCCCACCGCCACCAGGTCGAGATCGTCCAGGCCGTGCCCGTCGGCGGCCAGCGAGTCGAACACCACCTGCATGGCCTCGGCGTGATCGGCGACCCCTGCAGAACCCGAGCCGCCCCCGCCGGACTCGCCGATGCGTTCGACGATCCCGTCGGCAACCAGGACACCCGAATCCGGGTTCACCACAGCATATTTCACCGACGACGAACCGGAGTTGAGCACCAGCACCGAGCGCGTCATCGCGAGGTCCCCTGCGCCTGGATCGCGGTGATGGCCACGGTGTTGACGATGTCCTCCACCAGCGCGCCGCGCGACAGGTCGTTGACCGGCTTGTTCAGCCCCTGCAGGACGGGGCCGATGGCGATGGCCCCCGCGCTGCGCTGCACGGCCTTGTAGGTGTTGTTGCCGGTATTGAGGTCGGGGAAGATCAGCACCGTCGCGCGCCCGGCCACCTCGGAGTCGGGCATCTTGGTCTCGGCGACGGACGGTTCCACCGCGGCGTCGTACTGGATCGGCCCCTCCACCAGCAGGTCGGGTTCGCGGGACCGCACCAATTCGGTTGCCTTCCTGACCTTGTCGACGTCGGCACCCGTTCCGGAGGTGCCGGTGGAATACGACAGCATCGCGATTCTGGGCGCGATGCCGAACTGCGCCGCGGTGCGTGCCGAGGAGATAGCGATGTCGGCCAGTTGCTCGGCCGTCGGGTCGGGCACGATCGCGCAGTCACCGTAGGCCAGCACCTCGTCCGCCAGACACATCAGGAAGATGCTCGAGACGGTGGACACGTCGGGCAGCGTCTTGATGATCTCGAACGCGGGCCGCACCGTGTGCGCGGTGGTGTGCCGCGCGCCCGACACCATGCCGTCGACCATGCCGTTGTGCACCAGCATGGTGCCGAAATACGAGACGTCGTGGATGATCTCGCGGGCCTGCTCGACGCTGACCCCCTTGTGCGCCCTCAGCTTCGCGTACTGCTCGGCGAACTGGTCGCACAGCTCGCTGGTCTGCGGGTCGAGCACCACGGCGCTGGACAGGTCGACGCCGAGCTCGGCCGCCCGCGCGCGCACCTGGGTTTCGTCGCCGAGGATCGTCAGCTCGGCCACGCCGCGCTTTAGCAGCCGGCCGGCGGCCTTGAGGATGCGATCGTCGTTGCCCTCGGGGAGCACGATGCGCTTCGGGTTCGAGCGGGCCCGGTCGAGCAGCTGGTAGGTGAACATCTGCGGGGTGACCACGGTGGGCATCTCGATGGCCAGGTGCACAAGCAGATCCGCGGTATCGACGTGGGTTTCCATCAGCGTCAGCGCGGTGTCGATCTTGCGGTGCGACTTTGAGGTCACCCGCCCGCGGGTGGCCGCCACCCTGCTCGCCGTCTCGAAGGTCCCGAACCGGGTCTCGACGATCGGCAGGCGCTGGCCCAGGCCCGACACCAGCGATTCGATGGCGGGATGCAGGGTGAGCCCGCCGTTGAGTATCACCCCGGACAGCGACGGAAAGCCTTCGGCGGCATGGGCACTGAGCACCGCGAGGACGACGTCGGAGCGGTCACCGGGGGTGACGACGGCGACGCCCTCGGTCAGCCGTTCCAGCACGTGCTCGGCGGTCATGCCGGCGACGAGCACGTCGAGGACCTCGCGGTCGAGCAGGGCGGGATCGCCCTGCACCATCGTGCCCTCCACCGCGGCCTGGAGTTCCGCGACCGACGGCGCCACCAGCAGCGGTTCCTCGGGCAGCACATAGCTGTGCGGTTCGACCGCCTTCAGCGCCTCACGCACCTCGCCGAGTTGCGCCGGATCGCACCGGTTGGCCACCACCGCAGCGGTGAACGCGTGCTGCGCGGCGATCTCGCCTACGCAGACCTCGACCACCTGGGCGACCTGGTCGGGGGTGCGGCCCTTGGCGTTGACGGCCAGCACCACCGGTGCGCCGAGGTTGGCTGCGATGCGCGCGTTGACCGACAACTCGCTGGGGGCAGCGACGTCGGTGTAGTCGCTGCCGACGACAAGTACCGCATCGCAGCGGTCGGCGACGCGGTGGAAGCGATCGACGATCTCGCCCAGCGCGGCGTCGGGATCGTCGTGCAGCTGCTGGTAGGTGACGCCCACACACTCGTCGTAGGGCAGGTCCGCGGTGGTGTGGTCCAGGAGCAGCTCCAGGATGTAGTCCCGCTGCTCGCCGCCGCCGCGGGTGATGGGCCGGAAGACGCCCACCTTGGCGACGGTGGCGGCCAGCCGGTGCAGGATGCCCAGCGCGATCGTCGACTTGCCGGTGTCCCCCTCGGGTGACGCGACATAGATGGCGGAGATGGTCGATGAGTTGCTGGCGTCGCGCACACACCCAGCTTTCCGCAGATCCCCCGCGGCAGCCACACCCACCCGGCGCCGACTATTGACGTGAAGGGCTAACTATTTGCCACAGCTATGTTCATCGGCATTACCTACTGGTGACAAGCTTGGTTCGCGTCGCTGTCTACATTGCCAAGTTTGAATATTGACGCTAATCTCAGTTCTCGGGTTCACCCAGCCGCCAAGTTCATTCGCTCGCAAGAGCCGTTCCCAGCCCTCGGGGGTGCCATGGTCGTCGTGCCCTTGTCCGACAGCAGCGCGTCCGTGCGGGACGGGGCGAGCGCTCCCCCGCGCGCCCTACCGCTCGAGGGCAAGACCACCCGTGCGCCGGCCACCGCGTATGCGGTCCGGATGGTCGCGGCGGCCGTTCTGACAGCTGTCGCGTTCGCGACGATGTACTCCGAACTGCTCACCGATGCGCTGAGCGGATCCCGGGCCGCCTATGTCGTCGCCCTCCCGGTACTGCTGGCGGTGGGCGCCGTCGGCTATCGATCTACTCCGCGCGGCGTCGACGACGTCGAATCCGACTGGATCGTGACGGCGCTGATCGGGATCAGCGGCTTCGTCGCCATCTACCTGGTGAACAACCGGATGCCCACCCTGGCCGGGTTCTGGGGAGTGCCGCTGCTCGGTCTGCCGCTGTGGCTGGCCTGTCTCGCGGCGGTGCTGTTCGGCCTCCGCCATGCCGTGCACATGTGGCCGCTGTGGGTGTTCGCGATCTGCTGTGCCACGCCGCTGCCGTACCTGCTGGCCGTCGCGATGTTCGGCGGCTCCGACACGGCAGCGGCCCTCGTGGTGGTGGTCCTCGGCGCCGTCGCCGTCTACCTCGGTGGTCGCCTGGCACCGACGCGCCGACGGCTCGGCGTGACGCTGGGATACGTCCTGGCGTCGACGGCCTTCGTCGTCTCCGGGGTCCCGGTCAGCCCGGAGGTCACCATCGTCATCGTCGGTGCGGCCGCGCCCGTCGGGGCGTGCCTGGCGCTGCATGTCCGTTCCCGCACCGCCGTAGCGCACCCCCGGCCCGGCGATCATCGACACTCGCCGGTGTCGTTGGTGGCCTTCGCGGTGCTGTCCGCCGCGCTGTTCGCACTGCATCCCACGACACCGCGAGATGCGGCCGTGACCGCAGCACAGCCGGACTGGACGCAGCGCGCCCAGCTCGGCGAACCGCAGAGCTTCGACTTCATCACCCGCTTCCTGGGTTCCGGCGCCACACTGACCCGCGATCCGGTGGCCCCGGCAGCAGGCCTGCCCGCGGCCGCTGTGGACGTGATGAGTGCACCCACCGAAGCGGCGCTGGCCGACTATTCGGATGCGGTGTGGTACCCGAGCAGCCGCCCCCTGGACTATCGCCCGGCTGATCTGAGCGGGCTGACGTTCCGGCCTGACGGCGCCGAGGTGATTCACACCGACATCGCCACGGCCACCGACGGCGCGAGCCAGAACTGGTACGCGGTGACGTGGGCGTGGCGCGCCGACGACACCTACCAGCGCGTGACCGTGCTGGTCAACCAGGATCTCCACTCGGACCATCAGCCTCCACCGCCCGCTCCGCTCACGGTGATGAATTCCGTTGTGGAACCGGCACTGTGGATCGCTCGCCAGAAGGCGACCACCGAGCATCCGGTCGACCCGCAGGTGATCCTGCGGGCCGCCGACGTGGCGAACCGGGTACTGGCCGCGGCCGGCCTGGACAGCGACGACGCCGGGGCGTCGACGAGTGCCTGACACGGCACCCACGGCCGTGCTGCCGGTCCACATGTCGGCGCGAAAGCAGGCGCGCCGCAGATCCGTGTTCGTCGTCGCTGCGGGCGTGGCGCTGCTGGCCGCTGCGACGTTCGCGATGCCTACCGTGATTCCACCTGCGCTGACCTGCATCGTGGCCGTGCTGTACCTCGCGTCGACGATCGACCGCAACTATCTGCTCATCAAGGGGATCAGTTCGTCGGCCCTGATCCATGTCAGCGCCGACGAAGCCCTGGCCCTGCCCGACGCCGAGTTGCCGGTCTACACCGTGTTGCTGCCGGTGTACGACGAACCGTCGATCGTGTCCAACCTCATCACCGGTGTCCTCAACATCGACTATCCGAGAGACAAACTCGAAATCCTGTTGCTGGTCGAGGAAGACGACATCGCCACCCAGACAGCGCTTCTGGAGTCCGACCTGCAGGACATCCGGGTGGTGATCGTCCCGGACAGCCTCCCGCGGACCAAACCCAAGGCGTGCAATTACGGCATGTCACTGCCCGATCTGCGCGGTGAGATGGTGACCATCTACGACGCCGAGGACATCCCCGATCCGTTGCAGCTTCGCCGAGCAGTCGCCGCATTCCGCCGGATGCCCGACGACGTCGGTTGTCTGCAGGCACGCCTCGGCTACTTCAACGAACGCCAGAACCTGTTGACGCGATGGTTCTCGATCGAGTACGACCAGTGGTTCGGGTTGATCCTGCCGGCGGTCGAAGAACTGAAGTGCGTTGTGCCACTGGGTGGGACGTCCAATCACATGCGAACCAGCACCTGGCGGGAGATCGGCGGCTGGGACGAATTCAACGTCACCGAGGACGCCGACTTAGGCGTCCGCCTCGCTCGCTACGGCTACCGCACGCTGATCCTGGACTCGATCACGCTGGAAGAGGCCAACTCCGACGTCATCAACTGGATTCGCCAGCGGTCACGCTGGTACAAGGGCTATCTGCAGACCATGCTGGTGCACCTGCGCGATCCCGCGGCGCTGCGCCGTGAGATC
This sequence comes from Mycolicibacterium aurum, assembly GCF_900637195.1. Lineage (NCBI taxonomy): Bacteria > Bacillati > Actinomycetota > Actinomycetes > Mycobacteriales > Mycobacteriaceae > Mycobacterium > Mycolicibacterium aurum. The sequence continues at coordinate 561,091 of NZ_LR134356.1, read as the reverse complement.
GGCACGGTCGCGATACTCCGGTTGATCAACATGACCGGCGGGGTGCCGATCACCAGCGTCCTGAACATCGTCTTCTGGTTCACCATGGTGCAGTGGATAATCGGCCGTCCGGCCCTCATCGAATGGTTGTTTCCACCGTTGGCGTACTACCTTTGCCTCGCGCTGTTCATCATCGGGACGCCGATCTCCATCTTCATGGGACTCGTCGTGACGAAGACGTTGAACAAGCCCTACATGTGGTGGGCCGCCCTGCTGATGCCGCCGTACTGGGTACTGCAGTCGGTGGCCGCGCTCAAAGCCGCCCTTCAGTTGGTGGTCCGACCGTCCTACTGGGAGAAGACAGTTCACGGCCTCGGCCAGCCGCTCGACGCGCCCGTGTCCGCGGAGTCGCAACGATGACGGCGCGACGGGGTGTGTCGTTGTTCGCGGTGATCGGGCTCGTGGTCACGTTGCTGGCGGTCCCGCCCATGGCGTGGGGTGGGCCGAACAACGCGAGTGTGCCCAACACCGACGGCGTGGTCCTGACCTCGGAAGCGCTGGGCATGAGCCCCACCATCGGGTTCAACTCGGCCAACTCCGCTCAGACGGTGTCGATCCCGGCAGCCGACGGCGCCCGTCCCGGGGCGCTCATCGGCCAGATTCAGTCCGTCAGCAACATCACCGCCGGATACCTCGAATTCACCAGGCAGGACGGCAGTCTCATCACCTCCGTGCGCCTGCCCGACGTCAGCAGTGGTCAGGTGACGGTTCCGGTCAGCGTCGACCTGTCCACCGTCGAGGTCCGTGACCATTTCGCGCGGGTCGTCGTCGTTCTCCGGCAGACGGACGGCGACTCGATCTGCGGCACTCCGCCCAACGTCACGCTGAGCCGACTGGCCGTGCGATTCGACACACAGCCTGGGCGGCCACGCACCCTGGCGCAGTTCTTCCCCTCTGTGCTGTCCGAGGTGGACATCTTCGTCGATCCGTCGCCGTACCCGTCCGAGGCGCAAGCCGTCCTCAGCCTGGTGTCCATGCTGAGCGTGCACTATCGGGCGCTGCCCATCCGCTTCACCGTCAAGCCGCTGCCTCGGCGCCAGGAGCCGACGCCGGCCCGATGGGACCCCATGCGGCGCGACATCGTGGTCCGCGGCGGGGGCGAGCCGCGTGTGGATCTGATGAACACTCCCGGGTCGCCCTATCTGGTGATCAGCGGTGAGGGCAATCGGCTCGTGGAGCAGACGGCACTGTTCCGCACCGAATTGCTGGCCCTGTCCCAGATTTCGACCACCGCCGTCGACTCCGTCGAGCAGTACGACGTCCGCGGCGGAGGCACCGCGACGTTCGCGCAGCTCGGCGTCACCGGCCGCCTCTCCGTCCTCGGCCAGGCCTCGATATACGTGACACCCGATACCTCGATGTTCGGCCTTGCGAACCCGGGTGCGATCGAAACCCACCTGATCGCCCATCACACCCCGGTCAAGCAGGACGAGAAGGCCACGCTCACCATCCAGTCGACCGGGCGGGTGGTCTATTCCGCAGAGTTGGGCCCGGCCGGGGTGGTCGACGCGAGGTTCACGATTCCCGGAGACCTGGGCGGCAGCATGGCCGCGTGGGAGTTCCTCGTGTCCTACGAGCCCGCTCCCGGCGCCTGCAATCCGCGCACCGTGCCGCTGACCTTCGATCTGGACGAGACGTCGACCATATCGGTGGTCGGGGGAAGCGTCTCGATGGGTGGGTTCGGCGCGTTGCCTGTCGGATTCGCGCCGACTTTTCAGGTCGCCCTTGGTGAATCGACGCCGGCGTTCCTGTCCCGGGCCTCGACGGTGATCGCAGGCATCCAGCGACTGACGGCACGACAGTTGCGACCGGAGCTGGTCGACCTGCCGGAAGCGGTGACCAGCGGCTCCGGTGCACTGATCGTGGCCCATTCGGGTCAGCTCGTCGACAACGACCTCGATTCACCGATCACCGCGGGCGAAGAAGCTGAGGTCTCAGCCTCGTTCGCCCCGAGAAATGCAGTGGGCCTGAATCTTCCGCAGGGTCTGGGCAGCATGCAGGCATTCGCCGACCGCGGCCGCACCGTCGTACTGGTGACCACCACCGGTGACTGGCAGCTGGTGGATGAGATCCTGGGCCACGTCGCCGACCTGCCCCGCGGCTGGCGGGATCTGACCGGCGATGTGGTGGTGAAGGGCCCCGACGGCGAACCCGAGAACCTCACCATCCGATCGCAGGGTCCCGCGCTGCTGATCGCCGATGCGGGGACCCAGTGGCTCCCGTGGGCCCTGATCGGCTGCGCGGCCGTCGTGATCGCCGCCCTCGCCATGGCGGCCAGCGGAATTCGCCGGAGGCGGCGCGCGCATCAGGTGCCCCCGTCTGCCCCGCCGCAACCCTGACCATCGATGTCGCTGACCGCAGAGCACACACCGGCTGAACCCGAGACGACCACCGGTGTTCCGGCCGCCGGTGGCGATCGCCGACCGGTGGTTGCCCTGTTCGTCGTCTGCATGGCCCTCTACGCCGCCCTGGGCTATTTCCTGTTCCGGGTCGGCTACATCAACCCCGACGCCACCAGCCGCACCGGCAATGCCGGCTATGTGGTGATGAGCAGGTTCCCACATCTGGGCGCGGTCGGGTTCGTCTGGAACCCGTTGCCGAGTTTCGCGCAGGTTCCGCTGCTGCCGCTGAGCCGTTGGTGGCCCGAGCTGAAGACGATCGGGCTGAGCGGCGTGATCCAGAGCGCCGCGTTCATGGCCGCAGCGGTCGTCGTACTGCGGCGCATCGCCGTCGACGCAGGTGTTTCCAGGCCCGTGCGCATCATGGCCGTCGCCGCGTTCGCGCTCAACCCGATGATCGTGCTCTACGGCGCCAACGGGATGAGCGAGGCGGCGTTCTGCTTCGTGCTGCTATGGGCGTGCCGCAGGCTCATCCGCTGGATCCGGGTCGAGTCGACGGTCGATCTGTGCCTGGCCAGTATCGCGTTCGGCGTCGCGTACCTGGTGCGCTACGAGGCGCTGATCGCCGCCGCTGCCGCCACGGCAATGGTCATCACCACGTCGCTGATCCGGCATCGCACCCCGCCACAGTGGAAGCCCGCGTTGCGCCTGGCCCTCCACGACGGCGTCATCATGGGTTTCCCCATCGTCTGCGTATTCGTGGTGTGGGCGCTGTCCGGGTGGCTCCTCGATGCCAGCCTGCTCGCCCAGTTCACCTCGCAGTACGGCAACAGTGCGCAGGTGGCGGCCGCGGGGATCGTAAACGCCGGCGAGGTGGGCTTCGGCCCGCTCCTGAAGGTGATCGCCGCCAACATCTTCGGCATCGAACCGCTGGCGCTGGTCGTCGTTGCCACGGTCGGCGCCACCGTGATCTGCCGGCGGCGATACGAACCGCTCGCGCCGCTCGTGGTGTTCGGTTCGGTGCTGCTGTTCCAATCCGTGGCGATTCTGCTCGGCTCGACCTTCGGGTGGTTCCGCTTCTTCATCGTCCTGGTGCCCTTGGTCATCGTGGGGTTGCTGACGTGCTGGCCCACCGGATCCGGGCCCGACCGTGCGCTGAACCTGTGGCGCGCAGCGATTTCGGTGGTCATGGCGGCCAGTCTGTTCTCGTCGATCCCGGTGACCTGGCAGTCGATGATGGATCCCGACATCGGAAAAGAAGAGTTCGGATTACGGTCTGCGCTGTGGCCCGACGAATATCCGCCGAGCGGCTTCTGGTTCTACTGGTCCGGCGAGATCGCCGAGAACACCGTCAGATGGTTCGACGAACAGGAGCTGCCCGAAGGGTCGGTGCTGATGGATACCTTCGGCCTGGCACGGATGTGGTTGGCTTCCGAACGTCCGGACCAGTTCGTGGTCCGCAGCGACTACGACTTCTTCGAGAAGCTGAACAACCCCACCGAGAGCGGTCTGCGCTACATCTTGGTGCCACGGCCGTCCGGGCTGGGCGAACTCGACGCGGTCAACATCCGGTACCCGACCATGTGGGATGACGGCGCCGGGATCGGCACGCTCGCCATGACCGTCACCGGACCCAACGGGGGCGCGCAGTTCCGGATCTTCCGTGTCCACCCACCCGCCTGACGTCGCGTGTCAGCTGGCCGTCATGTCCGCCGGCACCCGAAGCGTCGCGAGCAACCCGCGGTGGTCGGCGCCCGGGACCACCACGGTTCTCGCGGAGGCAGCCGCGGAGTTCTTCGTCAGGATGTGGTCGATACCCAGTACCGCCGGCCAGCTTCCGCCGCCTGGATACGTGCGGGCCAGGCCGGCTCCGGCATCCATGCCGGCGTCACCGTAACCCTGCTCCAGCAGCCGCCGGAAGGGTGCCATGTCGGCGGTGGCGTTGAAGTCGCCGGCCACGATCACCGCGCCTGCGCCCGCGGTACGGCCCACCTCGGCCAGCGTCTCGGGGAACCGCCCGATGTCGGCGGCCCAGGCGCCGATCGGCATCGGCCACGGTGCGGCCAGGTGCACCGACAGCACGGTGGCGTCCACCACGACGCCAGGGATGCGGATCCGCGACCCCACCATCGGCAGCGCATAGCCGTCGATGCGCCCCGAGTGCACGATCGGATGTCTGCTCCAGATCCCGATGCCCGACGCCATCGGCGCGGGCGCGATGACCCGGTACGGGAACCGGGTGTCCATACCGGCCGCCGACAGCCCGTCAGCCGCCTCCTGCGTCATCTCCTGTACCGCCACCACATCGGCAGTCTGATCGGCAAGTGCGACGAAGGCCGGCGGATCCGCTTGTCCCATACCGAGATTCGCGGTGAGCACCCGCACCTCGACGGCGGTCGTTTCCGAGGCTGCCGGCACCTGGTAGCGGGGCAGGTACACCCAGACCACGGCGACCGTCACCGCGAACGCGACCAGCGTGAGCACGTACCGCCTGCCGAACCCCAGCAGCAGCACGGCCGCCGGGGCGGCCACCGCCAGGTAGGGCGCCGCGGCGGCCAGGATGAGCGTCGGATGTCCGCTCAGAGGTAGGTGGCGGGCACCCAGTCCCACCACCGCGACGGCAAGGGCGGCCAGGCCCATCAGCGTCGCGAGAATCCGGATCATCTGCCCGGGTCTCCGGCGCGTCAGCCGAGCTTGCGCAGCCTCGGCTCCAGGTCGCGCTGGAACAGCTCCAGGAAACGCCGCTGGTCGTGGCCGGGGGCGTGGAACACCAGATGGTTGAGGCCCCAGCCGACATAGTCCTTGACCTTGTCGACGGCCTCGTCGGGATCAGACGCGACGATCCAGCGCTTGGCCACCTGCTCGATCGGCAGTTCGTCGGCGGCCTTCTCCATCTCCAGCGGGTCGTCGATGGAATGCTTCTGCTCGGCCGTCAGGGACAGCGGGGCCCAGAACCGGGTGTTCTCGAGTGCCGCCTCGGGGTCGGTGTCGTAGGAGATCTTGATCTCGATCATCCGGTCGATGTCGTCGGGGTTCTTGTCGGCGGCTTCCGCCCCTTCCCGCATCGCCGGGATGAGCTTGTCCTTGTACAGCTCCTCGCCCTTGCCGGAGGTGCAGATGAAGCCGTCGCCGGCACGGCCGGCGTACTTGGCGACCTGCGGCCCGCCCGCGGCGATGTAGATGGGGATGCCGCCCTCGGGCACGTCGTAGATCGAGGCGCCCTTGGTCTTGTAGTACTCGCCCTGGAAATCCACCCGGTCGCCCAGCCAGAGCTCGCGCATCAGACGAACCGCTTCCCGCAGCCGCGCGTAGCGCTCCTTGAACTCCGGCCACTCGCCCTCGTAGCCGGTGGCGATCTCGTTGAGGGCCTCGCCCGTCCCGACGCCCAGGAAGATGCGGCCGGGGTACAGGCACCCCATCGTCGCGAAGGCCTGCGCGATGACGGCCGGGTTGTACCGGAACGTCGGCGTCAGCACCGACGTGCCCAGCTGCAGCCTCTTCGTCCGCTCACCGACCGCGGTCATCCAGGCCAGCGAGAACGGCGCGTGGCCGCCCTCGTGCCGCCACGGCTGGAAGTGATCGCTGACGGTCGCGCTGTCCATGCCGTGTTCTTCGGCGGCCACCGCGAGTTCGACGAGTTCCCGCGGTGCGAACTGCTCCGCCGACGCCTTGTAGCCCAGTTTCAGTTCAGCCATGCCTATGTTTCTACACTCGCTTCATGTCCCCGGTCCTCACGGCCATCACCGACAGCGTCCACTTCGCCCAGACCGACCTGGTGAACTGGACTCTGGTCACCGACGGCGACGGCGTGATGCTGATCGACGCGGGCTTCCCCGGACACCGGGACGACGTGCTCGCCTCCCTCGGTTCCCTCGGCTTCGGAGTCGACGACCTGCGCGCAATCCTGTTGACCCACGCCCACGTCGACCATTTCGGCACGGCGATCTGGTTCGCCGCCGAACACGGCACGCCGGTGTACTGCCACCCCGCCGAGGTCGGCCACGCCAAGCGGGAGTACCTCGAGCAGGCGTCACCGGTTGATGTGGCGATGCACGCGTGGCAGCCCAAGTGGCTCAAGTGGTCGGTGGCCATCATGCGCAAGGGCGGCCTGTCGCATACAGGCATTCCCACCACGGGGGCGCTCACCGCGGATCTTGCGGCATCGCTGCCCGGCGCCCCCAAATCCGTCCCCACCCCGGGCCACACCGGCGGGCACTGCTCGTACATCGTCGACGGCGTCCTGGTCAGCGGTGACGCACTGGTCACCGACCATCCGGTGGCACCGCGGCGGGGGCCGCAGCTGCTGCCGTCGGTGTTCAACCACGACGAGCAGACCTGCCGGCGCAGCCTCGAAGCGCTGGCGCTGCTCGACACGGAGGTGCTGCTGCCCGGGCACGGTCCGGTCTGGCGCGGGCCGATCCGCGACGCCGTGACGCGAGCTCTCTAAGCCAGCGCTCCGTAGCCGAGCAGGAATATCGCCGTGAGGGCGAGTCCGCAGGCGATCACGATCGCAGGCATGAGGATCATGGTGTCGAGTTCGTCGTCGTCGAGGACGTCATCCTGGAAGCGCCCGAACAGCACCCGGGCGATGCCGGTCCGCCGGAAGATGTGCACGAGCAGGCGCACCGCCCTGCTGTCACGGCGGCGCCCGACCACCAGACGCGTCACACCGCCGAACACGAAGGTCAGTACGGCGCCGGCCAGCAACAACCACCCCACGGCCGCCTGCGACACGTCGTCAAGCCTATAGCCCGCTCACAGCGCCTTCAGGAAGGCGACCGGATAGACCTCGCCCTCGGCGGTCAGCGGCTCGTCCAGTCGGGTGTAGCCCGTCGACAGGTACAGCGCCGCGGCCTCGGGCTGGCGGTCGCCGGTCGTCAGGTAGACCCGCGTGTACCCGCGCGCGGCGATGTCGGATTCCAGTCGGGACAGCAGCTTTCGCGCATATCCACGGCGCCGGTGCCTGCTGTCGGTCCAGATCCTCTTCAGTTCGGCAGTGGTGGCGTCGAAGCGCCGGAACGCGCCGCCGGTCACCGGCACACCGTCGAGCAGCCCGATCAGCAGGCCGCCGCCGGGGCCCTCGAACTCTGCTGCCGGGTAGCGGCGCAGCCATGCGTGCACCTTGTCACGGACGCCGCCGTAGCGGTCGGCGTACTCGACCGCGAGCTCGTCGATCAGCGGTGCGGCCAGCGGATCGGACTGGCCGACCGCCACGAAGCGCACCTCCCCCGCGGCGGGATCCGGCATCACTGCGACGTCCTGCGACCGGACAGCACCGCCGCCAACTGCTCCGCGGTGCGTGTCCAGCCGAGGTCGTGGTCGTCGAACGCCTCGGGGGGCAGCAGCGAATGCTCGATGGACATCAAGGTCTCGTCGTCACCGTGCGGCCGGAACGTCACGTCGACCACGCTCGTGGCCGTCGGATCCTGCCAGCCGGAGTGAGACCACGTGAAGCGCAACAGGTTCGGACGTTCGATGGCGAGGAACTGGCCGACGATCAGCACCAGGTGGCCGGACGTGTCGACGTCGAACCGCACCCGCCCGCCGACGTGCGGTTCGACGGTGATCGCCACGCACCGCGAAGGACGCGGGCACATCCAGTCGGCGAGCGCGTCCGGGTCGAGCCACTGGTCGAACACCTCCTCGGGCGTCGCGGGCATGACGCGCTGCACCCGGACGACGGGGCCGGCGGTCACCGCGCGTGCTTCTTCTCGCGCAGCCGTTCCGCCAGCGCGTCGGCCCGCGTCGACCAGAAGTCGGCCTGCTCGTCGATCCACTGCCGTGCCTGGCTGAGCCCTGCCGGCTGCAGGGACAGCCAGTGCTCGCGGCCGCGCACCTCACGACGCACCAGGCCTGCCGACTCCAGCACGCCCACATGGCGGGACACCCCCGCGAACGTCATCGGCAGGGGCGCGGCCAGGTCGGTGATGCGGGCGTCGCCGTCGCGCAGCGCCTCCAGCAGCCGGCGGCGGGTGGGATCGGCCAGCGCGGCGTATGCCCGATCGAGCGCCAGATCTTCAACCATTCTGTTGACTATAGCGGCGCGAGCGGGTAGTTCTTGAGCGGCAATATTCAACTAACTTGTTGAACGTTTTCCCCGAGGAGGAACCGGTGCGCACGCCCGAGATCGTGTCGGCGCAGGAATGGCAGTCCGCGCTGAATGAATTGCTGGTCACGGAAAAGCAGATGACGCGGGCGCGCGACGCGCTGGCGGCGCGGCGACGGCGGATGCCGTGGACGTCGGTCGACACGGACTACCGCTTCGACGGGCCCGACGGCGAGGCGACGCTGCTCGATCTGTTCGCGGGCCGTCGCCAGCTGATCGTCTATCGCGCGTTCATGGATCCCGATCTCGGCGACTGGCCCGACCACGGCTGCGTGGGGTGTTCGCTGATGGCCGACCACATCGGCAACCTCGCCCACCTCAACGCCCGGGACACCACCCTCGTCTACGTCTCCCGGGGCCCGCAGACCGGCATCAAACGGATCAAGGACCGGATGGGCTGGGATATCCCTTGGTACACAATCCTTCCCGACGACAGAGGCGCGTTCGACGTCGACTTCGGCGTCGACCAGTGGCACGGCACCAACGCCTTCATCCGCTGGCCGGACGACGACGGTGAGCGCGTCTACCGCACGTACTTCGTCAACAATCGCGGCGACGAGGCGTTCGTCAACACCTGGACCTTCCTCGACATCACCGCCCTCGGCCGGCAGGAAACCTGGGAGGACTCGCCCGAGGGATATCCGCAGTCCGCGCCGTACGCGTGGTGGCGCTGGCACGACACCTACGGCGGGACAGAGGCACAGTAGGCCGCTTCCCAGAGAAACTTGACACGTGTAAAGTTTGGCCGCATGGACAACATCCGCGGCAAGACGATCGCGATCACCGGGGCCGCGCGGGGCATCGGATACGCCACCGCAGAAGCCCTTCTCAAGCGCGGCGCGCGCGTCGTCATCGGTGATCGTGACGTGGCACTTCAGGAATCCTCGGTCGCCAAGCTGACCAACCTCGGATCCGTCTCGGGATACCCCCTCGACGTGACCGACCGGGAGTCCTTCTCGACGTTCCTCGACAAGGCGCGTACCGACGGGGGCGGCCACATCGACGTGCTGATCAACAACGCGGGCGTCATGCCGGTGGGGCCATTCCTGGACGAGACCGAGCAGTCTGTCCGGTCGTCGCTCGAGGTCAACGTCTACGGCGTGATCACCGGCTGCCAGCTGGCGCTGCCGGACATGGTCGCACGCCGCAGCGGCCACATCATCAACATCGCCTCGCTGTCGGGTCTCATCCCGCTGCCGGGCCAGGTGGTCTACGTCGGCGCCAAGTACGCCGTCGTCGGTCTGTCCACCGCGCTGGCCGACGAGATGGCGCCACACGGTGTCAACGTCTCGGTGATCATGCCGCCGTTCACCAACACCGAGCTCATCTCCGGCACCAAGTCCGGTGGCGCGATCAAACCCGTCGAGCCCGAGGAGATCGCCGCCGCCATCGTCAAAACGCTGGACAAGCCCAAGACCCACGTATCGGTGCCGCCGCCGCTGCGATTCACCGCCCAGGCCGCCCAGATGCTGCCCCCCAAGGGTCGGCGGGCGATGAACAAGGCACTCGGCCTGGACACGGTGTTCCTCGAGGTCGACGTCGCCAAGCGCAAGAGCTACGAGGACAGAGCCCGCGCGGCCCAGGGTGTCATCGAGGGCGCCACGAAGGACTAGCCGAGTCGCCGAGTTCTGCGCCGGGGTCGTTGCGCACCGGAATGCACAGCCTTGGTGCAGAACTCGCGGGCACGCTAGCCGAAGACCGGCAGCGGGTCGCCGGCCCGGTACGCCTCGATCACATCGAGGTGGTCGAACAGCTCGTCGAGATTGAACTGGTAGTCGTCGTCGGTTCCGACGAACACCACATGGGCGATCTCACCGCCGTCGTCAGGCGTGAGCACGACGACGGTGACGTTGACCGTCTCGTCGTCGTCTGAGTGTTCGGTCGCCGACGGTGGCCAGAACCACACCACACCGGTGTCGTCGTCGGCCTCCTCGGAGAACTCCCAACCACGCTCGGTCAGCCTGGCGTCGAAATCCTCCAGCTCCGAAGCGATCTCGAGTTGCTCCGCGACTCCGGCCGGGAGCCACGTTACGGCGCGAGCACCCTGACGCTTCCTGCGACGGGCCTTCTTGGCGTCGGTCCTGCGGGACACCTAGGACAGCGCCCGGTCCAGATCGGCGATCAGGTCCTCGGTGCCTTCCAGGCCGACCGAGATGCGCGCCACGCCGTCGCCGAGACCGATCGCCGCCCGGCCTTCCGGCCCCATGGCGCGGTGCGTGGTGGTGGCCGGGTGGGTGATCAGCGACTTCGCGTCGCCCAGGTTGTTGGAGATGTCGACGATGCGCAGCTTGTCGAGCACCTCGAACGCACGCTCCTTCGTCCCGCCCTTGAGCTCGAAGGTCACGACCGTGCCGCCGCCGGTCATCTGCCGTTTGGCGAGGTCGTACTGCGGATGCGATTCCAGGAACGGGTACTTCACCCAGCTGACCGCCGGGTGGGCTTCCAGGAACTCGGCGATGCGGTGCGCGGACGACGTCTGGTGTTGCACACGCAGGGCCAGCGTCTCCAGGCCTTTCAGCAACGTCCACGCGTTGAACGGGCTCAGCGCGGGTCCGGTGTGGCGCATCAGCTTCTGCACGGGCTCGTCGATGTACTCCCTGCTGCCGAGGATGGCTCCGCCCAGCACCCGGCCCTGACCGTCGATGTGCTTGGTGCCCGAGTACACCACGACGTCCGCGCCCAATGGCATGCCCTGCTGCAGGATCGGGGTGGCGAAGACGTTGTCCAGCACCACCTTTGCGCCCGCCGCGTGGGCCAGCTCGGAGACAGCGGCGATGTCGACCAGCTGCTGCATGGGGTTCGACGGTGTCTCGAAGAAGACCGCCTGGGTGGGCACAGAGAGCGCCTCCTCCCACTGGGAGAGGTCGTCGCCGTCGACGAGCACCGTCTCCACGCCCCAGCGCGGCAGGATCTCGTTGCAGACCACGAAGCACGAACCGAACAGGCTGCGGGCGGCGACCAGGCGGTCGCCGGCACCCAGCAGTGCACCGAGCGCGGTGAACACCGCCGACATTCCCGTCGAGGTGGCGAAGCATGCGGGCGCGCCCTCGAGCAGCCGCAGCCGCTCCTCGAACATCGAGATGGTGGGGTTGCCGTAGCGCGAATACACGTAACGGTCGATCTCGCCGGTGAAGGCCTTCTCCGCGTCGCCCGCCGTCTCGTAGACGTAGCCCGACGTCAGGTACATCGCCTCGGCGGTCTCCTGGAACTCCGAGCGCAGCAGCCCGCCGCGGACACCGATGGTGTCCTGGCTGACGCCGTCAGGCAGGGCGGCCGGGATACGGACGGACGGGACCGAAGGCCGCTCGTTGGTCATGACTGCTTCCAGGGCAGGCCGACGGCCTTCCAGCCGGTGCCGCCGCGATGCTTGTGTTCGTCCACGTTGCCCTCGAATCCGTCCAGCACGTTGTAGGACGGCCCGATGCCGGCCTCCGTCGCAGCCTCTGCGGCGCCGATGGACCGGTTGCCGGAACGGCACAGGAACACGACGGGACGTTCGCCGGGGGTGATCCCGGCGGCGACCAGATCGTCGACGAAGCCGGCGTTCCGGGTGCCGTCGGTGCGATTCCACTCGATGTAGACGACGTCGCGGTCGAGCGAGCTCAGATCGGGCGCGCCCACGAAACGCCATTCGGCGTCGGTGCGGCAGTCGACCAGCACCGCATCGGGGTTCTCGCTCAGTAGCTTCCACGCCTCCTCAGGCGTGATGTCTCCCGCATAGCTCACGACCGGCAGTCTTCCACAGCTAGCTGGGACCGGTCGAGCAGACCTTCCAGGATCCGTCCTCACGCGCGAAGGTCATCTCGACGGTCTCCTTCACGTCGGGATCGTTGTCGAAGTAGTAGGTGACGTCGGCGCTGGCCTGCTGCCCCTCGATGGCCACACCGGCGACCCGGTCGACGTACCGGTCGCCGCGCTTGGCCACCGAATCACGGTGTGCCGAAAGCACTTCGGACTCGCTACCGGGAAGGCCCGCACAGCTGAACGCGCGGAAGTCCGCGAAGTCCTCGCGCTGGAGCGCATCGTTCTGCCCCGACGCCGCGCGCGCGATCTGCTGCTCGTCGGTCAGGTCGTCGCCGGAGAAGACGTCGAGCAGCCAGATTCCGATCACGACGATGACAATGATGGCCAGCGCGGCCAGGAACGGCCATGCGGCCGGCCGGTCCGCCGGCTCGTCGGCGTCGGTCATTCGGTCCCCCGTGGTCCGCGCAGTGCGGCCGCGACACGGCGGGCGCGGTCCCTGGCGACGATGGGGTCCGGGGCGGTCGCCAGGGAGACGGTGCGCCACAACGAGCCACCGACGGCGTCATCGGCATCGAACACCCGGACGTCACTCTCGGCGACCGCGAGTGCGTCGGCCAGTGCAGGCCGCGGCTCCGCGGTGCCGGTGCCGGTGCCGGGCACATCGCGGTAGGCCACCTCGACGGCGCCGGGCGAGATCATGATGGTGTCCACGGGCAGCCCGAGGACGGCACGGGCGTGCAGTTCGTACTGAGAGAGCCGCTGCGAGCGCAGGGTCACGAGCCCGGTGTCCTGCAGGCGCGGGCGGACGTCGGAGAAGTAGACCTCGTCACCGCGCACCAACAACTCCACCGCGAACACCCCGCGCCCGCCGAGCGAGTTCACGATGCGGGCCGCGATCGATTTCGCCGAGTCCAGCGCGGTCGCCGAAAGATGTTGCGGCTGCCACGCTTCCAGGGGTTCACCGGTCCGCTGATGGTGGCCGATCGGCTCACAGAAGGACACCGCGGGACCTGCCGGGCCGGTCGTGCGCACCGTCAGAAGCGTCACCTCGACATCGACGTCGACGACGGTCTCGGCGATCACGCGCTGCAGGCTGAGCTTGCCCCCGGCGACGGCACGGCGCCACGCCGGCTCCACGTCCTCGGGCCGCAGCACCACCGACTCGCCTTCCCCCGGTGCGGCCGCGACCGGCTTGACCACCAGCGGGTAGCCGGCGTGCGCAGCCACCGCGGCCAGCTCGTCGACGGAGCCGGCGAACCAGAACGGGGCGGTCGGCAGACCCAGCTCGTCGGCGGCGAGCCGGCGCAGCCCCTCTCCGTCCAGGGACAGGCGGGTGCTGCGCGGGGTGGGGAACACCTCCACGTCGCCTCGCTCGGCGACCGCGATCAACGCCTCGGCCGTCACCGCCCCGGCATCGGAGACCAGGTAGCGCGGTGTCGTCTCGTCGATCAGGGCGGTCAGCGCCTCCGGGCCGTCGTCGGGCTGGGTCTCCAGGGTCACGACGTCGACGCCCAGGCGCTGGAATGCCAGCGCCAGTTCCCGGCTGCGCTCTCCCGCGCCGAGCAGCATCACCGTCTCGCGGCCCGTCACCGTTTCAGTCATCGATTTTCAGCCTGCCAGACGGACCGCGAGAATCAGAACATGAGTGCCTCGCTGCTGGCGATTCTGGTGGTATCCGTGGTCCTGGCCGCGATCGCCCGCCGCTACGACCTGTCGTCGCCACTGTTCCTCGTGGTCGCCGGTCTGGCCGTGGGCCTGATTCCCGGCGTGCGGGAGATCGTCGGACTCGACCTGGATCCAGAGCTCGTGCTCTACGTGCTGCTGCCGCCGCTGCTGTGGTCGGCCGGGCTGGAGAGCAGCTCGGTGAGCCTGCGCGCCAACAAGCGCTCGATCGGGCTGCTCGCGGTCGGGCTGCCGCTCGCGACCACGGCCGTCGTCGGATTCGTGGCGTACCGGACCGTCCCCGAGCTCACGCTGACCGCGGCATTCGTCCTCGGCGCGATCGTGGCACCGCCGGACGCCGTGTCGGCGGGTGCGATCGGGCGGCGGCTCGGACTTCCGCGGCGGACCATGACGCTGCTGAGCGGCGAGAGCCTGCTCAACGACGCGACGGCGTTGACCGCCTACAAGGTGGCGCTGGCCGCCGCGATCGGCGCCGCAGCCACGTGGCAGGAGGGTCTCACCACGTTCGCGCTGGCCGCCGCGGGCGGCGTCGTCGTCGGGTTCCTGCTCGGCACGGTGATCGTGTTCATCCGCTCCCGCCTCGACGACGCGTTGGCCGAGAGCGCCATCGGGCTGGTCGCGCCGTTTCTCGTCTACCTGACCGCCGAGCAGATCCATGGATCGGGAGTGCTCGCCGTCGTCGTCGCCGCCCTCATCACCGGGCAGCGCTACGCGAGGGCCGGCTACGCCACCCGGCTGCAGGACACCGCGGTGTGGAAGGCCGTCCAGCTGGTGCTGGAGTCGTTCGCCTTCCTGCTGATCGGCCTCCAGCTGCCCGCGGTCATCGATGAGATGGAGGGCATCCCGGCCAGCGTGTTCCTGACGTCGTCGGTCGCGGTGCTCGCCGCGGTGATCGCGGTGCGGGTCGCGTGGGTGTACCCGTTCGCCTACCTGCCGAGGCTGCTGTCGGCGCGGATCCGCGCCGCCGAGCCTGCGCCCGCGCCGGCACAGGTGTTCATCGTGGCCTGGGCGGGGATGCGCGGAGTGGTGTCTCTGGCAGCGGCCTTCGGAGTTCCGCTCACGACGCTGACGGGCGCGCAGTTCCCCGGCCGGCCGCACATCATCTTCCTGACGTTCGTGGTCGTGGTGGGGACCCTGCTCCTGCACGGGCTCACACTGCCCTGGCTGATCCGCCGACTCGGAGGGCAGGGCGACCAGAAGCGCGCCGACGCGATGGCGACGGCCGCCGCCAAGGACAAGGCCGCCCGTGCGGCGGCCGACCGGCTCGACGAGCTGCTGGGCGACGGCTCCACCGACGTCGACGAGCACGCCGCCGACGTGCTTCGCGCATGGAACGCCAGGCGGCGTGCGTACGCCTGGCAGAGCGTCGACGACGACGGCTCCGAATCCCCGATGTCGGTGTTCCGGAATCTGCGGCTGGAGATGCTGGCCGCCGAACGCGCGGCCTTCATCGCCGAGCGGGACAGCGGCACCATCGACGACGAGGTGCTGCGCGGGATGCTGCACGGTCTCGACCTGGAAGAGGCGACGCTCAACCGGGATTGAGCGTCGAGCGGAACGTGCCCATCGCGTCCGTCAGCGCGACGAAGACGCGGTGGGCCGCGGCGAGATCGCTGTCCGGTAGATCGGCCATCGCTTCGCGCGTGTGCTCGGCCAGCGGGGTGAAGAATTCGCGACCGACGGCCATGCCGTGCTCGGCCACCCGCAGCATCACCTTGCGACGATCGCCCGGATCAGCTTCGCGCAGCACGTGTCCCGACGCGATCATCCGCTCGACCAGATAGGTGATCGCCGCGCCGGAGGTGCCCATCCGTTTCCTGAGCTCGCCGGCGGTCAATGGCGTGCCGGCATTCTCGGCGACCATGAGGTGGAGCAGGGCACGGAAATCGTTCGCCGTCAGCCCGTGCCTGCCGGCGAAACTGTGCCCGATCTGGTCGGACTCGGCCGTGAGCGCCCGGACGTCGGCGGCGATCACGGCCTCCAGCGCATCCCGGTCGGCTTCGTGCACGCACCCACTCTAACCTCATTCAGTTGATTAATAGTTAATTATCTGAAATATTGGTCCGCATGAGCCGTCGCTTGTCCTGGGTCATCGCCCTGCTGATCGTCGTCATCTCCGGCGCGCTGATGGGTGCGCTGTCCGGTTCGGAGTCCGAGTCGCAGTCCCCGGTGGCGGTGCCGCCCGGGGCGGAGTCCGCCCGCGCGGACGCAGCGCGCACCGAGTTCCCCGGCGGGGACCTGGTTCCCGCCATCCTCGTCGTCACCCGTTCCGACGGCGCCCAGCTCAGCCCGGCAGATCTGAACGCGGTGGACAGCGCCCGCGGCCGCATGCTCGCGGCAGCGGACACCGGGCCGGCAGCTGCGTCGGCGCCCCCGCCGCAGGTCTCCGAGGACGGTCAGGCAGCAGTCGCGACGGTGCCGCTGTCGGCGGATCTGTCCGGCTTCGCGCTCACGGACAAGGTCGACGAACTCCGCGCCGCGGCCACCGACGGCCTGCCCGGCGACCTTGCTGCGCAGGTGACCGGCGGCCCTGCCTTCGGCGCGGACATCGCGAACTCGTTCTCCGGAGCCAACTTCACGCTGCTGGCCGTCACCGCCGTGGTGGTGGCGCTGCTGCTCATCGTCACCTACCGTTCGCCGGTGCTGTGGCTGGTGCCGCTCTTGGTCATCGGCTTCGCCGACCGGGTGGCCGCGGTGCTCGGCGTAGCCGTCGCCGAAGCACTCGGCATGAGCCCCGACGGCTCGACCTCCGGCATCACCAGCGTGCTGGTGTTCGGCGCGGGCACCAACTACGCACTGCTGTTGATCTCGCGCTATCGAGAAGAACTGGGCCGCACTGAATCCCACCGTGAAGCGCTGGACACCGCGGTGCGCCGGGCCGGGCCCGCGATCATCGCCAGCAATGCGACGGTGGTGCTGGCTCTGCTGACGCTGCTGTTCGCGTCATCGCCGAGCACCCGCAGCCTCGGCGTGCAGGCCGCGGCGGGTCTCGTCGTCGCTGCGGTGTTCGTGCTGCTGGTGCTGCCGACGGCGTTGGGCCTGTTCGGCCGGAAACTGTTCTGGCCGTTCATCCCTGCGGTCGGTGCCACACCGCTGACCGACAGCGGGATCTGGCACCGGGTGGCCGCCGCCGTCGCGCGCAAGCCCGCACGGGTGGCGGTGGTGTCGATCGGCGCGCTGGCGCTGCTGTGCACGGGGCTGTTCTACACGCCCGTCGGGCTGTCGCAGACCGAGCAGTTCCGCGTCCAGGCAGAGTCGGTCAGCGGATTCGACACGCTGTCCGCGCACTTCCCCAGCGGCCTCACCGATCCCGCACGGGTGATCGCGTCCACCGACCGCGCCGCCGAGGTGCAGCGCGCCATCACCGAGACCCCGGGAGTGGTATCGGCCTTCCCCACGGGCACGGCACCGAACGGCCAAAGCCAGTGGTCGGTGGTGCTGGACGCCGCGCCCGCCTCCGACGAGGCGTTCGACACCATTGACGCACTGCGTGATTCGGTACACCAGGCCGATCCTGGCGGACTCGTGGGAGGTTCGGACGCCACCGCCCGCGACGCGGCCACCGCGGCCGGTCACGACCGCGCCGTCGTGATACCCGCCATCCTGATCGTGGTGCTGCTGGTGCTCTACCTCCTGCTGCGCTCGGCGCTGGCGCCGCTGGTCCTGGTCGGGGTGACGGTGCTCAGCGCGCTGGCCGCGCTCGGACTCGGCGGCTGGGCGAGCGTGCATCTGTTCGGTTTTCCCGCGCTGGACAACACCGCACCGCTGTTCGCGTTCCTGTTCCTGGTGGCGCTCGGCGTGGACTACACGATCTTCCTGGTGACCCGCGCACGGGAGGAGACGCCCGAACACGGAACCACCGACGGCATCGTCCGCGCCGTCTCGGCGACCGGAGCGGTGATCAGTAGCGCCGGCATCGTGCTGGCCGCGGTGTTCTGCGTGCTCGGCGTGCTGCCGCTGATCGTGCTCACCCAGGTCGGCATCATCGTCGGACTCGGCATCCTGCTGGACACGTTCCTGGTGCGGACCGTGATCATCCCGGCCCTGTTCACGCTCATCGGCCCGAAGATCTGGTGGCCGGCACTGCGCAACCTCGGCGAGCGCGGCGACGGGGGACCGCGCCGCCCCGGTTCCCTCGATGCGCAGCCGCACGGTCGACACCGCTCTCGGACGGCGACCGGTCCGTAGCGCGGTCCCGGCGCTCCTCAACGCGCTGATCGGGACCTTCGCCGTCGGCGGGTAGCGTCGAAAGATGAGTCAGGCCGTCAAGCCCGAGCAGCCGCCACTGCACATGCGGCGCGATGCATTCGACCCGACACCCGAACTGCGCGCCATCCGCGAGAACGACGGCGTTGCGACCGTCACCAACGCGTTCGGGATGCAGGTCTGTCTGGTCACGCGATACGACGACGTCAAGATGGTGCTGTCGGACTACGCGCGCTTCTCGAATGGGCGGCCGCCGGGTTTCGTCCTTCCCGGGGCTCCCCAGGTCGACGAGGAGGCCCAGGCCAGGGCCCGGGCCGGGAACCTGTTGGGGCTCGACCCGCCGGAGCATCAACGGCTGCGCCGCATGCTCACCCCCGAGTTCACCCACCGGCGGATGAAGCGCCTGCAGCCGCGGATCGAGGAGATCGTGACGGCACAGCTGGACGCGATGGCGGCGGCCGGACCCCCGGCCGACCTGGTGGAGCATTTCGCCCTGCCCATCCCCTCCCTGGTCATCTGCGAGCTGCTCGGCGTGCCGTACGCCGACCGTGACGACTTCCAGCGCCGCAGCGCCCGCCAGCTGGACCTGTCGATCCCGATGCCGGAACGTCTTGAGCTGCAGCGGCAGGGCCGCGACTACATGGGCGCGCTGGTCCAGGACGCCAGGGCACACCCCGGCGACGACATCCTCGGCATGCTGGTGCGCGTCCACGGCGCCGAGCTGACCGACGACGAGCTGATCGGCATCGCCGGCCTGCTGCTGCTCGCCGGGCACGAGACCACCTCGAACATGCTGGCGCTGGGCACCCTGGCGCTGCTGCGTCATCCCGACCAGCTGGCCGCGGTCCGCGACGACCCGGACGCGGTGGCACCCGCCGTCGAGGAGCTGCTGCGCTGGCTGTCGATCGTGCAGACCGCGATTCCGCGCATCACGACCACCGAGGTGGAGATCGCAGGCGTCGCGATCCCGGCAGGCCGGCTGGTCTTCGCGTCGCTGCCGTCGGGCAATCGCGACGGCGAATTCATCGACAGCCCAGACGTTCTCGACATCAGCCGGGGTGCGCCAGGTCACCTGGGCTTCGGGCACGGGGTGCACCACTGCCTGGGCGCGCCACTGGCCAGGATGGAGATGCAGATCGCGTTCCCCGCGCTGCTGCGCCGGTTCCCCACGCTGACGCTGGCCGAGGACTTCGACGACGTGGCGTTCCGGTCGTTCCACTTCATCTACGGCCTGAAGTCGCTCCAGGTGAGCTGGACATGACGCGGGCACGGGTCTCCGCCGACCGCGAGGCGTGCATCCAGGCCGGCAACTGCGTGATGGTGGCCGGTGAGATCTTCGATCAGGACGACGACGGGATCGTCGAAATCCTGCACGAGGACGTCACCGGTGACGAGCTCGACCACGCCCGGAAAGCCGTCAAGCTGTGTCCGGCAGGTGCTTTGAGTCTGGAAGATCGATGACGCCCGAGCGCTCCAGCATCACGAGGCTGACGATCAGCACCCAGACCGGGAACGTCACGGTCATCCACAGTGAGATGTCGCTTCCGATCAGAACACCGGCCGCGACAACGTAGGTCACGATCACCAGCCACATCGGCATCAGCCGGGTGCGCAGCCAGATGGTGGCCAGCGACATCATGAACACCGCGGCCATCCGCAACGCATAGGTGTTGGACAGCGACACCAGCAGCGCCTGGCCGAATGCCGCCACCTCCGAACGCATTCCGGGCTCGGCGAAGTCGGTGCTCGCGATCAGCCCTGCGCCCACGGCGGTCGACGCGTAGATCATCGCCAGGAACAGCAACCCGCTGCCGATGAGCACCGTCGAGAAGAACTTGTCCTCCAGAGCGCCGAGGCCGTCGCGCACCACACCGATGAACCACAGGAACGCGATGCCGGAGAACGGCATCAGCACCACGGCGATCCGCAGACGGTGCCCTGACCCGTCCGCCCACTGGGTGCCCAGCGCGGCACCGTCGGGCAGCGCGGTGCGGATCATCACCAGCGCGGCGCCGAACAGCAGCGCGAACAGCACGCCCGCCAACGCCGCGGCCCGCGGCGTGGTGAGGCTGCGCAGGCGGCGATCGGCCGGGTGGGTCATGGCCTCATGGTGACACGCCGCAGCCGACCAGGACTCACTCTTGCGGCGACACCGCATCGTCAGCCGTCACCGTCCGGTTTCCGCCGGCATTCTTGGCGCGGTACATCGCCGCATCGGCACGCTCGATGAGTTCCTGCACCACCGCGCGCACGGCCAGGCCGTCGGTCCGGCCCGACGCCGCACCGATGCTCACGGTCACCGTCGGCGCCGCTGACGTGTCACTCGCAGCCAGCGCATCGTGCAGCAGCGATGCCGTACTCAGCAGAACGTCCGTCCCGCCGTCGATCACCACGACGAACTCTTCCCCGCCGGTGCGTGCGATGACCGACCGGACACCCTGCGCCGCCACCGCCTCCCGGGCGGCGTCGGCCACGGCGACCAGTACCCGGTCCCCGGCCTCGTGGCCGTGGCTGTCGTTGATCGCCTTGAACTTGTCGATGTCCACGGCGAGCACCCCGACGGCCGCGCCGCGGAACTGTGCCAGGTCGCTGTCGAGGCCGCGCCGGTTGTAGAGGCGGGTCAGCGGATCGTAGAGCGAATCGAGCGCGCCCATCCGCAAGGCGAGCAGATAGGACTGCACGATCACGGGAAGGAACATCACCGTCGGCAACAACGTCAGCAGGCGGATCGTGATGACCGACGTCGGGTGGATGTCCTGGTTGAGGACACGAAGCGTCATCCAGCCGATGACCGACGCCGTGAACACCAGATGCAGCAGCAGCGCCCGCGGGCCGTGCACGACCACGACGTAGATGCCGTTGGTGGCCAACAGCGCCAGACCGGGCATCGCGGTGAAGGCGTCCTGGTAACAGGCGATGACCGCGAAGACCGCCAGGTCGGCGTAGACGGCGAACGCCGCGGACTGACGCTCGGTGGGCCACGGTCCGAAGATCCAGGCAAGCCCGAGCAGGCATGAGCTGGCCGCGATGCCGATCACCAGGACCCGGGCGGTGACCGACCCACCGTCGGAATACGCCCACACCACGGTCAGAAGGGCGGTGGCGCCGTACAGCAGCGAGAAACAGCCGATGAAGACCTGATGCACGCGCATCAGTCCCTGGGCGCGAAAATACCGTGCGGTCCAGTCGAACTCGTGGGGCTGTCGCCACCAGATGAGGAGGAACCCGCGAAGCCCCTTTTCCATCCTCCCCCTGGTGGTGCGTTACGGCTGTCCGGGCAGCAGCCTGATCATCAATCCGTTCGCCTCGGCGAGCAGGTTCCCGTCGGGGTCACGCAGTTCCGCGTTGACGAACGCCTTGCGCCCCTGTGCCTCGCGCACCCAGCCGCGTGCGCGCAGCACCGTGTCGATCGGCGTCACCTTCCGGTAGTCCACATGCAGGAAGGCCGTCCGGCTGATCGGACGACCCGCCGCGTGGATCACCATGCCGAACACCGAGTCGAACAACAGAGGCAGAACACCCCCGTGCACGGCGTTGTTACCGCCCACCGAGAACCGGCTGAACTGTACCTCCAGCGCGACGCCGTCGGGCTCGAACTCGGTCACCCGGTAGGGAGGCATCAGCAGGCTGCCCGCGCCGGGCAGGGCAGGCACCCGGTTCGCGGGTCCGACCCCTTCGGCCGCCTCGGACGGGCCGAGCAGAGCGACGAGTTCCTCGGCCAGGTCGGCGGCGCGGTCCCATGTTCCGGCATCCGGCGCGGCGGACACCGCCAGGTCCTGGGCGCGCCGCATGGCGGTCAGGAAGCGGCCGAAGCCGGGGCCGGGTTCGGCCGGGGTGAAGTTCGGGAATCCGCCGTGGCTGTCGTATTCGGGATCGAGCGCCCTGGGATCGTCTGTCACCTAGGCGCCAGGATGTCTCGGCGCACGATGGTCTGATCGCGACCCGGACCGACCCCGATGCACGAAACATGGGCTCCGGCAAGCTCTTCGAGCCGTAAGACGTAGTCGCGCGCCTTGGCAGGCAGGTCGTCGAACTCGCGGGCGTCGGAGATGTCCTCCCACCAGCCGGGGAGTTCCTCATAGATCGGCTCGGCGCGCGCGATGTCGCTCTGGGTCATCGGCATCTCGTCGGTGCGCTTGCCGTCGACGGTGTAGCCGACGCAGATGGGGACGGTCTCCAGGCTCGACAGCACATCCAGCTTCGTGAGGAAGTAGTCGGTGATGCCGTTGACGCGGGTGGCGTAACGGGCGATGACGGCGTCGAACCAGCCGCAGCGGCGACGCCGGCCCGTCGTCACCCCGATCTCGCCACCGGTTTTGGCGAGGTACTCCCCGTGTTCGTCGAACAGCTCGGTGGGGAACGGGCCGGAGCCGACGCGGGTGGTGTACGCCTTCAGGATGCCCAGCACCGTGTTGATGCGGGTGGGCCCGATACCCGATCCGACGGCCGCGCCGCCGGACGTCGGGTTCGACGACGTCACGAACGGATACGTGCCGTGATCGACGTCGAGCAGGGTGCCCTGCGACCCCTCCAGCAGTACCGTCTCGCCTCTCTCGAGGGCCTGGTTGAGCAGCAGTCGGGTATCGGCGATGCGGTGTGTGAATCCCTCGGCCTGAGCCAGCAGGGCCTCGACGACCTCTGCGGGCTCGAGGGCCTTGCGGTTGTAGATCTTGACCAGCACCTGGTTC
Organism: Mycolicibacterium aurum; assembly: GCF_900637195.1. Lineage (NCBI taxonomy): Bacteria > Bacillati > Actinomycetota > Actinomycetes > Mycobacteriales > Mycobacteriaceae > Mycobacterium > Mycolicibacterium aurum. The sequence goes on along the minus strand of NZ_LR134356.1, from coordinate 538,286 downwards.
TTGAATTCCAGTGCGCCCTCGATCTTTTCAGCCAGCAGCGTCGGATCCAGCACATCGGCGACACGGATGCCCTGGCGCGCGATCTTGTCCTGGTAGCAGGGCCCGATGCCGCGGCCGGTGGTGCCGATCTTCTTGCTGCCCGCGTACCGCTCGACGACCTTGTCCATCGCCACGTGGTACGGCATCAGCAGATGGGCGTCGGCCGAGATGAGGAGCTTCTGCGTGTCGACACCGCGGTCCTCGAGCCCCCTGAGCTCGGTGAGCAATACGCCGGGATCGACGACGACGCCATTGCCGATCACGTTCGTCACGCCGGGGGTCAGGATTCCCGACGGGATGAGGTGAAGGGCGAAGTTCTCCCCCGTGGGCAGCACCACCGTGTGCCCGGCGTTGTTACCGCCCTGGTAGCGCACGACCCACTGGACGCGCCCACCGAGAAGGTCGGTGGCTTTACCTTTGCCCTCGTCGCCCCACTGGGCGCCGATGAGGACGATTGCCGGCATGCGAATCTCCCGCTGTCTAGCGCTAGAGCTGCGCTCGATACTGTGTGCAGCCGGTGATCCACCCTATCCGATTTACATCCGGCCTGATCAGCGGCTCGTTCAAAGGAGCAGATTGGACCCGTCAACATGCGCGGTGGTGCGCTTCGGACGACGTCGTGTTCCCCGCGTCCTGCGGGGGCTGCCCGTGGTGGATCTCGCAGGTGATCCGGGCATCGTCGCCTTCCGGCGACTCGTCGTCCTGGGCTCCCACCGCGACCTGTCCGCCGTGCTGACGCGGCTGCTGCGGTCCGACCGGCTCGACATCGAGGTGGCCCATGTGCGCAGGTCATGGCAGGCGAGGTCGGCTGTCTCGGGTTCGGCGAGCCGGATCCCGCTGGTCCGCGACGAGACCGGGGCGGTCCTGACCGAGGCCGCGTACTGGCTGCCTCCGCAGGGTCAGAGCACGGTGCGCGGCGAGGCGGTGGTCGACGACGAGCGGTTGTTCGACGGCGACGTGCCGGGTGTCCGGATCGAGCCGATCGCGACCATGCCCGGTCTGCGGGCCGGCGTGCTGTCGGGCCGGCGCCGGCCCCGGCGCTGGGTCAGCGGCCGCGCCGCGCAGCTCGGCACCACCGGCGCGGTCGTGGTCCGCGACGGAGAGCAGCTGCCGCGGCCGGTGCGGCGGTCGACGTTCTACCGCCACACGGAGGGGTGGCTGCAGGTGGGCCGCGGGTAGTTTCGGTGAGGTGAGCATTCGCCCGCTGCGGCAGTCGGTGCGGCCGAGCCCGATCTTCGTCGCACTGGTCGCGGTCACCGTCGCGGGCGCGGCCATCGCGTGGTCGATGGGCGAGCGGATCGAGCCGCTCGCGTACATCGGCGTATTCGTGTTCGTCATCTTCGGGTGGCTGGTGACGCTCTGCCTGCACGAGTTCGGCCACGCCTTCTCTGCGTACCGCTTCGGTGACCGGGACGTCGCGGTGCGGGGGTACCTCACGCTCAACCCGCTGAAGTACTCCCACCCGTTGCTGTCCCTGGGCCTGCCGGTGCTGTTCATCGCGCTCGGCGGGATCGGACTGCCCGGCGGCGCGGTGTATGTGCAGACGGCCTTCATGACCAGGCGGCAGAAGACCCTGGTCAGCCTCGCCGGCCCCGCGGTCAACCTCGCCTTCGCGGTGCTCCTGCTCCTGCTGACCCGGCTGCTGTACGACCCGGCCCATTCGGTGTTCTGGGCCGGCGTCGCATTTCTGGGCTTTCTGCAGGTCACTGCGCTGCTGCTGAACATGCTTCCGATCCCGGGCCTCGACGGTTACGGCGCGCTGGAGCCACATCTGAGCCCCGAGACGCAGCGGGCACTCCAGCCGGCCAAGCAGTGGGGTTTCTTCATCCTGCTGATCCTGCTGATCGCGCCACCGCTGAATCAGTGGTTCTTCGGCGCGGTGTACTGGCTGTTCGACCTGTCCGGCGTGCCACCGGCGCTGTCGGCGATCGGTGGTCAGCTGACGCGGTTCTGGTCGGCCTGGCTGTAGGCGCCGTAGCCCCCTTGCCACATATGCGCATTTACGCATATATTCCTGGGCATGGGAGCCGGACACGATCACAGCCACGGTGCTGACACGCGGGTGTCCCGCATGCTCATCGCGGCGGGCATCCTCACCGTGTTCTTCGTCGTCGAGCTGACCACTGCGCTGGCCATCAACTCGATCGCGCTGCTGGCCGATGCCGGCCACATGCTGACCGACCTCGTGGCGATGTTCATGGGCCTGACCGCGGTGCTGCTGGCCAAGCGCGGCAGTGCGTCGCCGTCACGAACCTACGGATGGCACCGCGCCGAGGTGTTCACCGCCGTGGCCAATGCCGTGCTGCTGCTCGGGGTCGCCGGCTTCATCCTCTACGAGGCCGTCGAACGGCTCGGGGATGCGCCCGACGTCCCCGGCGTCCCGATGATCGTCGTCGCGCTCGCCGGACTCATCGCCAACGCGGCCGTCGTGCTGCTGTTGCGCTCCCAGTCCAAGGACAGCCTGGCGGTCAAGGGCGCCTACCTGGAGGTCGTCGCCGACACCGTCGGCAGCATCGGGGTGCTCATCGCGGGCATCGTCACCGTCACGACCCGCTGGCCCTACGCCGACGTCGTCGTCGCGGTGTTGGTGGCGCTCTGGGTGCTACCGCGGGCGATCGCGCTGGCCAGAGCGGCACTGCGCATCCTGTCGGAGTCCTCGCCCAGCCACATCGACGTCGACGAACTCCGCGCCGCACTGTGTGGCGTCGCGGGGGTCACCGAGGTCCACGACCTGCACGTCTGGACGCTGGTGCCCGGCAAGGACATGGTCACCGCACATCTGACCAGCGACCGGGACTCGGCGCAGGTTCTCGACGACGCCCGCGCGGTCCTGACCGCCCGCGGACTCGGCCACGCCACGGTGCAGGTCGAACCGCCGGAGAGCGCCGCAGACTGCGAGTGCGAGAGCCAGAACCGCTAGCTCAGGCCCAGCGCGCCGCGCGCCGCCGGATCGCAGTCGTCGAGCAGATCCAGGCACCGCTGGTACTCGGGCGTCTCGCCGATCGCCTGGGCCGCCCGGGCCAGTGCCCCGACGCAGCGCAGGAAACCCTGGTTCGGCTCGTGCGCGAACGGCACCGGACCGAAACCCTTCCAGCCGTTGCGGCGCAGCTGATCCAGTCCACGGTGATATCCGGTCCTGGCGTAGGCATACGCGGTGATCGCCTGATCCGCGTCGAGCGCGTTCTCGGCAAGCGCCGCCCACGCGACGGACGCCGACGGGTGAGCGGCGGCCACGATGGCGGGATTCTCCGAGGCGTCCAGCTCGGCCTCCGCCGCGGGATCGCCAGGCAGCAGCGTTGGTTCCGGTCCGAGAAGATCGCCCATCCGAGTCATGGGCCCCATTCTGCCGTGCAGGCCTGGGCGCCCGTCACCGCGGATGGTTAAGCTCCGCGGTATGCCGAACGCAGGAGGGCCCAGCAACCCGGACGAGCCCGCCGAGGAGGCGGCTCCGGCCACCGATCAGCACTCCACCGAGTCGTCCGCCGACGCCGAGACCGAAGTGCTTGCGGACTCGGCTCGTGAGCACGAACCGGCTACCGAGGTGTTCGCTCCCGCCGAGCCGCAGGGCGAGGACTCCGGAGTCGACCCCGGCGAGCGGCGGTTCACCGCACCGTCCGGATTCGACGCCGGGTCCACCCAGATCATCAACCGGCCGTCCGATCCCGCGACCGAGGTGTTTTCCGTCCGCGATCCCGGCGCTACCCCCACCGAGGGCTTCGCCGCCCAGAAAGCCGCTGCGCCGCAGATGATTCCGCCGCGCGGCGATGCGCCGGCGCCGCCGAAGAAGAAGCGCAGCTGGGGGTGGGTGATCGCCATCATCCTGGTGATCGCGGCGCTGGCGACCATCGCGATCGTGGGCACCCTGCTGCTCACCGGCGGGTCCACCCCCACGGTGTCGCAGGAGGAGCAGGTGCGGACCACCATCGAGAACTACGACGCGGCCATCGAGAAGGGTGATCTGGCGACGCTGCGCAGCATCACCTGCGGCACCACCGCCGAGGCCTACAACACCCTCGACGACAAGAAATGGATCGACACACACCAGCGGGTCGCCGAGGCCGGCCGCTACCCGGTGGTCGCGAGCATCGACCAGGTGGTCGTCAACGGCGACCACGCCGAGGCCAACGTCACCACGTTCATGGCCTTCGCCCCGCAGACCCGCTCCACCCGCAGCTTCGATCTCCAATTCCGCGACGATCAGTGGAAGATCTGCCAGGCCCCGTCGGCCTGAGCCCCTGCCGACCTAGCCCGCGGTGACGCTCCGGCCCGCGCTGTGCAGGTCGTTGCACGCCTCCACCACGCGCTCGCTCATCCCGGCCTCAGCCTTCTTGAAGTAGCTGCGCGGGTCGTAGACCTTCTTGTTGCCGACCTCGCCGTCGACCTTGAGCACCCCGTCGTAGTTGGAGAACATGTGGCCGACGATCGGACGGGTGAACGCGTACTGGGTGTCGGTGTCGACGTTCATCTTGACCACGCCGTACTTCAGTGAATCCTCGATCTCGGACTTCAGCGAGCCCGAGCCGCCGTGGAACACGAAGTCGAACGGCTTGGACCCCTCGGGCAGCCCGAGCTTGGCGACCGCGACCCGCTGGCCTTCGGCCAGTACCTCGGGCTTGAGCTTGACGTTGCCCGGCTTGTAGACGCCGTGCACGTTGCCGAACGTGGCGGCCAGCAGGTACTTGCCGTGCTCGCCGGTGCCGAGCGCGTCGATGGTCTTCTCGAAGTCCTCGGGCGTGGTGTAGAGCTTGTCGTTGATCTCGGCCTCGACGCCGTCCTCCTCGCCGCCGACCACGCCGATCTCGATCTCCAGGATGATCTTGGCGGCCGCGGCCTGCTTCAGCAGTTCCTGCGCGATCGACAGGTTCTCGTCGATCGGCACCGCCGAGCCGTCCCACATGTGCGACTGGAACAAGGGGTTCTGCCCCTTGGCGACACGCTCGGCGGAAATCGCGAGCAGCGGCCGGACGTAGGTGTCCAGCTTGTCCTTCGGGCAGTGGTCGGTGTGCAGTGCGACGGTGATGTCGTACTTGGCGGCGACGATGTGCGCGAACTCGGCGAGGGCGACGGCCCCGGTGACCATCTCCTTGACACCCAGGCCGGACGCGAATTCGGCTCCGCCGGTGGAGAATTGGATGATGCCGTCAGAGCCGGCATCGGCGAAGCCCTTGATCGCGGCGTTGACGCTCTCAGAGCCGACACAGTTGATGGCAGGGAACGCGAAGGAATGTTCCTTGGCGCGGCCCAGCATCTCGGCGTAGACCTCGGGCGTGGCGATGGGCATGACGTGTCCTCTCGAGCTGTTCCTGGTGTCGGGGTCAGTATCTCAGGAACATGCCCCGCCCGACACTTTCTTGAGGTGCACCGGCCGTGTGCGGCCACCGCGGTGGACGGTCCGGCACGAGTTTTTGCAGTAGCCCGACACCTAGGGCACCGCCATCACATGCAGACCTACACCAACATTCTGGGCGGCAGCCTCAGAGCATCCGGCAGCGTTCCGAGCCTGGTCAACATGGAGATCTCTGCCACCTACTGGCACACCTGGGCGAGCGCCCACACGTTCTCACAAGCCATCACCACCATCAAGCCCGGTTATATGGTCCAGATATCGTCAGCGCACCGCGTGTACGGCGACTGCACCATCACCCTGGGCAACACAACCGCGCGCATCAACGACGTCTACTTCAACTCGCGCAATCCGAACATGCCTGCTGCCTACGTCGTCACGGAGCAGACCATCCCGGCCACGCAGCTAGATGTACCGGTGTCCGCCGCGCTGTCCATCAGTCCCAACACGGTCGATGCGGACCTCGCACGCGTCGAGCGACAACTCGGCATCCGGTCGCGGGCCACAATCGGCCATCTGATGGCGACTTTCTGGCCTCACGACGGCGAGCTGAAGAACTCGCCCCACGCTCCTGGCAAAACCCCCGCGACGGTGGCATTGCGCTCATCACATTCGGCGAAGTAGGGAAACACCCTATTTAGTTGTTATGGACTCGAGTGCCATCGTGGTGGTTCGAACTTGCCGATCGCGACGATCAGGAGACGTCATGCCCAAGTCATCGCAGCCAATGGTTCGTCACAGCGCGCCGATCCTGCCCGGTCATGACCGACGACTATCAAAACGTCTGGCGTCGAATGGATTTGCGATGGCAATCCTAGCGGCAGCCTTGCCCCTCACCTCACCGGTGGCGCACGCGTTGCCACACTTTCCCCTGGCACCCGCCTGCAGCAGCTACTCCTACAACAGCCCTGCGATGGAGGTCGCGCAGGACAACAACGTGACGGTGGTGGTCGACAAGTCCGGCGACTTCTTCTCCGGTAAGGCCGGATACACACAGAACGGAAGCGGGGTGTGGACAAACGGTACCGCTGTCGGACGAATCAGTGGCCGCAACATTACCGTCGAGTTCACATGGAACAACGGCTTGACAACCCGCTGGGACGGTTACATCGACGATGACCTCACCGCCCGGGGCACCGCCAAGAATAGCCAAGGTGCTGTCAATACCTGGTCTTCGAAGGCCAAGTTCGATTGCGTCCCCGCCGCAACACCGACACAGCAAGGGCAAGGGGAAGGGCAAGAAGATACAAAGACGACAGTCGACGAGCTGACAGCCACGGTGAACGCCGATACACGCCTCTACGACAAATCCAACGACGACGGTGACGCCGTGGTCATCGGCGAGCTGACGGTCGGACAGGTGGTGAAGGTGGAGAGCGCGTGCTCACCCAACGCTTGGTGCTTCTTAGTCGAGCCCAAGGGCGCGGCCTGGGGAAGAGATCTCACGAACAACTGAACGTGGAGGCAGCTGGACCGTTTCGGCATTCCACAGAATTCTTGATCGAAGGCGCATGAGGATCGAGCTTGCAGATGCTCAGCGAATGGTGGCTGCGGATCGGAAGTACGGGCGACCGGACGAGAATTATTTTGCAGCACAACGCTAAATCGGATTTTTCCCCCGTCGCTGCTCGACTGATCTCAACGCAGAGGACATAGGGGAACACCCTATTTCCCCAACGCTACAGGCGCCTTACGGTCGAGCCACTGAGCGAGTGGCCGGCAACTGACGAGCACCTGAGGGGACAGCAGTGGCCCCTGTTCGAAGAGCGCAATATGCCTCCCCTACAGCATTTTTCGCGGTTGCATTTGCACTTTCCGGCGTGCTTGCGGCTCACACTGCGGTTCTCTGAACTACAACTTCGACCTGGAGGGGCCGAGGCGAAGCACAGGGTTGGCTACAGGCTGCAAAGCGGTGTACGACAACGCCAAGGAAGTCAACGGACTTGGCATTCCGGTCAGCCGCGACTTCACCGTCAACCCCACGGGCAGCACCCCGCTGGAGTTCTCGGCCCCCTTGAACCGGGCAGACGTACACCGTGGTGGTGGCCTGCCGCGCCAATTTCAATGGCCAGGACGTCGAGATCGGCCGGGTGCAGGAGGACTTCTCGAGCTTCTGACAGCAGAATGCCAGCGCGGCATCCGCATACCTGTCCGTCTATGTGGGCGCGAGGCGGATGTCGGTGGCCGGGGTGAGCCGATCTGCGGGCAATCCGGCGTGACGGCATACCTTCGAGACCAGGTCGGCTGAAGCGGCGCAGAAGACCCCGAAGACCATCTCGTCGGCGGGGACCACCATCATGGACATCAGCTGAATCGTCGGGCCGAGCGCCGATTCTGCCGCGGCACTTGATTGCAGGAGAGCCGATGTCCGTTCGAGCGATCCGCGCACGACGGCGGGCTGATACCACTCGACCAGATAGCACGGTTCTGGGGGACCCATAGGTCGGAGGCTATCGAGTCGCGCGACGAGTTAAATCGGGCAAATCCCTATCGCAGCGTCGACCGAGCCGAGCCCACCTGGCTGTGACATGATCGTGGGGTGGCCGCGGGGGTGGTGAGCCGCGATGCCGAATGCGCGGCAGTCGCAGAGTTTCTGGATGCCGCGACGCGCGAACCCGCCAGCCTGCTGATCGAGGGCGAGGCGGGCATCGGCAAGACCACCATCTGGCTGGCCGGGCTGCAGCAGGCCCGCGAGCGCAACTTTCGTGTGCTTGCCACACGGCCGGCGGACACGGAATCGGTGCTGTCCTACGTTGCGCTGGCAGACCTACTGAGCCACGTCGACGCGACGGTGCTGGACAGCCTGCCTGACCCGCAACGATTCGCCTTGGACCGGGTGTTGCTTCGGGGGGATACCGGTGACGACCCGACCGATCCGCGGGCGGTGGCCGCGGCATTCTTATCGGTGATCGAGAACCTTTCAGAGACCGCACCGGTGCTGATCGCCATCGACGACCTGCAATGGCTCGATCACGCGAGCGCGGCCGTCGTTGCCTACGCCGCGAGGCGGCTCTCGGGTGCGATCGGGATGCTGGGGGCATTGCGCAGCGAGGCGACCCCTGCCATCGATCTGATCGGAGAGCAGTTGCCCCGTCCGGACTCCAGCAGGCGCTTGACGGTAGGTCCGCTGAGCCTGGGGGCACTGCGGACCGTCGTCGCGCAGCGGCTCGGTCTGTCGTTGCCCCGACCGACAATGGTGCGCATCCACAACATCTCTCGCGGCAATCCGTTTTACGCTCTGCAACTCGCACATTCGTTCAATAGCGGCGAAACCTCCGTGCAGACCACACTTTCCGATCTGGTCAGGGACAGGGTCAGCGGCGTTGCAGCGCAGACGCAAGAAGCTCTGCTCACCGCCGCGTGTGCCGGATCGCCGACCTTCGACCTCGTCGCACGGGCGATGAAGGTCAGCAATTCGCGCGCGATGGAAATCCTTGACGAGGCAGAAGGCAAAGGACTCATCCATTACGACGGACCGCGGGTGCTGTTCTCACATCCGCTGCTGGCAGCAGGTATCTACGCCGCTGCATCTCCGGCCCAGCGGCGACGGACGCATGCAGCACTCGCCGGAATCGTCACCGAATCCGAGCTGCGGGCCCGGCATCTCGCGCTCGCGGCAACCACCGCAGACGAGCAGACGCTGCACTCACTGGACGCCGCTGCGTTGTCGGCGGCCAGCCGAGGGGCGCCCAGCAGCGCCGCAGAACTCCTCGACTTGGCCATCGGCCTTGGTGGCGACACCCCGCAGCGTCGCATCCGTGCAGCCGGACACCACCTGCACGCCGCGAACTTTCGCGAAGCAGCGAGCCGGCTGGAACACATCATCGACACACTGCCGCCGGGGCGATTGCGCGCCGAGGCGTTGACCCTGCTCGCCAGGGTCCGCACCGCCGAAGAGAACCTCGCCGAGATGATGGCCGTTCTCACCCGCGTGCTCGCCGACACCGCGGATGACCCCGACCGGCGCACATATGCCCTGACCCTGCTCTCCTTTGCACAACTCAACGCGGCCCAGTTCGACGAATCGGCCCGGAGCATCGACGAGGCCGTCACACTCGCCGCCGGATCGGACCGACGTGATCTGCTGAGTGCAGCTCTGGCGTGGCAGACAATGCAACGCTTCGCCGCCGGACAGGGTTTCGACGAGCACACGATGTCCCGCGCACTGGCGCTCGAGGACGTTGCGTCAGACACTCCGTCGGTCCTGCGGGCCTCCGTCAACAATGCGCTGCTCCTGGCATGGACGGGTCAGCTGGAGCCCGGACACGAGGCGATGATGGCGATCCGGCGACGTTCGTTGGACCGAGGTGAAGAGCATCAGCTGGCCGCCCTCGACTTCCATTGCTTCCTGATGGCTCTCTGGCGCGGCGACCTGGCCGATGCCGGCCTGCTGGCCGAGGACGCGCTGGAACGGGCCAACGCACTGGGCGACCCGCAGCCCGTGTGCATCGGAATGACGATGCAGGCGACTGTTGCCGCCTACGCAGGCCAAGAGCAGCCGGCGAGGGCGGGCGTTGCAGAGGCGTTGGCACAATTACAGGCACTCGGCGCACCCCCCATGGCTCGGTACCCGCTTGCCACGCTGGGCTTCCTGGAGGTGTCGCTGGGCAACTACGCCGCAGCGCTCAGCGCGCTGGAACCCGCACTGAGCCTGATCGACTCGGCGCCGATGTCTTTGGAGATCATGATCGGTCTGTTCGTCCCTGACGCCCTCGAGGCCATGGTCGCGGTCGGACGGCTCGACGATGCCGAACGGCTGGTCGACCGCGTCCTTGAGGACGGCCGGCGGCTGGACCGGGCATGGCTGCTCGCCTGCGGTGGGCGCTGCCACGCCATGGTGCTCGCTGCGCGAGGGGACGTCGATGCGGCGATCGTCACTGCCCGACAGGCGATGACCGAACACGAGCGGCTGCCCATGCCGTTCGAACGCGCCAGAACCCAACTGCTGGTCGGTCAACTGGAACGTCGGCAGCGTCGCAATCACGCCTCTTCGGCGGCGCTCAATGAAGCGCTGCAGACCTTCGAAGAACTCGGCGCCCCGTTGTGGGCCGAGCGCGCCCGTACCGAGTTGGGCCGAGCGAACGTCGGCCCGCACCGCGACGCGACCCTCACCCCGTCCGAGCAACGGGTCGCCGAACTCGCAGCATCCGGCATGACCAATCGCGAAGTCGCCACCGCATTGTTCATCAGCCCAAAGACGGTAGAGGCCAACCTCTCTCGGATATACCGGAAGCTCGGGATCAAGTCGCGGGCCGCCCTCGGCCGGCTGATGTCGGAGAACCTGGGTAACTCTCAACCGGCGAAATCAGGACACAGGTGAGTGGTGGCTGCGCTGACGAACAACGTGCCTTGCTGAAACTGGTAGAGCGATTCCACCCGACTCATCTCGTCGAGCACCGACACACCACCGCGCAGGCTTGCGCACGCGGAGTAGCCCGCGGCGATGACTTCGTCGGCGTTCTTGCCCGGCAGCCAGGCGTCGTTGATACCGAGTTCGTCCAGGAAGGTTGCCTGGTCAGCCGCAGCGCTCGGGGCGCAAACCAAGGCACACACAACACAACCGAGCGCGGCTACCAGCGAGTGAAGTTTGGGCATTGGATTCTCGTCTCGTCAGGCGTGACCTCGCGTTGCTTTCGTTCACGCCGACGGTATCCGCCCGGATTGGGACTTAAATCGGGTGTTTCCCTATCACTGCCGCAACACGAGCACGCCAGAAGAGTAGGGAAACACCCTATTTAGTCGCAAGTGGTCAACGGCTTACGGTCAACCCACTGGAAGTCATCCGAGGGGGATAGCCGTGACCACGACTCGCACTACTGTATCCATCGCTTCCGCAACGCTTTTCGCGGCAACGTGGGCTGTGTCCGGAGTGACGGTGGCGCCGGTGGCGCACGCCAGCCCGCTCGACGGAATCCGGGCAGCCGTCAACGCCGCACGCAGCGGGTCACCCTGCCCCCCGTTGAACTACAACATCGACCTCGAGGGCAACGCGCAGGCTCTGGTGGGGAACAGATCGCCGGGAGTCCCTCCCTCCGGCCGCTACAACGGCAAGACGGCTGAGAACGACGCGCAGGAGGATCCCACCTCGGCGGCGATCTCGGTCCTCGTCGACAAAATGCGCCCGTTGATCACCAACTGCAGTTACAAAGATTTCGGCGTGGGCATGGTCCGGAACGACGACCGGGAGTTCAGTGTCGTGAGCCTGGCTCTCGGCGAGCCCCCAGCTGCGGCACCTGTTCCGCAGCCCGTCCCGGAACAGAGGCCCATCAAGTGCACCGGCGGCCCCACCATCCCGGCCGGCCAGACCTGCCCGCCCAAACCTACCGCCGCTCCCGTCGAACAAGCGCCGACGAACGCCGTCACACTCAACATCGTGAAGGACGGGTTGCGCGCCAAAGTGACCGTGGGCAACACGTCGAACCTGCCGGCAGAGTGCACGTTGGACGCGAAAGAAGTGAATGGACTGGGCTTTCCGGTCCGCCGTGAATTCAGCGTCAACCCGAAGGGCACCACCCCGCTGGAGTTCGCTGCCCCATTACCCGGGCAGACCTACACCTTTGTGGTCACGTGTCGCGCCGACTTCCAGGGAAAGAACGTCGAGATCGGTCGAGTGCAGCAGGATTTCTCTGGCTTCTAGACAGTCAGCGCGGGATCTGGGGACCGATCTTGCGGGCGAGGTCGACGGCGGCGGCGTTGGCCTCATCCCCTGACATCGTCAGGACGGCGACCTGAACCATGTTGTTTCGGCCGCCCGCGGGAAACTCCACCTGCCCGGGCACCAGGAACCGCATCCCGTCCGGCCCCGGCGTACCGACGTCAGGAAATCCAGGCTCAGGCGGCGGCAGAGTGTTGTTCGCCGCCGAACCCGGATTGCCGATCTCTATCGAGATGGACTCGTAGTTGTCCGGGTTCTCCCAGAGACATCCCGGCATGGTCGGGTCGGTGGACGTGGAGCGCCCTTCGATCGGCACACCGAGCAGCGCCGCGACGTCCTGCGCTGACAGCAGCGCACACGCGTCGATCACCGCAGAGCTAGCCACCGATGCGGTCGGCGATGCGTCGCCGGCCCCGGATTCGGCGTCGCCGCCGCTGGGTTGCGAGCTACAACCCGTCACGGCAAGACACGATGCGAACAGGACGAAGGCGCACGACGCAATCGCAGAGTCGGTCATCGGTCAGAAGCTATCGGCGACCGGCTCACGAGAAATCGGGTGTTTCCCTATCACCGCGCGTTTCCGGGCACGACTCACACGGTCAGCACCATGCGGTAGCGGGCCCGGCCGGAGTCCATCTGCTCGAATGCCTCCGCAGCCTGCGCCAGCGGCATCTCCTGCACCATCGCCCGCACCCCGGACAACAGCGCGAAGTGCAGCGTCTCCTCCACGTCGCGCGCCGTCCCCGACGGGTGACCGCTCACCGACAGGCCGGCGTTGATCAGATCCAGCGGGCTGATCGGCAGGTTCTCGGGCGTGACGCCCACGGCGACCAGTTCTCCGCCCGGCCCGAGGCCACCGACGGTCGCCGCCATGGCCTCGGCGTTGTTGGCGGTGGCCAGCACGACGGCGGCGCCGCCCAGCTTCTGCAGCTCCGCGGCGACGTCCTGTTCCGTCGAGTCGATGTAGTGGTGCGCGCCCAGTTGCGTGGCCTCCTCGGCTTTGCCGGTACCCCGCGCGATCGCCACCGTCTCGAAGCCCATCGCGCGCGCCCACTGGACGCCGAGATGCCCGAGCCCGCCGACGCCGAGGATCGCGACCAGGTCACCGGCCTTGGCCCGCGTCTGCCGCAGCCCGTTGAAGGTCGTCACGCCCGCGCACCCCATCGGCGCGGCTTCGACGAACGACAGGCCGTCCGGGATGCGCGCCAGCGCGGTGACCGGTGCGGTCACCGACTCCGCGTAGCCGCCGGGGTACTGCCAGCTCGGCACCTGGAGGCGTTCGCACTGCATGAATCGGCCTCTGCGGCAGGGAACGCAGCGATTGCAGTTGCCACCGAACCACCCGACGGCCACCCGGTCGCCCGCCGCGAAGTCCTCGACACCGTCGCCGACCTCGGCGATGGTGCCGGCCAACTCGTGGCCCAGCGTGATCGGCCATTCCAGACCGGGAAAGTGGCCCGCGTGGAACTCCCGATCGGTGCCGCACACGCCGCACGCGGCGACGGCGAGACGGACATGCCCCACCGGTGGCGGCTGCGTCTCGACCTCGACGAGGGTGAGGGGTTCGTTGGCTGCGGCGACCTGCACCGCCCTGTGGGTAGGCATATTTGAACACTAAGCCCGATCGCGGCGATTCGGGGCTGCGATCACGCGCCGGTAACCTAGGAAATCGTGGTCGTCGACAATCTCGCGCTGATGCCCGATTTCCTGGACCCGATCAACCTCCTCAGCTACTTCGGCACGTGGGCGCTCATCGGGCTGCTCGTGGTCGTCTTCGTCGAATCCGGAGTGTTGTTCCCCATCCTTCCGGGCGACTCGCTGCTGTTCGTCGCGGGCATGCTGGCCGCAGGCATTCAGACGGCGTCCGCGGAAGGCAACGTCGCCGCCGTGAACTTCCAGTTGTGGCAGCTGCTGGTGTTCATCCCCATCGCAGCGATATTGGGCGCGCAGGTCGGCTATTGGATCGGCCGCAACGTCGGCACCGCCATGTTCAAACCCAACGCGCGCGTCCTCAAGCAGAAGTACCTCGACGAGGCCCACCTGTTCTTCGAACAGCGCGGACCTTTCGCGATCGTCATCGCCCGGTTCGTCCCGATCGTGCGGACCCTGGCGCCCATCACGGCGGGCGCAGCGAAGATGAACTACGCCGTGTTCACGCTCTACAACGCCGTCGGTGCCATCGTGTGGGGCGTCGGGCTGACTCTGCTCGGGTACTGGCTCGGCCGGATCGAGATCATCCAGAAGCTGCTCGAGCCGATCGTCATCGGCATCGTTCTGCTCTCGGTGCTGCCGATCGCCTACGAGTGGTACAAGCGCCGCAGGGCCGCCAAGAAGGCGGGCATTCCGACACCGCCGATGGAGTCGGGCGAGCAGCCCACCGTTTAGTCCGCGACGCCGCTGCGCAGCGCGTCGAACAGCCGCTCCAGGCGCTCCCGGTGATCGTCCACCACACCATCCGGTGAGCCCGCGGCGATGACCCGGCGGGCTGTGCCTGTCAGCACCGTCGCGTAGCCGGCGATGAACAGCGCGGCGAACAGCGCCGCGTCACCACCGAATTTCGGGTCTCCCTCGAGGAGGTCCGCCAGAGCTCGTTCGAGTTCCGATGCGATCTCCCTCGCCCGGGCGATCAGCGCGGGTGACGCGGCGACGGTCCGGAAGAACGGAATCGACCCCGCCTTCACGCCGGACAGCGCGTGCCGGTCATCGACGAGACGGAACGCGACCTCGCGCAGCGACGCCAACACGCCCGCACCGGACGCCCGGTCTCGGACCGCGGACCGCAGGATCTCGACGGCGTCCTCTTCCCGGTCGAAGAGCAGGTCTTCTTTGCGCGGGAAGTGCTTGAACACGGTCACGCTGGAGACCCCCGCCTCGCGCGCGACGTCGGCGACGGTGACCGCGTCGAACCCGCGGTCCAGGAACAACGTGGTCGCGACGTCGGAGATTTTCCGGCGCGTCAGTGGACCGCCCCGCTCCGATGTTCTCGGCATTCACCCTCACTTTGTTGACTCACTAAGTTTAGTCACTTAACTTAGTGAGGTGACCTCGTTACCGAGCATTGTCTCTCCCCGCTCCCTGCGGGAGGCCTGGCCCGCACTCGCGGGGCTGTCCGCGGTCTTCCTGTTCGAGATGCTGGACAACTCGATCCTCTCCGTGGCGTTGCCCACCATCGGCCGGGACCTGCACGCCTCGACGACGGCGCTGCAGTGGGTGACCGGCTCCTATGCCGTCGTCTTCGGCGGCCTGATGCTGGCCTTCGGCGCCGTCGCCGACCACGTCGGCCGACGACGCGTGATGCTCGTCGGGCTGACCCTGCTTGCCCTCGCCAGCCTGGCAACCGCGTTCGTGGTCACCGCCGAGCAGTTGATCGCCGTCCGGGTGGCGATGGGCATCGCGGCCGCGATGACGACGCCGGGCTCGATGGCGCTGGCCTTCCGGCTGTTCACCGACGACGGTCTGCGCGTCCGGGCCATCACCGTGATCTCGACGGTGGGCCTGATCGGGCTGGCGATCGGCCCGCCCGTGGGCGGCTTGGTGGTCGCGATCGCGCCGTGGCAGATCCTGCTCGTGGTGAACGTGCCGATCGCCGTACTCGCGATCATCGGCGTGCGAACCGGCATCGCCGCCGACCGTGCCGAGGATCTGCACCGCGATCCTCTCGACCTCGCCGGCGCCGTGCTGGGGACGGCGGCGATCGTGCTCACGCTCGTCGCGCCGACGTTGTTCGTCACCGAAGGAGCCGCGTCCTGGGCTGCGTGGACGACGACCTCGGCGGCGGTCGCGTCGTTCGCCCTGTTCATCCTGCGGCAGCGGTCGGCGCGCCACCCGCTGATCTCCCTCGACCTGGTGTCCCGGCCCCTGGTGTCGAGCGGGCTGGCGTTCAAGGCCGCCGCCGGCATGGCGATCGCCGGCCTCGGCTACCTGGTGACGTTGCAGCTTCAGCTGGACTGGGGATGGTCACCCGCCCTGGCCGCGATCGGGATGCTCCCGCAGGTGGTGGTGTTGGTCGCCGGCAGCGTGTTCGTCGGGCCGTTCGTCGACTGGGTCGGACCGGGGCGAGCCGCGTGGCTCAGCGCATCGGCCGTGGTGGCCGGGCTTGCCGTCTACGGCTCGCTGGGCCGCATCGGATACCCGTGGGTGGCACTCGCCCTCGTGCTGGTCGCCGCCGGGATGCGCGTGGTCGGCGTGGTCGCCGCGCTCACCGTGCTTCGCGGCCTGCCGGAGAACCGGACCACGATCGGCGCTGCACTCACCGACACCGCCACCGAGATCGCCTCCGGCGTCGGTATCGCGGTCGGCGGCACCATCCTGGCCGCCGTATTCACCGGCGCTATCGCCACCTCGCACTGGAGCCAACAGCAGACCGTGCAGTTCCGGGAGGCGGTGACGATCGGGGGCCTGGCACTGACCGGCATTGCCGCCGCGCTGGTGGTGTTCGGAATGGTGCGCAGCCGGGGCGCCTAGAGCCGCGCGGTCCGGCTTTCCTCCAACGCCCGGATCAGGCTGGCGGCGTCCCACGGGCCCTTGTGCCGCTTGCCGTTGACGAACAGTGTGGGAGTCGCGTTGAGGTCCATCGCCTCCGCATCCTCGGCGTCGTCCTCGACGCGGTGCAACACCTTCTTCGAGTGCACCCGGACGTCCTGGTCGAATTGCTCGATGTCGCACCCGGCCGCCACGGCGTAGCGGTAGATGTCCGACCATTCCAGGTCGTCCTGGTGAGCGAACAGCTCGCGGGCCATCTCCCAGAATCTGCCCTGCAGTGCCGCGGCCTCGCTGGCCCGCGCGGCGTCGAACGCCCGGGGGTGGGCGCGTTCCAGCGGGAAGTGGCGCCACACGTACAGCAGGTCGTCACCGAAGTGGGCGCGGACCTCGTCGATGGCGCCGGTGGCCCGGCTGCAGAACGGGCACTCGAAGTCGCCGTACTCGACCAGGGTCAGCGGCGCGTCGCGCCTGCCGCGGGCGTGATCGCGATCCGGGTCCACGGGACGTAGCAGTTTCAACCCGACCGGCTCCGGCGGACTCAGCCAGTCGGTGATCCGGAAGATGGCCCAGCCGAAGACGAACGCGAGCACCGACGCGGCCAGCACGCCGATGCGGGCCTGGTCCTGGCGGCTGGGGTCGTCGATGGCGATGTCGACGATGAACAGCGAGATCGTGAAGCCGATCCCGGACAGCGCCGCGCCGCCCGCGATGCGGCGCAGGGTCAGACCGGGGGCGAGTTCACCGATGCCGAGACGCCGGATCACCCAGGTGGCTCCGGTGATGCCGATGAATTTCCCGATCACCAGACCGGCGACGACACCCCAGGTCAGGGGCGAGCGCAGCGCGGTCGTCAGGCTTTCCCCGTTGAGCAGGACACCGGCGTTGACGAGTGCGAACAACGGCAGGATCACAAACGACACGGTCGGCCCGACCGCTGCCTGCAATCGTTCGTTGATCGAGATCGATTCGCGCAGCGAGCGGCTCGCCGCGCGCGCGTACTGGGAGTTCGGTGACTGCCGGAACGCGCGGATCTGCTCGACCGCCCGCTCGACGGGGCGGCGTTCCGGTGTGAACACCGGGATCAGCATCGCCACCGCGACGCCCGCCAGGGTGGGGTGGATGCCCGCCATGTACAGCGCGATCCACAGCCCCACACCGAACACGGCGTACGCCGGACCCCGCGCCGCGGGCAGGTACCGCACCAGGGCGAGTGCCCCGATCAGCACCACCGACGCGACGAGCGGTCCGACCTGGATGGCGTCGGAGTAGAACACCGCGATCGCGATCAAGGCGCCCACGTCGTCGACCACCGCGAGCGTGAGCAGGAACAGCCGCACGCGCGCCGGGAACATCGGCTTGATGATGGCCAGCGCACCGACGAGGAACGCCGTGTCCGTCGAGATCACCACGCCCCACGCCGCGGCGTTCTCGCCGGAGGGATTGAACGCCAGGAACACCACGGCGGGTAGGACGAGGCCCGCGGCCGCCGCGATCACCGGAACCGCGGCCCGGGACCGGTCGGTCAGCTCGCCGATGGTGAACTCGCGGGTGACCTCCAACCCGACGATGAAGAAGAAGAACGTCATCAACGCGTCGTTGACGATGTGCTTGACCGTCATCTCGACGTGGTGGTCGCCGAAGCTGAGCCCGACGTGCGTCTCCAGCAGCGTCGTATAGCTGTCCGCCCAGGGCGAATTCGCCCAGAGGATCGCGATGACGGTGAACGTCAGCAGCAGCGCTGCGGCGGTGTTGTCGGTGGTCTTGGTGGCCTTGCTGCCTCGGTTGAGCCGCGACGGCAACAGCGGAAAGCCCCGCTGGGTGGTCGGCTCGCTCATTCGGCGCTGACGTCCGGTTCGTCGTCCGCCTGTGCGCCTGCAACAGTGTGGGCCGCCTCCATCAGCATCCAGCCCGAAAGCTGTACCGAGAGGTCGCGTTCGGGGATCTCCGAGGAGTTGACCGCCCCCTCGACGAACTCCGCGTCCTTCGTGGACGCCGTAGGGAGCTCCGCCGGCCGCTCCCAGAATGCGGCGAACAGCGGCAGGTTCTCGACAGTCTGCCGATTGTCCCAGGCGGCACGGGCCGACGTGAGCACCAGTGCCGCGGCCGTCTCGCGCGCGGTCGCGTCGGCCTCGGTGTCACCGGGCAGCGAGGTCGCCACCAGGGCCAGATACCGCGCGAGGATGCCGTTGAACAGTCCGCCGTCTCCCCCGCCCGCGCCCCTGATGATCCGGTCGGGAGCCATGTGCTCGGCGACCGCGGCCACCAGCCGGTGCACCCGCTCGGCGTGGCGGGTGTCGTCGGTGCGCGCGGCCAGCTCGGTCTCCACACCCAGCACCACGCCCTGGCAGTAGGTGTACTGCGCACGCACCAGGGACCCGCCCTTGATGCCGTCGAAGATCAGGTGGGTCTCCGGGTCCAGCAATGTCTCGTCGATCCAGTCGGCCATCTGCTGGGCGCGGCGCAACCGGTCGTCATAGCGGGCCAGGAAGATCGCGGCAGGCCCGTTGGCGGGGGCGTTGAAGAACTGGTCCTGCTTGCGCCACGGAATGCCACCGCCATCCTCGGGCACCCACGACGTGAGGAACTGGTCGGCGAGCTTGCCGAGTGCCTTCGGCCGCCCGACTCCGGTGAGCCGTCCTGCCCGCTCCAGGGACAGCGCGAGCCAGGCCATGTCGTCGTAGTAGTCGTTGGTCCACTTCCCGATGTTGCGGAGCCGATGCCCGCGGATCTGGCGGGCGATCGAGGTCAGCCGCTCGGGTTGCGGATCACGCAGCTGCGCGTCGACCAGGTTGTCCAGCAGATGCGCCTGCCACCAGTAATGCCAGGTGGTGAACCGCCGGTGCACCGCGGTGGCGGGCCACGCGACGACCCCGAGCTGCGTGCCCGGCAGACCCCACACCCGGCGGAGATGCCGCTGGGCGATGGCGGCTTCGGCGCTGGCCGCGCGGTTGGCCCACATCTGATCCATGGATAGATCCTGCCTCACGACCGGGGGAAAATGCATGAGACATTTCTGTCTCATATGAGCTACAGTTGTCGCATGGCTCCGACTCGTGATCAGCTGCTGCGCTCGGCAGCCGACTTCCTCGGGCGCCGTCCCAACGCGACGCAGGACGAGATCGCCACCGCCGTCGGGGTCAGCCGCGCCACGTTGCACCGGCATTTCTCCGGGCGCGTCGCGTTGATGGCCGCCCTCGAGGAGCTCGCGATCGCGGAGATGCGTCAGGTCCTCGAAGCCGTTCGACTGTCCGAAGGATCGGCGACCGACGCGCTGCGTCGCCTCGTCACCGCGTGCGAACCCATCTCGCCGTACCTGGCGCTGCTGTACAGCCAGAGCCAGGAACTCGACCTGGACACCACGCTCGAGATCTGGGACGAGGTGGACACCGCGATCACCGAACTGTTCCTGCGCGGCCAGCGCGACGGCGAATTCCGGCCCGACCTGACAGCAGCCTGGCTGACCGAAGCCTTCTACGCCCTCATCGGCGGCACCGCGTGGTCCATCCGCGCCGGGCGCGCCGCCGCCCGCGACTTCGACCGACTCATCATCGACCTACTACTCAACGGAGTGAAAACCTCATGACCCGCCGCTGGCTCGCACTCGGCGTGTGCACATTGGCTGTGCTGCTCATCGGCATCGACGGCACAGTGCTTGCGCTGGCGACCCCGTTCATCAGTGCCGACCTCGGCGCGACCGGAACCCAGCTGCTGTGGATCGGCGACATCTACTCGTTCGTGCTCGCGGCACTGCTGATCAGCATGGGCAGCCTGGGTGACCGTATCGGTCACAAGAAGCTTCTGCTCTACGGCGCAACGGCTTTCGCGATGATCTCGGCGATCACCGCGTACGCGTCGAGCCCACAGATGCTGATCGGAACCCGCGCCCTGCTCGGGATGGCGGGCGCGACGCTGGCCCCGGCCACCCTGGCGCTGATCCGCGGGCTGTTCCCCGATCAGCGCGAGCGCAGTATCGCCGTCGGCATCTGGGCCTCGGCCTTCTCCGCCGGCGCCGCGCTGGGCCCCGTGGTCGGCGGCGTTCTGCTGGAGCACTTCTGGTGGGGCTCGGTGTTTCTGATCAACATCCCGGTGATGGTGATCCTCGTCGTCGGCGGCTTGCTGCTGCTGCCCGAACACCGCAACCCCGACCCTGGGCCGTGGGATCTGCCCAGCGTGGGGCTGTCGATGTTGGGCATGCTGGGCGTCGTCTACGCGATCAAGGAGGGTTTCACCGGTTTGGTCCACGGACTCGGCGGCGATGTCGTCGTCGCGGCCGCGATCGGGGTGGGGTCACTGACGTTGTTCGTCCGCCGGCAGCTGCGCCTGCCCCAGCCGCTGATCGACGTCCGGCTGTTCAGGAACCCGCGGTTCTCCGGCGTCGTCGCGGCCAACCTGCTGTCGGTGCTCGGCCTGTCCGGGCTGGTGTTCTTCCTGTCGCAGTACTTCCAGCTGGTGCACGGCTACGGACCCCTGAAGGCCGGGCTGGCCGAGCTGCCCGCGGCGGTGACCGCGACCGTGTTCGGTGTGCTCGCCGGGGTGGCCGTGCGCTACGTCTCGCACCGCGCGGCACTCACCACCGGGTTGGCGCTCGTCGGGGTCGCGATGGGGGCGTTGATGACATCGCTGATCGTGTTCACCCCGATGACCCCGTATCTGCCGCTGGGCATCTCGCTGTTCGTGGTTGGCGTCGGCCTGGGGCTGGCGTTCACCGTCGCGTCCGACGTGATCCTGGCCAGCGTCCCCAAGGAGCGGGCGGGGGCCGCCGCCGCGGTGTCCGAGACCGCCTACGAGCTCGGCATGGCGCTCGGCATCGCGACGCTCGGGTCGATCATCACCGCGGTGTACCGCAGTGTCGTTGTCGCGCAGGGCGTTCCAGGTGATGTGGCAGCGCAGGCCCGCGACTCGCTGCCGAGTGCGATCCAGGCCGCGCAGAGCCTGCCGTTGGATCAGCAGACTGCGCTGCTGGATGCGGCGAAGACGTCGTTCACCCATGGGCTTTCGGTGGCATCCGGTGTCGGCGCCGTGCTGTTGCTCACCGCCGCCGCAGCGGTGTGGTGGCTGCTGCGGCCACAGGACAGCGGTACCGGCTCACCAGGCGCGACCGAGGTCGGCGTGCTGCCGGACCCAGGTGTGCATGGCGATGCCGGCCGCGACGGCCGCGTTGATGCTCCGCGTGGAGCCGAACTGGGCGATCGACACTGTTAGGCGCGCACCGGCTTTCGCGTCATCGGTGATTCCCGGGCCCTCCGCGCCGAAGATGAGCAGAGTGTCTCTGGGCAGGGTGACGTCCTCGATGCGCGCCGCGCCGGGGATGTTGTCGACGGCGACGGCGACAAGCCCTGCCTCGGAAGCGAACTCGAGCAGTTCGGCGGTGGTGGCGTGGTGGCGCAGCCGTTGATAGCGGTCGGTCACCATGGCGCCGCGGCGGTTCCACCTGCGCCGTCCGACGATGTGCACGGTGTCCACGGCGAACGCGTTCGCGGTCCGCACGACCGCGCCGATATTGGCGTCGTTGCCGAAGTTCTCGATCGCGATGTGCAGCGGGTGCCGTCGCGCGTCGATGTCGGCGATGATCGCTTCCCGTGTCCAATAGCGGTAAGCGTCAACGACATTGCGGGTATCGCCGTCGCGCAGCAGCGCGGCGTCATAGCGTTCGTCGTCGGGGAGCTCGCCCTGCCAGGGCCGCACCCCGGGGCCCTCTCCCCATTCGGTCGGGCCGGGCGCTGTCACTGTGAGACGTCTTCGGTCCACAACGCCGCATGCGTGCCCACCACCGACACCGTTGCGTACAGCAGGGCCTCGTTGATCTCGCCCTGGGTACACAGCGAGGCGCGGACCTGCACGCCGTTGCGGGTCGCGTCGGGCAGCACCAGCAGCGACGCACCGTAGACCGCACACGCGTGACTCAGGCCCTTGCCGGCCACGGTGGGCGCCGCGATCACCATCAACGGTCCGCCCCGGCGAGCCGAGTCCTCGCGGTATCGCTGTGCCACGCCGTCGATGTTGAGGCCCAGCAACATGTAACCGTTACCGCTGAACGCGGCGGGATCGCCGAGCGCGGTCGGGTCGAGCTTGCTGCCGTCGGCGCGGAAGGCATCGATGCTGCTCGACTGCAGGGTCAGGCCGGTGTCGACGTCGCTGGTGGGCATCAGCCCGACGGGGAATGCCGCCGGATACGCGACCGTCGTGCCGGGCATGCGGTCTTTCGGCGAGTAGACGTACACGCCGCGCACCTGAGACTGGTCCCGCAGCGGGCCCAGACACACGGTCCCGCTGAGCCGGTCCGGCGTCGGCGCCGACGCCGGTTGGATGTCGAGGCTTGTGACGTCGCCGCAGCCGCCGACGGCGTTCGCTTCGATCGGGTGCGCCAGCGCCCCGTACAGGCCGAACCGGACGTCCTCGGCTTTCGCGTGCGGCTGCCCCTCCTGTGTCGGCGAGGCGTCCACGTCCACGAGGACGTAGTCGCCGTCGAAGCGGAGGTTGGCCACCGACATGTTCCAGCCCGAGATGGGCTGCGACTCGCCGATCGACACGGTGGGCGCGGAGAACACGTCGTCGTGGTCGGCCGAATCTCCGGAGCATGACGTGGCGGCGAGGACGATCGCCGCCAGAATCGCGATTACCCGCACGGGTTCTCAGGTCCGGCCACGGCCCTTGCCCACCACTTTCGTCAGCGCGCGCACGACGTTGCGCGGCACGATGCGTCCGCCGGTCGTCAGCGCCTTGTACTGCAGGCCCGGGATGATCACGACTTTCTGCTTCGCGATATCGGCCATCGTCTCGCGGACCACGTCGTCGACCTCCAGCCACAGGAACGACGCGGTGCCCGCCATGTCGATGCCCGCCCGCGCGTGAAACTCGGTGTGGACGAAGCCAGGGCACAGCGCGTGCACGCCGACTCCGGTGCCGCCCAGGGCGTTGGCCAGGCCTTCGGAGAACGACACGACCCAGGCCTTGGACGCGGAGTACGTCGACCCACGCCCGGGCAGCAGACCGGCGACGCTGGCGACGTTGAGCACGGTGCCCGCCCCGGCCGCCAGCATCGACGGCAACGCGGCGTGGGTCAGCTGCATGACGGCGGTGACGTTGACGTCGAGCTGCGACTGCAGCAGCGCATAGTCGGCGGACCAGAACTCACCCGCCGTACCGAATCCCGCGTTGTTCACCAGCACCTGCACCCCGTCACGCAGCCGGTCGGCGACAACGGCGCGATCGGTGGCGTCGGACAGGTCGGCGCAGATGACCTCGACTTCCGCACCCATCTCGTCGTGCAGTTCGGCGGCGAGCGTGTTCAGCCGGTCGGCGTCGCGCGCGACGAGGACCAGGTCATACCCGTCCACCGCATAGCGACGGGCGAAGCCTTCACCCAGCCCGGAGGTCGGTCCGGTGATCAGAGCGACGGGGCGCGGCATGCCCCAGAGAATACTTATCGCTGATAGTTCGGCGACTGCCGCCCGTTGCGCTGCGACGGCGGGACCGGCGGCGCCGAACGGCGCAGCGGATCCGGGCGCATCCCGGCGGCATCGGGCATGCCCAGCTCGGGCCGCGGCTGACCCGCAGCCTGACCGGGCGGCAGTTCAGTGCTGCGGCCGGCGGGGGCGGGGGTGAGTGGACGGCTGGGCGACCCGCTGCGGCGGGCGACAGGCGCTCCGGTGGTCGCGGACGGCAGCGGCGGCAGTACCCGCAACAGGTCGTTGAACTGGCGCACGGTACGCAGCCCCTCGTCCCATTGGGCGCGGGTGCTGGCCACCGGCATGCTGATCAGCGTCCAGTTCTGCTCGTTCCACATGATCTCGGCGCAGTCCGGCGCGGTATGCGCGAACGTCACCATGCGGCGGTCACAGGCACGACGGGCGGCGTCGAGGTTGGTGGAGTACACCATCCGGGGGCCGATGGCGCCGAGCAGCCAGATGTCGCTCTCGCGAGGTTCCTTGATGCCCTTGAGCCGCATGTCGACGACGACGTTGGTGCCGACCTTGCGGTGCAGCGCGATCACGGTGGCGACGTCGTCGAGATCGAAGATGAACACCGCCTCGCCGCGGATCTGGCCGAGGACGACGTTCTTGGCGGTCACATCGCCGACGGTCGACATCACCCCGCGCTTCCAGCGCTTGAGGATGTCACCGGATTCGTGCTCATAGTCGAAGCCGTGCGACTTGGCCCAGGACTTGCGACGCCGGCCCAGCCCGCGCCGGCGATCGAGATCGACGTACAGCAGAACCGCCGCACCCACGAAACAGAGTGCGGACAGCGTGAACCAGAGCGGGACCATTGCGCCTAGCGTAACTTCTCAGCCCGCCGAACCCCGAACTCGAACAGATCACAACCAGGTCTCGGCCCAGCTCACTCGGCAAAAGTTCACAGCGAGAGTGCGTACAGATCACGAATTACGCCCCTGAGACACTCTGAGCGCACCCTCGGTGGCATCGCCTACGAGAAAACCCCGCCACACCGAGGTATGACGGGGTTTCCCGGCTCAGCTCATCCCAGGACGAGCCCTTCGCCGTCCGCCCTCAGGTTGACCGGCACCACGTCGCCGTCGTGCACCTCGCCCGCGAGCAGCAGCTTGGCCAGCTGGTCCCCGATGGCCTGCTGCACCAGCCGGCGCAGCGGCCGCGCACCGTAGAGCGGGTCGAAGCCCCGCTCTGCCAGCCACGTCTTCGCAGGCAGCGACACCTCCAGGGTGAGGCGGCGCTGCTGCAACCGCTTGGCCAGCTGCTCCAGCTGGATGTCGACGATGGACACCAGCTCGGCGGGATTGAGCGCGTCGAACATGATGACGTCATCCAGGCGGTTAATGAACTCCGGCTTGAACGCCGAGCGCACCGCGGCCATCACCTGCTCCTCGGAGCCGCCGGCGCCGAGGTTGGACGTCAGGATCAGGATCGTGTTGCGGAAGTCCACCGTGCGGCCCTGACCGTCGGTCAGCCTGCCCTCGTCGAGCACCTGCAGCAGCACGTCGAACACGTCCGGGTGCGCCTTCTCGATCTCGTCGAACAGGATCACCGTGTACGGACGCCTGCGCACCGCTTCGGTCAGCTGACCACCCTGGTCGTAGCCGACGTAGCCGGGAGGGGCACCGACCAGGCGGGCCACCGAGTGCTTCTCGCCGTACTCGCTCATGTCGATGCGGACCATCGCCCGCTCGTCGTCGAACAGGAACTCCGCCAGCGCCTTGGCCAGCTCGGTCTTACCGACACCGGTGGGGCCGAGGAACATGAACGAACCGGTGGGCCGGTTGGGGTCGGCGACACCGGCACGACTGCGGCGCACCGCGTCGGAGACGGCCTGCACGGCCTTCGTCTGCCCGATCACGCGCTTGCCCAGCTCGGATTCCATCCGCAGGAGCTTGGCTGTCTCACCCTCGAGCATCCGGCCGGCCGGGATTCCGGTCCACGCCTCCACCACCTCGGCGATGTCGTCGGGACCGACGTCCTCCTTGAGCATGACGTTCTCGCGCGCCTCGGCGTGCGGCACGGCCGCATCGAGCTTCTTCTCGACCTCCGGGATCCGGCCGTAGCGCAGCTCGGCGGCCTTGGCCAGGTCGCCGTCACGTTCGGCCCGGTCAGCCTCCCCGCGCAGCGTGTCCAGCTGTTCCTTGAGCTCGCGAACGATGTCGATGGCGCCCTTCTCGTTCTGCCAGCGGGTGGTCAGCTCGGACAGCGTCTCCTTCTTGTCGGCGAGTTCGGCGCGTAGTTTCTCCAGGCGGTCGCGTGATGCGGCGTCCTCTTCCTTCTCCAGCGCCATCTCCTCGATCTCGAGACGACGCACCAGGCGCTCGACCTCGTCGATCTCGACGGGTCGGGAGTCGATCTCCATCCGGAGCCTCGACGCGGCCTCGTCGACGAGGTCGATGGCCTTGTCCGGCAGGAACCGGCTGGTGATGTAGCGGTCCGACAGCGTCGCAGCGGCGACCAGCGCGGAGTCGGTGATGCGGACGCCGTGGTGCACCTCGTAGCGGTCCTTGAGCCCGCGCAGGATGCCGACGGTGTCCTCGACCGACGGCTCACCGACGAACACCTGCTGGAAGCGGCGTTCCAGCGCGGCGTCCTTCTCGATGTACTTGCGGTACTCGTCGAGCGTGGTGGCGCCGACCAGGCGCAGCTCACCGCGGGCCAGCATCGGTTTGATCATGTTGCCGGCATCCATCGCGGATTCACCGGTCGCGCCGGCTCCGACGATGGTGTGCAGCTCGTCGATGAACGTGATGATCTGGCCGGCCGAGTTCTTGATGTCGTCGAGGACGGCCTTGAGCCGCTCCTCGAACTCACCGCGGTACTTGGCGCCGGCGACCATCGAACCCATGTCGAGCGAGACGACGGTCTTGTCGCGCAACGACTCTGGCACGTCGCCGGCGACGATGCGCTGGGCCAGGCCCTCGACGATCGCGGTCTTGCCGACGCCGGGCTCACCGATGAGTACCGGGTTGTTCTTGGTGCGGCGGCTCAGCACCTGCACGACACGACGAATCTCGTTGTCGCGTCCGATGACCGGATCGAGCTTGCCCTCCCGGGCGCGTGCGGTCAGGTCGGTGGAGTACTTCTCCAGAGCCTGATAGGTGGCCTCCGGGTCGGGGTTGGTGACGCGGGCGCTGCCGCGAACCTTCACGAACGCCTCGCGCAGCGCCTGCGGCGACGCGCCATGGTTCGTGAGCAGCTTGGCGACGTCACTGTCACCCGTGGCCAGGCCGACGAGCAGATGCTCGGTGGAGACATACTCGTCGTCCATCTCGGTGGCCAGGTGGGTGGCCGCGGTGATCGCGGCGATCGCCTGAGGAGCCAGCTGGGGCTGCGAGCTCGACCCGGTTGCACTGGGCAATCGGTCGAGAAGCCGCTGAGTCTCGGCACGCACAGTCGCGGGTTCGACGCCGACGGCCTCCAGAAGCGGTGCGGCAATGCCGTCGTTCTGCGTCAGCAGTGCCATCAACAGATGGGCGGGCGAAATCTGCGGGTTGCCTGCGGCCGTGGCCGCCTGCAGCGCCGCCGTCAGGGCCGCCTGGGTTTTGGTCGTCGGGTTGAACGAGTCCACGACACCTCCCTTTCAGGTACAGAGGGCCGTACAACGGGCCCTTGAAATGCTTGTCGCCTTGAACAACGCAGTCAAGGTTGAGTCTGTTCCGCTCAAGTCTACAAAGTTCCGGCAATTTAACCAGTGCCGTTGGTCCCTAGCGACTGAGAATCGGATCTCCCGAGCGTTTGGTCTCCAACCGGTGCCAGGTCCACCAGAACAGCAGCGCCGCGGCCACCGACCCGGCTGCGGCCAGCCACTGGGATCCGAGGAACAGGTACCACTGGGTGGGCCTGGCGTTCATGCGGGCCGACACCACCTCGATCGCAGCGGCAAAGCCGAGCGCCAGGCTCACAGCCCCGACGACGCCCACCACGGTGACGAAGACTGTCCGCAGGGTGTATCGCGCCGCCGAGGGCGACACGACGGCGCGCACCCGACCCGTACTCGCCAGGAAAAGGGACGCGGCGCAGGCGACGATCAACGCGACCGCGTCCGCGGCGAGGGTGTCAGACAGCCGGTGCGCTCCGATGACCACCGTGTAGGCACCGATGCCCACTGCCCAGGTGAGCGCGAAAAACATTGCGACACCGCGGAATCTGTACGGCATCACGATCAATACCGCGAACATCAGCGACATCGCCGCCGTCGTGTGGCCGCTCGGCAACGTGTTCTCCGCGAACGTGCCCTGGGCCGCCCCCAGATCCGGACGTGTCAGTGCGTGGTACTTCAATACCTGGGTCACCGCCTGACCCCCGAAGATCACCGCCATCCCGACCACGGAGAGCCACAGCTGCCGTCGCAGGAGACCGATGACGCCGACGATGAGCGCCGCGGCCACCTGGGAGGAGACGGTGATGGTGTGGAACAGTTCGAGCGCGACGCGATGCAGTTCGGCGTCGACCTGGTCGGAGCCCCGCAGGGCGGCATCCTCCATGGCCTGGCCCATGCGCGTGCGCACCGCCAGCAGATAGACCGCCGACCCGAGCAGCAGCGCAGCCACCGCCACCACTGTCCAGCGCCGTCGAGCGCGGATCAACCGGCGGCGGCCATCGAGCGCTCCACGATCACCGACGGCCGACGCGGCCACGCCCACTGCGGCAGGGCCGACGCGCACACCACCGGCGCCACCGAGTCGATGACGTCCCTGAGATGTCAGGTGAGTGGGCTCCTGTTCGATTCCTGAGCCGCCGCGAGACGCGTCGCATCGAGCGTCGCGGCAGGCATTGCCGGGTCAGTTCCGTCCAACTCTAGAGATTTCCGGCGAGTTTTCACCACCGGACACGGGCGCCGTGCCCGTTCTCGCAGCCCCGACGGGGCTACCGTCACGACATGTCCGACTCCGACCCCGGCGACTTCGAGTTCGAGCGGAAGTTCTTCGTGCGCGAGATGCCTGCGGTGGCGGCGTCCGATCCCAGCCCGCTGCTGATCGCCCAGGCCTATCTTTTCGCCTCGGAGGGCTACGCGGTGCGTGTCCGCCTGCAGGGCCCGGCTCCCGAACGGCTGGATCGCACCGCCGCCGAACTGGTGAGCGCGCTGAACGAGGAGTCGATCGGCACCATGACCGCCAAGGGTCCTGCCGCAGGCGGCACCCGCTACGAGGCCGAGCGCGAGCTCGATCCCCTGGTGGCCGGCCAGATCGTGTCACGGGCCGAGCACGTAGTCCTCAAGGTCCGGTCGTCGGTGTGGCTCGGCGAGGACGGCTGGGTGATCGACCGCTTCCTGAGCGGCAACGCTCCCCTGTTGCTGGCCGAGGTCGAGCGCGGCGGACCCGTTGTCGATCTGACCATCCCGTCGTTCTGCACCACCGAAGTGTCCGAGGACGATCGGTTCCGTAACGAATATCTGGCCCATCATCCGTTCGGCTCGTGGGCCGACGACTATCGACGCGAACTCGATTCGCTCGGACCACGATTCGTCACCAACCTGGGGCAGAACCAGTTCGACGACGCCTGAGCAGCGCCGAGGTTCTCGCTCTGCAGTTTCACTCGCGCTGAATTATATTCTTTACCGAAGCAACCACGACGACGAAGCTGACGCAGCCACTACGACGTGGCAGGGGTTCGCTCGTCGCGATCTCCACGCAACCCCCTCATCTGACCGGACCGGCTGAGCCCACAGCCGCACCGTGTTTCGTTGTGCGCTCACTTCGCAAGGAGTCCTTCGTGTTCCACCCCTCCGATCTGTCGCCCGGACTCGGTATCGCCCTGATGCTCGGTCTGGGCGCGTTCATGTTCGTGGTCGCATCCACGGTCCGCACCATGGTGAAGAACACCCACGACTTCGTCATCGCCGACCGGCGCATCGGTTTCGGATTCGGCGTCGGCTCGGTCATCGCGGTGTGGACCTGGTCGATGGCCGTGATGATGTCCTCCGCGCAGGCGTACACCTTCGGCATATCGGGCCTGATCTGGTTCGTCGTCCCCAATGGCCTCGCGGTCATGGTGATGGTGCCCTTCGCGCTGAAGCTGCGTCGCCAGATGCCGGCGGGCTACACGATCGTCGAGTTCATCCGGGAGCGCTTTCAGAACAGGCCGGCCACCACGGTGATGCTCGTGGCGATGCTGTTGGGACTGCTCGCCGAGATCTTCATCAACCTCTTCGGCGTGGTGCTGGTGACCGGCGTGGTGTTCGGCCTCAATCCGACGGTCGTGCTGATCGTCACGCTGGGCACGGTCACGGTCTACTCGTACTTCGGCGGGCTGTGGACCTCGGCCATCACCGCGACGTTCAACACCCTGCTGATCACCGTGCCTGCGGCCGTCGTCGTGCTGTACGTGCTGGCCAAGGTCGGCGGTCCCGACGTCATCTTCCAGAAGGTGGGCGAGGCAGGGCCCAACACGCTCAACGCATTTGACGGTCAGGCGGCCGCCGCGTTCGGCATCTCACTGGCGCTGGGTCTGCTTGCTTCGACGATGGCCGACCAGACGTTCTGGCAGAAGGCATGGGCGCTCAAGCCGGCCACCATGGGCCGGACATTCGTGTGGGCGGGGCTGTGGTTCTACCCGATCCCGATCGCGATGGGTCTGCTCGGGTTGGTCGCGCTGGCCTTCAATCTCAATGTCGAGGATCTGGGCGCCGCGGGTCCCGGTGGCGTCGGCCCGTACGTGGTGAGCAATCTCGGGTTGCCCCTCATCCTGATCGCACTGTACGTGCTGATCATCCTCAACGCCTGCTACTCCACGATCGACGGCGCCTTCTCGGCGCTGTCGTCGGTGGTGGCCGTCGACATCCTCAAGCGCGCCAAGCCCGACATCGCCCCGAAGTCGTTGTTCCGCTGGACCAAAGCCTCGATCATCATCGCCGGTGTCCTTGGCGGCATCGTGGTCAGCTCGGGCATCGACTATGTCGAGCTCGTCAACACCGTCTACTTCATCAAGGCCGCGCTGATCATCCCACTCGGATTGGCGATCTTCTGGAGGCGCATGACCTCCACAGCGTTCGTGACCAGCCTTTTGCTGGCCATCGCAATCGGATACCCCGTTCGCGAGTACGTCGGCGAACTACCCGGAATCATTACCCTGGAGGCGATCTCGCTCGTGGCTGCCGTTGGTATCAGCCTGTTGTCCAAGCAATCATTCGACTTCGACTCGCTGAAGTCGCGCCGCGGCGCGCTGTCCGAGGACAAGCGCCAGGCCGCTGCGGCGGACCGCGACGAGGATCTGGATCCGGTCCGATGACCGCCCCCTGGATCGCGTTCTGGACGGCGTCGGTGGTCGGCACGATCGTCGGTATCGTCTACATCACCCTGGCGGTGCAGGCCTTTTTCCGGGTCCGCAAGGACGTACTGGCCCTGGCGGCCAGCGGAGAAACCGCCGACCTCGAGGTCGATACGCTCGACGCCAACGACGCCGGCTCCTTCAGCTGGAAAGCTCTTGGCGCCGTGGCTGTCTCGACATCAGTCATCGCCCTGCTCGGTGTCAGCCCAGTGTTCTGGTACATCCCCGCGATCCTGGCCGTCGGCTCGGCCGTCGCGGTCATCTTCGCGTTCCTCATCGACGCCAAGAGCACAGCCAGGACGATCGAAACGACAGGACAGTAGAACGTGACCGACAATAACAAGATGCATCTGCTGGGGTTCGTCCAGCACGGCGTCATGAACCATGCATCCACGATGTGGGCACACCCTCGCGACAAGGTCGGCTACCACTGGTCGCGCCCTGAGTACTGGCGCGACCTCGGAAGGACCATGGAGCGTGGTCTTTTCGACGCCATGTTCATCGCCGACGAGCTCGCGCCGTACACCACCTACAAGGGCAATTCAGACCCGGTGGTGAAGTTCGCCGGCCAGTGTCCGGTGCACGAACCCGCCAGCGTGGTGCCGATCGTCGGCGCATTCACCAAGCATCTCGGCATCGGCATCACGCTGTCGACGTCCTTTGTCCCGCCGTACATGATGGCCCGGCAGCTGTCGACACTGGACCACCTCACCGGCGGCCGTGTCGGCTGGAACATCGTCACGTCCTACTCCAAGAGCGAGTTCCAGGCAATGGGCAAGGAGAACCTCACACCGCGTGACAAGCGTTACGAGGTGGTCGAGGAGTACATGCAGCTGCTGTACCAACTATGGGACTCGTGGGATGACGACGCCATCGTCTACGACCGGGAGAACGGCGTCTTCGCCGATCCGGCCAAGGTGCGCGAGGTCGATTTTCAGGGCGAGTTCTTCACGTCCAAAGGCAGGCACTTCGTCGCACCCTCGCCGCAGAAGCGGCCAGTCCTGTGGCAGGCGGGATCCTCCGAGCAGGGCCGCGATTTCGCCGCCAAGCACGCCGAATCTGTCTTCGGCATCTTCCCCACACCCAAGAGCATGCGTGCCTACGCCGACGACATCCGCACCCGTGCAAGCGATGCCGGCCGCGACCCGGAATCGGTGAAGCTGATCTACGGCCTGCAGACCATCATCGACCGGGACAAGTCCCGGGCCAACGACCGCTACGCCGAGTTCGTCGAGAAGGTGCAGATCGAAAGTGCGCTCGGAATCCTGTCCGGCCACACCGGATTCGACTTCTCCACGCTGGGCCTCGACGACAACGTGGTCGATGCCGACGTGCAGGGTATCCGCGGGCTGTTCGACGCGATCCTGGAAGCCAAGGACGGTGCACCGGTGACGGTACGCGAGGCCGCACAGATCTACGGGGTGTCGATGGGGGCGCCGGTGGCCGTCGGCACACCGTCCGATGTCGCCGACCAGATGGAGCAGTACGTCGACGAGGGCGGCTGCAACGGCTTCATGATGCTGGCGACCGATGTCCCGGGGTGCTTCACCGACATGACCGAGCTCCTGGTTCCGGAATTGCAACGACGGGGCCGGTTCCGCACCCGCTACCCCGGAACCACGCTGCGAGAGAGCCTGCAGGAGTACTGAGCCTCTTGGGAGAACGGACTCCGCGCCGCGCGGCCCACTTTCTCGCCTTCATGCAGCACGGGGTGAGCAGTCACTCGGTCGGCATGTGGCGCCACCCGCTCGACAAGGTCGGCTGGGACTACGCATCCCCGCCGTACTGGGAGCACCTGGCCCGCACGCTGGAACGCGGGCTCTTCGACGCGGTGTTCCTGGCCGACGAGCTGGCCCCCTACAACTCGTTCGAGGACAGTTCGGACGCCACCCTGCGCTATGCGGTCCAGGCGCCGACGCACGAGCCGGCCGCACTGACTCCGATCGTCACCGGCGCGACAACGCATCTCGGTGTGGGTATCACCCTGTCCACGGCGTTCGAGCATCCGTACTCGATGGCACGGCGGCTGTCGACGTTCGACCATCTCTCAGGTGGGCGGATCGCGTGGAACATCGTCGGCTCGTACTCTCCATCGGAGTTCGCGGCGTACGGGCAGGAGATGCCGGACCGCTCCGTGCGGTATGAGCGGATCGCCGAGTACGTGGATCTGTGCTGCCGCCTGTGGGATTCGTGGCAGCCCGACGCCGTCGTCGCCGACCGCGAAAGCGGTATCTACGCCCACCCGGAGAAGATCCGGGAGGTCGTCTTCGAGGGTAGGCATTTCCGTTGTCGGGCAAGACATTTTGTCGCACCGTCGCCGCAGGGCCGACCGGTACTGTGGCAGGCCGGCGCCAGCGAGCAGGGCCGACAGTTCGCGGCGAGCACCGCCGAGGCGATCTTCGCGATACAGCCCACCGTCGAATCGATGCGCGACTACTCCGACGACATACGCCGCCGGGTGTCCGCAGCCGGCCGTGATCCGGAAGCGGTCAAGCTCTACTACGGCGCGCAGGTGATCGTCGGCGCAACCGAGGCGCAGGCACGGGACAAGGCCGAGTACCTGCAGTCGCTCTTGCGGCCCGAGGCGTCGCTGGCCATGCTCTCGGGCCAGCTTGGTGTCGATTTCTCGACTTTCGACCCCTCGACTCCGCTCGACCAGATACCCGTCCCCGGAATCCAGGGCGTCAAGGACGCCCTGGTAGCCACCGGAGCGGGAGACACGGTGACGGTGGGCGAGGCGGCCGATATCTATGCGTTCCGGTTCTCCATGCCCCAGGTGATCGGGACACCGGAGTCGGTGGCCGACCAGCTGGAGGTGTTCCTCGACGACGGCGGAGCGGACGGCTTCATGCTGTTGGCGACCTACACACCGGGGTGTTTCGAGGAGTTCGTCGACCAGGTGGTGCCTGAGCTGCAACGGCGCGGACGCTACCGCACCAGGTATCCCGGCCGGACGCTGCGCGAGAACATCCTTTCCGACTAGCTCTTCCGGAACACGATCCAGCGCAGCGCGCAATACATGTACACCGCCTCACAGCCGCCGGCGATCACGCGGGCAATGCGGTAGTCGACGCCCCAGATGGTCAACAGCGTCGACACGGCGAGGATGAACGCGACGTAGTTGACGACCACCACGACGACGTAGACCGCCAGCTGCGGCCCGACGGGCGCATGCGACCGAAAGTTGAAGTACCGGTTCAGCGCGTAGCTCAGCCCGAAGGCGCACGCGTAGGCCACGGTCACCGCCACCGGGTACGGGACTCCCAGACCGCCGCGCAGCGAGACCAGCAGCGCCAGGTCCACCCCGAAGGTGAAACTGTTGATCAGGCAGAAGCCCAGAAGGGTGGGCGGGATCCGATCCAGCCCCAAGGGCAGGTGAGCGATGACGTGCTCGCACCAGCGGTGGAATCGCACCGGGGACAGGCCGAGCCCGGCGCGCGACTCCCTTCCGACCGGCACCTGTTCACTGTGACGCCGGCAGGTGTCGCGCACGTGAGCGAACGGCTAACGCACGACGTCGGTATTCGATTCGGTATTCGACTCAGTATTCGACACGGAAGCCGCCGATCAGCCCGATGATGTTGCCATCGGGATCCGTCACCCGGGACAGCTGGACGCCCTTGTTGGCATCGCTGATGTCGCTGGGCTCCAGGCCCCGCTCGCGCAGTTGCGCGACATGGCCGGCCAGGTCGTCCACGGCAAAGTTGAGCAACGTCGATCCCGCTCGGTCTTCGTCGTGGAACACCTGCACCCAGGCGCCGGGGAGCACCTGCCACTCCACCAGCGAAGGCATCGGGTTGTTGTCTTCCGGCCGGCCGAACAGCGATGCGTACCACTGCCTGCTGGTGGCGATGTCGCGAACCGGAATGACGCCGAGTACGTGAGCGATGGACACGCGGATTCTCCTCACAGTTGGCTTTCACAGGTACCGACTCGTGCGGCCGGCCGAAATCATCGTCAGTTGGCGTAGTCCCAGAACTGGAGGTCGTGCACGGTCGCGAACACCGTGAAGGTCACGGCGTACAGCGCGAGGATCACGCCGGCGCCGGCGAGCGAGGTCCGGACCCCGGCGCCGTCGACCGGATCCAGCCACGTGCGGAACGGCCGGGACACCGCGGGCATCAGCCACCACTGCATCGCGCTGACGCTGACGACCTGGCTGATCCACAGACCCAACCACGGTGCGGCACCGGCCTCGTCGACGACTGGACCGAGAAACCGGGAGAGCAGCATCACGGTCGGATACAGGACGAGCAGCACCAGCATCACCGATTTCCAGTTCGGTGTCATCAGCGTGCGGCCGTCCTCGATGCGCACGGTGGTGCCGAACGGTGTGGTGTTCGAGATCGTCGCGAAGTCCTCGCTCAACGTCGAGCGCAATCCCGCGAGCGCCTCGGTCCGCTCCGCCGAGCGCATCCAGGCCGACAGATGCGGCCCGGTGCGGAATCGGATGATCGACAACCACTCGCCCTCCCGGTCGGCCGGGATCAGCACGGTGCCTTCGTAACCGGGGAAGGCCACGGCGGCCGTGGACAACCTCGCCTGCATCCGGCGGAATTCGCCCTCCTTGCCCGCGGTGACGGCGTGCCGGAACACCCCGACGCCCGCCGATGTCGGTCCGGCGTCGGTGAGAACCAGATCCCCGGAGCCGCACCAGAAGCCCCGCGTCTGCCCGTCCCGCAGCATGTCGCGTCGCGCCGGGCTGTCGAGCCAGGAGTGCAGCTGGTCTTCATCGGCGAACGTCACCGCGACCGCCCAATCCATATGTGGATCATCGAGATCGGACACGTAACCCGAGAGGTGGCCGGCGGCCGAACGGGCGGACGCCAGAAGCTCGGCGGCCCACACCTCGAATCCCGTCCGGTCGTCGTCGTTCCGGTGGAAGACGGTGACCGCGGATGCCGAGGTCATCGACTCGACCGCTCTTCGTGGAGGCGCCTGCCCTGCACGTACACCTCGGTGATCGCCGGCTCGCGCAATCCCATCAGCAGAGCGAAAAGTGTTTGCTCCGTCGCTCTTTCACGATCAGAGGAGCGGACACCATGGTTGATCGCACCGGCCAGCGCGGGCACCCGGGCGGGTTCGACCACCACGAAGTCGGCCTCCTTGCCGGCGTCGAAGTTGCCGAATCGGTCCTCCATGTCGAGTGCCCGCGCCCCCGCGAGTGTGCCGAGAAAGAGCATCTCGGCGGGATGCATGGCCACTGCCGCGTCGCCGTCCTCACCCATGTGCACCTTGAACGCGTCCGCCACGACCCGGGCGATCAGCCATTCGTCGCCGCCGCCGAAATCGGTTCCGGCAGAGATGTTCACACCGGAGGCCACCGTGCGCTTCCATGGCATGGTGCCCGACCCCAGGAACAGCTGAGAGACCGGGCAGTGCGCGATCGAGGTGCCGGTCTCGGCCATGCGTTCCAGTTCCGAGTCCTCACAGTGCACGCAGTGGGCCAGGATGGTCCGGCGTCCCAGCAGACTCTTGCCGCCGACCGACGATCCCGGCCCGAACTTCCCGTCGTAGGTGTCCAGATAGGTGTGGACGCCATACATCTGCTTGACGCTGGCGACCTCTCCGGTACCCGGTCTGTTGTTCTCGTTGAGGTGGCTGTGGACGTAGACGCCGCGGTCACGCACCGAGTCGTACAGCTCACCAAGGTCTTTGAGGGTATGCGTGGTGACCGAGAGCGAGAAGCGCGGGACGATCGCGACATGGAGCAGGGCTGTGGCCACATCGCCGGTGTCGGCGGCGTGCCATCTGTCGATCTCGTCACGGGTGAGACGCAGCGCATCCTCTTCCGAGGTGATCAGCGCCGCCGCGCTGTCCGGGCCCACGGTCTGGATGCCGCGTCCGCTGACGATGCGCAGACCGCGGCGTCGCGTCTCGGCGAACAGGGCATCCTGCGCGTGCGGGAACGCCGAACCGAACACCATGGCCGCGGTGGTTCCGGCGGCGATGCGGCGGTCACAGAATTCCACCGCGGCGCGTGCGGCGAACTCCGGGTCGGCGAACCGCGACTCGGATGGGAAGATGCAGTGTTCGAGCCACTCCAACAGCTGACCTCCGCCGTAGGAGTCACCTGCGAAGGTCTGCGGGAAATGGATGTGGGTATCGACGAATCCCGGTAGCAGAAACCCCGGACGGTGGTCGCGGACCTCGGCACCGTCGAACTCGGGCGGCAGCGCGGCGCGCTCACCGCAGAACACGATGCGGCCGGATCCGTCGACCGCCAGTGCGCCGTCGGGGATCGAGACGAGCGCGGAGGCCGCGCCGGTCAGCGCGGGACTGCCTGCGACGTGAAACACGTGCCCGAGATGGAGCTGGGTCATGGGGCGACGATACCGACGAGATGCGCGTCTCACGCGGGTCAAACAGCGCGCAGCAGAGAATGCTCCTTGCTACGTTCGTCCAGTGTCGGGAACCTGGGGATCAATTCTCACCGAGCTCATTCCGCTGGCGCTCGTGGTCGCTCTCTCCCCGCTGTCGATCATCCCGGCGATCCTCGTCCTGCACACTCCCCGACCCAAACCGACCGGGCTGGCATTTCTGGCCGGTTGGGTACTCGGCCTCGCCGTGCTCACCGGCGTCTTCCTGGAACTGTCGAATCTGATCGGCGGCATCGGCACCGAACCGCCCAGCTGGGCGTCCTGGCTTCGCATCGTCGTCGGCGCCGCGCTGATCGTCTTCGGCGTCTACCGCTGGGCGACCCGCACGAAGTCCGAGCACATGCCCGGCTGGATGACGCGCATGAGCACGCTGACACCGGCCAAGGCGGGTGTGACGGCGGTGGTGCTGACCGTGGTCAACGTCAAGGTGCTGTTGATCTGTGCCGCAGCGGGTTTGGCGATCGGATCGTCGGGCATCAACACACCCGCGGTGTGGGCTGCCGAGGTGTGGTTCGTCGTGATCGCCGCTTCGACGGTCGCGCTGCCCATCCTCGGCTACGCCGTCTCGGGCGACCGGCTGGACCCCGCGCTGAACCGGCTGAAGGCCTGGATGGAGCGGCAGCACGCGACGTTGGTCGCGGCGATCCTGGTCGTCATCGGTCTTCTGGTCTTGTACAAAGGAATCCACGCCCTGACGGGGTAGCGCGCGCGCATCCGCTGCGGCCGGCGCGCTGACCTGCCGATTCCTCGCCGGCCCGGCGATGGCGGCGCCGGCGGCCGTTCGTCGCGGGAAGACAGCGCCCGAGTGACTTAGGATCGTGCGGCGTGGGCCTCGAAGACCGCGAATCGGTGCGCATCCTCCGGGATGTGCTCGACGTCGGTGACGGCTCCGACACGGTGATCGGCCGGTTCTACACCCGCTGGTTCGCCGTCGACATGTCAGCCCGCGACCTCTTTCCCCCGGACATGGCGAAACAGCGCCGGGTATTCGGCCAGGCCATGTGCTGGTTGTGCGACGAGCTCATCGCCCAGCGGGCCGAGGAGCCGGTCGCCTTCCTGGCCCAGCTCGGCCGGGATCACCGCAAGTACGGTGTCACCTCCGGGCACTACGCGACACTCCAGGACGCCCTGCTGACCACGCTGCGCAGCGCGCTGTCCGACCGCTGGGACCGCAGACTCGGCGAAGCCGTGAACGACGTCGTCGACCTGGTGGTCGGGGTCATGAGCGGCGCCGCGGATGCGGAGACCAGCCCGCCGTTCTGCGACGGCACCGTGCTCGAACACCTGCGCCCCACCCGCGACGTCTCGGTGGTCCGGCTGCGGATGGACCACGCGGTGGCCTACCACCCGGGGCAGTACGTGCCGGTACAGATCCCGCAGTGGCCGCGCCGGTGGCGCTACCTGAGCCCGTCGATCCCCGCCGACCCGGCCGGATACATCGAGTTCCACGTCCGCTCCATCCCGGGCGGCATGGTCAGTACCGCGATCATCGGCGAGACCCGCCCGGGGGATCGCTGGCGACTGTCCAACCCGCACGGTGCGATGGAGATCGACCGCGACGGCGGCGACGTGCTGATGGTGGCGGGCAGCACCGGCCTGGCGCCGCTGCGGACCATGATCATGGACCTGACCCGGTTCGGCGAGAATCCCCGCGTCCACCTGTTCTTCGGCGCGAAGTACCCCTGTGAACTCTATGACCTGCGCACCCTGTGGGAGATCGCGTCCACCAACCCGTGGCTGTCGGTGACACCGGTGTCGGAGCTGAACTTCGACCCGCCGTGGGCGGCCGATTATCCGGACGTCACACCGCCGCGGGGACTGCACGTACGCCAGAGCGGCAGGCTGCCCGAGGTGGTCACCCGTTACGGGAACTGGGGCGATCGGCAGATCCTGGTGTGCGGCCGACCGGAGATGGTGCAGGCGACCAAGGCGGCGTTGATCGCCAAAGGTGCGCCTGCCGAAAGGATTCAGCACGATCCCCTGGCCAACTGAGGCGCACGTGGCAGGATCGGAGGAATGGACGAGTTCGAAACCGTCACGCTGCGCGATCCGTCGTCGCCGCTGACCGCCACCTACGCCCCCCGCATCGGTATGGTCGGCACCTCGCTGTCCGACGACGGCGTCGAACTGCTGGGCCAGCGCAAGGGTCTGTACGCCTACGTGTCCAATCACAAGACCATGGGCATCCCGATCCTCTACCCGTGGGCGAACCGGCTCAGCAGCAACGGCTACGGCGTCGACGGCTCGGTGGTGACGCTGACGCCGGGCACCGGCGGGGTGCGCACCGACGAGCACGGCGTGCCGATCCACGGTTTCCTGGCCGCCTCCGACGAGTGGACGGTGACGACGCTGCTGGAATCGCAGCTGACGGCCGAACTGGACTTCGCGGCGCGCCCCGGACTGCTCGCCAGCTTTCCGTTTCCCCATCTGCTGACGCTGGACATCACATTGGCCGACCGCACCCTCACCGTCACCACGACGGTCACCGCCACCACCGGATCACGGGTTCCGTTGTGCTTCGGCTTCCATCCGTACCTGCAGCTGCCCGGCGTGCCGCGGGCGGAGTGGACGATCGAGATGCCGGAGATGCAGTATCGCCCGGTGAACGCGTGGGGCATTCCAACCGGGGCCATGGAGCAGCGGCCCGCATCCACAGAGGTGTTGGGCACCAAGGTGTTCGACGACGGCTTCGACGAGGTCGCCGCCGGCTCGGTGTTCGCGGTCTCGGGTGGCGGCCGCCGCATCGAGGTGCACTTCGACGAAGGCTTCTCCGCGGCACAGGTTTTCGCGCCGATCAACGACGACGTCGTGTGCTTCGAGCCGATGGCCGCTCCCACCGATGCGCTGCGCCGTGGCGGCTACCGCGAGGTGCAGCCCGGCGAGACCGCTGTCACCAGGTTCCGCATCAAGGTCAGCTGACCCGCCGAGGCTTCAGCGCTGGTGACGCGGTTGCCACACCACCAGCGCGGTGCTCTTGGGCCGTGGTTGGGCACGCAGATGCTCGACCTCACTGCTGAGTTCGCGTACCCGCGCCTGCAGCGCCTCGACCTGATTGGTCAGCTCGATGATGCGTTTGATACCGGCCAGGTTCACGCCCTCGTCCTGCGACAAGCGCTGGACCTCACGTAGCAGATCCACGTCGCGCTGTGAATATCGGCGTCCGCCACCCGAACTGCGCTGCGGGCTGACCAGGCCGAGCCGGTCGTAGGTGCGCAGGGTCTGCGCATGCATACCGGCCAGCTCGGCGGCCACCGAGATCAGAAATGTCCTGGCGTCTTCACCGCGACTCACAGCGAACCCGCCCATCCCGCCCGGGGGTCGAATCCACTGGCCCGTTCGGCTTTCGCGTACGCCTCCAGCGCCTCGGCCGCCTCGCCCTCCAGGTTGGGTGGCACGGCGACCTTCACGGTGACCAGCAGATCACCATGTCCGCCTGAGCGTTTCGGGACGCCACGGCCCCTGACCCGCAGGATGCGGCCGTCCGAGGTGCCCTTGGGCACACGCACGCCGACCTTCCCCTCCAGAGTGGGGACGGAAAGCGTTGTCCCCAGGGCCAGCTCGTGGAAGCTGACCGGAACGGCCACCGTGAGGTCGTCACCGTTGCGCCCGAACACCTTGTCCGGCTTGACATGTACGGTCACGTACAGGTCGCCCGAGGGTGCTCCCCGCAACCCGGCTTCGCCCTGGCCGGCCAGCCTGATGCGCTGACCGTCCTCGACGCCGGGAGGGATCCGCACGTTGATGGTGCGGGTCCGGGTGGTCACGCCGGTGCCCTTGCACTCGTCGCAGGGGTTCTCGATGATCGACCCGCTGCCACGGCATTCCGTGCACGGCTCGGAGAACCCGAACGCTCCCTGGTTGCGGCTGATGACCCCTGCCCCATTGCAATTGGGGCACACCTTGGGGCTGGTACCCGGCCGGGCACCGCTGCCGTGGCAGTTGGTGCACGGAGCCGGGCTGGTGAGCCGCAGCGGCATCGCCACACCCTTGGTGGCTTCGAGGAAACTCAGCTCGGTCTCGGTTTCCAGGTCGTTGCCCCGACGGGGACGGGTGGGGCGTGGCTGCTGTGCGCCACGGCCGAACAACCCGCCGAAGAGGTCACCGATGTTCGCGCCGCCGGACTGACCTGCGGCGTCGAACAGATCGTTGAGGTTGAACTCCTGGCCGTCGGCACCGCTGAAACCGCCGCCGAAACCTTGCCCGCCGCCACCGCTGTAGCGACCCCGACCGAACCCGCCGCCTGCGAACAGCCGGCGGGTCTCGTCGTACTCCTTGCGCTTCGCCGCGTCGGTGAGAACTTCCTTGGCTTCCGAGGCGGTCTTGTACCGCTCTTCGGCTTCGGCATTACCTGGATTTCGGTCGGGATGGTTCTCGGCGAGGATCTTTCGTGCGGCTCGCTTGATGTCCTTCTCGTCGGCATCGGAGGCGACGCCGAGCACTTTGTAGAAGTCCTTTTCAACCCATTCACGCTGGGCCATATCGCGTCACCTCCTTACCTGTGTCTCATTGTTGTCAGTTCACTTCTTACGATTGTGAAGGTTGTTCGGCCTCAGGGTCGGCATTGCCGGGCACTGACGCGTCGGGCACGGTGTCGACCACGCCCACCATGGCGTGGCGGACGATCTGATCACCGACCTTGTAGCCGCGCCGCATCACGGTTCCGACGACGGGATGGGTGCCCTCGCCCTCGTGCTGCACAGCCTCGTGCAGCGCGGGGTCGAAGGCGTCACCCTCCTCGCCGAAGCCGGAAAGTCCCAGTCCCTCAAGGGCAGTCGCCAGCTTGTCGGCGACAGACTTCAACGGCCCGGAATCCAGGTCACCGTGGCTGCGAGCACGCTCGAGGTCGTCGAGCACGGGAAGCAGCTGAACGACAACGCCGGCCTTCGCCCTGTCGGCGATCAACTGCTGATCACGCAACGCCCGCTTGCGGTAGTTGGCGAAATCGGCTTGCACCCGCTGCAGATCGTTGAGCAGCTCGGCGGCCTTGCCCGCTTCCTCGACGGTCTCACCGGCGAACTCCCCCTCCGGAGCCGACCCACTGGGGGCCGGTCCGGCGGGCTCGCGCACCTGTCCGGTGTCCGGGTCGATGCGTCTCTTGTCGGTGAAGGTGATGGGTTCCTGCTGGGGATCGCTCACTTGCGCTCCTGGTCGTCCTCAACAACTTCGGCGTCCACGACGTCGTCATTGGAGCCGGCGCCGCCGGCGGACTCACCATCGGCCGACCCCTGCTCGGCCTGCGTCGCTTCGTAGATCGCCTGGCCGAGGGCCTGGCTCTCTTCGCCGAGCTTCTCCATGGCTGTCTTGATCGCGCCGATGTCGGTGCCCGCAAGAGCGGTCTTGGCCGCACCGATCGCACCGTCGACCTTGGTCAAGGTGTCTTCGGGGACCTTCGATCCGCCTTCTGCTTCGCGCTGTTCCTTGACGAACTTCTCCGTCTGGTAGACCAGCGACTCGGCCTGGTTGCGGACGTCGGCCTCTTCGCGACGCTGACGGTCCTCGTCGGCGTGCGCCTCGGCGTCCTTGATCATCCGGTCGATCTCCTCCTTGGAGAGGCCGGAGCCTTCCTGGATCTTGATCGTGTTCTCCTTGCCGGTGCCCTTGTCCTTGGCGGTGACGTGCACGATGCCGTTGGCGTCGATGTCGAAGGTCACCTCGATCTGCGGCACGCCGCGGGGGGCCGGCGGGATGCCGGTCAGCTCGAAGGAGCCGAGCAGCTTGTTGTGCGAGGCGATCTCGCGCTCACCCTGGAACACCTGAATCTGCACCGACGGCTGGTTGTCGTCGGCCGTGGTGAAGGTCTCCGAGCGCTTGGTCGGGATGGTGGTGTTGCGCTCGATCAGCTTGGTCATCACGCCGCCCTTGGTCTCGATACCCAGCGACAGCGGGGTGACATCAAGCAGCAGAACGTCTTTGACCTCACCCTTGAGCACGCCGGCCTGCAGTGCGGCGCCGACGGCGACGACCTCGTCCGGGTTCACGCCCTTGTTGGGTTCCTTGCCGCCGGTCATTTCCTTGACCAGCTCGGAGACCGCGGGCATACGGGTGGATCCACCGACCAGCACGACATGGTCGATCTCGGAGACGGAGATCCCGGCGTCCTTGATGACGGACTGGAACGGCTTGCGGGTGCGGTCCAGCAGATCCTGGGTGATGCGCTGGAACTCCGACCGTGTCAGCTGCTCGTCGAGGAACAGCGGGTTCTTGTCGGCGTCGACGGTGATGTAGGGCAGGTTGATCGACGTGCTCTGCGAGCTCGACAGTTCGATCTTG
Organism: Mycolicibacterium aurum; assembly: GCF_900637195.1. NCBI lineage: Bacteria > Bacillati > Actinomycetota > Actinomycetes > Mycobacteriales > Mycobacteriaceae > Mycobacterium > Mycolicibacterium aurum. The sequence continues at coordinate 494,393 of NZ_LR134356.1, read as the reverse complement.
GCCTTCTCGGCGGCTTCACGCAGCCGCTGCATGGCCATCTTGTCCTTGGTCAGGTCGATGCCGCTGGTGCTCTTGAACTTGTCGACCAGCCATTCGACGATCCGGTCGTCCCAGTCGTCGCCACCGAGGTGGTTGTCACCGGAGGTGGCGCGCACCTCGACGACACCCTCGCCGATCTCCAGCAGGGACACGTCGAACGTGCCACCACCGAGGTCGAACACCAGGATGGTCTGTTCCTTCTCACCCTTGTCCAGGCCGTACGCCAGTGCTGCCGCGGTCGGCTCGTTGACGATGCGCAGCACATTGAGGCCGGCGATCTGGCCGGCATCTTTGGTGGCCTGACGCTGAGCGTCGTTGAAGTACGCGGGAACGGTGATCACCGCATCGGCGATGTCCTCGCCAAGGTAGCTTTCGGCGTCGCGCTTGAGCTTCATGAGCACGCGGGCGCTGATCTCCTGCGGCGTGTAGTTCTTGCCGTCGATCTCCACGGACCATTCGGTGCCGATTTCACGCTTAACCGAACGGATGGTCCGGTCCACGTTGGTCACCGCCTGGTTCTTGGCGGGCTGGCCGACCAGCACCTCGCCGTTGCGCGCGAACGCGACGACCGACGGGGTGGTTCGGGAGCCCTCGGAGTTGGCGACGACGACGGGGTCGCCACCCTCCAGTACTGCGACGACGGAGTTGGTGGTCCCGAGGTCGATACCGACCGCACGAGCCATAGTTACTGCCTCCTGATAGATGAAACGTTTTGGTCTGAGTGCACCGCACTCAAGCCTGCCTCTGCGGACACCTTCGTGTCAACTGAGACTTGAGTCTGAGTCACTCAACTGTCGAAAGGGTCAACGGGCCCTCCCGGCCTTTTGTTCCCGCCGGAACTGCCGGATTTCTGCGGAGCAGCGGAGGCTGATCAGCTCCGCGGCAGGTGTTCGAGCGCGTTGTGGCCCACGAACGCCGCCGCGACGAACAGGAGGACAGCGATGATCCACCGTCCATGGACCTTCATGAGCCGCTCGTAGCCATCCTTGATGCGACTGGACGCACCGGGGCTGACCAGCTCGATCACTGCCGGCGCCAGCGCGGGCACCACGGCGATCGCGGCGAACACCACGATTCCCAGGGTTCGTTGGGACGGGTCGGTGATGTCGAGCAATTGATGGCCGGCGGCGATGGCGATCGGGAACACCTTCGGGTGCAGTCCACAGACCGCGAACCCCGCCATGGCGGCCCGCGTGATGCGTTGGCGTACCGGCAGGCCGGCCTGCGGGTTCAGCTGGCCCGCGAGCCCGGGGAACTTCGCCGTGATCCGGGTCCGCAGCCGGCTCGGGCGGTGGTCGGGCGCGGACGCGTCGGCGATCGGTTTGTGCCGCACCGCGGCGATCACGCGGTAGATGCCGATCACCAGCAGTGCGACGGCGATCATGACGCGGACCACGAACCCGGGCCACGAATTGTGGTGCACCGCCGACTCGCCGCCGCCACCGGTCAGGTGGGCGATGAGCATTCCGATGCCGGTGGCGAACGCGATACCGGCGATGGCACCGAATGCGAAGGCGAACGCCGCCTGCCTGGGCACCACCTTGTCGCTGGCGATGATCAACCCCAACACCAGCGTCTCGGGACTGAACAGGATGGCGAGGGCAAGTGTCGCGAGGACGGTGAGGTGTGTGCTCACAGCTCAACCCGGCGCAACGGTGGTGGTCATCATGCTGACGTGCACGGTGGGAGGGTAGCGCGCACGGGTGCGGCACCCCGCCGAGTGCGCCGCGAAAGTGCACACAGGGTCGTAGACCGCGCGAATTCACGACCCTGAGCGCACCCTCGCGAAAGCCGCGCGTCACTTCCGTCACTTCCGCCTCATGCTGCGTACGCTGGACGAGATGAAAGCTCGGGTGGCCGTCGCGGAATTGGTGCTCGCCGCCGCCGCGCTCGCAGGCTGCCAGTCCTCGGTCGACGGGACCGCCACCCGCGAACCCGATTCCTATCTCGAACCGAACGTCCCCACCCCCAGACCCAGCCAGCCCTCCCCCGCACCGTCGTCGACACCGGCACCCGCGCCGTCCCCGAGCAACCCCCGGCCCTCGGGCGGGGAGGAACTTGCGCCGCAGAACGGCTACGTGTTCATCCAGACAAAATCCGGCAAGACGCGCTGCCAGCTCGATGAGCAGGAGGTCGGCTGCGAAGCGGCGTTCACGAACGCGCCGGAGATCAACGGAGCGCCGGCCAACGGTGTGCGGCTCACCGCCGACGGCGACCTCAGCTGGGTGCAGGGCAACCTCGGCGCGATCCCCGCCGTCACCCTGGACTACCGGACCTACTCGGCGGTGGGATGGTCGATCGACGCCGACGAGAACGGCACCCGCTTCACCAACGACAGCACCGGGCGCGGCATGGTCATCAGCGTCGAGGGCGTCGAAACCTTCTGACAGCCCACGTCACAGACCGGTCAGCCGGTGCACGTTTCGCGATGAGTACCTTTCGGGAACAGCACGCAGGTGCGCACACACGATCTGGTCGTCATCGGAGCGGGTTCGGGCAACATGGTCATCGACGATCGGTTCTCCGACCTGGACGTCGCGATCATCGACGACCGCAAGTTCGGCGGCACCTGCGTCAACTACGGCTGCATCCCGTCGAAGATGCTGTCCTACACAGCCCAGGTCGCCGACACCGTGGCGTCAGCCGACACCTTCGACATCGACGCCGACTACCACCGGATGCGCTGGACGGAGGTCCGCGATCGGGTCTTCAGCCGTACCGACGCCGTCGCCGACGAGGGCGAACAAGGGCGCAGAGACAGCGATTTCATCACCGTCTACCACGGTCATGCCCGCTTCACCGGACCTCGTCGGCTCCAGGTGACCCTCGCCGACGAGACGGTCGACATCAGCGCGGAGCGCATCGTCGTCGCGGCAGGGAGCCGACCCGTGGTGCCGGACATCGTCGCCGACTCCGGGCTGCCTTTCGAGACCTCGGACACCGTGATGCGCCTGGACGCTCCGCCACAACACCTCGCCGTACTGGGCGGCGGCTACATCGCGGCCGAACTCGCCCACGTCTTCGCCACCGCGGGCAGCCGCGTCACCATCATCGAGAAGTCGGGGCAGCTACTCGGCGGACCCCAGGACGAAGCGGTCCGCACCGCGTACACCGAGCTGATGCGGTCCCGCTACGACCTGCGATGCGGTAGCGAACTCGCCGGAATCTCCGGTACCGCAGGTGATCTCGTCATCACCCTGGACGACGGCTCCACCATCGGTGCCGATTCCCTCCTGGTGGCGGCCGGTCGCCGCCCCAACGCCGACCTCCTCGACGCCGCCAAGGGCGATATCGAGACCCACGACGACGGTCGGATCGTCGTCGACGAATACGGTCGCACGACGGCGGACGGCGTCTTCGCGCTCGGTGACGTGAGCACGCCTATCCCGCTCAAGCACGTCGCCAACCGTGAAGCGCACGCGGTCAAGCACAACCTGTTGCACCCCGACGATCTGCAGGCCGTCAGCCACGAACTCGTACCGTCAGCGGTGTTCACCCATCCGCAGATCGCGTCCATCGGCCGTACCGAAAAGAGTTGCCGAGACGACGATCTGGAGTACCGAGTCGGGATCACCGAATACGCCGACGTCGCCTACGGCTGGGCGATGCAGGACAGCACGGGGCTGTGCAAAGTTCTCGCACGCCCCGACGGCACGATCCTCGGCGCACACATCATCGGCGCGCAGGCCGCCTCGATGATCCAGATCTTCGTCGTCGCAATGAACTTCGGCATCTCTGCCGAGGACCTGGCGAACCGGCCCTACTGGATCCATCCGGCACTGACCGAAGTCGTCGAAAACGCCCTACTCGACCTTCAGGAGTCCGCTGCATGACCGATCCGATTGTCCTGGTCCTGTTCGGCGCCCGCGGTGACCTCGCGCGCCGCATGCTCTTCCCCAGCCTGTACCGCCTCGCGGCCGCCGGAAGGCTCCCCGATGAGTACCGCATCATCGGGTCGGGTCGTTCGTCACCCGAGAGCATCGACGAGTTCCGGGACTCGGTCCGTGACGGGCTGGCCGACTCGATCGACGACCTCGACGGCGCAGTGGTCGAGAAGTTGTTGAGCCAGTTGCGGTTCCAGTCCTCCACCGACGAGGACGGTACCGACCTGGCTGCGGAGGTCAGGCAGGCGCAGGACGAACTCGGCGATGCCGTGCAGACCCTCATCTATCTGTCGGTGCCGCCGGCCGCGATGCGGCCGATGATCGAGATGCTCGGGCGGGAGGGACTGGCCGGAAATGCCCGCCTCATCGTCGAGAAGCCCTTCGGCACCGACCTGGACAGCGCCCGCGAGTTGGCCGCCACCACGGCGTCGGTCTCCGATGAGGACCACGTGTACCGAATCGACCACTTCCTCGGCAAAGAGGCGGTCCAGAACATCCTGGCGCTGCGCTTCGCGAACGGTCTGATCGAACCAGCTTGGGACAGAGAGCATATCGAGTCAGTGCAGATCGACGTGCCGGAGGACCTGGCACTGGAGGGCCGCGGCAGCTTCTACGAGTCGACGGGCTGCTTCCGCGACATGGTGTCCACCCACCTGTGCCAGGTGCTCGGCTTCGTCGCCATGGAACCCCCGGCCACACTCGACGCCACCGCGCTGCGCGACGCCAAGGCCCGAGTGTTCGAGCAGATGCGGCCGCTCGATCCGGCACGCGTGGTGTTCGGACAGTACGACGGGTACCGCGAGGACGACGACGTCGCCGACGATTCCGAGGTCGAGACGTTCGTAGCGCTGGAGGCGTTCGTCGACAACGACCGGTGGCGTGACGTGCCGTTCTACCTCCGCACCGGAAAGGCGTTGGCGGCCAACCGGAGAACGGTGACGCTCACGTTCCGCAACCCGCGGCCCGAGCTGTTTCCCGGCGCCACGCCGGCCCGGGATCAGCTCGTCCTCGACCTGACCGGCACCCCGGCGGCCACCGTCGAGCTCAACGTCAAGCAGCCCGGCCCCGAGTTGACGCTGACGACGGTGAGCTCGGAGCTCCGTCTCATCCCGGGCGACGACGAGGACAACGGGCTGGACGCCTACGAACGGCTGCTGCTCGACGCGGTGGACGGCGACCAGACCCTGTTCGCGCGCGGTGACGAGGTGGACCGGCTGTGGCAGGTGTGCCAACCCGTGCTGGACGCTCCTCCCCGGGTGCAGTCGTACCAGAAAGGCTCCTGGGGCCCGGATGCCGCAGTGGCGCTGCCCGGTCCGGGCGGATGGCGGTTGCCCGATGCCTGATGGTCCGTCCATCGCCGAGCACGGACTCATCGGGGATCTACGGACATGCGCGCTGGTCGGGACCGACGGAACCATCGACTGGTTCTGTGCGCCGCGGTTCGATTCGCCCAGCGTGTTCGGCGCCATCCTCGACACCGAGCGTGGTGGCAGCTGGCAGCTGTCGATGGCATGCGAGAGCAGCCGCACCCATCAGTTCTACTTCCCCGACACCGCGGCGCTGGTCACCCGGTTCCTGACCGATGACGGCGTGATCGAGGTCCATGACTTCATGCCCGTCGCCGCCGCGACCGAGGAGCACCGGCAGCGACTGGTGCGGCGCGTCGTGGCCGTCCGGGGCGCCACCACCGTGCGCATGGCACTCGACGCCCGACCCGACTACGGCAGAGAACGTTTCGAGCTCACCCTCGGTGATCGAGCGGTGGATTTCCGCGCCGACCGCATGGCGATGCGTCTGACGTCCTCGGCCGAACTCCAGGCCGACGACGGCGTGGTCACCGCCGAGCTGACCCTGAAGAAAGGGGAGACGGCGGACTTCGTCCTCGAGGTGCTCGACCCGGACGATCCTGCGTCCGCCACCGGGGACGACGTCGCCACACTCTTCGACGACACCACCGAGTACTGGCGCACCTGGCTGGCCCAGTCCCGCTACGAGGGCAGGTGGCGGGAGATGGTCGAACGGTCAGCCATCACGCTGAAGCTCCTGACCCACGAGCCGTCGGGCGCGGTGATCGCCGCGCCCACCTCCAGCCTCCCCGAAGACATTGGCGGCGAACGTAATTGGGACTACCGCTACGTGTGGATGCGCGACGCCGGGTTCAGTCTGTACGCGTTGCTGCGCCTGGGGTTCAACGCCGAGGCGAATGCGTTCATCGAGTGGCTGTCGAAACGTCTGGGCCGTGGGGAGCGCGAGCAGGACGGCCTCGGGCCGCTGCGGGTGCTCTACGACATCGACGGCAACGAGCCGTCGCCGGAAATGGAGCTGGACCATCTGCGCGGATACGCCGGTTCCGCCCCGGTACGGGTCGGCAACGCCGCCGTCGACCAGCTGCAGCTCGACATTTACGGCGACCTGATCGATTCGGTGTATCTGTTCGACAAGTACGGCGCGGGCATCAGCCACGACGCGTGGACCGATGTCGTCGTGGTCATCGACTGGCTCGTCGACAACTGGGAGCGCGACGACGCGGGCATGTGGGAGGTCCGCGACACCCCGCAGCCCTACACCACCTCCCGGCTGATGTGCTGGGTCGCGCTGGAGCGGGCCATCCGGATCGCCCGCCGCCGCGGACTGCCCGCGGACCTGGTGACCTGGACGGCCACCCGAGACGACATCTACCACCGCATCATGGACAAGTCGTGGAACGCCGATCTGCAGGCGTTCACCCAGGTCGAGGGCGGCGAGCGGCTGGACGCGGGGGTGCTGCTCATGCCGATGGTCAAGTTCATCTCGCCCGCCGACCCGCGCTTCCTGTCGACGCTGCAGGCGATCGAACGCGAGTTGGTCACCGACAGCCTGGTGTTCCGGTACGACCCGGCCACCGACGGTCTCGACGGCGACGAGGGAACGTTCTCGCTCTGCACGTTCTGGTACGTCGAAGCGCTCACCCGGGTGGGCCGGCACCGGGACGCCCAGCTGGCCTTGGAGAAGATGTTCACCTACGCCAATCACGTCGGTCTCTACGCTGAGCAGGTCAGCGCGACCGGAGACCAGGTGGGCAACTTTCCGCAAGCCTTCACCCACCTGTCCCTGATCAGCGCCGCGATCAACCTCGACCGCGCGATGGGCTGACCCGTTTCACCCGTACCGACGAAGGGAACGAGCTGATCATGACCGTTGCACAGCGCGAACGCGCAGCCCTGGTGGCGACCTTCCGCGACGTCGCACCCGACGCGCCGACGCTGTGCGAGGGCTGGGACGTGCGCGATCTGACCGCCCACCTGGTGGTGCGGGAACGGCGCCTCGATGCCGCGCCGGGCATCCTGATCCCGGTGTTCGCCGGCTACACCGAGCGGGTCCAGGACCAGGTGGCGGCGTCGACCGACTGGGACCTGCTGCTGGGTCAGGTGGCCGACGGGCCGCCGCTGTACTCGCCGTTCAAGCTGCTCGACCCGATCGCGAACGTCGCCGAGATGTTCATCCACCACGAGGACGTCCGCCGCGCGGGTCCCGATTGGGAACCCCGGCCGCTCGACGCGCAGACGGTGTCGGCGCTGCGGCGACCGGTGGCGATGATGGCCCGGATGACGCTGCGCAAGGCGCCGGCGCGCGTCGTGCTCCGCACGCCGCAGGGAGACACGCTGGCCACCGTCGGCAAGGGTCCGGAGGTCGTCGTCACCGGAGACCCCGGCGAGCTGCTGCTGTTCGCTGCGGGCCGCGACCAGGCCTGGGTGTCCTTCGACGGTCCCGCTGATCTGACGGACCGCGTGAAAGAGGCCCGCGGCGGGCTGTGAGCCTAGGGTGGGAAGGCGTGGCTCCTAACGACTCGGTAGATTTCCGCATCTTCGTCGAACCCCAACAGGGCTCCGCCTACACCGATCAGCTGGCCGTCGCGCAGACGGCCGAACGTGCTGGGTACTCCGCGTTCTTCCGCTCCGACCACTACGTCGCGATGGCGGGCGACGGGCTGCCCGGCCCCACCGATTCGTGGGTGACGTTGGCCGGGCTGGCACGGGAGACCAGCTCGATCCGGCTGGGCACCATGGTGACCTCGGCGACGTTCCGCTACCCGGGCCCGCTGGCCATCTCGGTGGCCCAGGTGGATCAGATGAGTGGTGGCCGGGTCGATTTCGGCATCGGCGCCGGCTGGTTCGAGGCCGAGCACAAGGCGTACGCCATCCCGTTCCCACCTCTAGGTGAGCGGTTCGAGCGGCTCACCGAACAGTTGGAGATTCTCACCGGGCTGTGGGCGACGCCGCCGGGCGAGACGTTCGACTACACCGGCACGCACTACAGCATCAGCGACTCCCCCGCGCTGCCCAAACCCGTGCAGACCCCGCACCCGCCGATCATCATCGGCGGCGGAGGCGCGAAGAAGACACCGGCTCTTGCCGCCCGCTTCGCCGACGAGTTCAACATCCCGTTCGTGCCGCTGGACACCCTGACCGAGCAGTACGCACGGGTCGCGGCGGCCGTCGAGACGGCGGGCCGGGCCAAGGAGTCGATCACCTATTCCGCGGCGTTCGTGCTGTGCGCCGGCCGCGACGAGAACGAGCTGACCCGGCGCGCGGGCGCCATCGGTCGCGAGCTCGACGAACTCCGGTCCAATTCGCCAGTGGTGGGCACGCCCGCCGAAATCGTCGACAAGCTCGGGCCCTTCCTCGACGCGGGCGTTCAGCGGGTCTACCTGCAAGTTCTCGATATGAGCGACCTGGAGCACGTCGAGTTCTTCGCCGAGCAGGTGGTATCGCAGTTCCGCTGACCCGGCGACAGGGCGCTGGCCACCGCTACTATCGGTGGCCGTGACCAGCCGGGATCGAGACGATGCCTCTCCGGAGGAGCCGCCCGTAGCGTGGCACAACCGGACGTCCACTCTGCTGGGAGCCAGTGTCGCGGGTCTGGCCGCCATCGCGGTGCTGATCGGTCTGCTGTCGTATGTCGCGGGGCAGTTCAACGAGCCCGAGCAGCCGCCGCTGTACTACGTCCCTCCTGCGGTCACCGCCAGCAAGTCGGGGACGTCGACGCCGACCACCACGAGCACCATCACCAGCACCAGCCCGCCGATGACCACCGACATCAATCCGGACGCGACACCTTCGTCCACATCGGAATCGACGACAAGTCCGAGCACTCGCCCGCCGCGGACCCGCGAGACCGAAACGTCCACCGAGAACGATGACGACGACGAGCCGCAGACGACCCGTAGCCGACCGCGGACAAACGTGACACGCACGCTCTACCCGGGCACGTAGGCGGCCGGCGACGCCTACTATCGGTCCTCGTGGCGCGATACGGAGATTCGGACGACCAGGGCAACTACTCCGACGACGAGCCGACCCAGCTCAGTAATTACGGCTACGACGACTACGGCCAGCAGCCGCCACCGGAGCCGGAAACCACCGAGGCGCCGTGGTACCGGAAGCCGGCCGGACTGGTATCCCTGGGGGCCATCGGCGCGATCATCATCGCCCTGATCGTCTTCGGACTGGCCAAGGCCATCACGGGTGACTCCACGTCGAACACCACGACCACCACGTCGCTGACGCCGCTGACCACCACCTCGGCGCCCGCGGTCGCACCCACGGCGACCGAGACCGCCACCGAGACGGAGAGCGCGACGGCGACGACCACCACGGAGCCGACGACCACCACGACCACCACCGCGCCGACGACGACGACCACCACGACGACGACCACGACGACGACTCCGAGCACGACGGTCAGCACGAGCACCAGCACGGTGACGCAGACCGAGACTCAGACCGAGACGATCACCGAGAGCCCCGCCCCGCCCACTCCCTGATCTGGGCGCGTCCGGCTAGCAGTCGGTGTCCGGCGCAGGTACACACTCGGTGACCGGCGCGGCAGGCTCAGCGGACGGAGCGGGCTCCGCCGACGGTTCCGGCGCAGGCTCCGCTGAGGGCGCGGGCGACGGCGAGGGTTCGGGCGACGGTTCGGGTGACGGCGACGGTTCGGGCGTCGGTTCCGGCGTCGGCTCCGGCGTTGGTGTCGGTGTCGGGTCCGGCGTCGGGCTGGGCGAGGGACTCGGTGACGGCTCGGGCGACGGTGTGGGCGTCGGTGTCGGACTGGGCGAGGGCTGGGGTTCCGGAGTCGGTGTCGACGTCGCCGGCGGCGCCGCCGGGGCGGGAAGCACGACCGGCGGTGCGGCCGGTGGCGAAACCTGCTGCGGCGCCGACTGCTTCGTGACCACCTGCTGCGGCGCCGGGACGGCCTGCACCGGCCGCGGCGCGGGAGCATCCGCTATCACCGTCTCGGTCACCGTCGGCGGCACCGCGATGTCCGCAGGCGCCGCCGGAGCGTCCAAGGGCTTCGTCGCAACCGGTGTCGCGATGCCCGACGATCCGGGCTCGGCGGGGCCCGCCTGCCCGATCTGCGCGGTGAGCACCAGACCCGTCGCCGCCATCGCGGCGAAACATGCTGCGGTGGCGAACAATACGCCGGGTCGCCGATACCAGGCCAGCGCCTCGTAGTCTCTGGCGGCCAATTCCTCACCGCGGCTGTGGAAGTGGACGTCGGGACGTGCGTACGCCGTGTTGTAGACGGTCTCGGCCGTCTCGTCGACCACGCCGTCGTCAGCGACCTCGGCGGCCGCGAGGTCGACGGTCTCTGCCGACCAGGCCAGCGGCACCGCGGCCGCCATCGTCGGATCCTGCACCACCGTCGGCGCCAGCGCTGTGCGCGGCTCGGCGACAGCGGTGCGCACGGCCAGGATCTCGGCCCCGGCGGCAGCGGCCATGTACGCGTGCGGCGTGGTGATCACCGGTCGACGGAAACTCTCCGAAAGACGTTGAGTCACAAGTGGTATACGAGAGCTGCCACCCACGGTGGCAATCGCCGCGAGCTGCGCGGGGGCGATGCGGTGGCGGTACAGCGCGCCCATCAGCTCCTGGGCGAACCGGTCGAGGGCGGCGCCGATCAGCGCGTCGACCTCGTGGCGCGTCACCCGGATCGTCGTCCGGCCGTCGAACAGACCGGTGGCGGTGTCGACGGACAACCGTTCCTTGGCCGCCCGGCACTGGTCCCGGAGATCACCCAGCCTGGTCACATGCGCTGTTGCGGCCGGATCGACATCCATGCCGCCGAGCACGTGCTGCAGCAGCGCGCGGTCGACGAGGTCCCCGGAGAACACGTCGAGACGGATCGTCTCCCCGATCGTCGCCAGACCGTTGCCGGCGTCGGCCAGCGAGATGCTGCTCCCGGTCGCGCCGAAATCACAGAGCGCCACCACGCCGTGGGTCGGCAGCCCCGGGTCGGTCTGCAGCGCGGCGAGCGCCGCGGACGCATCTGACACCACGCTCAGGTGCGGAACGGCGGCCCGCACCGCCGCCACCATCCGGTCGGGCCAGTGGGCGGGTACCGCGACGGCCGCAGCATCCGGGCGCCGGTAGGGCCGGGCGGAACGGATCAGCTGCTCGATCGCGGCGGCGGTCAGGTCCTCGGCGCGGTGTCCGGACCCGTCTGCGAGAACCAGCGGCACCGGATCGCCGATGCGCTCGACGAAGCCCGTCGCCACCGCTCCGGAGGCCAGGGTGAGGGCGGCCGGCCGGCTGATCGGCCGGCCGTCGGCGACCGCGACCAGGTTGGCTGCGCCCAGCGAGACACCAAGGGAACTGCGCATACCTGTACGTCGCTTTGGCGCGCCGAAGTGTTAGGCGTCAGCGCCGCGCCCGCGCACATTTCAGCGGCGTGTTCGCGCATACTCCGCGACGATCGCTTCCGCACTCCGCACGGCGGCCCGGCACGCCCTCGCGGTGAACGGGTCGTTGAGCGGGTGGTCCGCGCGCCTGCGCCAGCGTTGCGCGGCGGAGAAGGCAGCCCTCGGGCCGTCGTCGGCATCCGCCGCGGACAGCCCGAGGCGACTGGCCACGTCGGTTCCCGACCCGCCGATCACGCGCCGCAGCGAGGCCATCTCGTCGTCGTTGAGCGTGGTGGGCCGCGAGCGCAGCTGGCTGAGCAGGCGCAGCTCCTCGAAGGCGTGCGTGTCCGCCAGCAGCGGGTCGATGTCGGCCAGGATGCGTGGGGTGGCGTAGACGGGGTGGCGCTGCACGACCGTGCGCAGCGACACCAGGGCGGTGTGGGCCTTGAGCAGGTCGGAACGCTGGGCGAACTGCTGGTCGATGACGTCACGCAGCGCCACCAGCCCGCTGCGGTCGAGCAGTTCCTCGGCCAGCGCCACCGAATCCTTCACCCCGGCCCGCAGCACGGCGATCGAGATGCGCAGGCCGAACATCCCGAACCGGTCCAGCAGCGCGGCGCGCGTCACGGCGTCCACCGGCAGCGCGGGGTCCTCGCGGACGAAGCGGTCCACCGACAGCATCGCCTTCGTCAGCTCACCGGGCTCCACCCCGGCGAGCTTCTCCAGCGCCACGAACTCGCTCTGCCGCAGGGTGCGGGCCGTCAGCGCGAGCAGCCCGGACACCGGGACGACGGCCTGGCAGACGCCGGTGCGTTCCAGCTCGGAGGTGAACCGCTGCGCCACGTCCTTGGCCGACAGCATGGCGTCGATGCGGCCGGCACCGATCTCGTCGGCGCGCGAGGCCACCCCGATCACGCCGAGGGCACCGGCGGATCCACCGACCAGCTCGCCGATCTGTTTGAGCAGGGCGATATCCGGGGCGTTGAGTGTACGAAGCAGGAAGACCACGGCATCGACCCGCGGCACCCCGTCGTCGGGGACCAGCAGCCGCAGCGTGCGGGCTGACACATCCCGGGAGAGTGACGACGTGCCCGGGGTGTCGATGATCGTCGCGTCGGCCAGTTCGGCGGCGGGCCATTCGACGTCGAGGTCGGCGACGTCGTCAGGATCCAGCGTCGCGAAGTCGAAGGTCAGACCGCCGTAGCGGGGGTCCCGGGCGATCGGCACGTTGGATCGGCGGCCGCCGCGGTGGTTGGCCGTCACCTTCGGCGTGGGCCCGTGCCGGAACCAGGTGACGATGCGGGTCGCCTCGGTGGCGTCGGTCGGGGCGATGCTGTCGCCGACGAGGGCGTTGACGAGCGTTGACTTGCCCGCCTTGAGCGTGCCTGCGAGCGCGATGCGGATCGGCTGGTTCAGCCGTCGGCCGATGCGCTCGAGCTCCAGGTGCACGTCCGGCCGCTGACGATATGCAGGGTCGGCCCGGTACGCGGCGATGGTGCCGCCCAGGATCGCCCGCACGTTGTCGCTGGTACTCAGAGTTCGCCGTTTCGTCTCGCCCGACTGGTGACCCGTCGAGCTTAGTGAGCCGATGCCACCTCGGCGCCGAGCTTGTCCGCGTGGTCGAGCACCTGCCGCAGGATGTTGGCCTGCCGCTCCAGTTCTTTGACGCGGGCGGTGCGTTCGGTCTCCTCCACCTTGGCCGCCGCCAGGGTGGCCTGCAGCGACTCGTTCAGCGACCGCGTGGTCTGGTTGGCGATCTCGCGGTAGTGGTCGCGCAGCTGCCGTTGGATGCCCTTGAGCCGGTCACGGGACTCCTTGCCCACGGCGAAGGCGACATCGTCGACGAACCGGCGCACATTGGTCTTGGCATCGTTGCGGACGCGCAGCATCCGGTTCTCCATGTCCTCCTTGTAGGCCTTGCGGCCGAGGATGAACCCGGCCCCCAGGGACAGCGGGTTGAACATGCCCAGCCCGGCGAACGACGTCAGCATGCCGAACATCAGGACTCCGCCGTAGGAGCCGCGCATCCCGGTGACGACCTTGTGCCCCAGCTTCAGGGGTTTGGCCTCCAGCTGGGCCAGCGACTTGAAGTCGCCGAGTTCGGCGCCCATGTCCCGCGCATCGATCGCGGGCATCCGGACGGCGTCCAGGCCGGCCTCCATGAAGGTCCGGGCCACGTCGGCCGCCAGCGCCTCGGCGCGCTGGTAGGCCCAGACGAAGTTGTCGCCGACCGCGGTGGCCACCGCCTCTTCGAGTTCGGCGCCGATCTCGGCCCAGTGGGTCGTCGGGTCGCCCGTATCGATGATCCGTTCGGTGTGAAAGGTGATGTTGCGGAAGCGTTGTCGCAGATCGTGGTCGACATCGGCGGTCAGGTCGGCGATACCGTCGTTGAGTACCTGCTGCCACAGCGCGGTCTGTTGCAGTGCGTCCTGGGCCTCCTGTTTGCGGCGTTCGAGGTCGGCGGTCAACCGCTCCCGGGCGTGCGGGTCGTTGAGCGACGACAGCCCCGACTCGACCGCCAGCTTGAGATGCTCGGCCGCCGCGCGGACCTCGCCGACGACCTGCTGACGCACCCGGTGCTGCTGGCGCGCGAGCACGTCGTCGGACAGGAACTTCACGATCGCCGGGAAGTTCGACTCCTCGTTGAGTTCCTTGTCGTTGAGCGCCACCGCATGGCTGCGCAGCGTCGACGACGCCGGGATCACGGGTGTGGTGATGCCGGCACGGCGCAGATGGGCGGCGTTCGCGTCCACGATCTGGCGCCAGTGCGGGTACAGATCGGTCTTCGTCGCGACGATCACCGCGACGGGGCAGACCTCCACCGCCTGCCGCATGAACGTCATCTCGGGTTCGGTGAACTCCTGGCTGGTGTCGCTGATCATCAGCATGGCGTCCGCGTCGGGCAGCAGGCCCAGCGTCGCCGACAGGTGCGGCTGGCCGTGTCCGCCGACGCCGGGCGTGTCGATGAACGCGAGACCGCCCTTGAGCAGCGGGCTGGGTGCGGTCACCTCGACGCGCAGTACCTCGCGGCCACCGGCCTGTGGCGCCCGGCGCAGATCGTTGCGCAGCTCCGCGGTGGGGATCTCGATCAGCTCGGGCTCGTCACCGTCGCCTCGGGCCACCACCAGCCGCGCCGAGGCCTGTTCGCCGTGGGACACCACGGTCGCCAGCACCGTCGATTCGTCGTCGCCGACGCGCGCGACCGGCATGTTCAGCAGCGAGTTGAGCAGCTGGCTCTTGCCCTGCTTGAGCTGCCCTGCGATCACCACCCGAATCTGCGGGTCACCGACGCGGCGGCGGGCCCGGGCGAGCCGTTCCACCAGATCGCCGCGCTGCTGTGTTTCGGCGATCGTGCTCGTGTGGTCGATGAGCTCGAGGACGACCTTCTTGGGGTCGTTCGGTTGCGACATGGTGCCCCTGGGTCTGTCGTGGTGAGTCAACGGTAGGCGCGCACACTGGCGGGGACCATTGCGGTCCCCGCCAGTGGTCGGCGGTCATGCAGATCAGAACGCGTCGAGCTCGGTGTCGGTGGTGTTGTCGGAGGCGATATCGGTCTCGATGCCGGTGACGTTGCCCGAGAACAGATCCGTGCTCGTCTCGTTGCCCGAGCCGATCGCGGTCTCGTTACCCGAACCGATGTTGGACTCGTAGCTTGAGGAGTTGTCCTCGATCGAGCTCTCGGTCGAGGTGGCAATGTCGGTCTGCACCGAGGTGTTCACCGAGTTGTCCTCGGTGTTGTCGCTGCCGACGTTGCCGTCGATCTGGGTGCCGGTGTTGACGTCGTTGTCGGTGATGATGATGCCGCCGCCGTTGCCTCCGGATCCGCCGGCCGCGTTGCCGGACCCGATGCCGATCAGGCTGCCGCCGCCGTCGGCGCCACCGCCGTTGCCACCGCTGGTGTCGACGTCGTTGAGCACGGGGGCGTCGTTGTCGGTGATCAGGTCGCCACCGGCGGTCTTCGAGTTGTCCTCGACCTCGTTGTCTTTCCCGACGACGACGTTGGAGCCGCTACCCGCGAGGATGTCGCCGTTGTTCATGGTGTTGCCATCCCCGAGCACGGCTCCGTCACCGCTGACGATGTCGCCGTCGTTGTCACCGTCGACCACCACGCCACCGTTGGTGGCGGTGTTGGTGCTCTTGTCGCCGAAGGTGATGTCGCCGAAGCCCAGGTTGAACGCACCGTTCTGGGCGTTGGCGCCGGCCGCCTGGTCCGGGCTGGCGATCGGCAGGTTGTTGCCGCTGAGCAGGTCGGTGTTGGTCTCCGGCGCGAAGCTCGGCGCGTACGAGGTCTGCGGCGAGAACGGCGACGCGAAGTTCGACGCCAGCTGATGATGGTCGGCGACCGCACGCTGCAGACCGACGACCGGGTCGCCGCCGCCGAGCGCGTAGCCGGCCGGAGCGGCCGTGGCGGCCACCGACGCCAACTGGGCGGCGGTCACGTTGGGCAGGCCGGCATCGCGCAGGGCACCGTCGGGGTCGACGACGAAGGACGACGCGGAGGCCGGGCTGCGGAACAGGTCGAGGATGAAATCGATGAGTGTCGTCATGGGAGTGCCTTTCCAGGTTTCAGGGTCTTCTGGTCTTGTGGTCGTTCGCCGGACCTCCCGGCGATCTGGACACCACGTTATGGACTGCCGAACCCGCCGAAAACGGGGCAGAGGCCCAATCCCCAGCGCCCCCACCTAGGGATAGTGGGGTGCCGACACTAGGGGATTAGGGGATATCTAGGGGGTATCGGGCTTCGTGCCGACCCCAGCACTGTTTCTGCAGCTCAAGCACCAAAAAAGCCCCGCGCGGATCGCAAGATCCGCGCGGGGCGTACGTCCGTGGGTGGGCGCCGACTCGACTCAGTCGAAGATGTCGAAGCTCGGACCGTGATCACTGGTCTCCGCCGGGGCGATCGGCTGCGCCCAGTCGTCGTCGAGACCAGCCTCCGCCGTCAGTATGTCATCGATCACCGGCGCTTCGACCTGCAGCGACGTCGCGGTGTCGAGCGGATCGACGTCCGTCAGCACCTCGAAACCGGGATCGACATCGTCGACGATCCCCGGGACCGAGGGGTCGTCGACGATGACGCCACGCTGGGGCAGCTGGTCGTCGAACGCATCGAAGGCGGCAGTGGCGGCGCCGCTGGCCCACACGTTGCTCACCGGGTCGGGCACCAGGTCGTCCCAGTGCTGCGCCGGGGCGGCGATAGACGACGACATCGACGAGGACATGGACGACATCGACAGCGACTCGGCCACCACCGGTATCAGGTTCTGCACGTCTGCGCTGGTCACGTCCGTCAACTGGGCGTCGGCGATGGCGCCCGCCGGATCCTGGGCGTACCGGGCGGCGGCGTCGGGATCCCGCACCAACGACATCACGAAATCGAGAAGCGGGTTCGCCATGGCGTCACCTCCTCTGTCCGTCGCTGTCTGATCGAGCGCGTGCGGCGCTCGGCACCGTGCCTCCGCTCTGTGCCCACGATGCTATTCGGACAGACGGGCTTCGGGATCGGTGTGCACCCCGAGCGGTGGCCACGGCCGTTAGGGGATGCCGGTGTAGGGGATTCGCCACACTAGGGGGACGTCCGCCGGTAGCCGGGGACGAGCCGCTAAGGTGGTGCACGGTCCAGACAGGAGAGACGCCGCCATGACCGAGCCACTGGGGTTGTCGATCGGGACGACCAACCTCGTGGCGGCCCGCGTTGGCCGCCCACCCGTGACACGCAGATCCATTCTCAATCTCTTCACCGGCCAGGCACCACAGGTCGGCGCACCCGCAGAACTGCCCGGCCGCCCCGAGCCCGGGGTGGTGCTGAGCGGCTTCGTCGACCGCGTCGGCGACCCTGTCCCCCTCGTCGCCGCCGACGGCACCGCACACCGGGGCGAGCAGGTGCTCGCCGAAGCGCTCGCCGCGATGGCCCGCCTGGTCGACGGCGGATCGCCGGTCGCTGTCGCCGTGCCCGCGCACTGGGGCCCCGGAACGTTGGGCGCACTGCGCGGCGCACTGCGCAACCAGCAGATCCTGGCACCGAACGGCGTGCCCGCCACGCTGATTCCCGACTCGACCGCCGCGCTCGCCGCACTGCGGACCGCGCCGGGGCTACCCGCCGCCGGTGTGGTCGTCCTGGTCGATCTCGGCGCCAGCGGAACGTCCGTCTCGATGGCCGATGCAGGCGGCGCCCTCAACGAGATCGGGCAGACGCTCCGCTACCCGGACTTCTCCGGTGACGGGATCGATCAGGCACTGCTCGACCACGTGCTGGCCGGCGTCGCCGACACCAACGACGCCGACACCTCGGGCACCGCGGCGGTGGGTCCGCTGATGCAGCTTCGCGACCAGTGCCGGGCCGCCAAGGAGCGCCTCTCGGCCGAGACCGCGGCGGTGGTTCCGGTGGACCTTCCCGGGTATCGCTCCGATGTCCGGGTGACCCGCCCCGAACTCGAACAGCTGATCTCGGGCCAACTCGACGGTCTGCTGTCTGCCATCAGGGATACGTTGCAGCGCAATGCAATTGCCGTTGAAAGCATTTCAGCGGTGGCCACGGTCGGCGGCGGTGCCGCGATCCCGATGGTGACCCAGCGGCTGTCGGAACAACTCCGCGCGCCCGTGGTGACCACACCGCAGTCTCAACTCAACATCGCCGCGGGCGCCGCGCTGATCGCCAACCAGGGCCTCGACAACGACGCTCCGACAGGGATGGCGGTCGCCGCCGACGCGCCGACCGGTCTGTCCCCCGCCGCCGACACCCCGACGGCGATGGGTCCGGCCGCGGACGCCCCGACCGCGCTGGGCCCGGCCGCCGGTGCGGCAGCGGCTGGTGCGGCGGCGGGCGGCGCGCTGGCCTGGTCGCAGGATGACGACTCCGCAGGCGATCCCCTGCCCTATACGGGCGCCGATTACACGGCCGCACCGGCGTACGACGCGAGTTCGACGGCGGCTCGTCCCCCGATCGGCTTCACCCCGGACGGCGACGACTATCAGGACGACCTGGCACCGCTGCCCTGGTACAAGCGCCCTCCCCTGCTGTTCGGCCTGGCAGCCGCGGCGGCACTGCTCGCCGTCGGTGGCCTCGCCATCACACTGACCAGTTCAGATGGGGAATCGACGACCGTCACCGAGACCGCCTCCACCACTCCGTCGGAGGCGGCCCCGGCGGAGTTGCCCCCGCCTGTCACGACGGTGACCGTCGGACCGGACGGCGTCGCCACCACCACGGTCAGCCAGCCGCCACCGCCTCCCCCGCCGTCGTCGACGACCACCACCACGACGTCGCCGACCACCACCTCGAGCACCACCACGACCACGACGACGACCACCACCACGACGCAGCCCACGACCACCACCACGCGCACCACCACCACGCAGCCCACGACGACGGCTCCGCCGCCGACGACCACCGTCGCGCCACCGACCACGACCGCCGCACCTCCGCCCACCACGGTCGACCCGCCGGATCCGATCGTCACGACGGTCATCCCCGACGACGGCGCCTGACCTTCGGCGATGACGGGTACGGCACCGCACCGGCCGACGGATCTGCTGCCGGCCGCCCGCGAGGCCATCGCGCTCGTCGACGCGGATCCGGCAGCGCCGACCAAATTGCTGGTGACCGGCGGCATCGGCACCGGTAAATCGGCTGTGCTGGCGGCGGTACGCGAGTCCTTGCGGTCCTCCGGTCGCCCTGTGCTGTCCCGGCCCGGGGCGGCCCCCGACGCCGCCGTCGTCATCGATGACGCCGACCTCCTCGACGATGCCGACCTCGACCGGCTCGCCGAGCTTGTGGCACAACCGGATTCGACCGTGGTCATCTCCGCCGCACCCCTGGTGCACCGCACCGCCCTGCGCGGTGTGGCAGCAGCGCTCGAGCGCGAGAACCCCGCGGTCGCACTGGGCCCGCTGCCCGCGGTGGAGGTCAGTCGCGCCGCCACGGCGGTACTCGGCACACCGCCGTCACCGGAGCTCGTCCGGCTCCTGATCGCTGCCACGGGGGCCATCCCGTTCCTTCTCCGCGCCGCGCTGCCGGCTCTCGACGAGGGTCCGGTCGCGGTTCGGCAGGCGGCCCGCATCGGGTTGATCGAACGACTCCGCCGGCTCGACGAGACGCTGCTGGACACCCTGCTCATCTCGTCGCTCGGTTCGGGTCTCGGTCCCGACGATGTCGCTGCCGCGCTGGGTATGCCGTCGCAGTCGGCGTTGGCAGCCGTCGACAGAGCACGCGCCAGCGGTCTGGTCGAGCCATCGCACCATCAGAACTTCCTGCGCGCTGTCCACGACGCCATTTCCCAGATCGTCGGTGCCGCAAGACATCACGACATCGAGGTGTCAGTGCTGGGCTCACAGCTCGAGCTGTCGACGCTGACTGCCGACCTGGCGCTGCGGATGGCCGAGCACGGCTTGCGCGACGAACGGCTCGCCTCCGCGCTGACCGATCTCGCGGCCCACAGCGACGGCCACCCGGCCCGGGCCGCGCGGCTGTACCGCGCCGCCGCCGACGCCGGTGCCATGTCGCTACACGGGCGGCTCGCCGACGGGCTGAGCGGCCGGCTGGCCGACGCGCTCGCGCTGACCGGTGACTGCGCGACCGCGGGCCGTCTCGCCGACGACCTGCTGACGTCACAGGAACCCGCCGAGCGTGCCGCTGCTGTCCGGGTCGCCGCGAGCGTGGCGATGCACGACGGCAGCGCCGCGCAGGCCGCCGATCTGTTCCGCTGGCTCGGCCCGGCCCCGGACGCCATCGTTGCCGCCGCCGCGACGATCGCAGCCGTGGCCGTCGGCGACGCAGCCGCAGCCAGGGCGACCGCCCACGAGCGGCCCGCCGGTCCGCCCACCTCCGTCGCGCGCGCGGCTCGCAGCATCACCGAAGGCCTGGTGATGACGCTCGACCAGTCCTACCCCGCGGCCGTGGCGCGTCTCGGGCAGGCGATCAACGCCGATGGCGGCCACGCCGGCGTTCTGCCGGACACTCCGGCGGCGTTGGTGACGCTGGCCGCATTGCACGGCGGCGACCCGGTTCGGGCCAGAAGCGTGATCGGCCGAGCCGTCCACACCGACGGCCGGCCTGACCTCTCCGATGCGATCTTCGTCACGTCGCGCCATCGGCTGCTGCTGGGTTGGGCGCAGATGCAGGACGGGCAGTTGGCGGCCGCCGCGGCGGCGGTTCCGGCAGACTCATTCGCGTCGCTGCATCGTCGCGACGCGCTGTGGGCCGCTGCTCTGCACACGGCGATCGCGCGGCGCAGTGGCGACAGCGGCGCCATGCAGAACCATTGGTATTCGGCGATGGAGGTGCTTGCCGAGTGTTCGGCGGACGTGTTCGCCCTTCTCCCACTCGGTGAGCTGTGGGTCGCCGCAGCCCGTATGCACAAGGTCGATCAGGTCAGGCACGCTGTCGACGAGGCGTTCGCGCAGCTCGCCACGCTTGGTGACCCGGCGCTCTGGTCGGTGCCGTTGCACTGGGCGGGGGTGCACGCGGGCATCCTCGCCAACTCCCCGGATGCCGTCGCTCCACACGGTCAGGCATTGACGGCGGCCGCGGCGCAGTCGCCCTTCGCCAAGGCCCTCGCGGGCGCCGGTCGTGCCTGGTTGCGGGTGCTGGCCAACCACGTCGACGTCACTGAGGTCACCGCCGCTGCGCGCACGCTGGCCCAGCACGGCCACACCTGGGACGCCACCCGCCTGGCGGGCCAGGCCGCCCTGCAGACCACGGATCCGCGGGCGTCCCAGGCCATGCTGCAGCTCGCTCGCGACCTCAAGCAGGCGGTCACGAGTCCAGAGCCGATCGCCACCGCGCCGGCCGAGGAGGCTGCGGTCGCTCCGGCGCGGGGGCTTCCGGCACGGCCCGCGTCGACGCAGCTGTCCGACCGGGAACGCGAGGTCGCCGAGCTGCTGCTGCAGGGCATGCCCTACCGCGACATCGGTGCGCAACTGTTCATCTCAGCGAAGACGGTCGAGCATCACGTCGCGCGCATCCGCCGGCGGCTGGGCGCCGAATCGCGCTCCGAGATGCTGTCGATGTTGCGTGCCCAGCTGGGCTCGCCGTCGGGGCAGTGACCCGTCTAACCGGTTAGTTAGGCAATCCTTCGTAGCGCTCATTCTCGGGCTGATGTAACTATGAGCAGGCACCGAGCTTAAGTTACCCACCAGTAACACACTCTAAGTTACCCACGGGTAACCAGAAATACGGAGGCCCGCGTGGATACGCAGATGCTGATCAGGATCGTTGCCGGGGTCCTGATGATCGCCGTGGTCGGCGTACTGGCGGCCAAGCGTGTCCTGTGGCTGACCAAGCTCATCCGCTCCGGGCAACCGATGAGCGAAGGCAACAACCGCAAAGACCACCTGCAGAAGCGCATCACCACCCAGATCGAGGAAGTCTTCGGACAGACCCGGCTGCTGCGCTGGAACACCGCCGGTATCGCCCACTTCTTCACGATGTGGGGCTTCTTCATCCTCGGTTCGGTCTACGTCGAGGCGTTCGGCCAGCTGGTGGACCACGACTTCCACATCCCGTTCGTCGGCCGCTGGGACGCACTGGGCTTCCTGCAGGACTTCTTCGCCCTCGCAGTGCTGCTGGGCATCATCACGTTCTCGATCATCCGCATCGTCCGCGAGCCCAAGAAGCACGGCCGCGACTCCCGCTTCTACGGCTCCCACACCGGCGGCGCCTGGCTGATCCTGTTCATGATCTTCAACGTCATCTGGACCTACGCCCTGGTGCGCGGCGCCGCGGTCAACACCGGCGCGCTCCCGTACGGCAACGGCGCCTTCTTCTCCCAGGCCATGGGCTGGGTGCTGCACCCGCTGGGCGAGCCCGCCAACGAGTGGATCGAGACGTTCGCGCTCCTCGCGCACATCGCGATCATGCTGGTCTTCCTGCTGATCGTGCTGCACTCCAAGCACCTGCACATCGGTCTGGCGCCGATCAACGTCACGTTCAAGCGCATGCCCAACGGTCTGGGCCCCCTGCTGCCCGTCGAGTCCAAGGGTGAGCTGGTCGACTTCGAGGATCCCGCCGAGGACGCGGTGCTGGGTCGCGGAAAGATCGAGGACTTCACCTGGAAGGGCTTCCTCGACATGACCACCTGCACCGAGTGCGGGCGTTGTCAGTCGCAGTGCCCTGCGTGGAACACCGGTAAGCCGCTGTCCCCGAAGCTCGTGATCATGAACCTGCGCGATCACATGTTCGCCAAGGCCCCGTACTTCCTCGACGGCAAGGAATCCCCGCTGGAGAACACCCCCGAGGGTGGCCTCGGCGAGGAGATCCGCGGCGAGAAGAAGAGCGAGGAGCACGCGCACGAGCACGTTCCCGAGTCGGGCTTCGAGCGCATCCCCGCCGACTCCCCGCTGCAGGCCACCCGGCCGCTGGTCGGGACCCTGGAGCAGGGCGGCGTCATCGACCCCGACGTGCTGTGGTCCTGCACCACCTGCGGTGCCTGCGTCGAGCAGTGCCCGGTGGACATCGAGCACATCGACCACATCGTCGACATGCGCCGCTACCAGGTGATGATGGAGTCCGAGTTCCCCGGTGAGCTCGGCGTGCTGTTCA
Organism: Mycolicibacterium aurum; assembly: GCF_900637195.1. Lineage (NCBI taxonomy): Bacteria > Bacillati > Actinomycetota > Actinomycetes > Mycobacteriales > Mycobacteriaceae > Mycobacterium > Mycolicibacterium aurum. The sequence goes on along the minus strand of NZ_LR134356.1, from coordinate 471,277 downwards.
AGAACCTGGAGAACAAGGGCAACCCCTGGGGGCAGAACGCCAAGGACCGCACCAACTGGATCGACGAGGTCGACTTCGACGTTCCGGTCTACGGCAAGGACGTCGAGTCGTTCGAGGGCTTCGAGTACCTCTTCTGGGTGGGGTGCGCAGGCGCCTACGAAGACCGCGCGAAGAAGACCACCAAGGCCGTCGCCGAGCTGCTCGCCGCGGCCGGGGTGAAGTACCTGGTGCTGGGCGAGGGCGAGACCTGCAACGGCGACTCGGCCCGCCGATCCGGCAACGAGTTCCTGTTCCAGCAGCTGGCCGCCCAGAACGTGGAGACCCTCGGTGAACTGTTCGAGGGCGTGGAGCGGGTGGATCGCAAAGTCGTGGTCACCTGCCCGCACTGCTTCAACACCCTGGGCCGCGAGTATCCGCAGCTCGGCGGCAACTACACCGTGCTGCACCACACCCAGCTGCTGAACCGGCTGGTCCGTGACAAGAAGCTGGTTCCGGTCAAGTCCACCGAGCAACAGGACATCACCTACCACGACCCGTGCTACCTGGGCCGCCACAACAAGGAGTACGCCGCCCCGCGTGACCTCATCGGTGCGTCCGGCGCGACTCTGACCGAGATGCCCCGCCACGCCGACCGCGGCCTGTGCTGCGGCGCGGGCGGCGCACGGATGTGGATGGAAGAGCACATCGGCAAGCGCGTCAACGTCGAACGCTCAGAGGAAGCGGTGGACACCGGGGCGTCGGCGATCGCGACCGGCTGCCCGTTCTGCCGCGTGATGATGACCGACGGTGTCGACGACGTCGCAGCGAACCGGGACGTGGCGAAGCCCGAGGTGCTCGACGTGGCCCAGCTGCTGCTGGGATCCCTGGATCAGAAGTCCTTCGTACTGCCTGAGAAGGGTACGGCGGCAAAGGAATTCGAGGAGCGTGCGGCGCGCCTGGAAGCCAAGGCACCTGCCGAAGTCGAGGAAGTCGACGAGGTCGAAGAGGAAGCGCCCGCCGAAGCCAAGGCGAGCACGGCGACCGAGACCAAGCCCGTCACCGGACTCGGCGTCGCGGGCGGAGCGAAGAAGCCGGGCAAGAAGACTGCGGCCGCCGAGCCCGAGGCCAAGCCGGCTGCTGCCGAGGCAGCCCCGGCCAAGGGGCTCGGCATCGCCGGCGGCGCCAAGCGTCCCGGCGCCAAGAAAGCCGCCGCGGCACCGGCAGCCGAGACGACCACCGAGACTCCCGCGGCCGAATCCGCGACAGCGGAGCCCGAGGTCAAGGGGCTCGGCATCGCCGGCGGCGCCAAGCGTCCGGGGGCTAAGAAGACGGCGGCGCCCGCTGCTGCCGCGCCTGCGGCCCCCGCGGAAACGACTGCGGCACAGGAAGATTCCCAGCCTGCGGCGCCCGAGCCCGAGGTCAAGGGTCTCGGCATCGCATCCGGTGCCCGCCGTCCCGGTGCGAAGAAGGCGCCGGCGAAGGCAGCACCCAACGAGGGCGCGGCCACCGTGGTGCAGCCGCCCAACGTGGACCCGGACAAGGCCGAGGCAGGCACCGAGGCCGCGGACACCGCCGATTCCGATCGGGGTCTCGACACACACAAGGCCGAGCCGGAGGTCAAGGGCCTCGGCATCGCGGCCGGCGCACGCCGGCCCGGCGCCAAGAAGGCAGCCACACCCACCCCCGCGGCCGCTGAGCCCGAGCCGAGTACTGAGGCCGCACCCGAGCCCGAGCCCACCGCGGACGTCGAGCCGACAGCGGACTCAGCGCCCGAGGCGCAGCCTGCGTCTGAGCCCACCCCGGCGACCAACGGCTCCGGCAACGGTGAAGCCCGTGTCGTCGGCGACGAGCCACCCGTGAAGGGCCTCGGCATCGCCAAGGGTGCGCGCCGCCCAGGGCGCAAGTAGCCCCACGGCCGGCGGCCAGGAGATGAAGCTGTTCCTGGCCCTGGTGGTGTTCCTGGCGGCGGCGACGCTGTCGGCCGGACCGGTCGGCGCGGCGCCCGCGCCCCCCTGTGTGGTCGTCGACACCGACTTCGACATCGACGACCTGATGACCATTCCGACCGTCATCGGGGCACGCCGCGTCGCTGCGGTCGTGACCACGGAGGGGTTCACGGTGCCGGGCCTCGGTGCCTCGGCCGTCAACCGGTTGCTGGCCGAACCTGGTCAGCGGCCCGTCCCGGTCATCGTCGGCGCGGGACACGGCCGCTCCGAAGCCGACATCGCGTCGACGTTCGGCGATTTCGTGCTCGTCTTCCGCACTCTGATGAACCGGCTGAACAACTTCCTGCCCACCGCCCTGCCACCCAGCCCGGCGCGCGCCGACTACCCGCAGCAGGTCGTGGACGCCGTCGCCGGGTGCGCCGCGGTGGACGTCCTTGTCCTGGGCGCGTTCTCGTCGTTCGTGAACTACAGCCCGGCGATCCGGGCGAAGATCGGCCGGGTGGTCATCACCGGCAGGCCGCTCGAAGGGGATCCGGAACTCAAAGCGGCGGAGTCGTTCAACTGCGTATACGACCGCCCGTCCTGCGCAACGGCCTTCCACGAGCAGCTACCCGGTCTCGACCACGCCTTCGTCGACGTCCCCCGATCCGACTGCGACCTGACGCCCAACGCGGCGGGGTGCGGCGGGACGGTCTACGGTCCGACGCTGGCGATGGCACAGGCCCTGGGCCCCGTCGGGCTGCCCAACACACTCAAGCAGATCCTGCTCAATCATTCGGACTCGTGGGCCCTGGACACCTGGGAGCGCTCCGGTTACGGCGGACGGACCATGTTCTGGGATCAGTCGACGGCGCTGGCACTACTGGATCCTGCCGCGTTCCGCCCGGTGGGCGCACACCTGGAAACGGTGCTGAGCCCCGCGGATTTCCAGCGCCGATGGGTCGACTTCACCAACCTGTCGGCGACGTTTGCCTAGGTGCCGATCCGTGACCTGGAAAAACACGTGGACAACCGTGGGAGAATTTCGGACATGAGTACGCATCAGGCGCCGTGGCACACGGGCAGTGGTCATGCGCGCCAGCGCGAGTTCGCGCAGTCGAGCAAGCTGCAGGACGTCCTGTACGAGATCCGCGGACCTGTACACGAGCACGCCTCGCGGCTGGAGGCCGAGGGCCACCGGATCCTCAAGCTCAACATCGGCAACCCGGCCCCGTTCGGTTTCGAGGCGCCCGACGTGATCATGCGCGACATGATCCAGGCGCTGCCCAACGCCCAGGGGTATTCGGACTCCAAGGGCATCCCCAGCGCCCGCCGCGCCGTATTCACCCGCTACGAGCTGGTCGACGGCTTTCCCCGCTTCGACATCGACGACGTCTTCCTGGGCAACGGGGTCTCCGAGCTCATCACGATGACGCTGCAGGCCCTGCTCGACAACGGCGACCAGGTCCTGATCCCGGCGCCGGACTATCCGCTGTGGACGGCGTCGACGTCTCTGGCCGGCGGCACCCCGGTGCACTACCTGTGCGACGAGACCCAGGGCTGGCAACCCGACATCGCCGACATGGAATCGAAGATCACCGAACGCACCAAGGCGATCGTGGTGATCAACCCGAACAACCCCACCGGGGCGGTGTACACCCGCGAGAACCTCACGCAGATCGTCGAACTCGCGCGCAAGCATCAGCTGCTGCTGCTCGCCGACGAGATCTACGACAAGATCCTCTACGACGAGGCCGAGCACATCGCGCTGGCGTCACTGGCGCCCGACCTGCTGACGCTGACGTTCAACGGCCTCTCCAAGGCCTATCGGGTGGCCGGCTACCGGTCCGGCTGGCTGGTCATCACCGGTCCCAAGGAGCATGCGACCAGCTTCATCGAAGGCATCAGCCTGCTGGCCAACATGCGGCTGTGCCCGAATGTTCCTGCGCAGCACGCGATTCAGGTGGCCCTCGGCGGCCATCAGAGCATCGACGACCTGGTGCTGCCCGGCGGCCGGCTGCTCGAACAACGTGATGTGGCGTGGACGAAGCTCAACGACATCCCCGGGGTGTCGTGCGTGAAACCCGAGGGCGCCCTGTATGCGTTCCCGCGGCTGGATCCGGAGGTCTACGACATCGCCGACGACGAGCAGCTGGTTCTCGACCTGCTGCTGCAGGAGAAGATCCTCGTCACCCAGGGCACCGGTTTCAATTGGCCCACACCGGATCACCTGCGCATCGTGACGCTGCCGTGGGCGCGTGACCTGGCCAGTGCCATCGATCGGCTGGGCAACTTCCTGGTCAGTTACCGACAGTGAACCTCGCGCCGAAACTGAAGCTGTGCTCGACTTTCGGATGAAACCTGGCACATAACTTCAGTTTCGACGCGGCAGGGGCAGTGTTCCGGTCACCTCGCTGATCCGCCGGCTGAAGATCGCCCAGCGCTCCTGGTCACCGAACACGTCCTGCAACCGCGCGACGTAGCGGCCCAGGGTGTCGACGTCGTCCGTCGCCGCCAGGTAACAGCACGTCTTCTCGTACGCGATCAGCAGGTTGTCGGCGACGGCATACTCGACGAGGTCGCGGGTCGAGTGCAGCCGTTCGACTTCGCCGAGCACCCGAGCCAGGTTCGCACACAGCCGCGCCGCGAAGGCCTGCATGTCCGTGCCCCGATCGAACCGCAGTTCGTAGGGCGCGTCGGGCACGAGGTGCTCCCAGCGGCGGTCCAGCAGGAACGTCTCCGGGAAGTGCAACTCCGGCCCGTGACCGGGGCACGCCTCATCGATCTCCACCGAGCCGACACCCACGTTGACGAAGAATCCGTACCAGGGCGTGACACTGTTGTTCCAGTTGGCCTGGAAGTTGATGACGTCGTAGAGCGGTCCGCGCGATCTGCGGAACGTGTTCTGCGACCGGGTGAATCCGTGGGACCGCAGAGCCGGCGCCACCTCGCCGGACAGCACCGACTCGTAGGTTCGCTTCAACGCCGATCGCTCGGGGGCGCTTCTGACCATGCCTTCAGGCTAAGGCGCCGGGAATGGGCCCCGGCTCACCAAAATCTCGGACCTCTACCCTGTGCGGGTGGCGCACTCACACTCCCATTCGCTGAGCGGTCCGTCGCCGCTGGGGCCGCTGGCCGCCAGGATCGTCGTCGGGCTGCTCGTCGCCATCGGCGTGGCCGTCCTGATCGGCGCCGCCCTGCTGTGGCCCGGCGGCGGCAAGGCCGACATCCCGTTGCCGTTCCAGAACGCCGCCGGCGGTGCCGTCACCACCGAGGCGGGACACGTCGTCTCCAGCAGCGAGGCGACCTGCGGCAGCCCGTCCGCGGGTGCGGTGCTCACGTCGGCTCCGCTGCCCGCGCAGGGCGAGGGTGCGACGTGCGTGCTCGCGTTGGTGACCATCGACTCCGGCCCCAATCAGGGTGCCGACACGCTGCTGGAGTTCGGCGGGGGCCCCGGACAGCCGAGTCTGGCCGTCGGGGACGACATCCGTCTCAGCAGGCAGGTCGACGACGCCGGCACCACCACCTACTCGTTCTACGACTACGAGCGGACGTGGCCGCTGACCGCGTTCGCCGTCGTCTTCGCCGTCGTCATCGTCGCCGTCGCCCGGTGGCGTGGACTGCGGGCGATGATCGGCATCGTGGTCGCGTTCGGCGTGCTCGTCGTGTTCCTGTTACCGGCGCTCCGCGACGGCGCGGCTGCGGTCCCGGTGGCCTTGGTCGCGTCGGCGGCGATCCTCTACGCGGTCATCTACCTCGCCCACGGCGTGAGCCTGCGCACCAGCGCGGCATTGCTGGGCACGCTCGCGTCGCTGCTCCTCGCGGCGGTGTTGTCCTGGGCGGCAATCGAAACGGCCCACCTCACCGGCCTCTCGGAGGATCAGAACAACGAGGTCGCCGCGTACCTGGGCAACGTGTCGATCACCGGACTGCTGCTCGCCGGGTTCATCATCGGTTCGCTCGGCGTGCTCAACGACGTGACCGTGACGCAGGCCTCGACGACGTTCGAACTCGCGGCGCTCGGCGACGGCGCCTCTCGGCGTGAGGTGTTCGTCGGCGCCATGCGGGTGGGCCGCGACCACATCGCGTCCACGGTCTACACGCTGGTGCTCGCCTACGCCGGCAGCGCGCTGCCGCTGCTGTTGCTGTTCAGCGTCGCGAACCGCTCTCTCGGCGACGTGCTGACCAGCGAGAGCGTGGCCATCGAGGTGGCCCGCTCCGCGGTCGGCGGCATCGCGCTGGCACTGTCGGTGCCGCTGACCACCGGCATCGCCGCGCTGCTCGCCACCCCGCAGCAGAACCGTCACTGACTCTGCCGTTTGACCCCCCATGCCGCGGGTACTCGGCCGCCGTGAGCCAGCCCAATCACACCTCTGAGATCAGCATGGACGTCGACGGCCACCATCGGACGTTGACCGTGGACCACCGGATGACGCTTCTGGACGCGCTCCGGGAGCGGCTCGACGCCACCGCCCCGAAGAAGGGGTGCGACCACGGCCAGTGCGGCTCGTGCACCATCCTCGTGGACGGACGCCGCGTCACCAGCTGCCTGACGTTCGCGGTCGCCGCCGACGGCGCGCAGATCACCACCGCCGCAGGACTCGGCGACGGCGACGCAGTGCATCCGGTCGCCCAGGCGTTCCACGACGAAGACGCGTTCCAGTGCGGCTACTGCACTCCGGGTCAGATCTGTTCGGCCGTCGGCATGCTCGACGAGGTCAAATCCGGTGCGCCCAGCTTCGTCAGTGACGACCTCGAGGCCACCCCGGAGCTCACCGGCGCCGAGATCCGGGAACGTATGAGCGGCAACCTGTGTCGCTGCGCGGCCTACCCGAACATCGTCGCCGCGATCGAGAAGGCAGCCGTCCGATGAAGCCGTTCGAGTACCACGTCGCCACCAGTCCCGCCGACGCGGTGGCCACCTTGGCCAAGCATCCGGACGCGGTGTATCTGGCCGGCGGGACCAATCTCGTCGACCACATGAAACTCGGTGTGGCCGAACCTGATCTGCTGGTCGACATCAGCCGCCTTGATCTCACCGAGGTCACCGTCACCGACGAGGGTGGCGTGACGATCGGGGCCAACGTCCGTAACAGCGACCTCGCCGCGCACCCGGTGATTCGTTCGCACTATCCGATGCTGTCGAGGGCGCTGCTCTCCGGCGCCTCCGGGCAGCTGCGCAACGCCGCGACCACTGCGGGCAATCTGCTGCAGCGCACCCGGTGTGTGTACTTCCAGGACGTCACCACCCCGTGCAACAAACGCGTTGCCGGAAGCGGATGTTCGGCACTGGGCGGCTATGTGCGCTATCACGCCATCCTCGGTGCCTCCCCAGAGTGCATCGCAGTACATCCGTCCGACATGGCGGTCGCGCTCAGCGCGCTGGATGCCGTCGTCGTGGTCGAGGGCACCGACGGCGGCCGGCGCATCCCGGCCGTCGAGTTCCACCGGCTGCCCGGCGACGAGCCGCACCGGGATACCGTGCTGCGCCACGGCGAACTCATCACCGAGGTCGAACTTCCGCCCCCTCCCCCCGACGCCGTGTCCGATTACCGCAAAGTTCGCGACCGCGCGTCTTACGCGTTCGCGCTGGTATCGGTGGCCGCCGAGCTCAGCTTCGTCGGCGACGCGATCGCGACGGCCCGCATCGCGCTGGGTGGTGTCGCGCACGCGCCGTGGCGGGCTCGCCGCGCGGAGCGGATACTGATCGGCGCCGTCGCCTCCGAGGAGACGTTCGCCGCGGCCGCCGACGCCGAGCTGGCAGACGCGGAACCATTGCCGGGCAACGAGTTCAAGGTCGAACTGGCCCGCCGCACGATGATGGCGCAGCTGCGCATGCTGACCGAACGGGGTCGGCGATGACGCTCCTGGAACCGCGCAGCATCGGTGCCCCCGTCCTCCGTCACGACGGTCGCGCCAAGGTCACCGGGACCGCCACCTACGCGTTCGAACAGCAAGTCGAGCAGCCGGCGTACCTGCACCCGGTGCAGTCCACCATCGCCCGTGGCCGCATCCTCGCGATGGACACCTCCGCTGCCCGCACGCTGGACGGCGTCCTCGACATCCTGACGGTGTTCGACGCCCCGACACTGGCGGACGCCTCCGACGGCGAGCTGGCGATCCTGCAGGACGCCCGGGTGCATTTCCGAGGTCAGCTGATCGGCGGCGTGGTGGCCGAGTCCGCCGAAATCGCCAGGGAGGCAGCCGCACTGGTGGCCGTCGAGTACCTCAAGGAGCCGCACGACGCCGAGCTCCGAGCCGATCATCCCGGGCTGTACACACCGGACTCGGTGAACCCGTCGTACCCCCCGGATTCCGACGACGGCGACGTGGAGACCGCGCTGGCAGGCGCCGAGTACACCGTCGACCAGACCTACGAGACGCCGATCGAGCACAACAGCCCGATGGAGCCGCATGCGGTCATCGCCCGGTGGACCGAACAGGACGGCGACGCCACAGTCACGATGTTCGACTCCACCCAGGGCGTGCACGTCGTCCGCAAGACGCTGGCGCCGATCTTCGGGTTGGAGCCCGAACGGCTGCGGGTCGTCGCTCCGCATGTCGGCGGGGGCTTCGGATCCAAGGGCGCCCCACACGCCCACGATGTGCTGGCACTGATGGCGGCCCAGCGCGCCGGCGGCCGTGCGGTCAAGCTCGCCCTCACCCGTCAGCAGATGTTCGCCCTGGTCGGTTACCGCACCCCCACGATCCAGCGGATCCGGCTCGGCGCCGACAAGGACGGGCACCTCACCGCCATCGTGCACGATGTGATCGAACAGACCTCGGCGGTCAAGGAATTCGCGGAGCAGACGGCGGTGACGTCCCGCAAGATGTACGCGTCCCCGAACCGCAGGACGTCGCACCGGTTGGCGGCACTCGATGTCGCCGTACCGTTCTGGATGCGCGCCCCGGGCGAGTGCCCCGGCACCTTCGCCGCCGAGGTGGCGATGGACGAGCTGGCGGTGACAATGGGCATCGACCCCATCGAGCTGCGCATCCGCAACGACCCGGACGTCGACCCGGAGACCGGCAAGCCGTGGTCGGGACGTCACCTGGTGGAGTGCCTGCAGCTCGGCGCCGAACGCTTCGGCTGGGGTTCGCGTGACCCCGAACCGGGAAAGACCGGCACGGGAGAGTGGTTCGTGGGCACCGGGGTGGCGTCGGCCACGTACCCGGGAATGGCGATGCCGGGCAACGCCGCCCGGATCACCTGCAGTGCCGACGGCCGGTACGAGGTGGCCATAGGGGCGTCGGACATCGGGACCGGCACGTGGACCACGCTGGCCCAGATCGCGGCTGACGCGCTGGGCTGCGAGCTGTCGGCCATCGACCTGCAGATCGGCGACACGGACCTGCCGCCCGCGTCCGTCGCAGGCGGATCCTCGGGCATGACCTCCTGGGGATCGGCTGTTTCCGCTGCGGCACAACATTTCCGGCACGACCACGGCGACCATCCCTCGGTAGGCGCCACCACGCTCGCGGAGGCACCCGAGAATCCCGGCGACGACGACGTCACCGTGCAGTCATTCGGCGCGCACTTCGTCGAAGCCCACGTCAACCGGGACACCGGGGAGGTTCGGATCCCCCGGATGCTCGGCGTCTTCTCGATCGGCCGGGCCATCAACGCGCGCACGCTGCGTTCGCAGCTGATCGGCGGCATGACGATGGGTCTGTCGATGGCGCTGCACGAGGAGAGCGTCCGCGATCCCCGATTCGGGCATGTCGTCACCCAGGACCTGGCGAACTATCACATCAGCGCGCACGCCGACGTGATGGACGTCGACGCCATCTGGCTCGACGAGGTCGAGGAGCACCTGAACCCGATGGGCTCCCGCGGCGCAGGCGAGATCGGCATCGTCGGCGCGGCGGCCGCCGTGGTGAATGCGGTCTATCACGCCACCGGCGTCCGGGTGCGGGAGCTGCCCGTCACGCTCGACAAGGTGCTGCCCGGCCTGCGGTGAACGTCAGCGCTCCAGTAACTCCAGCAGATACGCGCCGTAGCCGGACTTGAGGAGTTTGTCGGCGCGGGCGGCGAGTTCGTCGTCGTCGATGAATCCGACCCGCCACGCCACCTCCTCGGGGACGCTGATCTTCAGGCCCTGCCTGCGCTCGACGGTGCGGATGTAGTCGCTGGCATCCAGCAGCGAATCGAACGTCCCGGTGTCCAGCCAGGCGGTGCCGCGGGCGAGTTTCTCGACGCTGAGCCTGCCCTGGTCGAGGTAGGTCTGGTTGATCTCGGTGATCTCGTACTCGCCGCGGGCCGACTTGCGCAGTGCACGCGCGATCTCGATGACGTCGTTGTCGTAGAAGTACAGCCCGGTGACCGCGTAATTCGACGCGGGCGCAACCGGTTTCTCTTCCAGCGACAGCGCGCTGCCGTCGGGCCCGAACTCGACGACGCCGTACGCCGACGGGTTGGCCACCCAGTACGCGAAGATCGCGCCGCCTTCGACGTCGTGGAAGCGCTGCAGGCTGGTGCCCAGGCCCGGTCCGTAGAAGATGTTGTCGCCCAACACCAGTGCGACGTTGTCCGCACCGATGTGCGAGGCCCCGATGACGAACGCCTGCGCGAGTCCGTCGGGCCGGTCCTGCACCGCGTAGGTGAGGTTGATACCGAAGTCCGATCCGTCGCCGAGCAGCCGGTGGAAACCCGGCGCGTCGTGTTCGGTGGTGATCACCAGGATGTCGCGGATGCCGGCCATCATCAGCGTTGACAGCGGGTAGTAGATCATCGGCTTGTCGTACACCGGCAGCAGCTGCTTGCTGACCCCCATGGTGATGGGATACAGCCGGGTGCCCGATCCGCCCGCCAGGATGATGCCGCGCATCAGCCGGTCAGATCGGCTTCGGTCAGCTCCGTGGCGGCCAGCGCCGAGGCCAGGTCGTCGTGCCGGAACACCGACGTGACGTGGTCGTGCACCACCCGGAACGCCGACGCCATGGTGCCTGTTTCGCCGGTGACCGAGACTGTCTTCTGCTCGACGACGACGACGCCGTCGTTGACGTAGATGCGGCCCGGTTCGACCTTGATGTCGAGCGCCTGGGCCCAGTCGCGCAGAGCTGCGTGCCCCTGGGCGGCGCCGCCGGCGTCACCGATCTCGATGTCGTCGCTGGACAGTGACAGCAGAGTGTCCAGGTCTGCCGCGTTGAGCGCGTCGTGCCAGGCGAGGACGGTGGCCAGCTCTGAAGTGGTCATGTTCGCGAGCTTAGGCGGTCTGCCGGTCAGAACGGTGTACGGTCCAGCCAGCTGTCCCACACGGCGGTGTCGCCGAACACCTCAAGGCCGGCCTGCTCGGCCGTCTTGCGCCGCAACGTGGCCAGCAGCAGGGCGTTGACGGGTCCTCGCAGCGCCACGTCGCCCTTGGCATGGCTGTGCGACCAGCCCAGTCCGTCGTCATCGTGGGTGATGGTCCACTCGCCGGTGGGGCCCAGCTGCTCCTCGGTGGCGTGCAAGTGGAGTGACCGGCCGTGATCCAGCGCGGGTGCGTGCCGCCTGTCGATGGTGGCGATCTCGATCCACTCGCTGAGGCTGTCCCCGGCGAGTTCGACGGGCAGTTCCAGATCCTGACCGAGCGCCAGCGCCGCGTCGACGCGGTGCACGGCGGTTTCGTGCACACGTCGGCGCAGCCACCACCCGGCCGGCCTGGGCCCGACGAAGGTCCACACGCGTTCCGAACCGACCCGGTCGACCCCGTTGATGACCAGCTGGGCACCCCCGATCAGCCAGTCGATCGCGGCGTCGGGATCCTCGGGGGGCCGGCCGTCGCGGACGTCGCGCGGATCCAGCGGCTGGCTCCGATGCTCGCTGATGATCTGTGCCGCCCAACGGTTTCCGCGCCCGACGTGGCGGAACAACTGTTTGAGCGTCCAGTCTCCGCACGTGGGTACCGGCGTCGCCGGGTCTGCCGACCGGATCAGGTCACCGAAGGCTCGAGTCTGCTCGAGCAAAGTTGCTCGGAAGTCCACCCCTACGAACCTAGCGCGGCGCGCGCCTTTCCAAGGGTGATCGGCAAGGTTGACCATCCCCGCAACACCCTGGTGTCGCGGCGGCTGCCACCACCTGCCAGCCGAGCCGCCGGGAAGCGCTCGAAGAACGTCCGCAGCCCCACCTCGCCCTCGGCGCGAGCCAGCGCGGCGCCCAGGCAGAAGTGCCTGCCGCCCGAGAAGGACAGGTGCCTGCCTGCGTTGTCCCGCTCGATGTCGAAGCGGTGCGGATCGGTGAACACCTTGGGGTCACGGTTGGCGCCCGCCAGGTGGATGATCACCAGCTCGCCCCGCTGGACCGGGGTTCCGGCGATCTCGACGTCGTTGCGTGCGAAGCGGGCACTCATCTGCACCGGTGAATCCAGCCGCAGGATCTCCTCGACCGTGGTGGGCCACAACTCGGGCCGGGCGGCCAACGTGTCCAGGTGTTCGGGGGTGTCCAGCAGCATCCGGATGCCGTTGCCCAGCAGGTTCACCGTGGTCTCGAAGCCCGCCGCCAGTACCAGCCCGGCCGTGGCCTGCAGCTCGCGGTCCGTCAGCCGGGCGTCTTCGTCGGAGGCCTGGCTGGCGAGGATGAGCTGGCTCATCAGGTCGTCACCCGGGTTGCGCCGCAGTTCGTCGAGGTGCCCGCCCAGCCAGCGGTTGAAGCCGACGAGGCCCTGGTGCACCTGCAGGTACTGCTTCCAGGACAGGCCGATGTCCAGGCTGGGTGCGCCGAGTTCGCCGAAGTGCAGGATGTGCTGGCGGTCGCGCTCGGGCACCCCGAGGATGTCGCTGATGACGGCGACCGGCAGCTGGGAGCAGTACCGCTCGACGACGTCGACGACGCCGGACTCCCCTTCGAGATCGTCGAGGAGCTGGTCAGCGGTCTGCTGCACGCGATCGCGCAGCGCGGCGACGGCGCGCGCGGTGAACACCGAGGACACCAGCTTGCGGCAGCGGGTGTGGTCGGGCGGCTCGATCGACAGCAGCGACGGCGGTTCGATCGGATGCAACAGGCCGGGATGGGTTTTGCGGTTGATCCACTGCAACGGTGCGGGCAGCCCGCCCCCCAGCGAGGTCACCCGGAAATCGTCGGAGCGCAGGATCTCGCCGGCCGCCTGGTGGTCGACGGTCAGCAGCACCGCGCGGCACCGGATCACGGGGTCGCCACCACGCATCTCGTCGGCGAAGCGCGCGGGGTCGTCGCGCACGCTGGGATCGGCGATCAGGCGGGCCTGAGGGTCTTTCCCCCGTCTTGCACCGATCGTGGACAGCGCGCGAATCACTCCGTGCAGCGCGAGCCACCGGATCCGTTGTCGCAGAATCTCAGCCGCCATACCTACACCTTAAGCAGCGGCCGGAGGTCGTCCAGCCGATCGAAGAGGTGCCAGATGTAGGACGACGAGCCGTTCTCCCGATGGGCGTGCAGTTCGGCCAGCTCAGGGTCGTTGCGGTAGCTGTTGAAGGCGTCCTCGGACTCCCACTCGACCACGATCAGCACCGAGCGCGGTGTGACGTCACCGGTGACCGCTTCGCGGAACTGGCCGAGCGCGACGACGCGGCCGCCGTGCTTGGCCACCTCCGCCGGTGAGCGCTTCGAGTAGGCCAGGTACTCCTCGCGGTCGGCGATGTCGAACAGGTTCAGCGCGTAGACACCCATGCTGCGACGTTACGCGGCCGGCGGCGCTCCACTGGCGCGGCCCAGCGCGAAGACCCGCCAGCCGGCCCGCTGCCAGCGGCTGCTGTCGAGGCAATTGCGGCCGTCGACAACTACTTTCGCGCGCACAGTGGCGGCCAGCACCGTGGGATCCAGCTCGACGAACTCACTCCATTCCGTGAGCACCAGCACCGCGTCGGCCCGGTCACACGCCTCCGCGACCGACGTCGAGTAGTTCAGGGTGGGAAACAGGCGCCGCGAGTTCTCCATGGCCTTCGGGTCGTACACGTTGACCGTCGCTCCGTTGAGTTGCAGCAGGCCCGCGACGTTGAGCGCAGGCGAGTCCCGCACGTCATCGGACTCGGGCTTGAACGCCGCCCCCAGGACGGCCACGTTGGCGCCCAGCAGCGATCCACCGCACGCCCTGGTGGCCAGTTCCACCATCCGGGTGCGGCGGCGCATGTTGATGCTGTCGACCTCGCGCAGGAACGTCAGCGCATGGTTGGCGCCGAGCTCGCCGGCGCGCGCCATGAACGCGCGGATGTCCTTGGGGAGGCAGCCGCCGCCGAAACCGAGACCGGCGTTGAGGAATCGCCGGCCGATCCGGGCGTCGTGACCCAGCGCGTCGGCCAGCATGGTGACGTCGGCGTCGGCGGCTTCACACACTTCCGAGATCGCGTTGATGAACGAGATCTTGGTCGCCAGGAACGCGTTCGCCGAGACTTTCACCAGCTCGGCGGTCTGCAGATCGGTCAGCAGGAACTGCACCCCGGCGGCCAGCAGCGGTGCGTACAGCGCGCGGACAGCCTCCTCGGCCAGGGTCGAATCCCGTTGCACGCCAAGGACGATGCGGTCCGGATGCAGGGTGTCCTGGATGGCCAATCCTTCGCGCAGAAACTCCGGGTTCCAGGCGATCTCGACGGTGACGCCGTCGGGGGCCAGGGCGGCGGCGCGGGTGCCGAGTTCGGCGGCGGTGCCCACCGGCACCGTGGACTTGCCGACGATCACCGCGGGACGGCGCAGCTTCGGCACCAGCGTGTCGATCACGGCGTAGACGTGGCGCAGGTCGGCGCCGTATTCACCCTTCTTCTGCGGTGTCCCGACGCCGAGGAAGTGCACATCGGCGAACTCGGCGGCCTCGGCGTAGTCGGTGGTGAAGCGCAGTCGGCCCGCATCGATGTTGCGCTGCAGCATCTCTCGGAGTCCCGGCTCGTAGAACGGGACCTCGCCGCCGGACAGTTTCGCGATCTTGCCTGCGTCGATGTCGACGCCGACGACGTCGTGGCCGAGCTCGGCCATGCCCGCGGCGTGTGTCGCGCCGAGGTAGCCCGTCCCGAATACTGTGCATCGCATACCGCCTCTATAGGCAGCCGCGATGAGCTAACCGCTACGCGACACCAAGCGCCAGACCAACAGCAGGTGACGAGCGTTATCCGCGGCCTGCGCCGGGGGCGCAGAAGACCAGGAAACAACCGTCGCCGTTGATGTCGCCAGGCACTCGGCTGCCCGAGCCACCCCGCGAGGATCCGCTGTCACCCCGGCTGCTGCCCGACCCCGAACCCGAGCCCGATCCTGATCCGGAGCTGCCCGACCCGATGCTGGGCCACTGCGGCTGCTGCGGCACCTGCGGAACCTGAGGCACTTGCGGAACCTGGGGCACCTGCGGCCGGGTGGGTTGCACGGTCTGCGTCGGCAGGGTCGGCGTCGACGAGTCGTCGTCGTCCCAGGGCGGCTGCCACGGGTTCTGCGGCGTGCTGGGCTCGTCGGGCTCGTCCGGCTCAGGCCGCTGGTTGGGCCACGTCCAGGCGGGCCGAGGCGGCGTCCACTGCGGCCGCGGCAACACGATCACCGGCGGCGGCACGACGACCGGCGCGACCACCGGTGGTGGCGCCACCGGGGCCGGGGCGGGCGCCGGAGCGGCGGGAGGCGGGGCCGGAGCGGGTGCCGCGGGTGCCGGCGCGGGCTGCTCGACGAAGACCGTGCGCGGCGCCTGCTGCGGCGCCTGCTGGACGACGGGCACGGGCGGCTTGATGGTGTCGGCCGTCGGCGGGTCCGACGGTATGACGGCGGCTTCCTGGCGTGCCGGAGCCGGGTCGGGCGCCGGCACCTGGACGCTGGGCACGATCGCGCTCTGCGCCGGACTCGGCCGCTGATCGGCGGTGGGCCGGATGCTGATCGCGAGCGAGATGACGAGCGCAACTACTCCGACGACGAACAACGACGTCAACGCACTGCCCACGAGCAGGAACGGCTTGCGCTCCTCGTCGACCGGACGCATCTCGGTCGGCGCGAACTCGTCGACGACGTCGTCGGCGGAGGCCGGCGCCAGCTGCGTGTCCACGCCGGCCAGGCCTGCGTAGACCGAGCCGGCCGTGGTGCCGTCGGGGTCCTGCGAGTAGGCCAGCCCGACGGTGGTGGCCTCGAAGGTGGGGGCGGCGGCGGACGCCAACGCGGCACCCCTGGCCAGTGCCAGGGCGGCGTCGTCAGGTGCGTTGACCGGAAGCGACACCAGATGTTCGAGGTGGTCCTTCACCGAGCTGATGTCGACCCCGGCGCCGACGACGAAGATGCCCTGCGGCGGCGCATCCTGCGCCGCGACCGCCTCGGCCATCTCGGTGAGCACCGCCATCGCGTCGCTGCTGTGCAGCGTGCGGCTGAGCACCTTGACCACCGAACCGTCGTCGGTACGCACGACCGAGAGCGTCGCGGTGTCCCGGTCGACGAACAGCAGGGCGGTGGTGTCGTAGCCGACTGCACGCCCCACGGCCTGGGCCAGCGACGCCGCGGCGTGTCCTTCCGAGACGAGCATGACGTCATCGATTCCGTGGGCGGCCAGCGCGTCCCGCAGCGCGGTGGCCTCCGCGTGATCACTCCACGTGACACCGATCGACTTGAGGTGGTGCCCTCCGGTCTCGGCGCTCTCCTTGGTGCCCTGCACCGCGGCGACAACGTGGTCTGCGACGTTTGCTGAACCCTCGGCGGCGGTGACGTCGAAAACGTCGTGGTCGACGGTTACCCCGTCGGCCTTCACGCCTTCGACCAGCACCATGCGCACCGTCGTAGGTGTCATAGACACACCTAGTACGATGTCCACTGACCCCTCCAATAACGTTTGCTGCAGCTTTGCGGTCGGCACTGGTCAAATGCGCTCGGCGAGCCGACAACTAGTACTTCATCGGCACTGACAGCTCTGGCGTTACATCCGAGGCTGTTAGCTACGGCGACTGAAGACCTGGCCGGAACGCGCGGCACGAAGACCGGTGGCGCCGGTCGTTATGACATTACTCGGGCATGCTGGGTCGCGGCTGTGACGTTTCTCGGTCAGATGGACTTGAGGAAGTTCTGGTAGGACTTCGACGGCGTCGGACCGCGCTGGCCCTGATACTTCGAGCCGACCTCGGAGCTGCCGTAGGGATGCTCGGCGGGGCTGGTCAGACGCAGCAGGCATAGCTGCCCGATCTTCATCCCCGGCCACAGAGTGATGGGCAGGTTCGCGACGTTGGACAGCTCCAGCGTGATGTGCCCGGTGAAGCCGGGGTCGATGAAGCCGGCCGTGGAATGGGTGAGCAGGCCGAGCCTGCCCAGCGATGACTTGCCCTCGAGCCGGCCGGCCAGGTCGTCGGGCAGGGTGCACCGCTCCAGCGTCGCCCCGAGCACGAATTCACCCGGGTGCAGCACGAACGGTTCGCCCTCCTTGGGCTCCACGAGGGAGGTCAGGTCGTCCTGCCGTTCCGACGGGTCGATGTGCGTGTAGCGGGTGTTGTTGAACACCCGGAACAGGTTGTCGAGGCGGACGTCGACGCTCGACGGCTGGATCAGACTGTCGTCGAACGGGTCGACGCCGAGCCTGCCCGAGTTGATCTCGGCCCTGATGTCGCGATCGGAGAGCAGCACGGCACGAGAGTATCCGCCGACACCGTGCACGGGGCAGGTGGCGGGTGCCAGGCCCCGCCGGTCCCCGACCGCTACTCGCCGGAGTCGCTGCCGTCGGACTTGTCGGCCTTCGCTGATGCGTCCGACTTATCCGCCTTCTCCGACTTCTCCGCCGCCTCCTGCTTGTCAGCCTTCTCTTGCTTGTCGGCTTTCGTGGCGCTCGCGCCACGGACCTTCGTCCCGCTCTCGGCCTTCTCCGCCTCAGCAGACGTGTCGGCGTCCTTCGGAGCCTCGGCCTCAGCGGTGCCGTCGGCTGTGTCGGTCACCTCGTCGGACACCGGCGTCACCTCGGCGGTGGCCTCCTCGGCCGTGGATTCGGCGCTCTCGTCGCCGGCGTCGACGACGTCGGGCACGTCCGCCACCTCGTCAGCCGCCAGCGTTGCCGCGGTGTCGGTCTCACTCTGCAGCGCGGTCTCGCCGGCTTCGGGCTCCGTCTCCTCGGTAACACTGCGGTCCAACGGGTACTGCCCCCACGGGGTGAGCAGGCCGGGAGCGGCGATGCGCTCCCCGCCGGCCTCGCCGGTCAGCAGCGTGCTGATGTCGCCGTAGCCGCCGTTGAGGAATCCGTCGATGACGGTGAACGGTGAGCGCAGGATGGCCAGCCACTGCCCCGGCGAGTCGCCCGCCATGCCCGCGTTGTAGATCTCCTGGTGCACTGCTCCGGTCGCACCGATCGCGCTGATGATCGGGCCGATCAGCCGCGCGAACGCGTATTCGACTGCCTGCGGCAGGTTTTCCCGGATCTCGTCGCCGCGCGACGGGAACGTCTGAGCGAGGACCTCGGCGACGGCATCCGTGAACGGACCGACCACAAGGGGTGCGATCGGTGTGAACACCGCGGCGGCGATCAGGGAGTGGTTCAGCGGCAGCAGATCGGGATCGGCCCACTGGGCGCCGACCTGGCGGAACAGTGCCGGCATCTGGTTACTGAACGCACCGAAGCTCTCCCCGAGGGCGGCCGTCGCCCCTGCCACCAGGATCTCCAGGGAGTTGACCAGCGCGACGTACTCCACCTCGGTGGTCATGACCCGCGGAGCGATAGGTTCCACGTAGGTAACCGCCGCGCGGGGGGTGGCGTGGTCGCTGGGAAGAACCGGGAGGGTCGAGAAAGCGATGGCGCCGGCGCCGGCGAAGGCAATCCCTGCCGTGACGGATCGACGAAACACTGTGTGCGCCATGACTACTCGACTCCTGTGAAGTTGCTGGGAAGCGGACCTCAGCGCAGCGTAGTTGACCACAAAGTTAAAATGGGGCCTACGTCCGGGCGTGGGTAGTTGCCCCGATCGGGCGCTGGTCACAGGTGCTGCTAGTCTCACTAGCCACACCGCCGATGTAGTTCAATGGCAGAACATCAGCTTCCCAAGCTGAATACGCGGGTTCGATTCCCGTCATCGGCTCCACGTTGACCACCCGCTGATGTCGATTCGGCGACATGATGGCCACAACCTGGCGTCGCGCCGTCTGACCTGCCTGTTTCGTGACAATCGGGCATTAGGTTGCTGATCACCATGTCTAGCATTCTGCGCACCCTGGCCATCGCCGTCGCCGCGCCCGCGATCGCGGGCGTCGCGCTCGCCGGCATCGCGCACGCGGACCCACCGCTTCTCAACGGCTCCTACATCGAGGCCGACGGCGACCCCCTCAACGTCTGGACGATCTCGACCAGTTGCGCCCCGGCCGGGTGTACCGGCACGGTCTCCAGCAACACGGGGTGGACCAGTCCCACCACGTTCACCGGCGGTCGCTGGGTCTTCACGGTCTCGAAGCCGGGCGGCCTCACCTGCGACAACGGGACCTATGCTCCCGCGGTCACGTCGATGTCGGTCGACCCGGTGACCCTCGCAGGCGTGCTGTCCTCGGACTCCAACTTCGGCTGCGATGGCGGAACTGTCACCACTGCCCCGTTCCAGCTGCGCCAGGTCGGCTGACTCGCCCCACCGGGCGCCCCGGCTACCGGGATGCGAGAGCCAGCACCTCGTCGAAACCCGCTACCAGACAGTCGAAGAACACCTCGTAGTCGGGGATGGCACCGGTGTCCACGTCGATCCCCAACGTGCACACGTCCACATAGGTGAACAACGTGACGTTGACCGCCGCACCGACCGTCGGGCCGAAGGCATACTGCGTCTTCACCCGGGCACCGCCCAGACACACCGGGACGGGAAGGCCCGGCACGTCGCTGCACAGGAAATCGACGTGGCGCAGGATCGAGCCGATGTACCACCGCGGCATCATGTTCAGGGCGCCGGCGATCCACTGCGTGTAGGGCAGTGATTTCTCGCCCCGCACGCTGTGGGTCCTGTCGTGGATCTCGCCGATCCGCTGCCCGGGGTCGGCAATCCCCACCGGAATGTCGAACCGCATCAGCGTGATTCGGTTTCCCCCCAGCTCGTCGTGGTCGGTTCGCAAACTGATCGGCATCGTCAGGTGTAAATCTCCCACCGCTGCGCCGTGGTATTCGTGGTAGCGCCGCAGGCCCCCCGCCACACCCGCCACGAACGCGTCGTTCAACGCCCCGCCGCCTTTGTGCGCGGCGGCCCGAAGCGCCGCGAACGGAACCTCGTGAACGCCGAGACGACGGATCAGGCTGCGCTTGGCCATCAGCGTCGAGCCGGCGCGGTTGACCGGACGCACGGTCCGGTAGACCGACGCGGCCGTCTCCGCGGCCGACGACAGGGTGTCCACCGGCCGCAGAATCGCGTTGGAGACCACCTTGGGTACGAACTTCACCGCGCCCGAGACCGCGCCGCCGATCACGCCCGCGTCGTATTTCGCGGTGTCCCGGTAGCCACTCATCCACCGGGGCAGTGAAATCCCCTGTACCGCAGCGTTATCCAGATCGGGAGGTTCTGACAGTTCGAAGAGGATCATCCCGATTTGCACGCCCCCGACACCGTCGGTCAGCGCGTGATGGAACTTGAGCACCATCGCGGCGCCGCCGTCGTCGAGACCCTCGATCAACGTCGCCGTCCACAGAGGCCGGGCCCGGTCGAAATCCTCCATCGCCGCGACACGCGCCATCTCGAGCACCGTGTCGACGGTGCCCGGCTGCGGCGCGGTGACCCTGCGCATGTGAAAGTCGAGATCGAAATCCGGGGCCTCCTCCCACCGCGGCGGGGCGGGTGGCGGGGACGAGACCACCCTCTGCCGAATCATGGGCACGGCGCGCGAGAGGACATCGAACCGCTCCCGCACCTGAGCCCAGTCCGGTGCCCGGTCCAGCAGGATCACCGTCACCACCGTGGAGCGCAGGCGCGGGTCGCTTTCCATGCTCCAGGTGAAAGCGTCACTGTTGCTGAGGAACTTGGTCATCGCCCTCTACCTTCTCAGCGCCACGTCATGTGTAGAGGTGCTCGATGACATCGGCGGACTTCGCCATGATCACGTTGCGCTTTGCCTTGAGGCTGGGCGTGAGATCACCTGTTGCGATGGATAATTCGCGATCGATGATAGCGAACTTCCTGATCCGCTCCCAGCGATTCAACTGCTCGTTGAGCGTGTCGACGTATCCGTCGATCAGTTTGCGGGTGGAGTCGTGCCGGGCCACCTCGACGAAAGATCGCCCCGCAAGGCCATTCTCGGCTGCCCAGTGCATGATGGCGTCGCCATCCAGGCCCACCAGTGCCACGCAGTAGGGGCGCGCCGCACCCACCACGATCATCTCACTGGCGTATGGACAGATCGCCTTGAAGGACGCCGAGATCGCCGTCGGCGCCACGTACTTTCCCTGCGAGGTCTTGAACAAGTCCTTCTTGCGGTCGGTGATGCGCAGGAATCCGTCATCGTCGATCGAACCGATGTCACCGGTCCGGAGCCAGCCGTCCTTGTCGAGCGCCTCGGCGGTCGCTTCGGGCAGATCGTGATAGCCGGTCATCACTCCCGGGCTCCGCACCAAGATCTCGCCGTCGTCGGCGATCATGACCTCGGTACCGAGGAAGGGCAGCCCGACCGTCCCGAAGCGGTACGCGTCGGGGCGGTTGATGAACGACGCCGCCGCCGTCTCGGTGAGGCCGTAACCCTCGAGCATGGGAATGCCGATGGCGTCGAACCACCGCGCGATGTCGCGATCCAGCGGTGCGGCGGCCGAGACGAAGAACCGCAGCCGACCGCCGAAGCGATTCCGGATCGACTGGAACACCAGCCGGTCGGCGATCGCGTGCTGGACCGACAGCAGCGGCGACAGACGTCTGCCGGCTTCCCTGGCCTCCGACGCCCTGATCCCCACGCCGATCGCCCAGTCGAAAACGGTCTTCTTCAGCCCACCTTCTTCCGCCACGGTGGCCTGGATGCGGGCGTGCGCCTTCTCGAAGATGCGCGGCGCGGCCGCCATGAACGTCGGGTGCACCACCGCCAGGTTGGCGACGATCCGGTCGACGTGACCGTCGATCGCCGTCGGATAGCCGACGATCAGCGGCAGTGCCAGCATGACCTTGCCGAAGGCATGCGCCAACGGCAGCCACAGGTAGTTCAGATCGTCGGGCCCGAGGATGTGGAGTGCGTCGATGGCCGACGCGGTGTACGTCCACGCTCGGTGGGTAAGCCGGACACCCTTCGGACGGCCGGTGGTCCCGGAGGTGTAGATGATGCTCGCGAGGCTGTCCGGCCGGATCGCGGCGACGCGCTTGTCGATGACGTCGGGAGTCTCGCTCAGCAGCTGCTGACCCCGGATCTCCAGCTGTGCCAACGTGATCACGAAGTCGCCGTCGCCCACCCCGTCGATGATCACGACGTGTTCCACTTCGGGCAGATCGGCCCGGTGCGCGAGCACCTTGTCCACCTGTGCCTGGTCCTCGGCGAAGACCACCCGGCTCCCGGAGTTGGCGATGATGAACGCGATGTCCGTGGCATTCGTCGTCGGGTACAGCGTGGTGGTGGCGGCCCCGGCGCACAATATCGCGAAGTCGACCAGGACCCACTCGTAGCGGGTCGACGACGCCAGCGCGACCCGCTCCTCGGGTTCGATGCCCAGCGCGACCAGCCCGGCCGATAGGCGGACGGCGCGGTCGCCGGTCTGCTGCCACGTGACGCTCTGCCAGCCGCCGTCGCCGGGGAATCGGAACGCCTCGGCGCGCGGCGTGGCGGCGACCCTGTCGAGGAACAAGCGTGCGACCGAGGGCACCCGCTCGGCGACCCAGGCCACATCGTCGAAAGGTCTACCGCGGGTGTCGGGCGCGGTCCCCCGGCCGCCCATCACGGTTCCCGTGGTTGCGCCGGTGTTGTGCCCCATGGCGGCCTCCTCCGTGGGCTGCCGCCATCACGGTCGATCCACGGCGACGACCCGACTCCCATCGTGCGGGGTTTCACCGTCGACGGGAACGGCCACTGGGCCCTTCCACCAGGGCCGAACGGCCCTGTCCACCGCGCGGTGTCGCCCGCGCAGGGGAGTGCTAGCTGGCGAAGACGCGGATCCAGTCGACGCGCATCTCGGCGGGATACGTGCCTGCGGCCGGTTCACGGCCGCCGGACCCGCCGACGGCGATGTTGAACACCGGGACCATCGTGAATCCCGGATCGTTGAACGGCCAGTCCTGCAGCGAGTTGGCGGGCACGGTGAAGAACGGCTCCATCCCCGGCTGGTAGTCCTTCCAGAAGTACAAGCCGGTGGGCAGCCAGGTCATGCGCCAGGTGTGCCACGCGCTGTCGACGGGGTGGCGGTCGGTCGCGAAGGACGTGCCGTCCAACCGCGCGTGCACCGTCGTTCCCGACGGCCAGTCGTTGTTGCCGTACCACTCCACCAGGTCGACTTCGCCGCCACGGACCGGATTGTCGTTGACCAGCCAGAACGCCGGCCATGCCCCGTCGGTCAGGCAGTCCAGCTTGACTCGGGCCTCCCACGTCGTGCCCATCCCGCCACGCCACAGGCCCATGATCTTCGCGCCGGCGTACTTCTCCTGGATGTTGGCGCCCTCGCCCCGGGTGGCGCGGATGACCAGGTTGCCGCTGCCGTCCTGGAACACGTGCTCCTGGTCGGTGACGTAGCGGCCCATGTTGAAGGGCTTGTCCCACTCGTTGGGGTTCCGAATCGTCTCGCGGGCAGGCACGATGAACCATCGGCCGGGGTCGGGCGGCGAACCCGCCGGACCGTTGAACTCGTCCTGGAACAGCATCAGCGGGCCGGTCTCCGCGGCCACCGGCGGCGGTTCGACGGGCGCCGGGGGCGGCTGGGCATGAGCGGTGCCGAGCGGGGTCGCGACCGCGGCCACCCCCAGCCCCATCATGAACATGGCACTACGGCGATCCATCTCAGGCACAGCAGCACCATAATCGACGGCGCGACGCCTCACCGGTAAATCACCGTCCCACCCCGGCGCCGTGTCCTGCGCGCCAAAGATCGACGGGTGGACCATCTTCAGTGCCGAAGATTGCGAATTACTTTGCACTGCAATCACATTGACTCACATGCGGAGATCTGCCGGCTCACCCCGGGCTACGCAGTCCGTCCGTTGCTTGACCCTCCCCCTGGGGGAAACCTCACTGTGGCGGTATGACAACGCACAACACCGACAGCACCACCACGTCGACGTGCTCCAGCGCCTGGCCGGGAACTTCCCCGTCGCAGTGGCCGACCTGCATTACAGGTTTACCCTGGACAGCGACCTGATCAGGCGACTCGTGATCGAGCCCTGACCAATGACGACGACAAAGAAGACGACGAAGAACCGGTTCATCGCCGGTGGCACAGCCGGACTGTTGACAAATCCGCCGTACCGATATGCAATATATCGCAAGCTGTGAGGGGTGCGGGAGGCATGGCGGAACTGTTCGGTCGGCGCATCGAGCTCGAGCGGATCGCGCGCTTCCTCGCCAGGGCGCAACTCACCGGGGACACCCGGCTGGTCCGCGGCGAACCCGGCGTCGGCAAATCCGCCCTGCTCGCCGCGGCGGCAGACCAGGCCCAGGCGGCCGGCATGCAGGTGCTGCGTGCGTCGGGATCGGAGTTCGAGGCCGACGTCACCTACTCCGGGCTCAACCAGCTGCTGCTCCCGCTGCGCGACGAGCTGAGCCGTCTTCCACCCGGCATGCAGGGCGCCCTGTCGGTTGCGCTCGGATTCGGCCCCGGCCCGCCGCCCGGTGAACTGCTCGTCTGCAATGCCGCCCTGTCCCTCGTCGTCGCGGCCGCCGAGCAGAACCCTCTGTTGATACTGATCGACGATCTCCAGTGGCTCGACCGCGCCAGCACGGTCGTGTTCGGATTCATCGCCCGACGGGTGGCGGGTCATCGGATCGGGCTTGTCATGTCGTGCCGGACCGGCGCCGACTGCTTCATCGACCGGCGGGGCTTGACCGAGCAGCTCGTCGGGCCGATCGACCAGGGGGCGGCAGAGCAACTGGTCGACGAGCACTACCCTCACCTGTCGCCGGGGACGCGCCAACGGGTGCTCGACCTGGCCCGGGGAAACCCGCTGGCGCTGGTGGAGCTTCCTGACACGTTGACCGGACCGGCGACGCTGACCGTCGACCAGCCCGACGTCGTACCGCTCAGCGATCGGCTGCACGAGATGTTCGCCGCCCGCATCGCGGCCCTACCCGAGCCCACCCGTCAACTGCTGCTGGTCACCGCGTTCGACAGCGGCGGCGACGTTCGCGTCCTGCGTAACGTGGCCGGTGAGCAGCCCGGCCTGAGCGACCTCGCTCCGGCCGAGCGGGCGCAACTGGTGCACGTCGACGACGGCGCCTCCCGAATCACGTTCCGGCACCCGCTGATTCGATCGACCATCGTCGCCATGTCCACTCATGAGGAACGGCGCCACGCCCACCTGGTGCTGGCCGATTCACTGCACGGCGACCCGGAACGGCAAGCGTGGCATCTTGCTTCTGCCGCGGTCGGACCGGACGAGGCGGCGGCCGTGCTGCTCGACCGAGTGGCGCGCCGGACCATGCTCCGCGGCGACGGTCTCGGCGCTGTGTCGGCGCTCGTCCGCGCAGCCGAACTGAGCACGACCACCGCGGGCCGGGGACGCAGGCTCGCCGAGGCCGCCTACATCGGGGCCGAATCCGGCGGCAACCTCAGCGAGATCGTCGACCCGGAAAGCCTTCTGGCACAGGCCAGACGAGCAGGCACGGACTCCAGCGGATCGCTACATGCGGCGAATGCCGCGACGTTCCTGATGCTCAACGCCAACGGGGACGTCGATACCGCACACCGACTCCTCGTGGGCGCCATCGAAACCACCGACCACGGCTACCGAGCCGACGACACCGCGTTGATCGAAGCGATGCATACGCTGCTGCTCCTGTCCTGGTACGCCTGCACCCCTGCCCACTGGGAACCGTTCTACCGCGCGTTGCGGAAGCTGACCCCCGAGCCGCCAGACATCCTGGCGCTGGCCAGCAAGACCTTCGTCGACCCGGTGCGCACCGGTGCCGCAGCAGCACCCGAGCTGGAGCGCATCCTCGCCACACTTGCGGGTGAGGACGACCCGTCGAGAATCATCCGCGTCGGCGCGGCGTCGGTGTACCTGGACCGTCTGGCAGACACGCGCGAAGCACACTGGCGGGTGGTGCATCGAAGCCGAGACGGCGGTGCCGCCCGCAGGCATATCGGCGCGCTGATGCACCTGTGCCTGGACGGCTACCTCAGCGGACGATGGGATGAGTCCGAAGAACTCGCCCACGAAGGACAGCAACTCGGTGGGACAACCGGTTTCACCTTCTTCTCGTGGTACTTCCTGTACAACCGGGCGTTGATCGCGGCCGGCCGCGGACGCGCCGACGAGGCGTTCTCGCTGGCCGACGAGATGACCTACTGGGCCAAACCCCGCGGTGTCGCCAGTGTTGTCCTCTACGCCCACCATCCCCGCGCGCTCGCCGCGTCGGCCACGGGTGACTTCGACGCCGCATTCCGCCACGCCTCTGCGTTGAGCCCGGCCGGCGTCCTGACTCCCTATGTCCCGCTGTGCACCTGGGTGATGTTCGACCTCGTGGAGGCAGCGCTGCGCACCGGACGCGACGAGGATGCCCGAGCGCATCTGCACGCCATGCGGGAGGCCGATGTCGCCGCGCTGTCGCCGCGGATGGAGTTGATCCAGCGCGCGGTGGAGGCACTGGTCCTCGGCGAGGGGGAAGCGGATGCCCGGCTGGAAAGCCTGCTCGCCTCCCCCACCTCCGACCGATGGTTGTTCGAGGCGTGCCGCATCCGCCTTGCCTTCGCCGAAGCGCTTCGGCGCCGCAAGACCCCGCTTTCGGCGCAGCGGCACCTCATCGACGCCCGTGAGGGCTTCGCCGCGATCGGCGCCCAACCGTGGCTGGCGCGTACGGATCAGGAGTTGCGAGCCAAGGGATTCCGGCCGGCGAGCGAGCCGCCGGGCGCCACCCCACCGTTGACGGCACAGGAGCTGCAGATCGCGCACCTGGCCGCCAGCGGGATGACCAACCGGCAGATCGGCGAGCGGCTGTACCTGTC
The DNA here is from genome assembly GCF_900637195.1 of Mycolicibacterium aurum. NCBI lineage: Bacteria > Bacillati > Actinomycetota > Actinomycetes > Mycobacteriales > Mycobacteriaceae > Mycobacterium > Mycolicibacterium aurum. The sequence continues at coordinate 444,414 of NZ_LR134356.1, read as the reverse complement.
ACACCGCACCGTGGGCGCGCACCTGTACCGCGTCTTCCCCAAGCTGGGTGTGACGTCGCGCGCCGGGCTCCGGGACGCGCTGTCGGCGCACCCGGGCCTGGACGTCCCGGTCAGCCGAACGCCCCCGCATACGCGTTGAGTGCCGGCTGCCCGCCCAGGTGGGCGTAGAGCACCGTCGACTGCGGTCCGATCTCACCACTGCGGACCAGGTCGATGAGCCCGGCCATCGACTTCCCCTCGTACACAGGGTCGATGATCATCCCCTCCAGGCCGGCGGTCAGCCGGATCGCATCGATGGTGGACTGCACCGGAATGCCGTACAGGTCGCCGGCCCAGCCCTCCAGAACGGTGATCTCGTCATCGCCTAGTGCCCGTCCGAGACCGATGAGCTCGGCGGTGTGCGCGGCGATGCGGGCCACCTGCTCCCGCGTCTTGTCGATGGTCGCGGAGGCGTCGATGCCGAGGACGCGACGCGGCCGCTCCTGGCCGGCGAACCCGGCGATCATCCCGGCGTGCGTCGAGCCGGTGACCGTGCAGACGACGATGGTGTCGAAGAAGATGTCGAGCTCCTGCTCCTGGCGCTGCACCTCATAGGCCCAGTTGGCGAATCCCAGTCCGCCGAGCGGGTGTTCGGACGCGCCCGCCGGGATCCCGTAGGGCACGCCCCCGGCCGCGCGGACGTCCTCGAGCGCGGTCTCCCAGGAGTCCTTGATGCCGATTCCGAATCCGGCGGGGTCCAGCCGCACGTCCGCGCCCATGATCCGGGACAACAGGATGTTGCCGACCTTGTCGTTGACGACGTCAGGCCAATCCACCCACCGCTCCTGCACGAGACGGGCCTTCATCCCGAGCCGGGCCGCCACCGCCGCCACCTGGCGGGTGTGGTTGGACTGATAGCCACCGATCGAGACCAGGGTGTCGGCACCCTTGGCCAGTGCATCGGGCACGATGTACTCCAGTTTGCGCATCTTGTTGCCGCCGTAGGCGAGCCCCGAGTTGCAGTCCTCGCGCTTGGCCCAGATCTGGGCGCCGCCCAGGTGGTCGCTCAGGCGCTGCAGCGGGTGGACGGGGCTGGGCCCGAACAGCAACGGGTACCGCTCGAAGTCGGCAAGGTGCATGATCTTCCTTCCATGGGTGGTCCACAGCGGCCGGGTCGGCAAGGTTGACGACGGGTCGAGGCCCGCCGCACGGGCTCGACGGTGCATGATGAGGTATGCCGGTTCCCGTTGCCAGTACCGCCGAGGGGCGGCAGTTGCTGCGCGACAGCGTGTTTGTGCGGATCCGCGATGCCATCATCGACGGGACGCTGGAACCGGGTGAGCGCCTGGTCGACGGCGAGCTCAGCGGCTGGCTCGGGGTGAGCCGAACCCCGATCAGGGAGGCCTTGGCCCGCCTCGACGCGGCCGGTCTGGTCGAGACCAAGCCCGGCCGTTACACGATCGTCAGCCCGATCGATCCTCGCACCCTGGCCGACGCGCAGCAGGTGACGGCGGCGATGAACGAGCTTGCCGTGCGCACGGCGGTTCCGCTGCTCACCGAGGACGATCTGACCGGGATGCGCACCGCCAACCAGACTTTCGCAGAGGCGTTGCGTGCAGGAGATGTCGCCGCCGCCGTGGCGGCAGACGACGCATTCCACCGAATTCCTGTCGACCGGGCGGGGAACGCGGCAATCCGGACGGTGCTCGACCAGTACACACCGGTACTTAGGCGGGTCGAGCGCATCCGGTTCGCCTCGCTGCGTGGCCGCGACTCGGTCGCCCAGCACGCCCGCATCATCGCGTTCGCCGAGGCCGGTGACGCGGAGGCCGCCGCGGCCGAAACCCGGAAGAACTGGCTGACCCTGGACGCGTACGCCACCGAAGGCTGACCGGCTGATCGTGACTCGGTCTGCGGCACAACGACTTCGAACAATACTGTGCCCCATGCCGACCCTTCCGTCATCGACGCGTCCCGCGACGGGAGACGAGCCATCCAGGCCTGCTGCCGATAAGCGATATGCAATATATCGCAAGCAGTCGTCGTAGGGCAAGCCGAACCGGGGTAATTACGTCGAACGACTGCACCGGCCCCCTCCAGTACCGGTCGTATTCGTAGTCGGATGACTGATTCCCCGCGGCGTCGCGCAGGCCAGAGTGGACTGTGCGGACCGATGACGGCGTCCGCGCCACCGTCCCGGCACCGAAACACGAGGCAGTCCAGTGAAACCCACCATCGTGCTCGTCCACGGCGCCTTCGCCGAGTCCGCGAGCTGGAACGGTGTCATCCGCTGCCTGCACACCACCGGCCACCGCGTCATCGCCGCGGCCAACCCGCTGCGCACCCTGACCACCGACGCCGCCACTGTCGCAGACCTGCTGGCCGGCATCCAGGGGCCGATCGTGCTGGTGGGTCACTCCTACGGCGGCGCCGTCATCACCAACGCGGCCCGCGGCAACACCGGTGTCAAAGCACTGGTCTATGTCGCCGCCATTGCACCCGACAAAGGCGAGAGTGCCCCCGATCTGCTGGGTAAGTACCCCGGCGCCACGCTGGGCGAGCACGTCTACCAGGTGCCGCTCGCCGACGGTACCGCTGACGCCTACGTGCATCAGAACGCCTACCACCAGCACGTCTGTGCCGACCTGAGCGCCGAGCAGGCCGCACTGGACGCCGCAACGCAGCGCCCTTTCAACACCGCGGCGTTCAACGAGGGTTCGGGCGAACCCGCATGGAAGACGGTTCCGTCCTGGTTCATCTATCCCGAACTCGACCTCGCCATCCCGGCGCAGACCTTCCGCTTCATGGCCGAGCGTGCCGAGGCCCGTGCCACGGTGGAGGTTCCCGGCGCCTCGCACGCACTCCCGGCCTCGCAGCCCGAGGTCGTTGCTGAGTTCATCCTCCAGGCCGCGGCCGACGTCTGAAGCCCTGCTGTACCCCATTAAAAGCTAAGGAAAACAATGAGATTCACCTCTGTACTCTTCACCATCACGGTCGGCGCCACACTGGCCACCCTCTCCGGCTGCGGCGGCGCGGCCGCCGAGCAGGCCCCGTCGGAACAGCCCACTCCGGAGGGCAGGCCCACCGTTGTCCTGGTTCACGGGGCGTTCGCCGACTCCTCCAGCTGGAACGGGGTGATCGAGAGCCTCACGCGCGACGGCTACCCGGTGATCGCCGCGGCGAACCCGCTGCGCGGACTGCACAGCGACGCCGAGTACGTCGAGAGCGTCATCAGCAGCGTGCCTGGCCCAGTCGTGCTGGCGGGCCACTCGTACGGCGGTCCGGTGATGAGTGAGGCCGCGGTCGGGCACCCGAATGTCAAGGCGCTGGTGTACATCGCCAGCTTCATCCTGGAGCCGGGTGAGACCACCTCAGAGCTGGCTGGCAAGTTCCCCGGCGGTGAGCTGGGCCCGGCGCTGAACACCGTGCCGTTCCCACTTCCCAACGGTGACACGGGAAATGACCTGTACATCAAGCAGGACGAGTTCCGCAGGGTCTTCGCCGCCGACGTGGCGCCGGAGGTCACCGAGCTGATGGCAGCGACCCAGCGACCCATCACCGAGGCCGCCCTGAACGAACCGGCCACCGAGTCCGCGTGGAAGAGCATCCCCTCCTGGAACATGGTGACCACCGCAGACCTCGCGGTCCCCGCCGAGTCCATGCGCTTCATGGGGGAACGGGCGAAATCGACGACGGTGGAGATCGACGCCTCGCACGCCGTCACCGTCTCTCACCCCGACGCCGTCGCCGATCTGATCGGCGAAGCGGCGCGCGCCACCGTCGCATGAGCATCGCCGCTGCGGGTCGTCGGTGGCGAGGATCGACCGGACCTCGGCCAGCGGTACGTCGAGTTGCCGGTGCTGGTGCGTGGACCTGCGCGGTCAGGATCTGCTCGGGTCCGTGATACCGGTGGCCCGAGAACGGGTCGACGGCGGAGGGCTCACGAAGCCCGGGCCTCGTGGTAGCGCCGCAACGTCCGCACGCTGAGGTGCGTCACCGTGGCGAACTCCCCGATGGTCGGCTTCGGCGAACGCATGCCTCCACCTCCTGCTCCCGCGGGAGAGCAGCCACTTCCACTACGCAACAGATAGCGCCGCGCTGTGTCGACAGCCTCTGCGCTGTCGCTTATTCCGAGGAGAAATCCCAGTGCAGTCGCCCGTCGATCAGGACATCACCGCCGTCGCCACGGCGCGGTGGGCCACCGCTCACGATGCGCGGTTGTCGGAGATCATGCAGGCGTTGGTGCGACACCTGCATGGCTTCGCCCGCGAGGTCCGGCTCACCGAGCCCGAGTGGGCCGCCGCGATGACGTGGCTCGCCCGCACCGGACAGATCAGCGACGCCAAGCGTGCGGAGTTCATCCTCGCTTCCGACGTGCTGGGACTGTCCATGCTCGTCGTCGAGATGAACCACGACCGTGACCCGGGAGCCACCCCGGCCACGGTCCTGGGGCCGTTCCACATCGAGGGCTCACCCGCGCTGCCCTACGGCGCCGACATGGCCGACGGGATCGGCGGGATACCGCTGTACATCACCGGTGTGGTTCGCGACATCTCCGGCAGGTCCGTCGACGGGGCGGTGCTCGACGTGTGGCAGGCCGACGCGCACGGCATCTACGAGGGTCAACTCGACGCGGAGGAGACCCGGCTGCGCGCGAAGTACACCTCGCAGCCCGGTGGGGCCTACTGCGTGCGGACGATCGCACCGCTGGGCTACTCGATTCCGATGGACGGCCCTGTCGGCGAGCTGATCTCGCGCACCGACATCAGCCACTACCGCCCGGCGCACATTCATTTCCTCATCACGGCTCCCGGCTGCCAGCCGCTGGTCACCCATCTGTTCGAGGAGGGCGCACCGTACCTCGACTCAGACGTGGTGTTCAGCACCAAGTCCGACCTGGTGGTCGAGTTCGAACGGCACCCACCAGGTCCCACCCCCGACGGGGGGTCCTCCGACGCGCCCTGGCTGCGGGCGCACTACGACTTCGTGCTGCAGCAGGCAGCCACACATTGATCCGAGCAACGAAAGAGATTCAGAAGATGATGCGTTTCAGCGAGTACGACTACGTGGTGATCGGCGCCGGATCGGCGGGGAGCGTGATCGCCGCACGGCTGTCCGAGGACCCGAGCGTCCAGGTGCTGCTGCTCGAGTCCGGACCACCCGACACCAGACCCGAGATCTCCGCACCACCGGCATGGCCGGCGTTGTGGGGCACCGAGGTCGACTACTCCTACGACACCGTGCCACAGCCGGGCACCGCGGGCTTCGCCCACAACTGGCCGCGCGGGCACACACTCGGAGGCAGCGGCAGCATCAACGCGATGGTGCACCTGCGGGGGCACCAGAGCGATTTCGATGGCTGGGCCAAGTCCGGTTGTGTCGGTTGGGATTACGAGTCGGTTCTGCCCTACTTCCGGCGCATGGAGACGGTCCGGGGCGGGGATCCGCGCTACCGTGGCACCGACGGCCCGATGTCTCCCGCGCCCGCTGCGCCCGAAGTGGCCAATCCACTATCCCAGGTGTTCATCGACGCCGCCGTCGCCGCGGGTTTCCCGCAGACCGACGACTTCAACGGCGCCGAGACCGAGGGCGTCGGCTGGCACGATCTCGCGATCACGGGAGGGACCCGGCAGAGCACTGCCGCTGCCTATCTGCACCCCGCGCGCGACAGGGCGAATCTGACCGTCATGACGGACTCCCGCGCGCACAGACTGCGATTTGTGGGGAACCACTGTGTCGGAGTTGATTTCGTACAGGGCGGGCGTGACCTGACGGCCTATGCCGAAGCCGAGGTGGTGATCAGTGCCGGCGCGGTGGACTCACCACGTCTGCTGCTGCTGTCGGGCATCGGCCCCGCCGCAGAACTGCACGCCGCGGGTGTCGGTGTCATCCACGACCTGCCCGGAGTGGGCCGTAACCTGCACGACCATCCGCTGTGCGGGGTCGTCTACGAGGCGACGCACCCCATTCCGGCCGCGCAGACCAACCACGCCGAATCGTCGCTGCTGTGGCGCAGCGACGCCGCACTGGCCGGCCCGGACATGCAGTTGATGTTCATCCACGTGCCGTTTCACCCGCCGCACCTGACCGCTCCGCCGAACAGCTACACGCTGGCGGTGGCCATGGTTCCGGATGCGCGCGGTTCGATCCGGCTGGCCGGGCCGAATCCGTCCACACCGCCACTGATCGATCCGAACTATCTCGGCGTGGAGTCGGACATACGCCGAATGATCCACGGAGTCAGAGTGGCTCGCGAGATCGCCGCCACCGAGGCGTTCGCGCCCTGGCGCGGTCGCGAAGTGCTCCCCGGACCCGATGCCAGCGACGAGGCGGCGCTGCGCGACTTCGTCGCTCGCGGTACCGGCACCTACTACCACCCCGTCGGCACGTGTGCGATGGGCACCGGAGAGGACGCAGTGGTGGGACCGGATCTGCGGGTGCACGGACTGACCGGCCTGCGAGTGGCCGACGCATCGGTGATGCCCAGGATCATGCCGGTGAACACCAATGCCGCAACGATCATGATCGGAGAGAAGGCGGCCGACCTGATCCGCTGATCACCCCCGCCCACGCTCCTGTCAACTGCTCTCGTGGGCAGGATGCGCGGGCGGCCCGGTGATGGCGCAGTGGGTGCAGTTCTCCACCGCGATCCTGCCCTCACCGCGCGCCGGCTCCCGGCGGCGAAGGCCGACAGCCGCCAATACCGCAGCGCCGCACATCAACACCGACGAGATGATGACGGCGGTGTGGAACCCCGCATCGAAGGCGGCGGGATCGGCGTAGTCGGCGCCGCTGATGCCGGCCAACCCCGGCAGGACGGCCACCGCCAACAAGCCACCTGCCCGCGCCACCGCGTTGTTCACCCCCGACGCGGAACCGGCCATGTTCTCCGGCGCGGAGTCCAGCATCGTCGAGGTCAGCGGAGCCACGACCAGGACCATGCCTGCGCCGAACACGAGCGCCGCGGGGGCGACGTCGAGGATCCACGATGCGTCCGGGCCGATCCGCAACATCAGGAGCAGCCCCGCCGCCGCGATCAACGGACCGACCGTCATCGGCACCCGCGGTCCGATCCGGCTCGACAACGCTCCGGCGCGCGAGGAGAACACCAGCATGACGGCCGTGAAGGGCAGCAGTGCCGTGCCGGCCGCCACCGGGCTGAACCCGGACACGGTCTGCAGCTGCAGGACCAACAGCAGGAACACCGCGCCCAGCGCACCGTAGATCAACAGTGTGATGACGTTGGACACTCGGAAGTTGTTGTTGGAAAACAGCTTCGGAGCCACCAGGGGATGCGTGGAGCGGCGTTCCACCAGAACGAAGATCGCCAGTGTGAGCACACCGACACCGACGGACACCAGGGCAGCCGGGGCGGGTCCATGATTGCCCAGCTCCGTGAGGCCGTAGGTCAGCAATCCCAGACCGGCCGCGGCCAGCGCGGCGCCCGCGAGGTCGAGCCGCCGTGGCGAGGCCAGATCGCGGCTTTCGGGCACCCGCAGCATGGCCACCACCACCACGACCGCAGCCAGCGGGACATTGATGAGAAACACAGCGCGCCAATTCCATTCGACCAGAAAACCGCCGAGGAACGGTCCGATGGCGGCGGCGATGCCACCGAGACCCGACCATGCACCCACCGCTGCTGCCCGGTCGGTGCCGTGGAATGACGCCGATATCAGTGCCAGACTGCCCGGGGTCAACAGCGCACCGCCGACACCCTGCAGGGCGCGCGCCGCGATCAGGACCTCGACGTTGGGCGCGAATCCGCATGCGATCGATGCGAGCGCGAACCAGATGACACCGATGAGGAACACCCGACGCCGCCCGAACTGATCGCCCAGAGACCCGCCGAGCAGGATCAGCGACGCCAAGGTGAGGGTGTAGGCGTTGACCACCCACTGCAGGCCGCCGAATCCCGCGCCGAGATCAGCACCAATGTGCGGCAACGCCACGTTGACCACCGTGCCGTCGATCATCACCAGGCCAGACCCCAGCACCGTGGCCAGCAGGACCCAGCGCCCGGCGGCCGTGCCCATCTCCACCCCGGTCACCCAGTCACCCTAGTCGGCGCACCTGCGGGTACCCGCCCGCGCGCACTCGTGACAACTCACTGACGTCCGGGACAATTTGCTTCCCGGAGCCGTTACCCGCGGTTACATTGCGCCGGTGACGTCAACTCGTTGGGCAATCTGGTTGGGCACCATGGGTACCGGGGCATGCCTTGCCCTCGGGGTCGGGCACGGCGTCGCCGCGGCCGACACGGACACCTCCAGTGGCGGTGATTCGTCCAATACGGCATCGAAGTCCGGTACGCCATCGGCCGGCGAATCGGCGTCCCAGAGCGCCGCCGACCAGCAAGAAACGAGCACGTCGGCCGATTCAGCGGACGATCCGGCGACGGTTCCCGGCTCGACGAAGCGCCGGGGTGCGGCCAGCTCCGTGACCGCCGACGCGGAATCCGAGTCAGAGACAGCGGCCGGCGCGGAGGTCGAGACCGAGGCCGAGGTCGTGGCCGGCGCGGAGACTGAGGCGGACGATCCTGAGGCGACCGGCGACGAGCCGACCGGAACGGACACGCCGTCGGGGACAGCCCTGGCCGATGTGGTGGTCGAGGATGTGCCGACTACCGGATCCACCGGGTCCACTGCCACCTCCGCAACGTCCGGCAACTCCGCGCCCGCGGCGCCCACGGCACCCGAGCCGGCGACACCGCAGACCGACGCACGCACCCAGGCAATCCCTGCGGCCCAAGCGGCGCTCCCCGCCACGGTCACCGGCGTCCAGACCGGCCACGCGAAGCTGACCATCCCCGTCGGCACCCGGGGGTACACCACCCGCGCGGACTGGTACCTGCCCACCCAGGCAGACGGTTCCGTGGCCGCGACCGGGGTGATCTGGCTGCAGCACGGCTTCCTCGGCAACAAGGCGTCCATGTCGAAGTTGGCGCAGACGCTGTCGCAGCAGACCAACAGCGTCATCGTGGTACCCAACATCTCGTCGTTCCCGCTGGCCTGCTCCGCCTGCTGGATCAACGGCGCACCGCTGCAAGAGGCCGTCGCGACCATGTTTCTCGGCGACCGCGCGTCGCTGACCGCCAGCGCCACCACCGCAGGCCTTGTGGGCGCGCTGCCGGAGGATTTCGTGATGTCCGGGCACTCCGCAGGCGGTGGCTTCGCCACCTCCGTGGGCGGCTACTACACCACCGACGTCGCCGGCGCCGGCAGCCTGCGCGGCGTCGTCATGTTCGACGGCTTCGCTTTCTACGGCGTGCTGACCAGCGCCCTGGCGAAGCTGGACGACCCCTTCGTCCCGGTCTACCAAGTCGCTGCGCCGCCTCAGCCGTTCAATTCCAACGGGGCCTCCACCAAGGAGCTGGTGGCGGCCCGTCCGGGCCAGTTCGTCGGCGCGACGCTCGCGTTCGGCTCCCACGCAGACGCGATCATCGGCGGGAACGCGATCTTCGACTTCCTCGCGCAGCTGGCCACCGGCGTCTCCCCGGCCGGCAACACCCAAGCGGCGTACACCCTGGCCACGGGCTGGATCAACGACATGTACCAGGGCCTGACCCCGCTGACGGGCAACGGTATCTACGGAGTCCCTGACCAGTACATCGTCATGGGCGACACAGCCGCGATCGTGCTCGCGGCGCCGCCGGTGGTGGATCTCGGCAGGTACCTCGGCACCTGGTACGAGGTGGGCAGCGTCAAGCAGTTCTTCTCGATCGGCCTGGTCAACACCACGGCCGTGTACGGCCTCAACCCCGACGGCTCGATCAAGGTCGAGAACTCCGGCAACTACTTCGTCAACAACGGACCGAAGGCGACCATCGTCGGGTCCGCGCTTCCGGTCGATGCCGACAACAACAAGCTCAACGTCCGCTTCTTCGGGGCGGCATCGGCCAGGCCGCCCGGCAACTACTGGATCGTCGACCTCGACCCCGACTACCAGTGGGCCGTCGTCACCGACCCCACCGGCTTCAGCGGGTTCCTGCTCACCCGGGACCCGATCGTCTCCGCGGACTTCTACCAGGAACTGTTGGACCGGGCCTCGGTCAACGGCGTGAAGGGGCGCATCACCCCGACCCGCCAGCCGGCGGCGGCGCCGGCCACCGCCATCTCGGTCTGAGGTCGACGCACGATTCGATTCGGCTCTCACGGGTTATTCTCGGAGAACACTTGTTCACTGAGAATCACTCGGAGCAGACATGCGCACAGCCGACATGCACGCCCTCGGCGATGTCGCCGCGGAGGGCCTCACAGTCCTCAACACCCTGGTGCGCGGCATGCACAAAGGCATCGCGGGACGGGTGTTCGCCGCGATCGGACCCGCGGCCAGACCCGTCGAAATGGTGCATGACGCGATCGCCGGCACGGTGTACGACGCGCTCGGCATCGCCGGTCAGCGCCTGCCGCCCGCGCTGAGTTCGGTAGCCGCCGCGGGTCTCGCCTTCGACGACGACCCTGCCCTGGACGAACGTCCGGGGATCGCGGACGCGATCGCGGCGCTCAACGGGATCTACGGCGATGAACTCGCCGAGCGTGGGAGCCCCCTGGCCGCGCCGATGTCGGTGCGCGTATCCGGGCGCCCGGTGCCACTGACACCTGACGCCATCGCCGGGGCCTACCCCTGCCCGACCGAGTCGCTCGCTGTGTTCGTGCACGGACTCTGTCAGACGGAGTCGTCCTGGCGGCGGCCACCGCGGCCCGTCACCACGGAGCCGGACCCGAGGTCCTACGGGGACCGCCTGCACGACGACCTGGGGTTCACGCCGATCGAGATCCGGTACAACACCGGGCTGCACATCTCGACCAACGGCCACCAGCTCGACGAGATTCTCACCCGGCTGGTCGAGATCTGGCCGGTGCCCGTACGGCGCATCGCGCTGGTCGGTCACTCGATGGGTGGCCTGGTGGCGCGCAGCGCATGCCACTACGGCCACGACCAGAATCGCCGGTGGACCCGCAGCACCCGTCAGGTCGTGTGCCTCGGCTCCCCCCACCTGGGCGCGGACCTGGAGAAGGGTGTCAACGCCGCGACCTGGGCCATGGCGAAGCTGGGCGAGACCAGAGCAGTCGCCGAGCTGCTCAATCTGCGAAGTGACGGCATCAAGGATCTCCGCTTCGGGGCTCTGCTCGACGACGACTGGGCTGAGGCCGACCCCGACGAGTTCCTACGTGACCGGTGCCGCGAAGTGCCGTTCTTACCCTCTGCCACATACCATTTCGTGGCAACCTCAGCAGGCCCGGCCGCCGTCGGCCTGCTGTTCGGCGACCATCTGGTGCGCCCGTCGAGCGCCTCGGGTCGAGGCCGTACCCGGCGGCTCCCGTTCGCCGACGATGCAGGCCTGACGCTGACAGGGCTGCACCACTTCGACCTGCTCAACCACCCCGACATCTACGCCAAATTGCAGCAGTGGCTGGGTGCGTCGTCGTCCTGAGCACCGGCCACACTAGTTGGTCGTCGGTGGTGGTCTGCGGTAGGGGTGGTACCACTTCCATTGGGCGCGTTCGCCGGTCGGTCCGCGGTACGGCGGGACCTGTGGTGGTGGCGTGGTGGGTGGCCTAGCCAGGGAGGCCCCGCTGAGTGGACGACCTCGGGCGTCGGCGACCACCAGGGTATGCGCCGGGCCGGTGAGCGTGATGACGCCGCGGTGATGCGCCCGATGATGGAACGGACACACCAGCACCAGGTTGTCCAGCTCGGTCAGACCGCCGTCTTCCCAATGGACCAGATGATGCGCGTGCAGGCCGCGGGTCGCCCCGCACCCGGGGACCACACAACAACGGTCGCGGAGCTCCAACGCCCGACGTAGCCGCCGGCTGACGGTGCGGGCGGCCCGCCCCGCCCCGACGACCTGACCGTGGCGTTCGAACCACACCTCACAGGTGGCATCACAGCCCAGGTAGCGGCGCTGCTCATCGGTGAGCACCGGACCCAGATGCAACGCCCCGACCTTCGTCTCCACATCGACGTGCACCACCACGGTGGTGTGCTGGCCGTGCGGACGCCGGGCTGCTTCGGCATCCCAACTGGATTCGACCAGCCGGGTGAACGCATCGAGGGTGCTCGGAAACGGCGCCACGCCCGCCCCGTCGCGGCCCTCGATCCGGCGGTCGTCTTTCCACTCGGCGATCAGGGCATCACGGTGCGCCGACAGGGCCGCATCGAACGCGGCGGCTTCCAGGTTCGACAGCCGGATCCGCCACGTCGTGAACCCCGCCTCGGTGACCTTGGTGATGGACTGCCCGGACGCACCGGGATCCGGACCAGGCCCGTCGTCGGTGCCCTCGTCGTCGTCCTCGTCCCCGTCCTCGTCGTCAGTGTCGCCTTGGTCAGGGTCGGGTTCGGGTGGGAGTTCCTGGGCGACCGCGGTGCGCAGCTGGGTGACCGTCGCATACCGCGCCAACCCCACATAATGGTCATCGGAGCCGTCACCGGCGCGTTCAGCGATCACCCCCACCTGATCCAGCGACAACCAGCCCTTGCGCAGGCCGGTAGTACAGCGCGGGAACTGCTCGGCCCGATCAGCCACCGCGACGATGGTTTCGGCGTTACGCGGGGAGACCCCCAGCTTCCACGCCACCGACGAGGCGATCGACTTCGCCCCCGTCATCCCCCACAACCGCTCACCATCGAGCTCGGCCACGATATCGACGATGCGCCCATCGATCGCATTACGCTGACCCGCCAACTCCGACAACTCCTCGAACAACACCTCAAGACGCTCCTTAGGTCCCAAAGATGTTGCCGCCAACGACATAACACCATCACACCACAAGGGTCCGACAACTTTCGGATCGCTAGATGCGAGTTCCTGCGGGATCACCACCGATGCGTTGGGTCAGCCAGACCGGCACGATCGCCAGGATCGTCAACGCCGCCGCGACGACATTGATCACCGGGGCCTGATTGGGGCGGAACATGTTCCCGAAGATCCAGATCGGCAGTGTCTGCACCGACGGGCCCGCGGTGAAAGTCGTCACGACGATCTCGTCGAAGCTCAGTGCGAACGCCAGGATCGCGCCGGCCACGAGCGCGCCGCGCATCATCGGCAGTGTCACGAACCGGAACGTCTGCCACGTCGACGCTCCGAGATCGGCAGACGCCTCCTCCAAGCTGGTGCCCAGCCGCCGTAGGCGCGCCTGGGTGTTGTTGAAGACGATGACGATGCAGAACGTCGCGTGACCCACGATGACCGTCGCCATTCCGAGCGTGATCCCCAGCACCGATGTGAACGTGGCGTTGAGCGCGATGCCGGTGACGATGCCGGGCAACGTGATCGGCAGCACCACAAGCAGATTGACGGTCTGCTTGCCGAAGAAGTTGTAGCGCTGAACCGCGAAGGCGACCATGGTGCCCAGCACCAGCGCAATCGCCGTGGCCGCCAGCCCGACGACCACCGAATTGCCCAGCGACGTCCACATCCCCTCGCTGTGCCAGGCGGTTCGCCACCACTGCAGCGTGAATCCCTGCGGCGGGAACGCGAACGACTTCGACGTGTTGAATGCATTGACGATCACCAACGCCAGTGGTGCGTAGATGAACACAAGGACGAGGACGGTCCACGCCCGCGTGGAGGCCTGCAGCCGACGTGACAACATCAGACGTTCTCCAATGCGCCGGTGCGCCGCATCGCGACCAGATACAGGATGATCGCCAGGAACGGGATCAACGACAGCGCCGCCGCCATCGGTTGATTGTTGGCCGTCACCAACTGGCCGTAGATCACGTTGCCCAGCAATTGGGTCTTTCCGCCGACGATCGTCACCGCGATGTAGTCACCGAGCGACAGTGAGAACGTGAAGATCGATCCGGCTGCGATCCCCGGGAACACCATGGGTGCCGCGACCAGACGCAGTGTGGTGACATCCGAGGCTCCCAGATCAGAGCTGGCATCCAGAAGCGCGTCGGGCACCCGCTGGAACGCGGCGAACACCGGAATCACCATGTAGGGCAACCACAGATAGGTCAACGTGATCACGGTCGCGACCAACCCGTACCCCGGGGACCACCCGGTGGCCCATGCCAGCGGCCCGCCCTCGGGCGAGAGCAGCATCCGCCATGCATAGGCCTTCACCAGGTAGCTCGCCCACAGTGGTGTGGTGACAGCGACCACCAGCGCCACCCGCATCGCCGGCGATGCGACCTTCGCCATGAAGAGTGCCAGCGGGACGGCCAGAACCGCGCACAACACCGTGACGGCCAGCGCCACCCCGACGGTCCGCACGGTCACAGCCCGGAACACGTCGTCGGTCACCACCCGCACCAGGTTGTCGGTGGTGAACTTGTGCACCACCGCGCCGGTGAAGCTGTTGGTGGTCCAGAACGCCGAGACCATCAGCACGGCAAGTGATCCCAGGTAGGCGATCACCAGCCACGCCAGCGGCGGAACCAACAAGACCGCCAGCGCCGCCTTCTCCCGCGTCCGCGGCGCCGGCGGGGAGGGCATCAGCCCTTGATCTCCTGCCACTTGTTGACCCACTCGTCGTAACTCGTGCAGTTGTCGCCGCTACCGTCCACGCACTTGGTCTGCGGCGTTGTCCAGTAATGGATCTGGGCAGCGTAGTCCGCATCATCGGCGTGGTAGGTGGCGCAGTGCGCCTTGTCAGAGGTCAACGCGCAGGACTTGGTCTGCGACGGCGCCTCACCGAAGTACTCGGCCACCTGAGCATTGGCCTCCGGCGAGATGATGTAGTCCATCCACTTGTACATGCAGTTGGGGTGGGCAGCCTTGGCTGCGAGCATCCACGTGTCCGACCACCCGGTCGAGCCTTCTTTGGGCAGGACCGTGCCGATCTTGACCTTGCCGTCGGCCTCGATCGTGTTGGCGATCACCTGCCAGCTGGTGCCGATCACCGTCGTGCCGGACTCGAACGCCTGCACCTCTTTGGTGTAGTCCGACCAGTACTCGCCGATGTTCTCCTTCTGCTGCTTGAGCAGTTCGGTTGCGGCATCGAGCTGCTCGGCGGTCAACGAGTACGGATCCTTTATGCCAAGCTCAGGCTTCGTCTTCGACAGGTACAGCGCCGCGTCGGCGATGTAGATCGGCGAATCGTAGGCGGTCACCTTGCCCTTGAATTCGGGGGCGCCCGGGAACACCGCACCCCATGAATCCGGGGGTGGGGTGACCGTATCGGCGTTGTACATCAGGAGATTCGCACCCCAGCCGTGCGGGACGCCGTACATCTGACCGTCGACGGAGTTCCACGGCTTGTCCTTCAGGAACGGCACCACGGTCGCATAGTTGGGCGTCAGCTCGGTGTTGACCGGAGCCACATCGCCGGCATAGATCAACCGCAGAGTGGCGTCACCGGAGGCCGACACCCCGTCGTACTGGCCGGTCCGCATCAACTGCACCATCTCGTCGGACGTGTTGCCGATCTTGACGTTGACCTTGCATCCGGTCTCCTGCTCGAACGGCGTGACCCAGTCGACCGCAGGGTCGTTGGAGCCGTTCTCCGCGTAGCCGGCCCACGCGACAAGATTCAGCTCACCCTCCCCGTCGCCGACGGCGGTCGCCTGCTCCAGTTCTGGTGGCGCTCCGGAGGTTCCGGCGTCTTCCGAACTCGAACAGCCTGCGAGCAGCAGCGTGCCCACCGCCACCGCGATGCCGAGACGGCGAATCGGATATCTCATGGGCCTACTCCTTCTGATCTTTCATCGGTGAGGTCGAGAACCGCGGCGTCGGGCCACGCGAGGACTATCGGGGTGCCGTGCGCGATGGCGGTGGAGGCCTCCGCGGACAGCAGGGTCGCGGTGAGACGCACCGGGGAGCTCAGGCCCGCGGCCCCGGTGACGGTGGCTGCGATCCGGGTGGTGGGACCGGCATAGACCACCTCGGCGACCTCGGCGTCGACGGCGCGGTGCGCTGCCGGCACTGCAGCGCCCCGGTCGAGGACCTCGATGCGCTCCGGGCGGATCGCGAAGGTCCCGCGAGTGCCCAGCACCGCAGCGGCCGCCTCGCCGTCGAGCACGTTCGAGGTACCGACGAAGTCGGCGACGAACCTGTTGGCGGGGTTCTCGTACACGTCGCGGGCGGCACCGATCTGCTCGATGCGACCGTCGTTGAGGACGACGAGACGGTCGCACAGCGTCAGCGCTTCGTCCTGGTCATGGGTCACGATGACGAAGGTGATCCCGACCTCGCGCTGAATCGCCTTGAGCTCGACCTGCATCTGTTCGCGCAGCTTCAGGTCCAGCGCGCCGAGTGGCTCGTCGAGCAGCAGGACGCGGGGCCGACCGACCAGTGCGCGGGCCAGTGCGACGCGCTGCTGCTGACCGCCGGACAACTCGCCCGGCTTGCGCGCCACCTGGCCGGAAAGGCGGACCATCTCCAGCGCTTCGGCGGCGCGGCGCCGCCGTTCCGCCTTGCCGACCCCGCGGACACGCAGGCCGTACTCCACGTTCTGCGCGACGGACATGTGCGGGAACAGCGCGTACTGCTGGAACACGGTGTTGGTGTCCCGCCGGGCCGGCGGCAGTGCGGTGACGTCCTGGCCGCCGAGCTTGATGGTGCCTGCGGTCGGTGCCTCGAATCCCGCGATCAACCGCAGCAGGGTCGTCTTGCCGGAGCCGGACGGCCCCAGGATCGCGAACAGCTCACCGTCGCCGATGGACAGGTCGGCGCCCTCGACCGCGACGACGCCGCCGCCGAACTCCTTGCGGACGCCGATCAGCTCGATCTGCGGCACCGCCGCGTCACCCTCGGGTTCCGCACCGCGGGCTGAGGCGACAGTTCCGGATGACATTCAGGCATCCTACGAATACCGTTGCCATACCGCAGTTCAAGCGCGGATTCCGTCGTGACGCTCCGGCGAAGCAGGTCGATGGACGCGATCGGTCAGGTGGTCGTGGATCGACGCGGCCGCTCCGACGCCTCGATGCCGTTCGCGAGCAGTCCGAGCGTGCCGCCGCCGCGCCTGTTTCCGAGCGAGTAGATCACGTCGTATTCGTCGAACAACGAGATGCCCGTGTTGAGGTAGTACTTGTCGGTCGCCCCCGGATCCGAGGCATCGGAGTTCTGGACGTCCACCCGGCCGCCGTCGATCGAGCTGTCGGTGGTGAACGAGAAGAACGTCACCGACTGCCCCGAAGTGGTTGTGCCGGTGAGGAAGAAGGGGAGCCGATCGACGAGCTTGCCCTTGGTGTACTCCTCTTTCCAGTCGACCAGCTGGTCCTTGTACTCCTTCTCGCTCGGGTGCCCGCTCAGTTGGGTGTTGTGGATCGTGGTGCTGGCGCCGGTGTCGGGCAGGATCGGGGTGCCCTCGTCCTCGATGACGAGCTTGCCGTCGCGGTCGATGATGTTGATCGTGGCGTCGAAGGGCTGGAGCGCGTAATACTGCAACCCGCTGTGCGGCACTCGGGCCTTCTTCGGCGCGAGCGGATCACCCACCATGTCGAAGTACATCGCATCGGGCGCGCGCAGGTCGCGCCTCGTCAGCCCGATCTGCACCCACGCCTGCTTGGCGACGGGATCGAGGTGCACCCGGAAACCGGGGCGCACGCCCCACCCGTAGGTCAACTGCGTGATGACATTGAGGATGTCGTCGCTCTTGTAGTTCAACGACATCCCGAAGTCGCCGTAGAACGCGCCCTCGATCGGCGGCGGGCCGCCAACGGGCTCGCCGCGCGGGTTCCAGTACACGTCGGGTGCGGTCGTTGTGCCGATCTGGTCCATCTGCCCGACGTACACCCGTCCGGAATTCAGCAGCGCCGCACAGCTGTCGTCCGACGCGAACAGCGACACCGGAGCCTTGGCGGTGAGGCCCTGGTAGACCAGGCCGCTGTCGAAGACGACAGTCGCCTTCGTCGTCGTGGTCCTCGAATTGTCACCCCACCACGGCGAGTTGTCCGGCACGGCGCTGGCGTAGGCCGCATACAGACCCGATGAGCCGGTATCGAACTCGAAAAGTACCGGTCGGGTGGAACCGCCGATCGCGACGTAGATACCGAGTTTGTCCTCGCCGGAGTTGGAGGTCGTCGGTGTGAAGTGCAGTGGCACCGTGATCGGTGAGGTGATCACCCCGACGCTCGCCGGAAAGAGGGTGCGGCGAACGAGATACACCGCGCCTTCGAGAAAAGGCCCGAATGGAACACGCGGGTGAGTTGCGAGCCAGTACGCAGCGCTGGTGAGGTTGCGGTCGAGGTCGACGCTGATCCGCTCGATGACCGACGTCGGCTCGTCACACCCGCAGGGCGGAGCGAGGGCGGGAACGGACGCCGGCGCGGCAAGGCCGGTGGACAGCACCCCATCCTCGGGCGTCTCGGCCGCAACGGGTTCGGCCGCGGTGTCGCCGCTCGGCGGTTCGTCCGCCTCCGGCGGAGGAACATCGCGGTTCGCACCGCTGGTGTCGCCGGTGACGACCGCGGTCGATACGTCGGCGGCGTCGGAGTCCGACGATGCGGTCCCGTCGGGCTGGACGTCGTCCGGGGTCGCCGGCTCCTCGGCGGGCTCGTCGTCCTCGGTCGAGTCCGCCGACAGTCCCTCGTCGTCGTCCTCGGCAGGCTCGGACTCGCTGGTGTCCTGCTCGCCGGAGTCTTCGTCGGCGTGGTCGGTGTCGGACGGCCCCGCGGCGGCGGGCCCCACGGATCCGCTCACCGACGAGTCCGCCGCAGATCCGGCGCCACCCTCGTCGGCGTTCGCGGTCCCCGGCGCGGCGGCCAACCCGATTCCGATGCCGGCGGCGACCGCACCGACCTGGAGCCACCGAAGTACTGGCAGATTCCGTCTCTTTGCTGAACCGGACAACGCTTTCCCCTGACCTCACGGGCACAGCGCCTACTCGTGTGCCCGGCGAAGAACTTCCAGACAATATTCAGTTCGGCGGCACGTGTTCGCCGTTGGGTGTGGCGGAGCGTCGATCAGGCGGACAGCGCGTCCGCGATCGCGCCGGCCTGCACTTTGCCGTAATCGATCACGAGGTCGGGCGGCACCGGATCGGTGACAGCGCCCTCGAACTCGATCGTCGTGAAGGTGTTGCCCTCGGTGAACGTGAGCACGGCGATGGACCGGCTGTTGTCCGGCGAGGTACCGGTGGTGATCTCGCCTCCCACCCCGACCGGGGCCGGCTGCGTTGCGGCGTTGGCGATCTGGCCGGCCAGCGTTCCGCGGCCCTGGGTCATCGCCGAGTTGGCGGCCGCCGGATCGTCGAGCACCAGGATGGTGTCCGTCACCGTCCGGCTGCCGTCGCGATGGGTGAAGACGGTCTGGACACCCGGCTGCCCCTGCGGATCGAGCACCGGGGCCACGGCCACCCACGCCGACGAGTCGGTGACCACGTTCGGATTGACCGGAAGCGTCCCGTAGTCGACGGGCTGCGCTGCGGCGGAGGGCAATCCGCCCAGGGAGACACCGACCATCACTGCCGCGGCGCCCACCGCTGCGGTCACGCTTCTCTTCATCGTGGTGTCGACCTTCACTCTCAGCACGGGTAGCACGCCCAGCCGCGCCAGCCGTCCCGCCAGAACCAGCCGGGACCGCAGCCCATGTTGCCGGTGGTGCCGTAGCAGTCGAGCAGCTGTGCCGCCGGATCCTTCGGCAGCGTCTGGACCACCGGATCCGGAAGCGTCGGTAGTGTCGCCTGCCCCGCATTCGCGAGTCCGGCGTTCCCCACGGCACCGAGCAGCATCGCTGCTGCCGCGCCCGAGATGACGAGTGTGCGCATCGAATTCCTCCTGACGCAGGCGACAATATGGCCGACACGGTACGCCGGTGCGGTGATCTTCGCGGCGAGTCCGCAGATCACGCGCACACCCCGGGCCGGTGCGTCACGATGTCCGGGTGAGCGCGAAGACCACCTGCGCGATCGTCGGTGGCGGGCCGGCGGGCATGGTTGCAGGTCTGCTGCTGGCCCGTGCGGGCATCGACGTGACGGTGCTGGAGAAGCATGGCGACTTCCTGCGCGACTTCCGGGGCGACACCGTCCATCCGACGACGCTGCGGCTGATCGACGAGCTCGGGCTGTGGCCCCAGTTCGCGGCGCTGCCCCACAGCCGACTCGCGCAGGCCACCATCGACGTCTCCCCCGGCCACCGGGTGACGATGGTCGACTTCGGCCGGCTGCGGCAGCCACACCCCTACATCGCGATGGTTCCGCAGTGGGACCTGCTCAACCTGCTCGCCGAGGCCGGCAGGGCCGAACCCACGTTCACGCTGAGGATGAGCACCGAGGCAACCGGCCTGGTGCGCGACGCCGGACGGGTCGCGGGCGTGCGCTACCGGGACGCAGATGGCGAGGGCGAACTGCGCGCCGACCTGACCATCGCATGCGACGGTCGCGGGTCGCTGATCCGGCGCGACGCGCGTCTGCCACTCCGCGAGTTCCCGGTGAGCTTCGACGTGTGGTGGTTCCGGCTGCCCCGGCCCGCCGACGACTCCATCTACACGCTGGTTCCCCGGATCAGCCCCGGCAAGGCGATGATCGTCATTCCCCGGGAGGGCTACCTGCAGATCGCGCTGCTCATCCCCAAAGGCAGTGACGCACAACAGCGGGCCCGAGGCCTCGACGCGTTCCGCGCCGACGTCCTGGCCTTGCTGCCCGAGGCCGGTGACACTGTCGAGGCCATCATCAGCCTCGACGACGTGAAGACACTCGACGTGAAACTGAATCGATTGCGCCGCTGGCACATCGACGGCCTGCTGTGTATCGGAGACGCGGCCCACGCGATGTCACCCGCAGGAGGGGTGGGGATCAACGTGGCCATCCAGGACGGGGTGGCCGCAGCACGACTGCTGGCCGCACCGCTACGGCGCGGCGCCGTGTCCGGCCGGGAGCTGGCCGCAGTACGGCGGCGCCGCATCGTGCCCACGGCCGTGACGCAGGCGCTGCAGGTTCAGGTCGACAAGCGGCTGCTCGGCCCGATCCTGCGCGGCGGCACGGGCGGCGTCCCACCGGCCGCGGTCTGGGCGGTCGAACACGCGTCGTGGCTCACGGTCATCCCCGCCTACCTCGTCGGCGTCGGGATCCGGCCCGAACGCGCACCTGCGTTCGCACGGAGGCCACCCAAGTAAGGTCACGGCTGTGACCAGAATTGACGTCAATCCGTTCGACCTCACCGGCCACGTGGCCGTCGTCACCGGAGGCGGATCCGGCCTCGGATTGGGCATGGCCGATGGACTGGCCCGGGCGGGCGCGTCCGTCGTGATCGTGGGGCGCAACGCCGAACGACTGGACGCGGCGGCGGTGTCCCTTCGTGGCCATGGCAACCCCGTGCTGCCGCTGGCGTGCGACGTCACCGACGAAGATGCCGTCACCGCCACCATGGCCCGCGTCCGAGACGAATTCGGCTGGCTCGATTCGTGTTTCGCCAACGCGGGAGTACGGGGCCGCTTCACGCCGGTGCTCGACACCTCACTGGAGGAGTTCCGCTCGGTGACCCGTGTTGACCTCGACGGGGTGTTCCTGACGCTACGGGAAGCCGCCAGGCAGATGGTGGCGGCGGGCCGCGGCGGCAGCCTGGTCGGGGTGTCGAGCCTGGGCGCGCTGCAGGGCATGCCACGCCAGCCCGCGTACGCGGCATCCAAGGCCGGGGTGACGTCCATGATGGACAGCCTTGCCGTCGAACTGGCCAGACACGGCATCCGCGCCAACACGATTCAGCCCGGCTGGTTCGACACCGAGATGACGGCGGAGGGCCTTGCCGACGAGCGCTTCAGCTCCCGCGTCCTGCCCCGCGTTCCGGTGCGCCGGTGGGGTGCGGCCGAGGACGTCGCCGGCGTCGCGGTGTACCTGGCCAGCCCCGCCAGCACCTACCACACCGGCGACGTGTTGCGGATCGACGGCGGCTACCTCAAGTTCTAGCTTTCGCAGCCGACGCCGTCGGAGTCCCTGTCCAGCCAGGTGCCGTAATACGGCGAGCTGGACGGAATGTCGGAGTAGCCCGCGGCACGCGCCGCCGAGCAGTTGGGGAAGGGCGCCGCGGGCTGCGCGGTGGCAACTCCGACGGAGACGACGGCGGCGGACAGGGCGAGCAACGCGGCGGGGAGAAGCCTGCGGGACATGGGACTCCGTAGCGGTATGAGCTGGTGGTATGACGTTCATGACCGTACGGAGAAATTGACGCACGGGGAATCGGGGATTCCCCTCGTCGTCACCCATGGGAGCTCAGCAAACGGCTCGGCAACGTCGACGTTTGGCGGGCGACCTCGCAGGACATCATGTGGTGGTGAGCCTGCTGCCAGACGTACTGCCGACACCCGATGTGCACATCACCGACGCCGGCGTCGAGGCCGCCCTGACCGCGGCAGTGCGGATCATCAACCCGCTGCTCGACGTCCTGTGGGACAGCGACCCGTTCGGCGTGAAACTCAGCGACGACGGTATCGGCCGGGTGCTCAACGCTGTGGGCATACCGGGCACCAAGACCTGGGCCGAGATGGACATCGACGCCCGGATCCACTGGTGGGTGTGGCGGGTGGGCGCGCTGAACACGGTCGCGGTGGCCGCCCCCGGCGTCCTGGGCGTCCTAGGACGCCGCCTCCCGATCCAGGACCTCATCGGTTTCGTCAGCCAGGCCGCCGTGCTGTGCGCGGTGGCGCGCGAGCTCGGTGCAACGGACCAGCGCACCCAGGTGCGGATGCTGGCCTCGGTGCTCTGCGATCGGGACCTGTCGGTCGTCGTGTACGACGCGGCCGGCGAGCGGCGACTGGCCGTGATCCCGAACAGCCCCGTGGGCGTCGCCAAAGCGGTGTGGAACCTGATCGGCCTGTTCGACGCCATCGGCGACGAGCTGGCCAAGCGGCCGCACTCGCGGGCGCCGTTCAGATACCTGAGCATGCTGCCCGCCGTCGGCGCGATCGCGGCGTACTTCGGTGAATGCGGCGCGCTGGCCCGCGCCGCGAAGGAGGGCCGGCGCTGGGTGGAGCGCCAGGCCCGGCCGTCACAGGCCTAGGGAGTCCTCGACTGCCCGCAGCGTGGTCGCCGACGCCTGCAGCCCCACCAATTCGGTTTCTGACAACGACACCTCGAGGACTCGTCCGGCACCGCCCGCCGACACGACGGTCGGCAGCGACAGCGCCACCCCGAAGATGCCGTAGGCACCCGCCTGCACCGTCGACACCGGCAGGACCCGATGCTGGTTGCCGAGGATCGCTTCGATGATCCGCGCGCTCGACAGCCCGATCGCCAGGTTGGTCGCCCCCTTGCCCGCGATGATCTCGTAGGCGGCGTTGACCACGTCCGCGGAGATGCGTCGCCGGGAGTCCTCGTCGAACAGGAACACGCCGTCGCGGCGGAACTTCGCGGCGGGAACTCCCCCGATCGACACGCTCGACCACAGGGAGATCTCCGAATCTCCGTGCTCGCCAACGATGAAACCGTGGACGTTACCGACGGCGAGATCGGCCCGCTCGGCGATCAGGTAGCGAAACCGGCTGGAGTCCAACACAGTTCCCGATCCGAACACCTGCCCCGGCGCCGCGTCGACGGACTGGACGGCGGCGAAGGTGACGACGTCGACGGGATTGGTGACGAAGACGATGACGGCCTCGGGCGAATGCGCGAGCAACTTCGGCGTCAGCGACTGTGCCATCGCCACGTTGGCCGCGGCCAGTTCCAGGCGACTCTGACCGGGGTTCTGCTTGGCTCCCGCGGTCACCACGACAACCGCTGAGCGTGCCGTCACGGCGATGTCGTCGGAGCCGGTGATCCGGCAGTGCGGAACGAACTGGCTGCCGTGATTGAGGTCGAGCACTTCGGCGCGCACCTTGCCGGCGTTGACGTCGTAGAGCGCCAAGGATCCCGCCGACCCCCGGATCAGGCAGGCGTAGGCGATCGCCGTGCCCACGCTTCCCATTCCGACGACCGAGACCTTGGCGTTCTGTTCCACGGGCATGGCCACATTGTTATGCACGTTCCACCCATGGTGTTGACGCGCGCGAAAAGAACGGCGCTGCCTGCGTTTTCACAGCCGACGTGGGCGCTGTGCAGGTGAACAGTCTGGAAGAACGCTGTGAAACTCGAGTTGCCAATCGGAAAATTTCCTCAAAAATGCGTAGCGGGCCGAACAAAGGCGTAGATCTGTTGAGGTCAACGCTCCGACAAGCATGGGATTCACAATGCACACACTGCGCGCGGCGCGGAAATCACTGGCCATCGCGTGCGTCGTTGCACTCACCGCCTTCGGGGCGGCCGCCTGCGGCAGCGACGACAGCACCGAAAGCGCCGGCGGGGAGATCACGATCAACGCGACATCGTTCCCCGACTACATCGATCCGCAGCTGTCCTACACGCTGGAGGGCTGGGAGGTGCTGTGGAACGTCTACACGCCCCTGCTCACCTATAAGCACGCCAAGGGCAAAGAGGGCACCGAGGTGGTGCCCGGGCTGGCCGAGGCCATGCCCGAGATCTCGCCTGACGGCCTGACCTACAAGCTCAAGCTGCGACCTGACATGTCCTACTCCGACGGAACACCGATCAAGGCGTCGGACTTCACCTACGCCATCCAGCGGCTGTTCAAAGCGGATTCGGGCGGCTCGGTCTTCTACGACGTGATCGCCGGCGCCAAGGAATACGCCGACGGCGCCGCCGACACCATCACCGGTATCACCACCGACGACGCGACGGGCGACATCACCATCCAGTTGACCGAGCCCAACGGCACTTTCGACAATCTGCTCGGCCTGATGTTCGCGGCGCCCGTACCGCCGACGACGCCGCTGGATGCCGATGCCACCAACAGCCCACCGCCTTCGAGTGGACCGTTCATGATCACCGCTGTCGACGCACCGCGCAGCCTCACGCTGGAACGCAACCCGCAATTCCAGACGGTCAAGGACGCGGGCGCAGACAATGTCGCCGACGCCGGCGTCGACAAGATCACCCTGCTCGAGAACAAGAACCAGAGCGCGCAGGTCACCGACATCATCCAGAACAAGGTCGATTTCATGATCGACCCACCCCCGTCGGACCGGTTGCAGGAGATCAGGTCTCGCTATTCGGACCGATTCCGCATGGAGGATTCGATCAACACCTACTACATGTTCATGAACACCGAGCGGGCGCCGTTCAACGACGTCAAGGTGCGCCAGGCGATCAACTACGCGATCGACCCGGAGGCGCTGAACCGGATCTTCGGCGGCAGGCTGCACCCCACCCAGCAGGTACTGCCCCCGGGCATGCCTGGCTACCAGGAGTACAAGCTGTATCCCGGACCTGACCTGAACAAAGCGAAACAACTTATCGCCGAGGCGAATCCGGCAGATCGCGACATCACCGTCTGGACCGATGACGAGCCGGATCGCAAGCGGATCGGCGAGTACTACCACGACCTGCTGACCCAGCTGGGCTTCAACGCGACGCTGAAAGTGATCGCCGGTGACGTCTACTGGACCACCGTCGGCAATCAGTCCACCCCGGACGTGGACACCGGATTCGCGGACTGGTTCCAGGATTTCCCCCACCCGGATGACTTCTTCCGGCCGCTGCTGCACGGTGACAGCATCCTGCCCACCAACGGGAACAACCTGTCGCGAGCCAACATCGGGCCCAACAACGCCAAGATGGACGAGCTGCTGACCAAGCAGATCACCGACGAGGGCGTCGAGCAGCAGTACGCCGATCTGGACCGGGCATACATGGAACAGGCCGTCTGGGCCCCGTACGGCAACGAGCAGTTCACCACGTTCCTGTCCGAGCGGATGGACTTCGACAAGTCCTATCACCACCTACTGTTCAACCAGGACTACTCGTCGTTCGCGCTGAAGTAGCGCGCGTGACCACTCCCCTCACCGAGGTTCCCGGCGAGCCACCGCTACCCACCGGCGTTCCCGCAGCACAGATACAGGGCCGCAACCCGTGGTATCTGGCGTGGCTCCGGCTGCGCCGCAACAAAGTGGCGATCGGCTGCGGTGTGCTGTTCGTGCTGTTGGTGGTGTTCACATTGTGTGCGCCTCTGTGGGCCGAGTACGTGGCCCAGACCGGGCCGAACGACAACCACATCACCGACACCGTGCTGGTCGACGGGACGGAGACCGACATCGTCGCCCCCGACGGCACGCCGTTGGGTCCCGGGCTGCGTGGCCGCTATCTGCTCGGGGCAGACCAGAACGGGCGGGATGTCATGGTGCGGTTGATGTACGGCGGCCGGACCTCGATCTACATCGGGGTTGCCGCGGCCGCCGTCACCACGGTGCTGGCGGTGCTCGTCGCGCTGTTCGCCGGCTACTACCGCGGCTGGATCGACGCGCTGCTGTCGCGGGTGCTCGACGTGGTCTGGGCGTTCCCGGTGCTGTTGCTCGGCATCGCGCTGGGCACCACGCTGGCGATCGGCGGTCTCAAGCTCGGCCCGGTCGCCATCGCCGGGGACTCTATCTGGATACCGATCCTCATCATCGGTCTGGTCTATGTCCCCTACATGGCCCGGCCGTTGCGGGGTGAGATCCTGGCGCTACGGGAAAAGGAGTTCGTCGAGGCCGCCGTCGCCCAGGGAATGGGCCCGCTGCGCATCATGTTCGGCGAACTGCTGCCCAACATCGTCTCGACCGTCATCGTGTTCTTCACGCTGAACATCGCCAACAACATGCTGCTGGAGTCCGCGTTGTCATTCCTCGGTGCCGGCGTCCGGCCCCCGAACGCGTCCTGGGGGACGATGATCGCCGACGGTTTCCAGATGATCTACACCGCGCCGCACCTGACCGTCGTCCCCGGGCTGATGATCGTCATCACGGTGTTGTCGCTCAACGTGTTCGGGGACGGCCTGCGTGATGCGATGGATCCCAAAGCCAAGATCAGGCTGGAGCACTAGTGGGACGGTTCATCGCCAAACGGCTGATCGGGATGGTCGCCGTGCTGTTCGCGATCTCGGTCATCGTGTTCCTCATCTTCAACGTGATCCCGAATTCCGACCCCGCAGCCCGGATCGCGGGTAAGAACGCCGATCCTGACCTCATCGCCCGGGTGAACGCGGATCTCGGTCTCGATCAACCGCTACCCGTGCAGTACCTGACGATGATGAAGCAGATCTTCACCGGCCAGCTGACCTCCTATGCGAGCAATCGCAATGTGCTGGAGCAGATCTGGGAGGGGCTGCCGGCGACGTTCTCACTGTGCATCGGGGCGGCGGTGGTGTGGATGTCGCTGGCCGTACTGTTCGGCTATCTGAGCGCCGTGCACTCGGGCCGGTTCGCCGACCGGGCGCTGACGGTGTTGTCCCTGGTGGGCATCTCGATGCCGGTGTTCTGGCTGGCGGCGATCCTGCTGTACTTCCTCAGCTACAAGATCCAACTGTTCCCCACGGGCAGCTATGTTCCGCTGACCGACGATCCCCTGGATTGGGCGTATCACCTTGTGCTGCCGTGGTTCACGCTGGCCGTACTGTTCGTCGGCTTCTACAGCCGGGTGCTGCGCTCGAACATGCTGGACGCCATGAACGAGGACTATGTCCGGACCGCTCGGTCGAAGGGGCTCAGTGAGCGTCAGGTCCGGATCCGACATGTGCTGCGCAACTCCATGATTCCCATCGTGACGCTGTTCGGTCTGGATTTCGGGATGGTGGTCGGTGGCGGCGCCATCCTCACCGAGACCGTCTACAACCTCGACGGTGTCGGGCTCTACGCTGGCGAGGCGATCCGCAGTCTGGATCTGCCGCCGCTGATGGCCGTGGTGATGTTCGGCGCGTTCTTCATCGTCCTGTTCAACACGCTCGTCGACCTGGCCTATGCGGCACTGGATCCGCGGATCCGGCTGGGAGAGGCGGCGCCGGCATGAGTGACGCTCCACTCCTGCGGGTCGACGACCTCCGGGTCAGCTTCGCCACGGAGGACGGCATCGTCCGGGCGGTCGACGGGGTGTCGTTCGACCTCGCCCCGGGCGAGATCCTGGCCATCGTCGGCGAATCCGGCTGCGGCAAGAGCGTCACCGCCCAGACCCTGACCGGGTTGACGCGGGCCCCCAACGCAAAGATCACGGGATCGGTCACCTACCGCGGCAGGGAGATGACCGGTCTCGACGACGACGGCCTGCGCGACATCCGCGGCGAGGAGATCGCCATGGTGTTCCAGGATCCGATGTCCTCGCTGAACCCGGTCTACCGGGTCGGCGATCAGATCGCCGAGATGGTGCGGGCACATCGTGACGTCTCGAAGAAGGAGGCTCTGGCTAGGGCCGTCGAGTTGTTGACATCGGTGGGCATCCCGAATCCTGCGACGCGGGTGCGCAGTTACCCGCACGAGTTCTCCGGCGGCATGCGCCAGCGGGTGATGATCGCGATGGCGCTGGCGTTGGAGCCGGCGGTGCTGATCGCCGACGAGCCGACCACGGCGCTGGACGTCACGGTGCAGGCCCAGATCCTGCGACTGATCGCCGATCTGAACCGCGAGCGCGATCTGGCCGTCGTGCTGATCACCCACGACCTGGGTGTCGTCGCCGAGGTCGCCGACCGGGTGGTGGTGATGTACGCCGGCCAGATCGTCGAGGACGGCAGCCTGGACGACATCTTCTACTCGCCGCAGCACCCCTATACGTGGGGGCTGCTCGGATCGCTGGCCCGGCTGGACCGGCCCCGCACCGCGCGGCTCGCCCAGATCAGCGGGCAGCCGCCGTCACTGCTGGACCCACCTCCGGGGTGCCGCTTCGCCCCGCGCTGCGCGTTCGAGTTCGACCGATGCGGTGAACCGCCGGCGCTGGACTCGGACCGCAGCCCGACCCACCTGGATCGGTGCTGGCTGGACGAGGACGTCAAGAAGCGGGTGCGGTCATGACGGGATCCTCCGCCGAGCCCTTGCTCGAGGTCACCGACCTGGTCAAGCATTTCCCGATCAAGTCCGGCGTCATCGTCGAGCGGGAGGTGGGCCGCGTCCGCGCCGTGGACGGCGTCAGCCTGACCCTCAACGCCGGCGAGACACTGGGACTGGTCGGCGAATCCGGCTGCGGCAAGTCGACACTGTGCCGGGCCATCCTGCAGCTGACGCCGCCGACGTCGGGCTCGGTGCGTTTCCTGGGGCAGGAGCTGGTCGGGATGTCCCGCCGGGATCTGCGGCCGTTGCGCAGGCAGATGCAGATGATCTTCCAGGATCCGTACGCATCGCTGAACCCGCGGAAGCGGATCGGGCAGATCGTCGGCGACCCGATGGATCTGCACGGCCTGGCCAGCGGCGCCGACCTCAAGCGCCGCGTGCAGGAGCTGCTCGACCGCGTCGGCCTCCGCCCCGAGCACTACAACCGCTATCCCCATGAGTTCTCCGGCGGTCAACGGCAGCGCATCGGTATCGCTCGCGCGTTGGCGCTGAGGCCGAAGCTGATCGTCGCCGACGAGCCGGTGTCGGCGCTGGATGTCTCGGTGCAGGCGCAGATCGTGAACCTGTTGAAGGACCTGCAGGACGAACTGGGTCTCTCGTATCTGTTCGTCGCGCACGATCTCGGCGTGGTCCGGCATGTGTCCGACCGCGTCGCCGTCATGTATCTGGGCAAGGCGGTGGAGGACTCGGGCACCGACGCGCTCTATGAGCGGCCGATCCACCCGTACTCGAATGCGCTTCTGTCTGCGGTGCCCATTCCGGACCCGCGCCGCAACGAGGCGCGCGATCGGTTGGTCCTCGAGGGGGATGTGCCCAGCCCCAGCAATCCGCCCGACGGGTGTCGATTCCACACCCGGTGTCCGTGGAGCACCGATGTCTGCTCTGTCGACGAGCCGGCGATGACCGCGTACGAGGCGGGACACGCCGCGGCGTGTCATCATCCGCGCAACGTCGTCGAGAACCGGGTCGGATAACGAGAATCGGCTCGATCGGCTGTCCCCTCCGCAGCCGATCGAACCGACGTTGCAAACATAGGCGCGGGGGACCCTCGGAAGGAATCGGGGAAAACCCTATTTCTTGCGCGGGAAATGACCGGGGCGGACGATACCGGCTGGTCAGGGGCCGTCGGGCACCAGAATCGGGATGGGCACCGGGACGAACGGGATGTCGAGATAGGTGGTCGTTATCGCTGTCGTCGGGGGCGCAGTGGTCGGCCGGGTGGTCGTCGGCGCGGTCGTGGGCGGCGTCGTCGTGGTCGGCGGGGTCGTTGTCGTCGTCGGCGGCGTCGTGGTGGTCGTCGTGGTCGTGGTCGTCGTGGTGGTCGTCGTGGTCGTGGTGGTCGTCGTCGTGGTGGTGGTCGGCGACGTCGTGGTCGTGGTGGGGGCCGGGGGCGGCGTGGTGGTGACGACAGGCGGAGGCGCCTCGCTGGCCGGCGGGGGCGGCGCGGTCTCCGGGTTCTGCTGCGGGACGGTGACCGTCTCCGGCGGTGGTGCGCTGGTGGGGACGAGCGCGCTGCTCAGCGGGACGTTGCCCGGGGTCGGCGGCGTACGGTCGGAGCTGTCGAAGCTGGTCAACGCGATGGCGGCGCCGCCAACGGCCAGCAGTGCGACCGCGGCGATCACTCCCACCAGCGTCACCGGGAATCGGGGACCGGGTGGGCTCTGCGTGGCACCGGCGTCCCAGTCGTCTCGTCCGACATCGTCTCGTGCCGAGGAGTCGGCGAGTACGTACGGGTTGGCCCGCTCGGGAATGTCTTCTCCGGTGTACGGAACGACATCGTCGCCGCCCGCGTCGTCCTGAGACCACGCCAGCGCGTACGTGCTGTCGGCGGCGGCGGGCGCGGCCACGGTGGAGAAGTCCGCGACGGCTGCCGCGGTGGCGGTGTCGGCACTGCGGCCGTACGCGGCGAACAGCGCGGCGCCGGCGGCCGCGTCGAGCGCCGGGCGCGGCGTCGTCACCACGGGCACGCGAAATCGCTGCGAAACCTGCTCAGCGATAAGGGGTATCGCCGATCCGCCGCCGACGAGCACCACCGACGACACGTCGCTCCAGCCGATACTGTTGCGCGCCAACAGGTCCTCGAGTGCACCGAACACGCCGTCGAGCGGACGTGCGATCAGCTCCTCCAATTCGGCTCGCGTCACCCGGACTTCGCCGGTGTGGCCCGGTATGTCCACGGTCAGCCCGGTGGCGGTCTGGGCCGACAGCCGCTCCTTCGCCGAGCGGCACTCCTCGCGCAGTCTGCCGAGCGACCCGACCGCGGCGGTCTGGGCGGGATCGATGCCGCTGCCCCCGGCGACGCCCTCCAGCACGTGGCTCAGCAGTGCCTGATCCACTTGGTCACCCGCGAACTCGGCGAATCTCTCCGTGCCACCGATGACGGCGAATGCCGACGCCGCGTCGACGGCGGTGATGCTGGTGCCTCCGCCGCCGAAGTCCAGCAGCACCGCCACTCCGCGCCGGTCCAGCCCCGGGGTGACGTTGATCGCGGTTAGTGCGGCCTCGGCGTCAGAGATGAGCCGGGGCCGCCCGCCGCCCGGTGTCAGCACCGCGCTGGCCCCCAGCGCACCCGCCAGGGCGTCTGTGATGTCCCGGTTCCAGTACGACGGCACGGAGATCGCCACATCGGACAGGGTCTGCCGGGTGGCCAGGCCCGCCATCGCCTCCAGCGCCTCGACCACCAGCTGTTCGGCGGGGTAAGTGGCGCCGTCCGCCGCCACCAGCGGCACCGGGTCGCCGACGCGTTCGACGAAACCGGACAGCACCACCCCGCCCGGCTGCGCGGACGCCTCCCCGACCTCGGGGGCGGCGTGGCCATAGATGGTCAGCATCGATCGGCGGATCACCGGCTGGCGGCCGACCGTTGCCGCGGCGAGGTTGGTGGTTCCGATGGACAACCCCAACGCTTCGCTCATGATTCACGCACCTTAAACCGCGACGACGGGTCGGCGCATCTGACACCCCGCGCCCGGCCCGGGCGAACCCCTCTGCGCCACCAGGTGTTTCGACGCGCCCGTCAATCAATTTCGGGACACTCGATCCGTCGGACACCCCTGGTGTGCTGCAATGTCGCCATGAGTGACATCGACGAGATCAAACAGGTCAAATATCGCTACCTCCGCGCGCTCGACACCAAGAACTGGGACGATTTCGCCGACACTCTGACCGAGGACGTCGAAGGCCGGTACGGCGAGTCGATCGGCGAGGAACACCACTTCACCAACCGTGACGATCTGG
The DNA here is from genome assembly GCF_900637195.1 of Mycolicibacterium aurum. Taxonomy (NCBI): domain Bacteria; kingdom Bacillati; phylum Actinomycetota; class Actinomycetes; order Mycobacteriales; family Mycobacteriaceae; genus Mycobacterium; species Mycolicibacterium aurum. The sequence continues at coordinate 412,466 of NZ_LR134356.1, read as the reverse complement.
TCGGCTTCATGCGCAACTCGTTGGGACCCGAGATTCTCACCGAGCACCGGGTCAACCATCCGGAGATCACCGTCGACGGCGACGAGGCCACCGCGACGTGGTACCTGCAGGATCGGGTGATCGCGCCCGACTTCAACTTCATGCTGATCGGTGCGGGTTTCTACCACGACAGGTATCGGCGCACCCCCGACGGCTGGAAGATCTCCGAGACCGGTTATGACCGCACCTACGACGCGTCGATGAAGCTGGACGCGTTGGAGTTCAAGGTCAAGGCCGGGCGCGCGCTGAACATCTGAGCGGTTTGGACCGGTAGGTCACTCGGTGATGGCGATCATCGCGCCGGGCCGCAGCCAGCGCATGATCGTCACCAGCGTGGCGTCGTCGATGGCCACACATCCCGCGGTGGGTCCGCCGTCGGTGCTGTGCACGAAGAATGCGCCGCCCTTGCCGGGGATCCGCTCCTTGTTGACGCCCATCACCACCGCGTGCGCGTACTGCGGGATGTCGAGGTTCTCGGTGCCCGCGCTCAGCGACGTGTTGAACGGGCAGTTCTCCTTGTCGCACACCTGCATGGTGTTGTAGGTCGGGCTCTTCATGTCGCCGTCCCACCAGTGGTTGGACCCCACCTGGACATACTTCAGGCCGCTACCCGGATCAGGTTGGGTGCCGAACGCGAAGTCGAGTGTGTAGATCCCCTTCGGCGTCATCATCGACCCGTCGAAATGGTTGGGCGACATGCCTTTCTCGCCGATCTTGGCCGGGACGCCGACACCACCGGTGACGGGTCGCCACCCCGCCGCTGTCCGCTCCCACACGTCGAGCTTGGCGTCGGACCCCCCGGTTCCGGTGACGGCGAGCACCTGGGTGGCCGAGCCGACCGAGTTCGCGAACCAGGGCGAGAACTCGGCGCCGGCATGCGGTGCGCTCAGGAAGCCCAGGGCCGCCGCACACAGCAGGATCACCAGGCGGCGCACGACGCGGACACCGTCGGCCCGTCGCTTCGCGCGCCCCGACAGGACACGGTCAGGTCGAGGCGCGATCGGCATGCACCAACTGTGCCATCCAGGTCCGCCATTTCGGCGCTTCTGCCTCGGCAGTGTCGGCGGCGGATTCCCCGTACAGATAGAGGCTGACCATGACCCTGGTCTGGCCGTCTGCGACGCAGCCGCCCACGACGGCGATGCCGGGACCGGGTGCGTCCAGTCGCACCATCACGTCGCGGAAATCCCGCTTCTGCGCGATGCGTTCCACCACCCCGGCCAGTTGCGGTGCGGCGAAACGGGATTCGCATCGCTGGCCGACGTCGACCCCGGCGACTCCCACCGCGGCCGCCAGGGAGGACCACGCGGACGCCATGTCGCCCGGATGTGTGGCGGCAGCGAGGACACCGGCGACGGGCTGACCGGGGAAGTCACGCAGGTACAGCCGCAACACCTCGAAGAATCCGGGCCAGCCGGTCTCGAAGCTCTCCAACTCGTCGTCCCAGTCGTCTTGATCGGTGAACAGGCTGTGCACCATGCGGACCACGCACCGGTCACCCGAGCGGCTGGTGACCGTGACCTCGGTCGCCACCGGTGGCGCGTCGCCGCTCCATTCATGCTCCTCGTATCCCAGCCGCACCGGCGGTTCCCACTCGGTGACCACCCCGGAACTGACCGCACCGTCGCCGAAGTCGAAAGCGATGGCTCCGCCGACGCGTTCGTCGACCGAGGTGGGCGTGAACCAGGCGCTCATCCCGGGACCCGTGGCGATCGCGTCCCACACCTGCTCCGGCGTTCCGGGAACCAGGAACTCCACCTCGACCCAGCGGCGCCCGTCGTCGTCCTTCTTCAGAGGCATTACCGGTCCTTTCGCGTCGGCATCGGATAGGCGGCGAGTAGCACGCGGTGCGGGCGGCCGCCGGGATCGCTTTCGTCGTGGTAGCGCGCCACCAGGCCGGTCACGGCGGCGGCCAGTTCGTCGGTGAATGCCGCACGCTCGGCGGCGGACCGGAAGGTGACCGACGTGTCGATCGTCAGCGTCGCCAACCGCTTGCGTGTGTCGCGCGCGGCGCGCCACAGGTCGCCGACCTCACGGACCGCGCGCGCGGCCACCGCGATCAGGTAGCCGGCCGACAGCCGATCGCGGGCGGCGTCTGGGTTTGCCGCAACAGGACCCAGTGCCGCGGGCGACACGACGTAGGACGACGCGGTCGCGACGAGCAGACGCTCGGTCAATCCGCCCCACCGGCGCTCACCTGCAGCTTCGACCAGTCGGTGCTGCTCCAACGCCCGCAGGTGGTAGTTGACCTTCTGCCTGGTGATCCCGACCCGGGCGGCCAGGGTGGCGGCGGAGGCGGGTTCGCCCAGCTCGGCGAGCAGCCTGCCGCGGATCGGATCGAGCGCGCTGACCGCCGCGGCGGGGTCGGCGATGACCTCGATGTCGAGCACAAAACCCATCGTCGCCTTGACAGAAAAATCTGTCAAGGGATGCGGCAGATAGGTTGGCGGTATGAATCTTGGGACCTTGCGACGTCGCGGCCGCGGTATCCGTCAGATCGGCGAAGGCCTGGGCACGCTGGATCGCGAGGTCTTCGAGGCGGTCGCGGAATCGCCGAGCCCGCTCCTGGACGCGGTCATGCCCCGGCTGACGAGCGCCGCCGACCACTCCAAGCTGTGGTTCGCGATCGCGGCGGGGTTGACCGCGTTCGGCACGCCGTCGATGAAGCGCGGCGCCACCCGCGGCGTGCTGACGCTGGGGGTGACGAGCCTGCTCACCAATCAGGTGGCCAAGCGGGTGTGGCGACGCGAACGTCCGAGCCGCCTGCTCGTGCCGCTGGCCCGGCAGGGCCGCCGGTTCCCGACGTCCAACTCATTACCGTCGGGACACTCGGCCAGCGCAGCGGCGTTCGCCGTCGGAGTCGGGCTGGAGACGGCGCCGCTGGGCCTCGGACTGGCTCTGCTGGCCGGCCTTGTCGGCATGTCACGGGTGGCGACCGGGGCGCACTACCCGGGCGACGTCCTCGCCGGGTTCGGCCTCGGCGCGGGGATCGCGGTGCTGGGAGCGCGAGTGGTGCCGCCCGTCATCGAGACGCGGCTGCCCAACGTCGAGCCGCTACGGGTGGACGCCCCGGCGCGCCCGCAGGGCAAGGGCGTCACCATCGTCATCAACCCCGCTTCCGGAAGCGGTACCGGCGCGCGCGTGCTCGACGAGGTGCGCGAGGCACTCCCGCAGGCCGAGATCGTCGAGCTTGGCGAGGACGACGACGTGGTGCAGGTGCTGCAGTCGGCCGCGGAGCGCGCGGAGGTGCTCGGCATCGGTGGCGGCGACGGCACCGTGGCCACCGCGGCGGCGATCGCACTCGAAGCGGGAATGCCGCTGGCGGTGTTCCCCGCGGGTACGTTCAACCACTTCGCCAAGGACATCGGGTGCGACACCACCGCCAAGACCGTCGCGGCGATCCAGGACGGCTCGGTGTACTGCGTCGACATGGTCTGCCTGAACGAGAAGCAGATGGTGATCAACACCGCCAGCATCGGCGCCTACCCGCGGTTCGTGCAGACCCGGGAGAAGCTGGAGCACAAGATCGGCAAGCCGCTGGCCGGTATCTACGCGATGTTCCACACGCTGCGGCGGTACGAGCCCGTGCGCATCGAGTACGACAACAAATCGCTGCTGACGTCGCTGTTCTTCCTGGGCAACTCCACGTACCTGCCGTCGGGCTTCGCGCCGTCGCGCCGGACCCGGATGGACGACGGGCTGATCGACATCCGGATCCTGGAAACCGGACGCCGGCTGAGCCGGCTCCGGATCCTGACGGCGGTGGCGCTGGGGCGGCTCGAGCGCAGCCCGCTCTATCACGAGCTGCGCGTGCCGGAGTTCGCGTTCCGGTCCCCCGACGGCCCGACGGTGCTGGCGCTCGACGGCGAGGTCGGCACCGAGCTCGACGAGGCGAGCTTCAGCGTGCGTTATCGAGCGCTTCAGGTATTTCGTCCCGTGTGGTGACGGGTGCCGTCGGCGGCACCAGAAGCAGGCACACGACGAAGTACGCGTAGCCGAGGGCCCATCCGGCCACCACGTCCGAGGGGTGGTGCACGTTGAGCACCACCCGGCCGATGCCGATCGTCACGACGATCACGGCGCCGAGCGCGATGAGACCGGCCCGCCGTCCCGGCCGCACCCGCGGTAGAGCGACGGCGAGCAGCGCGGCGACGCACACCATGACACCTAGGGCATGACCCGACGGGAACGATGACGACAGCGCCGACACCATCGCGGTGTCCGGTCGCGAGCGGTCGGCGAAGTGTTTGGCGGTCTCGGTGACGATGCCGCTGAATTCGACGCTGACGATGAGGAAGATCGCCACGCGGATGTGGCGTCGGACGAAGGCCATGACGATGACCACGACCGTCGCGATCCGGAACGCCCCGGGCCCCAGCACCGTGCAGTAGATGTCCCACGCGGTCACCCAGCCGGGGCGGGCTTCACCGAAGCGGTACGCCGCGTCGAGCGCGGCGGTATCGACACGCGCGAGCCACGACCAATCCTGGGCAAACCCCACCCACATGAGCGCGTAGATGCCGACGGCCCCGATGGCGGCGCCGATCAGCCATCGGCTGGTCACATTCACGAGACAAGCTGTACCACCAATTCGTGTGGCAAATATTACGGGACCCATTACGCTGCACCTGTGGCCGGACTGCTGCGCAGGCTGTTCCGTATCGGCAAACTTCCCGCCGACATGCGTGCCCAGGTCGAGGCCGAGGGCGTCATCCATCTGTCCGAATGCGTGGGGGTGGCGGCGCGGTTCACCGGTCACATCCCCGGCCGCAGGTCGGTCGGTCTGGTGCGCGGCTACGGCGGAGCGCTGGTCCTGACGAACCGGCGACTGCTGGCGACCATGTCGGCACTGCCGGGTAGGTCGGGACGGGCCGTCGATCAGCCCTGGACTACGCCGAAGACGGGCGCGGTGAGCGGCACGCTGTCGGCGACCGGTTTGACGCTGCAGGTCGCCGACCTGTCGTCGGTCGACCCGCAGTTCTCCGGGACCCTGTCGGTGACGTACACGACGGGGTTATCGGCCGACGTGCTGGCCCGGGTGCCCGCGCGCACGCTCGCCTTCGACGTTCCGCCCACGTTCGTCTACAGCGTGCTCGGTGTGCCGCGTGGCTGAGCTACCGTTCGTGCATGGCCGTATTTCTTCGGAAGCTGTTCCGAATCGGCAGGCTTCCCAGCGCCCTGCGCGCTGAGGTCGATGCCGAGGGAGTGCTGTTCCTCGCCGAGTACGTCCCCGTCACCCGCCGCTTCCGGGGCACCGTGCCGGGTCTGCGCTCCGGGGGCAGCATCGCGAGCTACGTCGGCTCGCTGGTCATCACCAACGAGCGGGTGCTCGCGACGCTGTCGTCGGTGCCCAAGCTCGCCGGCCGGACTATGGACCACCGCTTCGACGCCCCGCAGACCGGCGCTGTCAAAGCCGAACTGTCGCGCACCGGCCTGACCCTGGAGGTCGACGTCGCCGCCGTCGACTCTCGCTGCTCGGGCGAGCTGTCCCTGCACTACAAGGACGAGATCCCGCAGGATGTGCTGGCGCAGGTGCCCCGCACGTCGCTGGCCTTCGACGCACCCCCGGAATTCGTCTTCCGTGCCGTCGGGGTGCCCTACCACCCGTAATCCTTCGCGCTTTCCCCGCACACGGTGTCGACACAGGAAAGGAACCCGTGACCACACCACGCCGAGACAACGTTCTGCTCGTGCACTGGCACGACCTCGGCCGCTATCTCGGTGCGTACGGGCACGCCGACGTCGACAGCCCGAGACTGGACCAACTGGCCGCCGAAGGCACACTGTTCACCTCCGCGCATGCCACCGCGCCACTGTGCTCACCGTCGCGCGGCTCGTTGTTCACCGGGCGCTACCCACAGAGCAACGGCCTGGTGGGCCTGGCCCATCACGGCTGGGAGTACCGGCCCGAGGTCCGCACACTCCCCCAGTTGCTGTCCGAACATGGCTGGTACACAGCACTTTTCGGTATGCAACACGAAACCTCGTACCCGGCCAGGCTGGGATTCGACGAGTTCGACGTGTCCAACTCGTACTGCGAATATGTCGTCGAGCAGGCGACACGATGGCTCGGCGACGCGCCGAAAGAGCCGTTCCTGCTGACCACCGGCTTCTTCGAAACGCACCGGCCCTATCCGCACGACCGCTATGAACCCGCCGAGGCCGAGGCGGTCACGCTGCCCGACTACCTGCCCGACACCGCCGACATCCGGCAGGATCTCGCCGACTTCTACGGAGCGATCACCGTCGCCGATGCCGCGGTGGGTCAGCTCCTCGACAGGCTGGAGCAGACCGGGCTCGACCGCACCACGTGGGTCGTCTTCGTCACCGACCACGGGCCCGCCCTCCCCCGTGCGAAGTCCACGTTGTACGACGCGGGTACGGGTATCGCGCTGATCGTGCGGCCGCCGCGCGGCGGTGCCGCGACACCGAGGATCTACGACGAACTCTTCAGTGGCGTCGACCTGGTGCCCACGCTGCTCGAACTGCTCGGTCTCGACATCCCGCCGGATGTGGAGGGGCTCTCCCACGCAACACAATTGACCGACGGAGCCGACCCTGCGCGCACCGAGGTCTACACCATGAAGACCTACCACGATTCGTTCGATCCGATCCGCGCGATCCGCACCAAGGACTACAGCTACATCGAGAACTACGCGGTACGGCCGTTGCTCGATCTGCCGTGGGACATCGCCGACAGCGCACCGGGGCGCGTCGTCGAACCGCTGGCCTGCACTCCACGGCCGGAACGCGAGCTCTACGACCTGAAGGCCGACCCCACCGAGACAACCAATTTGCTGGGCCCCGAGGCCACCGAGAGGGCCGAGGCTGTCGGCACCGAGCTGGCCCTGCTGCTCAACGAATGGCGTCAGAAGACCAGGGACGTCATCCCGTCGGACTTCGCGGGCAGCCGCATCGCCGACCGCTATACGCAGACCTACGCCCACATCAACAAACTCGAGATCCCAAGTCGCTCAGCCACTGCCGTCGAGCGCGGCCTCGATCAAGATCGCGGCGCCGCACAATAGTTTCACTCAGCACGATCGCAAATCCCGGTGGTGCTGCCTCAGGCGATTGGGGTTAAGCTCTCGCGCATGTCAGCCAGCCCGACGGCGTACCTGGTGCTCGCCTCTCAGCGCAGCGGCAGCACGTTGCTGGTGGAATCGCTGCGGGCGACCGGGGTGGCCGGCGAGCCCGGCGAGTTCTTCCAGTATCTGCCGACCACCAGTCAGTCGCCGCAGCCGCGCCAATGGTTCGAGGGCGTCGAGGACGAATCGATCCTGCGGCTGCTGGACCCGCTCGACGAGGGCAAGCCCGATCTGGCCCCACCGGAGATCTGGCGGGACTACATCCGCACCGTCGGGCGGACCCCGAACGGCATCTGGGGCGGCAAGCTGATGTGGAACCAGACGCCGCTACTGTTGCAGCGCGCCGCAGGCTTGCCCGACCGTTCCGGGACCGGGCTGCTCTCCGCCATCCGCGACGTCGTCGGCAGCGACCCCGTTCTCATCCATGTCTATCGACCGGACGTTGTCTCGCAGGCGGTTTCGTTCTGGCGGGCGGTCCAGACCCGGGTCTGGCGCGGCAGGCCCGACCCGGTGCGCGATGCACGTGCCGAGTATCACGCCGGGGCGATTGCACACGTGGTGACGATGCTGCGGGCCCAGGATGCCGGCTGGCGCAACTGGTTCGCCGAGGAGAACGTCCAGCCCATCGATGTGCCCTACCCGGTGCTGTGGCGCAATCTCACCCAGGTGGTCGCCGAGGTGTTGGAGAGGATCGGGCAGGATCCGCGCCTGGCGCCCGCACCGGCGCTGGAGCGCCAGGCCGATCAGCGGTCCGACGAATGGGTGGACCGCTATCGCGCCGACGCAGAGAGGGAGGGTCTTCCCACATGACGACAGACACCGACGACGCCGTCCGCGTGGACGAGCTCCGGCTGCTCGAAGCCGAGGCCGTGCACATCATCCGCGAGGTGGTGGCCGAGCTGGAGCGGCCCGTGCTGCTGTTCTCGGCAGGAAAGGACTCGATCGTCCTTCTCCGTCTGGCGGAGAAGGCTTTTCGGCCCGGACCGCTGCCGTTCCCCGTCATGCACGTCGACACCGGGCACAACTTCGACGAGGTGATCGAATTTCGCGACCGGCGGGTGACGTGGGAAGGGCACAAGCTGATCGTCGCGTCGGTGCAGGAGACCATCGACTCCGGCCGGGTGGCCGACCCCGGACCACTGGGCTCACGCAACCGGCAGCAGACCCGCACGCTGCTCGACGCGTTGGAGGCCGGCCGCTTCGACGCGGCGTTCGGCGGAGCGCGTCGCGACGAAGAGCGGGCCCGCGCCAAGGAACGCATCCTCAGCTTCCGCGACGAGTTCGGTCAATGGGACCCGCGCGCTCAGCGTCCCGAGCCGTGGTCGCTCTACAACGGCCGGATCCGCCGCGGGGAACAGGTTCGGGTGTTCCCGCTGAGCAACTGGACCGAGCTCGACATCTGGCGCTACATCGAGTTGGAGAAGCTCGAGTTGCCGTCCATCTACTTCGCCCACGAGCGTGAGGTGTTCGAGCGGGACGGGATCCTGCTCGCCGTCTCCGAGTACGCCCGGCCGAACGACGGCGAGACCTCGTCGGTCGAATGGGTCCGCTACCGCACGGTGGGTGACCTGACCATCACCGGCGCGGTGCGCTCCCGGGCGACGACCATCGACAAGGTGATCTCCGAGATCTCCGCTGCCACGGTCTCCGAGCGCGGCGAGACCCGGGCCGACGACAGGACGTCGGCGGCGGCGATGGAAGACCGCAAGCGCGAGGGGTATTTCTGATGAGCGCTCGCGCGAAGAAGCGGGGATACTGATGAGCGCTCGCGCGAAGAAGCGAGGATACTGATGAGCGCCACCACACGACAGCTGCTGCGGATCACCACCGCGGGATCGGTCGACGACGGCAAGAGCACGCTGATCGGACGGCTGCTGCACGATACCGACAGCCTGCCGCTGGATCATCTGGAGGCGGTGACCGACGAGGAGGGGGTGGCCGACCTCGCCGCGCTGTCCGACGGTCTGCGCGCCGAACGCGAACAGGGCATCACCATCGATGTCGCCTACCGGTTCTTCTCGACCGAGAACCGCAGTTACATCCTGACCGACACCCCCGGACACGAGCGCTACACCAGGAACATGTTCACCGGAGCCTCCAACGCGCATGTCGCCGTGCTCCTGGTGGATGCCCGCGCCGGCGTGCTGCGCCAGACCAACCGCCATGCTCGAATCGCGAAGCTGTTGGGTATCAAGCACTTTGTCGCAGCGGTCAACAAGATCGACCTGGTCGATTTCGACGAGGGTCGATTCCGCGAGGTGGAGGTGGAGCTGCAGCGGGTGGCTGCGCGGCTCGGCGACGCCGAGATCACCGTCATCCCCGTCGCGGCGAAGCTCGGCGACAACGTCGTGCACCGGTCGGACAACACGCCGTGGTACCAGGGACCAGCCCTGCTGGAGTACCTCGAGTCGGTGGAACTGACCGCACCGCATGCGGAGTCGCGCAGCCTGCGCCTTCCGGTGCAGTGGGTGTCCCGACCGAGCCCACACCAGCGCCGCCGCTACACGGGCCGATTGGCCGCCGGCACGCTGAGCGTCGGGGATTCCGTCATCAGCCTTCCTGCCGGCACCCGATCGACCGTCACGGCAGTCGACACCCTCGACGACGAGCGCCCGACAGCCGTTGCACCCCTGTCGGTCTCGATCGAGCTCGCCGATGACATCGACGTCGGTCGGGGTGATGTGTTCGTCAGCGGGGCCGACGATGCGACGCTGCCGGTGCTGGCCCGCGAGCTCGACGCCACCGTGTGCTGGTTCCGCGACGCTCCGCTGCGCGCGGGCGATCGACTGGCTCTCAAGCAGGGCACCCGCACGGTCCGTGCCACCGTGCAGACGCTGCACTCCAGGCTCGACCCCGAGACGCTCGACGAGCTCGACAACCCGGTGGAATTGGTCCTCAACGACATCGGGGTGGTGACGCTGCGCACCAGCTCGATCGTGGTCGCCGACCCGTATACCGAGAATCGCGACAGCGGCGCGTTCATCCTCATCGACGAGACGTCCAACGACACCGTGGGTGCGGGGACCATCGTCGAGCCCCGTGAGGTGAAACCCGGTGAGCAGACACGCAATGACATCCGTTGGCATCCCTCGTCTCTGGAACGGGACTACCGAAGGGCGGCCACCGGGCAGCGCGGCGCGACCATCTGGTTCACGGGTCTACCGGCGTCGGGTAAGTCGACCGTCGCCGTGGCGGTGGAGCGGGCGTTGGTCGATTCGGGTCAGGTCGCCTACCTGCTCGACGGCGACAACATCCGCCACGGCCTGTCCGACGACCTCGGCTTCTCCGCGGGTGACCGCGCCGAGAACATCCGCAGGGTCGGGCATCTCACTCGGTTGTTCGCCGACGCGGGTGTGGTCGCGCTCGCGTCCCTGGTGTCGCCGCTGAAGTCCGACCGTGAGATCGCGCGGGCCCTCAACGACGCGGCGAAGCTCCCGTTCATCGAGGTCTATGTCGCGACGCCGCGGGAGGAGTGCGAGAAACGTGACCCGAAGGGGCTGTACGCCCGGGCGCGGGCGGGCGAACTGAAGGGGCTCACCGGCGTCGACGCGCCCTACGAGCCTCCCGACAACGCCGACCTGGTGCTCGACACCACCGGCGCAGACATCGATCAGCTGGTGGCGCAGGTCATCGAGCTGCTCGACCAGCGCCGCTAGTCCTTCACCTGGGCGACAACGAATATCCGCCGAAACGGGAAGAACGTGATGCCGTCGGAGCGGACGGGATAGGCGACGTCGAGCACGGGGATCAGCTCATCGCGAAACTGCGCCCACTGCTCGTCCGACAGGGCGGCGCGCACCGGCCGCAGCGCCGTGCCGTGGATCCATTCCAGCACCGGGTTCGCCCCGGTCAGCTCGTGCACATAGGTGGTCTCCCAGGCGTCGACCGCGCAGCCGGCGTCGGTCAGAAGCCCGGCGTAGCCGTCGGCCGTCCTCACAACTTCCGACTTCTCGAAAGGAAAGTCGCGCAACAGTTCTGACCACTCCGGCCGGCGCACCAGGTCGCGCACAGCCTGATGGGACGGCGCATCGAAGTTCCCCGGGACCTGGAAGGCGAGCCACGACCCCTCGGCGAGTTGCGCGGCCCAGCGGACCAGCAGCTCGGCATGCTCGGGCACCCAGTGCAACGTCGCATTGCTGACCACGACGTCGGTGTCGGGCGCCGGAGTCCAGTCGCGGACGTCGCCCACTCTCGCGTCGACGCCCCGTGCCCGCGCGGACTCCACCATCTCCGGGGACGAGTCCCAGGCCTCGATCGCGGCGTCGGGCCAGCGCACCGACAGCGTCTCGGTGAGATTGCCCGGCCCGCAGCCCAGATCGACGATGCGGCGTGGAGTGCGGGCCCCGACCCGTGCCAGCAGATCGTAGTAGGGCCTGCCACGGTGGTCGGCGAAGGTCAGGTAGACGTCCGGGTTCCACATGGCGACAGTCTGACACTTCGCATCGACGCGCGGTTAGCATGCCAGACGTGGAACCCGACAGTGTGCCCGATGAGGCGCCGCCCATCCCGGTTCCGGACGTCCCCGGCGCAGACGCCACCGCGCGCGGGTTGCCGCGCCGGATCGACCTGACCACGCGGCAGCGGCTGATCGTGGATTCGTCGGCCGTCGCGGACCTGGCGCTGCGCACGTCCATCGCGTCGCTGTTGAGCGCCACGATGCTCCCATCCGTGGCCACCGCACTGCGCCGTTCCGAGACCCGCGCCGAACAGGACCATCTGAGGTTCTATGCCGAGCTGGCGGCGGCCAAGGACCCGAACCTGTCGTTTCCCGCCCCGGCGTCACCGCCGCGGGTGTCGACGCGGCCCGCGAACCCGATCGCCGAGTGGTTGGCGCACGGCAACGTCCGCAACATCCGGTTCGAGAGCAGCTTCCAGGCCGTCAACCCTGCCCTGCGGGACCAGTGCGCGCGCTACGTGCGCAACAACGTGGTGCACGCCCAGCACTGGCGCCACGACGACGGCCCGCGGCCGACGCTGTGCCTGATCCACGGGTTCATGGGGTCGGCGTATCTGTTCAACGGACTGTTCTTCTCGCTGCCGTGGTTCTACCGCTGCGGTTACGACGTCATGTTGTACACCCTGCCGTTCCACGGCCGCCGCGCCGAGAAGTACTCGCCGTTCAGCGGGCACGGGTACTTCGCGCACGGGATGGCCGGTTTCGCCGAGGCGATGGCACAGGCGGTGCACGACTTCCGCTCGATCATCGACTATCTCGAGTTCACCGGCGTCGATCGGATTGCGCTGACCGGAATGTCACTCGGCGGCTACACCTCGGCGCTGATCGCCAGTGTCGACGACCGGATCCAGGCGGTCATCCCCAATGTCCCAGTGGTCACCCCCGACCGCACGGTCGATGAGTGGTTTCCCGCGAACAAGGTTGTCGCGCTGCGTGATTGGCTGGCCGGTTCGGACACCGAACTGGCCGACGCCGCAACCATGTACTCGTCGCCGCTGAACTACCGTCCACTGCCCGCCAAGGAGCGGCGGCTGATCATCGCCGGGCTCGGCGACCGCCTGGCACCTCCCGAGCAGGCCGAGCTGTTGTGGAAACACTGGGATCACTGCGCGTTCCACTGGTTCCCGGGCAACCATGTGCTGCACGTCAGCCAGCCGGACTACCTGCGGCGGATGACGCGCTTCCTCGGGGAGTTCATGTTCGACTGAGCGCGGCGCCGGCCGGCCAGCTCAACCCGGCAGGCAGCCCCGACGGAACCGGCACCGGATGCGCGGACAGTCGCAGATCCGATCCCGGTGCGAGCGCGGTGAGCGAGGAACCGTGCACGCCGTGCTGGGGTGTCAGACCGGCGACCGGTGCACGACTGCCCGGCCGTTCACCCGTGCGCAGTGCGCACACTGCCGCCACCTCGGGACGGGTTCTGCTGCCGGAGAACTCGAGGGCCGTCCAGGTCTCGTCGGCGCCCGACGACCACACCGACGACAGGGTCTCGGCCAGCTGCTCGTCGACCGCGATCCGGTACGCGGCCAGATGGCTGCGACCGTCGGTGACACCACGCCAGGTCTCCCTGCCCCCGTCTTCCACCGGTACGTCCGGTGCGTCGTCGAGGGACACCTCCCACCCGATCTCCCGGAGGTGATCGGCCAACCGTCGGGCAGCCAGCTGGGCGGTGGCGTGCAGCGGGATCTGCGGGGACCGCGCGGTCAGAGCCGCCACGTTGTCCGCCGCGCCGAGGGTCAGCGCGATCCAGGTGGTCCGCACGGCGCCGCGGTCGCGGCCGGTGATCCGGACCTTGTCGAAGCTGATGCCGTACCGATCCAGGTAGCCGGCCACCAACGCCACCGGCAACTCCGACGTCTCACGGGGGGTTACGCGGAGCGTCACGGTGGCGTACTCGGCCGAGCTGCTGGTGCCGCGGGGAACGCGACGACGGGTCAGCATCGCGAGACGGCGCGCGACAATGGTGGTCACGAACATGCCACGCCACCAGGCGAACAGCACGACGACGATCGCGACGGCGACACCGAGCAGCCAGCGCTGTGATGTGGACTGCCACGGGAAGGCCATCGCCGCCGGGATGACGACCAGCGCGGCGAGGGTGAGCCGGACGTTCATGACCGGGTGTCCTTTCGATTTCTGTTCCACAGGAGCGCAGCCAGCGCGACGAGTGCCAGAACCGCGGTGCCCGCGAACGCGACGACGCGTGGCAGCGGATCCTGCGGCGCAGGCAATGCCGGAGCAGCGACCTGCGTGGCAGCCGCGGAATCGGCGTCGGGGCCGGCAGGTACGTTCCACGTCAGCGCCGCCACGGGATCGACGCTGCCGGCACCGACCAGGTTTGACGGTGAGCGGGCGGCGGCGTGCGCGGTCCCGGTGAGACGGTCCACCACCTGCGGGGCGGTGAGTTCGGGAAACCTGCTGCGCACCAACGCCGCAACGCCTGACACATAGGCCGACGCGTAACCGGTGCCGCTGATGGGGACCAGCTGCTGGTCGGCGCCGGGCAGCCCGTTGGCCAGGCCGCCTGCCGCGTCGTTGCTCACCGACGTGATGTTCTCTCCCGGTGCGCCGATCCCGAGCCACGGTCCGGCCATGGTGAACGGGGAGGGCTGCCCACCGGGCCCCAGCGAACCCACCGACAGCACGTACTGCTGCCACCAGCCGGGAACGGACAGGGTGGCCACACCAGACCAGTTGCGGGGGTCCGAAGGCAGCGCGGGATCGGACAGGGGGTTGGACTCGCACGCGGCACCCGCGCCGGCGTCACCGGAATCTCCTGCCGCAGCGATGATCACGGCGTCCTTGTCCACAGCGGCGTACCGGAGGGCGGCGCCGAGTTCGCTCTGGTCGAAGTTCTTGCCGACGGGAATGCAGCTGACCGTGGAGATGGTGATGACGCGCGCGTCCAGGTCGGCGGCGCGCACGATCGCACGAGCCAGCGTCTGCGCGTCCAGGCTGGCGCGCGCGAGCACCGGGTCCTCTCCCGGATCGCTCGGGGCGTACCGGGACGACGACTGCCGGATGGACAGGATCCGCGCGGCCGGCGCGACTCCCGAGAACCCGTCCGGACCCGGCTGTCCGGCGATGAGCCCTGCCACCAGGGTGCCGTGGCCGTCGCAGTCTGTCAGGCCGTTGCCCGACTCGATGAAGTCGCCGCCGGCCTCGACGTTGGGCAGCCGTGGACCCGGCGCGACCCCGGTATCGATGACCGCGACCAACTGGCCGTCCCCACGACTGTGCCGCCAGGCCTCGGACAAGTTGAGCGACAACTGGTTCGGGCTCGGCACCGTCGTATCGGTGCCGGGGATGGCGCCCCCGGTTGTGCAGGGGTTGCGCTGCGTCATCGACGCGACGGGCCCGGCACTGCCCGTCGGCGGGGCGACCGCCGGATCGGGCTCGGGGGGCGTGACCGCCGCGGCGGACGGTCCGCTGACCGCGACGACCGCCGCGACGACCGCCAGCACGGTACCCACGCGACGGATCACCGACTCACATCCCATGCCTGCGCACCCACGCTCAGAAGCCGTTCAGTACCCACGCGAACAGTCCCACCAGGTAGGCCATCACCGGGATCACCGACGCGTCGAGAGCCGCAGCCACGAAGCCCAGCACCCGGCGCATCGGCAGCGAATAGCTGTCGGGCCGCGTGATCTGCGGGTTCAGTGCCGCCACAACCCACACGGCCACCAGCACCACCAGTACGCCCAGCGCCCACCAGGCGGCGGCGTAGTTCCCGTGTGCCGCGAACATCGCGAGAAGCACCGAGGACACGAGGTAGGCGTGTCCCAGCAGCCAGGCTTTGCAGGAGACCGAATCCCACACTCGTGCCCGCAGTGCGGCGGCGAGCGCGGTGGCCACCACCAGATACCAGGCCCACGGCGACGCTGCGCCGTCACCGGTGACGGCGGGCCACAACAGGATCACCGACCCCGCCACCGCCAGCAGAACGCCCGCGGCGATGAACCCGGTCTGGTGCGCGTCGGTGACGCGGATGCGGCGCGGCAGATCCGCGAGTACCCGCAACGGAGGGGCCGACGGCGCAGGATCGCCGGGCGCGGGGATGACGGGTACCGGTAGGCGCGCGCACAGAGCCGACAACTGCGCGGCCTGCACGGTGACTACCAGAGCCACCAGGATCAGGCCACAGCCCACGCTCACGGTGTCCAACGTCCACAGCGACGCGGCCCCAGCGGCCGACAGCACACCCAGCGCCGACGCGGCGGCGGCGGTGAAGAGCGCGACCGCGCGTTCGCCGACGGTGATGCTGATGATCGACCAGGCGGCCACGCCCGCCGCTCCCAGCAGGACACTCGCGGGGCCGAAGGCGCCGGGCACCGCCAGCGCGAACGCGGCGGCGACGGACGGCAGCGCGGCGGCGGCAAGCGCGGTCGCCAGTCGCGGTGACCCCGTCCGTGCCACCAGAGCACCCAGGACGGCGGCGATCGCCACGCCGCTGACGGCGAACAAGCCGATCAGCGAGCCGGTGACGGCACGGTGAGCCACGGCCAGCGCGGTCGCGACGAGGATCAGCCCGACGGCAGCAATGGTGGCGCCGTTGCGAATGTGGGCGATACCCCAGGGTCGTTCGCGTGCCGCCGAGAAGATCATCGCGGCGTCGGCGATGTCCTCGACGATGCGTGGGGCAGGCGGGCCCGACGGGACGGGCTGCAGCGCCAGCAGGTCGCCGTCGACCACGCCCACCGTGTTCAGCGTCGCGTCCAGGCTGAACGGCGCGCCACCGATGGGCGCGAGGCTCAGCAGCTCCGCCGCCCCGACGGTTTCGTCGGAGGGCGCCACGATGCGCTGTACAGCAGGGATGACCTCACGCAGGGGAAGCTCGGCGGGCAGCGCGATCTCGGTGAGACGTCCCGCGCCGTCCGCGGCGCCGTCGTCGTCCACCGTCGCGGTGAGGACGGCGACCCGCACGATGGGCATCACCGTGCCACCCGCACCGAGAACGGAACTGGTGCTCAAAGCCGACTCTGGCATTTCTCTTCTCTCTGGCCTGTTCGTGTTGACGTGGGTTCGTCGAAGTCTCGGGTGACCGCCTGGTCGGGGAACCAGCGGCCGTCGGGCAGTTCGGCGGTCAGACGCTCGACCGCCGCCGCGATCGCCATCGGGATGCCCGGGGCGAACGTCGATATCCATTCGCCGTCATAGGCTTTGGCCGGGCTGACCAGGACCCGGCCCAGGGTGGTGTCGACGATGCTGACCCCGATGTCGGTGCTGACCCGGTGGCCGTCACGGTGCGCTCCGGCGACGATCTCGACGTAGCTGCGGGACTCCTCGAACGCGGCCACCACCACGGGGCGCGCGGATGAGGGGACACCCAGGAAGTCGAGCAGGTCATGGGCCGAGGCACCCTTGCGGATCTGATCGTCGGCGGATGCGCCGACGCGGGCAGGCAACGCAAAGCTCTCGAAGCGGGCGGGTGTCTGCCCGGACAGCCCGATGGTGAGCACCGGCACCAGCGCATGCGGGTGGTCGATGTCCATCTCGGTCAGGGTGATCAGTCCGCCGGTGCGCAGCGCCACGACGGTTCCCGCGGCACTGCGGGCGACGATGCCGCGCAGCATCGCCCCGCGGTCACCGACGAACCGGAGCTCAAGCCACTGAGTGGGCCTGCAGACCAACCGGATCCACCGCGCCACCGAGATGTCCACCTCGCGGGCGGTACTCATGACCCCCATTCGGGTCAGCTGCTCGGTCTGGTCCTCCTCGAATGTCTCGCGATGCGCGAGATCGCTGTAGGGCGGCGTGATCGCCAGTACCCAGGGGAACGACCCGGCACCAAGGACATCGGCCAGGAACCAGGCCGCGTCGGCGGTCAGCTCGACGGCGTTAGCGCCCACTGGAACCGATCAGCCCCACTTCGCACCTTCGGCCTGATCGCGTGCGGCCATCGACGTGGTGTTCATCTCGTGGGTGCCGGCCATCGCCCGGTAAGCCCGGACCAGCTCCTCGAGGCTCGTGTTCCATTGCGCCTGCCACGCCTGGTAGATCACGCCGGTATCGCCCTGCCAGGCGTTCTGCAGCGCGGCCTGCTCAGCGGCGATATCGGCGCCGACGGCGTGCAGAGCGCCCGCGTAGCTGTTCATCTCGCCGGCGTGAGCGAGCATCGCCGGATAGTTGTACATGATCTGTGACATCGAGGTTCTCCCTGGTGCTGTCGGTGCGCCGGATCAGATGGCGGTGTAATTGCTTGCGGCTGCGGCGTCTTCGGCCACATAGGAGCCTGCGGCGTCGCCGAGGTTTGCCTGCGCGATGTCCAGGAGCGCGTTGACCTTCGCCGAGACCTCCACGAAGCGGGCGTGGGCGGCCTGGAACGCGGCCGACGACTCGCCCATGTGGAATGCCTGCGCGGACTGCGCCGCCTGCTCGGCCTGCGCGATGGTGCTGCGCATCAGCGCCGTCTTGGCGCCGAATGCCGCCTCCGACGCCACGATCTGCGGGATGTGAGCATCCAAGAGGCTCATGGTTTTTCCTTCCGGTGGTGGTTATCTGGTGGATCGTCGGTGGTGGCGGCGCCATCGGGGTCGGCCGACGGATCCCATGTGCCGGGGAGCATGGGCGAGGTGGGCCCGCCGCCGTATCGGTCGCCGGCGAGTGTGGTCAGGCCCGTCGCCGCGTCGGTGGAGGTGCCGACGGTGCCGGAGAAACCCATCGGACCGGCGCCTCGTCCGGAGGCGGTGACCCGTGGTTCGGTCCGCGGCGGCTGCTCCACATCCGGTTCGTCCTCGTAGTCCAGATAGGCATCGGCGAATCCGCGCCCCTTGATGTCCTCCTGCTGCTTGCGGCGGCGCTTGCGCCGCGCCGCGGCGGAGGCGGCGGCACCGGAGGCGGCCGCGGGGATGGTCGCGGCCGGGGCCTTGGCCCCCGTCGTGTCACGCGCCGTCGGCGAGAAGCCTTCTCCCGGGTCCCGGCCCGCCACCACATACGGCACGATCGGCGCCGCGGCAGCAGCCGGCGCACCCGGGGCGGGCGCCGTTCCGGTGCTGACCGTGTTGGCCGAGATCGGGGCACTGCTCGGCGCCGGGGGCGAGGTCATCACCGGGGGAACGTTCTGCTGATCGGCCCGGGCCGGCGCCGGGGACTGGGTGGCGGGCTCTTCGGCCGGAGCCTCTGCCGGTGGCAGGTTGAACAGTTCCAGCAGGCGCTCCAGCACACCCGCCACGATCGCGAGCGTCGTGATCAGCAGCGGGAGCAGTAGAAGCGACGGGTACAGGATCGAGGCGCCGATCCAGGAAATGGCCTGGTAGGCCACCGCGAAGAGGAAGGGGCCCCATGTGATGAGTGCCTGGAGGGGGTTGGTGAGGAAGTCGGTGATCAGCTGGATCGTGTTGCCGATCGGGTCCATCAGGAACCTGATGATGGGCTCGAATAGGAACCTCAGGATCTCACCGTAGAACTTCAGCAGTTCTTCGATGATGTTCGAAACATTGAGTGCCGCTCCGGATTCGACAGCTCGCGCCTGGGCCGCGAAGGCGGTGCCGGTGGCTGCGGCGGCGCCCGCCTCGCCGACTCCGGGTAGCAGCACGAACGGAGCAGGGGTGGACGCGGGCGTCGCGGCGAGCGCGGCGCTCGACACCGCCTGGTAGGTCGCCATCGTGGTGGCCGCCTGGATCCACATGCGGACGTAGTCCGCCTCGTTCACGGCGATCGGGATGGTGTTGAGCCCCAGGAAGTTCGTCGCGACCAGGACGGCGTGGGTGGTGTGGTTGAGCGCCAGTTCCGGCAGCGTGGGCATGGTCGCGACCGCGGTCGAGTAGGCGGCGGCCGCGGTCTCGTGCTGGACGGCGGCGGCGGCGCTGGTGGCGCTCTGCTGGGCCAACCACGCGAGGTAGGGGGTGTGGGCGGCGACGTACCGCTCTGCGCTCGGACCTTCCCAGGAGCCGGCCTGCACAGCAGCCAGGATGCCGGTGAGTTCTGCTGCAGCAGCGGAGTATTCGACGCTCATCGAGTGCCAGGCACCGGCCGCCGCGAGCAGCGAGCCCGGCCCGGGGCCGCTGCTGAGCAGCGCCGAGTGGACCTCGGGCGGCAGCGCCATCCATACCGGTGCTGTCATGTCAGCCCCGGGCGATCACGTAGGTCGAGGCGGCCATCGCGTCGCCGCTGGCATAGCTGGCCGCGGACTCACCGACACCGATCCCGGACCGGCCGAGTTCCTGGACGCCCTGGGCGGCCACCGTCTGATGCTCAGCGCCGCTGAAGCTGAATCCGGCGGCGGTCTGCAGTGACACCGCGTCGGCCGCGGGCGGCAGCACAGCGGTCACCAACGGAGCGGCAGCGGCGTGGGCGGCGGCCATCCGGGCGGTCAGCGCCTCCACGGCCGCGCCGGCCGCGGTCAGACCTTCTGGGACTACTCGCAGGGTCATCAGCTGTATTCCTTTCCGCTGCGTCCCGACTGGGCGGCCGCACCGTCGGCGGCGTGGGGGTTGACAAGCTGGACGAACGTCGGCGTATCGGTGGCGTCGAGCAGCATGCCGCGCCCGACGGGCAGCCGGCTGAACCGGTGCCCCCGAATCTTGCCGCTGTCCTGAGGATTTCCCGACAGCATGAGGGTGGTGGCCTGCAGGTCGTTGAGACGGCGCAGCAGCGGGGCCGTCATGACCGCGTGGGCCGACCCGGCCGCTCTGGCAGTGACGATCACCCGCAGACCCAGGTCGGAAGCCTGCGCCAGCAGCCCGATCAGCGCGGTCCACGGACGTTGGCCGACGAAGGGACCGCTGACCGCGGGACCATCCGGAATCTGGTCGACATCGTCGATGATCAGGTAGTGCAGGTGGTTACCCGCGCCGTTCCCGTTCCCGTTTCCGTTCCCATTCCCTGAGCGGTACGTCCAGCCACTCAGCTCCTGCGGGCTCAGACCCGCAGGCGGCCTTCGGTTCTCGAGCAGCGATGACAAGCCCAGCATGGCGGGCAGGACCCGGTCGATGTTGGGGGTGTACTCGTTGTCGGGGAAGATCGGCTCGTCGACCAGTTGGAGACGCCGGTCGATGACCGTGAAGGCTACCTGGTCGGAACGCGAGTTCTCCCGGATGGTGCGGATGAGGTGGCGCAGCAACGTCGTCTTGCCAGTCTTGGCGTCGCCGAACACCATCAGCAGCGGATTGTCGGTGAAGTCGACGGTGACCGCAGCCAGATCCTCTTCGCGCTGCCCGATGGCCACCTGCTCCGGGGCCGGATACAGCGTCCCGAGAGCCGACGGCGCCAGGTTGGTCGGCAGCAGCCGGATCGGTGGCGCGCTCTGTCCCGGATAACGGGCGTTGAGTGCGGCGATGGACCCGAGTGTCGGTCGGGCGAACAGGAAGTGCTCGGCGGCCATGGTGAGACCGCGCCCGGGCTGGTCGACCGGCACGCTGTCGGCGGGCCTGCGAAGCGCCCCCACCACCCGCACGTTGCTGTCGTGCGAATCGTGCAACCGCAATTCCAGCCGAAGCCCGAGACCGTCGCGCATCGCCAGCGGCACCTCGAGCCAGTTCGGGGTGGTGATCACGACGTGGATGCCGTAGGACAGACCGGTGTTGACAAGCTCGGTCACCCTCGCGAGCAACGGGTTCCGGGTGTTGAAGGTGTCGGTGTTGTCGCGGCTGAACGCGTAGAGGTTGTCGATCAGCAGGAAGACCTCGCCGTAGCCGTCGCGGTAGTCGCCGTTGCGGGTCGCACCGTGCCTCTGCCGGGCCCGCAGCAGCTGCTCGAGCTCGCCGAATGTGCGGCGGATCCGCTCCGGTTCCAGTGGCGAGGCCACGCTGCCCACGTGCGCGAGATCCTCCAGGGTGCGCAGTTGACCGCCGCCGTAGTCGAGGCAGTAGAACGACACGTCGCCAGGGGCGTGCAGCGTGGCGGCGGAGAGCACGAATGTCTGCAGTGCCGTGGACTTTCCGGACTTCGGTCCACCGTGGATCACCATGTTGCCCGCCGCGGACGTCGCATCGAACACCAGCGGATCGCGCCGCATGTCGAACGGGCGGTCGATCTCGCCGAGCGGCCAGCGCAGGTGTCCGGCTCCGATCCCTGAGCGTTCGAGCAGATTCTGCAGCGGGATGGCCGCCTCCAGCGGGGGCAGCCACAGCTGGGGTGCACGGGGTCCATAGTGGGCCAGCTGGTCGCCGATCGTCGCGATCAGTTTGCGTGGCGGCAACACGTCGACATCGGCGCCGTCGTCGACGATGACGGTGTCCGGTTCGGGGTCGACCCAGCCGGCGCTGAACAGCTGCGGTGTCGGAATCGCATGCACAACAACGGATCTGTCCACTCGCGGCGGCTCGTAGATGCCGTCGACATAGGTGCTGCGGAACTTGATCGGCAGGGCGCCCGGGGCGGGCACGAGGAAGCCGATGCCCTTGTGCTCCCGACCCGACTCGATGTGATACGCGTCCTCCACACCGATGATCTGGCGGGAGACACTCGGGCTGGCCACCTTCAGGCCGATCCGGTATGACGTGTTCTTGTCGATGTCTTTGATCCGGCCGACGTCCAGCGTCTGGGAGGCGAACAGGATGTGGATGCGGAACGACCGACCCTTGCGCGCGACGTAGTCGAACAGGTCGGCGTACTCGGGGTGGTCGGCGAGCATCAGGGTGAACTCGTCGGCGACCACGAACAGGGTCGGCAGTGGCGGTAGGTCGTGGCCTTCCGCGATCGCATTCTCGTATTCGGTGACCGAGTTGAACGCGCTGCCCTGGACGCGGCGTCCGGCCTCCTTCAGCAGTTGTTCGCGCCGGGCGACCTCGCCGCGCAGGGTATCGGCGAATCTGTCTGCCAATGACTTTTTTTCGGCCATGTTGGAGATGACGGCGACGACCTGGGGGAAGTGACGGAAGATGTCGGCGCCCGCCTCGCCCTTGAAATCGGCATAGATCACGATCAGGCGATCGGCGGAATGAGTCGTCAACAGCGACAACAGAATCGACATCAGGGTCTGGGACTTGCCCGAACCGGTCATGCCGATCATCAGGCCGTGCGGGCCCATACCGCCTTCGGCCTCGTCCTTGAGGTCGAACATCAGCGGCTCACCGGTGGATGTCACACCGATGGGGACCCGCAGCTCGTCGTCGCGGTTGCGCGGCGCCCACAGCGCGGCGACGTCGAGCGCGGACGCGTCGGGAATTCCGAGCATCGTGGTGAACGCCGCCCCGCTGGTGCTCGCCGACCGCCCGTGGCTGGGATTGGAATCCCACCGAGACAGCCGTCGTGCGATGTGCCGCGCGTCCGCGGACCGGAGCCGGTCGGCGGCATCGACATAGGCGACCCATGCTCCGTTCTGCCAACGCTGGATCCGGCTGCCGGTGACGCGCAGGATGGGTCGCTCCGGATCCGAGTACTGCTCGCGGTGGGGATCTGCGGAACGGCGATGAATCACCGTCACCCCGGCCAGATCGCGTCCGACGACATCATCGGGATCGGCGTCGGGATCGTCGAGCACGATGAGCAGATGCTTGGAGTTCGCCGTGGCGTCGCCTGCGAACGGGCCACGCCCGGCCAGCGCGGGCTCGAGCAGCCGGCGCAACTCCGCGGGCCCGGTGGCCAGACAACGGGCGGGGCCGACGCCGTCGATCTGGCCGGGCACGTCGGCGTGGGGCAACCACTTCAACCATGACCAGGCATTCGATTCCAGACCTGCTCCGGCGTAGGCGATTCCGAGGACCGTGGGGTCATGCCAGGTCACCGCCTGCGCGATCCACGCCCGAAGCGCGCCTGCGACGTCGGCGTCGTCGCCGATGACGGTGATCCGCGCCAGTCGTTTGAGGTCGATTCCGGATGGGGCGCGGTGCAGAGTGCGCTGCGTCTGCAGAAGACCACGCAGGGTGGTGTGCGACACCGGTTCCAGATCGATCTCGTCCGCGGTGTCCTTGACCCGCAGCGTGGCATCGAGGGTCTGGTCATGCAGCCCGGCCCGCAGCACCAGGAAATCCGGGTCGTGCGGGTCGCGTTCCCATTGTCTGCGGGTGCCCGGAATGCTTGCCAGGGCGGCTGGTTCGGGGTGTGACCACTGCAGCGCGGCACGCTGTTCGTCGGCGTGAGCCCGGACGTTGTCCCGGACCACCGACAGGTAACGCAGATAGTCCGCGCGCTCGGCGTCGACTTCCTCTGTGCGCATCTTGTTGTCGGTTCCGCGATACATCGCGGTCGCCGCCAGCAGCAGGACGAACGGGAAGAACAGCGTGGTCGGTGAGATCAGCCGCAGACCGGTCGCCACCAGGGCCACGATCATCCCGACGATGAGGATGACGATCAGGTAGGGCAGCGCTCGGCGCAACAGGGACGGCGGCACCACCCGCGGCAGCTCGGGAGGCGGCTCGATGGTGATGGTGCCCTGCCGAACGACCGGTGCGGCAAGTCGCTTCCGGTGCTCGAAGATCAACCTGCTCATGGATTCTCCAACCGGGGTGTGGTCTCCACGCGGGCCGGCTCCGGGTTGGGCGCCAGCGTGTCGTGGGCCAGCAGCGCGTCGGTACGCGACAGGGTCGGACCCGCGGCGAACTGAGAAAGCACGGACCACGGGATGGGCAGCGGCGCAGTGGAAAGGCCCAGGGCGGCCACGGTGTCGGTGCCGGCGGACTCGCTGTCCTCGATGCCGTACCGCACGCCGGTGTCGCTCACCCAGAACAGCGATCCGCCGCTGTCGACGAAGTACCCGGTTCCGGGCGCAAGGGCGACCCGGTTCGCGGGTCCGCCGTCGGCGCCGGAGCTGACCAGCGCGACGGTGCGCTGCCCGTCGGGCACGGGCAACATCGCCCCGGACCGCAGAATCAGCGAACCCTCCTGTGCACCTTCCGGTTTCGCCCATGTCGCACAGGTCACGGGAGCGATGGCCGGGTCCACCAGCGTGACGCGGTCGGCCGGGTAGGCGTCGACGTCCACGGCGGCGGCTTCCGGGATGCGCGCGACGACGTCGGCATCGAGGCGGGGTGGCTGCGCCAGTCCCCAGGAGTTCGTGTTGCGCAGGATCGCCGCCACCACCGGTGATATCGGCTGGAGACCATCGGTGAGCACGACGTAGTGCCGCAGCGTGTTGTCGGCGTCATAGGCGACCACGACGGCGCCGACCGGCACCTGCTCGGGCAGCGGGAGGTCGGAGAGCAGACCGGCATCGGGGATCACCGGCGTCACCAGCGCAGGCCCCTCGGGGATCGCGTTGAACAGGCCGGTGGCGATCGGTCGCGGCGCCACGATGTCGACGCCGATGCCGAGTCCGGCGGTGACGGCGCGGTCGGCCAGGTCGACGACGCTTCGTCTGCCGTTCCACAGCAGCCAGGTGCGCCCGCCGTTCTCGGCGAGCACCGCGGTGCCTGCGGGCAGCGCCGCCGCACGTTCACCGCCGTCGGCGGGCCGCCCTGCGATCACCGTGACGCCGGCGTCGTCGCCTGCCGCCGCATCACACACGGTCCAGTACGCATCACGAGTCATGTTGGCCACCATGCGTTCCGGAGCACCCGGGATACCGAGCAGGTTGCCGCGCGGGAACCGGTCGAGCTCGCTGCTCTTGACCATGGCCGGGTTGTCCGGCCGGCCGGTGATGAGCCGCGCCGACGTCAGGTTAAGCACGGGGTGCAGTTGGTCGCCGAGTTTGACGTACAGCGCCGCGGTGTCGCGGTCGGCGAGCACCGCATCGTCGCCCGCGGACCCGGAGGGCCGGATCAGCGAGAAGAGGAAGCAGCCGATCACACCGGTCACCAGGATGAGTGCGCCGACGAGCACCGACCGCGACTGGGTGCGCAACGGGTCGACGAGCATCCTGGTGTCGTGCAGTGCCACGCCGGAGGCGATGCGGCGCATGACGAAACGCCATCCCGTGACCTGGTGGCGGGTGACGAAGCCACGACGGTAGGTGACGTGATCGGGATTCTCGTTGGCCGGGGTCCGTGAGGTGAACGAGCGCCGGTCCCCGTCGGGCGCGCTCACCGGGAGTCCGTGAGGCGTTGTGGGACAGTCAGGCCTTCGGGTATCGACAGACCAAGGCCGCGCAGCTGCGGACCCGCCGAATTGCCGACGTCGGCCGCGGTGATGGTCATCAGCTCGTCGTCGGTGAAGTCGTCGGACTCGGAGTGGTCCAGCCGGTATTCGCGCTCTTCCTCGGAGCGCTCGACCAGGTTTCGGACGAAGCGGCCGTTGCCGGCGATGTCCAGACTGCGCCGTTCGACACCGTTGGCATCGGGGGTGGACGACGCGGCGAGGTGGGCGAACAGCCTTTCCATGTCGGCGCGGGCGTTCTCCTCGAAGCGCGAATCGCGCTTCTCGGCCATCCGCGTGGCGATTTCGACGAGCTCCTCGGGTGAGTAGGACGGGAAGTCGATGCTGCGGGTGAAGCGCGATCGCAGACCTTCGTTGGCGTCGAGAAACGCGTCCAGGTCCTTGCGGTAGCCGGCGACGATGACGACCAGCCGGTCGCGGTCGTTCTCCATCCTGGCCAGCAGTGTGTCGATGGCGACAAGACCGAAGTCGTTCTTGGCGCCGGTGGACACCAACGCGTACGCCTCGTCGAGGAACAACACGCCGTCGAGGGCACTGTCGATGATGGCGTTGGTCTTGGCCTCCGTCTCCCCGATGTGCTGGCCGATGAGGTCGGCGCGGTGCACCTCGCGGACGGTTTCCTTCTTCAACAGCCCCAGCCCGCAGTAGATCTTGGCCACCACCCGGGCGATCGTGGTCTTGCCGGTGCCCGGCGGCCCGGCGAAGACGAGATGGTTGGTGCGTTGCGCGACCGCCAGCCCGCGCTCCTGACGCCGGATCGCCATGGCGACGGAACTCTTCAGCCGGGCGACCTGATACTTGACCTCGTCGAGGCCGATGAACTCCGCGAGTTCCGCCTCGGCTTCGACGAGTAGATGCGCCTTGCGGTCCTTGGCGCCCGGGTCGACGAAATCGGCTTCTCCGGGCTCGGTTTCGGGATCCCACGGGTTGCTGCGTGCCTCGATACGGGCTCCGGTGGTGGTGGGGATGCCGAAACTCGTGTCCGAGAGCGCCTCTTCGACCTGGGTGTTCTCCGGATTGCCGGCGTAGAGCTCCTGCAGGAGCTCATGGGCGTCGTCCTCGTCACCCTGGGCCCGCAACGACAGCGCTTTGGCCAGGGCACCGTCCACTGCTGCCACCGCGATGGGGCCGTCGGTCCGCTCGAGATGAGACAGCGCGGGGGCGAACATCCCCAACCGGGCGAGCGCGATACCGAGGGTGACGCGGGCGGCATGAGCGGTGGTCTCGTCGAGCGTCTGGTCGGTCACCAGTGGGGTCAGCATCCGCACCACCTCGGCCCAGCGGCCGGCCCGGTAGTAGATCGCGATCTTGACCCACCGCGCGTGCAGCCAGCCGGGTCGGCGGCCGAGCAGGTCGGCGATCAGTTCGTCGGCCTCCTCGTAGCGCGCGGCGTCGCTGAGGCACACCGCGTAGGCGAGCGCGAAGTCGTCGGGGGTGGCCGCACGGAACTGGAGGTACAGGCCGGTGTCGTAGGTGAAACCGAGCGCTTCCGGCGCGAGCTCGATCCGGCGCTGCAACACCCCTGCGGTCGCAGAAGTTTGCCAGACCACCTCGATCACCTCGGGTGTCACCGCGCCCGCCGCGGCCAGTCCCGTCCACGCGTCACACTGGTCTCCCGCGATCCGCGTCAGCGCGGTGAACCCTTGCGTGGCAGCCACCATATCCGCAGGTCGACGCCGCTCGTGCACGGACAGCCCCAGCGCTCGGCAGCACGTGGCGAACCGGCTGACCACGTCCTGATCGACGCGGTTCGTCCCCGCTGGAACCACGAGTGTGTCACTTCCCAAGTCCATGATCGTTTCGACGGCGCCCAGCTCCAGACGTTTGCCTGGGCGTCGGCCCCCGCCTTCTCCCTTGCGGATTCTTATGTATGGCTAAGCTAACTTGCGCTGAAGTTAGCACCGCAGAGGCAGGGTGTCGAGACGCACGGGTGGCGGCGACGACGGCCGGCCCGCACTGACGATTCGGTGTTCCGGGCGTGCCGGTCAGACCAGCGGTCGGCCGGCGCGCATCCGCCGGTCGACGTCCTTGAGCAGAACGTTGAACGGGAACTGGCGCACCACAGTGGGCGAGACGGTGTTGACGGTGCGTAGCACTGCCATGAGTCGGTCGAACCTGCGCTGCCGTCTCGCATCCCACGGAAGCCGCATCTCGTCCCGGAAGCGTTGCGGCAGAAAGCCCGTGGTGATCAGCAGGGCAAGCTCTTCCGATCGCCGTTGCAGCGGAGCGGGCAACGTGACCCCGCGCAGCCGGGACGCCGCGATCGGATAGAGATAGTCGCGCACGGTGTCGTCGATGTGCACGTCGTCGAGCGCAGCCTGCCAGTACCGGTCGAACGCCGCGCGGTCGGCGGGCCACATGGTCTCGGGGACCTGCAGCATCGTCGCCAGGGCGCGGCCCTGCAGGTAGAGCCGGTCCGCGGTCTCGTCGTCCATCTCCCCGACGAACAGTCGATGCACGTCGACCACACCCTTGTAGAGGCACGCACCCACCCAGAGCTGCAGGTCCCTGTCGAACGCGTGATACTCGACCGGACTCTCGTCGGTGGAGAACACCTGCGCGTGGGCGCCGTTGACGGCCCGGCGGAACGCGGCCTTCTGCGCGTCGGAGCCGTTGGTCGATACGGCGAGGTAGGTGAAGGTGGTGCGGGCCCGCTTGATCGGGTGGCGGTCCACCCGGCCGCTCTCGACCCGGCTCTCCAGCACGCCGTAACCGACGCCCGGACGGGCGAGCTGCATGATCACGTTGGCCGGGCCCGCAAGCAGGCCGAGGCCCAGCATGCCGTCATCGGCTCCGGCGGACTTCCCGCTCCTGCGGCGCACGCCGATGGTGTTGTCGCTCACCGGACGTTCCACCAGCGGGACGGGTGCGTTCACCGACTCATTCAGCGTCATGGACAGCTCCTCCGGGCGACAGCGGCAATCTGCGAACCTATGTTTCCTGATATTGCTCTCGACGCCGGTCAAGTGTCAATATGGGTCGCATGGGCCAGGTTCGTCCGTATCGCGGGGTGGACGCCCCGCAGCGGGTCGCCGAGCGCCGGCGCCGGCTGCTCGAGGCAGGTCTCGACCTGCTCGGTGCCCACCACACCCCCGCCGACCTCACGGTCCGTGCCATCTGCGCGCAGTCGGGCCTGGCGGCGCGCTACTTCTATGAGAGCTTCACCGACAAGGACGAGTTCGTCGGCGCCGTCTTCGACTGGGTCATCGCGGACATCGTCGCGACCACGCAGGCCGCGGTCGCCGCCGCTCCCGCGCGGGAACAGAGCCGTCAGGGCATGGCCAACATCGTGCGCGCCATCTCCGATGACGTCCGGGTGGGCCGGCTGCTCTTCAGCGCTCGCCTCGACAACCCCGTCGTGGTCCGCAAGCGTGCGGAGTCCGGCGCCTTGTTCGCGCTGCTCTCCGGTCAGCACGCAGGGGTCGCGCTGCAGCTCGACCCGAACGAACGAATCAAGGCGGCGGGGCATTTCGTGGTCGGCGGGGTGGCACAGACACTGAGCGCGTGGCTGGCGGGGGATCTCAGATTCACCCCTGCCCAGCTGGCCACCCAGTTGGGCGCGCTGATCGACCGGCTCGGCGATCCGAAGCTGTACCGGGACTAGCGCGACACCGGTACCCGGCGATCGGCCGCGGTCTTCGGCACCGTCCCGGTGTCGCTGTCGCCGAACTCCTTGGTCCAGCAGGCGAACTCCAGCGTGATTCCGTCGGGGTCGAGGAAATAGAACGACCGCACGTACACGCCGGGATGCACGGTGGCCGAGACCTGCGCCGGGCTCTCGTCGTGGTTGAGAATCGGCCCGACACGGACGCCTTTGGCCTTGAGCCGCTGCCGATACTCGTCGAACTTCTCGGCGGGAACGTGGAAGGCGAGGTGGTTCATCGTGCTCACCGCACTGACGATGTCCCCGATTCCCGGGATCGCCTCCGGCGACGAGATGCCGGCGACCCGGTCCGGCGCAGCGACGAACCAGAAGAACGCGACGCAGTCGCCGTTGCCCGCGTCGAAGAAGAAGTGCTGCCCCATGCCACCGGGCAGATCGAGCGACTTGATCAACGGCATGCCCAGCACGTTGCTGTAGAAGTCCACGGTGCGTTCCATGTCCGAACACACCAGGGCGACGTGATTGATGCCGCCCAGTTCGAACTCGGTGTTCTCGTTGTGCGGCTTGATCACGATCGCGTGCCTCCCAAAAATGCTGGCCACAGGCTGGATCTGAATCTAACATCAGGGTCAGTTTCGAGACAATGATCGGAGCGCGGCAGGTCGTGAGCCCTCGTGAACAGTCGCCGACGCTGCGCGGCCGCCAGACCCTGGTCCCCATCGGTTCCTCTGCCCGCACTTCGCCCGCCGCGCTCAGCTGGTCACCGGCCAAACAGGCTCAGCCACAGGACTTTCATCCAGACGGGGACGTACTCATCGCGACCCAGGCCCGGTTCTTCCTTCGAACCATCCATCATGGGAAGGGCCGACAGCGGTGAGCCGAACAACCTCTACCCAGACACCGGGCGTGACACGTGAATTCGTCGGCCTGGATTCACCTACCGCGCGTCGGGCGGGCTCCGGTGGACACCCCTGCCAGGGGCTCTACCACCGGGGCATGGGACGTAAGCCCAAGGTGGGCATGATCGCCACGCACTATCAGATCGATTTCTCCGAGCACTACCTCGCCGACTACATGGCCACCCGAGGAATCGGGTTCCTCGGCTGGAATACCAGGTTCCGGGGATTCGAGAGCAGTTTCCTGCTCGACCACGCCCTCGTCGACATCGGCGTCGGCGTGCGCTGGCTCCGCGAGGTTCAGGGCGTCGAAACCGTGATACTGCTGGGCAATTCGGGGGGCGGCTCGTTGATGGCCGCCTACCAGGCCAACGCCGTCGACCGACATGTGACCCCATTGGAGGGGATGCGGCCGGCGTCCGGACTCGACGACCTGCCCGCCGCCGACGGCTACGTGGCCAGCGCGGCGCACCCCGGCCGCCCCGACGTCCTCACCGCATGGATGGACGCGGCGGTGGTTGACGAAAATGACGCTGTGACAACCAATTCCGATCTCGATCTGTTCAGCGAACGCAACGGCCCGCCCTTCACCGACGAGTTCGTCGCGCGCTACCGGGCGGCTCAGGTGGCGCGTAACGAGGCCATCACCGACTGGGCCGAGGCAGAGCTCGTCCGGGTCCGCGCCGCCGGCTTCTCCGACCGGCCGTTCACGGTGATGCGCACGTGGGCGGATCCGCGCATGGTCGACCCCAGCCTGGAACCCACGAAACGCCCCGCCAACATGTGTTACGCAGGCGTCCCGGTCAAGGCCAACCGATCCACGCACGGCATCGCCGCGGCGTGCACGCTCCGCAACTGGCTGGGCATGTGGAGCCTGCGCCACGCGCAGACGCGCGCCGAACCGCATCTGGCCCGCATCACCTGCCCGGCGCTGGTGCTCAACGCCGAGCAGGACACCGGCGTGTACCCCTCCGACGCCCGGCGCATCTTCGACGCGCTCGGCAGCGAGGACAAGACGCTCTGCTCGATCGACACCGATCACTACTTCACCACCCCGGGAGCGCGATCGGAGAAGGCCGATACCATCGCCAAGTGGATCACGCGCCGCTGGTGAGAGTTCTCGCGCATTTCGTTCCAGGCTCCACTCACAGCAAGGTCGCGGATTTCCTTGCACCGCATCAGGATTGGCTGGACATTCGGTACTGCTCCGAGGACGACGACGACACCTTCTACCGGGAGCTGCCCGACGCCGAGGTGATCTGGCATGTGCTGCGACCGATATCAGCAGACGATCTCGCGAAGGCGAGCAAGGTGCGACTCGTGCACAAGTTGGGCGCGGGGGTCAACACCATCGACGTGGAAGCCGCGACGGCGCGCGGCATCGCGGTGGCGAACATGCCCGGAGCGAACGCCCAGTCGGTCGCCGAGGGCACACTGCTGCTGATGCTGGCGGCGCTGCGCCGGCTGCCCGAGTTGGACCGCGCCACTCGTGCGGGCACCGGCTGGCCGTCGGATCCCACGCTCGGTGAGACGGTTCGCGACATCGGCGGCTGCACCGTGGGACTCGTCGGGTACGGCAACGTCGCCAAGCGCGTCGAGACCATCCTGGCCGCAATGGGCGCCGACGTCGTGCACACCAGCACCGGTGACGACGGACACCCGTCGTGGCGAACCCTGCCCGCCCTGCTGGCCGAATCCGACATCGTCTCGCTGCACCTGCCGCTGACCGACTCCACCGCGGGGCTGGTGGGCCGGGAGGCGCTGGCCCGCATGAAACCCGACGCAGTACTCGTCAACACCTCCCGCGGTCCGATCGTCGACGAGGATGCCCTGACCGACGCCCTGCGCACCGGCAGGCTGGCCGCCGCCGGCCTCGACGTGTTCGCCGCTGAGCCTGTTCGCGCCGACAATCCGCTGCTCACGCTCACCAACGTGGTGCTCACCCCGCACGTGACGTGGTACACCGCCGACACCATGCGCCGCTACCTGGAGTTGGCCGTGGACAACTGCGAACGGATCCGTGACGGTCGCGACCTAGCCAACGTGGTGAACCAGGTGGCGGGGTAACGTCGGTCCCAACCAACCGGTTGGGACCGACCACGACGACGTGAAGAACAGGTGCAGTAGCCATGCCCATCGCGATTCTCGAAGAGCACAACGCCCTCGCCGACTCGGTGCGGTCCCTGGTGGCCCGCGCCGTCCCGTCCGAAGTGCTGCACGAGGCACTCGAAACGCCGATCTCCAATCCGCCCCCGTACTGGAAAGCGGCCGCTGATCAGGGGCTGCAGGGTGTGCACCTCGCGGAGTCGGTCGGCGGCCAGGGCTTCGGCATTCTCGAGCTCGCCATCGTCGCCGCCGAGTTCGGCTACGGCGCGGTGCCCGGGCCGTTCGTGCCCTCGGCAATCGCCAGTGCACTGATCGCCGCGCACGATCCCGAGGCCGAGATCCTCACGGGTCTGGCCGCCGGTGACGTCATCGCCGCCTACGCGATCGACTCGGGCCTGACCGCGACCCGCCACGGCGACGGACTCGCCATCCGCGGTGAGGTGCGCGCTGTCCCCGCGGCCGCGCAGGCCTCGGTGCTGGTGCTGCCCGTGTCCATCGAATCCGGCGAGGAGTGGGTGGTCATCGACGCCGACCAGCTCGAGATCGAGCCGGTGGCCAGCGTCGACCCGCTGCGTCCCATCGCGCACGTGCGGGCCAACGCGGTCGAGGTCGGCGACGACAGGGTCCTGAGCTCACTGGGTCGGTCGCTGGCGCGCGCGCTGATCACCACCACGCTTGCGGCCGAGGCCATCGGTGTCGCGCGCTGGGCCACCGACACGGCGGCGGCGTACGCGAAGATCCGCGAACAGTTCGGCAGGCCGATCGGGCAGTTCCAGGCCATCAAGCACAAGTGCGCAGGCATGATCGCCGAGACCGAGAGGGCCACCGCCGCTGTCTGGGATGCGGCACGCGCCATCGACGAGCATCGTGAGAACGCACGCGGCGACAGCGCTTTCGAGTTCGCCGCTGCCGTCGCGGCGACACTGGCCCCGGTGGCCGCCCAGCACTGCACGCAGGACTGCATCCAGGTGCACGGCGGCATCGGCTTCACCTGGGAACACGACACCAACGTGTACTACCGGCGCGCGATCGTGCTGGCGGCGTGCTTCGGCCGTGCGGCTGATCATCCGCAGCAGGTGGTCGACACCGCGACCACGACCGGTATGCGTTCCATCGACATCGATCTGGACCCGGACACCGAGAAGCTCCGCGAGGAGATCCGGGCGGAAGTGGCTGCGCTCAAAGCGATCCCGAAGGAGGAGCGCTTCACCGCGATCGCCGAGGGCGGATGGGTACAGCCGCACCTCCCCAAGCCGTGGGGCCGGGCGTCGAACCCCGTGGAGCAGATCATCATCGCCCAGGAGTTCTCGACCGGACGGGTCAAGCGGCCACAGATGGGAATCGCGGCATGGATCATCCCGTCCATCGTCGCGTTCGGCACCAACGACCAGCAGCAGCGCTTCCTGCCGCCGACATTCCGCGGCGAGATGATCTGGTGTCAGCTGTTCTCCGAGCCGGGTGCGGGCTCCGACCTGGCCAGCCTGACCACCAAGGCCACCAAGGTCGAGGGTGGCTGGCGCATCACGGGACAGAAGATCTGGACCACCGGCGCGCAGTACTCGGCGTGGGGCGCCCTGCTGGCCCGCACCGACTCGAGTGCTCCGAAACACCAGGGCATCACCTACTTCCTGCTCGACATGAAGTCAGAAGGGGTGGAGGTCAAACCGCTGCGCGAGCTGACCGGTAACGCGATGTTCAACACCGTCTTCATCGACGACGTGTTCGTGCCTGACGACTTGGTGCTGGGCGAGGTGAACCGCGGCTGGGAGGTCAGCCGCAACACTCTCACCAACGAGCGCGTCTCGATCGGAAGCAGCGAACCGCCGTTCCTGGCCAGCCTCGACCAGTTCGTCGAGTTCCTCCGCGACGGACAGTTCGACCAGATCGAACAGCACGAGGCCGGCCGGCTGATCGCCGAAGGCCACGCCGCCAAGTTGCTCAACATGCGCTCGACGCTGCTGACGCTCGCCGGCGGTGACCCGATGCCGGCCGCCGCGATCTCCAAGCTGCTGTCGATGAAAACCGGTCAGGGATACGCCGAGTTCGGTGTCTCGTCGTTCGGTACCGACGCGGCCATCGGCGATCACGGCGAGCTCTCCGGGAAGTGGTCGGAGTACCTGTTGGCGGGCCGCTCGACGACGATCTACGGAGGCACGTCCGAGGTGCAGCTCAACATCATCGCCGAACGCCTCCTCGGGCTACCCCGCGATCCGTAATCTCAGGGTGCCGGGTGCCGGGTAAGCCCACCCTGGCGTTTCGGGGGATCGCCTGCGGGGCAATCCCCCAACGCGCGCAGCCCGCGCGTGTGGTAATCCTCGCGGGGATAGCGGGGACAAGAAGGAAAAGGGTCCATGATGGCGCTCGACGACGATGACATGACCACATCCTCCGCAGGCGGCGGAGAAGGCCCCGCCGACGGCGGAAGCAACCCCGAAGGCCACGACGGCGGCGCCGACGGTAGCGCCGGCGGGGAAGGCCCGGCCGACGGCGGAAGCAATCCCGAAGGCCACGACGGCGGCGCTGACGGCACCGCAGGCGGCGAAGGCCCGGCCGACGGCGGAAGCAATCCCGACGGCCACGACGGCGGCGCCGACGGCACTGCCTGAGGTCACGGCGTGCTCAGCCGCTGCATCGCGATCGACCCCCAGCTCTTCGCCACGGAGTACTGGGGGCTCAAGCCGCTGCTGAGCGCGTCCGGCGCGCTGCCCCGCGACTTCGGTGACCTGTTGTCGACCGGCATGGTCGACGAACTTCTCGCCGAGCGCGGGGTGCGCGCGCCTTTCATCCGGCTGGCCAGAGAAGGCGAGGTCCTGGGTAAAGACACCTATCTCGGACCCGGCGGATTCGGCGCGGAAATCACCGACCAGGTGGATCCGGCCAAGGTGCTCGCCCAGTTGCACGACGGTGCGACCGTGGTCCTGCAGGGTTTGCACCGGCTCTGGCCCCCGGTGGTCGACTTCGTCCGGCACATGGTCGACGACGTCGGGCATCCGGTCCAGGCGAATGCCTACATCACGCCACCCGGCAACCGGGGCTTCGACTTCCACTACGACGTCCACGACGTGTTCGTCCTGCAGGTGGCCGGCACCAAGCGCTGGGTGGTGCACGAGCCGGTGCACGCTCACCCACTGCCGTCGCAGCCGTGGACCGGCTACCGCGACCGGATCGCGGAGCAGGTCGGAGGCGACCCCGTGATCGACACCGTCCTCGCCGAAGGCGACGCCCTGTATCTGCCGCGCGGCTGGGTGCACGCCGCGCAGGCGCTGGACACCACGTCGATTCATCTGACCATCGGGGTTTCGGCCACCACGGTGCTCGATGTCGCCCGGGCCGTCATCGACCAACTGGCTCATGACGAAACGTTCCGCGCCCCTCTGCCGTTGGGCGTCGACCACTTCCGGCGAGACGACACAGCGGCCGCCGCGGCGAAGGTGATCGCCCAGATGGTCGACCGACTGCGGGACAACGCCACCGAACTCGGTTCGGCCGCGGCCGAACAGCTGGCGTCCCGGCACGCGCTGCGCACCCGCCCCGAACCTGTTCGTCCTCTCGCCACGCTCGCAGCCGCAGAGCGGGCCGGCACCGTCGCGGTCCGCTGGCGCCGCGGCCTGGACGCCGTCATCGACCCCGTCGGCGATGACAAGGTGATGCTGCGCCTTCCGGACAAGACGATCACACTGCCGTCGATGTGCGCGCCGGCTCTGCACCAACTGCGCACCGGAGGTGTCACCGAGGCGCGCACAGTCGACGGCCTCGACACCGCCGACGCCACCGTGCTGGTGCGGCGACTGCTCCGCGAGGGCGTGCTGGTACCGGCCACCGAACACTCGCCCGGTCCCTAGGCTGACCGGGTGACGCTTGCCAAGCGCCCGCCCTGCAGCGACCAGTCGCTGGCGCGGGACGAGCCGATGTACGGCACCGCGTCGGCAGGGTCGTCCTGGCTGCTGCTCGAGGTGTGCGGCGGCTGGGGGCCGTCGGCGTTTCTGCAGTCGCCGGGAGCGATCGACCCTGCACTCGGGCGTGCGATCGTCCGCCGCGCCGAGTCCGCGGGGATGCGCATCGCCGCGATCCGGCGGCACGGACGTCGTCCGGAGACACCGCGCTGGCGGTGGTTCGTCGCGAAATCGGACGTGGGACGTCACGCCCTGTTTCACGGCGAGGTCGGCGACGCACGGGATTACCTGGATCTGGCCCTCGATGGGAGCGACGGCAGCCGGTCCGCCGATCCCCTGGTGGCGATCTGCGCACACGGCAGGCACGACCAGTGCTGCGCGGTGCGCGGACGCGCGGCGGCCGACGCGATCGCCACCGCCTACCCCGAATTCACCTGGGAATGCTCACATCTGGGCGGGGACCGGTTCGCCGCGACGATGCTCATCCTGCCCGAGGGTCTGTGCTACGGCCGCGTCGACCACGCCGACGCCGCCGGACTGGTCCGGCGGTACCTCGACGGGCGGCTCGATGACCGCTTCCTGCGCGGCCGGACGTCGGTACCCCACGCCGTGCAGGCCGCCCAACATTTCGCCCGCCGGGCCTACGGCGACGACCGCATCGACGCGTTGCACCCGTTGGCCGTCGAACCCGGCGAGGGCGTGGTCCGGGTGGTGCTGAGCGCCGACGATGCGCCCATCGAGGTTCTACTGGACGAGACGATGTCGGAACCGCTGTTCTCGCAATGCCGCGCCGTCACCGCGGGACGGGTGCGTACGTTCACGCTGCGGGCGATCGGCCCCGTGTCCTGATCAGGCTCGCCACCGTGGTGATCACCAGGGTGGCGCCGATGACCGACAGCGACAGCGCGGTGGAGATCTCCGGTACCGCGACATGCTCGCCCCCGTTGACGAACGGCAGGGTGTTCTCGTGCAGCGCGTGCAGCACCAGCTTCACCCCGATGAAGGCCAGGATGAACGCCAGCCCGAACGACAGGTAGACGAGGCGGTCCAGCAGACCACCGATCAGGAAGTACAGCTGGCGCAGACCCATCAGCGCGAACGCGTTGGCCGCGAACACGATATAGGGCTCCTGGGTGAGGCCGTAGATGGCGGGGATCGAGTCGAGGGCGAACAGGATGTCGGTGAACCCGATCGCCACCAGCGCCAGCAGCATCGGGGTGACGAACCGTTTGCCGTCGATCTTGGTGGTCAGCTTGGCGCCGTCGAACTCATCGGTGGTGGGCAGGAACCGTTTGGCCAGCGCGATGATCCGGCTGTCGCGTTCCTTCTCGTGTTCCTCCTCGTGTCCGCCCTCGCGGGCGAGCTTGACCGCGGTGAGGATGAGGAAGATGCCGAACAGGTAGAAGACCCAGCTGAACGCGTTGATGGCGGCCGCACCGATGAAGATGAAGACCGCCCGCATGGCGAGTGCCATCACGATGCCGATCAGCAGCACCCGCTGCTGGTGCTCCCGGGGCACCGCGAACGAACTCATGATGATGGTGAACACGAACAGGTTGTCGACCGACAGCGCCTTCTCGGTCACGTAGCCGGCGAAGTACTCACCGCCGTAGCCGCTGCCCCACTGCCACATCACAAACAGGCCGAACAGTATCGCCAGCGCAATGTAGATGGCCGACCACGCCGCCGATTCCTTGAACGAGGGCGCGTGCGGCACCCGAGCGTTGGTGACGAAATCGAAGACGAACAATCCGATCACGACAGCACACGTGACAGCCCAGACCACCGCAGATACATCCACACCCGCCATTATCCGGATGGCGAACAGTGCTTCCCGCCCAGCAGCCCCTCGCCGCTTACCGATCTGTGACGTTTCCCCGCCGACACCGGTGCCGCGCGAGGGCCCGGGTACAAGTGGTCCATGAGTGTCCGGCCTGGTGACGACTGCGACGTGCTCATCGTCGGAGCAGGGTTGGCGGGTCTGCGGTGTGCGTCGGTGCTGGCGGCGAGTGGACTGTCGGTGCTCGTCTGGGAGGCCGGTGACCGGGTGGGCGGACGCGTCCAGACCGACGTCGTCGACGGATTCCGGTGTGACCGCGGCTTCCAGATCCTCAATCCGGCGTACCCGGAACTTCAACGGGCCGTTGATGTTTCAGCACTGCACCTACAACCCTTCGAGGCCGGGGTCGCCATTCGTCGCAGCGAAGGCCCGGCCGTCTGGGTGCATCCGCTGCGCAGCCCGCAGCGCCTGCCGCGAATGCTGCTCGGTGGAGGTCTGGGTCCGCGTGACGCACTGTCGCTCGGTCGCTGGGCGGCGCCTGCCCTGAGGCCCGGGGCGCTGAAGGCAGCCGAGCACGACGTGTCGCTGACGGAGGCGCTGGACCGGGCTCGCGTCCGCGGCCTCGCACGCACCGTGGTGCAACGTTTTCTGGCCGGTGTGCTGCTCGAGGATCACGGCTCGACGTCCAATGCGTTCACGCTGCTGCTGGCCCGGATGTTCGCACTCGGTGTCCCCGGCCTGCCGGTAGCGGGTATGCAGGCGTTGCCGGAACTGCTCGCCGCGCCGGTCCTGGATCGAATCGTCCTGCACCGCAGGGTGTCCGCCGTGACCCGTGACGGACAGGGCTGGACGGTCACCACCGGTGACGAGACCGTGCACGCCCGCCACGTCGTCGTCGCCACCGACCCGCGGACGGCCGCGGCGCTGACCGATGCGCCGCCGCCGGCGATGAAGGGGGTGGTCACCGACTGGTGGGCCGCCGACAGCGTGCCTCCCGGGCCCGGCATGCTCTGGGTCGACGGCCGCTCGACAATGCCCGGGCCGGTGGTCAACACCGCGGTCATCAGCCGCGCGGCACCCAGCTACGCGCCCGCGGGACGCCATCTCATCGCCGCGTCGGCACTGGTCGGGGCAGACCGGCGGACCCCGTCGGAGACCGAAACCCGGGCGCACGCCGCCGACATCCTGGGTGCCGACGCGACCGGGTGGTCGCCGGTGATCCGTCACGTGATTCCCGATGCTCTGCCCCAACAACCTCCACCGTTGCGGGTCCGCCGGTCGGTCCGCACGCCGACAGGCCTCTGGGTGTGCGGCGATCACCGCGACACCGCGTCGATCCAGGGAGCCCTGGTCAGCGGACGGCGGGTCGCAGAAGCGATCGTGCGCGAGAGCTGACCGGGTTACCGCCCACATTCGCGGGAACTCCCCGATCATGACCAACGATCGTGACTTCACCGAGAAGCGATTCGACAAGCCCGGCGCGTTCCGGGCCGCCGCGCTCTACGCGTCGATCGTCGTCGCGGTGGCCGCGCTGGCGTTCGCGCTCTACGCGTTCGGCGCCCGGGACTCGGTGTACGCCGCCGTTCTCGTGCCCGCGGTGCTGTTCATCGGTGGTGTCGGGGCACTGGTGCAGGCGTACCGCGTCTGGAAGGCCGGCGGCGGGTGGTTCCCCTGGCAGGGCGTGGGCTGGTTTCTGCTGTTACTGATGCTGGTCGCGCTGGCCATCCCGGGGTCAGCGTTCATGGTCGGCGGCGTCGAGTAGGGGCTACGGCAGGATCGCGTCGACGTATCCGCCGTCGACCCGCAGCGCACCACCCGTCGTCGCCGACGCCAGCGGCGACGCGAGGTAGGTGACCATGTTCGCGATCTCCTCGGGCTCGATCAGCCGCTGGATCAGTGACTGCGGGCGGTGCAACCGCATGAATTCGCGCTGCGCTTTCTCCCACGGCAGGTCGCTGTCCACCAATTGGTAGACGAAGTCCTCGACACCGGCGGTGTGGGTCGGTCCCGCGATCACCGAGTTGACGGTGACACCGGTGCCTGCGGCGTCCTTGGCGAACCCGCGCGACAGCGCGAGCAAAGCGGTCTTGGACACCCCGTAGTGGATCATCTCCACCGGGGTGACCACCGCGGAGTCGCTGGCGATCTGCAGCACCCGGCCCCAATGCCGGTCCACCATGCCGGGCAGATACGCACGGATGAGTCGGGCCGCGGCCAGGACGTTGACCTCGAAGTAGGTGCGCCACTGCTCGTCGGTGATCTCGAGGGCCGGCACCGCACCGAAGATCCCGAGGTTGTTCACCAGGATGTCCACAGCGGGAAACTCCGCGAGCAGCGCGTCGACACCGTCGGCGGTGGTCACGTCGGCGGCGACCCCGCGGACGTCGCCGTCCACGGTCGCGACGGCATCGTCGACCCGCTTACGGTCCCGCCCGTTGACGATGACGCGCGCGCCACTCGAGGCGAGCCCTTGCGCGATGGCCAGGCCGATGCCCTGCGTCGAGCCGGTGACGAGCGCGGTCTTTCCGGTCAGATCGATGTTCACGCAGAGGTACTACCACCGCGCGGGGCACGCTATTCCTGCGTGCCGTCCGTCGAGTCTGAACTTGTGTTCGAGATTCTCGCCGAATCTCGGTCATAAGTTCAGTTTCGGCGCCACCGCGCGGGGCAGGCTATTCCTTGCCGGTGTCCGGTTCCATCTCCCGCAACTCCCGCTTGAGGATCTTGCCCGTGGGGTTGCGCGGCAGCTCGTCGATGAAGATGACTTCGCGCGGCACCTTGTAGCGCGCCAGGTTCTCGCGCACGTAGGCCTTGATGGCGTCCTCGTCGACCGTCGCACCCTCGACCTTGACGACGAAGCAGCGCAGCCGGTGGCCCCACTCCTTGTCCTCGACACCCAGCGCGGTGGCCTCCACGACCTCGGGATGGCCACTGACCAGATCCTCGACCTCGGCCGGGAAGACGTTCTCGCCGCCGGAGACGATCATCTCGTCGTCACGCCCGCTGACGTAGAGCAGATCATTCTCGTCGAAGTAGCCGACGTCGCCGGACGACAGCAGACCGTCGATGATCTGCTTACCTCCACCGCCGGTGTACCCCTCGAACGGGAAGAAGTTGCCGACGAAAATCCGGCCGACCTGTCCGCGGGGCACGTCCTGGCCGTTGTCGTCGAGGATCCGGACCTTCATGCCCTTGACGACCGGACCGACGGTCGAGGGATCGATCGAAAGGTGTTTGGGCCCAGCAATACTCGCGAATGCCACCTCGGTCGACCCGTAGAGGTTGTACACGACGGGGCCCAGTTCCTTCAGCGCCCTGGTGGCCAGCTCGGCACCGAGTTGCGAGCCGGAGACGAACACGATGCGCAGCGACGACAGGTTGGGCTTGGGTGAGGTCTTGTCGAGTTCGTCGAGCATGCGCGACAGCATCACGGGGACGACGACGATCGCGGTGGCCTTGTGCTTCTCGATGTCGGCCAGCACCGTCGCCGGCTTGAACTTGCGGCGCAGCACCAGCGTCGAGCCGAGCATCATCGCGATGGTGCCGTGCAGGAAGCCCAGCGCGTGGAACATCGGCGCGGGCAGCGAGGTCACCTCGTTTGCTTTGAACGGCACCGACGACAGCACGCCGCCGATGGGGGCGAGCGACGGCGGGGCACTGCGGTTGGCGCCCTTGGGCGTTCCGGTGGTGCCACTGGTCAGGATGATGATGGACGAGTGCTTGGTGGCCTTCGGCGGCGGGGCGGCACTGGTGCGGGCGATCAGTTCCTCGAGGGTTTCGTCGGTGCTGCCCGACGGCTCGTCCTTGTCTGGGTTGACGCCGAGGGCGCGCAGCTTGCCGAGTTCGGGATCGGCCTGCGCGACGGCACCGGTGTATTCGTCGTCGAAGATGATGAGTTTGGCGCCCTCGCGCTCCGAGACCTCTTTGATCTGCGGGCCGG
Source organism: Mycolicibacterium aurum (assembly GCF_900637195.1). Lineage (NCBI taxonomy): Bacteria > Bacillati > Actinomycetota > Actinomycetes > Mycobacteriales > Mycobacteriaceae > Mycobacterium > Mycolicibacterium aurum. The sequence goes on along the minus strand of NZ_LR134356.1, from coordinate 370,690 downwards.
AGAACTCGCTGTTGAGCAGGATGATGCGGGCACCGATCTTCGCGGTGGCGTATACCGACACCAGGAACCAGCGATGGTTTCTGGCCAGGATGGCCACCCCGTCGCCGCCCTTGACGCCCTTAGCGAGCAGGCCGTTGGCGACGGCGTTGACCGCGGCGTCGAGTTCGGCGAACGTCATCTCGCCGAAGTCGTCGATGACGGCGAGGCTGGTCGGGTACCGACGGGCATTGAGCGTGGGGATCATGCCGATCTCACCCCAGCGGCGAATGTCGGCGAAGAACGCGGCGATGTCTTGGGGCGGCTCCAGTTTCAGCGCGCCCGCTTCGAACATCTTGCGGGCATAGTGCAGCTCGGCCGAGCCACGCTCCCAGTACTTGACGGCGGTCTTGCCGACCGACTCCTGAACCTTGGCGAGCGCCTGCAACGGAAGATCGCTGAGCTTGGACATGCGTCAACCTTATGTGACGGCGGTCGCAGTGTGGCCTGGAACATACGATGAAGGAATGGCCGCGCGCGAGTCCTATGAGATCGCCGGACAGCAGGTGCCGATCACCAACCCGGACAAGGTGATCTTCGGCGATCTCGGACTCACCAAACTCGACCTGATCCACTACTACGCCTCGGTGGCCGACGGTGCCCTGCGTGGGGTCTACGACCGTCCGATGATCCTGAAGCGATTTGTGAAGGGCATCTCCGAGGAAGCCGTCTTCCAGAAGCGGGCCCCGGAGAAACGTCCTGACTTCGTCTCTGTCGCCGAGCTCAAATATGCGTCCGGGACCTCGGCCAAAGAAGCGGTGCTGCACGACGCCGGAGGTCTGGTGTGGGCGGTCAACCTCGGCTGCGTCGACCTCAATCCACACCCGGTCCGCTCCGGCGACCTCGAGCACCCCGACGAATTGCGAGTCGACCTGGATCCGATGCCGGGGGTCGGGTGGCGCCAGATCCTCGACGTCGCCTTCGTCGCAAGGGAGGTGCTCGAAGACCACGGTCTGGTGGCGTGGCCCAAGACGTCAGGCTCACGCGGCTTCCACATCTATGCGCGCATCCACCCGCGCTGGCCGTTCAAGCTCGTCCGGCTGGCGGCCGAGGCGGTTGCACGTGAAGTGGAACGCCGGGCACCGGAGTCGGCGACCGCACGCTGGTGGAAGGAGGAACGCCACGGCGTGTTCGTCGACTTCAACCAGAACGCCAAGGACCGCACCGTCGCCTCGGCGTACTCGGTGCGTGCCACCCCGGATGCGCGGGTGTCGACGCCGCTGTTCTGGGACGAGGTGGCCGGGTGCCGGCCCGAGGAGTTCACCGTGGCGACCGTGCCGCGCCGCTTCGCCGAGCACGGCGACCCGTGGGAGGGCATGGACGACGCAGTCGGCGGTCTGGAGGCGCTCCTCGACCTCGCGGACCGGCTGGGGCCCGCAGAAAAGGCGCCACGGGGCGCCGCCAAGTCTGCCGACGGGCGACGGCAATCGATCATGCCGTTGATCGAGATAGCCAGGACCAAGACCAAGGACGAGGCACTGGCCGCACTGGCGCAGTGGCGTGACAAGTACCCGGCTGCAGCCGAAAAGCTGGCGCCCGCAGATGTTCTCGTCGACGGTATGCGCGGGCCCAGCTCCATCTGGTACCGGATTCGGGTCAACCTGCAGCACGTCGCCGAGGATGCTCGCCCGCCTCAGGAGGACCTGCTGGCCGACTACAACCCCTGGGTGAACTACACCGGATCGCAGCAGCAACGCAGGGATTGACCGCAGAGTTACCGGCGGGTTTGCTGTCCGATTCCGCTCCAGGTTCTTACCGAAGTATTAGTCGTTACACCCAGCGGCCTTAAATTGGCTCACTAACTTGGCTTGTGTGACCCCGAACAGACGGGTCGTGAAGGCACGAGATCGAGGGAGGCTGCAATGTACGGTAATCCGACGTTCCACTGCGACGGTGCCGGCATTCGGGCGCACTGCCGTCAACTGGCCACCGTCGTGACCATCGCGGGCCACCTCGACGTGGTCAACGTCGAACGGGCGGCCCGGTACATCGATCGGTTCATCCTCGCGGAGAAGCCCTTCGTCCTGGACCTCACCGACGTCGATTCCTTTACCGAGGAAGCCATTTCGCTGCTGTTCACCATCGACGACCTCTGCTCCGCCGCCGGTGTCGAGTGGTCGCTGATCGCCAGCCGTGCGGTCGAGCAGACACTCCATGACGCCGGTATCGAGTTCGACGGGGCCGGTTCGGTCCCCGAGGCGCTCAACCATTTCGCCGATGCGATGGTCGCCCGCCGTCAGCTGCTCCCCCTGCTCACCAAGTCTGCGTAAGGATCCCCCGTGTTGCTTGATGTTCGCTGGCTCCGGTTCCTGCTTCAGCGTCGCCATAGGGCGCACCACCAGCACCTCGCTCTTCCCGCCTGACCTCACAGGCACACCGACTGTCGAGTTGACCGTCGGCCGCCCCGGGCGCTGCTTTAGTCTGCAGCTATGGGCACTGATGCCGATGCCGACCGGATCGCCGACGCCGCACGACGGGTAGTCCAGACGCACGACCCGAAGTCGGTCCCGATCCCTGAATTTCTGGGCGCCTGTTTTGACGCGGGTCTGTCGTGGGTGCATTTCCCCGAAGGATTCGGCGGCCTCGGGGTGTCCCGCGGACTGCAGGCCGTCGCCGACCGGATACTGCAGGGTGCCGGCGGCCCGGTCCCTCTCGGCCTGAATCCGATGGGGTACGGCATGGCCGCGCCCACTGTGCGCGAGCACGCCCAGACCGACGACGTGCGCAAGCAACTCCTGCGGCCGCTGGCCACCACCGAGGACATCTGGTGCCAGCTGTTCTCCGAGCCGGGTGCAGGCTCGGACCTTGCCGGCCTGGCCACGTCGGCGGTGCTCGACGGCGATTCCTGGGTGGTCAACGGGCAGAAGGTCTGGACCAGCCTGGCCCATCGCGCCAAGTGGGGGCTCCTGCTCGCCCGCACCGATCCGGGCGTGGCCAAGCACAAAGGCCTGACCTACTTCGTGATCGACATGCACGGCGAGGGCGTGCAGACCCGGCCGCTGCGCCAGTTGACCGGTCATGCCGAGTTCAACGAGGTCTACATGACCGACGCGCGCATCCCGGACACCTTCCGGCTCGGCGGTGTCGGCGACGGCTGGCGAGTGGCGATGACGACGTTGATGAACGAACGCAGCGCGCTGGGCGGCAGTGGCAACAGGCGCGGCGCGGGCACCATTTCCGACGCCGTCGCGCTGTGGGCGTCGCGCCCCGATCTGCACACCCCGGTGCTGCGCGATCGGCTGACCAGCCTGTGGCTGCGCGCCGAAGCGCAGCGGCTGACCTCCGAGCGGTCCAGGGCCTCGGCGACCGTCGGCGGACCCGGTCCGGAAGCCTCGATCGGCAAGTTGGTGGGCGCCGAGCTGAACCAGCACATCTATGAGTTCTGCATGGACCTGCTCGGTCCGGAGGGGATCCTCTACGACGGCTACGGAATGCGAGGCGCGGACGCCGACGGCGGGGATTGGCGCGGTCCGATCCAGCAGCGGTTCCTGCGCAGCCGAGCCAACACCATCGAAGGCGGGACGTCCGAAGTGATGCGCAATATTCTCGCCGAGCGGGTGCTCGGTCTGCCCGGGGATCTGAGGGCGGATGCCGGGATGGCGTGGAAGGAGATCCCGCGTGGCTGAGGAGCTTGCGGATCAGCCCATGGGCACCGCTGAGGAGCTTGCGGATCAGCCCATGGGCACCGCTGAGGAGCTTGCGGATCAGCCCATGGGCACCGCTGAGGAGCTTGCGGATCAGGAATTCGTGTTCACCGAGGAGCAGGCACAGCTGCGCGCGGCGGTACGCAAGTTCTGCGCCGACCACGTCGATGAGAGCGCGGTCCGCAGGTGGATGGAGTCCCACCCGCCGTTCGACCCGAAGGTCTGGGCGCGGCTCGGCTCGGAGTTGGGCGTGCTGGGCATGTCGGTGCCCGAGGCCGACGGCGGCGTGGGCGGCACCCTGATCGACCAGGCAGTCGCGGTCGAGGAGCTCGGCGCCGTGCTGGCCTGCGGCCCGCTGTTCGGCACCGTGTACCTCGCGATCCCGGCGCTCGTCGCCTCCTCGCAAAGCCCTGCGCGCAGCGCACTACTGGCTCAGCTGCTCGACGGCACCCGTACCGCCGCGTTCGCGGTCGCCGACGACGCAGGTGCGTTCGATCCGGCAGCTGTGGCCGTGGAAGCGGTCGACACCGGCGGCGAGTGGACTCTCAACGGCACCGTGGAGCGGGTCGTCGACGCCGGGGCCGCGGACGTGATCCTGGTGGCCGCTACCGGCCCCGACGGTCTCGGCCTGTTTGCGGTTGACGCCGATAGCGTTGGCGTGCAACGTATTTCACTGGGCACACTGGACCTGACCCGACCGCAGGCCACCGTCGGTCTGGTTGGCGCGGCGGCGCAGCTGATCGCAGGCCCTGACGAGGCGGAGCGGGTGATCACGCACGCGCTGCAGGTCGGGGGCGCACTGCTGGCAGTCGAGCAGGTGGGCGCCGCCCAGCACCTGCTCGACCTGACGGTCGACTACGCCAAGGCTCGACTGCAGTTCGGCAGACCGATCGGTTCTTTCCAGGCGGTCAAGCACCGCCTGGCCGATGACCTGGTCGCGATCGAACACGCCAGATCATCGGCCTATCACGCCGTGTGGGCGCTGGCACACCGCCTCGAGGTGCCCGACGATCCGGCGCTGGCGGTCAGCATCGCGCAGGCGACCTGCTCGGCAGCGGGCGTTCGGGTTGCCTCCGACGCCATCCAGGTACACGGTGGTATCGGATTCACCTGGGAGCATCAGGCCCACCTGTACTACAAGCGGGCCTACACCGATGCCGCACTGCTGGGCAACGCCGAACAGCACCGCACCCAGGTGGCCCGGTTCGTGCTCGACGTCGCGCCGGACAGAGATGCACCACGCGTGGCCACCGGGATTCCGACTTGAGGGGGAACGAAGTGACACAACCTATCTCGCGCTTCATCGGTGCGTCGGCCATCGCCGCCGCCGCCGTCGCGGGCCCGCTGCTGGCTGCCGTGAACACCTCGCCGCCCACCTCCACCGCGCAGTGCCCGGCCGGACAGACCGGCGTCATCTACGGGTGCTCACCGTTCTGCCTGCCCGGTAAGTACCTCGACACCCAAACGGGGCTGTGCATGCCGGTACCGCCCCCACCGCCACCGGCGCCGCGCTACTAGGCAGGCCGCAACGTGAATCCAGTGGACCGCTTCTTCGAGATCACGGCCCGCCAGTCGACCCTGGGCACCGAAATCCGCGGTGGTGTCGTCACCTTCATCGCGATGGCATACATCATCGTGCTGAACCCGATCATCCTGTCGGGTTCGGCGGACGTCAGCGGCAACACGCTGGACTTCGCGCAGGTGTCGGCGACCACTTCGCTGGCCGCGGGCGTCATGACGATCCTGTTCGGCCTGATCGCCCGGCTACCGTTCGCCCTCGCCGCGGGCCTGGGCATCAACTCGTTCCTCGCCACCACCGTGGTCGGCACGCTGACGTGGGCCGAAGCCATGGGCCTGGTCGTCATCAACGGCATCATCATCGTCCTGCTCGCGGTGACGGGTCTGCGTCGCATGGTGTTCGACGCGGTGCCGATGCAGCTCAAGCTCGCGATCACCGCGGGCATCGGGCTCTTCATCCTGTTCATCGGTCTGGTGGATGCGGGATTCATCGCCTCGACCGGTGTTCCGTCGCCGCCGGTGGGCCTTGGCACGGGCGGGCTCGGTTCCATCAGCACCGTGCCGACGCTGGTGTTCGTCTTCACCTTGCTGCTCACCGCCATCCTGGTGGCCAGGAAAGTTCGCGGCGGCATTCTGATCGGGCTGGTGGTCGGCACCGTGATCGCCGTCGTGATCGAGGCGATCTGGCATCTGGGATCGGCTACCGAAAATCCCGGCGGATGGAGTCTTTCGGTGCCGTCCCTGTCGGGTTCGCCGTTCTCACTGCCCGATCTGTCGCTGGTCGGCGAGTTCAGCCTGAACAGCTTCAGCCGGATCGGCGTCCTCGCGGCGGTGATGCTGGTGTTCACACTCGTGTTCGCCAACTTCTTCGACGCCATGGGCACGATGACGGGTCTGTCCCGCGAAGCGGGCCTCGCCGACGACCGGGGCACGTTCCCGAGGCTGCGGGCGGCGCTGGTGGTCGAGGGCGCGGGCGCGGTCGTCGGCGGTGCGACGTCGTCGTCGTCGAACACGGTCTTCATCGAGTCGGGCGCGGGTATCGAGGAGGGTGCGCGGACGGGGCTGGCCAACGTGGTGACCGGTGTGCTGTTCCTGGCCGCCATGTTCATCTCACCGCTGGCTTCGGTGGTCCCGACGGAGGTGGCTGCCGCTGCTCTGGTGGTGGTCGGCGCCATGATGGTGTCGCACCTGCGCCACATCGACCTGGCCGAGTTCTCGGTGGCGTTGCCCGTCGTGCTGACGGTCGCGGTCATGCCGTTCAGCTACTCGATCGCCAACGGTATCGGCGTGGGTTTCATCGCCTGGGTCGTGATGCGCACGGCCGCAGGCAAGGCCCGCGAGGTCAGCCCGCTGCTGTGGATCGTGGCCGCCGGGTTCGCGGTCTACTTCGCGCGCGCACCGCTGGAGTCGGTCATCGGAGCGTGACGCACTCCCGGCCTCAGTACACGTCGCGGAGATAGCGATGTGTGGTGATGAGGTTGTTGACGTAGTCGTGGGCGCCGTCGTCGTTCAATCCCCCTGCGGTGGATACGATCTCGTGTAGCGCGCGGTGGACGTCTCTAGCCATGTGGTCGGCGTCGCCGCAGACGTAGACGTACGCCCCGTCTTCCAGCCAGGCGTATACCTGCCCGGCGTTGGCCACCAGATGGTGCTGGACATAGTCTTTGGATTCCTGATCGCGGGAGAAGGCGCAGTTCAACCGAGTCAGCACCCCGGCCTCTCGGAAACCGACGAGGTCGTCGCCGTAGAGGAAGTCGGTGGCACGGTGCCGATCGCCGAAGAACAGCCAGGACCTGCCCGTCGCCCCGGTGAGTTGGCGCTCCTGCAGGAAGGCCCGGAACGGCGCGATGCCGGTGCCGGGACCGATCATGATGATGGGCACATCCGGAGCCGGCAGACGGAATGTGTCGTTGGGTGCCAAGTGGATTCGCACCGTCTCGGCCCTGTCTGCGAGGAAGCCGGATGCGGCGCCGCGGTGCGCCCGCCCGCGGGCTTCGTACTCCACCGTGGCGACGGTCAGGTGGATGTGCGCGGGATGGGCCAGCGGACTGGACGCGATCGAATAATCGCGATGCTGCAGGGGTCGCAGCGTGGCCACCACCTCGTCGACGCCGAGATCCGCCAGCTCGAGCAGGTCGAGTACGTCACGTCCGTGCAGCCACGCCGTCAGGGCGGCCGAATCGGCTCCGCTCAGGACGGCCGCCGCGTCGGCATCGGTGGTTCGCGTTGCCACGAGGCTTTGCAGCGCTCCGCTAGGAACCCGCAGCTCGAGGTGGTCGGCGAGCAGCGTGCCGAGTGGCTGTTCTCTCTCTGACACAACCTGATCGGCGTCCACTCCGAGCCTGGCCAGCACGGCGTCGACGAGTGCGGGATCGTTGCGTGGATGGACACCGAGCGAGTCGCCCGCCTGGTAGGTGATGCCGCTGTCGCCGAGATCGATCTCGTAGTGCCGAACCGACTTACCGGAGCCCACCGCGATCAGGGACCGGTTCGCCACGACGCGCGCCTCGTACGGATTCCTGCGGTCCCACGGCGAATCTTGCTGTACCGGAGTCAATTCGGGACCTTCAGCAGGCAGTGCCGACGAGGTCAGCGGCGCCAGGAGCGCGACGAGGGCGGCGGTCCACGCCTCGGAGGGCTCCTCGAACTCGAGGTCGCAGTCGACCCGGTCCATCAGCCGGGTCGCGCCGAGCTCGTCGAGGCGGGCGTCGATGACCTTGCCCGCGTTGCAGAAATCGGGGTAGTAGCTGTCGCCCAGGCCGCAGACCGCGAAGGTCAGGTGGTCGAGGCGTTCGGCACCGTCGGCGCTGAGCTCTTCCCAGAAGACCTCGGCGTCGTAGGGCATCTCCCCTTCGCCGTAGGTCGCGGTGATCACCACGAAGTGGGTCGCCTCCAGCAGCGACTGCACGTTGAGATCGTTGAGGTACTGCGGCTCGACGTCGATGCCTACACCACGCGCGGCCTGCGCGAACTTCTTGGCGACCATCGTGGAGTTGCCGGTCTCCGTCGCAAATCCCAGGACCAGCGCAAACGGTTCACTGTCAGACATCGGCGGAGCCAGCCCTTTCCAGGCGCCACGGGTAAGTGCGGCCTTAGTTAGGGCAACCTTACTGGGTGACGGGGATCTGTGCCCGCCTCCCCTCTCCGGTGGACTCACGCTCAGCGGCCACCCCGATGATCACCGCCCGAATCTGCCGCCGGAGATCGTCCCTGCTCACCTGGCGGGGCGAGTCGTGGAGGAAAGAGACTGCCAGACCCCCGAGGAAGGCCAGCAGCACCGATGCCTGCTCGTCACACAGCGCGCGGTCCAGCGGCGCCCCGCCGGCGGTCTGGGTGGCGATCACCACACGCTCGGCCAACGCCCGGAATCTCTCATCCAACTGCTGAAAGCCCATCACAAGATCCGCGTCACGCCTGGCCGGCATGGTCAATGCCAGGCGGGCGCGCATACGCGACTGCTGCGGTTCCGTGCGAATGGACAGGATCTGGTCCGCCAGCGTTCCCGCGATGGCGGCTTCGCTACCGTGGGTCACGTCTTTACAGGCCTGCGTGAAGGCCTCCGCGTCATAGCGGGTCAGTTGATCGGCGACGCCGTGCAGGAGCGCCGCCCTGGTGCGGTAGTAGAACGACGTCGTGCCTGCGGGTACCGCGGCCCGGTGATCCACTTTGAGGTGGCTCAGACCGTGGGGACCGTCTTCGGCCAGCAGAGCGATCGCGGCGTCACACAACAGGCGCCGGCGTTCCGGGGCGTTGTGCTTTCGTCTGGTGTCAACACCGTGGATCGTAGAGGTGACTCGATGGCCTGTGCGGGCTGCGCGGACCGTCGGCATGTCGCGGCGTCTTCGCGACCGCGGCGCAGATCGACGCAGCGACGCCGAGGCCCCCGACCAGCGCCGCGACGGCCAGCCACCGCCCGCCCGACCAGGCCACTCCGCCGAGCCACCCGAACACACTGGAGCCTGTGTAGTAGCCGATCGTGTACAGCGCGGTGGCCTGAGAGCGCCCGCACTCGGCACGCGCGGCCACCATGCTGGAGGCCACGGCGTGCCCGACGAAGAACGCGGTGGTCAGCACGGCCACCCCGGCGACGATCGCCACGAGAGGACCGGACAGCGTCACCGCAGCGCCGAGCGCGATCGCCAGGCCGGCCGTACCGAGCACAGCGGGTGCGCCGAAGCGACCACCGAGCCATCCGGCGGCGCGAGAGCCCGCGGTACCACCCAGATAGGTCAGGAAGACCAGCGAGATCGCGGCGGGAGCAAGACCGTACGGGGCACCGGCGAGCCGGAACGGTAGATAGTTGAACACCGTCATCACGGCACCGGACAGGAGCATGCCGACGACAAGAATCGGCCAGATTCCGGGGTTGCGCAGATGCAAGATCAGCGCAGGCGCCGCGCCGCGGGCGGGGCGCCGTACGCCCGGCCGCGGGAGCAGGCCGATCATTGCGACCATCAGTACGGCGACGGTGGCATCGAGAACGAGAAGTCCTGTCCGCCAACCTAACTGGTCAGCAGCCGGCACTGCGAACATGCGGCCACCGAGACCACCCAGGGAGGTGGCAGCCACATAGCTGCCGGTCACCGTCGCAGCCCGAGCCGGGCTGACGAGGTCGTGCGCCAACGTCATCGCCAGCGCCGGGATGCCACCGAGCGCGACACCGTGCACCAGCCGGCCGGCGAGCAGCAGCTCGAAGGTCGGCAGGAAAGGCACCACGACAGCGCACACCGCCGCCGCACCGGCGGCCGCGCGCATTGCCGTTCGCAGCCCCACCCGGTCCGCCGCCCACGACCAGGGCAACACCGACACAGCGAGGCCCAGCGTGGCGGCCGAGATCAGCAGCGCTGCCTGGGATGCCTCGACCGACATGTCCCGGGCGATCAGCGGGAGCAGTCCCTGTGGTGCGTACATCGCGGCGAACGCAGCCAGACCCGCACACCACAGCGTCACCACGAGACGCCGCTCGCCACGCAGTGTGGGAGCGGAGATCGTCAGCACCCGACCATTGCACCCAAGATGATTTATCGTGTGAAGGTCGAATCAGGTCTTTCAGTTATAGGGAATGGCTTTTAATGATCGAGGTCAGGGAGGCGCGCTACTTCATCGCCGTGGCGGAGGAGCTCAATTTCGGCAGGGCTGCCGAGCGCTTGCAGATGTCACAGCCTCCTCTGTCGTCGGCGGTGAAGGCGATCGAGAAACGCCTCGACGTGCTGCTCCTGAACCGGACGACTCGGCACGTGGCGCTCACCTCGGCAGGCACGGTGTTCCTCGACAGATGCCGAAAGCTCGTCGCCGCCGCCGGGGACGCCGAGTCCGCGGCCCGACTGGCTGCCGAAGGTCAGCTGGGCGAGCTTCGTATCGGCGCTGTGACAACTGCTTTCACCCACGTACTGCCGACGGCGTTTGCGGCGCATTCGCGATCACATCCTGGCGTCGAGGTCAGCGTCCGCGAGGTGGACACACATCTGGGATCAGAGTTGTTGCAGCGCAGGGAGATCGATATCGCGGTGGTGCGGCACGGCCCCGCCCGGCCATGGCTCCGCCACGTCACGTTGACGAGCGAGCCGTTCGTGCTTGCCGCGCCCGCCGGCTGGGAACTGCCGCGCGCCGTCCACACTGATCTCGCCTCCGCCGCGGATCTGCCGTGGGTATGGATTCCGCGTTCCGGGACGCCCGACTATCACGATCAGGTCGCATCCTGTTGCCGCAACGCCGGATTCAGCCCGGTTGCGCGACATACCGCCCTGTCGATCAGCAGTCAGCTGACGATGGTCGCAGCCGGCCTCGGCGTCGCGCTGGTGCCCGAGAGTTCGGCGGCCCGGCAGGACGGGATCCAGACGGTGCGGGTGCAGACGCCGTTGACCATCGCGATGAGCGCTCTCTTCCGTACTGATGCCGACCTGCTGGTCGCCGAGTTCATCGACGCCCTCGTCGCCGCTTCCCGGTAGCGTCGAAACGGTATTCCCTGCCCGCATTCGACGCTCTGCCGCGTACCCCTACCGTTCGACGAACCGGTGTTTGGTGATGTAGTCGGTCATGGTTTTGAGTTGGTAGCGCGAGACCTCATGGGCGGTTTCGTCTTCGGCGAAGACGCTGGAGACCATCACGGTGTCGTCGCGGTCATAGAAGCCGAGCCTTGCCAGTCCGCCGAAGAACTCATCCCAGTCGACGTCGCCGTCACCGATCTTGAGATGCTGGTGCACCCGCACCGGATTACCCGGCGGATTGGTGATGTAGCGCAACCCATGCGATCGGTGATGATCCATCGTGTCGGCCACATGGACCAGCCGCAGCCGCTCCCCTGCCGCTGCCATGATCTCGGCCACCGAGCCACCCATGTGGAACGAATGGCATGCCACGAACACCATCCCGATATTGGACGAGTTCACCCCACGGATGATCCGCAGCGCCTCCATGCCGTCTTCGACGAAATCGTCGGGGTGCGGATCGATGCGCACGTCGATGCCCTCGCGCTCGAAGAGCGGCACCAGTTCCTCCATCGACCGGAAGAAGCAGCGCTCCGATTCCTCGGCCTTCTCCGGGCGCCCCGAGAACTCGGTGTTGATCACGTTGACCCCGAGGTCGACGGTGATCTGCACGACGCGCTTCCAGTTGCGTACCGCGGCTTCACGGGCGTCCTCGTCGGGGCCCGACCACCGCAGTACGGGCAGCACCGACGCGATGCCGACGCCGGCGTCAGCGCACGCGGCACGGAACTTGGCCACCAACGCGTCATCTGCACGCGGATGGTTGAAGAACGGGATGAAGTCCCGATGCGGTGTCAGCTGGAGGTACTCGTAACCGAGATCGGCTACCACAGCGGGCAGTTCGAGCAGCGAGTGATCGTGGTGAAACGGCGTCGGATCCAGCGCGATTTTCATGGTCACGCCCCCAGGATCGATGTACGGTCGACCATGGTCACCGCAACCGGCAGGCCGCTGGTGAGCGACTCGACACCGGCCTCACACACAGCGGCGGCGGCATACCCGTCCCAGGCGCCAGGCCCGTCGGTGTAATTTCCGGTACGGGCTCCGCCTCGGACGGCGTCGACCCATCGCTGGAATTCGGTATCGTACGCCTGGCCGAACCGTTCTTTGAAGCTCGGCGCGATGGTCCCGCCCCAGGTGCCCGGTGCGTTCCTGCGTACCAGACCGACGTCCAGACCGATTATCGCGCTGCCCTTTTCGGCGACGACCTCGGTGCGGACCTCGTACGCCACACCCGTGGTCACGAAGAGTTCGACGTCGACGTGCTTGCCAGATGCGGTCCGCAGGATCGCGATCTGAGGATCGGCGAGCCCCTGCGGTGCACCGGAATTTGCCGACGGCTTGACGATCTGGATGGAGATGATCTCCTCGTCGAAGAGGAAACGCGTGACGTCCACCTCGTGGACCAGCGAGTCGCGCACGATCATCGCACTGTCGAACGACGGTGGGACGGCCGGGTTGCGGTGTGCGCAGTGCAGCACGAGCGGGCGACCGAGGTCGCCTGAGTCAAGCAACGCCTTCAGGCCGGCGTACTCGTGATCGAAGCGACGCATGAAGCCGACCTGGATCAGCCGCTTGCCGAGTTCAGCCTCGCGCCTGACCACGTCCAAAGACGTTGTCACATCGTTCGTCAGCGGCTTCTCGCACAACACCGGCTTGCCGTGCTCCAGGCAGGCGAGCAGCTGAATCTCGTGGGTGGGACCCGGCGTCGAGAGCACCACGGCGTCGACGTCTGTATCGGCGATCGCGTCGAGCGGGTCACCGATGGCACGGCAGCCGGGGATTTCCGCGGCAATCTGCTCGGCCTTCTCGGTCACGTAGTCGTTGACCACGGCGACTCTCGCACCGGAGATCCGCGCCTCGATGCGCGCGGCGTGGTCGGCACCCATCATTCCGACACCCAGGACGGCGATTCTCAAGTCGGACAAGGCTTTCTTCTCCTTCGAACCAAGGCCGACTAGCTGAACGTGACGGACGGGATGCCGCAGGACCCCAGGTACTTCCGGGTCCGTCGGGCGATGGGCAGGGGGGCGTCGACCGCGCAGGGATACATGTCCTGCTCGACGATCGCGAACACGTCGATGCCGAGCTTCTCGACCTCGGCCAGCAACGGCGGCATGTCCGGGATGCCCAAGGGCGGTTCGGTCATAGCGCCGAGCTTGACGGCCTCGCCGAACGGCAGGTCCTGCGCCTCGACCTTGTCACGTACCTCCGGATCGACCTGCTTGAGGTGCAGATAGCCGATGCGCTCCGGGGCGCGCCGGATGATGGCGATGTTGTCGCCGCCGCAGTAGCTGATGTGCCCGGTGTCCAGGCACAGATTCACGAACTCCCCGTCGGTGCCGTCGAGGAACCGGTAGACGTTCTCCTCGGTATCGACGTGGCTATCGGCGTGCGGATGGTATTGCGCACGTAAACCGTACCTCTCGAACATCGCCTTGCCGAGATCGTTCATGCCCCGGGTCTTTCTGCGCCACTGCTCGACGGTGAGGTTGCGGTCCTCCAGCACGGCGCCGGTGGACGGGTCGCGCCACATCTCCGGGATGACGACGACGTGCCTGCCGCCGACGGCGGCTGTCAGCCGCGCGACGTCCTCGATCTGCGTCCACACGGCATCCCAAGCGTCATCCTGGTGCAGGTGCTCGAATACCGTTCCCGCCGACAGCTTCAGCCCGCGTGAGGCCAGCTCGTCGGACAACAGCTGCGGGTCCGTCGGCAGGTAGCCGAACGGCCCGAGCTCGATCCACTCGTAGCCCGACGCCGCGACTTCGTCGAGAAAGCGCGCGTACGGTGTCTGTTGCGGATCATCGGGGAACCACACGCCCCACGAATCGGGGGCGGATCCGACGCGAATGGTGCTCATATAGAAGTCCTTTCGGTGAGGGCAGTGGACCCTTCGGCTTCGAGTCGCTCTTCGAGCTCCTCAAGCGAAGTGCCCTTGGTCTCCGGTACCAGACGGTGCACGAACAACCAGGAGCCGATGTTGACGAGGACGAACAGCGCGAACGTGCCGGTGGAGCCGAGCGCGTTGTTCAACAGGGGGAACAGGAAGGAGATGATCGCGTTGGTGCACCACAGCACGAACACGGCGATCCCCATCGCGAAGCCGCGCACCGACAGCGGGAAGATCTCCGACAGCAGCAGCCATACGCAGGTGCCGATGAACATCTGCACGAAGCCGACGAAGAGCACCATGGCGCCGAGGATCACGTAGCTGCGGGTGGTGTTCTCGGGCAACAGGAATGCGGCGGCCAGCGCGGCCTGGGAACCTGCGACGCCGGCGAACCCGATGAGCAGCATGGTTCGCCTGCCGATGTAGCCGAGCAGGATGATCCCGATGACCGTGGTGATCACCGACGTCACGCCGACGGCGATGGTGGCCACCAACGCTGCGCTGACGCCAAGGCCACTCTGCTCGAGGATCGTCGGCGCGTAGTAGTTCACCGTGTTGATACCGGTGGCCTGCTGAACGATGGCCAGCCCGCACCCGATCAGGACGACGCGCCTGATCCATGGAACGTCGCGGATCACCGAGAAGGGGGCGCTCTTTGTCTTGAGCATGTGGTTGGTGTGCTCGACGACAACCGCGAACTCGGTCTTGGCGTCGCGCGGAGTGCGGCTCAGGGACAACACATTCCGCGCCTCGGGCAGCCGGCCCTTGAGGGCATACCAGCGCGGCGAGTCGGGCAGGATGAGCATGCCGATCAGCAGGGCCACCGCGGGGACGGCGGCCACGGCGAGCATGGTGCGCCACACGTGCGCGTCGCGGATGAGTTGGTCGAGAAGCGCGTTGGTGGCGAAGGCCAGCATCTGACCGGTGACGATCATCAACTCGTTGATGGTGACCATCCGGCCGCGTCGCTCGGCGGGCGCCATCTCGGCGAGGTACAGCGGGCACGTCACGGCGGCAGCACCCACGCCGAGACCCAGAACGATGCGGGCGGCGACCATGATCTGGACGTTGGGTGCGAGCGCACATCCGATGGCGCCGATGAGAAACAGTCCCGCGCAGATCAGCAGCGTGCGCTTGCGACCGACCCGATCGGCAACCCGGCCGCCGAACAGCGCACCGAAGGCGGCCCCCGGGAACAACAGGGAGCTGACCACCGTGGCCTCACCGAACGCCGAGAGCGCGAGGTCGTCCTTCATGTAGAGCAGGGCGCCGGAGATGACGCCGGTGTCGTAGCCGAACAGCAGCCCGCCCAGGGTGGCGATCACGGTGAGCTTGGTCAGGAAACGCCCCGACGGATCGGGCTGGGTTCGGGCGGACACCGGTACCTCGCTTCTGCGACTAACGCGCGTTAGTAACGCGCGTGAGGTCTACTATGAACTCGCCTCGCTACCGTGTCAACCGTCACTCATCTGGAGGGATCCTCGCCGTGACCACACCTCGTCGGCGTCGCCCGAGCGCCGCACCGCGCCGGCCCACGATGGCCGACGTCGCGGAGCGGGCAGGGGTGTCACGCACGTTGGTGTCGTTCATCCTCGACGGCAAGCCGGGTGCCAGCGAGGAGACCAAGCAGCGAGTACTGGCGATCGCCGAGGAGATCGGCTACCGCCCCGATTCGGCCGCGCGGCTCCTTGCCCAAGGCCGCAGCCGAACCCTGGGCGTCATGAGCGACATCCGCCAGCTGTTCGAGGCGGAGCTGGTCACCGACATCTATCCGGCTGCCGAACACCTCGGCTACGAGGTCCTGCTCTCGGCGAACCTGCCCGGCCGCACCGAGGAAACGGTGGTCGAATCGCTGCTGAGCCATCGCTGCGGAGCGTTGATCCTGCTCGGCCCGAAGTCCGATCAGGATTTCTACCGCAAGGTCGCCGAACGTGTGCCGGTCGTGGTGGCCTGTCGTCGCCTGACGGTGCTGGACCACGTGACGCCACTGGCCACGGTGCGGACCAACGACACCAAGGGAATTCGGCAGGCGGTCGACTACCTCGTGGGCCTGGGACACCGGCGGATCCATCATGTCGGCGGCGGGAAGGATCCCGGCGCCGGTGAGCGGTTGCGGGCCTACAAGGCCGCGATGCGCGCCCACGGCCTGTCCGACGACATCGCGGTGACCGTCGGTGCCCACAACGAAGAATCCGGCGCCACGGCGGCGCGCGCGATGTTGGACGCGCCGACACTGCCGACGGCGGTACTGGCCGGCAACGATCGCTGCGCCTTCGGCATTCTCGACGTGTTCACCCGCGCCGGAGTCGACGTGCCCGGCCAGGTGTCGCTGATGGGGTACGACGACAACCGGTTATCCGAGAATCCGCGTATCGATCTGACCACCATCCACCAGGACGCACCCGGGATCGCCCGCAACGCCGTCGATCTGGCCGTGCAGATGCTTGTCGACGGACCGTCGCACGCGGCGGACGTGATCCTGGAACCGACGCTGGTCGTGCGTGGCACCACTGCGCCGCCGCGGGCGGCCGACTGAGAGGTCGTCGAGTTCGCTGTAAGTGAACGCGCCGGGCCCGACGGGCGAGTATCCAACGCGTCTCCGTCGGTCGCTACCGCGAATGTTCCCATTCCACACCCGGCATGCGGGGTCGTCCGTACGCTGCTGCTGATGAACCGGCTATCCAGCGTCGATTCCGCCTTCTGGTTCGCTGAGAACCTCAAATGGCACATGCACATCGGCGCGATCGCCGTCTGCGATCCTTCCGACGCACCGGCGTTCAGCTTCGATCTGGTGCGTGACCTGATTGTCAGCCGACTGCCCGAACTTCCCCAGCTGCGGTGGCGAGTCGAGGGCGCCCGACTGGGCCTGGACCGGCCCTACTTCGTCGAGGACGACGACATCGACGTCGACTTCCACATCCGCCGTATCGCGGTGCCCTCACCCGGCGGGCGCAAGGAGTTCGACGAGCTCGTGGGCCGGCTGATGTCCTACAAGCTGGACCGCACCAAGCCGCTGTGGGAGCTGTGGTTCATCGAGGGGCTGGAGAACGGCCGCGTCGCGATCGTCACGAAGATGCACCACGCGATCGTCGACGGCGTGTCCGGCGCCGGGCTCAGCGAGATCCTCCTCGACGTCACACCCGAGCCACGTCCGGCAGTGATCGACGTAGAACGCTCCCTGGTCGGCGTGAACCCGCCCCGCCGGGAGGTCCGGGCAGTCAACGGGCTGATCAACGTCTGGGTCAAGACCCCGTACCGCATCGCCCGCCTCGTCGAGCAGACGGTGCGCCAGCAGATCGCGGTGCGCGGGATCGACAACAAACCGCCCCGCTACTTCGATGCACCGAAAGTCCGTTTCAACGGCCCCATCTCGCCCCACCGACGGGTGGCGGGTGCCAGCGTGCCGCTGGACAGGGTCAAGGCGGTCAAGCGTGCCTTCGACGTCAAGATCAACGACGTGGTCCTCGCACTGGTGTCCGGGGCGCTGCGCAGTTATCTGAAGGAGCGCGGTGAGTTGCCGGACAAATCGCTCGTGTCACAGGTGCCGGTGTCCACGCGCGCCGAGGCCGACGACGCCGTCGGCAACCAGGTGAGCGCGATGACGGTCGTGCTGGCGACCGACGTCGCCGATCCGGCCCAGCGCATCAAGGCCATCTACGCCTACACCCAGGGCGCCAAGGAGATGACGAAAGCGCTTACCGCACACCAGATCATGGGGTACACCGAGACGACACCGCCGGGTCTGCTCGCGCTGGCATCGAGGGCGTACGCCGCCAGCGGCATCGGCCGCAACATCGCCCCGATGAACGTGGTGATCAGCAATGTTCCCGGGCCCGATTTTCCGCTGTACATGGGCGGTGCCCGGGTCGAACGACTCATGCCGCTCGGGCCGCTGCTCTTCGACGTCGGGCTCAACGTCACCTGCTTCAGTTACTGCGGCTCCGTCGACTTCGGATTCATCACCACACCGGAGATGGCGGCCGACGTCGCCGACCTGGCCGACCAGATCGAGACCGCGCTACACGACCTCGAAGTGGCGGCAGGGATCTTCGAGGACCCCTCGCCGAAGCCCCGCAAGCGAGGACGTCCCTAGGTCGACCCGCGGTGGCGGACCGCGCTGCTGCGACAATCACAGGATGGACGCCAGCGAGGAACCGGGGTTGCGGGAGCGTAAGAAGACCCGCACCCGCGAAACGGTGCGCCGCGAGGCTTTCCGATTGTTCGAGCTCAACGGCTACGCGCAGACCACCGTCGACCAGATCGCCGAGGCCGCCGACGTCTCGGCGAGGACGTTCTTCCGGTATTTCCCCACCAAGGAATCGGTGCTGTTCAACGACGACCTGCTCAGCCCGATCATCGAGGCGTTCCTCGTCGCACCTGCGGACCTGTCACCGGTGGCGGCGTACCGGCATGCCGCCGCCACGGTGTTCACCGCGATGGCAGGACCCGAGTACGACTACCTGATCGCCCGCCAGCGGCTTCTCTACTCTCTCCCCGAAGCCAAGGGCGCCCTGTGGAACGAGCACGTCAAAGCCATCCGACTGCTGACCGCCGCGATGGCCCAACGACTCGGGCGCCCCGAGGACGACGACCAGAGCCGGGTCACCGCCGGAGCGATCATCGGGGTGTTCATGTCCGTCACCGACGACGCACCGATGTCGGGCGAGTCCTTCCTGCACGCGCTCGACGTCCTCGACAAGGGGCTTCCGCAGTAGACACTCGGCCCGTCGGCCCGCGAGCGTGCGGAGTCATCCGGGACACCCCGGGCCGGGCGTATCGCAGCGCACACTCGACGTCCCGGCACACCCGGCCACTTACCGTTGCCATTACAGTAAGATCTTCCAGGAGCCCCTGGAGGTACCAATGACCCAAGTCGCCGAGCAGTTTCGGGATGCGCCCATCTTCGACGCCGACCAGCACATGTACGAGACGCCGGACGCGCTGACGAAGTACCTGCCGGAGCGGTACTCGCGGGCTGTGCAGTTCGGGCAGTTCGGGCGGCAGACGCGGATCGTCATCAACAACCGGGTGTCCGACTTCATCCCGAACCCCACGTTCGAACGGGTCGCCGCGCCGGGCGCACACGAGAAGTTCTTCGCCGGCGAGAACACCGAGGGCCTGACGCTGCGGGAGATGCAGGGCAAGCCGATCGAGGCGCCGGCGGCCACCCGCAATCCCGCAGACCGAGTGGCCGAACTGGACCGGCAGGGAGTCCGCGAGGCGCTCAACTACCCGACCCTGGCCAGTCTGATCGAGCACGCCACCGCGGACGATCCCGAGCTCACGCTGGCCGTTATCCATGCCTTGAACCAGTGGATGCTGGAGCACTGGAGCTTCGACTTTCAGGGCAGGGTCTTCTCCACCCCGATCATCAACCTGTCCGAGGTCGACGCGGCGCAACGCGAACTGGAGTACCTCCTCACCCACGGCGCCAAGGTGGCTTTGATCAAGCCCGGACCGGTCAACGGACTCCGCGGCTGGCGCTCACCGGCACTGCCCGAGTTCGACCCGTTCTGGCGCGACGTGCAGGCCGCGGGACTGCCGATCGTGTTGCACGCCAGCTACCCCCCGCTCGACGACTACGTCGGCACGTGGGAGCCGCCGCACACCCAGAACTTCATGGCGATGAGCGCGTTCCGCTGGATGGTGTTGGGGCACCGCGAGATCGCCGACATGATCACCAGCCTGATCTGCCACGGCACCTTGACCCGGTTCCCGGCGCTGCGCATCGCCAGCGTCGAGAATGGCAGCTCGTGGATCTTCCCGCTGTTCAACGACTTCGGAGAACTTGCCAAGAAGATGCCGCAGAACTTCCCCGAGCATCCCCTCGACGTCTTCCGCCGCAACATCTGGGTCAGCCCCTTCTGGGAAGGCTGTGTCTCCGACGTCGTTGCCACCGTCGGCTGGGACAAGGTCATGTTCGGTTCGGACTACCCGCATCCAGAGGGTCTCGCCGAGCCGAAGGGGTTCTGGAAGTACGCCGAGGGCATGGACGTTCGCCGCACGTACGACTTCATGGGCGACAACGCGCGCCGCTTCATGGGGCTGCCGCTCGCGAACCCGGATCCGTCGGCCGCGCAGCCACCCGCGCTCACCAACGCCTAGGCCCTTCAGCGTTCGCCTGAGGCCGACGCGCCTAGGGTGAACATCTATGACACTCACGTTGATCACAGGCGGCAACAAGGGCCTCGGCTACGAGTCGGCGCGCCGCCTCATCGAGCTGGGGCACACCGTCTACATCGGCGCACGGGATCTCGAACGCGGGAAGCAGGCCGCGGAGGAGCTCGGTGCCCGGTTCGTGCAGCTCGACGTCAGCGATGACGCGTCGGTGACGGCCGCAGCGGCCGAACTCACCGAGCGTGAAGGTCACCTCGACGTCCTCATCAACAACGCGGGGATCTCCGATGCGTTGCTCGCACCCGAGGACGTGACCGCCTCCGCCATGCAGGAGGTCTATGACGTCAACGTCTACGGCATCGTTCGCACGACGCACGCCTTCCTACCGCTGCTGCGCGCCGCACTATCGCCCGTCATCGTCAACGTCAGCAGCGGGCTGGGGTCCTTCGGGGTGGTGACCAACCCGGATCGCTTCGAGTCGGGTTTTGCCACCGTGGTGTACGGATCGTCCAAAGCGGCGGTCGGAATGTTGACCCTGCAGTACTCGAAGGCGTTGTCCGACATCAAGATCAACGTGGTCGACCCCGGTTACACCGCCACCGACATCAACGGCAACAGCGGCCATCAGACCGTCACCGAGGGCACCGACGCGATCGTCCGCCTGGCCACCATCGGCGCTGACGGGCCCACGGGCACCTTCTGGGACCGCCACGGCGTCCTGCCGTGGTGACAGTGCCCGTCCAGTTCGTCGGCGCGGGACCGGGGGCCGCGGATCTGCTGACCGTGCGCGCCACGCGCATGCTCGGCGAGGCCGACCTCGTCCTGTACCCGGGCAGTTACCTCGACCCGGGCGTGCTTGCGGGGTGCTCACCCGAAGCCGAACTCGTCGACACCGGTGACCTCGACCTCGACGCGATCATGTCCCGTCTGGTCGACGGCCACCGTGCAGGACGCAACGTCGTGCGGCTGGTGTCCGGCGACCCGTCGGTGTACTCGGCGGTCTCCGAGCAGACACGCCGACTCGACGCCGCCGGCGTGCCGTGGGCGGTGACGCCCGGCGTCCCCGCCTACGCCGCTGCGGCGGCCCGGGTGGGCCGCGAGCTGACGGTCCCGCTCGTCGCCCAGTCCGTGGTGCTCACGCGTACGCAGAAGCAATCCACGCAGATGCCGGAAGCGGAGTCGCTCAAGGCGTTTGCGGCCACGCAGGCGACGTTGGTACTGCACCTGGCCATCACGCGGATCCGCGATCTGATGGCAGAGATCGAGGACGACTACGGAACCGACTGTCCCGTGGTGGTGGTGTACCGGGCGTCGCAGCCCCAGGAGCTGGTGCTGCGCGGCACGATCGCCGACATCGCCGACGCGGTCGACGCGGCCGGCCTGCGCCAGGCGGCCGTGATCCTGGTCGGTCGGGCCTTGGCGGACCGGCCCGACCCGCACGCCGGGGAGAGCCACCTCTACGACCCGGCCCGGGACCGGTCGGCCGGCCGGAGGGAGGGCCTGCAGTGAACACCCTCTACGACGTCATCGGCCGCCGCCGCGACACCCGCCGCGAGTTCACCGGCGCGCCGGTTCGTGACGACGTGCTGCAGCGTGTGCTGCTCGCGGCGCACGCTGCTCCGTCGGTCGGCATGTCACAGCCGTGGGACTTCGTGCTGGTGCGCTCACCGGAGACGCTGCGGACTTTCCGGGACCACGTCTCGGGCGAGCGTGCGGAGTTCGCGAAGGATCTCTCCGGCGAGCGGGCTGAGACATTCGCGACTATCAAGATCGAGGGGATCTGTGAGTCGGGGCTGGGCATCGTCGTGGGCTACGACCCGACCCGCGGCGGTCCCCAGGTGCTCGGCAGGCACGCCATCGGAGACGCCGGGCTGTACTCGGTGGTCTGCGCCATCCAGAATCTCTGGCTCGCAGCGACTGTCGAAGGACTGGGCGTCGGCTGGGTGTCCTTCTACCGCGAGGACTTCCTGCGCTCGCTGGTCGGTATGCCTGACCACGTGCGGCCCGTCGCGTGGCTGTGCGTCGGCGCCGTCACCGAGCTTCCCGACGTCCCCGACCTGGAGCGCTTCGGCTGGCGCGCACGCTCCTCCCTGGAGACCGTGCTACACGAGGAGCGCTACCGGGCGCGCCCGACGTGAGCGACCCACCGAAGACGGACGACGGACACTACGTCGTGATCGACGGCCGCCGATGGCGCGCGACGGACCCGGCCATCCCCGAGGAGCGCCGGGCCGAACTCACCCACATCCTGATGGCCTGGCGGCGCGAAGTGCGACGGACCCGCGGCACCGACGGCGAGAAGGCCGCACGCGCGGGCGTCAACGCGGCCAAGGTCGCCTTGGGTGAACGCGGGACGCCGCCCTGGTGGGAGCAGACCGACACGCAGCGACGCCAACGGTGGGAGGCCGACGTGCCGGTGCCGGCGACCTGACCTACCCCGGACCCGGCTGGCAGCTGGGACACCACCACGTGCGGCGTCGCTCCGGGTCGTTGGCGACCTCGGCACGCACCAGAATCGTTGTGCCACAGCGCAGGCACGGCCGACTCGCCCGCCCTGCGACCCAGTGTGTCTCGCCTTTCCTCCGGTTCCCCGTCGTCACCTGCATCGCACCCGGCACTGTCGCCGAGTGGCGCAGCGCCCTCGCCCCGAGTTCCAGCAGTCGACGCGTGTCCACCGCACCCACCGGCGTCCACGGGTTGTGGCCGCGCAGGAAGCAGAGTTCGTTGGCCCACAGGTTGCCGAATCCTGCCACGCAGCGCTGATCGAGCAGCGCCGCCACCAGCGGCCGATCCCGATCCTGTCCCACGCGCCGGACCGCCTCGTCCAGATCCCAGTCCTCGCGCAGGGGGTCAGGGCCGAGGTGGCCGACGACGTCCACCTCGTCGCGGGTACGCAGGAGTTCGACCACGGGGAGCCGCACACCGTAGGCCGCGGGACCGTCGGTGCGCAGCACCACCCGCACATCGGGCATGACCGCGCGCGGCAACCAGCGCCCGCTCGACGAGATGGTCCACGAGCCGGACATGCGCAGGTGGGTGTGCAGCGTGACACCGCCGGACAGCCTGGTGAGCAGGTGCTTGCCGTGCGTGCCGTGCGCCAGCACCGTCCGCCCGGACAGATCATCGCCTGCGTGCGCGGCGACCCGCACCTGGCCGTGGGTCAGCACGCGATCACGCAGCGCACCGTCGAGCCGGCGCGCCAACGCGAAAACCGAGTCCCCCTCAGGCACGTCGTTCCCGTCAGATCCTCAGAACCCGGCCTGCGATCACCAGGTGCACTTCGTCGCACACCACCGCGACCCGCTGATTCACCATGCCGAGCAGATCGCGGAACAGCATTCCGGAGCGGTGCGAGGGCACCACGCCCAGCCCGACCTCGTTGGTCACCACGATCGACTCCTGTTGTGCGGCAAGCGCATCACACAGCTCCGTGACCCGGGCATCGACGGCATCGTGGGCGGCTCGGGAGGTGGCGTCCCACAGGCCGTCGTCCAGCACCGCGACCAGCCAGGTGCCGAGGCAATCGACGAGGACGGTGCCGTCGGCCTCGCGGACGGCGCCGGCCACATCCGTGGTCTCGACGGTGCGCCAGTGCGCCGGACGGCGCCCGCGGTGCAGAGCGACGCGTGCGTCCCAGTCGGGATCGCTGCCGTCGGCGGGGCGGCCCGGCGCGATGTAGGTGACGTGCTCCGCGTCGACGAGCAGTCCCTCGGCGTGACGGGACTTTCCGGAGCGCACGCCGCCGGTGACCAGGACCCTCACCGGGAACCCCCACGTAGTAATCGCACCCAGGCCGCGGCCTCGGGCACGGCGTGCACGGTCGGCACCCCGGGCTCCCGGGGCGGGCGCGCCACGACGACCACCGGCACGCCGAGCTTCCCGGCGGCGTCCATCTTCGGCCACGTGTACGGGCCGCCGGAGTCCTTGGTGATGAGCACGTCCGTGCGATGCCCCGCCATCAGGTCCAGCTCCCCGTCCAGCGTGTAGGGGCCGCGGTCCATCACCAGCTGCCAGGTGGCGGGCATCTGCACCTCCGGGGCCTGTACGACGCGCGCCAGCACAGCACGGTCGCGCAGGTCCGGGATGAAGCGGTCCAGTTCCTGTCGGCCGACGGTCACGAACGGTCGCTCACCGAGGAGGCGCGCGGTGCCCGCCGCCTGCTCGTGGCTGTCCACCCAGTGCCACGAACCGGTGGAGCGGTCGGCCCAACCGGGCCGTTCCAGCCGCAGCAGCGGCACGTCGGTGCACGCGGCGGCGGCGTTGGCCGAGATGTTCTTCGCGAAGGGATGGGTCGCGTCGACTACGGCGTCGAACCCGGCCAGAGCCGCGCGCAGTCCGTCGACCCCACCGAAGCCGCCCACCCGGACCTCCCCCACCGGCAGCCGGGGACGGTCGACGCGCCCGGCCAGCGAGGTGGTCACGTCGATGCCGTCC
Source organism: Mycolicibacterium aurum (assembly GCF_900637195.1). Classification (NCBI taxonomy): domain Bacteria; kingdom Bacillati; phylum Actinomycetota; class Actinomycetes; order Mycobacteriales; family Mycobacteriaceae; genus Mycobacterium; species Mycolicibacterium aurum. Next base: position 346,061 of record NZ_LR134356.1, on the reverse strand, counting down.
ACGGTGAGGAGTTCGGCGAGCGCGCGCGCCTCGGAGGTTCCGCCGAGCAGCAGGATCCGCATCACGGCGCCCCCGGAGGCAGGAACGGAAGGTGCTGCGGCGCGCCGTGGTTGGCTAGTTCGACGAGCGCGTCGACGTCGAGATGCTGCTCGACGAGATCGCCGAGCAGGTCGATGCGCGCTTCCCGGGCCCCGGCGAAGGAGACCCCCGAGGCGTCGAGGCCGAGCGCCTCGTGTAGGAAGGCTGCCCGCAGCGCGTCACCTTCGAAGGTGCCGTGCCACATCGTGCCCCACACCGACCCGCAGTGGCCTCCCCCGGGGAACTCCCCGACCTCGCGGCCCACCGTGATGCGGCCGTGGTGGATCTCGTAGCCTGTCGCCGGCACGCCCCGCCACTGTCCATGCGGAAGCCGAAGTGCTTTTTCGGCAACGAAATTCGTCTCGACGTCGAGCAGACCGAGTCCCTCGACCTCGGCGGCGTCGTCCCCCTCGATGCCTTCCGGGTCGCGGATGACCGACCCCAGCATCTGAAAGCCGCCGCAGATGCCGAGAACCGGCTTGCCTGCGGCAGCGTGGGCGAGGACCGCACGGTCGAGTCCGCGGGAGCGCAGCCACGACAGGTCCGCGATCGTCGACCGGGTTCCCGGCAGCACCACCAGATCCGCATCGGCCAGAGCGCTTGGCTGCGAGGCGAATACGAGGTCGAGGTCGGGTTCGAGGCCGAGCGCGTCGACGTCGGTGAAGTTGCTGATGCGGGGCAACCGCACGACGGCCACCCGTCGGGCGCCTCGCCGCGCGGACCGGCGGCTCTGGAGGTCGAGGGCGTCCTCGGAGTCCAGCCAGACGTCAGGCCGCCACGGCAGCGTTCCGTACACCGTCCTGCCGGTGACACGTTCGAGATCACGGAGCCCGGGCGCCAACAGGTCGAGATCTCCGCGGAATTTGTTCACGACGAAGCCGGCGATCAGCCGCTGGTCCTCGGGCGAGAGCAGGGCGACGGTGCCGAAGAACGCGGCGAAGACGCCGCCGCGATCGATGTCGCCGACGACGATCGCAGGCATATCGGCATGGCGCGCCAGTCCCATGTTGACGTAATCGCCTGCCCGCAAATTGATCTCGGTAGGGCTGCCCGCCCCTTCGGCGATAACGATGTCGTAGCGGGCGGCCAGGTCGTCGAACGCGGCATATGCGGCGTCGGCCAGCGCCCGTCGTCCCTCCAGCCAGTCGGACGACGACACGTGCCCCCACGGCCGGCCCATCAGCACGACATGGCTGCGGCGGTCGCTGCCCGGCTTCAGCAGCACCGGGTTCATCGCCGCTTCCGGGGTCACGCGCGCGGCGACGGCCTGAACCCATTGGGCCCGGCCGATTTCCACTCCGCCATCGCCGGACTCATCCCCCGGCTCTGCGCACACCATCGAGTTGTTGGACATGTTCTGCGCCTTGTACGGCGCCACCTTGAGTCCCCGGCGCGCCAACGCCCGGCACAGCCCGGTGGTGACCGCGGTCTTGCCCGCGTCACTCGTCGTTCCCGCGACCAGCAGCCCCGTCATCGCGACTTCCTGAGCAGGAACGCATCCATGACCCAGCCGTCATGCTCGTGGGCGGCGATCCGCGCCTCGGCGATGTCGGGAAGCACGTCTCGCAGCCGACCGGTGACCAGCCGCTCGCCGTCGGCGCCGAGGTTGGCACCCCACCAGATCGACCAGTCATCGAGACCGGTGAAGTCGAGGCGGTCCGGCGGGGGATTGAGCATCGCGACGATGTTGTCCAACCCGGCGGCGACCGCCTCCTGCAACCGGCGGCCGGTGGTGATGTGCACCGGCCGTCCGACCTCGTGCAGGACGATGCGGTGCCGGGCGGCGAGCAGTTGCGGCGCGCTGATCCCCGCCAGCACGTCGAACTCGAGGTCGACACCCAGACCGCGCACCTTCTCGACGATGCGGATGGTCGAGTCGTACAGGGACGGGTCACCCCAGACCAGGAACGCGGCCGTCCCGCCCCGCGTGCGGAGCACTTCGGCGTACTGGGCCGCTCGGGCGTCGTGCCAATCGGTCACCGCCCCCTCGTATCCTCCCGTGGTCAACGTGGTCGAGCGGTCACGCTGCGGGTCGGGCAGTGCGACCAGTTCGGCCGGACCGCGCGGGCCGGGGTGAGCCTCGACGATGGCGCGACGCACCGCGAGCAGACGGTCGTCGGCGGACTTCTCCGCCGCCATGACGTAGTCGACCGTGCCCAGCGCGGTAGCGACCTCGCCGGTGACGTGCTGCGGGCCCATGCCGACGCCGAGGATCCTGATCCGTACCGGCTCGCCCATGTCAGCGATTGTCCCTGGCGGCGATCAACGGCGGCGGAGCAGCCCCGCGGCGGCCGTCTGGACGACGTCGGTGACCCGCCCGACGATCGTGCTGTCGAGCTTCCAGCACTGCCAGTACAGCGGCACGTCCAGGTGCTGATCGCTGATCGGGACGAAGGACTCGTCGATCAGCTGCGTCGGGTACATGCCCCACCCCAGCCCGGCGTGCACCCCGGCACCGAACCCGGCGGCGGTCGGGATGTAGTGGGTGGGCCGCCGTACCGATCGGCGGAACACCTTGCGCACCAGTTGATCCTGGAGCGCGTCATCGCGGTTCCACGCCAGCGACGGTGCGCGCGCCACGGCGTCGAGGGTGAAGCCGTCGGGCAGATGGCGCTGCACGTAGGCCTCGGTGGCCACCGGCAGGTACCGCATGACCCCGAGCGGCTGCACGCGGCACCCGCTCACCGGCGTCCGTTCGGTGGTCACGGCGCCCATCACCACGCCCTCGCGCAACAGTCGGGCTGAATGGTCCTGATCCTCGATCCGCACGTCGAACAGCACGTCCGGGAGCCGCGCGAAGACGTCGGTGAACCACGTCGCCATCGAGTCGGCGTTGACCGCGAGCGCGATCCGCGGGGCGTCGGCGCTGCCGCCGCGCAGTTCGGCGAGGGCTTCGGACTCCAGCAGGGACGTCTGAGATGCCAGTCGCAGCAACGGCACGCCTGCCGCGGTGGCGACACACGGTTTCTCCCGCAGCACCAGGACCTGGCCCACCCGCTGCTCGAGCGCTTTGATCCGCTGGCTGATGGCCGACGGGGTGACGTGCAGGCGGTCGGCGGCGGCGTCGAAGCTGCCGCACTCGACGACCGCAGCCAGGGCCGCAAGTTGTCCGCCGTCGAGCTGGTCTGACACATCAGCGATGCTAATCCGTGCCGCACGTTCATCAGCGCTGCTGACGCGCCGTGGGCCGGGGCCACTGCGGGTTTTCTTCTAGGCTGAACCGGTGGTGGTCAACGCTCGCGCCGAGGTCAATCCCCTGGTGCGGCCGTTGGACGACCTGCTTCGGCGGCGGATGCTGCTCACCTACTTCGTAATCGTGCTGGTCATGTACGTGCTGGCACTCGTCCAGGCCCTGGCCATCGACACGCCAAGCTCGGACGCGCGCGGCGAGGTGATCGCCCTGGTCGTGACCGCGGTGGGCCTGCTGTTGGCGCTGCCGACGCCACTGGCCGGGTGGCGTTACGCGGTGGCGCTGCTGTGCGTGGGCGCGGCCCCCGTCACCGCCATGCTGTTCCACGAGCGACTGGTCGCCCAGGTCTGGTCTGTCGTGCCCCTGATGTTCGTGGCGATCTTCGTCCGGACCTGGCACACGGCGCAGGCGACCCGCGTCGCGGTGGGTGTGCTGGCGGGCGCGGCTGTGGCGGCGCTGCTGGTGGCCCCGGCCCCGGTGCCAGTGATGTGGCTGGCGCTCTACGTGCTCAGCATCGTCGGTGCCGCCGAGATCTTCGGGCTCAGCAACTCGGCACTGCTCGATGCAGCGTTCCGGGACCCCCTCACGCTGGTGTGGAATCGAGCAGGCACCCGACGGCAGGCGGGCCGGTTACTGGCCCGGGCGCGGCGCCGCCGGCACCAGGTGGCCGTCATCGTCTTCGACATCGACGACTTCAAGGGCGTCAACGACAGGGGCGGTCACGCGGTCGGCGACCGGGTGCTCACCGACGTCGCAAGACGGTGGCGTGAGCAGATCCCGTCATCGGGCGTGATCGGGCGGATCGGGGGCGACGAGTTCGTGGTGATCGTCGGCGATTGCGACGACGGTGCCGCGCGCGAGCTGGCCGACCGGATGTCGGGAAACCTGGCTGTCGACGTCACCTACGGCGCCGCCGCGGGCCGGGCCGACCGGCGGGCCGTCGAGACCCTGTTCGCGGCGGCCGACCGCGACCTCTACACCCGCAAGCGGGCGCGCCGGACCTGATCGTGACCAGAAGCGTTGTTGCGTAACGCTTATCAGATGTCGAGGCCACCGCGCTTGACGAGCTGCTTGACGATGACACCCTTCTGGATCTCGTTGGTCCCCTCACCGACGATCATCAGCGGCGCATCGCGGAAGTAGCGCTCGACGTCGTACTCGGTGGAGTAGCCGTAGCCGCCGTGCACCCGGACGGCGTCCAGTGCGATCTGCATCGCCGCCTCGGAGGCGAAGAGTTTCGCCATCCCTGCCTCCATGTCGCAACGCTCACCGGAATCGAATTTCCGGGCCGCGTCGAGCAGCAACGACCGCGCCGCGTAGAGCTTGGTACCCATGTCGGCGAGCAGGTTGCCGACGGACTGGTGTTCCCAGATGGGCTTCCCGAAGCTCTGACGGTCCTGTGCGTAGCTCAGCGCATCGTCGAACGCCGCACGAGCGACACCTGTTGCGCGGGCAGCGACCTGGAGCCGGCCCACCTCAAGGCCCTTCATCATCTGTGCGAAACCTTGGCCTTCGACACTGCCCAACAGCGCATCGGCGGGGACGCGGCAGTCCGCGAAGTTCAGCTCGCACGCCTCCACACCCTTATAACCCAGTTTGGGCAGGTCTTTGGAGATCGAGAAGCCAGGCACCTTCTCCACCAGCAGGATCGACACGCCGCGGTGCGCGGGCTGCGCCTGCGGATCGGTCTTGCACAGCAGCGCAACCAGATCCGACCGTCGAGCGTTGGAGATCCAGGTCTTGCTGCCGTTGATGACGTACTCGTGCGCGTCGCCGTCGCGGCGGGCCACCGTTCGCATGGCCTGCAGATCGGACCCGCCCCCGGGCTCGGTGAGCGCCATCGTCGCGCGGAGCTCCCCGGTGGCCATGCGTGGGAGGTACTTCTGCTTCTGCTCCTCGGTGCCGAACAGCAGGATGAGCTTCGAGACCACGGTGTGGCCGCCCATCGCGCCGGCCAGGCTCATCCAGCCGCGGGCCAGCTCTTCGGCCACCTGCACGTAGCACGGCATCGACACGGCGCCGAATCCGTACGGTTCGGGGATGGACAGCCCGAAGATGCCCATCTTCTTCATCGCTTCGATGAGCTCTTCGGGATAGGCGTTGGCGTGCTCAAGCTCGCGCACCACCGGCCTGACCTGCTTGTCCACGAACTCGCGAGCAGTCCGGACGATGGCCTCTTCTTCGGCCGCGAGCTTCATGCCTGGGACGATACGCGGGCGGCTGCAGCTAACAGGACAGCAGATTCCAGTAGGCCTGCTCACGTTCGCTGAGCTGGTTGGAGGTAACGGCGCCGAACTCCGCGGCCTCACGCGCGAACGTGTCGGCGGCGTCGGGTAGCGCGTCCGGGCCCTGCAGCCGGAAGCAGCTCGGTGCCAACGGGCCGAAAAGGAGTGCGCGGCGCAGATCCGGCCAGTCGGCCGGCGTCGGCTCGCAGCCGGCGGCTCGGGCGAATGCCAGGGCGACCAGGTTCATCCTGGTTTTCTGCGGCATGCCCCGCCGCGCCCGGTACGCCTGGATCGCCGCCTGCGCGGCGGTGCCGCTCGGCGTCGGCACAATTCCTGCCCACGTGTAGGCCACCCATCTGGCCTGCAACTCCAACGGGACGAAGTAGCCGCCGGACTGGTCCCACATGCCGACGAACGCAAGACCGGGGAGGTCGGGATGGAAGGTGTAGCGGTCGGCGTCGAGGTGCACCTCGTCGATGCCGACCGTCGCCCTGATGTCGTCGCTCAGGAAGGGGATGTCGAGTGCGAAACCGGTGCCGAACAGAATGCCGTCGAAATCCTCACTGCGGCCGTCACCGAACGTGACGGTCCGACCGGACACGGACGTCGGCCAGGAACGGACGGCGATCCTGCCTTCGGCCACCAGCGGGAGATAATGCTGGCTGAGTGTCACGCCCGCGGCGAACAGCGACGGATCGGGAGCCGGTGCGCCGTACTGCTCGGGGCTGCCGCCGGCCTCGACGACGATTTCCCGCAGCTGCCTGTCGACCTCGGCCGGCGCGAGCTCCTCGCTGGCCAGGGCCCCGTACCTGGTGAAGATCCGGTGGTCCGAGGGCACCCCCGCGGCGAATTTGGGCAGTACATAGCGTTGGCGGCGCTGCGTCATGACGACCCGTGCCGCGCCACGTTGGGCCAGCTCCGAGGCGATTTCCAGTGCGCTCACGGCACAGCCCGCGACGAGGACGCGGCTGTTGCGATACTGCTCGGCATCCCTGAAGTGGTAGGCGGCAACCGCTCCCGCCGCTCCGGTGAAGCTGTCGAGACCGGGCATCGCAGCGAGTACCGGTGTGCGGAATCGGCCGCTGGCCACCACCACTTTGTCGAAACGCTCGGCGATCCCGTCGTGTTCGACGACCCACGGTGCGGACGTGTCCGCGTCATCGCGCCACACCTGGGTGACCTTGCTGCGCAGCCGAATTCGGTTGTCCAAGCCGAAAGTCTCGGCATACCGGTTCAGGTACGCGAGGACATCGGAGTTGGCCAGGAAGGTCTCGCCGCCGTCATGTGCGAGGTCACTGAACGCGGTGAGGATCCGGCTGGTGTTCGTGTACATGCCCGGCCACACGCCGCTGGCGCCGGGAAGGCCCGTCCATTGCCCGCCCAGGGTCGCCGCCTGTTCGAACACTGTCGGCTCGAACCCGTGTGCCTGCAACCACCGCGCGGACACCAGGCCCCCCGGCCCCGCACCGATCACCGCCACGCTCTGCGCCACGTGGGCACTGTGCCACGCAATCACCGGCCAGGTGGCCGGTTCGGGATCAGCCGACGGTGGTCGACATGTCGGTGACCGACGCAGCCGGGCTGCCCGCGGGGATCTTCGCCGCGACGAAGTTTGCCGCCTGCTGGGTGAGGCCGGTCTGCACGTACTGGCTGTGCGCCGGGCGGTCATCGCCGGTGGAGCACACCGGGTCGGCACCGTTGCACAGATCGATCGTCTTGGCGCCGTAGAGCGGGCTGAACGCCGTCAGTGACCGGCCGATCTTGTTGGACGGGTTTCCGAAGACAGCGACCGCAACCACATGGTCGGCAACCGTGGACGGCATCGGGCGACCGAAACCGAAGGTGGCGGCGGGATCTGCGGTGATCAGGTCCACCGCCGCGGCGCCCTGTGAGTATCCGCCGATCACGATGCTGGTCGTGGGGCACGAGGCCGCGGTGGCCTGGATGTGTGCGCTGGCGTCATCGGCGCCGACCGGCGCGGACTGCAAAAAGTCGTAGGAGGCAGGGTAATTCACCGCATACGAGCTGACGGTGCGCCCCGGCAACTGGTTCTGCAGATCGTCGACGAACGCCTGACCGACCCGCCCGAGCCCGGCAGGTTCCGCCGTGCCGCGGGCGAACACCACCTCGACATCGGAACAGGACTCGGCGGCTTGCGCATTCGCAGCGCCGGGACCGATCAGGCCGGCGGCCAGAACTCCTCCGGCACCGGCCAACACCAATGCGCGGCGGACGGAATTGCGATCGGACATGGCGTTCTCCTCGGTCGTGGCCGCGCGGTCGGCGACACTTGATGGAATGCCGGGACGTCCGCAGAAATTCCACCCCGAGGTCCACGATCCGATTAATGGTGGCTAGCACCCACCCTCCGCCCGGTTGGCGGGTATGCCGTTTTGTGCGGAGACCGCCGTTGCACGTCGTTCTCGGCGCAGGGCGCCGACTCTGGACGCGACAGAATCCACCTTGCGCAGCGCTCTACTCGACCGTCCTCTGCAACAAAGTGGATGTCGAGACTGGGGTCGAGCTGTGCTATCGGACGCTCTGCCGCAACTCCGCCGCGGCGTCGGACTCGGTGTCATAGACCCGCACGATCGCCTGGTCGCCCTGTTTGAGGAACGTGGACTCGCCCAGCGGGGTGTAGCGCGTAGCGCCGATTCCGATCAGGACGTTCTCCGGGTGACCGCTGGCGACCATCAGGGCGCCCACGTCCTCCAGAGGCGTGTCGGGCGAACCTTTCTGGTTGGCCAGACGCTCGACGATCCAGTCCAGCAGCACCTCGCCGTAGTACGAGTAGCCGATCAGCGGGCTGTCGACGCCGTACTCGTGTTCCTCGCCATCGGAGCGCAGGAAGCAGACCAAGCGCAGTGTCGCGGTCGGGCCGTCGGGGGTGAGGTCACTGATGTCGAAGAACTGTGACGAGACGCCCTTGGACGCGGGGCCCCAATTCTTCTTGTGGCTGATCTTCGGTGCGCCCGGTCTGCGGATCGAGCAGTCGTTGAAGGCCCCGAGGGCGAACGGCTGCAGGGTGACCACGGTGTCGCCGTCCCACACGACCCGGCAGGCCAGCCCCACCTCGGGTTCGATCTGCAGGTTCAGCGGCCCGGAGAACTCCGGGCTCTCGCCCGGCAACACGATCTCGTCGTTCGACAGCGGAAACTCGCCGAGGAACGTGTCGGACCCGGGCGCATACCAGGGGAAGATCCCTTTGGGCGCAGCGCCCTCGCTGGCGACGTTGACGAAATCGACGGCTTCACCTGCCTGTTCGAGGTGTCCTGCGAAGTTGCCCGCGACGCCGAAGCCGAACCAGTTGCGCATCTCGCTCAGGGAGATCTCGATCACGTCCAGCAGCGTACGCGGGTGCCGAGGCACTGCAGACGCTGGACCCGGCGTCCACAAACGGAGTCTTACGGGCGCTCGTGCACGGGTACTCGTCCCGCACGCCGACGGAAGGAACAGTTATGGGCAAGACCAACGACGAGACAGAGCGCCCCGACCCGACGCCCGCAGGCCCGGTCGACCACGGCCGGGACGGGGGTATGGCCACGCGGGAGATAGCGCCCGAGCTGACCGAACCCGATCAGGACTGACAGCCACGCACGGACGCCGCCGGGTCACCAGACCCAGCGGCGCTCGGCACGAGGACAATGAGGATCAGGGGTAGTTGAGGCCACAGGACACCGTGACCATCACCGTGTTGACGGCCTCGCCCTCGGTCATGCTGTCGACGTCACAGTTCTGCAGCATTCCGTCGTCGTTGCCGACCACCTGCACACTCTTGCCTTCAGCCTGCAGCCGTGCCACCTCTTGCGCGGCGTTGGGTCCCGCGCCTGCGGTATCTCCCGGCTGCGGTGCGGGGTCCTCGGGCTCGGCCGCCGCGACGGCAGAGAAGGTCAGTGCTGCTGCGACAGCGGCCGTGCACGTGCCGGCCGTGAGCATGATGCGGTTCATGACACACCTCTCGTGATCTCGGGTTCCGGTGACAGGACGGGTTCACATCCAGGCCTTGCGAACTCGGCTTGTCGTGGCTTCGGAGTTCCCCGTGATCAGGTACTTCTAACCCCTAAGTTTGCGATCGTCGGTGAACACGACGTGAGCTCGGCCGCCTGAAAGGCGGCTGAGCACAGTCGGTTTGACGATCTTGAAAATTTCCCCGCGCTCGCCGGCGCATACGAGAACTGCCCGAGACGAGGACGAGGACCGGCCGCTGACAGCGGGCCGGCCCTCGTCGCACGAGTCTCGGGTCAGGGCTGCTTCTGCCCCGGGATCCCTTCGTAGGCGATATCGCCGGTTTCCAGATTCTTCTTCGTCAGCTCGGACAGGCCGTCGAGGAATTGCTGCCGTTCGGTCACCACATGCTGGATCGCGACGTCGACGTTGTCCTGGGTGATGGCGGGCATGACGTACACCGGCTTGGTGTTGACTTCCTCACCCTTCGCCAGCGCATTGGCCACGGCAAGGCCTGCGGACAGTTCCACAGTGCCGTTCTGCAGCGACGTGCCGATGAACTCGCCGCTCTTGACGGCATTGAGACCGTCCTCGATGCCGTCGATGCCGACGATCGGCACCCCACTGCGGCCCGACTCCTTGAGCGCCTGCAACGCTCCCAGTCCCATGTCGTCGTTCTCGGCGACGACGGCGTCGATCTGATTCCCGAAACCGGAGATCCAGTTCTTCATCTTGTTGACGGCCTCGTCGCGCTTCCAGTTGGCCGTGTCCTTGGCCAGCACCCGGATCTCCGGGTACTTGGCCAGGACCTGTTCGATGCCCTTCGTGCGGTCGATCTCGCCGGACTGACCGAGCGGGCCCTGCAGGATGACGATGTTGCCCCGGCCGCCGAGGCGATCGGCCATCATCTGCATCTCCTGGGCTCCGGCGGCGACGTCGTCGGGCTGTACGCTGCCCGCGACGTCGGGGTTGTTCAACGCCGCGTTCACCGCGATCAGCGGGATGCCCTTCGACTTGGCGGTGGCGACCTGCGGCCCCAGCGAATCCGCCTGGATCGGGACCACGATGATCGCGTCGACACCCTGGTTGACCATCGAGTCGACCTGGTTGGCCTGTGTCGACACATCCAGATTGGCCGAGTTCCAGACCAATTCGATGTTGTTGTCCGCTGCGTAGGCGTCCATGCCTTCTTTGCCCGCGGTGATGAACGAGCTCATGTCATACACCGAGACACCGATTCGGGTGGTGTCGCTGTTGGCGGTCGTGTCGCCCGCTCCGCATGCGGTCAGGCCGAGGCCGAGTGCGCCCACCGAGGCGATCGCCGCGATTCTGGTGGTCAGTCTCATGTGATTCTCTCTTTTCGATTGCAGTGTTTCGACGGTGAAATGCCCTGCGCCGTTGGGTGTTCGGGTGAGATCAGGTTCGCCTCCTGGATGACCACACGTCGACCGCGACCGCGGCGACGATCAACACGCCCTTGATGACGTCCTGCCAGTACGCCGGAACCACCAGGATGTCGAGGCCGTTGTTGAGCGTCATGATCATGAACAGCCCGAGCGTCGTCCCCCAGATACTGCCGCGCCCGCCCATCAGGCTGGCGCCGCCGATCACCACGGCGGCGATCGCGTCCAGTTCGTAACCCTGTCCCAGGTTCGGCGGGCCGGAGATGACGCGCGACGCCAGCATCACGCCGGACAGGCCTGCGAGCAGACCCGAGAACGCGTACACGCTGAACAACACATTCTTGGCGTTGATGCCGGCCAGTTCGGCGGCGTTTCGGTTACCGCCGACGGCGTAGACGCGCATCCCGTAGGAGGTGCGCTTCATGATGATGGCGAGCGCGATGATGCCGATGATCATCAGCAGCACCGGGATCTGGAGGCCCAGGATCTTCGTGTTGGCGATCGAGCCGAATTCGGCGGGCAGGCCGTTGATCGGCGCACCGCCGCCGATGACGTAGGCCACGCCCGAACCGGCGGTCAACGTGCCCAGCGTCGCGATGAACGGCGGGACGTTGATGCGGGACACCAGCACTCCGTTGATGCAGCCGAAGGCCAGTCCCACCGCCATCGCGACCGACACGGTCATCCAGACCTGCCCGGGGTTGGCCTTGGCCGTCGCCGCGCCGGCCATCGCCGACACCGCGATCACGCTGCCCACCGACAGGTCGATCCCGCCCGTGAGGATCACCAGTGTCTGCCCCAGTGCGATCAGCGCGAAGGGGGCGGCCGCCACCAGGATGGTGATGAGGTTGTCGGGTGTGGCGAACCGCGCGCTGCGGTAACTGAAGTAGGCGATCACCAGCAGCACGATGATCACCATCGAGTAGCGCAGCAGGATCCCGGAGAACCATTGCCGTGAGAAGAGTTTCACCGGCTCCCCGGTGATCGGCGATGCCACGGTGGGGGCCTTGGACGGCCCGGGGGGCTGCTGGCCTGCGTCGAGGTCGGTCGTCATGATGTCTCCTGCTTCGTGGTCTTCGGTCCGCCGTCCAGTGCGGTCGCCATGCGGAACACCGACTCCTGCACTTCGGGATGGTCGAGTGCATCGCGGTCCAGTTCGCCGACCAGGGTTCCGCCCCGCATGACGAAGGCCCGGTGTGAAAGGCCGACGATCTCAGGCATGTCCGACGACGCCATCAGTACCGCCATCCCCTGACCCGCGAATTCGGTGACGATGCGGTAGATCTCGCTACGCGCACCGACATCGACACCCCGGGTCGGCTCGTCGAGCAGCAGCACGTTGACGTCACCGGTGAGCCAGCGCGCAAGCACCACCTTCTGCTGGTTGCCGCCTGACAAGGTGCCGACTTCCTGCCCGAGACCGCGGCTGCGCAGCCGCACTGACGACATCACGTCGGATACCGCTTTGGTGCGGGCCTTGCCGCGCAACCAGCCCGCCAGCGAGAAGGACGGCAGCCGCGGCAGGGTCCCGTTGTCCAGCACACTCATCGACAGCACGAGTCCGGACAGTTTCCGGTCCTCGGGCACGATGGCCATGCCGGAGGTGATCGCCGCGCTGGGATGCTGCCGTTTGACGGCCTTGCCCCGCACCGTGATCTGTCCGGCGGTGCTGGCGCGGACGCCGAAGATCGCTTCGAGCAATTCCGTGCGTCCGGCACCGACAAGACCTGCCAGACCGACGATCTCGCCCGCCTTGACCGTGAACGACACCGGCCCGGTCGCACCCTCGACCTGCAGGTCCCTGACCTCGAGTACCGTCTCGTCGCGCGGCGTCGGGCGCTCGGGAAACAGCTGGTCGAGTTCGCGGCCGATCATCGCCGTGACGATCTCGTCGTCGGTGACGTCGGCAATGCCCTTGTCGAGTGTCAGTCCGCCGTCGCGCAGGACCACCACCCGGTCGGCGATGGCCCGGATTTCCGCCATCTTGTGGGTGGTGTACACCATAGCGACGCCGTGCTCGCGCAGGGTGCGTACCACCGTGTAGAGGCCCTCGACCTCCCGCTCGGAGATCGCCGACGTGGGCTCGTCGAGCATGACCACGCGTGCACCCGTACGGGCGGCCTTGACGATCTCGACGATCTGACGCAGTCCGACCGGCAGGCTGCCCATCCGCGCGGACGGGTTGATCTCGATACCGAAGACGGCCAGCGCCTTTCGCGCCTCTTCGACCATCGCCCGCCGGTTCAGGAACGGTCCGACCTTGATCTCCCGTCCGACGAAGAGGTTTTCGTAGACCGTCATGTCGTCGATAGAGGCGAGCTCCTGCGGCACGATGGCCACGCCATGGCGGACGGCGTCCTTGGTGTTGCCCGGCGCCAGCTTGGTGTCGCCGACCGCCACCAGACCGCGGTCGGCGGTGTACTGCCCGCTGATGATCTTCATCAGCGTCGACTTTCCCGCGCCGTTCTCACCCGCCAGCGCGGTGACGGTGCCGGGTTGCAGTTCGAGGTCGATGCCGGTGAGCACCGGGACGCCGCCGAAGCTCTTGTGAATGTCGTTGCACCGCAGCAGCGAAGTGGTGGCGGGAGCGGGGGCGGCGGTCATGTGGGCACCACGATCGACTTGAGGCTGGCCGGATCGGAGTCGCTGTCGAGAGCCTCGCCGATGTGCTCCAGGTCGTAGCGTCCGGTCACCATCCCGTCGAGGTCGACGGCACCGCTGGCGACGAGATGGATTGCCGCAGGCCAGGTGTCGGTGTAGCGGAACACACCGGTGACGGTGATCTCGCGGTTCGCGATGTGGCTTACCGGCAGCGCGTATTCGTCGGCTCCCATACCGACGAGCACGACACGTCCGGCGGGGCCCACGGCTTTGATTCCGCTGACGACGGCAGCGGGCACGCCGGTCGCATCGACGAAGGCGTCCACCGGTTCGATCGTCGCGATGTCGACGACGGCCGGGTCGAGCGCCTCGGTGGCACCGAACTGCAGCGCCTTCTCGCGGCGGTCGGCGACCAGGTCGGTGATGACGATGCGGGACGCGCCGAACGCCCGGGCGGTCTGTGCGCAGATCACGCCGATGGGTCCGGCACCGGCGATGAGGATCGACGTGCCCGGAACGACCTGCGCCTTGCGCATGGTGGCGATCGCCACCGACAGCGGCTCGAGGAGGGCTGCGGCCTCGTCGGAGATCGAGTCGGGTACGGGATGGGCCATGTCGTCGTCGATCAGCACGTACCGGCAGAAGGCGCCGTCGACCGGGGGCGTCGCATAGAACTCGATGTCCGGGCACAGGTTGTAGCGGCCCGCCTTGCACTGGGTGCAACGCCGGCACGGGTGCTGCGGTTCGACCGCGACGCGCTGACCGATCCGGCCCGGGTCCACACCCGCTCCGACCGCGGCGATGCGACCCGACAGTTCGTGCCCGAGAACCATGGGCTCGTGGACCACGAAGTCGCCGATGCGGCCGTGCAGGTAGTAATGCACGTCGGAGCCGCACACGCCGACGGCGGCCACCTCGACGAGGACCTGGCGCTCTCCGGGCGTGGGCACCGGCCGGTCCTCGATCTGCAGGGTCCGCACACCGGTCATGACGCTGGCCCGCATGGTGGTCGGCATGGGTTCGACCGCAGCGGTCATCTGTCTCCCCTTCGTCGGCGCCGCCCCAGCCGCGCTCATGTGCGGCGAATGCCGCTCATCTGATTCGTTGTGATGTGGATCATTCTCTGAGCTATGCTCATGTGTCAAGCGGCTCCGCTCATATGAGCAACTGCCCCGTTGCGTAGGAGGCGTCGTGGGACCAGACGAGTTGTTCCAGCGCGCAGTCATCGCGCGGCGCTACTACCTCGAAGGCCGTACCCGCGTCGAAATCGCCGAGGAGTTCGGGCTGTCCCGCTTCAAGGTGGCACGGATGCTCGAAGAAGCCCTCGAAACCGGGATGGTGAAGATCACGATCCACGATCCGGGGTCGCTCGACGTCGAGCTGTCGACGGCGCTCAAGCGCAAGTACTCACTGCAGCACGCCTATGCGGTTCACGCGGAGTCCACCAATATGGCCGACAAAGTGGAAGCTGTCGCCAAGGCCATGGCCGACCTGCTGCAGTCGATCCTGCGCGACGACGACGTCATCGGCGTCGATTCCGGCAGAACGATGACCCACATCGCGCCCTACCTGGTGTCACTGCCCAAATGCGATGTGGTGCAACTGACGGGTCTGGCCGGTGCGATCACCTACAACGGCGCGGACCTCACCCGGCGCATCAGCGAGATCACCGGCGGCTCCTCCTGGCCCCTGTATGCCCCGCTCGTGGTCTCCGACGCCCGCACTGCCGAAAGCCTGGCCGGCAGCCAACAGATTCAGGAAACCTGCGCACAGCATGCCCACGTCACCTGCGCGCTGGTCTCTGTGGGCGCCTGGGGGCCGGACACGTCCCAGGTCTACCCGTCGATGCCGCCGGCCGAGGCCGCTGCCTTTGACGCCGCCGGGGTCTGTGCCGAGACGTGCGCGCTGCTTCTCGACGCGGACGGCAACAGGGTCGGCGGACTCGACGAACGCCGCATGGGCATCCGCGAAGACACCCTCCGCGCCATTCCGACGGTGGTGGCACTGAGCACGGGCGCGGCGAAGATCGACGCCACCAGGGCGGTGCTGAAATCCGGCCTGATATCGGGTCTGGTGACCGACACCGAGGTGGCAGCCGCGATGCTCACCTGAGACGGCAACCACCCACCGGTGGCCATCCACCCGCCACCGATCATCCGACGAGTACCAGGACGGAGACCGAACATGACATCCAACGCCGAACCGGTTGTGGACCTGAACTTTCCGCTCACCGACAAGGTGGCAATGGTCACCGGAGGCGGATCGGGCATCGGCGCGGCGATCGTCGCGGCGTTCGCGGCCAAGGGCGCCCGGGTGGCCGTGGTCGACCTCGACGCCGAGGCCGCTTCGGCGCGGGCTGCCGAGGCAGGGGCCGACAACCGCGGATTCGCCTGCGACGTGGCAGATCCCGCATCCGTCACCGCGACGGTGGATTCCGTGGTCGCGGCATTCGGCCGCGTCGACATCCTGGTCAACAGCGCTGGTGTCGTGATGCTGGCGCCCGCCGAGGATCTGGAACTCGAGGCCTGGACCAAGACCATCGACATCAATCTCAAGGGCACGTTCCTGGTGTGCCAGGGCGTGGGCAGGCACATGCTCGCGGCCGGCCGCGGCGCGATCGTCAACATGGCCTCACAGGCCGCGTCGGTCGCCCTCGACCAACACGTCGCCTACTGCGCGTCGAAATTCGGCGTGGTGGGCGTGTCGAAGGTACTGGCGGCCGAATGGGGTCCCCGCGGCGTCCGGGTCAACACCATCTCGCCGACCGTGGTGCTCACCGAACTCGGCCGCAAGGCCTGGGACGGGCCGCAGGGCGACGCACTGAAGAAACTGATCCCGATGGGACGGTTCGCTTTTCCCGACGAAATCGCCGCGGCCGCGGTGTATCTCGCTTCCGATGCCGCGGGGATGATCACCGGTGCCGATCTACTGATCGACGGCGGCTACACCATCAAGTGACGCGGGCGGCTGTCAACTCTCACCCGCGGGCCATCACCGCGGACTGGAATCCGGCAACTGCCTCAGCAAAGGAAAGGGACGCACGAGATGCCAGACACGCCTGTCCCATTGGCGCCGTTCCACCTGGCCATCCCCGTTGACGACATCGCCGCAGCCCGGCGCTTCTACGGCAGCGCGCTGGGCCTGGCCGAAGGACGCTCGGACACCAAGTGGATCGACTGGAACCTCTACGGTCACCAACTCGTCACCCACGAAGTCGACACCGAACGCGACACCGCCCGCTCGATCGCCGGCACCAACCCCGTCGACGGCCACGAAGTTCCCGTCCCCCACTTCGGGGTGGTGTTGACCGTGCCCGACTTCCACCAGCTCGCCGGCAAGCTGCGCGAGGCCGACATCGACTTCGTCATCGAGCCCTACGTCCGGTTCGAGGGCGAACCCGGCGAGCAGTGGACGATGTTCTTCACGGACCCGGCAGGCAACGCGTTGGAGTTCAAGGCGTTCGCTGACCTCGATCAACTGTTCGCCAAGTGACGGCGGACCGCAAGGTTCTGGCATCCCAGGAGTTCGTCGACGCCGACTCTGCCGCCTTCACGTCCCAGCTTGGGCTGCACAGGGTCTGGGCCGCCGGGTACATCGCACACACCATGCCGTAGACCCATTCCCGGCGGGTCCGATCAGCTCACGCGTGCGCCGGTCGGCATGGGGAGCGCTGAAGAAGCCGCCGCCATAGAGGTTAGTGGCGTGTGCGTGTTGGCCTGCCCGTCGATCGGCTGCGCATGCGAACCGACGCCGACGGCTTCGTCAGTCGGCGTACACCGCGGGATTTATCGTGGCGAGGCTTTCGAAAGAAGGCTTCGCAATGTAGAAACCTTGAAAAAGGTGGACGCCGATATCTTCGAGGCAACGCAATTCATCCCCCCTTTCCACCCCCTCAGCGATGACCTCCACCCCCAGCTCGCGACTCATCTCAACGATGCTGTTACAGATGGTTCTGCGCGCTTTGTCATAGTCGATGTCTCTGACCAGACCCATATCGAGCTTGATCAAGTCCGGCTGAAAATCCGCCAAAAGACTCAGCCCGGCATAACCGGCTCCGAAATCGTCGATCGCAACGATGAATCCACGCTGCCGATAGTGAGTCAGTATGTCGAGTAGGTGCGTGAGATCTATGATCTGCTCACCCTCGGTGACCTCGAATATGATGCGATCGATCGGAAAGTCGTACGTCTGCGCCGCTTCCAGCGTCGTCCGTATGCACAGTTCTGGGCGGTAGACAGCATTGGGCAGAAAGTTCACATTAAGACGAGTCGAAAGGCCCAATTCGGACGCCATTTTGATCGCCTTCACTCGGCAAGTCTGATCAAAACGGTACAGGTTATGGTCACCGACCTGGGCGAATACTTCTGACGCCGGCTGATTGTCGGCGCCGCGAACCAGGGCCTCATGCGAGTAGACCTGCTTGGCATCCGTGTCGAAAATTGGCTGAAACGCCATGGATATGTCGAAGCCCAAAGCGGCACCGTTTACACAGGCTGAGCAGTTCAGAGCAACATAATCGCTAGGCCTCCCCATACAGAAACCCTACGGGAAACCACCTGAACCAGGTGGCGGCGGGCGGGCAGTTGCCTGAGGTTATTCATCGCTGTTACCGCCGAGCGGGCTGAATTGATTGTTCGACGCGAAGTTTCGCCAACAGCAACGCGCCACACACTGTTGTAGGTTCTCGCTGCGCGTGGCGGAAGTCGATAGCCCTGCCTGCGGCGATGCGAATTTCTCGTTGGAGTGGCGGATACACCTTTCTCATGTTGGTGGCGGACTCTACAACCATGCATATCTGCGGTCGCTCCGACGTAGGCGCGATCCGTTCGAGCATCAACCTCCAGGTTGTTTGCACATGTAGTTCCGCGCCCGTCGGGCTCTGAAGGCAAGGCAGTTGGCATATGACAATGAGTCGTCTGCAAAACCTGACTTTGCCCTGGTCAGGCTTCGAGCGTGGCTGCTTGGGATGCGGGCGATCTCTAGCCTCGCGGAGCCAATTGCCGGCACATTCGCGTAGTGCTCGATGTCAGCGTCCTCCTCGAGCGCGGCGCGTGCTACCTCGGCGGCGCCCTTCAGCATCTGCACGTACCAGGCCTTTTCTGTGCAAAGAGAAGTGGGTTTCACCAGTGGGGGTGCGCGAAGGCCACAGCCTCGTCGAACGGCGGCACCCACGGGCGATCATTGGCGGGGCCGGGTCTGAGATCGACGGGTTGCAGAGTCACGCTGCGCAGATGGAACACAACATCCGCCTCGTCCCGCACCCGTGGATGCCGCACCGTGACATCCAAGGCAATACGCGCACGGAGTTCTGCAGGTATATGCAAGGCGTGGACGTGCCGCACCAAAAGCTTCATTTGGCCAGACAGCTCGGTGAACACAACGCCCTCGAAGGCAACCGACGAACCCCCAGGCAGACGAAGCCGCTCGCTTAGTCGACTCACCCGGCTCTTCCAACTGAGATCACACCCGGCGACACCAACGAGATGACGCAATGGCTTTCCCGCTCAGATCCGCCTCTTGCCGCCAAAACATGGCGTGTGCCATGCTACAGGCGTGCCGTCCTCGTCCGCGTCGTCCCCGGGTGACCGGCTCGTTGGACGTATCGACTGTTGCTGTGGAAGCTCTCGGGCGGCTGGTCAACGGTCGGGTTGCTCCGAGACCCTTCGTGCTGAGACAAGCTGGGGAACAGATTGACTACGCGGGTTACGCACCGTGTCGCCGTGAGGATCGCAGCTCTGGTGCTCGTTGGCGCGATCGCCGCTGTTGCAGTGCTTACCTATTTCTCCTACGCGGGGGCATTCACGCCGACCGCCGCCGTCATCGTGACATCGCCAAGGGCTGGCCTGCTGATGGAACCCGATGCCAAGGTCAAGTACCTCGGCCTCCAAGTGGGCAAGGTGAGTGCTGTCGAGTATGACGGCAACGACGCCCGGCTCACCCTCGCTATCCGCAGCGACCAGATGACCTTCATTCCGTCGAACGCCCTCATTCGGATTGCCAGCAACACGGTCTTTGGTGCGAAAGCTGTCGAATTCATGCCGCCGGACGCCCCATCACCCACGGCTCTGGCGCCGGGGGCGCACCTGCAGGCGGGGTCGGTGTCGGTCGAGGTGAACACCTTGTTTCAAACGCTGGTCAACACTCTGCACAAGATCAACCCAATCGAACTCAATGCAACGTTAACGGCCGTCAGCACGGGTCTGCGCAATAACGGAGATGACCTCGGTGCGACGCTCGCTGGCATCAACACCCTTCTCACACAGATCAATCCGAAGCTGCCAACGCTGCAGAATGACTTCCAGAAGGCCGCCGACGTTGCCAACATCTACGCCGATGCCGCCCCCGACCTCGTTGAGGTACTCGATAACACCCCGGCCCTCAGCGATACTCTCGTCGATTCCCGCGGGGACCTCACCGCAACGCTCCTCGCAGCGGTTGGCTTGGCGGACAACGGATACAACGCGTTAGCGCCCGCAGAGGAGGATCTGGTCAACGCGGTGCAAAGGCTACGGGCCCCACTCAAGGTGCTCGCCGACTATTCACCTGAGTATGGGTGCATCTTCAAGGCGATCGCCACGTTGGACGAGCGGTACGGCCCTAGCCTCGGCGGGACCGTGCCCGGATTGTTTGTCTCAGTGAGCTTCATTCCCGGTTCGGCGCCCTACACGTACCCCGAGAGTCTGCCCATCGTCAACGCCTCGGGCGGCCCGAATTGCCGTGGGCTGCCCGATCTGCCGACTAAGCAGTTCGGTGGGTCGTACTACCACGCGCCGTTCTTGGTTACCGACAACGCCTATGTCCCTTATCAGCCCAACACGGAGTTGCAGTTCGACGCACCCTCAACGTTGCAGTTTCTTTTTAACGGCGCCTATGCCGAACGGGACGACTACTGATGCCAGAACGGCGTACTGGCGTGAAGGTGGCTGTGTTCACCGTGGTGATGGTTCTCATCGCCGCAGTGCTGGTCATTACCTTCGGTAAGTTCAAATTTGGTTCCGGGCATGAGTATCGCGCCGAGTTTGCATCGGTCTCACGCCTCAAGGCCGGCCAAGACGTCCGCATCTCGGGAGTCACCGTCGGCAGCGTAAAGAACATCGCCATTGCCGGCGATCACGTGAACGTGACTTTCGACGTCAATGACCGGTACCAGCTATATACCTCGACGCGTGCCGTCATCCGGTACGAAGACCTCGTCGGCAACCGCTACCTGGAGATCACCGCAGGGCCGGGCGACCTCCGCAAGCTGGCCGCCGGCTCCACCATCCCCCGATCCAATACGCAACCGGCGCTGGACCTCGATGCCTTGCTAGGGGGCCTGCGCCCGGTTCTGAAAGGGCTCGACGGAACTAAGATCAACGAAGTCAGCAATGCCATGATCGAGCTGCTGCAGGGCGATGGTGGACCGCTGGCGGACCTGCTGTCCAGCACAGGGTCGTTTACTCAATCACTGGCAGCACGTGATGAACTCATTGGCGAGGTCATCTCGAATCTCAACACTGTCCTCGGCTCGGTGGACGAGAAGAGTTCGCAGCTGGACACCAGCATCGACCAGTTGCAGAAGCTCGTTACGACGTTGAACCAAGGTCGAGATCCGATCGCGGGTGCGATCGACCCGCTCGCGTCCGCGCAAAGCGACCTAACTGACCTGCTCGCCTCATCGCGCCGTCCCCTTCAAGGGGTGATCGAGAACGTGCGCCCGCTGGCGACCACGTTGGATGACCGCAAGGACGAGGTGAACGCGGTCCTAGACCGCACGCCCACGAACTACGCCCGGCTGGCGTCACTGGGCGCCTACGGATCGTTTTTCAACATCTTCTTCTGCTCCATCCAGTTCAAGCTCAACGGCCCCGCCGGAAGTGACATCCTCATCCCCGCCGCCGCACCCGTCGATCCGACTAAGGGACGCTGTGCCTTCAAGAATTGAATCCGCACCATACGAACGCGACCCCCTGCGCACTGGCATCTTCGGCATCGTGCTGGTGGTCTGCCTGATGCTGGTCTCGTTTGGGTACTCTCAGCTGCCGTTCTGGCCGCAAGGCCGCCACTACGACGCCTACTTCGTCAACGCCGCCGGAATCGTGCCCGGAAATGACGTCCAGATCTTTGGCTACAGCGTGGGGACGGTCAAGACCGTCGAACTGGAGAATCGCACAGCCAAGGTCAGTTTCACCGTCGACAGCGACTTAAAGATCGGCGATCAATCTACGGTCGCCATCAAATCCGACACAGTCCTTGGACAGAAAGCCTTGGAGGTCGCGCCCGCCGGGTCAGGTTCAGTGACAACAATTCCTTTGGGACGCACCACAACCCCGTATTCGCTGAGCACCGCACTACAGGATCTCGGACGCAATGTCGGCGACCTTGACAAGTCTCGGCTTACCGAAGCATTGGGCGTATTAACCGACGCTATGCGCGATGCCACGCCGCAGCTTCGCGGCACCCTCGACGGCGTGACCGCATTGTCGCGCAGCATCAATGACCGCGACGACCAGATCCAACAACTGCTGGCACGCGCCAAAGCCGTGTCCGACGTGCTGGCGCACAGATCAAAGCAGATGAACCAGCTCATCGTGGAAGGCAACCAGCTGTTCGCCGCACTGTCGCAGAAAAGGCGGTCGTTGGGGATCCTGATCGGCGGAATCGACGATCTTGCGCGGCAAATTACAGGCTTCGTCGCCGACAACCGCAAGGAGTTCGGGCCTGCCCTCACCAAGCTGAACCTGGTGCTCGACAACCTCGAGACCCGCCGCGCACAAATCGACGACTCTCTGCGGCGACTTCCGAACTTCGCCAATCAGCTCGGAGAAGTCGTGGGCTCAGGACCAGGCTTCAGCGCCAACGTCTACGGTGTGCCCCCACCACAAATCACCGGAATGGCTTTGGACGCCTACTTCCAGCCCGGCAAGCTACCGGACAGCCTGGCCGACTTCCTCCGGGGAGTCATCGTCGACCGAGCCATCATCAGGCCGAGGTCACCGTGATGACTGCCGATAAATCACACTGGCGCAACCGGATCCGCAACGCCGCCCTCGCCGCCCTGGTACTGATGCTCGGTGCAAGCACCTACATGGTGTGGCCGCGTCCGCACCCATTGCGACTTGAGGCGCTGTTTACCTCGGCGGTCGGGCTCTATCCCGGCGACGAAGTAAAGGTGGCGGGCGTCCCAGTGGGCACCATCACCTCGATCGAACCGTCCGTAACGCACACGTCCGTGAAAATGACCGTCGGCAACAATATTCACATCCCCGCCGATGCCCAAGCGTTGCTCGTCGCACCCAACCTCGTCTCAGCCAGATTCATCGAACTGACCCCGGTATACGCCGACGGTCCGGCGATGACCGATGGCACCGTCATCGATACCGACCGCACAGCGGTGCCGGTGGAATGGGACGACGTCAAAGCGGAACTGACCCAACTCAGTGCCCAATTGGGCCCCCAGCCGGGGTCGCTGCAGGGTCCGCTCACATCATTTGTCAACCAAGCCGCCGATACCTTCGACGGCCAAGGCGAGTCATTCCGCCAAGCAGTGCGAGAACTCTCCCAAACCGCGGGCCGCCTGGGTGATTCGCGCACAGACCTGCTGGGAACAGTCAAGAATCTGCACACCCTCGTCGATGCACTGTCGAACAGCAATGAAGAGATCGTGGCATTCTCCAGCCATATCGCTTCGGTGTCACAGGTGCTCGCCGACAGCTCGACCGACCTCAGCGCGTCGCTGGACACCCTCAACGGCGCGCTGTCCGACATCCGAGGATTCCTCAGGGACAACAACGAAGCACTCATCGGCCAGATCGACAAGCTGACCAACTTCACGACGCTGCTTAACGATCACGGCGAGGATATTGAGCAGATCCTTCACATGGCACCCCATGGCCTGCAAAACTTTTACAACATCTACAACCCGGCGCAAGGGTCGGTGTCGGGCATCCTCACCGTGCCGTCATTTGCGAATCCGGTGCAACTGGTCTGTGGATCGGTGGAAACCGGCGCGACACCGGATTACTACAAACGCGCCGAGATCTGCCGCCAGCGGATGGCACCGGTACTTGACCGCATAACTGCGAACTACCCGCCAATCCTGTTGCGCCCGATCACCAGCATCACCGCCTACAAGGGACAGGTCACCTACGACACTCCAGAGACCGAAGCGAAGTCCCGGACTCCGGTGTCCCAACTGCAATGGCTCCCCGCACCGGGGGTGACACCTCCGTCGGTACCTGCAGACGGAGATCTCACCAGCTTGCTGCTACCAGCCGCTCCGCCACCGGCGGACGGAGGCCCTCCGTCCGCTCCGGCACAGTCCAGCCCTCCGCCTGTCGGCTTCCCGCCGCCTCCCACCGAGCTCAGTCCGCCACCGCCGGGTTTCCTGCCCTCTCCCACCGAGCTCAGCCCGCCACCGCCGGGATTCCCGCCCCCTCCGGCAACGCAGGCTCCTCCCGTCGACACCCATGGAGGTGGCTAGTGCCAACCACACGCTCTCGGCGCAGCGCGGCCAGCCTCACCGTTGTTACCCTGCTCGTCACTGGATGTCAGTTCACGGGCGTGAACTCACTGGACATGCCCGGCACCGTCGGCCACGGCAAAGGATCATTTGTCGTCACAGTGGAACTACCCAACGTGTCGAGCCTTCCCCAAAACTCGCCGGTCAAGGTCGACGACGTGACCGTTGGCAGCGTGTCGGGAGTCGAGGCAATGCAGCGTAGCGACGGCAGCTTCTATGCCGCGGTGAAACTCTCACTGGCCTCGGAGGTCGACCTACCCGCCAATGCAGTAGTACGGGTGGCCCAGACCTCACTGCTGGGATCCCAACATATCGAGCTCGCTACCCCCGACACCACGCCAGCCGTCGGGCATTTGTCCAGCGGTGCAACCATTCCCATTAGCCAAGCTGCAAACTACCCCACCACAGAGGAAGTGCTGTCGTCGCTCGGCATCGTCGTCAGCAAGGGCAATCTCGGCGCGCTGCAGGATATTACCGATGAGCTCTACGCAGCCGTGGTAGGGCGCGCGAGCCAGTTCGACGGGCTCATCCCGCGCTTGGCCGAGCTGGCAGCATCGATTGATCAGCAGACCGACGACATCATTGCCGCAGCCGAAGGACTCGATCGCGTCGCGCGGATTCTCGCCGACGGCAACGACAAACTCGCTCGCGCCCTCGATGCCCTGCCGGGCGCGCTAGGGGTCCTCAATGACAACGCCGACAATGTGGTCAACGCATTCGCGGCGCTCAAACGGTTGTCCGAAGTGGCCGCGCGGCTGCTGTCGCAGACCAAGGCCGACCTCGCAGCAGACCTCAAGGACGCCTACCCCGTAGTGAAGGCGTTCGCCGACAGCGCCGACGACGTGGTCGATTCGTTGCCCTACCTCCCGACCTTTCCCCTACCCGGCGCCTACCTTGACCAGGCCGTGCGGGGAGACTTCCTCAACGCCTTCGTCACGATCGACCTCACCTTGCGCCGCCTTGGGGAGACGGTCTTCACCACGTCGCGGCTGGATCCGAACATGAAGCACCTCAGCGAGGTAGTGAACCCACCGGACTTTCTTACCGGCGCGATGGCGAATCTTTCCGGGCAGGCTGCGGACCCGTTCACGATCCCGCCGCTATCGGGAGCACCCGGCTGATGTTGACCCGTTTGGTGCGCTGGCAGCTCGCGATATTCGCTGTCATCACCGTGATCTCGGTGACGGCGGTCTCGCTGCTCTATCTCAAAGTCCCCGACGCGCTCGGTATCGGCAGTTACGAAGTCTCCGCCAACTTCTCGGCTACCGGTGGTCTGTATCAAAACGCCAATGTGACTTACCGTGGCACCACCATCGGTCGGGTCACTGCGATCGCGTTGTCCCATGACGGCGGTGTGGACGCGACTTTGCGGCTCGACAGTGACACTGCAGTGCCGGAAAGCGTGACCGCGACGGTCAAGAGCGCGTCGGCCATCGGCGAACAATACGTCGAGCTCACCCCGACCTCCGATGCGTCAACACCAACATTGCGCGACGGTTCACGGATCGCCAGGGATCACACTGTATTGAGCCAGGATGTCGCGGGAACGTTGAAGGAGGCCGAAAAGCTCGTCGACTCCCTCAGCAATAGTCGGCTGCAGGACCTGTTGCGCGAAACCTTCAAGGCGTTCGACGGTTCCGGACCAGAACTGGCACGCTTACTCGAATCTTCACGTCTTCTTGTCGACGAAGCCAACTCCCACGCCACTGAGACCACCGCGCTGATTGATCAGGCGGGACCATTCCTGGACGTCCAGATCCGCAGTGGCGACGACATCAAACAACTCGCCGACAGCTTGGCACGCTTCACCACGGACGTGCGCACCGCCGATCCCCAACTACGCACGTTGCTCCGCACCGCACCCGGCGCCGCCGAGCAGGCAGGTGCCACGTTCGCCGGCATCAGTCCGTCCTTTCCCATGCTCGCCGCGAACCTCGCCAACTTCGGCCGCATCGGCGTCATCTACCACAAGTCCATCGAACAAGCGCTGGTCATCTTCCCTGCGCTCACCGCCGCGCTCACGACCATCTCCACCCAGGAGCCCCTCGACGAAGGCGCCAAGACCGACTTCAAGATCAACTTGGGTGACCCCCCGCCATGTTCGGTCGGCTATATGCCGCCCACACAAATCCGGAGCCCTGCCGACGAGACGTTACGTGAAGTGCCGCAGGGGATGTACTGCAAGACTGCCCAGAACGACGCGACCGTCGTTCGGGGCGCCCGCAACTATCCATGCATGGAATTTCCCGGCAAACGCGCGCCTACGGTACAGCTGTGCCGCGACCCCGAAGGCTACGTCCCCCTGGGCAGCAACCCGTGGCGCGGGCCAACGGTTCCTTACGGCACCCCCGTCACTGACCCACGTATGACGCTGCCGCAGAACAAATATCCCTATATTCCCCCCGAGGCCGACTACGACCCCGGGCCGCCTGTGGTCAATTTGCCGCCCGGTGTAGCGCCAGGCCCGGGCCCAGCACTGACGCCGCCGTACCCTCTGCCTGTTCCACCGAATACGCCGGGGCCACAACCCTTTCCGCTGCCCTACCAGGCACCGCCGGACCAGACCCTTCCGCCCTCCGGGCGGCCGCCCGCCAGCCCTCAGCCGCCGGTGCAGCAAAGCCCGCCCGCTCCACCCGCGCTGCCCGCGGAGGCCGCACCGACCGGCAGCGTCCAGCCGCAAGCCGCTGAGTTACCAAGCGCTGCTTACGACGAAAGATCGGGAGCATTCCTCGATCCCCACGGAGGCATCAGCGTCTACGCCGCCGGCGGATCAGAATTTTCCCCTGCGGAGAACTGGGTCGACCTGATGCTTGCTCCACGTTCCTGACAACCGGGATGCTGCGTCGTATCCGCCGCGGAGACGACGTTGCGCGGGTACGGCAGCGCCGCTGATCAGCGGTGGTGGTCGATCAGGTCCGCGATAGCTTTCTGCGCCTCGCCCACGGCAAGGGGGAGTGTTGCGAACATCTCGGCTATCATCATCGCCACCGGGGTCGTCCACAGCAGCATGCCCAATGCAGGGGCGTGCTGCTGATCGCCATCGGCGTCCAACCGTCCGTTCAAACCGACCAGTGCAGCGCCGAGACGTTCGATCTGCCGGTTATCGATTCCGACGCGCAACTGCTTGGTCGCGATGAGAATTTCCAATCCGGCCATCGCCTTCGGGTTTGCAAACGCCTCCCACGTTGCCCGCACGAGTTCATCGGTGCTCATCGCTTGCGCGGGATCAGACAACGTCTCCAGGGATTCCACCAGACGGTCCAAGGCATCTTCGATCACCGCAGTCAACAGGCCGTCGCGGTCGCCGAAGTGATGTTGGATGACACCCCAGCTGACGCCGGCGCGTTCGATGATGTGCCGCGCACTCGCAGCGGAAAAGCCTTCTTCCCGAATGCATCGCACCGTCTCGTCGATCAGCAGTTCTCGGGTGCGGTCCCCGCGCTCTTGCCGCCCAGTCGTCGGACGGTCGGGTCGCCTGCGCGGGGTCACCGCTGTGCGCCGCCAAGCTCACGGTGTTGCGTCATCCCTATCACTTTATGACAAGCCCGCTAGATGCCCACGGTGACCTCAGCAGCGGGTTTTCACCTGCAGCGTCAACACCGCGTTGACCCTTGCCACCAAAACATGGCATATGCCATGCTATGGGTGTGTAGCCGGCTTTCCGCTGCGATCCGCATCCTTCTGCGGCGATCACAGACAGGCCGGTGGACATGGCCTTGAGCGACCTCGTTGCTCGCCGGATGCCCACGCGCTCGCTCCACGGGCGATGCCCTTACCTCAACGGAGGTTTCATGACAGACACCGTTCGCCATGACGACAAGCGGGAGTTGTCGGCGCGGCGTGGATTGTCGTCACTGCAGAAGGCACTGTTCGGTGTCCTGGCTCTGTTCTTCGCGATCAACGCGCTGTTCTGGTTCCTCGAATATCGAGTCGGTGTGTCCCACGCCGTTGCCTCGACGACATGCGTCCTCTTCGTCGTGGGGTGTTTCCTCCTCGCGCTGGCGCTGCCATGGCTGCGATTGCCTGGGCGGCGTGACCACACCAAGGCAGAGCGGTTGGGCGCAATGGTCATTGTCTGGGTGTTCATCGCCCTGATCCCCCGGTTCATCTGGGAGCTGCCGTGGCTGCTGTTCTTCGACCAGATCCGGGAAGGCGTAGAGAGTGGATCATTCTGGACCTACATGTGGTCACCGATCTTGCTCGGGGGTGACGCGCGCTATCTCAACGGCGATCCGCTCATCGTCGTGTTGGAGTGGGTCGCTCTCTTTGTCGGATTCTTCGAGGCCTACGCCCTGGTGCAGTTCTTTCGAAATGGTAAGCGGTTCACCAGCACTCAACTCTCTTTGATCATGGCAGGCATGATCGTCGAAGTGACGTTGCCCGCGGTCTATTTCGGAGTGGAGATCGCCAACAATCTCGAAAGTATGTCGAGTCCGGTGGAGATGTGGGTGAAGTTTGTGGTCATCAATGTCCTGTGGTGCACGATGCCGCTCGTCACCTATTTCTGGGGTGTTCGTAGGTTGACTCGTCAGGATCTCACCGTGAAATTCTAGAGATCTACTGCGATTCGATTGTCAAAAAACTATGGCGCGTAACGCGTTCCGGCGTTCCTGGATCGTTGACGCAAGCGCCCAGGGCCGACCCGGGCCAGCCGTGTTCGGTTGCCTGCGCCGCGACGCCCATCCTGGATCGAGTAGTGCTGCCGAACCGAGCTGCTGCGCCAGATACATGCTGCTGCAACGCGCGGATTAACGGAACGTTGGCTCTCTCGGCATACTCGTCAGACATCGCGACAGAGTTGCTGGTCTCAGCTCGCAGCACTGTGTGTCCCACAGGCAAATAGGAGAGAAGATGTCGGGAACGGTACCGATCACCGGCGGATGTGGACTAGTCGGATCGGCGACCGTCCGACGGTTGGCCGAACTCGGCCGCACCGTCGTCGTCACCGACCTCGAAACACCCACGAACCAGACGGCGGCATCCAGTTAGCGCCGATCACTCCGCGCGGGCCCCGCTTGAGCACGCGGCCGTCGTCATGAGGCACCGCGGGGATCGAGGGTCATACGGGAGGTCGGATATGGCGGTGCCGGCGTGCCCAATGGAATGAAGAATCATCGAAGCGTGCATCTCGCCAGCGGCGCTCGCACTCAAGACTCAAGACATTAGGGCAGTTAATCCATCTGAAGAATATTTAGCTGTACTGTCAGCGACCAGATCCATAGCGTCGGTCGGGTGGAGACCACCTACCTCGTCGTGCTCAGCGGCTTCGCCACCACGATGGCGCTCATCGCCGCGATCGGCGCCCAGAACGCGTTCGTCCTGCGGCAGGGGATCCGCGGCGAACACGTGCTTCCGGTCGTCGCCCTGTGCACGGTCTCGGACCTGGTGCTCATCGCCGCCGGCATCGCCGGCTTCGGCGCCCTGATCGCGGCGCATCCCGACATCGTCACCGTCACCACGTACGGCGGCGCCGCATTCCTCATCGGTTACGGCCTACTCGCCGCCCGCCGGGCTTTCAGACCGGGGGCGCTCACCCCGGCCGACGCGGCCCCGGCCCGCCTGACAGCCGTGCTGGCGACCTGCCTGGCCCTGACCTTCCTCAATCCGCACGTCTATCTGGACACCGTCGTCCTGCTCGGCGCGCTGGCCAACGAGCACGAGGACGGCAAGTGGCTGTTCGGGATCGGCGCGGTGACCGCCAGCGCGGTCTGGTTCACCGGCCTGGGGTTCGGCGCCACCCGGCTCCGCCACCTGTTCGAGTCGCCCCGGACCTGGCGCTTCCTCGACGCGGGGATCGCGGCGATGATGATCGGGCTGGGCGTCTCGTTGATCGTCTTCTGACCGAGGCCAGCTGCACTCCGCCGAAAAGTATCGCCATGTAACGCGAGGCATTAGCCTCAGCGATGTGACTGTCGTGCACCTTGTCAAGATCGCCGCGTTCAACGCACTGCTGGGCGGCGCCGCCCTGGCTGCCGCGACCCAGGCCGGTGCTCAGCCGGTCCCCGTCGATCCCGCGCTGCCCCCGGCTCCGCCTGTAGCCGGAGCGCCGGCATGGGCACCAGTTGCGCCTGCAGCCCCGGCACCGCCGGCCGCTCCGGTGTTCACCTACATTCCGGCCGGCGAAGCCGGTGCCGGCGCCCCAGGCGCCCCCGCCGCACCGGCCGGCCCTGTCGCGCCGCCCGCACCGCCGACAACCCAGCCCTACGTCGCCCCGGTGCCGAACGCGAACTTCGGCAACACCGGCCAGCTCGACTTCCTGCGCGACCTGTGGAACATGCGCAACAACCCCGAGTTCATGCAGACCGTCGGACCCGGGCAGATGGACCCGGCCACCTGGGTACCGCCGACTCCCTACGGCGACCCCGCCGCGGCACCTCCGCCCCCCGCGCCCGGCTCGCCGCCGCTTCCGGTGTCGGCGCCGCCCCCGATCTGGCCCCCGGTTCCGGTCCCGGCACCGGCTCCTTAGCCCTCTTCGGTTCTCGCTGATCGCAATCGGCGACGCCGCGCAAGACGCCGCCTACGTTCCGAAGCCATGCCGGATCAGCATGGCTCTCCACAGCCGGACACTCCGCCCCGAACCCTCAACGAGGACTGGCTCGCCGTCATCGTCGGTCTGACCCTGCTCGCCCTCGTCCTGCTGGGCGCCATCCCGGGCAGCGTCGTCCCGTGACCGAACAGGCGTCGGAGACCACCGACCGAACACAACGCGCGGGAATCGGATTCGCCGTCGCCGGCGTCCTCGTCGTCCTCTTGCTGGGCGCTGTGACGCGATTCCTGGAGCAGCAGGTACCCAAGTGGGCCGACGGAACCGCGGTCGAGGGGATCGCCAAGGCGATCGAATTCCCGGTCTACGCAATCGCATTGGGTCTGCTCGGCAACTTCGTACTGTCCAAGCTGGCACTGCGCGACGCGTTCGCCGCGGGGTTCCGTACCGAATTCTTCATCAAGACCGGCCTGGTACTGCTCGGCGCGTCGATCAACCTCAAGCTGCTCGTCACCGCGGCCGGGCCGGCGATCATCCAGGCGTTGCTGCTGATCACCATTGTCTTCGGCTTCACCTGGTGGTTCGGCGGCAAGTTGGGGATCGAGGACAAACTGCGCGCACTGCTGGCGTCCGCCGTGTCGATCTGCGGCGTCAGCGCGGCGATCGCCGCCGCGGGCGCGGTACAGGCCAAGCGTGAACAGCTCGCCTACGCCGCGTCGCTGGTGATCGTGTTCGCTCTGCCGTCGATCTTCCTTCTGCCGTGGCTGGCAGGGCTGTTGGGCCTGCCGGACGCCGTGGCCGGCGCCTGGATCGGCGGCAACATCGATACGACCGCCGCCGTGGCCGCGGCCGGTGCGCTCGCCGGCGAAGACGCGCTGCAGATCGCGACCATCGTGAAGACCACCCAGAACGCGCTGATCGGCGTGGTCGCGATCGCGCTGACCGCCTACTTCGCCCTGAAGGTGGAGCGGCGAAGTGGCGCCGATGCCCGGCCGACGCTAGGGCAGTTCTGGGAGCGCTTCCCGAAGTTCGTGCTCGGCTTCATCGCCGCGTCCATCATCGGCACTCTGTATCTGCAGTGGGGCGGGGACAAAGCGACCATCACCACGGTCAACGACCTGCGCACCTGGTTCCTGATCTTCGCGTTCGTCGCGATCGGCCTGGAGTTCTCACTCAAGGGGCTGCGCGACGCCGGGTGGCGGCCCGTCGCGGTGTTTGCCTCGGCCACCGTCGTGAACATCGTCGTTGCCCTCGGCCTGGCCCTCGTATTGTTCGGCAACTTCGAGGTGAGCTAGCTACAGTCGCGGTGTGCCCCTGACGTGGTCCCGGCGCAGGTTCCTCGGAATGAGCGCCGCCTCGGCGGCGTTGCTGACCGCGTGCGCTACTGACAAGCCCGGCGCCGTCGCCTCCGACGGCTCGGTGACCGTCACCCACGCTTTCGGCGAGACAAAGATCCCCAAGCCGCCCACCCGGGTCGTCAGCGCGGGCCTCACCAGTGCCGACGATCTGCTGGCACTCGGCGTCGTCCCGATCGCGGTGACCGACTGGTTCGGTGCCGAACCCTTCGGCGTATGGCCGTGGGCGCAACCGCGGCTGAACGGCACCCAGCCCGTCGTCCTGACCCTGGCCGACGGCGTCCAGGTCGACCAGATCGCCGCGCTGACACCCGACCTGATCGTCGCCACCGACGCCGGACTCGACCGGGACACTTACGACCGGCTGTCCGCCGTCGCGCCGACGATCGCGCAGACCGCAGGCGACCCGTTCTTCGAGCCGTGGCGCGACCGGGCCGGCGCCATCGGCCAGGCGGTGTTCCGCCACGACGACATGCAGAAACTCATCGCCGACGTCGACGCGAAGTTCACCGGGGTGAAGGACAGCACCCCTCAGTTCGCCGACAAGAAGGCGCTGCTGCTCGCCGGCACCCTGTTCCGCGACAGTGCGCAGATCAACGGGCCGCCGTGGCGCCACGAGTTCCTGACCCAGATGGGGCTCACGGCGATCGAGCCGGGCGACGCCCTGATCCCCCGCGACCGGATGGCCGGCATCCTCGACGACGCCGACGTGGTGATCTGGACCACCGAGAGCGACGAGGAGCAGGCCGCGCTGCTGGCCGACCCCACCATCGCCGGCCTCCGCGCCACCAGGGAAGAGCGCCACGTGTTCACCGGAAAGGAACTCGCCGGAGCCATCGCCTACGCGTCGACGCTGTCCTATCCGGTGCTGGCGGACCGACTGCCGCAGATGCTGAGCAGGGCGCTGTCCTGATCTAATGGGCCGGTGACAGACCAGCTCGACGACCACGACCCGCACGTATCGTTCGCCCGGGTGGGTTCGTCCTACTATCCGGTCCTCGTCGCGGTCTTCACCGCACTGGTGATCATCTCCAACCTCACCGCCACCAAGGGCGTCGAGTTCGGGCCCATCATCACCGACGGCGGCTTCATCGTGTTCCCGCTGACCTACGTGATCGGCGACGTGCTCTCCGAGGTCTACGGCTTCAAGGCGGCCCGACGCGCCATCTTCACCGGCTTCGCGATGAACATCCTTGCCGCCCTTGCCCTCTGGGTCACGATCTATCTACCTGCCGCGGACTTCTACGAGAACCAGGAACACTTCGAGAACATCGCCCACTCCTACACCGGGCTGATCATCGCCGGGCTGGCCGGCTTCATCGTCGGGCAGACCCTGAACGCCTGGTCGTTGGTCCTGATCAAGGAGCGCACCAAGGAGAAGCACCTGTGGGCGCGGCTCGTCGGGTCGACGTTCATCGGCCAGCTCGGTGACACCATCGTGTTCTGCGCGATCGCGGCGAGCGTCATCGGCATCACCTCCTTCGGCGACTTCGTCACGTACACCGCACAGGGCTGGCTGTACAAGACCGCCATCGAAGTCGTCCTGCTGCCGATCACCTACCGCGTGATCGCCTACATCAAACGCCGGGAACCGACGTATCAACCGGTGGGCGTCTGAGCCGCGATCGCATACCTTGAGCCATCGCTAAGGGCGCTCTGGCAAGGCTCAGAGAGGTTCACCCGAGGGGGCGCTTTCAAAGCTACCCGGCGGTAGCTTTGACCGATGAGCGTGACTGCGGATGCGATTGCAAGCGTGCGTACCGAGGGCGCACGCAGGATTCTGGACTACGGCGACCGGGCGCTGCTCCTCGAGTTCGACAGCAGCGCAGAGGTGCTGGCGTGGACTGCGGCCGTGCGTGAAGCAGATCTGCCCGGTGTGGTGGACATCGTTCCGGCGGCCAGAACAATCCTGGTGGCGGTGGCCGAGACGCGGCTGCAGGCGCCGACCCGGCTGCGGCTGGACCGGATGAAGTTGACCGAGAAGGCCGTCGCCGCTTCGGCAGCGCCGGGCGACGGCGCCGCCGATGTCACCCTCGACGTCGTCTACGACGGCGAGGACCTCGAGGAGGTGGCGCGGCTCACCGGGCTCAGTCCCGACGACGTCGTGGCCGCGCACACCGGGACGCTGTGGCGCGTCGGATTCAGCGGCTTCGCACCGGGTTTCGCCTACCTGATCGGCGGCGACGAGCGTCTGGCGGTGCCCCGGCGATCCGAGCCGAGAACCAAGGTGCCCGTCGGTTCCGTGGGGCTCGCCGGCGAGTTCAGCGGCGTCTACCCGAGGGAGTCCCCCGGCGGTTGGCAGCTGATCGGCCGCACCTCCGCGGTGCTGTGGGACATCGACCGGGACGACCCGGCGCTGCTCGCCCCCGGCCTGTGGGTGCAGTTTCGGGCGGTCGAATCATGAGCACCGTCACGCTGGAGGTCCTGCAGACCGGCCCGCTCGCGCTCGTCGAAGACCTCGGCAGGCCCGGCTTGTCCCATATCGGGGTCACCCGCTCGGGAGCTGCCGACCGCCGCGCCCACACACTGGCCAACCGTCTGGTCGCCAACCCGGATGACCGCGCGACCGTGGAGATCACCCTCGGCGGGTTCACCGCGAAGGTGCACGGAGGCAACGGCGAAGGGGTCGCGATCGCGGTGACCGGCGCCGACGCCGATCCCGCCGTCAACGGTATTCCGTTCGGCACCAACAGCATTCACTACGCACACGACGGCGAGGTGATCTCCCTCGGGTCGCCCAGGTCAGGGTTGCGCTCGTATCTCGCGGTGCGCGGCGGCATCGATGTCGAGCCGGTCCTGGGGTCCCGCAGCTACGACGCGATGTCGGCGATCGGGCCGCACCCGCTGCGCCGCGGCGACGTGTTGCCGGTCGGAGCCCACACCGACGACTTCCCCGAGTTGGACCAGGCGCCGGTGGCGGCCATCGTCGACGATGCCCTCGATCTCACCGTGGTGCCCGGACCGCGCGACGACTGGTTCGTCGATCCCGACGTGCTGGTGCGCACCAACTGGCAGGTCACCAATCACAGTGACCGAGTGGGCGTGCGGCTGGTCGGAATGCCGCTGGAATACCGCCACCCCGACCGTCAGCTGCCCAGCGAGGGCGCCACCCTCGGTGCGATCCAGGTTCCGCCGAACGGCTTCCCGGTGATCCTCGGTCCGGACCATCCGGTGACCGGCGGCTACCCGGTGATCGGCGTGGTCACCGACGCCGACATCGACACGATCGCCCAAGCACGCCCGGGGCAGACGGTTCGGTTGCACTGGTCGCGGCCGAGGCGGCCGTTCGAGGGCTGACGGTGCGGCCGGATCGCTGGTAGAACCACAGGTGTGCGTGCACGCCTGGTCCACACCTCCGATCTCGACGACGAGACCCGCGAGGACGCCCGCCGGATGGTCGTCGAGGCCTTCGGCGGGGACTTCTCCGACGACGACTGGGAGCACGCCCTCGGCGGCATGCACGCGCTCATCTGTCAGCGCGGAGACGTGCTCGGGCACGCCGCCGTCGTCCAGCGTCGCCTCCTGTACGACGGCACCGCACTGCGCTGCGGCTACGTCGAAGGTGTCGCCGTCCGGGAGGACCACCGCGGTCAGGGGCTGGGCGGTGTGTTGATGGACGCCGTCGAGCAGGTGGTGCGCGGCGGCTATCACCTGGGTGCGCTGGGATCCAGTGAGCTCGGTGAGCCGCTGTACACCGGCCGGGGCTGGATCCGGTGGCAGGGGCCGACGTCGGTGCTGGCCCCCGGCGGCATCACGCCGACCCCGGAGGACGACGGCGGGGTGTACGTGCTGCCCGGCGCGCTGCCCGCGTCGGTCGTCCTCGACCCTGCCGCCCCGCTGACCTGCGATTGGCGCGACGGCGACGTGTGGTGAGCCGATCTCACAACGGAAGCCCAGGCGCGGTGAACGGAAGTTCATCGCGTGACCGGGCGCGACACAGTCGCGCAACGGTCGCTTAATGACCCCGAAACATGACGTGAATAGACAGTGGGCATGAGTGAGCTGGACTTGGCGCCGCTCACCGGATTCCGGGTTGCGGTCACCTCCGCACGGCGCGCTGACGAATTGAGCGCCCTGCTGCGTCGTCGCGGGGCGACGGTGTGCAGCGCCGCGGCCATCGACATGGTGCCGCTGCCCGATGACGACGAGCTGCGCCAGCGCACCCAGTCGCTGATCGACAGCCCACCGGACATCGTCATCGCCACCACCGGCATCGGCTTCCGCGGGTGGATCGCCGCGGCGGACGGCTGGGGTATGGCCAACGACCTCACTGCGGCGCTGAGCAAGGCCCGCATCGTCTCCCGCGGGCCGAAGGCGACCGGTGCGCTGCGCGCAGGCGGCCTGCCCGAGGAGTGGTCGCCGGAGTCGGAGTCCTCCCGCGAGGTGCTGGAGTACCTCGTCGACGGCGGGATCGCCGGCACCCGGATCGCTGTGCAACTGCACGGCGCCACCGCCGACTGGGATCCCTTCCCCGAGTTCCTCGACGAATTGCGCTCCGCCGGAGCCGAAGTGGTCCCCATCCGGGTGTACCGCTGGCATTCCGCACCACGCAACGGCGACTTCGATCAGCTGGTCGCAGGCATCGCGGAGGAGAAGTTCGACGCGGTCAGCTTCACCTCGGCGCCCGCGGTGGCGTCGGTGCTGCTGCGGGCCAAGGAGATGGGCATCGAGGCCGAGGTGCTGTCGGCGCTGCGCACCAACGTCCACGCGATGTGCGTGGGGCCCGTCACCGCCCGTCCCCTGGTGCGGCTCGGCGTGCCGACGTCGGCGCCGGAACGGATGCGGCTGGGTGCGCTGGCCCGCCACATCACCGATGAGCTTCCGCTGCTGCAGTCCCGCACCGTCCGGGTGGCCGGCCACCTGCTGGAGATTCGCGGCACGTGCGTGCTGGTCGACGGCGCCGTGAAGGCGATGTCGCCCGCGGCGATGGCCACCATTCGCGCCCTCGCCCTGCATCCGGGCGCCGTCGTCTCCCGAACCGATCTGCTGCGCGCGCTGCCGGGCAGCGGTACCGACACCCATGCCGTCGAGACGGCGGTGCTACGGCTGCGGACCGCGCTCGGCGACAAGAAGATGGTGGCCACCGTGGTCAAGCGGGGTTACCGGTTGCCCGTCGACGACGCATCCGCCTCGTGAGCCTGCTCCTGGTCGCGCACGGCACCCGCAAGCAACGCGGGGTGTCGCTGATCGGCGATCTCGCCGCGCAGGTGTCGTCGGTGCTGGACCGTCCGGTACGCGTCGCATTCGTCGACGTCCTCGGCCCGACACCCGCCGAACTGCTCGGCGCGACCCCGGACCGGGCCACCGTGCTGGTGCCGGCATTCCTGGCTCGCGGCTATCACGTCACCCACGACATTCCCGCGCATGTGGCGGCCAGCGGGCATTCCGATGTCACCGTCACCCGCGCGTTGGGTCCCGATCCGCAGCTGGTGCGGGTGCTCGTCGACCGATTGATCGAATCCGGTTGGCGGCCCGATGATTCGGTGATCCTCGCCGCGGCAGGAACATCCGACCCCGAGGCGATGCGTGACCTGCACACGACGGCGACGTGGCTGTCGGCCACCCTCGGGTCTCGCGTGGAACTGGCGTTCGCCGCCACCGGCGAGCCCCGGGTGGCCGATGCCGTCGCCGCGCTGCGCGGACGGGGCGCACGCGTGGTGGTGGCGTCATACCTGCTGTCCGAAGGCCTCTTCCAGGACCGCTTGCGTGACAGCGGCGCGGACCTGGTGACCGCACCGCTGGGCACCCACCCCGGTGTCACCCGGTTGATCGCCAGCCGGTTTCAGCGCGCGTGTGCACGGTTGGCGCCGTGGCAGCCGCTGGCGGAGTCAGGGATGCGGCGTCACTGACGGTGGCAGCGCGGCCACCAGCG
Source organism: Mycolicibacterium aurum (assembly GCF_900637195.1). NCBI lineage: Bacteria > Bacillati > Actinomycetota > Actinomycetes > Mycobacteriales > Mycobacteriaceae > Mycobacterium > Mycolicibacterium aurum. The sequence goes on along the minus strand of NZ_LR134356.1, from coordinate 308,407 downwards.
GGGTGTCCGCGCCGACCCGGCCCAGCTGGAGCGCACCACCCGGGTCACCGAGCGGGGTGTCGCGGCCAGGCAGCGTCAGCTCGAAGAAATCGGCGTTGTCCTGCAGGAACGCCAACTCCTCGTCCGGCAGGTCGGTCTCGTAATAGATGGCGTCCACCCGGCATGCGATGCGGCAGGCTCCGCAGTCCACGCACTCGTTGGGGTTGATGTACATCGCGCGATCGCCCTCGTAGATGCAGTCGGCCGGGCATTCCTGCACACAGGACTTGTCGACGATGTCCACACACGCGGAACCGATCACGTAGGTCATACCGTCGACGGTAGAAAGCTTTCCCCCGCCAGACAGGGGCCGAAAGTCCCTAATCTGTCCGCCGAACTGAGGTTCCCGGTTGTGAATGTCACCGTCAGCACAGCCGGGAATCCCAGTTCGGCGAATCAGGAGCCGACCTGGACGTCGCCGCCGGGGGTGATCCGGGTGGCGTACACCGGCAGGGAGTGCGCGGGGTCGTCCAGGCAGCTGCCGTCGTCGAGGGCGAACGCCTGTTTCTTGATCGGCGACTGCACGGTCACCCGGCCGGCCCGGTCGCCGACGATGCCCCGCGACATCACCGCCGCCCCGGAAAACGGGTCGACGTTGCCGACGGCATGCACAGTTCCGTCGTCGAGGCGGAACAGTGCGGCTTGGGCGCCGTCGGGCAGCAGCACCCCCACCCCGCGATTGGGGATCAGGAAGTCATAGGGGCAGGCCGTCGTCCAGACCTGGGTGTCGTTGAGCACCGTCATTGCGGGCTACCTTCCTACCTTCGGCATGCCGATCGCGACCGGCGTCGCGGGGACCTTGCGACCGCCGTTCTCGGTGAACGTGACGGTCGGATCGGGGACATCGGGTGCGTTGACGAACGAGACGAACCGCGACAGCTTGTCGGGGTCGTCCAGCACGCCCTTCCACTCGCAGGCGTAGCCGTCGACGTGGCGTTCGACCGCTGCCTCGAACTCCTCGGCCAGCCCCAGCGAGTCCTCACAGATCACCTCGCGCAGATGCTCGACGCCCCGCTCCTCCACCCACGGCGCGGTGCGCTGGAGCCGATCGGCGGTGCGGATGTAGAACATCAGGAAGCGGTCGATGTAGCGCACCAACGTCTCGTCGTCCAGATCGCCGGCGAGCAGTTCAGCGTGCCGCGGCGTCATCCCGCCGTTGCCGCCGATGTAGAGGTTCCACCCCGTTTCGGTCGCGATGACGCCGACGTCCTTGCCGCGGGCCTCGGCGCATTCGCGGGCACACCCGGAGACCCCCATCTTGATCTTGTGCGGGGAGCGCAGTCCGCGGTAGCGCAGTTCGAGGTTGATGGCCATCTGCACCGAATCCTGCTGGCCGTAGCGGCACCAGTCGCTGCCCACACAGCTCTTGACCGTGCGCAACGACTTTCCGTAGGCCTGACCGGATTCCATGCCGCCCTCGACCAGGCGGCGCCAGATCTCAGGCAGCTGATCAACTCTGGCGCCGAACATGTCGATGCGCTGTCCGCCGGTGATCTTGGTGTACAGCCCGAAATCTCGGGCGATCTCCCCGATCAGGATCAGATGTTCGGGGGTGATGTCGCCGCCGGGAACCCGCGGCACCACCGAGTAGCTACCGTTGCGCTGGATGTTGGCCAGGAAGTGGTCGTTGGAGTCCTGCAGCGAGGCCTGCTCACCGTCGAGGATGTGCTCGGAGCTCGTCGAGGCCAGGATCGAGGCGACCACGGGTTTGCAGATATCACAACCTCTTCCGCTGCCGAACCGCTCGATGAGACCCGAGAAGGTGCGGATCGACGTGGCGCCGACAATCTCGAACAGTTCAGCCCGCGAGTGAGAGAAGTGCTCGCACAGGGCCTTTGACTGCTCGACGCCTTCGGCCTCGAGGAGCTGCTTGAGCAGCGGTACACACGAGCCGCACGACGTACCCGCCTTGGTGCAGCTCTTCAAGGCGGGTACGTCCGCGCAGCCGCAGGCGATCGCGTCGGTGAGATCACCCTTGGTGACGTTGTTGCACGAGCAGATCTGGGCCGCGGCGGGCAGGGCTCCGACGCCCAGTTGTGCTGCGCTGGAACCTGCTCCGGACGGCGCGATCATCGCCATCGGGTCACCCGGCAGCATCTCGCCGACCATCGGCCGCAGCAGGCCGTACGCCGACGCGTCGCCGACCAGGATGCCGCCGAGCAGCGTCTTCGCGTCGTCGGAGAGCACGAGCTTGGCGTACGTCTGGTTGACCGCGTCGTTGAGCACAACCTCCAGGCAGTCCGCAGTGGTGCCCATCGCGTCGCCGAAGCTGGCCACGTCGACGCCGAGCAACTTCAGCTTGGTCGACATGTCGGCTTCGGGGAACTCGGCCGCACCGCCCACCAGGCGGTCCGCCACCACCTCGGCACTGGTGTACCCGGGCCCCACCAGGCCGTAGCAGCGTCCCTCGATGGCAGCGACCTCACCGATCGCATAGATGCTGGGATCGCTTGTCACACAGGACAGATCGGTGAGTACCCCGCCCCGCTCAGCAATCGTGAGTCCGGCGTCGCGGGCCAGCTCGTCGCGCGGGCGGACACCCGCGGCGAACACGACGACGCCGGCATCGATGCACGTGCCGTCGCTCAGCGTCACCCGCATCGAGTTGTCCTCCGCGGACCGCTTCAGGGGCCGGTTGCGTTGCGCCGGTGCGATCGATTCGGTGCCGACATCGGTGTGCACCGTGATGCCCAGCTCGCCGATCATCCGGCCCAGCAGGGTGCCGCCCGCCTCGTCGAGCTGCTGCGCCATCAGCCGCGGGGACCTCTCCACGACATGCGCAGTCAAACCGAATCCACGCAGCGCGTTGGCTGCTTCCAAGCCCAGGAGGCCGCCGCCGATGACGACACCGACCGCCGCGCGGCCCTTCTCGCGGGCACCGAGGGCATCGGCGCGGATCGCGTCGAGGTCATCGAGGGTTCGGTAGACGTGGCAGGACGGCAGGTCGCGCCCTGGCACCGGCGGCACGAAGGCCGACGACCCCGTCGCCAGCACCAACGCGTCGTATTCGATCACCGCGCCGTCGTCGGTGGTCACCGACTTGGCCGCCCGGTCTATCGCGACTACCCGGCACCCGAGCCGGACGTCCACCAGATCGTCACCGAGGTAGTCGTTGCCGGGCAGCGCAAGACGGGATCGGTCCCAGTGGTCGGTGTATCCGGTGAGTCCCACGCGGTCGTAGGCCGCGTCGCGTTCTTCGGCCAGCACGGTGACGCGCCACCGGCCGTCGCCGTCTCGGGAACGCAGGGCTTCGACGAAGCGGTGACCGACCATGCCGTGGCCGACGACCACGACGTGCGAAATTGACGCCATGCGATCACCGTAGGAACGCCATATTGCTGTTGTGTCGCCCCGTGTGAAGGACCCATCACGGTGTGCTCACCAGCCCCGAGGGCCACGTGTGAGCCTGTTCGCCGACACGAGTCGCAACGCGTGACCCGCTGCACCCAGGCCGCCTCGCCGGGGGCCTGGGGGTTACCAGACCCCGATTGGCTATTGCACCACGCAACGAGTCCTGATCTGGCCAAGGGCGAGCATCCGCTGTCGGCATGCGGGGCGGCGTGTGGGTGCACCGCCTGTGTCACGAGCGCGGCAGTTGTGGAGCGCTCGCGAAGCACAGCGGAGGCAACCGGGTGGAGTTCGGATAGATCGCGGCTTCTCCGGGTATGCCAAAGCTGTTCAGTGAACAGTTGTACGCCGGGAACCAGCCGCCAACCGATCGGAGCAGACATGGCCGACTACACCACGATCGTCGTAGGAACCGACGGTTCGGACACCTCGATGCGGGCGGTGGACAAAGCGGCGGCCCTTGCCGCCGACTCCGGCGCACGGCTGATCGTCGCCTCCGCGTACACCAGCCAGCGGCGCGATCCCGCTGCGCCCGATCCGGATCAACCGGGAGGCGAGGGCTACCGCACCGTCGGCGACGCCCCCGCATACGACCTGCTGCACGACGCGGCGGCCCGGGCCAGACAGGCCGGTGCGCGCGACGTCGTCGAACGCGCAGTCGAGGGTGTCCCGGCGGACGCGCTCGTCGCCCTCGCCGAGGAGGTCGAGGCCGATCTCCTGGTTGTCGGCAGCGTCGGGATGAACTCGATGGTGGGCCGGCTGGTGGGGTCGGTGCCCCGCCTCGTCAAGCGCCACGCCACCACCGAGGTTCTGGTCGTCGACACCACGGACTGATCACGCCCAGCGGGCCAGAATCTCCTTCGATCGCTCGGCCAGCGCTGCCTGCCAGAACGGTCCGAAGCTGATCCGCGCCACCCCGAGCGGCCCGTAGGAGGCCGGGTCGGCCTTGTCGGGCGGCGCAATCGCGTTGACCGGCAGCGGGAGTTCCGAGGTCAACCGGCGCATGACCTCCGGCGGATGGACGCCGACCGGGTAGAGCACGTCGGCGCCCGCGTCGGCCGCCAGCGTGAGCCGCGCGATCGCGCGGTCCACCCGATCGGATTCGTCGCCGTCCTGGCGAAGGAACAGATCCGTGCGCGCGTTGACGACCACCCGCACCCCTGCCGCGTCGGCCGCCGCACGCAACGCACCGACCAGCTCGGCGTGCTCCTCCGCCGACCGCAGCCGGCCGCCCTCGCTGTGCACGGTGTCCTCGATGTTCAACCCGACCGCCCCCACCGACAGCAGACCCTCGATCAGCCGCGCGGGGTCCTCGGCATATCCGGATTCGATGTCGACCGACAGCGGCACGTCCACCGCAGCGGTGATCTGGGCGACGCGGGTGAGCAGGTCGTCGAACGACATGCCCTCGTTGTCGGCCTTCCCGACCGAGTCGGCCACCGGGTGACTGCCCACGGTCAGCGCCTCGAACCCGGCGTCCACGGCCAGATTCGCCGACCACGCGTCCCACACCGTCGGCAGGATCACCGGGTTGCCGGGTTGGTGCAGCGCCAGCAGCGCGTCCGCGCGAGCCTTCAGTTCGTCGTCAGCCATGGACTTCCCTGCTCCTTAAAGTGATTTGTCTCACGCCTTGCTGGGGTGATTTAGCTACCATCGGTTGCGTACTGTGATCCATGACACCCTTCAGCCCAAGGAGGTCGCTTGTCCAGCACCAGCACCACCGAACTCGCCCAGCTTCACGATCTGATCGGAAGCCTCCGGCGATGCGTGACATCGCTGGCGTCGCGATACGGGGACAGCCCTGCCACCCGCCGCATCGTCAACGACGCCGAACGCATTCTCAACGATATCGATCGTCTCGACATCGATGCGGAGGAGCTGGAACTGGCCCGCGGCGTCAGCCGGCACCATCACGTCGCCGAGAGGATCGCGATTCCGGACACCCAGTACGACACCGATTTCTGGCGCGGTGTCGACGACGAGGGTCTCGGCGGCACCCGCTGAGTGTCTGTGCCGCCAGCGGCGGTACACGCTCGGGGGGACATAACTTCATCGAAAGGTAAATGTGAGCGCACCCACCGCCGACCGCAAAGCGACCGGCGTCTTCTCGGCTGGCCGTGCCCAGATATCGCAGCGCACGCTTCGCACTGATAACTGGCTGAAGTCGCCGATCGTCACGGATCTCGGTTTCGCCGCGTTCATCATCTACGCGACGGTGCGGGCGTTCATGCAGAACAACTACTACGTCGCCGAGTACGGCTACCTCACGCCGTTCTACTCGCCGTGCGTGAGCACCGGATGTGTGCCGGAGGCAAGCCACTTCGGCCAGTTCCTGCCCGACGTGTGGTGGCTGCCCTACGCCGCACTGTCGCTGCCGTTCCTCCTGCTGTTCCGGCTGACCTGCTACTACTACCGCGGCGCCTACTACCGCTCGGTCTGGCAGTCGCCGACCGCCTGCGCGGTGGCCGAACCGCACAAGACCTACACCGGCGAGACCAAGTTCCCGCTGATCATCCAGAACACGCACCGGTACTTCTTCTACATCGCGGCCATCATCTCGGTGATCAACACCTACGACGCGATCATCGCGTTCCATAAGCCCGACGGCGGGTTCGGCTTCGGTTTGGGCAACCTCATTCTCGTCATCAACGTCATCCTGCTGTGGACGTACACGATCTCCTGCCACTCCTGCCGCCACGTCGCGGGTGGGCGTCTGAAGCACTTCTCCAAGCATCCCGTCCGGTACTGGATGTGGACCCAGATCAGCAAGCTCAACGTCCGGCACAAGCAGTACGCCTGGATCACGCTGGGCACGCTGATGCTGACCGACTTCTACGTGATGCTCGTCGCCAGCGGAACCATTTCCGACTTGCGGTTCATCGGCTGAAGCACCATGGCCGACAAGATCATTCGTAACTGACTATCGATAAGACGAGCGAGGATTGATGGCTTCGGAGGAAGCTCAGATAGAGCGGCACGAGTACGACGTCGTCGTGATCGGCGCCGGCGGGGCCGGGCTGCGCGCGGTGATCGAGGCGCGGGAGCGCGGTCTGCGCGTCGCCGTGGTGACCAAGTCACTGTTCGGCAAGGCCCACACCGTGATGGCCGAGGGCGGCTGCGCGGCCGCCATGCGCAACGTCAACACCAAGGACTCGTGGCAGGTGCACTTCGGTGACACCATGCGCGGCGGCAAGTTCCTGAACAACTGGCGGATGGCCGAGCTTCACGCTCAAGAGGCCCCCGACCGGGTGTGGGAGCTGGAGACCTACGGGGCGCTGTTCGACCGCACCAAGGACGGCCGCATCAGCCAGCGCAACTTCGGTGGGCACACCTATCCGCGGCTGGCGCACGTCGGCGACCGCACCGGCCTGGAGATCATCCGCACGCTGCAGCAGAAGATCGTGTCGCTGCAGCAGGAGGACAAGAGGGAGCTGGGCGACTACGACGCCCGCATCCGGGTGTTCCACGAATGCTCGATCACGGATCTCATCCTGGACGAGGGAGCCGACGGCACCAAGCGCGTCGCGGGAGCCTTCGGTTACTACCGGGAGACCGGCAAGTTCGTGCTGTTCGAGGCACCGGCAGTCGTGCTCGCCACCGGCGGTATCGGCAAGTCCTTCAAGGTCTCGTCGAATTCGTGGGAGTACACCGGCGACGGCCACGCGCTGGCGCTGCGTGCCGGTTCGGGCCTGATCAACATGGAGTTCATCCAGTTCCACCCGACCGGCATGGTCTGGCCGCTCTCGGTCAAGGGCATCCTCGTCACCGAGGGTGTGCGCGGCGACGGTGGAGTGCTGAAGAACTCCGAGGGCAAGCGGTTCATGTTCGACTACATCCCCGACGTCTTCAAGGGGCAGTACGCCGAGACCGAGGAAGAAGCCGACCAGTGGCTCAAGGACAACGACTCCGCGCGCCGCACCCCTGATCTGCTCCCCCGCGACGAGGTGGCCCGCGCCATCAACGAAGAGGTGAAGGCCGGCCGCGGCACCCCGCATGGCGGCGTCTACCTCGACATCGCGTCGCGCATGCCGGCCGAGGAGATCAAGCGCCGGCTGCCGTCGATGTACCACCAGTTCATCGAGCTGGCCGAGGTCGACATCACCAAGGACGAGATGGAGGTCGGCCCCACCTGTCATTACGTGATGGGCGGCATCGAGGTCGATCCCGACAGTGGCGGCGCCGCCACCCCGGGTCTGTTCGCCGCGGGCGAGTGCTCTGGCGGCATGCACGGCAGCAACCGGCTCGGCGGCAACTCGCTGTCGGACCTCCTGGTGTTCGGCCGACGCGCCGGGCTCGGCGCGTCGGAGTACGTGCGGGCGCTGTCGGATCGGCCGAAAGTCACCGACGACCACCTCACGGCGGCCACGGAGCTGGCGCTGATTCCGTTCGAGCCGAAAGAGAATCCGGAGAACCCGTACACGCTGCACGCCGAACTGCAGCAGGCGATGAACGACCTCGCCGGCATCATCCGCAAGGAAGAGGAGCTCCGTGAGGTCCTCGACAAGATCGACGAGCTCAAGCAGCGCTACCTGAACGTCACCGTCGAGGGCGGGCGCATCTTCAACCCGGGCTGGCACCTGGCCATCGACATGCGCAACATGCTGCTGGTCAGCGAGTGTGTGGCCAAGGCGGCGCTGCAGCGCACCGAGAGCCGCGGCGGTCACACCCGCGACGACTACCCGAAGATGGACGCCCAGTGGCGCAACACCCTGCTGGTGTGCCGCACCGTCAACGACGGCGCCGGTACCGAGGCCATCGCGCCGGAGGTGACGGTCACCCCTGAGCAACAGCCGGTGATGCGGCCCGACCTGCTGGCCACATTCGAGTTGTCCGAGCTCGAGAAGTACTACACCGACGACCAATTGGCCGAGCACCCGGACCGGAAGGGCTGAACATGGCTGCCTATGACGCGAAACTACGGGTTTGGCGCGGCGACGACAGCGGCGGTGAGCTGAAGGACTACACCGTCGAGGTCAACGACGGCGAGGTGGTGCTCGACATCATCCACCGCCTGCAGGCCACCCAGGCCGGCGATCTGGCCGTGCGCTGGAACTGCAAGGCCGGCAAGTGCGGATCCTGCTCCGCGGAGATCAACGGTCGGCCCCGGCTGCTGTGCATGACGCGGATGTCGACCTTCGGCGAGGACGAAGTCGTCACGGTGACGCCGATGCGGACCTTCCCGGTGATGCGCGACCTGGTCACCGACGTCTCCTTCAACTACGAGAAGGCCAGGGAGATCCCGTCGTTCACGCCTCCCAAGGACCTGCAGCCCGGTGAGTACCGGATGGCGCAGGAAGACGTGAACCGGTCCCAGGAGTTCCGCAAGTGCATCGAGTGCTTCCTGTGCCAGAACGTGTGCCACGTCAACCGTGACCACGAGGAGAACAAGCTGGCGTTCTCCGGCCCACGCTTTCTCATGCGTCAGGCCGAGCTCGACATGCACCCGCTGGACACCCACGGGCACCGGGCGGAGCAGGCGCAGGAGGAGAACGGCCTGGGCTACTGCAACATCACCAAGTGCTGCACCGAGGTCTGTCCGGAACACATCAAGATCACCGACAACGCGTTGATCCCGATGAAGGAGCGCGCCGCCGACCGGAAGTACGACCCGGTGGTGTGGCTGGGTAACAAGCTGTTCCGGAGGCACTGAGCGCGGCGAGCGTCCACAATGAGCGCATGACTCAGCCGGTGGAGGAAGACACCTCGCGCGCGGTGGTCCGATCCGCGGCGACGGAGAACAGCTACGCCGTCGCGGGTTCCATCCAGACGACCGACAGTGCGGTGGTCGCCGGCTCGATCGCGACCAACGGAAGCGCCGTCGTCGCAGGTTCCGTCGCGACGGCGGGCAGCGCAGGGGTGGTGGGATCGATCGCGACCGCGGGCAGCGCGGCGGTCGCGCGGTCGATCGCGACGGCGGGCAGCGCGGCGGTCGCGGGCTCGATCGCCACCGCGGGCAGTGCCGCGATCGCCGGGTGCATCCTCGCGGTGCTGTGCATCGTCTGCAAGGGCTGTCTGGCGTGTCTGGGCTGCATCGACTGCACCCGGTGCAAAGCCTGCATCGGCTGTGTGAGTTGCGACGACTGCATCGGCTGCATCGGATGCGTGAACTGCTCGGGGCTGCGCAACGCGGTGGGCCTGCGCAACGTGCACGCCGCCTGACTCAGGCCGGGGCCAGGTTGCGGCCGGTCAGCGGACTGGAGTAGACGACGTTCGTCGTGATCGACCCCCGCGTGGCGATCCTGCCGGTGAGTCGCTCGAGGTCGGTCATCGACCGGGCCAGAACCTTGATGATGAAGCAGTCGTCACCGGTGACGTGGTGAGCCTCGACGATCTCGGGTGTCACGTCCAGCAGGTCGTGCAGAGGCTTGTAGTTGCCCGACGGATAGGCCAGCCGGACGAACGCCGTGATCGAGTAGCCCAGCGCGGCGGCCGACACCGTGGCGGTGTATCCGGTGATCACACCCGAGTCGACGAGGCGGCGCAGCCGGTCGGCTGTGGCGCTCGGTGACAGCGACACCGCGCGCGCCAGGTCGGCGGTGCTCATCCGGCCGTCGCGCTGAAGCGCCTGCAGCAGCGCTTCATCGGTGCGATCGAGGGCGATCCGTTGATTGTCCGGCACATCGCCGATGATCCCACCTAGATTCGACCGCATGCCGAACACGACTGGACTGCTGCTGAACCCGAACACCTTCGATCCGCAGCATCTCGATCCGGAATCCCGCCGCCAGTTGCGTGCCCTGATCGACTGGTTCGAGGCACGCGGTAAGGCGCGTCTGCTCCGCGACGATCTGGAAGCGACCTGGGTGAGCGACTTCCTGGACTTCGTCAAGAAGGAGCGGCTGTTCGCCACCTTCCTCACCCCGTCGGAGTTCGCCGGCGGCGACGCGAACAAACGCTGGGACACCTCGCGCAACGCCGTGCTCAGCGAGATCCTCGGGTTCTACGGGCTCTCCTACTGGTACGCCGAACAGGTCACGATCCTCGGGCTCGGACCGATCTGGCAGAGCGACAACGTCAAAGCCAAGGAAAAGGCCGCCGCGCAGCTCGAGGCCGGCGGCGTGATGGCCTTCGGACTGTCCGAACGCGAGCACGGCGCCGACATCTACAACACCGATCTGCTGCTGACGCCCGCGTCTGACGACGATGAGGGCGTGGTGTTCCGCGCCAACGGCGAGAAGTACTACATCGGCAACGGCAACGTCGCAGGAATGGTGTCGGTGTTCTCGCGTCGCACCGGCGCAGGCAGCACCGGCGGTCCGGACGACTACGTGTGGTTCGTCGCCGACAGCGGCCACGAGAACTACGAGCTGATCGGCAACGTCGTGCACGGCCAGATGTACGTCAGCAACTTCGCGCTCCACGACTACCCGGTGTATGAGGAGGACATCCTCGCGACCGGCCCCGAGGCGTTCTCGGCCGCGCTCAACACCGTCAACGTCGGCAAGTTCAATCTGTGCAGCGGCTCGATCGGCATGTGCGAGCACGCGTTCTACGAGGCGATCACCCACGCGAACAACCGGATCCTCTATGGCAACCCGGTCACCGACTTCCGCCACGTCCGCGCCAGCTTCGTCGACGCCTACGCGCGCCTGGTCGCGATGAAGCTGTTCAGCGACCGCGCCATCGACTACTTCCGCAGCGCGAGCCTGCAGGACCGGCGCTACCTGTTGTTCAACCCGGTGACCAAGGCGAAGGTCACCTCCGAAGGCGAGAAGGTCGTCACGTTGCTGTGGGACGTGCTCGCCGCCAAGGGATTCGAGAAGAACACCTATTTCTGTGAGGTCAAGGGGCTCATCGGGGCGCTGCCCCGGCTGGAGGGCACCGTCCACGTGAACGTGGCCCAGATCCTCAAGTTCATGCCGAACTACATGTTCAACCCGGCGGACTACCCGCAGATCGGCACCCGGAACGACCCGGCCGACGACGTCTTCTTCTGGTCGCAGGGACCGGCCCGCGGCGCCTCGAAGGTGCAGTTCGCCGACTGGGCTCCGGTGTACGCCCGGCACTCCGACGTGCCGAACGTCGCCCGGTTCTTCGAACAGGCCACGGCGCTGCGGGAGTTGCTGACCACCGCCGCGCCCGATGCCGACCAGCAGGCCGACCTCGACTTCGCGCTGGTCGTCGGTCACCTCTTCACGCTGGTCGTGTACGGGCAGCTGATCCTCGAGCAGGCGGAGCTGACCGGGCTCGACCGCGATCTCGTCGACCAGATCTTCGATGTGCAGATCCGCGACTTCTCCGAACATGCCGTCGCGCTGCACGGGAAACCGAGCTCCACGCCCGCGCAACAGGAGTGGGCGTTGGCGGCGGTGCGCAAGCCGGTGCCGGACCGAGCCCGATTCGACCGGGTGTGGCAGCAGGTCCGTGACTACGACGGCGCCTACGAGATGCAGCCGTAGCCGACCGTGGATCCGCCGGTGCATCGTCGGGAACTCCGTCGATACACCGGCACCGACCGACGATCACCGGAGGACACCACTTCCGTCGGCCGCGACACCACGCTTCGATAAGAGCATGATCGACGCCCGCGCCTACTTCGCCGCCAAACTCACCTACGAGATCGACGCGTCCGACCTGGCCGCGGCGCGCGCTGCCGGACGCGCACCGATCGTGGTCGACACCCGGTCCGGCGCCGCCTGGGATCAGGGGCACCTCCCCGGTGCGCTGCACCTTCCCGGCGGCGAGCTCGCCGAGCGTGCCGGCGCCGAGCTGCCGGACCTGGACGCCGACATCGTCGTCTACTGCTGGGGGCCGGGCTGCAACGGCGCCAGCAAGGCGGCATGCACGCTCAGCGAGATGGGGTACCGCCGAGTCAGGGAACTCATCGGTGGTTTCGAATACTGGGCCAGGCAAGGACTGTCGACCGTGAGTGCACACGGACGGGCCCGTCGCGACGCCGACGATCTCACCGCAGTAGGGGACTAGCGACAGGTCTCAGGCGTACGCTTGGGCCAGCAGCCAATCACCGAAGAAAGGCAGCATTCATGTCGCTTCGAGAGACCAGAAGCATCAACGACATTCGCACGGCGATCCGTGAACTGAGTGCCCGCGCCGACCTAGCTCGCAGGGAGGGCCGCAGCGCGGACGCCTCCGAGTTGGACCAGCGCATCAGCAACTACCGCGAAGAACTCAGCACCCGGCCCTGACCGCGGCGCCGAGGCGTCGAATCAGGCGCCGAGCCTGCGGAACGTGCTGCGGTGGAAGACAATCGGTGCGACATCCGGGTGGACGGTGATACCGCTGACCCGCAGCACGACGATGACGTGATCCCCGGCCGGGATCGACTGCTCGATACTGCTCTCCAGCCACACGCTGGTGCCGTGGATGAACACGGCGCCGCGGTCCGTCGACGCCGTCTCCAGGCCCGCGAACCGGTCGCCGGTCTTTGCGGCCAGCGTGCGCGCGGCCTCGTCGTGGGATTCGCCCAGCACACTGATCCCCAGGTACGGCAGATCCTTGAGTCGCGGCCAGGTGGTCGAGCTGTTCTGGACGCAGAACGACACCAGCGGCGGATCGAGGGACACCGGCACGAACGTGCTGGCCGCGAGGCCGACGCGGACGCCATCCACCTCTGCGGCGATCGCGATGACACCGGTGGGGAAGTGCCCGAACGCCTCGCGCAGGGACGACGGATCGAGTTCGATCGCCGCATCTCGGTCGGAATCTGTACCAGCCATCCGCGCCATCATCCCACGTACCCTTCAGCGGCGGCCACGGTCGGGTGGGCACGCAACAGCGGCGCGGCACTGGGGGCGATCACCACGCCATCATGACCCTGGATCACCGATCCGGCCAGCATTCGGATCGGCGTGCGCACAAGCCCGATACCATCGACTCCTCATGTGGATCCCGCTCCTGGTGATGGCCGTCGCGGTCAGCCTGGAGCCGTTTCGGGTCGGCATGACCGTTCTGATGATCAACCGCCCCCGCCCGGCACTGCAGTTGCTTGCTTTTCTCGCAGGCGGTTTCGTGATGGGCACGGCGGTGGGCGTCGTGGTGTTGTTCGTCCTTCGGCCCGCGCTGGGCTCGGCGCACTTCACTCTGCCCCGGGTGCAGATCGCGGTCGGCGCGGTGGTGCTGATCAACGCCGCGCTCGTCGCTGCGGGTGTGCTGGGGGGCCGGGGCGAGCCGTCCGCGGACCCGGCCGAACGCCGCTTCGGGCGAGTGATCGTCCGGGCACGTCAGCTACTCAGCGGGCGTTCCCTGTGGACGGCGGGTGTCGCGGGATTCGGCATCGCGCTGCCCTCGATCGACTACCTCGCCGCGCTGGCGCTCATCGTGGCCTCCGGCGCCGCGGCAGGCACCCAGTTCGGGGCCTTGATGGTGTTCAACGTGGTGGCGTTCGCCCTCGTCGAGATCCCGCTGCTGGCCTTCCTGGTGGCCCCGGACCGCACCCGCGCGACGCTGTCCGCGCTGTACGGCTGGATCCGGGCGAAGGGCCGGTTCGGCGTGGCCGTGATGCTGGCCGTGGTCGGCTGCATGCTGCTGGCCGTGGGGTGGGCCAGTCTGTGACGGCTACGGCGGGTTGTTGAGGACGTACTGCAGGCCGGAGAGAAGCTGCGACACCGGATCGGCGTCGCCGCCGAACGCGGCCTGCGTCGCCGGCGCGGTGACCTCGGCGGGGTCGTAGCCGTTCACCGGATCCACGGTGACGGGCGCGGTCGACGGGTCGTCGTTGCGGGAGTAGCCGGCGTCGACATAGGGCATCAGCACCTTGTCGAGCTCGATCAGGGTCTCCTGCGGCACGCCGAGGTACTTGAACGGCAGGACCAGAGGCAGGTGCTCCTCCGGAATCATGAACGTCGTCGTCTTCGCGCCTCGAGAGTTGACGGTGGTCCTGATGTTGCGCGGTGGCACCATGCTCGGTTCGGTGAACGCGACGGCGGTGTGACCGGTGGCGAGGCCGACGATCGCGTTGGCGACCGAGAGCCAGTTGTCGGGTCGGTCCGGCCAGTCGGCGATGCTGTCGTAGGCGGAGATGAACTGGTAGGTGTCGTACTGGCTTTCCACCGGCGCCGGGATGCGGTAGTCGAGCGACGGGACGACGCTGCCGACGGGGAAGTTCTGGGTCAGGAAACTCTCGCCGAACGCATGCCGGGCCACCGGATCGCCGTAGGTGGCGAAGCTCAGCTCGTTCGGTGGCGGGGCGGCGGGGTCGTAGGCGAGTTTCGCCTGGACGTCGTTGAGCACCATCGCACCCTCGGACAGCCCGATCGCGGTGCCTCGCCCACCCGCACGAATCGCGTTGATGGTGTTGGGCGTGCCGATGTCGACGGATTCACCGACGCTGGGGCCGTCGATTCCGAGGCCGGGGAAGGAATCGTCGAGTCGTCCGATGCCCGGGAACAGCCGCTCCAGCGTGTGGCCCTGCACCTGACCGGCCGGGTAGTCGACGATCTGGCGGTCCAGTCCGGGGAACCAGTCCGCGCCCGTGCGCATGATGTATTCGTCGTAGGGAATGCCGAGAACGTGGGCGCCGCCCAGTGCGTACGCCCGCCCCGGAGTGCCGAGGGGAGGCGGCCCGTCGGCGGCGGCGCCGGGCGCGGGGGGGACGGTCGTCTCATCCGCCGTCGCGATCCCGAGGCCGAAACACCCTGTGGCCCCGATGGTTACCAGGGCGGTGACCGATGCGAACTGTCTCCGCATGCCCATCCCCGCCCCTCGCCTACGCGTCCGCCTGTGCACCCGACCCTACCCTCACTCGCCGAGCGGACTCAGGCGTCCAGCCGGGTGAATTGATCGTGCCGGTACTGCTCGACGCAGGCGGCGCGCCGGATCTTGCCGCTCGTCGTCGTCGGAATCGACCCGGGCGGCACCAGCACCAGGTCCCCCACGTTGACGCCGTGCGCATTGGAGATCGCGGAGGTGACGTCGCTCTTGATCTCGGTGAGCCACTGCACCGCGTCGCCGCCGGCATCGGAGTTCAGATCGGCGCGCTTCTTCACCTCGATCACGGTCACCAGGTTCTCGGTGCTGTTCACGGGCACCGATATCGCCGCGACGCGGCCGCGGGTGATCTCGGCGACGGTGGCCTCGATGTCCTCGGGGTGGTGGTTGCGGCCCCGGATGATCAGCAGATCCTTGATGCGTCCGACGACGAAAAACTCGCCGGCGGACGTGAAGCCCAGATCACCGGTCCGCAGCCACGGCCCCTCCGGCGTGCCCGCCGCCGCGTCGGCGAGCACTGCGCCGAAGCAGCCCTGCTCGTCAGCTGGTCTGCTCCAGTAGCCGGACGCGACGTTGTCGCCGTGCACCCAGATCTCGCCGACGACGTCCGGCGGGCATTCCCGGCGGGTGTCGACGTCGACGATCCGCACCAGCGGCGACTTCGGCAGTTCGTACCTCACCAGCGCCGAACTGGTTCGCGACGATCCCCGCTGGGCACGGCCCGCAGATAGTTCGTCGACATCGAATCGGACCGCGCCCCACGAGTCACCAGGCGAATCACTCCAGGTGCCACTGCTGACGAAGACCGTCGCCTCGGCCAGTCCGTAGCACGGACGCAGCATGTGGTCGCGGAAATTGAAGTGCGCGAAGCGATCTGCGAAGCGTTCCAGGGTGGCCGGGTCGACGCGCTCGGCGCCGTTGATGATGCCGCGCACCCCGCCCAGATCGAGCCCGGCGAGATCGCTGTCCTTGGTCTTGCGGGCCGCCAGGTCGAAAGCGAAGTTCGGCGCCCCCGAGAAGGCATTCGGATTCTCGGCCAGCGCGCGCACCCACCTGGCCGGCTTCTCCAGGAAGGCGACCGGGCTCGTCAGCTCGGCGGGGAAGCCGCCGAGAATGGGCGCGCAGACCCCGAGCACCAACCCCATGTCGTGGTAGAAGGGCAGCCACGACACCAGCGTGAGATCTGTCGACGACGCCACGTTCGCGCCCTTGAACAGGCTGCTCATCAACTGCTCGAAGTTCACCTGCAGGTTGCGGTGCGAGATCATGACGCCGGTCGGCAGGCGCGTCGAGCCCGAGCTGTACTGCAGGTACGCCGTGGCCGGAAACTCGGCGGCCGCAAACGCGGGCTGATCCTCGCCGTCGAGGCTCAGCAGGTCGATCTCGATTATCTTCGGCGCCGTGTCCATCCGCGACTGGTCGACGTAGTCGCCGACCTCCGTCGCCACCGCGGACGTGGTGAGAACGACCGCGGGCGTGGTGTCGGCGAAGACGGCGCCCACCCGGTCGTGGCTGGAACCGCGATGCGGCAACGGAAGGGGGACCGCGATGAGCCCGGCCTGCATGGACCCCAGGAACGCCAGGATGTACTCCAGGCCCTGGGGCGCCAGGATCACCGCCCTGTCTCCTGCCGACGCGTGCAGGCTGAGCTCACGGGCCAGGTTTATGGTGCGGCGGGACAGCTGCGCCCACGTGAGAGTCTGCGCGACGCCCGCCGGATTGTGGTGGTAGTCGGTGAACGTGAACGCCACCTCGCCGGGCCGCAGGCTCGCGCGCCCGTGCAGCATCGACAGGATCGATGACTGGGGGATGGTTGTCGGCGTCAATGCACGTCCGTAGTAGTTCGGCGTCGGCTCGGAGTACTCGCCGTCCTGGCAACTGTGTGGCTACCGGCCCGACCCGCTCCGTTCCGTAGTTTCACATAGATCATGTGTCCGCGCTAACTCCGCCGGCGCTGGATGCCGCCGCCGGTGGACGCGACTCCGCCCGCGGGTCGCTCACCCGCGAAGGCCACCAGTTGGCGCGTCCGACCAGCGCCGCGATGGCGGGCACCGTGATCGTGCGGACCACGAACGTGTCCAGCAGGATCCCCACCCCGATCACGAAGCCGCCCTGGATCACGATGCCGATGCTGGAGAACAGCAGACCGGCCATCGACGCGGCAAAGATCAGACCCGCCGCGGTGATCACGCCTCCGGTCGACCCCAGGGTGCGGATGATCCCGTACCGGATGCTGCGGGGAGACTCGTCGCGCATTCGCGAGACGAACAGCATGTTGTAGTCGGCGCCCACCGCCACCAGCACCACGAAGGCCAGTGGCGGCACACTCCAGTGCAGTTCCTGGCCGAGGAGGAACTGGAACGTGACCACCCCGATGCCGATCGCCGCGAAGTACGAGAGCACCACCGACCCCACGAGGTAGATGGGTGCGACGATCGAGCGCAGCAGCACCGTCAACGTGAGCAGGACGACGATCAGCGTCGCGATGATGATGAAACGGATGTCGCGCTCGTAGTAGTCGCGGGTGTCGCGCAGCGCCGCGGGGAAGCCACCCATCGAGATCGTGGCTTCGGCCAGGGTGGTGTTGGGCTGCGCTCCGCGGGCGATGTCACTGATCGTGTTGACCTGATCCATCGCCTCCGGGCTGAACGGGTTGAGCTTGGTCTGCACCAGGTACCGGACCGAGTGGCCATCCGGTGAGATGAACGCCTCCGCCGCCTTCTGGAACTCCACGGCGTTGAGCACCTGGGCCGGGATGTTGAACCCCGCCATGGTCGACCCGGCCGCGTCCTGGCGCATCGTCAACAGGAACTGCGAGGCCTCGGTGAGTCCGTCGGCGATCACTTTGACCTGCTCGACCAGCTGGTCCACTCCCCCGGCCACCTGCCGGCTTCCGTCGGCCAGTCGGTTGGCGCCCTGCCGCAGATCGCGCAGGCCGGCCTGCGCGCCGCCCGGCGTATCGAGCCCCATGGCGGAGATGGCCTTGGTCAGCGTGGCGAACGCCGTGTTGAGCTGATTCACCGTCGAGG
This sequence comes from Mycolicibacterium aurum, assembly GCF_900637195.1. NCBI lineage: Bacteria > Bacillati > Actinomycetota > Actinomycetes > Mycobacteriales > Mycobacteriaceae > Mycobacterium > Mycolicibacterium aurum. The sequence continues at coordinate 290,324 of NZ_LR134356.1, read as the reverse complement.
TGAGGCTCTGCCTGTCGTCGACCCCCTGCAGCTGCCCGGCCAGCCGGTTGATCTCGTCGAGGCCGCCTTCGCTGCGCGCCTTGGTCAACCGCTCGAACTGGCTGCGGGTCTCGACGCAAGACGGATTGGCGTCGCACACGTGGTTGCCCTGCAGCGCCGTCAGGACGGGGCCGATCCAGGCGAACATGTCCCTGACGGCGCGGAAGTTCACGCCCATGGACAGGCCGAGCTTGTTGACGCTGTCGACCAGCTTGGCTGCTGTCGCCACGTCGCGTACCAGCGTCTCACCGCCGTAATCGGTCCGCACCGAGGAGAACGTGTCGATCAGACCCTGAAGGCTGGGCGCGATCTGGTTGACCTGCGCGCGCACGTCACCGAGGCTGTCGGCGAGCGTGTCGGCGCCGGCCGTCAGCGTGTCGAGGTCATCGGTCCGCTCCCCGATCTGCGCCGAACCATCGGCGAGCCGGTCACCGACGATGCCGGCCTGAAAGGTCGCACGGAACTCGGGCGGCACCTCGCCGAGGGGCCGGGTGATGCCGCTGACCAGGGACACATCCGGCAGCTGGGCGATCCGGGAGGCCATCTGCTCCAGATCCGCCAGTGCCTGCGGTGAGCGCAGGTCGCGCGGGGACTGCACGAGGATGTACTGCGGGATGGACTGGCTGATCGGGAAGTGGCGCTCCAGCGCGACGTATCCGACCGAACTGGGCGCCGACGCCGACACCGCCTTGCGGTCGTCGTAGTTGAAGCGTGCAAAGCCTGCCGCGCCGGCCAACAGGATCAGCACGAGCACGCTGGCGACCAGGTGGGGCACCGGCCTGCGCACGATGCGGATACCGGAGCGTCTCCAGAACCTGGCGGTCAGCTCGCGTCTCGGTTTGACCCAGCCGCGCGGTCCGACGAGCACCAGGATCGCGGGCAGCAGGGTCACCCCGGCCAGATAGGCGACGCCGATGCCGATCCCGGCCGACACCCCGACGGTGCTGAACACCCCCATCTTGGCGAAGCTCATGACCAGGAACGTGATGCCCACCGTGAGGGCGGACGCGGTGATGACCTTGCCGATCGACATCATCGCCGCCTTGACGGCGTCGTCGTAGCCGGCTCCCGACCGCAGATAGTCGTGGTATCGGCTGATCAGGAAGACGGCGTAGTCCGTTCCCGCACCCGCCAGGATCGCGCTCAGGAAGACGATGGACTGATTCGAGACGCCCGCCCCGGTCAGGTGCGAGTACGCGGCGACCAACCCCTGCGCGATGAGCACCGACGATCCGATGGTCACCAGCGGCAGCAGCATCGTGACGATGCTGCGGTAGACCAGCAGCAGCACCGCGAGGACCAGAACGGCGATGGCGAGCTCGATGGGCAGCCGATCCTGTTCACCGGCGACGGTGAGGTCGGCGACCGTGGCGGCCGGACCCGTCAGGTACACATCCAGCGCCCCGTCGGATCCGTGTGCCGCGATGCTGTGTTCGACGACGTCACTCACCCGGTTGAACGAGTCGAACGCCCGCGGCGTGCCGAGCTCACCTTCGAGGCTGACCGGCAGGACCCAGGTGGTCTTGTCCTCGCTGGTCAGGAATTGGCGGAGCTGCGGGGTGCTGATGAAGTCCTGCACCGACACCACGTCGGTGACGTCGTCGCGCAGCGCGTCCACGAGTTGGCGGTAGGTGACCTCGTCCTGGGGACGCAGTCCGTCCTCGTTGATCAGCGCGATCAGCAGCAGGTCGTCGTTGCCCGATTCCTGGAACGCCTCGGCCATCTTGCGTGCCGAGACGCTCGACGGCGCATCCTCGGGCAGGATCACCAGCGGATGCTTCTCCGCCATCTCGCCCAGGGAGGGGAACGACAGCGGTAGGGCGATGGCCAGCGCCACCCACACCCCGATCACTGCCAGGGGCCAGCGCACCACGAAGTCTGCTAGCCGTCGCATGTCGCCCTCACCCCCACACCACCAGCGCCGCAGCCAACCGCGGCAGCGGGATGGTCGCGGGGTGGTTGTCGCCGGCGGTGTGCTTCACGCTACGCGACGCGTCCCCAGTGCCCGCTGTCAGCGACCGGCACACACACCGACTTCATCGCCTGCATATAGCGCGTGACCGATTTCTTCGCGACCGGATTGTCGGGATGCATTATCGCCATCACGGTGCCCTCGCCGTATCGAAATATGTAGATGGTCAGCTGATAGGAGAATCGTCCGTCGGGGTAGATGCCGATGTTGTTCGCGAGTCCCAATTCACCCGCGGCCAGAATCGCGTTCAGCGGGGCCGCGCCGCCGTGCAGGAAGTTCGAGACCGGGAAATTCGGTCTCGGCCATTCCAGCCATGGCGCCAACTCCAGCACGCGGTAATACGGCACTTTGGCCATGTTCAGACCCGAATCGAACGACGCCTGCGCGGCTCCCGCCGCCTCTCCGAACGACGCCGCGCCGATGGGAACCGTGATGGGGATCAAGCCGGTGAACCAGCCCTGTGTCATGAAATTGTCGGTGCCGGACCGCGAATCCCTGGGCGTGAGGCCGTAATACGTCAGGGCGCCGGTCAATTCATGCTCGACCTGGGCCAGGCAGGCGAAGAGGCCGCCGACAAAGCGCGCTCCGGCGGTCGTGCACGCCGATTCGAAGCGCTCGGTCTGCGGGGTGTCCATCAGGACTTCGGAGGTCATGGTGCTCGTGGTCGACTCGCGCGGGTTGCCCAGCGGAAGCGGGAACTCCGGAAAACCGTTGCTGTTCTCTTCGGCGAAGTCGATCCAGGCCTGCACCCCGGGCGAGTCCACGGTCAGCGCCGATGTGTGTTCACGCTCCCGGACGCAGAACTCGTCGAAGCTGCCCGCGTCGGGCAGCGTGAGAGCCTCACCGCCTCCACTCAACGCCGAGTACATGCCGTTGGCTTCCATCATCGTGGTGCCGATCAACGTGGCGTCGCCGTGCACGTGGTCCATCGCGGCGAAGAACGCGAAGTGATCGTCGTTCTGGATGATCCCGAAGGTGAAGCAGCCCCACTCCAGCGGACTCGGTATCGCCACCACGTGGGCGTGGATCTCGTCGACCGTCATGTGGCCGTGATCGATCGGCACGAATTCGATGTCGGCGGGGTCGGTGAGCGTGCGCCGGACGAACTCACCGTCGCCGGTCTGTTCGAACCAGCTCCGAAATGTGTCGTGCCGGCGCAGATACGTGTTGACCGCGTGGTCCATCGCCGCGATGTCGCAGGTGCCTGCCACCTCGCAGCTGGCGATGATCTGCCGGGAGAACGTCAGTCCGGCGGCGGTCCGCCGGCTGTAGTTGCGAAGGTGTTGACCCTGCATGTAGCTGATCGGAACCGTGCTGACCGGCGCCTGGAGCGCCTTTTCCCGAGCCGCGGGCGTCGGGTGCCATGACGTGACCGAGCCGGCGTCCAGCGACCATTCCTCAAGCGCGCCAACCGTGATCTTCCCGATGCGCAATGCTGGATCCTCCCCGGCTCCGCCCGGGCTGCCGGCTGGTTCCGGCATGCCCACTGGCGGGGATCAACATACCCTCGGTGCAAGGGCGGTCGGCTCGGCTCGGGGCTTAACCGTGGCTGCGACGCTGCGCATTCGCCACGTCAAACGTGCAATAGTGGCCGACGACGCTTGATCTTGGCGCAGGGGGAGTACAGCAAACATGACATCGGTCGACGGTCTGAACGAGCCGACCCCTCGTTTCGCCATCGTCGGGTACGCGGCACGTTTTCCGGGTGCCTCGGACGCCGACGAGTTCTGGGACCTGCTGCGCGAGGGGCGCGACGCCATCTCCGAGGTGCCCGGCGACCGCTGGGACGTCGACGAGTTCTTCGACCCGGAACCGGGCACGCCCGGCAAGGTCGTGACTCGTCGCGCGGGGTTCGTCGACGACGTCACCGGGTTCGATGCACCGTTCTTCGGAATGTCGACCCGCGAGGTCAGGATGATGGACCCGCAGCATCGGCTGCTGCTGGAGACCGCCTGGCGCGCGGTGGAGCATTCAGGGACCGCACCGTCGGCGCTGGCGGGCACGAACACCGGGGTGTTCGTGGGTCTGGCCACCCACGACTACCTGGGCATGGCTTCCGATGAGCTCACCTACCCCGAGATCGAGGCCTACATGGCCATCGGGACGTCCAACGCTGCGGCGGCCGGACGTATCAGCTACCGATTGGGGTTGCAGGGCCCCGCGGTGGCCGTCGACACCGCGTGCAGCTCCTCGCTGGTGGCCATCCATCAGGCGTGTCAGGCGCTGCAGTTGGGCGAGTGCGACCTGGCGCTGGCCGGCGGGGCGAACGTCCTGCTGACCCCGGCCACCATGATCACGTTCTCCAACGCGCAGATGCTCGCGCCCGACGGCAAGTGCAAGACGTTCGACGCGGCCGCGGACGGCTACGTGCGGGGCGAGGGCTGCGGCGTCATCGTCGTCAAACGGCTCGAGGACGCGATCCGCGACGGTGACCGGATCCGGGCCGTGATCCGCGGCAGCGCGATCAACCAGGACGGCGCCTCCGGCGGTTTGACGGTGCCCAACGGCGTTGCTCAGCAACGGGTGATCGGCGACGCGCTTCACCGCGCCGGCCTGCGACCCAGCGATGTCGGATACTTGGAGGCGCACGGCACCGGAACTTCGCTGGGGGATCCGATCGAGGCCCAGGCCGCGGGCGCGGCGTACGGGCCCGGACGCGACGCAGGCCGGCCCCTGTTGATCGGCTCGGCCAAGACCAACATCGGGCACCTGGAAGCGGCCGCGGGCATCGCGGGCGTCATCAAAGTGGTGCTGTCGCTGGAACACCAGGCACTTCCCAAGCACCTCCACTTCGAGAATCCATCGCCGCACATCCCGTGGGATCGGCTTCCTGTGCAGATCGTGACGGAGACCATCCCGTGGGAGCGCTCCGACCGTCCCCGGATCGCGGGCGTCAGTTCGTTCGGCTTCGCCGGCACCAACGCCCACGTCCTCGTGGAGGAAGCGCCTCTGCAGGCACCGGTTGCGGATGTCGCCGCGGCAGTGGGCGGACGTTTCAGCGTTCTGCCGGTCTCGGCACGGACGCCGTCGGCCCTGGTGCACCTGGCCGACCAGTACCGCAGCTGGCTCACAGCGCACCCCGAAGCCAGCCTGGCGGACGTGTGCTCCACCGCGGGAGTGGGTCGCGCACACCTGGAGCAGCGCGCCGCGCTGGTGGTCGACACCCCGGAGTCGGCCATCGAACTCCTCGGCGCACTCGCCGACGACCGCCCGGCGCCCGGCGTGGTGCGCGGCGAGTCGCACGACATCCCGAAGACAGCATGGTTGTTCACCGGTCAGGGCAGCCAGTACCCGGGCATGGCCCGCGAGTTGTACGACACCGAGCCGGTGTTCGCCGAGACGGTCGACCGGTGCGCGGACGTGGTCGCCGATGTTCTCGAAAAGCCGCTACTGGACGTCATTTTCGACGTCGACAGTCCCGGCGGCGACGAGGCACTGCGGCTGACCTCCTACGCGCAGCCCGCGCTGTTCGCGGTGGAGATGGGCTTGGCGCGGCTGTGGCAGTCGTGGGGATTCGAGCCCGACGTGGTGCTCGGCCACAGCGTCGGTCAGTACGCGGCGGCATGCGTCGCGGGAGTGTTCAGCCTGGAGGACGGCGCGCTGCTGATGGCCCACCGCGGCCGCCTGTTCGCCAGCCTGCCCGCCGGGGGCCGCATGGTTGCGGTGTCCACCGCAGCCGAGCGGGTGGAGAGCCTCACCGACGACTTCCCCAGCCTGTCGGTCGCCGCCTACAACGGGGCGAACACCGTATTGTCCGGTCCCACAGCAGATCTGGAGAAGGCAGTCGCCGGTCTGGCCGCCGACGGCGTTCGGTGTGACTGGCTCGACACCAGCCACGCCTTCCACTCGGCGCTGCTCGACCCGATCCTCGACGAGTTCGAGTCCTACGCCAGCCGATTCACCTTCGCTGCACCACAACGGATCCTGATCGACAACCGGACCGGTGACGCGCTGGGACGGAGCGTGAAACTGGACGCGCCCTACTGGCGCAGGCACGCGCGCCAGCCGGTCGAGTTCGCCAAGAGCGTGCGCACCCTGGCCGGCCTGAACTGCAAGGTACTGCTGGAAATCGGCCCACAGCCCGTCCTCACCGCCGCGGCACTGAAGGCCTGGCCGGACCCGTCCACCGCGCCCCGGGCGATCGCCTCGATGCGCCGCACCACCGCCGACCACCGCCAGATCATCGAGGCGGTGGCAGATGCGTACGTGTTGGGCCACCTGCCCCGATTCGACGCGCTCCGCCAGGCGAATGCACGCACGCTCGATCTGCCGACCTACCCGTTCGAGCATCGCCAGTACTGGTTCAACGACAGCAGCGCCGCAGGAGCGCCGAAGCAGGTCACCGGGCCGCGCACCGAGGCGATGCGCCTCCTCGAGGACGGCCGGATCGAGGAACTCGCCGTGCTCCTCGACGGCGCCGACGGCGACCGCCAGACGGTGGACGTCCTGAACAAGCTTGCCGCGCAACACAACCAGCAGAGGACCACGCAGTCGATCGCCGACGACCGCTACGAGTTCCACTGGGAGAAGTCCCCCGCGCTCACCAGCGGTGCCGACGCCGGATCCGGGTGGATCCTCATCGGCGACGACCCCGATGCGGTGGCCCCGCTGGTCGAGGAGTTGACCGGCCGCGGGCACCGGCATCGGCTCGTCGGACTTCCGATGTCCGACGCCGACGAAGCGCAGCTCGCGGACGAGTTGCGCACTGCGGCAGCGGATGATCCACAGCTGCGCGTCGTGCATGTCGCGGCCCTCGGCTCCGACACCACGCCGTCGATGCGGTCGCTGCTGCGGATGCAGCACCGCATCCTGGGCGGCACGCGGCGGCTTCTCCGCGCCGCGGCCGCAGCCGAGTTGCGCAATTCGGTCTGGGTGGTGACCCGGGGCGCACAACGAGCCACCGACACGGATTCCGTGTCACCGGAACAGAGCTGCCTGTGGGGATTCGGTCGAGCCGCGGCCCTTGAGCTGCCCTTCGTGTGGGGCGGACTGGCGGACGTGGCGAGCGGGAGCGCCGATGAATGGACGGAGTTCGTCAACCGGATCACCGCGCCCGACTCGACCGTCAGGGAAGACCAGCTCGCGCTGCGCGGTGACGCGGTCTACGTTCCGCGACTGGTCCGGCGCGCCACCCAGCCCAGTGCTGCACCGCTATACCTGCGCGACGACGCCACGTATCTGGTGACCGGTGGGCTGGGCTCGATCGGCCTCGAGATCGCCGGCTACCTGGCCTCGCACGGCGCCCGCCATCTGGTGCTGACGAGCCGTCGCGCCCCCGGCGACGCCGCGCAACAGCGCATCGACGCACTGGGCGCGCAGCACGGCTGCGAGGTCCGGGTCGTCACCGCCGACGTGGCCGACGCGCACGCCGTCGCGCGCCTGTTGGCGGTCGTGCGGGCCGAGCTACCTCCGCTGGCCGGAATCGTGCACGCCGCGGGTGAGATCGGCACCACCCCGCTGAGCACTCTGGACGACGCAGAAGTGGACCGCGTCTTCGCCGGAAAGGTCTGGGGTGCCTGGCATCTGAGTGAAGCCGCGCTGGACACGTCAGCCGGCACGCTCGACTTCTTCCTGTGCACCTCGTCGATCGCCTCGGTGTGGGGCGGATTCGGCCAGACGGCCTACGGCGCGGCCAATGCCTTTCTCGACGGGCTGGCATGGCGGCTGCGCGAGCAGGGAATTCCCGGCATCAGTGTCGGCTTCGGGCCGTGGTCGGCGGGCATGGCCGACGCGGAGTCGCGCGCCAGGTTGGAGAAGCGCGGGGTCCGGACACTGTCACCCGCCGACGCGCTGGCAGGGCTTGCCGACGTCGTCGCGGCGGGGGCCGACCGGGGACCGGCGCACGGCGTCGTCGCCCGGATCGACTGGAGCCGCTTCCTGCCGCTGTATCAGCAGGCGGGACGGCGCGCATTCCTGACCGAGTTGGAGCGGGAGGTGCCCGACGCGGCGCTTCCCGCGGTGTCGCCGTCCGGCACAACCCCGCTCGTGGAGCGGCTCACCACTGCACCGGTGCAGCAACGCAGGAAGCTCCTGACCGATTACCTGCGGGACACGGTGGCCACCGTGACCCGGGTCGACGTCGCGGAGATCCGCGAGGACGCCGGCTTCTTCGACCTCGGCATGGATTCGCTGATGGCCGTGGAGTTGCGGCGCCACATAGAGAACGGTGTCGGCGCCGAGATACCGGTGACCCTGGCCATGGATCACCCCCGGGTGTCCGACGTCGCCGACTATCTGCTCGGCGAGGTGCTCGGGCTCAGCGAGCAGACCTCCGACACCTCCGGCCTGCGGCTGGCCACCGCGGTGACGACCCGCACAGACGAACCGATCGCGATCGTCGCGGTGTCGTGCCGCTTCCCCGGTGCGTCCAGCCCGGAAGCCTTCTGGGACGTGCTGGCCGGCGGCGTCGACGCGATCCGGGAAGTCCCGGAAGACCGGTACGACATCGACGAGTTCTACGACCCGGATCCCGATGCTCCCGGCAAGACCTACACCCGCTCCGGCGGATTCCTGGACGGCATAGACGGATTCGATCCGGAATTCTTCGGCATCTCCCCGCGCGAAGCCGTCTGGATCGAACCGCAGCAGCGCCTGATGCTCGAAACGGTGTGGGAGGGAATCGAACGGGCCGGGTACGCGCCGTCGGCCCTGCGCGGCAGCCGGACCGGCGTCTTCGTCGGGGTCGCCGCCAACGAGTACGCCCACCTGCTGTCGGCCGAACCGATCGACAAGATCGCACCGCACTTCATCACCGGTAATGCGCTGAACGCGATCTCGGGCCGCGTCGCCTTCGCGCTCGGTCTCGAGGGCCCGGCGGTGGCGGTGGACACCGCGTGCAGCTCGGCACTGGTGGCCGTGCACCAGGCCTGCCAGGCCCTGCGCTCCGGCGACGCCGACCTGGCGTTGGCCGGCGGCGTCAACGCCCTGCTCAGCCCGGTGACGGTGGTCGCCGCCTCCCGCGCCCGGATGCTGTCCGCGGACGGGCGGTGCAAGACCTTCGACGCGTCCGCCGACGGCTACGTGCGCAGTGAAGGGTGCGGCATCCTGGTGCTCAAGCGGCTCAGCGACGCGGTACGCGACGGCGACCAGGTCCGCGCCGTCATCCCCAGCAGCGCGGTCAACCAGGACGGCGCATCCAGCGGTCTGACCGTGCCCAATGGTGGAGCGCAACAACGACTTATCGCAACCGTGCTGGCGCGCGCCGGCCTGTCGGGCGGCGAGGTCGACTACCTCGAGGCGCACGGGACGGGAACCCCGCTCGGTGACCCGATCGAGGTCCAGGCGGCCGCTGCCGCCTACGGCGGGTCGCGCGCGGCGGACCGTCCGCTGCTGATGGGATCGGTGAAGACCAACATCGGTCACACCGAGTCCGCCTCCGGGGCAGCGGGTTTGATCAAGGTCGTGCTGGCGCTGCAGCACGGGCTGCTGCCGAAGAGCCTGCACTTCGATACTCCGTCGCCCCATATCCCCTGGGATTCCCTACCGGTCAAGGTCGTGGACGAGGCGATGCCGTGGCAGGCCAACGGCAGGCCTCGGCGCGCGGGTGTGAGTTCCTTCGGGTTCACCGGCACCAACGCGCATGTGCTGATCGAGGAGGCGCCGCCGCAGCCGCCCCTGACCGAGGACGCCGGCTCGACCACCCCCACCACGGAGCCGGACACCGGCGACCGGTCGGTGGACGTGCTTGCGCTGTCGGCGCGCTCGCCGGAAGCGCTGACGGCTCTGGCCCGGCGCTACGAGACGTGGTTGGCTGCCCACCCGGATGCCGACCTGGCCGAGGTGTGCCTGACGGCCGGCACGGGCCGTTCCCACTTCGACCACCGGGCCGCGCTCGTCGTGGAATCGGTGCAGGGGGCCCGCGAGGCCCTCGCCGACCTCACCGAGAACCGGCTGCGCACCGGCATCGTCCGCGGTGAGCACACCCACCACCCCACGACGGCGTGGTTGTTCACCGGTCAGGGCAGCCAGTATCCCGGCATGGCCCGTGAACTGTTCGACAGTGAACCGGTGTTCGCCGAGACCGTGACCCGGTGCGCCGAGGCGGTCGCCGACATACTTCCCCGACCGCTGCTGGAGGTGCTGTTCGCCACCGATCGCGCGGCCGGCGACCGGGAATCGCTGCGGCACACGTCGTTCGCCCAGCCCGCACTTTTCGCCATCGAGATGGGCCTGGCGCGGCTGTGGCAGTCGTGGGGTATCGAACCCGACGTGGTGCTCGGGCACAGCGTCGGCCAGTATGCCGCGGCCTGCGTGGCCGGGGTGTTCAGCCTCGAAGACGGGGCGCGGCTGATGGCTCAGCGTGGGCGGTTGTTCGGCAGCCTGCCCGACGGCGGGCGCATGGTGGCGGTGTTCACCGACGCCAAGAACGTCGAGGAGGTCGCCGCCGAGTTCCCCCGGGTGTCCGTCGGCGCCTACAACGGACCCAACACCGTGCTCTCGGGCCCGGGTGAGGATCTGGAACAGATCGTCGACAGATTCGGTGACGACGGAATCCGATGCACCTGGTTGCAGACCAGCCACGCCTTCCACTCCGAACTGCTGGATCCGGTGCTCGATGAGTTCGAATCCTTTGCAGCACAACTGCACTACGCCGTTCCGACACTGCCGCTGGTCTGCAACCGCACCGGCGCGGTGCTGACGGCGCAGACCCCGCTCGATGCCCAGTACTGGCGGCGGCACTCCCGCCAGCCGGTGCAGTTCGCCGAAAGTGTCCGCACCGTCGCCGCATTGGGGTGCTCGGTGCTGGTGGAGATCGGCCCGCAACCGGTGCTGACCGGCGCCGCGGTGCAGGTCTGGCCGGAACACCTGGCACCGCCGCGGGCGATCGTGTCGCTGCGGAAAGGCGTCGCGGACCGGCGCCAGATCGCCGACGCGCTGGCGGCCGCCTACGTCGGTGGCCACCTCCCCGACTTCGCCGCACTGCATCGGCCCTCGACCCGCAGGCTGGAGCTGCCGACCTACCCGTTCCAGCGCAGGCGCTTCTGGCCGAAGACCGCAGGCATCACCGCCGAAGGCGGTGTGGGTCCCGCGACGTCGGGAATCCTCGGCAGCGCCAAGGACCTCGCTTCCGGCGACTCCGTCTACACCAGCAGGTTGTCCGTCAAATCGCAGCCGTGGCTGTCCGACCACGTCATCTACGGCACCGTCGTCGTCCCAGGGGCCACGTACGCCGCGATGGCGCTCGCCGCCGTCGGCACCCCGGCGCGGGCGAAGGAAGTCTTCTTCTACGAGCCGATCATCCTGCCCGAGAAGGCCTCTCGCGAGGTTCAGCTGACGCTGCATCCGCTCGATGACGGCAGCGGATCCACGTTCACCGTGCACAGTCGCCCGTACGGCGACCGCTCCGCCGACTGGTCACTCAACGCCGAAGGCACCGTACTCAGCGGTGCCGACGCCGAGGAACCGGAGTCCGGGCCGTCCGGGCCGTCCAGGACATCCATGCCGACCGCCCCATCCGACCCGGTCGACGAGGCGATCGAGCGGTTGACCCGCATGCGTCCGCAGGAACTGTTCGAGACCTTCGCCGACATGGAGCTGGCATGGGGCCCGACCTGGTCCGGTTCCCTGAAGTCGCTGTGGCTCGGCGAGGGCGAAGCGATCGGCGACATCGTCGTCGGCGAGGAGCTGGCCGAACAGCTGGGCACCGAGCCGATGCACCCGGTGCTGATGGACCTGTGCACCGGCGTCGCCTTCCCCGCGTTCCCAGCCCTGCTGGCCGCCGAACAGGGCGTGAGTGATCTGTTCCTGCCGCTGCGCTACGGGCAGGTGACGCTGCGGGAGAAGATGCCGCGACGGTTCTACTGCCGCGCGACATGGCACACGAACGCCCTCGACGGCGAGACCCAGGTGTTCGACCTCGATTTCGTCGACCGCGACGGGCGCGCGCTGGGCGGGATCCGGGAGTTCACGGTCAAGCGTGCGCCGCGCGAGGCACTCCTGCGCGGACTCGGCGGCGACGCCACCAGATTGCTCTACAGCCTCGGCTGGCATGAGGTCCCGTCGCTGCCCGACGACGCAGCGGCGGTGGCCGCAGGCACCTGGCTGATCGCCGGGTTCGACGAACTGGCCGCAACCGTGCCCGGCTGCATACCGTTCGATCGAGCCACGGATCCGACGCCGCTGGGAGAGCTGTTGGGGCAGGCGCACGAGCGCGGCCTGCCGTTCTCCGGGGTGGTCTGGCGCGCGGCGGGCCGCAGGCCCGACGAGTCGACCGCCGATGCCGCCGCGCGCCTCGAGTCCGAGATCGCCCACCTGCTCAGCGCCGTGCACTGCGTGCAGCGCGGCGACCTCAAGCTGCCGGGCGGGCTGTGGATCGTCACCGAGAAGGCCGTGGCCACCGAGTCCGGCGAGCCGGTCGACCCCGTCCAGGCCGCGCTGTGGGGATTCGGCCGCACCACCATCAACGAAGAACCGGCGCTGCGCTGCAAACTGGTCGACTGCGACGGATCGCCGGAGGCCGTCCGGGCGCTGGCCACCCTGTTGGCCACCTCTGTCGACGAGCCGGAACTTGCTCTGCGACAAGGAAAGCTACTGGCATCCCGGCTGGTCCCGTGGGCGCGCACCGGTCACCTCACGGTGCCCCGCGGAGGGGACTTCGTGCTGGCACCCACCGAGCGCGGCGCGATCGACAACCTGCGATTGACCGAGGCGGACGTGGCTGCGCCAGGTGCGGGTTATGTGCAAGTCCGGGTGGAGGCTGCGGGCCTCAACTTCCGGGACGTCCTCAACGTTCTCGGCCTGTACCCGGGCGATCCCGGCCCGATCGGCGGCGACTTCGCCGGCGTCGTCACCCAAGTGGGCGAGGGCGTCACCGGGCTCGAGGTGGGCCGGCGCGTCTACGGCTCCATGCAGGGCGCGTTCGCCAGCCGGTTCAACGTGCCCGCCGAGTTCCTGGCACCGATCCCCGACGGGGTGAGCGCGGTGGAGGCGGCGACCATTCCCGCTGCCGCCCTGACCGTGCGGCTGTCGTTCGACTGGGCCCAGCTCAAGCCGGGCGACAAGGTGCTCATCCACGCCGCCAGCGGCGGCGTGGGCCTGGCGGCGGTCCAGATGGCCCAGCAGTTCGGTGCCGAGGTGTTCGCGACGGCCAGCACCTTCAAGCGCGCGACCCTGCGCGGGCTCGGCGTGAAGTACGTCTACGACTCGCGGACAACGGATTTCGCCGACCAGATCCTGGCCGACACCGACGGTGCCGGCGTGGACGTGGTGCTCAACAGCCTGACCGGCGAGGGGTTCATCGAGGCGACGCTGAAGGCCACCGCCCAGAACGGCCGGTTCGCCGAGATCGCCAAGCGCGACATCTGGTCGACGGAGCAGATGGCCGAGGCCCGCCCGGACATCGACTACGAGATCGTGGCACTGGACACGGTGATGTTCACCGAACCCGAGCGCATTCGCGAATTGCTCACCGAGGTGTCGGAAGGCCTGGCCAAACGCGAGTGGACACCGCTGCCTGCCGAGATCTACCCGTTGACCGAAGCCAGGGCTGCGTTCCGGCGGATGCAGCAGGCGCGCCACATCGGCAAGATCGTGGTGCAGATTCCGAATCCGCTGCAGCCGCGGGCGGATCGGAGTTACCTGATCACCGGCGGGCTCGGGGCGATCGGTCTGCACACGGCGGCGTACCTGGCTCAGCTCGGTGCCGGCGACATCGTGTTGACCAGTCGCCGCGCCGCTGACGCGGACACCCAGCAGACGATCGACGACATCACCGAACGCTTCAAGTGCCGCATCCACGTCTTCGCCGCCGATGTCGGCGACGAACCCCAGGTCATGACACTGCTGGACCGGATCCGTGCCGAGTTGCCCCCGCTGGCCGGGGTGGCGCACTTCGCGGGGGTGCTCGACGACGCACTGCTGTCCCAGCAGAGCCTGGATCGATTCCGTATGACATTGGCTTCCAAGGCTTTCGGCGCCTACCATCTGGACCGCTGGACCGCGGACGACGATCTGGACTTTTTCATCGTGTCCTCGTCGGTGTCGAGCCTGTTCGGTTCGCCCGGCCAGGCCAACTACTCCACCGCCAATGCGCTGCTCGACGGCCTGGTCGCACACCGCAGGGCGAAGGGCCTCCCCGCCACCGGCGTCAACTTCGGGCCGTGGGCCCAGGGCGGCATGGCCTCGTCGGAGGCCGCGGTCGCGAATATCAGCGCCCAGGGGCTGATTCCGCTGGAGCCCTCCGCCGCGCTTGCCGCCCTCGCCGAGTTGGTAGCCAACGGGACCGGCCAGGCCGCCGTCATCAAGGCCAATTGGCAGCGCGCCGCCAAGGTGCTCGGTAGCTCCCGCCCACCGATCCTCGACCTCGTGCTGCCCAGCGCAGCGGGAGAGGTGGTGGGCGACAGTGAGTTGCTCCGGCAGCTGCAGGAGATCCCCGTCCCGCAGCGGGCCGGGTTCGTCACCGAATTCCTGCAACGCGAGGTGCAGAACTTCCTGCGGCTCGCGTCGCCGCCCGCAGCCACCAGCCGGTTCCTGGACCTGGGCACCGATTCGCTGATGGCGATCGAACTGCGAAACCGCCTGCACAGCCAGTTCGGTGGCGCGTTCACGATCAACGCGACAGCCGTGTTCGACTACCCGACCATCGGCGGTCTCGCCGAATACCTGGTCGGCCAGCTGCCGGACGCCGAACCGTCGGGCGCGCCAGAACCGGGGGCAGTCGAACCGGAAGCGACGCCGCAGGACGCCACCGCGGATTGACCCCACGGGCCGGCGGGGTGCCGTGGTCGTCACCGAATGACCACAATCGCCCTGCCGGGTAGGCCGATTCGCTCCGGTACCCTCCCGACCATGGTGACCCAATCGAGCGCGCGCCCTCGATCGTTGACGGCGCTGGCCGTCTCTGTCGCCGCGGTCGTCGTCGCCGCGGCCCTGGGCGGACTGGCGAGCGGCAGTGCCGCCGATGACTACGCGCGCCTCGAGCAACCCGGATTCGCGCCCCCGTCGTGGGTCTTCGGGCCGGCCTGGACTGCGCTGTACACGATGATGGCGATCGCCGCCTGGCTGGTGTGGCGCAGCGGAGCCTGGTCGCAGACCCGTCCCGCGTTGACGCTGTACGCGATTCAGTTGGTGCTCAACGCCGCGTGGACCCCGCTGTTCTTCGGGCTGGGCTGGCGGGGCATCGCGCTCGCCGAGCTCAGCGTGCTGCTGGTCGTCCTCGTGGCAACGGTGGTCATGTTCTGGCGCCGCAGCCGGGTCGCAGGCGCGCTGCTGGTGCCCTACCTGGCGTGGTCGGTGTTCGCATGGTGCCTGAACCTTGCGGTCTGGCAGCTCAACTCATAGGGAGAGACAGATGACGAAATCGGTGTTCATCACCGGCGCCGCGACGGGCATCGGCCGGGCCACCGCGCTGCTGTTCGCCCAACGGGGCTACCTCGTGGGTGCCTACGACATCGACGAGGCCGGGCTGCAGGTGCTGCGCAGTGACATCGCCGCCGTCGGCGGCCGCAGCGTCGTCGGGCACCTCGACGTCACCGACGCCGATGAGGTGGCGCAACGGCTCGGCGAGTTCCACGAGGCCGCGGGCGGCAGGCTGGACGTGCTCGTCAACAACGCCGGGCTGCTGAACGCCGGGCGCTTCGAGGACATCCCGCTCACCGTGCACCACCGCGAGATCGAGGTGAACGTCAAGGGCGTCGTCAACGGACTGCATGCCGCGTTCCCGTTCCTGAAGTCGACACCGGGCGCCGTCGTCGTCAACCTCGCCTCGGCGTCGGCGATCTACGGCCAGGCCGAGCTCGCGAACTACAGCGCCACCAAGTTCTTCGTCCGTGCCATCACCGAGGCGCTCAACCTGGAGTGGGGCCGGTACGGCATCCGCGTCATCGACATGTGGCCGCTGTATGTGAACACCGCGATGACCCGCGACGTCAAGACCGGCACCACCGACTCCCTGGGCATTCGCCTGACGGCTCAGGACATCGCCGAGAACATCGTCGCCGCTGTCGACCCTGCCCTGCCCCGCAAGGTGCTGCAGCAGGTGCACTTCCCGGTGGGGGTGCAGGCCAAGGCGCTCGCGGCAGGCGCCCGGTTCTCGCCGGCGTGGCTCACCCGGCTGGTCAACAAGCGCCTCGCCGGGCACTAGTCAGCCCAGCGGCCGGCTTCCACCTCAGGCGGCAGCATCGAGCGCAACGGCACCTGCAGTCCGTCGTAGATGCCCGGCTTCTGCTCGGCGAGCCAGGTGAGAGCCCCGAGCAGCCGGTTGGCGGCGGTGGTGTTGCCGCCGTCGGCGCGGGTTCCGCCGGGCAGGTCGGCTCGGGTCGTGATGGTGAGTTGCGGGTCGCCGTCAACAATCACGCGGTGGTCGCCGACGCCCTGGTCGGGCTGCGGCCAATGCGGCGCGCAGGTCGGATGAATCCGGGTGATGTGCTCGATGACGACGCGGCGCTTGCCGCCGGACCACCCGATCACCTTGAGGAAGAAGGCGCCCTGGGTGCCCTTCTCGAACGGCCCCATCACGGTGTCGACGGTCTCCTCGAGGGGGAGCCGCTCGACCTCCTCGGTGATCTCGTCGATCTCGATGCCCAGGCCGCGCCCGATGAGCCGGATGTTGCCGCCCCACACCATCGTGGGGATGGAGGGCAGCAGCATCATCGGCGTCTCCGACATCGCACCGCCGAAGCCACAGGACACCTTGACCGCGAACGGTTGGTTGTACGTGGAGTAGTCGAAGATCTCCTGGCAGGTGATGGTGTTGATGCGGGTGCACAGGCTCGCGGCCGTCACGGCGAGCGCGTCGTTGCCCCAGCCCGGGTCGACGCCGCTGACCAGCAACGTGGCGTTGCCCTCCTCGGCGGCGGCGGTGAGCCGGTCGACCCACTCCGGCGGCGCGGACGCGGGGTCGTACAGCGAGTACAGCGACGGGGTCACCACGTGCTTGCCCGCGCGCAGGCACCGCTCGATGTCCGCGATCGCCTCCTCGGGCCGGATGTCACCGGACGCCATGTAGGCGACGGCGTCGCAGTCCTGCAGTGCCGCGTCGACGTCGGTGGTTGCGGTGACACCGGTGTCGGAGTCAAGCCCGGCGAACGCCGCGGCGTCCCGACCGGCTTTGTCCTCGGAGGAGGTGATGACACCCGCCAGACGCAGGCCCGGAAACGCCGTCACCGACCGGATCGCGGTGGACCCCATATTGCCTGTTCCCCACACTGCAACCCCGATTGCCGTCTGCATGACAGCCACCCTAACGGTCCAAAAGTGACCATCATCACAGGGTCGGAAAATCCCAGCTCAGAGCCTATTTATCGCCGCAAAAAAGGCCCCACCCAACCACCCGGTTGGCCATTGCGCCGGAATTGCCCACACTGACCTTGCGTTGAAGTTACCGGGCGGTATAGTAACTCGCAGTTACTGGTGGGTAACTTAGCCAAAAGTACCCAACCGCATGTGGCGTTCTCATCGAGGAGGAATTGTGGGCCACTACAAGAGCAATGTTCGCGACCAGGTATTCAACCTGTTCGAGGTTCTCGGATTGGACAAGGCACTCGGCCAGGGTTCGTTCGCGGACATCGATGCCGACACCGCCGTCGAGATGTTGGGCGAGATCGCCCGGCTGGCCGAAGGTCCGATCGCGGAGTCGTTCGCCGAAGGCGACCGCAACCCGCCCGTCTTCGACCCCGCGACGCACAGCGTGAAGCTGCCCGAGGCCTTCAAGAAGTCGGTCCGCGCCGTCATCGACGGCGGCTGGGACAAGCTGACCATCAGCGAGGAGCTCGGCGGCACCCCGATGCCCAGCGCCCTCTCCTGGGCGCTGCAGGAGCACATCCTGGGCGCCAACCCGGCGGTCTACATGTACGCGATGGGTGCCGGATTCGCCGGCATCTTCCACAACCTCGGCACCGAGGAACAGAAGAAGTGGGCCGTACTGGCCGCCGAACGCGGCTGGGGCTCCACCATGGTGCTCACCGAACCGGACGCCGGTTCCGACGTGGGCGCCGGCCGCACCAAGGCCGTCCAGCAGGCCGACGGAACCTGGCACATCGACGGCGTGAAGCGCTTCATCACCTCGGCCGACTCCGATGACCTGTTCGAGAACATCATGCATCTCGTCCTGGCCCGCCCCGAGGGCGCCGGACCGGGAACCAAGGGACTGTCGCTGTTCTTCGTGCCGAAGTTCCTCTTCGATCCCGAGACCGGCGAGCCCGGCGAGCGTAACGGTGTGTTCGTCACCAACGTCGAGCACAAGATGGGCCTCAAGATCTCCACCACGTGTGAGCTCTCGCTGGGCCAGCACGGCGTCCCGGCCAAGGGCTGGCTCGTCGGCGAGGTCCACGACGGCATCGCCCAGATGTTCGACGTCATCGAGCAGGCGCGAATGATGGTGGGCACCAAGGCGATCGCCACGTTGTCCACCGGTTACCTGAACGCACTGGCCTACGCCAAGGACCGCATCCAGGGCGCCGACCTGACCCAGATGACGGACAAGACCGCGCCGCGCGTGAGCATCACGCATCACCCCGACGTGCGCCGCTCGCTGATGACCCAGAAGGCCTACGCCGAGGGACTGCGCGCGCTGTACCTGTACACCGCGACGCATCAGAACGCCGAGGTGGCCCAGGCGCTGCACGGCATCGACGCCGACCTGGCAGTGCGGGTCAACGACCTGCTGCTGCCGATCGTCAAGGGCGTCGGCTCCGAGCAGGCCTACGCCAAGCTGACCGAGAGCCTGCAGACCTTCGGTGGCTCCGGCTTCCTGCAGGACTACCCGATCGAGCAGTACATCCGGGACGCCAAGATCGACAGCCTCTACGAGGGCACCACGGCCATCCAGGCGCAGGACTTCTTCTTCCGCAAGATCGTCCGCGACAAGGGTGTGGCGCTGGCCCACGTGGCCGGCCAGATCGAGCAGTTCGTCAAGAGCGAGACCGGCAACGGCCGCCTGAAGACCGAGCGTGCTCTGCTGGCCACCGCGCTGGAGGACGTCCAGGGCATGGCGGCCAGCCTGACCGGTTATCTGATGGCGTCGCAGGAGGATCCGAGCAGCATCTACAAGGTGGGCCTCGGTTCCGTGCGCTTCCTGATGAGCGTCGGCGACCTGGTGCTGGGCTGGCTGCTGCAGCAGCAGGCCGCGGTGGCGATCGAGAAGCTCGACGCCGGCGTCAGTGCCGGTATGTCAGCCGACGACCGGGCCTTCTACGAGGGCAAGATCGCGGTGGCCTCGTTCTTCGCGAAGAACTTCCTGCCGCTGCTCACCAGCACCCGCACCATCGTGGAGAACCTCGACAACGAGGTCATGGAACTGGACGAAGCAGCCTTCTAGACTGCTTCACCCGCGAGACGCCCCCGGACTCTTCCCGGGGGCGTCTTGCGTTGCAGCACTCAATATTCGGCTCGTCATTGCTCCCGGTTCTTCGCGATGACGACCGCGCCGCACGCAAGGAAAGCCAGCGCGGCCGCCCCCAGCAGGTAGCGGGGCCAACCCAACGTGTCTGCGGCGTAGGACCCGAAGAAGGCGGCTCCGGCCGCCAGCGCCATCGCCGAGTGCAGCCGCGTCCTGCGTCGCCGCGTCGCGAGGTTGGCATCGCGGGGAGCGAACACCGCGTAGGCGGCCAGACCCACGAATGCCACGAAGGTCAGCAGCTGGACGACATTCAGGACTGTCATGAGCACATGTCTATCAGGATGTCGAGCCGTGGCTGCACGCTGCGCAACGGCAGCCACCCCGAAACATGTTGACTACCAAGGCAGCCGAGCGCGTTGGCGGCCCTGCGGCCGGCGGTGGATGTAGCCACACCCAGACATAAGGGCGGGTTCGGGAGGACATTGGGCGCGTCGCATTAGTCTCGCGCGGCCGACTTTCATCCCTCGTCGACTCTTTGGATCTGTCACTCCCGAACCCGTCGTGTGACCGATATTACGCCCGGCCGGATGCCGAATCCAGAGGCAATTTCTAGCTTTCTGACGCCCGCAGGAGCGCTCTGGTGCGGGCACGTCCCTCGGCAGAGGTGTCGAACGCGGCGCCCACGAATTCGTCGACACCGGCGGCTCGAAGTTCGGCCAGGCGATCGCGCACCGTCGCTTCGTCACCGATGATCGCCGCGTCCTCAGGGCCGGCGTACCCCTCGCGGTCCAGCATCGCGCGGTACGACGGCAGGGTGCCGTACATCGCGAACTGCTCGGCGGCCTGCCTGCGTGCGGCGTCGACGTCGTCGGTCACCGCCACCGGCAGTGACGCGACCACCCGCACCGCATCTTCCGGGCGGCCGGCGTCGGCCGCCGCCTGCCGCAGTGTCGGGCCGACGTGGTCGTGCAGTGTTGTGGGTCCGGTCATCCAGGTGCAGGTGCCCGACGTGCGCCGGCCCGCCAGCCGCAGCATCTGCGGGCCCAGGGCCGCGATGTACACGTCGGGACGCGGCGCACCCTGGATCATCAGCGCGCCTCTGGTGGTCACTGTCTCCCCGGAGGCGTCGGCGGGCTCCCCGGCCAGCAGCGGCAGCAGCCCGTCGAGGAACTCGTTGAGGCGCCGCACCGGCTTGTCCCACGGGATGCCCCACATGCCTTCGGTCACGGCGGCGTGCGTCATGCCGAGGCCCAGGATGAACCGGCCCCCCGAGGCGAGGCTGACGGTCAGCGCGCGCTGCGCCATCTGCATCGGGTGCTGATTCTGGATCGGGACGACGGCGCTGGCCACCTCGATGGTGTCCACCTCGCGCAGCGCGACCGCGAGGACGGTGAGTAGGTCCGGCTCGTACGGAAGCTGGCTCATCCACACCCTGGCGAAGCCCTCGTCGCGCAACTCGGCGAGGTAGGCGATGGTGCTGTCGATGGGGGAACCGCCAAGGGCGTTGATCTGTCCGAACATGCTGATCTGCATGCGGAGAATGTATCGCTGAAACCAAAGAGCCCCGTGTTGCCGTCGGGTCGGGGGGTCAGACGGCAACACGGAGCTATCAGGTCTATCGACGTCCTACCGGCGGGCGTTACAGCGATCCGGAAGTTTCTCGCCGACAATTTCCGTGGCGGACATTACGGCGATGGGGACGGATCGCAGACACGACGAAATCCACCTTGTGCAGCGGTCTTCTCGCACTGTGCCTGCACAAGGTGGATTTCGCCCGTGATCGGTCGCGGTGGGATCAGGCTTCGAGGATGGCCGTCACGCCCTGCCCGCCCGCGGCGCAGACCGAGATCAGTCCGCGGACCGGCTGGCCCGTCTCGGCTTTCTTCGCGGCGAGCTGCTTGGCCAGTTGGGCGACGATGCGCCCGCCGGTGGCCGCGAACGGGTGCCCTGCCGCCAGCGACGAGCCGTTGACGTTGAGCTTCGACCGATCGATGCTGCCCAGGGCTGCGTCGAGCCCGAGGCGCTCCTTGCAGTACTCGTCGGACTCCCACGCCGCGAGCGTGGCAAGCACCACCGAGGCGAAGGCCTCGTGGATCTCGTAGTAGTCGAAGTCCTGCAGCGTCAGGCCGTTACGGGCCAGCAGCCGCGGCACGGCGTACGTGGGCGCCATCAGCAGGCCATCGCGGCCATTGACGTAGTCCACCGCCGCGGTCTCCCCGTCGACGAAGTAGGCCAGCACTGGGATCGAGTGCTCGGCGGCCCACTCCTCCGACGACAGCAGCGCCACCGACGCGCCGTCGGTGAGCGGGGTGGAGTTACCCGCCGTCATGGTCGCGTCGCCGTTGCGCACGCCGAACACCGGCTTGAGCTTGGCCAGCTTCTCCGGCGACGAATCGGGGCGCAGATTGTTGTCACGGTAGAGACCCAGGAAGGGGCTCACCAGGTCGTCGAAGAACCCGCGGTCGTAGGCGGCCGCCATGTTCCGGTGGCTGGCCGCGGCCAACTCGTCCTGGTCGGTGCGCTTGACGCCCATCTCCTTGGCCGTGATCGCGGCGTGCTCACCCATCGACATGCCGGTGCGGGGCTCGCTGTTGACCGGGATCTCGACGCCCAGCGAGGCGGGCAGCTTGCCGACGAGCTTCAGCCGGTCGACGTTCGACTTCGCGCGCCGCAGCCCGAGCAGTACCTTCCGGAAATCGTCGCCGAACGCGATGGGGGCATCCGAGGCGGTGTCCACGCCGCCGGCGGCGGCGACCTCGTAGCGGCCCAGCGCGATGCCGTCCGCCGCGGCGATCGCCGACTGGAGCCCGGTGCCGCACGCCTGCTGTAGATCGAAGGCGGGGGTGTACGACGACAGCGAACTGCCCAGCACACACTCCCGCATCAGGTTGAAGTCGCGGCTGTGCTTGAGCACCGCACCGCCGATCACCGCGTCGAGCTTCTCGCCCGCCAGGTTGAAGCGGTCGGCCAGTCCGTCGAGCACCGCGGTGAACATGTCCTGGTTCGAGGCCTGCGCGTAGGCGCCGTCGGAGCGCGCGAACGGGATCCGGTTGCCGCCGAGGATCGCTACCCGTCGGGTTGTCGTGGTGTCAGCCATGTGTGCCTCCCGGCGTCGCGAGGTTCGTTGAGGTGGTGGGGGTCATACTACCCACGGTTCTTACTCTGGAGTAAGTTCGGTGATGGACGCGACAGTTCGGGTACCCCCGTGCGGTCGATGTAGAACTTTCCCGATCATCAGCAGCACTTTCGAAAGGGCAGCGCCGTGGCTTCCGACCTTCTCTCCCAAGTCGTCAACTCCGGGCCGGGGTCGTTCCTGGCCAAGCAACTCGGCGTACCGCAGCCTGAACCGCTGCGCCGGTACAAGCAGGGGGAGCCGCCGCTGGCCGGATCCCTGCTGATCGGCGGCGAGGGCCGCGTGGTGGAACCGCTGCGCGCCGCATTGGCCGACGACTACGACGTCGTCGCCAACAACCTCGGCGGCCGCTGGGCCGACTCGTTCGGTGGACTGGTGTACGACGCGACCGGCATCACCGAGCCCGAGGGGCTCAAGGGGCTCTACGAGTTCTTCACCCCGCTGCTGCGCAACCTGGGGCACTCCGGGCGCGTCGTCGTCATCGGCACGACGCCCGAGGAGACCGGCAGCGTTCACGAGCGGACGGTGCAACGCGCCCTCGAGGGCTTCACCCGGTCGCTGGGCAAGGAGCTGCGCAACGGCGCGACGGCGGCGCTGGTGTACCTGTCGGCCGACGCCAAGCCGGCGGCCACCGGGCTGGAGTCGACACTGCGGTTCCTGCTGTCGGGTAAATCTGCCTACGTCGACGGCCAGGTGTTCCATGTCGGCGCCGCGGACGCCACCCCGCCCGCCGATTGGGACGAGCCGCTCGCAGGCAAGGTCGCGGTCGTGACAGGTGCGGCGCGCGGCATCGGTGCGACGATCGCCGAGGTGTTCGCCCGCGACGGCGCGAAGGTCATCGCCGTCGACGTCGAGGGTGCCGCCGAGGCTTTGGCCGACACCGCGACGAGGGTCGGCGGCACCGCGCTGACGCTGGACGTGACCGCCGCGGACGCCGTTGACCGGATCTCCGAGCACGTCCGCGAGCATTACGAGGGCACGCTCGACATCCTGGTCAACAACGCGGGCATCACCCGCGACAAGCTGCTGGCCAACATGGACGAGTCCCGCTGGGACTCCGTCATCGCCGTGAATCTGCTTGCGCCGCTTCGCCTCGCCGAGGGCCTGGTGGGCAACGGCCTCATCGGCGACGGCGGACGGATCATCGGGCTGTCGTCGATGGCGGGCATCGCGGGCAACCGCGGGCAGACCAACTACGCCGCCACCAAGGCCGGCATGATCGGGCTCACCGACGCGTTGGCGCCGGAGTTCGGCGAGAAGAACATCACCATCAACGCGGTCGCGCCGGGCTTCATCGAGACCAAGATGACCGACGCGATCCCGCTGGCCACCCGCGAGGTCGGCAGGCGGCTGAACTCCCTGTTCCAGGGCGGCCAGCCCGTCGATGTCGCCGAGGCCATCGCCTACTTCGCCAGCCCGGGCTCGAATGCCGTCACCGGCAACACCATTCGGGTGTGCGGCCAAGCCATGCTGGGGGCCTAGACATGGCCGAGCAGCCTTCTGGCCTCAAGAACCTGGCGCTCGCCGCCGTCGGCGCACTGCTGTTCGTGCCGCGCAGCGAGACTCTGCCCACCCGGACCTTGACCGTCGAGGACCTGCGCATCGACCCGGTCAACGTCGCCGAGTACGCAAACGTCACCGGCCTGCGCTTCGACAACACGGTGCCGCTGACCTACCCCTTCGCGCTCACGTTCCCGACGGTGATGTCGCTGATCACCGGGTTCGACTTCCCCTTCGCCGCACTGGGTTCGGTCCACCTGGAGAACCACATCACCCAGTACCGGCCGATTTCCGCCACCGACACCGTGTCGGCGTCCGTGCGTGCCGAGAACATGCGGGAGCACCGCCGGGGACTGCTCGTCGACATCCTCACCGACGTCAGGGTGGGTAACGAGCTGGCGTGGCAGCAGGTGACGACGTTCCTGCACCAGCAGCGGACCAGCCTGTCCGGCGAACCCAAGGCACCGCCGCAGAAGCAGCCCAAACTGCCGCCGCCCAACGCAATCCTGCGGATCACGCCCAGTCAGATCAAGCACTATGCGTCGGTCGGCGGAGACCACAACCCGATCCACACCAACTCGATCGCCGCCAGGCTGTTCGGCTTCCCCACCGTCATCGCGCACGGAATGTTCAGCGCTGCAGCGGTATTGGCCAACGTCGAGGGTCAGCTGCCGGACGCGGTGAAGTACTCGGTGCGGTTCGCCAAACCGGTGGTGCTGCCCGCGCGCGCCGGCCTGTACGTGGACCGCACCGCCGACGGCTGGGACCTGACGCTGCGGCATCTGACGAAGGGCTATCCACACCTCACGGGCACTGTGCGGCCCGTGTGAGCTAGCTCGAGATGGCCGCGGTGGCGTCGACGTCCACCGTCGACGGCGCGCCTTTGAGGCCGAGCCAGAACAGGTTGATCATCAGCTCCGACGCCTCGTCGACGTCGGCGTCGCCCGTGCTCACCCGCGACGCGATCGCCTCGCCGGCGCCCACCAGCGCGACCGCCATCATGTCGAAATCGGTGTCGGGCTCCGGGAAACGGGTGCCCGACCGCAACAGGCGCCCGACGAGCTCGATGATCCGTTCCCGGCCCTCCCGGACCGTGTGGGCGAAGGCCTGTGAGCTGGTGGCCTGCGTATAGAGCACCATCCACGATGCCCGGTGGGCGTCGATGTACTTCAGGAACGCCAGCACCGCGGTCCGCAGCAGTTCCTTCGGCGGCGCATCGAAGTCGATGTTGCTGTTCACCTCGTCGACGAACCGGGTCAGTTCCCGGTTGAGGCAGGCGCCGAAGAGCTCTTCCTTCGAGCCGTAGTACAGGTAGAGCATCGGCTTGCTGATCTGCGCCTCGGCGGCGATCGCATCCATCGACGTCTCGTGGTAGCCGTTGACCGAGAAGATCTCGACGGCCGCATCGAGCATCTGTTGCTCACGGACAGCACGCGGCAACCGTTTGGTTCCACCTGCCATCGTGCGCCTCTCCTGACCGATATCCGACACGTTCCCCACCACAGGGTAAGCAACTGTCGGCAGATCAGCCCCCGCAGCGCGGTGACGGGCCCTTGGTCGCGACGATTCGCATCACCGAGGCGTCCACCCCGGACATCGTCAACTCGCCGGCGGCGACGGCGCTCTCGAGCCCGTCGAGCACCGCGGGAACCTCTGCCGTGGTCAGCCACAACGCCACGTCGGCGCCGGCCTGCAATGCGCGCAGCACCGCGTCGGCGGGCCCGAACCGGTCCGAGATCGCCTGCATGCCCGACAGGTCGTCGGTGTACACCGGCCCTCCGAAGGGGGGGCCGCCGTAGTCGCCGGAGCGCAGCAGCGCGTACGCGGCCGGGCTGAGGCTGGCAGGTTCACTGCCGGTCAGGCCGGGCACCTGCATGTGGCCCACCATGACACCGACGGGTCCCTGCGTGGTCAGCGTCCGGTACGGGACCAGATCGCCGCCCTGCAGCGCCTCGAGCGGCGGGGTGGTGACGGCACCGGCGTGCGAGTCGCCCGAGGCGTTGCCGTGCCCCGGGAAATGCTTGAGGACCGGCAGCAGGCCGGCGTCGCGCAGCCCGCGGGCGTACGCGCCGGCGTAGTCGGTGACCGTGGCCGGGTCGGCGCCGAACGAGCGGTCGCCGATGACGGAGTCATCGGGGGCATCGGTCACGTCGACGACGGGGGCGAAGTCGACGGTGATGCCACGGGCCCGCATCTTCTGGCCGCGGTCGAGGGCGATCGCGTAGACCTGCTCGGGAGTGTTGGTCTCGGCGAGGACGCGCGGCGACGGCTGCGAGCCGATCACGCCGGACAGTCGGGAGACCCGGCCGCCCTCCTCGTCCACGCTCACCGCGAGGGGCAGCGGGCCGGCGTTGGCCGCGATGTCGGGCAGGGACCCGTCGGACAGCATCGACAGGTCGGTCCAGCTGCCGATCATGATGCCGCCGACGTGATGGTTCTCGGCCACGGCGCGGGCGTCCGCCGCGCCGGTGACGCCGACCATGAGCAGCTGGGCGAGTTTGTCGCGGGTGGACATGGCCGCGACCACCGCGGCGGGGTCACCGCAGACCGGAGCGGCCGGCGGGGGTGCGGCGGGCGCACCCGGCATCGGTCCGGCCGCCATCGGACGGATCGCGTCGGTCGGTGCGGGCGGCTCGGGCGCGGCGGTCGCGGTACAGCCCACCACCAGAAGCGCCGACGCCGCCAGCACCCCGATCAGGGCACTGGGGAACATCCGTGGCTCGGCCATGCGTCCCGACCCTAACGGCAATAGCAGGCTCGATCTATGTCGCCATCGTCATCCCAGCTGAGCCGGGGTGGCTGAGCGCGTGCCGCGACCAAATATTCTTACCGGCGACACACGACGAACAGGAGCGGCGATGACCAGCCCCGAGCATCGGGACAAGAAGACCGTGATGGTCATCGCCTTCGACGGGTCGCCGACCGCGCGCCGCGCCGTGACCTACGCCGGCCGGTTCCTGACCGCCGATCGCGCTGTGGTGCTGACGGTGTGGTCGCCGATGGATCGGGGTCCCGAGCCGGGCTCCTACGACTTCGACCTCGACGGGCCGCCCGACCCGACCCCCGACGACGAGGTCGACATCGCGCTGGCAGAGGCGCAGCGCATCAACGACGAGGGCCTGGAACTGGCGCTGACCGCGGGTCTGCGTGCCGAGCCGATGCGCCGGGCCGCGACGTACACGGTGTGGCAGACCATCATCGATGCCGCCGACGAACTGGATGCCGATCTGATCGTCACCGGCACCCGCGCCACCACCGGTTTCCGGTCGTTACTGCAGTCCAGCGTCGCCGACCACGTGCTGCGCCGGGGTCACCGCCCAGTGCTGATCGTGCCGCCAGGGCCCTGACCGGCCCCGTGCTAGGTTGGCCGCATGGATCGGTTTCTCGTGCCCGCAGCCGCCAGTATCGTCGTCGGCCTGCTGCTCGGCGCGGCTGCCGTGTTCGGTGTGACGCTGATGGTGCAGCAGGACACGAAGCCTCCGCTGCAAGCGGGCGATCCGGCGTCGTCGGTGCTCAACAGGGTCGAGTACGGCGACCGGACGTAGTTCGATACCCAGTTCGCCGATCCAGCCGCTGTCGCGGCGCTGGCTGTGGGTGGTCGCCGCGGCGGCTCTGGTCCTGACGTTCGCCCAGTCACCCGGCCAGATCTCCCCCGACACCAAGCTCGATCTCACCGCCAATCCCCTGCGTTTCCTCGCGCGCGCGTTCCACCTGTGGAATAGCGAGTTGCCGTTCGGCCAGGCGCAGAATCAGGCCTACGGCTACCTCTTCCCGCACGGCACGTTCTTCCTGGCCGGTGACGTCCTGGGGCTCCCCGGCTGGGTGACGCAGCGGCTGTGGTGGGCAGTGCTGCTCGTGGTCGGGTTCTGGGGCGTGGTCCGGGTCGCCGAAGTGCTCGGCATCGGCAGCACGACCTCGCGGGTGCTCGGCGCCGTCGCCTTCGCGTTGTCGCCGCGGGTGCTGACGACGCTCGGCGCGATCTCGTCGGAGACGCTGCCGATGATGCTCGCGCCGTGGGTGCTGCTCCCGGTCATCGTCGCGCTGCGGGGGGACCCGCGCGTGCGGACACTTGCCGCCCGCTCGGCGCTGGCGATCGCGCTGATGGGCGCGGTCAATGCCGTGGCGACGCTGACCGCGTGCCTGTGCGCGGCCGTGTGGCTGGCCTGTCACCGCCCGACCCGGGTGTGGTGGCGCTTCGTGGCGTGGTGGGTGCCGTGTGTCGCGCTGGCGGTGGCGTGGTGGGTGATCGCGCTGCTGCACCTCGGACGCATCAGCCCACCGTTCCTGGATTTCATCGAGTCCTCTGGTGTGACCACGCAGTGGATGTCGCTGACCGAGATGCTGCGGGGCACCGGGGCGTGGACGCCGTACGTGGCGCCGACGGCGACCGCGGGTGCGCCGCTGGTGACCGGATCGGTGGCGGTGCTGGCGACGACTCTGGTGGCCGCCGGCGGCCTTGCCGGTCTCGCGCTGGCCGGGATGCCTGCCCGGGGGCGGTTGATCACCATGCTGTTGGCGGGCGTGGTGCTGTTGGCAGCAGGCTATTCGGGCGGCCTCGGGTCACCGGTCGCCCACTACGTGCAGGTCTTCCTGGACGCGGACGGCACCCCGCTGCGCAACCTGCACAAGCTGGAACCGCTGCTGCGGCTGCCGCTCGCACTCGGCCTGGCGCATCTGCTGGGCCGGATACCGTTGCCCGGCAGCGCACCGCGACCCGTGTGGCGTAACGCGTTCGCGCACCCGGAGAACGACAAGCGGGTCGCGGTCGGGATCGTGCTGCTCGCCGCACTGACCGCGGCGACCGCACTGGCGTGGACCGGGCGGCTCGCCCCGTCGGGCACGTTCGACGCGATCCCGCAGTACTGGCACGACACCGCGAAGTGGCTGGACGACAACAACTCCGGCGGCCGGGTGCTCGTCGCGCCGGGGGCACCCTTCGCCACCCAGGTGTGGGGCAACAGCCACGACGAACCACTGCAGGTGCTCGGCGACAGTGCGTGGGGGGTGCGCGATTCCATCCCGCTCACCCCACCGGAGACGATCCGGGCGCTGGACTCGGTGCAACGCCTGTTCGCCGCGGGAAGGCCGTCCGAAGGGCTCGCCGAAACCCTTGTCCAGCAAGGTATCTCATACGTCGTGGTGCGCAACGATCTGGACCCCGACACGTCGCGATCGGCCCGTCCCATCCTCGTGCATCGCGCGATCGACGGCTCGCCCGGGCTCACCAGGGTCGCCGAGTTCGGTGAGCCGGTGGGTCCCGGCACGCTGGCCGGATTCGTGACCGACAGCGGGCTGCGGCCCCGGTACCCCGCGGTGGAGATCTACCGCGTGGACGGCGCAGCTCCGGCCGGAAAGGGCGTTCTGACACCGTATGCCGTCGACGCCGGCACCATGGCGCGCGTGGACGGCGGACCCGAATCGCTGCTGCGGCTCAATGAACGTCGCGCGCTCGCCGGCCGGCCGCCGCTGGGGCCCATGCTCCTGACCCAGGACGCGCTGCGCGCAGGGCTGCCCGCGCCGCTCGTCACAGTCACCGATACCCCGACGGCACGCGAAACCGATTACGGCAGAGTCGACGACCATTCGTCGGCGATCCGTGCGCCGGGCGATGCACGCAACACGTTCAACCGGGTGCCCGACTATCCCTCCACCGGTGCCGATCTCGTGTACGGGCAATGGGACGGTGGCCGGGTCTCGGTGTCGAGCGCCTCGTCGGATTCGACCGCGCTGCCCAACGTGTCGCCGTCGTCGGGCCCCGCCGCGGCGATCGACGGGGACGCCTCCACGAGCTGGGTGTCCAACGCGTTGCAGACCGCCGTCGGTCAGTGGCTTCAGGTCGACCTCGACCGTCCCGTCACCAACGCCACTCTCACGATCACCCCGAGTGCCACCGCGGTCGGTGCGCAGGTCCGCCGCCTCGAGGTGTCGACCGTCAACGGCACCAGCACCGTCCGGTTCGACGAGCCCGGCACACCGCTGACCGTCGCCCTGCCCTACGGCGAGTCGCCGTGGGTGCGGATCACCGCGACGGGAACCGACGACAACTCTCCCGGTGTGCAATTCGGCATCACCGACATCAGCCTGACCCAGTACGACGCCAACGGGTTCGCCAACCCGGTGAACCTGCGCCACACCGTCGACGTCCCTGCTCCGCCTCCGGGTTCTGCGGTCGCCCAGTGGGATCTCGGTTCGGAACTGCTGGGCCGCGCCGGGTGCGCCGAGAGCCCCTCCGGCACCCGGTGTTCGGCGGCCATGGCGCTCGCCTCGGAGGAGCCGGTGAACCTGAGCAGAACCCTGACGGTGCCCGAGCCGACGCCGGTGACACCGACGGTCTGGGTGCGCGCCCGTCAGGGACCCAATCTCGCCGACCTCATCGCTGCTCCAGGGGCGACGAGAGCGGTCGGCGACGCCGATCCGATCGACGTGCTGGGCTCCGCGTACGCCGCCACCGACGGCGACCCCGACACGGCGTGGACGGCGCCACAGCGGTCGGTACAGCCACGCAAGCCGCCCGTGCTGGAGCTCAGGCTGCCGCGACCGACCGGCGTCGCGGCGATCCGGGTGACGCCCAGTTCATCTGTGCTGCCGGCACATCCGACGATGATCGCCGTCGATCTCGGCGACGGGCCCCAGGTGCGCCGCATGGACGAAGGCACCCAGACCTTCGCGCTGCACCCCCGAACCACCGATTCGATCAGGGTGTGGCTTCTGGACTGGGATGACGTCATCGACCGCACGTCCCTCGGTTTCGACCAGCTCAAGCCGCCGGGACTGGCCGAGATCGTCGCGCTCGACGGACGCGGCGCACCGATCGGCGCCGCCGACGCCGACGCCAACCGCGCCCGTGGCATCAGCCTGCCCTGCGGACGGGGACCGGTCATCGGCGTCGCCGGGGAGTTCGTGCAGACCTCGGTGACCACCACGGTGGGCGACCTGCTCGACGGGCGGCCGGTACCGGCTCGCCCGTGTCGCACCGAGCCCATCGCCCTGCCTGCCGGCCAACAGGAATTGCTGATCAGCCCCGGCCCCGCGCTGATCGTCGACGGCGTGCAGCTCGCGACGCCGCGGGCGCGCGAGATCGTCCCGGCGACAACGTCACCCGTGGCCGTCGAGCAGTGGAGCAACGACCACCGTGAGGTGTCACTCGGTCCGTCCGAGGCGGCCCGCATCCTGGTGGTGCCCGAAAGCTCCAGCCCAGGATGGGTGGCCCGCGACGACGCCGGTGTGACGCTGGCGCCCGTCACCGTCAACGGTTGGCAGCAGGGCTGGGTGGTGCCCGCCGGAACCCAGGGAACCGTCACGCTGGACTTCGCGTCCAATGCCACCTACCGGGCCGGGCTGATCGGCGGTCTCGCGGTGCTACCGCTGCTGTTGCTGCTGGCCTTCGTGCCGATGCGGCGGCCAGGGCCGCCGGCCCCCGCCGCACGGCCGTGGCACCCGCGTCCACTCGTGATCGGAGCGGCGACAGCTGTTGCGGCAGGCGTCATCTCGGGTCTCGTCGGAGTACTCGCGGCGGGCGCCGCGGTGGGCGCGCGCTACCTGCTGCGCCGACGGCACCGACTGCGCGACGGGCTGACCGTCGGCACCGCCGCGTTCGGGCTGATCCTCGCAGGCGCGGCGCTGAGCCAGAACCCGTGGCGTTCAGTCGACGGATACGTGGGCCACTCGGCGGGTGTGCAGTTCCTGGCGCTGTTGTCGGTGGTGGCCGTGGCGGTGTCGACGATGACGTTCACCGATTCGGACCGGCACAGCGCGAGTGACAGCGAAGATGGCTGACATGACAGCACCCGTTCCGCCCATCGGCACGCAGGTTTCGGAGCTGGCCGCGCAGGCACCTGACGCACCCGCCGCAACATGCGATGGCGTCACCGTGACCCGGGCGGAACTGGACGCGACCACCAACCGGCTGGCCCGGAAATTCGCGTCCGCGGGCGTCGGCGTCGGCGACTACGTCACGATCGTGCTGCCCAACTCGCTGGAGTGGGTGTATTCGGTGGTGGCCTGCTGGAAGCTCGGCGCGGTCCCGCAGCCGCTGTCGGCGCGCCTGCCGGACGCCGAACTGGCCGCCCTGCTCGAGCTCCGCCGGCCGGCGATCCTCGTCGGGCGGCAGGACCCGACCGGCGTCACCCTCGACGTGACCGCTGACGCGACCACTGTTGCCGCCGATTTCTCCGATGCGCCACTGCCGGAGGCGGTGTCGCCGGTGTGGAAGTCGATGGCCTCTGGCGGGAGTACCGGCCGGCCCAAGCTGATCGAGGCGGGCAACGACAGCCGGGTGCCCGCCGCGATCGGCGCACCGCTGGGTGCGCAGCCTGGAGACGTCAACCTCATCTCGGTGCCGCTGAGCCACAACACGGGTTTCACCACATTCGCCATCGGACTGCTGCAGGGCCATCACCTGGTGGTGATGCCCCGCTTCGAACCCGCGGAGTTCCTGCGGCTGGTCACCGAGCACAAGGTCACGTTCCTGGCGACGGTGCCGACGATCATGCAGCGCCTGCTACCCGTCTACCGCGCCCACCCGGACGCCTACGACCTGTCGTCGATCCGCCGGTTCTGGCACTTGGCGTCGCCGTGTCCGCCCGCGGTCAAGCAGGCGTGGATCGACATCGTGGGTCCCGAGGCGGTGTGGGAGCTGTACGGCGGCACGGAGTTACAGGCGCTGACATTCATCTCCGGCACCCAGTGGCTGGACCACCCCGGCTCGGTCGGTGTCGTCGTCGCCGGCGAGATGAGGGTGCTCGACGACGACGGCAACGACTGCCCGCCCGGAGTCCCCGGCGAGATCTACATGAGACCCGCGCCGGGCAGCAGACCCACGTACCGCTACATCGGCAGCGACGCGAAGTCCCGTGACGGCTGGGATTCCCTCGGCGACCTCGGGTATTTCGACGAGGACGGCTACCTCTACCTCAACGACCGCAGGGTCGACATGTTCACCGTCGGCGGGCGCAACGTGTATCCCGCCGAGATCGAGTCGGCGCTGGCCGAGCATCCGCACGTGCTGTCGAGCCTCGCGGTCGGCCTGCCCGACGACGACCTCGGGCAGGTGCCGCACGCGATCGTGCAATCTGCACCGGGATCGGCCGCCGAGTTGGACGAAGCGGGGGTGATCGCATTCCTTTCCGAGCGCATCGCGTCCCACAAGGTGCCCCGCACGGTCGAATTCACCGACCGTCCGTTGCGCGACGACGCCGGCAAGGCGCGCCGCTCGGCCGTCCGCGACGAGGTCATCGCGCGACGGCAGGCTCGATCTCTGCAGTGACCGATGAGTCCAGCGGCGTCGGATCGTGGCGTCGTTCCCAGCGCCGCAACGCGTTCCGGCACGGCGACTCGACCAGCGCGTAGCTGACCGCGGCGATCGCGAAACCGAACAGCACCGTCAACACCAGCACGATGGTGAAGTGTCCGTTGAACGCGAACGCCCCGATCACCGGGAACACCATCGCCAGCGCAGCGAGGTGCCACACGAACAGGCCGTAGGACCAGCGCCCCAACGTCACCATCGTCGGGCTGCCCAGGATCCGGTGCGACGTGTCGAGGCGGTCCAGCACCAGCGGGGCGAGCAGCGCGCCCGCCACGATCGCCCCCATCGCGGTCTTCAGCGTCACCTGCCCGATCGTTCCGGGGTGCAGGCCTTCCCGGCCCGCCAGCGGCGACGCCGCCACCAGGAAGGCCGCCGCGGCGATCATCGCCATCACCAGCCGTCGCCGCGCCAGGCGGTGCGCCCAGCCGACCGGGCTGACCGTGAGCTCGGCCAGCACCATCCCGGCGGCGAACCACGAGAAGAACGCCGGCGGCCAGTTCCACAGGTTGTGGCCGGACGCCGGGTCGAACGGGATGTACGCCCAGAAAAGGCTCGCCACGGCGGTCCCGATGATCACCGGTATGCGGGCACCGACGGGCAGCCGCCGGGCCAGCAGGGCCAGCAGCGGCAGCGCCAGATAGAAGCTCATCTCCACCGACAGGCTCCACATCTGCGTCAGACCGGCGGTCAGCGTCAGCGGCACGTAGATCTGGGTCAGCGTCAGGTTCGCCAGCCACACCGTGAAGTCGGCGTTCACCTCGGGCAGCAGCGACATGATCACCACCACCGCGACCAGGTAGCCGGGCATGATGCGCACGATGCGCGACCGCAGATAGTGGCCCGTCGCGGGACGTGGCCGCAGCCCCCGGGCCGCGGCGGCATGGCCCCGCCACAGCAGGAAGCCCGACAGCGCGAAGAAGACCGCCACCGCGAGGTCGAAGCGGCCGAGGATGCGTCCCACGGCGCCGCCGCTCTGGCCGGTCTGGAACGCGACGTGGGTGACGACGACACCGATGGCCGCACAGGCGCGCAAGCCCTCGACTGCGGGCAGGAACCCGCGGGTCCCGCCCACGGTGTCCTCGGTGCTCCCGTCCGCCACCGGCGCTGCGCCTACCGTCACAGCTGAACAGTCTGCCCCCGGGTGTGTGCAGCGGGGTGAACCACCGGGGTAAACGGGTAGCCACGAGCTGCCGGCGAACGCCTCGTAGTAAGCGACGGCCTTAAGCTGTGCTGTTAGGGTCGAACAGGCTTTTGGGCGTCTGGCTGGGCGCCGCCACCGCCACACTCCGTGGCGGCGCGCGAAGGGAGACACGGTATTGAACCGCGCAGTTGCGCTGAGGATCGCCGCGTGCGGCATCATGGGCCTCGGAGCTGCCCTGCTCATCGCAGCCCTGCTCTTGTCCACCTACACCCAGGGCAAGATCGCCAAGATTCCCCTCAACATCGACGCGACCCTCGTCAGCGAGGGCACCGGAACCGCGTTCGACCCGGCGTCGCTCCTGGGCGAACGGTTCGTCATCAACGAAGACGTGCCGGTGGTCCAGCAGCAGCAGATGACGGTGGAGTCCCCGTCGAACGCCGACGTGGTGACGCTGCAGGTCGGCACCACGCTGAAGCGCTCCGATCAGCAGCAGGACAACGGCCTGCTGCTGGCGATGGTCGACACCGTCACCGTCAACCGGCAGTCCGCGATGGCCGTGTCCAGCGAGACCAACCCGGGCGGCTCGGTGCAGAAGCCGCGGGCGATCGAGGACGAGAATCCGCCGACCAGCATCGCGCTGCCGCACGAAGGCCTGGCCTACCGGTTCCCGTTCGACACCGAGAAGAAGACGTATCCGTTCTTCGATCCGATCGCGCAGAAGCCCTACGACGCCAACTACTCGGGCGAAGAGGACGTCAACGGGCTGACCGCCTACAAGTTCACCCAGAACATCGGCTTCGACGCCGACGGGGAACTCGTCGAGCCGGTGAAGTTCGCTTCCCTCTACGACGACGACGCCGACAGCCAGGCGACCGCCACCGCGCGGCTGTGGGGTATCGAGGGCGATCCCGAAGAGCCCATCACGATGACGCGCTACTACGCCGCGCAGCGGACCTTCTGGGTCGACCCCGTCTCCGGGACGATCGTCAAGCAGACCGACCGCGGCTACCAGTACTACGCCCGCGAGGCACTCAAGCCCGAGGTGACGTTCGTCGACTACACGGTGACCACCAACGAGGAGACCGTCGAGTCGCAGGTCGCCGTGGCCCAGGACGAGCGTGACCGGGTGGCGCTGTGGGGCCGCATCCTGCCGATCACGTTCACCGCACTGGGACTCGTGTTGCTCGTCGGCGGTGCGCTGCTCGGGACGTTCAGCCTGCGGGCGGAGTCACTGCTGATCGATCCGGGCCTCGACGACACCGGCGGCCGGTTCTACGGCAAGCGTGGCGACGAGGGCGAACCGGTGCCGGGCGCCGAGGCGATGACCGAGAAACTCCCCGCCCAGCGGCCGACGGATCTGCCGCCGGACCGACCGGTCTGATCGCTCCGTTCTCCGCGCCGCTGCGGCGCTCGCTGGTTGCGCCCGGCTACGCACTCGCGTTGACCGTCGCGGTGACCGCGCCGCTTCTGGCGCCCGGCTACCTGCTGCTGCGCGACGCGGTGTCCACGCCGCGCTCGTACCTGTCGGATGCCGCGCTGGGGTTGTCCCAGGCGGCGCCGCGAGCACTGCCGCAGGACTTCGCCGTCGCGCTCGCGTCGTCGGTGATAGACGGCGGGATCGTGGTCAAGGGTCTGCTCATCGTCGGGCTGTGGCTGGCCGGGTGGGGCGCCGCGCGACTGGCCGCCGCCGTGGTGCCCGATGCCGGGATCGCCGGTCAGTGCGTGGCCGTCACGATCGCGATCTGGAATCCGTATGTGGCAGAGCGGCTTCTGCAGGGGCACTGGAGTCTGCTGGTGGGCTACGGATGCCTGCCGTGGGTGGCGGTCACGGTTCTTTCCCTGCGTGCGCCGGCGCCGGGGGCACCTCCCGCCCTCGGCACAATCGCGGCTCTGGTGTTCTGGCTGGCGTTCGCGGGGTTGACCCCAACGGGGTTGATGCTCGCGGCGACGATCGGGCTGGCGTGCGCGGCGGCCCCAGGGGACGGCATGCGCAGGCGGTGGTGTGCGGCCGTGACGTTGACCGCGTCGGTGACGGCGGCGTTACCGTGGCTCGTCGCCTCCGCGGTGGCCGGGGGCTGGGCGGCGTCAGGAGATCCCGGCCCCGGGGTGACGGCCTTCGCCGCACGCGCCGAACCGGGCCTCGGCACCGTCGGCAGCCTCGCCAGTCTGGGCGGCATCTGGAATGCCGATGCAGTACCTGCCTCGCGGACAACGCTTTTCGCGGTGGTGTCGGCGGCGGTGTTGCTGTCGATCGTGGCGGTGGGCATTCCGACGCTGCTGCGCCGCGGCGTCGTACCGCTGCTCGTGGTGGCAACGGCCGCTGTGGTCGTGCCCGCCCTGATGGCGACGGGCCCTGGCCTGGCCGCAGTGGAGTCGGTAACCGGCGCGTTCCCGGGACTGGGGGTGATCCGCGACGGGCAGAAGTGGGTGGCGCTCGCGATGCCCGCCTACGCGCTGGCGGGCGCCTGCGCCGTGGTCACCCTGCGGCCACGCGTACCGGCGCTGGCCACCGCAGTGGTGTGCTGCGCCGCGGTCATCGCCACGCTGCCCGACCTGACGTGGGGTGTCGGTGGCCGGGTGTCACCCGTGCGCTATCCCGAGGGCTGGGCGGCGGCGGCCGCGGTCATCAATGCCGACCCGGCCCCGGTGGCCGTGCTGCCCGTCGACAGCATGCGGCACTTCCCTTGGGCCGGTGACGCGCCGGTGCTCGACCCGCTGCCGCGCTGGGTGCGCGCCGACGTGCTGAGCACCGGCGACCTCACGATCGCGGGAAAGACCGTCCCGGGCGAGGGCACCCGCGCACGCGAGGTCCAGCAGATGCTGATCTCCGGCGCGGGCGCTGACGAGCTGGCCGCGGCGGGAGTGGGGTGGGTGATGACAGAGGGCGCGTCCAGCGAGCTCCCGCTCCCCGTGGCCTACCGCGACGCCGACATCGCCGTGTACGCCGTGGGTGGTGACACGGCCGGCTCACCGCACCGGGCCGTCATGCTCGCGGCGCACGCGGTGTGGCTGGTCCAGCTGATCGCGGGTCTGGCGGCAATGCTGTTGGTGCGCCTGCGATCACGCCACGCACACCGTCGGCACCAGCACGTAGACCGGCCACAACCCGGCAACCAGTAGGTAAGCCGCCATCCCGCCACCGGCGGGCAGCAGGGTCTGCAGCAGGTCCTCGAGAGGGCGGATCTTGTCGGCGTGGAAGAAAGCCCACCCCACCCCGACGGTGACGTACGGAATCGCCAGCCACAGGTGGAGTTCCAGCACATCGGCGACGGACAGCCGACGGCGCAGGACGCTGCGGGTGGCGGTTCGGATGTCAGGCATTGCCCGCCCTCAGACCAGTTGCCGGTGCCGACGGACACGGCGACGCACGTCGGCGAGCAGCACGTGACTGCCACCCTGACGGATGAACCCGGGCAGGAAGCGGTTGACGAGCGCCACCGTCAGGAACAGCCGCTCGAACACCCGCTGCCGCGCACTGCCCCACGTCAGGCCGAGGGCGTCGCGGAACACCGGCGCCAGAAACCCTGCGGTGAGGAATGTCAGCAGTGGCCGAAACGGCAGCGCCAGGACGGGAGAGATCATCCGCAGGTCGACGAGGTCGGTGAGGTAGGACCGCACCACGTCGTCCATCGTCACCAGCTCGCAGGCGCTGTCCCAATAGTCGTCGAACGCCGCCCGGGTGGGCGGCCACTGGTCGGCCGTGACCTGGAGCGTCGTGCCGAGCGTCCAGCTCGACAGGTAGAACTGTTCGGACTGCTCCGGCGTCATCTCGCCGCGCAGCAGTTGATAGGTGTCTTCCAGCCCGACGAACAGGCATGCCGCCACCCACATCTGCAGCTCGCGGTCGAAGGCGTTGTAGCGCACCGGGCTGGACGGACCCGACTTCACATGCCGGTGCGCCTCGTTGACGGCGTCCCGGAACGCGGCCCTGTCGTCGTCACTGCCCATAACCGCGACCGCCAGGTACTGGAATGTGGTGCGGGCCCGCTTCCACGGGTGCTTCATCAGGTTCCCGGACTCGACCTTGCTCTCCGCCACACCGTGCCCGACGCCGGGACGCGACAGTTGCATGACGACGTTGGCCGCACCGGCGGCGAACGACCAGAAGTCCATCGCGTCGGCCACCGTCACCGGCTCGTCGCTCCAGCGGGCGGTGCGACGGGTGACGCGAATCCTGTTGCCGGTCATGGCATGCAGACGTCGGCGAACAAGAGCATCGGCCAGAACATCACGGAGGCGACGAACGCCACCGCCTTCTGCAGTCCGTCCGCCTGGGCCATGTGGTCAGGCGTGAACACCGCCAGCAACACTCCGACCACGCCGTAGGGCGCCCCGAGCAGGATCGCGGCGCCGATCCACTCGGCGAGGGTCATCTCATAGCTCATGATTCGCCGCGCGACGCTGAGCATGAGCGCTATGTTAATGATCATTCTCGATCCTGTCCGCTGTTTCCCCACCGTGCCGAGGTTGGCGGTTCAGCCCATCGACCGACGGGCGCGGGACTAATGTGCGGCGCGGGAGGTGCCATGGCCACGCCATCGTCCACGGACGCGATCAGCATCGGCGGTGTCGATCTCGCCGATCCCGACACCTATCTGCACGGCATGCCCTACGAGGCGTTCCGCCGGCTCCGGGAGCAGGCTCCCGTCGCCTGGCACCCCTACGGTGACCAGCCGGGATTCTGGGCATTGACCGGTCACGACCAGATCCTGGCCGTCTCCCGGGACAGCCAGACATGGTCGTCGCAGGCCACCGGTGTCTTCGTGGACGTCCCGGCGCCGGAGGATTCCTATCAGCTGGCCCTGATGATGCTGACGA
This sequence comes from Mycolicibacterium aurum, assembly GCF_900637195.1. NCBI lineage: Bacteria > Bacillati > Actinomycetota > Actinomycetes > Mycobacteriales > Mycobacteriaceae > Mycobacterium > Mycolicibacterium aurum. Next base: position 251,139 of record NZ_LR134356.1, on the reverse strand, counting down.
TGGATCCGCCGAGGCACACCGCGTTACGGGCGCTGGTGAGTCGCGGCTTCACCCCGAGACACGTGGCGCGGCTGAATCGGAATGCCGCAGAGATCGCAAGCGCCATCCTCGACGACGTGCTGGACCGCGGGGAGTGCGAATTCGTCGGCGACGTCGCCGGCGCGCTGCCGTCGTACATGATCGCCGAGCTGCTCGGCATCCCGCTCGACGACGGCCGCCGGCTCTATGCACTGACCGAGATCATGAACACGCGTCCATTGCACGACCCCGAGCTGCTGCAGGCGCAACTGCAGCTGTTCGAGTACGCGGGCGAACTCGCGGTCACCAAGCGTGCGTCGCCCGGCGACGACATCGCCACGGCCCTGCTGCACGCCGAGGTGGACGGCGAACGGCTGACCGACCTCGAGTTCAACCTGTTCTTCATGCTGCTGCTCAACGCCGGCGGCGACACCACCCGAAACCTGGTTGCCGCGGGGACTCTCGCGCTTATCGAACATCCCGGTGAATGGGCGCGCCTGGTCTGCGACCCGTCACTGATGCCCACCGCCATCGAGGAGATGTTGCGCTGGACCAGCCCGGTGACGATGTTCACCCGGACCGCCACGCGCGACACCGAGCTGCGCGGAACGCCCATTCGCGAAGGTGAACGGGTGGCGATGTTCTACCCGTCGGCCAACCGGGACGCCGCGCGCTTCCCCGACCCAGAACGTTTCGATATCGGCCGAACACCCAACCCCCACTTGGCATTCGGCGGTGGCGGCACGCACTTCTGCCTCGGAGCCAGCCTCGCCCGCGTCGAGGCGAACGCCATCTTCAGCGAGATGGTCACCCGCATGCGCGACATCGAGCTGGCCGGTCCGGTGGAGCGGATGCGCTCGGTGCTGATCAACGGCGTGCACGCGATGCCGGTCCGATTCACCCCCGCATCGGTACCGGCGACTAGATGACGCCGCTGGTCCGGCGTCCCTCGCGGACCGCGCCCAGCACCGCGCGCATCGCATCGGCACTCTGCTGCCAGGAGAATTCGCCGCTGCGCAGCTGCGCCTTGACGCCCAGCTGTTCCCGCAACACCGAGTCGGTCAGCACCCGCGCCAACTGGTCGACCATCTCGTCGAAGTGGTCGACCAGGATGCCGGTGACCCCGTCGACCACCGAATCGGTCAGGCCACCCGAGGAGCGGTAGCCGATGGTGGGCACGCCGTGCTGGGCGGCCTCGACGACCGACAGACCCCACCCCTCCTTGCGGGACGGCAGGACGTGGACCCAGCTGCGTTGCAGTACAGCGTGTTTGGTGGCGTCGTCGACGTGTCCGTGAAAGGTGACCGAGTCGGAGATCCCCAGCCGTGCCGCGTGGTCGACGAGTTGCTGCGACCACCAGCCGTCCCCGAGGACATCCAGGTGCACGCCGGGGATGCGGGTGCGTAGGCGCGCGATGGCATCGAGGGCGTCCTCGATCTGCTTGTGCGGCACCAGCCGGGACAGCACCACGACCCGCGGCGTTGCGGAGCGGGGCTCGCTCAGGGTGTGCTCGGGCGCGGCGTCGACCCCGTTGCGCACGATCGCGACCCGGTCGGGGTGCACGCCGAGGATCGCGAGGTCGCGGGCCGACGGCAGGGACACCGTGACGTACTGGTTGCCGCGGTGCAGCCGCGGCGACAGCCGGGACTCGACGAACCATCCGATGCGGCTCATCACCCGCCCGGCGACGGGCCACTGCTCCCGGTGGCAGTGGTGCACCAGCACGACGGTCCGTCTGCCGTGCACCAGCCGGGACAGGAAGGGCAACCCGTTCTGGGTGTCGACCACGATGTCGGGACGGACGCGGCGCAACGGCCCCAGGCCGATCTTCGCCGCGGCCATCGCCAGCCCCGCCCACACGTACACCGTGTAGGCGCCGCCGCGGCGCTGGACCGTGACGCCGTCGACGACCTCGGTACGCGCTGCGCCGGGATACCGCGCGGTACGCAGCGTGACCCGGGTGCCTGCATCGGCGAGTTGGGCCCCGATGCGCTGCAGGTAGGCCTCGCTGCCCCCGCCCTGGGGGTGCCCCGTGTCGCGCCAGCACAAGAGCAGCACGGAGCGAACCGGGGAGGGCTCCGGCGGGCTGGGATCAGACATCAGCTGCCAGCCTAACCGCCCTGCGTAGGGTGTCCGCGTGGTCGCTACCGATCTGTTCGCCCGGCGCGCGACGCTGTCGCGGTCGCTGCGGCTGCTGTCGGCGTTCCGCTTCGAGCAGAGCGACCCCGACCGCTTCTACGGCGCGCTGGCCGCCGACACCGTCGCGATGGTCGGCGACCTGTGGACGTCGGTGACCGGCAGCGCACCGGAGAGGGCGACGCTGGTGGACGTCGGCGGTGGGCCCGGATACTTCGCCTCCGCGTTCACCGACGCCGGAGTGCGTTACGTCGGGGTCGAACCCGACCCCCGGGAGATGCACGCGGCCGCCCCGCGCACCCATCGCGCCGCCGGATCCTTCGTCCGCGCCTCGGGCACCGCCCTGCCGTTCGCCGATGCCAGCGTCGACATCTGCCTGTCGTCGAACGTCGCCGAGCACGTCGCCCAGCCCTGGCGCCTCGGCGACGAGATGCTGCGCGTGACCCGTCCCGGCGGTCTGGTCGTGCTGTCCTACACCGTGTGGCTGGGCCCGTTCGGCGGGCACGAGATGGGCCTGACGCACTACCTCGGTGGCCGCCGGGCAGCCGAGAGATACACCCGCAAACACGGCCACCGACCGAAGAATGACTACGGATCGTCGTTGTTCGCCGTCCATGCGCGCGACGGCCTCGCGTGGGCCGCGGGCACCGGCGCGATGGTCGCCGCATTTCCCCGCTACCACCCTCGATGGGCCTGGGGACTGACGAAAGTGCCCGGCCTGAGGGAATTCGCGGTGAGCAATCTGGTGGTCGTCCTTCGTCCGTCCTGATCCGAGGACTGCAACAGGTTCTCGTTTCTGTCTACTGTCGGTAATGTGACGCCTATGACACAGAGCACCGCGTTCAAGACCGAGTGGGACAAGCTGTTCATCGGCGGCAAGTGGGTCGAGCCGGCCACCTCGGATGTGATCGAGGTGCACTCCCCCGCCACCGGTGAGCTGGTGGGCAAGGTTCCGCTGGCGTCGGCCGCCGACGTCGACGCCGCCTGCGCGGCCGCCCGCAAGGCCTTCGACGAAGGCCCGTGGCCGCACCTGAGCCCGGCCGAGCGCGCCGAGGTCCTCGGCCGCGCGGTCAAGATCATGGAGGAGCGCGCCGACGAGCTGAAGTTCCTGCTGGCCGCCGAGACCGGCCAGCCGCCGACGATCGTCGACATGATGCAGTACGGCGCCGCGATGTCGTCGTTCAACTACTTCGTCGGTGCCGCGGACAAGTTCACCTGGCAGGACATCCGTGACGGGGTGTACGGCCAGACGCTGGTGGTCAAGGAGCCGATCGGCGTCGTCGGCGCCGTCACCGCATGGAACGTGCCGTTCTTCCTGGCCGCCAACAAGCTCGGCCCCGCGCTGCTCGCCGGCTGCACCGTCGTGCTCAAGCCGGCCGCGGAGACCCCGCTGTCCGTCTTCGCGATGGCCGAGGCGTTCGCCGAGGCCGGCCTGCCCGAGGGCGTGCTGTCGATCGTCCCCGGCGGCCCCGAGACCGGCCGGGCGCTGACCGCCAACCCCGAGCTGGACAAGTTCACCTTCACCGGAAGCTCCGGGGTGGGCAAGGAGATCGGCAAGCTCGCGGCCGAGAAGCTCAAGCCGTGCACGCTCGAACTCGGCGGCAAGTCGGCGGCCATCATCCTCGAAGACGCCGACCTGGACTCCACGCTGCCGATGCTGGTGTTCTCCGGCCTGATGAACTGCGGCCAGGCGTGTGTGGGGCAGACCCGCATCCTGGCACCCCGGTCGCGCTACGACGAGGTCGTGGAAAAGTTGTCCGCCGCCGTCGCCGCGATGCCGGTCGGCCTGCCCGATGACGCCGCGGCGATGATCGGACCGCTGATCTCGGAGAAGCAGCGCGAGCGCGTCGAGGGCTACATCAAGAAGGGCGTCGAAGAAGGCGCCCGCGTCGTCACCGGCGGTGGCCGTCCCGAAGGCCTGGACAGCGGCTGGTTCGTCCAGCCGACGGTGTTCGCCGACGTCGACAACTCGATGACCATCGCCCAGGAGGAGATCTTCGGGCCCGTGCTCGCGGTCATCGCCTACGAGGACGAGGACGACGCGGTGCGCATCGCCAACGACTCGGTCTACGGCCTGGCCGGCAGCGTCTACACCTCCGACAACGACAAGGCGCTGCAGATCGCCCGCAAGATCCGCACCGGCACCTATGCGGTGAACATGTACGCGTTCGATCCCGGCGCACCGTTCGGCGGCTACAAGAACTCGGGCATCGGCCGCGAGAACGGCCCCGAGGGTATCGAGGCGTACACCGAGGCGAAGAGCATCCTGCTGCCGTTCGGATACACCCCGGCCACCTGAGCCGGCGAACCAACAACGAGTGCACGGTTTCTGACGAATTCCGGCTTTGGCTTCTAGGGGTGTTTGCAACAGTTCCTAGTTAGGGGCTGTGATGCGTCCGTCTCCGGTGAGGTCTGTTGTTGATGAGTTTTGGCGGCTGATAGGTCAGGGTTTGTCGCCGCGGGAAGCCGGTGTGGCTGTCGGCGTGTCTGCTAGTGCTGGGCACGGTTGGTTTGCTGCCGTGGGTGGCGTGAAACCACACCAGGTGCGACCAGGGCCGCGCCGGCGACCGCGGTTGAGTTTTGAAGAACGCGAAGAGATCGCGTTAGGGGTGGCCGCCGGGGATCCAGTACGTGACATCGCGCGGCGGCTGGGACGAGCGCCGTCGACGATCTCGCGGGAGATCAAGAACAACAGCGTGATCGGCCGCAATCACTACCGGCCGCAGTATCGATTCGGTGCCCCGTGGCGTGGTGGACCAGAACGGAAGCCGCGCTACCGGGCCACGGTGGCACAGTCGAAAAGCCAACGCCGGGCGCGTCGACCCAAGACGGGTGTGCTGGCCGGCAGCGACCGACTGCGCACCGAGGTACAGACTCGGTTAGAAGAGTTCCACAGCCCCGCTCAGATCGCCGCCGGGCTGCGGCGCGATTTTCCCGACGATCCGGAGATGTGGGTGTCTGCCGAAACCATCTACAAGGCCCTTTACCTGCAGGGCAGGGGCGGTTTACGTCGTGAGTTGCACACCTGCCTGCGCACCGGGCGGGCGTTGCGCACACCGCGTCGGCGCAGCGGTGAGCGCCGCGGTCGTATCCCGAACATGATCAACATCAGCGAGCGCCCGCCCGAGGTGGCCGATCGTGCCGTGCCTGGGCATTGGGAGGGCGATCTCATCATGGGCAGCACCAAGTCCGGATCTGCCATCGGCACTCTGGTGGAACGCACGACACGCTTCACGATGCTGCTGCATCTGCCTCATGGCCACGGTGCTGAAGCGGTCCAGGAGGCGATCGTGGCCAAAATGGCGACGCTGCCCCAGATCTTGCGTCAAACGCTAACTTGGGACCAGGGCAAGGAGATGTCTAACCACATCCAGATCGCCGCAGCGACCGAGCTCGATATCTACTTCTGCGACCCGCACTCGCCCTGGCAGCGCGGAACCAACGAGAACACCAATGGACTATTGCGTCAGTGGTTTGCCAAAGGCACTGACTTATCGGTGTTTCCGGCCGACTATCTCGACGTCGTGGCATCCAAACTCAACCGGCGGCCCCGCCAGACGCTGGGCTGGAAAACACCCGCCGAAGCCCTCGACGAACTACTGTCCAACCCGTTCAACCCACCCACTGTTGCAACCACCGCTTGAGACCGCCGATCGATTTCCGTCAGAAATCGTGCACTCGGCACGTCAGGTGGTCAGCGGGAACGAATGATGCTCATGGGCAATCAGCCAGCTGTCGCCGACCTTGCGCAGGCCCATGCTGATCCGTAGCCGATTGTCGGGATCGGCCGCCAGCTCCTCCCGCGTCCCGCATCGCAGCAGACCATAGGCGAACGCGACCGTGTCGCCTGCAATCACGTCCAGCTCGACCAACTCGAAAACGGCGCCACCGGCGATGAAGTCGAAGAAGTCGGGCCAGGACGCGCGGTAGGTCCCGATGCCGCGCACACCGTCGTGGGGCGGCGGGACGTCGAACATCACGACGTCGTCGGTGTGGGCGGCGACCACGCCGTCGAGATCCTGGGACCGGATGGCTTCGACCCACCGCTCGATGGTGCGGCGGATCTGTTTCTGGTCATCAGTCATGGCAATGGTGACCACCGCCGCCGACAGAATTCATCGCCGTCGAGTCAGAACGCCTCGACGGCGACATCCATGACCGCGAGGTCCACGGCGGCGAGCACGGCGCGCTGCGCGGTCAGTCGTGGCAGCACATTGCGTGCGAAGAACTTCCCGGTGGCGACCTTGCCGCTGTAGAACGCGCGGTCACGCTCGCTGACCTCGCCGGCAAGCGCGGCCTGGGCAATCTCGGCCTGCTGCAACAACAACCACCCCAGCAGCAGGTCACCCACCGCGAGCAGGAACGGCACCGATTCCAGGCCGAGGCGGTAGAGCTCGCGCGGATTCTGCTGGGAGTCGACCAGGAACTTCGTCATCGCCGCGACCATCTCCTGCACGTCGGCGACCGCGGTGGCCAGCAGCGCCCGCTCGGTGGCCAGTTCCGCGCCGGCCGACCCGTCGTCCAGGAACTGCCGGATCTGGGTCACCACATGCAGCAGCGCCCCGCCCTGGTCCCTGGCGATCTTGCGGAAGAAGAAGTCCTGCGCCTGGATGGCGGTGGTGCCCTCGTACAGCGAGTCGATCTTGGCGTCCCGGATGTACTGCTCGATCGGATAGTCCTGCAGGAAGCCTGAACCACCAAGCGTCTGAAGCGATTCCGTCAGACACTGATAGGCGCGTTCGGAGCCGACGCCCTTGACGATGGGTAACAGCAGATCGTTGACGCGGTCGGCCATAGCGGCGTCGGCGCCGGAGACGATCTCCGCGGCAACCGGGTCCTGATGGGCCGCGGTGTAGAGGTACAGCGCACGCAGTCCCTCGGCGTAGGCCTTCTGCGTGAGCAGCGCGCGACGCACGTCGGGGTGGTGGATGATCGTCACGCGCGGTGCGGCCTTGTCCGTCATCTGCGTCATGTCGGCGCCCTGCACCCGGGTCTTCGCGTAGTCCAGCGCGTTGAGATACCCGGTCGACAGCGTCGCGATCGCCTTGGTGCCCACCATCATCCGGGCATACTCGATGACCCGGAACATCTGTGCGATGCCCTGGTGGGTGTCGTTGACCAGCCATCCCACCGCGGGCACCCCGTGCTGGCCGAACGTCAGCTCGCAGGTCGCCGACGCCTTCAGCCCCATCTTGTGCTCAAGGCCGGTCACGAATGCGCCGTTGCGCTCCCCCAGTTCACCGGTCTGCGGATCGAAGTGGAACTTCGGCACGATGAACAGCGACAGGCCTTTGGTCCCTGGCCCCGCGCCCTCCGGGCGGGCCAGCACCATGTGCACGATGTTCTCGAACAGGTCGTCCGCGTCGCCGTTGGTGATGAACCGCTTGACCCCGTCGATGTGCCAGGTGCCGTCGGGCTGCGGGACGGCCTTGGTGCGACCGGCGCCGACATCCGACCCAGCGTCAGGCTCGGTGAGCACCATCGTCGCGCCCCAGTTGCGCTCGACCATCAGCGACGCCCAGTGCCGTTGTTCGTCGTTGCCGATGGCGTTGACGATGTCGGCCATCTTGGGTCCGCCCGAGTACAGGAACGCCGCCGGTTGCGCGCCGAGGGCCAGCTCGTTGATCGCCCATTCCAGCGTCGAGGGGGCAGGGACCCCGCCGATATCCTCGGCCATGCCGACGCGGAACCATTCGCCGTCGTGCCAGGCACGGTACGCCCGCTTGAACGGTTCCGGAATGCTGACGACGTGGGTCGCCGGGTCGAAAGTCGGCGGTGTGCGGTCGGTTTCGGCGAATGCCTCGGCGAGCGGACCCTCGGCCAGTTTGGCCGCTTCCCGGATCATCTCCCGTACCGATGGGGCGTCGAGATCACCGAATTCACCTGTTGCCAGGACCTTCTCCAGGGCAAGCACCTCGAAGAGGTTGAACTCCAGATCGCGGATGTTGCTCTTGTAGTGCCCCATGCTGCGCCTCCGCTTCGGTTCCCGCGTGTTGCGGGTTTGCTGCACAGAGTACGACCCCGGGTGCGGCGCCGTCAGGCCCGTCGCCAATGCGCGCAGACGAAATCGGCGTTGACCGCCGCGGTCAGCAGCGTCCACTCCGACCGCATCGGCAGCACCCGGGATCCGGCACCGAGCGTGCACGGGGCGTAGGCGACGATCATCTCGTCGATCAGGCCCGCGGCCGCGAACTGCGCGGCCAGGTCGCCGCCGCCGACCACCCAGACGTTCTTTCCCGCCGCTGCGGTCACCAGCCTCGGGTGCAGTTCGGCGACATCGCCGGCGAACGTCTGCACGTCGTGTCCGTCGGCGACGATCTCGGGCCGATGGGTGACCACCCAGGACGGCTGCGAGTACATGAATTCGCCGGGATGGTTGGTCAGGATCCACTGGTAGGTGTCGGCGCCCATCACGATCGAGCCGACGGTCTCCATGAACGGCTCGATGGCGAAGGGCCCGTCGGCATCGATGTCGCGTGAGGTCAGCCAGTCCAGGCTGCCGTTCTCGTCGACGATGTATCCGTCCATGCTGGACGCGGTGTAGTAGATGGTGGCCATGTCAGTTCCCTCTCATCCAGTCCAGCGGGTCTCCGCGCCGGGTCGTGACGCCGTGTCGGGCCAACATGTCGCGGGCGATTTCCCGACGGTGCGCGGAGTAGGTCAGGACATGCGCGACGATGCCGTACAGCTGGAACGACTCCGGTGGATCGCACAGCGCGTCGATCACGGTGTCACCGAGCCGGCCGGCGGCCGAGTACTCGGAAACCATTGCGCACCAACGTGTGGCGATGACGGCATGATGGGCTGCCAGCGCGGCGGGGTCGGTGAACTCCGGTTGCGTGGAGGTGCGGGGCGGGAAATCCTGCCCCTCGATCGTCGCCAGCCAGACCTCCTTGCTCCACACGATCGCGCCGAGCACGGCGCCCACACTGGGTTCGGGTCCGTCCCACTCCAGCACCGTCTGCCCGGGCGCGAGTTCGTCCACCCACTGCTGGGCGGTCAGCGTCGCGGCCTGGGCCAGCAGGTGCGTGGTGTCGTCCACGTCGTGGACGATCATGAGCTGCGCTATGTCGGGAGCGTCGCGGCCGGTCGCTGCGCCCGCTTCGCTGTCGAGCCACAGCGACTGCGGCGGATGAAAGTGCAGACCGTTGGGGGCTGGCAGCCGGAAACCCACCTCGGCCGCCTGGGAGGGCGGCAGCCCGTACGAGCGCCGGAACGCCCGGGAGAACACCTCGGCCGATGACCACCCTTCGTCAGCGGCCACCGCCGACACCGGCTCGCCGCTCTGTAGCCGCCAGGCAGCGCGCTCCAGCATGACCCGTCGCCGCAGTGCGGCAGGCGATTCACCGGTCAGCCGACGGACCTCGCGGGAGAAGTGGAACTCCGAGGCGTAGCTGCTGCGCGCCATGTCGCCGACGTCGGTGTTGGCTGCGTCGGTGACTGCGTCGAGAAGCTCGCGGAGCCTGTCGCGTTTGGTCGGATCACCCACGGTCTCCGAGTATCGTCGGCGGCCGCGGCGACGGACATGACTTTTCCTGCTCTCTACCTGTCGAGCACCTGGCCGACGCGGGTCTCCAGGTCGGCGCGGTCGCCGAGGTCTGCGATGTTGATGCCGAACCGGTCGCCGAGCACGTCGACCACCTCGGCGGCGGTGTCCAGGCGCGTCTTCTCGGAGCCGCCGGCGCGGTGCACGGCGAGGTGGCGGCCCCGCAGGTTCCACCGCGCGTCGTCGGTCACCAGCGCCGCGGTCAGTCCCGTGACGAAACCTGACCGCGGATGCGTCGAGACGTACCAGCTTCCGACCTCCAGATCGACCCGGGGCCGCGGCGTAAGGCTGAGCAGGTACAGCGGCTGCCACACGCCGCGGATCTCGGCCTGCAGTTCGCAGCCCTCGGCATGATCGAGCAACCGGTACGGCTCGTGGCGGGTCGGCTGCACGGGCCCGGTCGCCAACCGGATCGGCGATGTCAGCGTCTGTCCCCCGAATCCGACGTCGACGAGGTAGGGACCGTCTCCATCGGGCAGCGTCACCGACAGCACCTGATGTGTCTGCGCCGGCAACGCGTCGCTCTCGTGCATCCAGACCACCCGGCCGGCGAGGCGCTGCACCCCGAACCCCATTTCGTCGAGCACGTAGCCGAGCAGACCGTTGTGTTCGTAGCAGTAGCCGCCGCGGCGACGGTCGATGAGCTTGTCCGCGAGCGCATCCGCCGAGAGGTCGGCGACCGGGACTCCGGTCAGCGGGTCGAGGTTCTCGAACGGGATGGACCGGTTGTGGGCGGCGACAAGGGAACACAGGGTGTCGTGCGTCGGCGCGACACCGCCGGTGTGACCGATTCGGGAGACGTACGCGTCGGACAGACTGGCCATGGCCCTCATGGTGCTTCCTCAACAGCGGTTGGGGTCAAGTGTGCCGTGACAGCACTATGGCGGAATCCCCCGACCGGGTTCCGCCATAGTGCCGTTGAACCTACAGCGCTCGGACCCGCGTTCGTCGGGTTTCGGGGCGCTTGTCGGACTACCTGCTAACTGCAGTCTTCGCCCGCGCGGGACTGCACCCCGGCGCCGTCGCGTTGACCGGTTCATGACACACACAGAACACATCACCGCGCTGGTCACCGGCGCCAATCGTGGGCTCGGCCGCAAGTTCGCCGAGGAACTCGTGGGACGCGGCGCGAAGGTCTATGCCGGAGCACGCAGGCCCGAAACCGTCGACATTCCCGGGGTGATCCCGATTCAGCTCGACATCACCGATCCCGAGTCCGTGCGCCGGGCCGCCGAGGAGGCCGGCGACGTCAACGTCGTCGTCAACAATGCGGGGGTCTCAACGCGGGCAGGACTGCTCGACGGGTCGATGGAGGACATCCGCCTGGAGATGGAGACCCACTACTTCGGGACGCTGGGCGTCACGCGCGCGTTCGCCCCGATCATCGAGCGCAACGTCAGCGAGAAGGGGGGCGTCGGCGCCATTCTCAACGTCCTGTCCGTGCTGTCGTGGACGCATCCGCCGACCAGCGGCGCCTACTCGGCGGCGAAGGCGGCGGGTTGGGCGATGACCGATGCGGTGCGTTCCGAGCTGGCTCCCCGCGGCATCCACGTGGCCGCGCTGCACGTCGGGTACATGGACACCGACATGGTCAGCTACATCCCGGCGGAGCAGAAGAGCGATCCGGGTGCCATCGCGAAGCTGGCACTGGACGGCCTGTTCGCCGGTGAGCCGGAGATCCTCGGCGACGACCTGACGCGCACCGTTAAGGCACACCTGTCGGGTCCAGCCCGGTAATCAAGATCAATGTTGCGATCCGATCGTCGCTCTTGACGGCCCCCGTGCCGGTGCTGGATGGTTCGGGCACGTGATGCTCGCCATAGCTTTGTCGACGCCCGTGAGCAGCGGGTAGACTAGCAAAACTAGAACACGTTCCAGTCCGACGACGAAGTCTTCCAAGGGGGCCGCCGTGAGCGCGACCGACATCGAGACGTCCGAGATAACCAAGTGGGACCCCGTCCTCACCGAACGGGTGATGGGCCTGCTCAAGCCGTTCCTGAAGGGATGGCACCGCGCCGAGGTGCGCGGTCTGGAGAACTTCCCGGTGGGCGGCGCCCTCGTGGTGTCCAACCACTCCGGCGGACTGTTTCCCATGGATGTGCCCGTTTTCGCAAGCGGATTCTACGAGAAGTTCGGCTTCGACCGTCCCGTCTACACCCTCAGCCACGACATGCTCATGGTCGGCCCGACAGGGGCGTTCTTCAAGAAGACCGGCTTCATCCCGGCCAGCCACCGCAACGCCGACGAAGCGCTGCGTTCCGGCGGTGTCGTCGTCGTTTTCCCCGGTGGCGACTACGACGTCTACCGTCCGACACTGGCGGCAAACAAGATCGACTTCGGCGGACGCACCGGGTACGTCAAGGCGGCGATCAACGCCGGCGTCCCGATCGTGCCCACGGTCGGAATCGGCGGTCAGGAGAGCCAGCTGTTCCTGAGTCGCGGCACCGACGTCGCCAAGGCGCTGGGACCGGTCGCCCGGCTGTTCCGGACCAAGATCGTCCCGGTGTCGTTCGGGTTCCCGTTCGGCCTGTCCGTCGTCCTTCCGCTCAACGTGCCGCTGCCCGCCAAGATCACCATGAAGGCGCTGGAGCCGATCAACATCGTCGAGGAATTCGGCGAGGACCCCGACATCGACGAGGTCGATGCTCACGTGCGGCGAGTGATGCAGCGGGCACTCGAAGAACTCGCCCAGGAGCGCCGCCTACCGGTGCTGGGCTGACACATGGGGATCACCGACCCGGTCAACAGCGCACTCGGCCTGCTTTCGACGATGGTGCGCGCGGGCATCATCGCACCGCTGCGCCCCGACAAGTACGTGCGCATCGTCAGTGCGATGCAGCGCGAGAACATGGCGATCACCTCGGGCTTCGCCGCAGCCGCGCAACGCTGCCCGGACCGCGCCGGCCTCGTCGACGAGCGCGGAATCCTGACCTGGCGCCAGATCGACCGCCGCGCCGACGCACTGGCGGCCGCACTGCAGGCACTGCCCGGCGGGCAACCCGAGGTCATCGGTCTGATGGCGCGCAACCATCGCGGGTTCGTCGACGCCCTCATCGCGGCGAACCGCATCGGCGCCGACGTGCTGCTGCTGAACACCTCGTTCGCCGGACCGGCGCTGGCCGAGGTGCTTGAGCGCGAGGGCAGTCAAGACGGTCGAACCAGGTCGGTTGCGGTCGTCTACGACGAAGAGTTCACCGAGACCGTGGACCGCGCGGTCGCCGACAGGCCCGAGACCACCCGCATCATCGCGTGGACCGACAACCCGGACCATCCGCAGCTCACGGTCGAAGGCCTGATCGCCGAGCACGGCGGGCAGGAACCGCAGCGCGCCACCACGAAGAGCCGGACCATCCTGCTGACCTCGGGCACGACCGGAACCCCCAAGGGCGCCGCCCATTCCGGCGGTGACCCGAGCGTGCTCAAGGCCATCCTGGACCGCACCCCGTGGCGGGCCGAACAGCCCGTCGTCATCGTTGCGCCGATGTTCCATGCCTGGGGGTTCTCCCAGTTGGCGTTCGCGGCGTCGATGTCGTGCACGATCATCACCCGCCGCAAGTTCGACCCAGAGGCCACCCTGGAGCTGGTCGACAAGCACCGGGCCACCGGGCTGTGTGTCGTGCCGGTGATGTTCGACCGCATCATGGACCTGCCCGAGGAGGTCCTCGACAGGTACAGCGGGCGTTCGCTGCGCTTTGCCTCGGCCTCGGGTTCGCGGATGCGCCCCGACGTGGTCATCAAGTTCATGGACCGCTTCGGGGACGTCATCTACAACAACTACAACGCCACCGAGGCCGGCATGATTGCCACCGCGACCCCGCGTGATCTGCGTGCCGCGCCGGACACCGCGGGCACACCGGCCGAGGGCACCGAGATCCGGATTCTCGACTCCGACTTCCGCGAGGTCCCCACGGGCGAGGTCGGAAGCATCTACGTGCGCAACTCGACACAGTTCGACGGCTACACCTCCGGCACCACGAAAGACTTCCACGAGGGGTTCATGTCCTCGGGCGACGTCGGCTACGTCGACGTCGTCGGTCGGCTGTTCGTGGTGGGCCGCGACGACGAGATGATCGTCTCCGGCGGCGAGAACGTCTATCCGATCGAGGTCGAGAAGACGCTGGCCACCCATCCCGACGTCGCCGAGGCCACCGTGCTGGGCGTGGATGACGAGAAATACGGGCAGCGACTCGTTGCATTCGTGGTTTTGAACGACGGCGCTGCGGCTACCCCGGAGTCGCTGAAACAGCACGTGCGCGACAACCTTGCGAATTACAAAGTGCCCAGGGAGATCACGGTGCTCGACGAGCTACCACGCAGTATCACCGGAAAGATCTCCCGTAAGGATCTGCAGGACCGTCTCAAAGATGCCTAAGCGCCGACCGCTACTGCGCGCCGCTGTCGAGTTGGCCAACGCCGCCAACGGTGTCCGGCCACTCGCGCGCGATGGCTACCCCACGATCCCGGTGTTCGCATTCGGGTGGCCCACCTCCGAGATGGCCCCGCTGTACATGACGGGCTCGATGCTCGATGCGCTACGGCGTGGCATCCGGGGAGACTTCCGTGGCGGGCGCGGCCGAATCGCGTTGCTGCTCACCACCGTGTCCTGGGGTCTGCTCTATCTCATCCAGCGCCGGAACATCGCGTCCCAGCCACACTTCGAGAACCCGCTGCGCGAGGCACTCGGTGACGACTATCAGGCGATCGCGGCCAAGGCGCAGTCGCGACGGCGGCGCATCACCGGCGTGTTCCCCAACGAGGTCATCCGCCGCCGCTACGTCGAGAAGGCGGGCACTGTCCAGTACGGCCCGCATCGCGCGGTCAACCAGGCTGACATCTGGCGTCGGCCCGACCTGCCCCGCGACGGCAAAGCGCCTGTGTTGCTTCAGGTTCCCGGCGGCGCATGGTCGATCGGCATGCGCAAGCCGCAGAGTTATCCGATGATGAGCCACCTGGCCGACCACGGCTGGATCTGTGTGTCGATCGACTACCGGGTCAGCCCGCGCAACACCTGGCCGGACCACATCGTCGACGTCAAGCGCGCGCTGGCGTGGATCAAGGAACACATCGCCGAGTACGGCGGTGACCCGGACTTCGTCGCGATCTCGGGCGGCTCGGCGGGCGGGCACCTGTCTGCGCTGGCCGCGTTGACCGCCAACGATCCGCAGTACCAGCCGGGTTTCGAGGATGCCGACACCTCGGTGGTGGCCGCTGTTCCGATCTACGGCCGCTACGACTGGGTGTCCGGAAAAGGCAGCGGACGGCGGGAATTCATCGCATTCCTGCAGAAGTTCGTGGTCAAGAAGCCGATCGTGCAGAACCGCCAGGTGTACGTCGACGCCTCACCCACCTATCGCATGCGTGCCGACGCGCCACCGTTCTTCGTACTGCATGGGCAGGACGACTCGATCATCCCGGTGTCCGAGGGCCGCGAGTTCGCGGCGGCGTTGCAGCAGGTCTCGACGTCACCGGTGGTGTACGCCGAGATCCCGCACGCGCAGCACGCTTTCGACTTCTACTACGGCTCGCCGCGAGCGCACTACACGGCGCAGGCCGTCGAGGAGTTCCTGTCCTGGGTGATGGCCAAGCGCAACGTCGAGCCGGTGGAGTCCGCCGCCGGCTGAGCGAGACGCCGGTCGACTACCGGTATTCCGGGTTGTCGTACCCGAAATCGCAACCGGCTTCCCATTCCGAGCGCTGATTCCCGTACGCGGGGAATCCGCCTGCGCTCCTGAGCATCTTGGCCATGTGCATCAGGTTGTAGGTCAGGAACGTCGTATTGCGATTGACGAAGTCGTTCTCCGGACCACCGGATCCTTCGTCCAGATACGACGGACCCGGACCCGCCTCACCCATCCAACCCGCATCCGCCTGCGGCGGCACCGTGTACCCGATGTGCTGGAGGCTGTAGAGGATGCTCATCGCGCAGTGCTTGACACCGTCTTCGTTTCCGGTGAGCAGACACCCACCGACGCGGCCGTAGTACGCGTACTGCCCCTTGTCGTTGAGGACACCGGAGTAGCCGTAGAGCCGCTCGATCACCTGGCGCATCACCGAGCTGTTGTCGCCCAGCCACACCGGGCCCGCCAGGACCAGGATGTCGGCCGCGAGGACCCGCTGCAGAAGGGCGGGCCATTCGTCGGTAGCCCAGCCGTACTCCGTCATATCCGGCCGGACCCCGACCGCGATGTCGTGATCGACGGCCCGGATCTGATCGACCTCGACACCGTTCTTGCGCATCAGCGCGACACTGCGGTCCACCAGTCCCTGCGTATTGCTCAACTCCGGCGATCGCTTCAACGTGCAGTTGATGTACATGGCCTTGAGCCCGGTGAAATCAGGGGCTGGGGGTGGCGTGGTCATCGGCGACTCCTTGTCCGGCGGCGTTGGTTCACGTGTGCGGCATCAACGCTAGCGAAGCCACCGATTTACCCAGCTCAAACGCCACCGCGGTGCGGACGAGCCGAACACCCCGACACACCGCCTACGGCGCCATCGCCGTGTCGACGGTCGTCAACTCGGTGGAAAGCCCTGCGGCGCGCCGGATCTCGACGAAGTCCTCGACCATCGCCGCAGTGAGTTCGTGCGGGTCGTCGACGGTCTTGCCGTCGGAGAGCACCGAGATGTTGATCTGGTCGACGTAGCTCCACACGGTGATGTTGAGCCCGCTGCCCGTGGTGAGCGGCCCCACCGAGTAGATCTCGGTCACCAGTGCACCGCCGACGCGGGCGCGCTCGCGGGGGCCCGGCACGTTGGAGATGGGCAGGTTCATCACCTTGTTCTGGCCGTCCTTGTTGGACAGCCAACGGAACATCGCTTCGGCAGGCGCGGGCGGGAAGTACGCCGACCATCGGCTGACCAGCTCGGGGCCGAGCAGGTTGTTGCTCTCCTTGCCGGCTGCGGCTGCGTCGTGCGCGGCACGGACGCGCTCCAGCGGGTCCTCCAGCTCCACGGGGATGCTGACGAGCACACCGGTGAAGTAGTTACCCGAGATCCGGTCCTTGGAGAAGTCGAAACTCACCGGCACCGACGCCAGCAGCGGGTGATCAGCGTGACCGTCGTAGCGCAGCAACAGTTTTCGTAGCGCGCCCGCCGACATCGCGAGGATCATGTCGTTGATGGTGACGCCCAGATGCTTGCCGGTCTGCTTGACGTCATCCAGTGCCAGCGTGGTAGTGGCGAACTTGCGCGTGGCGTCGATCTGGTGGTTCATGAACGACGGCGGCGGGGTGAACGGCCTCGTCAGCTCGGGTGAGAGTTTGTGGGGGCTGCGCTGCACCCGCCGTACACCTTGGGCGGTGTACTTCACCACCGACGGGAACTTCGCGATCTGGCGCAGGTGATCGGTGAACGCCGAGCGCACCAGCTCACCCTTCGCGGGCGCGGGATCGGTTGCGTAGGAGTCGCGGTCGGCCTGCGGGCTGTCCTGCAGATCCATCCCGCGGGCCAGCAGGTTCGCCGAGGCCACCCCGTCGGCGAGCGCGTGGTGGATCTTGCCGAGCACCGCGATCCTGCCACCGGCCAGGCCCTCGATCAGGTACATCTCCCACAGCGGACGGCTGCGGTCCAGTGGCGTGCTGGCGATCCGCCCGACGGCTTCGTCCAGTTGGCGCCGCCCGCCGGGCTCGTCGACCCGGCACGACCGGACGTGATAGTCCAGGTCCACTTCGGCGTTCTCCCGCCACATGGGGTGGTGGAATTTGAACGGGATGTCGACCAGCTCGTAGCGGAAGGGCTCCAGCTTGTAGAGCCGGCTGTGGATGACCTTGCGGAGTTCCTCCACGCCGAAGCTAGCCCCGCCGAGGCCGTCGAGTTCGATCACCGCCAGCTTGAGCGTGTGCATATGGACGTTGGGGGTTTCGCTGTACAGGAGCACAGCGTCCCAGCCACGAAGCCTTTTCACCGCGCCACCTTCTTAGGACCGGAGGTGACTATATAACCTCTTTGGCCCCGATGAGGCTTCTGTTTCGGTGAATATGGTTGAGAAACAAGCCGATTGCCGTCGACGCCGAACCAGTGCGGGCGCCGTCGGTCATGTCGAAGCCGTGACCTGCACCGGGAAGTTCGACATAGCTGACCACCGAGCGGGACACCTCCTTCAGACGGTCCACAAAGCTTCGCGCCTGCGCCACCGGGATGACGCTGTCGCCGGTACCGTGCACCACCAGGAACGGCGGCGCCTCGGCGTGCACCCGCGCAATCGGCGAGGCCTTGCGGAACACGTCCGGATGCTTGGCGATCTTGCGCCGGACGACCACGCGCTCGAGGAAATCGACGAACCGGACGCGCTCGACCGTGGACTTGTCCTCCCAGTCGTAGCGACCGTAGATCCCGACCACCGCGTCGACCGAGGTGTCGGAACCCTCCGGCAGGTCTCCCTGCAGTTCGGGGTCGTTGGCGGTCAGACCGGCCAGCGCGGCGAGGTGGCCGCCGGCCGATGTGCCCGCGATCGCCACGAAGTTACGGTCGCCGCCGAACTTGTCGACGTTGGCGCGGGCCCAGGCGATGGCGGTCTTGACATCGGTGATGTGGGCGGGCCACGGGTTGTGCGGCGCCACCCGGTAGTCGATGGACAGGCACACCCAGCCCTTCTCGGCCAGGTGCGACATCAACGCGTAGCCCTGAAGCAGGCGGCTGCCGTGCACCCACGCGCCACCCGGAATGAAGAGGAGTACCGGCGCCGACCCGGCGGGCAGATCGTCACGACGCCAGACGTCCATCAGCTGGGTGGGTCGCGGGCCGTACCGCACCGAGGTGCGGTGCACGTGACGGCGGTGTTCACGCGCCTTCCAGAACGGCGGGGTGCGCTCGGCCTGTGGCCACTCGATCTCGAGGTCTTTGGCCGAGACGACACCGCGCAGAGCGGCCTCGGAGACGGCGTTGGTGCTCTCTCGTTCTTGGCGTTTGATCTCGGCGGCGCCGGGATCCTTCGGTGTGAACAGCGAGCGGGCGGTCGCGGTCACCATGTCCGGGGCGTGCCGGGCGCCCCAGATACCCGCGGCGGTCAGCGCACCGAGTGGCTCGAGGTGCTTGCCGATCACCGGAAGCGACGCCGACGCCACGCTCAGCGCCAACAGGTGGTCGGACGGCCCGGCTTTCAGCAACCACTGGAGGCGAGTCGTGAAGGTGGGCCCGGGGTACCGGATGTCCGGCCGTTCCGTCATGGCGCGAGCGTACCCGCAAGCCGATATCCCAAACGGACAATCTGGATGAAGTTGTCTACTCCGTTCGAAAGTGACGTCACATTGTGACCCCTGTCACAAATACTGCACGGTGAGCCCGTCGCGATACCGTCAATTGACAACCGTCAACTCGATGAAGAGGCCTTCCTGGTGAGCAAGACAGCGCATACGTCCGCACTGGCCATCACAGAGGACCATCAGGACCTCGCCGAGGCCACCTCCGGCCAGCTTGAGCGGCTCCAGGCGTTGACCCAAGCCCGGGCGACGCTGTCCGGAGGCTCCACCCACCCGGCCGACATCTGGTCGGCCGCAACCGAACTCGGCTGGACCGGGCTGGCCGTCGCCGAAGCGTACGGCGGCTCGGGCTTCGGTCTGGCGGAACTGTCGGTCGTGGTCGAATGCCTCGGCCGCCGGCTGAGTCCCGGGCCGTTCCTGTCCAGCGTCTCGGCCGCCGTCGTGATCGATCGCTGCGCGCCCGATTCGGTTCGGGCAGAACTGCTTCCGGGTCTCGCCGGCGGCGAGACGGTGGCCGCCCTCGGCGTGTCGGGAACGGTCACCGTCGACCCGGACGGTCGGGCGAGCGGGCAGAGCCCCGCCGTGTTGGGCGCGCCGGACGCCGGCCTGCTTGCGCTGGTCAGCGGCGAGGATGTGCTGCTCGTCGACGCCGCCGCCGAGGGCGTCTCCGTCGCCGCGCTGGACGGTCTGGACACCACGCGCAGCATCGGCTCCGTCACTCTGACCGGTGTCTCCATCCCCGCCGACCGGGTTCTGCGGGGAGCGGCCCGCAACGCCAGGACGGTGTTCCGGATCCTTGCCGCGGCCGAGGCGGTCGGTGTCAGCTGGGCGGCGCTGGACATGGCAGTCGACTACGCCAAGGTGCGCGAACAGTTCGGGCGGACGATCGGCACGTTCCAGGCCGTCAAACACCATGCCGCCAACATGCTGGTGAACGCCGAGGTCGCGACGGCGGCAACCTGGGACGCGGCCCGCGCCGACGACCTCGACAGCGCGTGGTTCCCCGCCGCGGTGGCGGCGGCGCTGGCGATCCGCGCCCAGGTGTTCAATGCGCAGAACAACATTCAACTGCACGGCGGGATCGGCTACACGTGGGAGCACGACGCCCACCTCTACCTGCGCCGGGCCCGCACGCTGGCCGCGCTGATGGCCGACGGCGTCGACCCACTGCTCGACGTCGTCGAGGGCCAGCGCAGCGGCCGAGCCCGGGGCGCGTCGTTCACACTGCCGCCGGAATCCGAGGCCTACCGCAGCCAGGCCCGCGAGGCCGCCGCGGAAGTACGCTCGCTGCCCGCCGACCGGCAACGCGACTATCTGGTCGATTCGGGGTATCTGGTGCCGCACTGGCCGAAACCGTGGGGCCGGGGCGCGGACGTGCTCGAACAGCTCGTCATCGAGGAGGAGTTCGGCTCGGCGGGGGAGGACGGGGAATCGGCACCGGTCGAGCGTCCCGACATGGGAATCACCGGGTGGGTGGCATTGACGATCGCCCAGGCCGGAACCGACGACCAGCGTGAGCGCTGGGTGGAACCCGTGCTGCGCGGCCAGGTCATGTGGTGCCAGCTGTTCTCCGAACCGGGGGCCGGCTCGGACGCGGCCGCGGTGCGCACCTCGGCCAAGAAGGTCGACGGCGGGTGGCGGATCACCGGGCAGAAGGTGTGGACGAGCCTGGCGCACATGTGCCAGTGGGGGCTGGCCACCGTGCGCACCGATCCCGACGCCGCCAAGCACGCGGGCGTGACCATGATGGCGATCGACATGAACGCCGAAGGCGTGACGGTCAACCCGCTGCGCGGCATCACCGGCGACTCGCATTTCAACGAGGTGTTCTTCGACGACGTGTTCGTGCCCGACGACGACGTGGTGGGCGATGTGAACAAGGGGTGGCTGGTCGCCCGGGCGACACTGGGCAACGAGCGCGTCTCCATCGGCGGCGGCTCCGGTGCGCCCACCGGCACCACCCCGGACCACCTGATCACGCTGCTCGACAGCTCACCGACGGGCGCGATGTACGTCCGGCGCGCGGGTGAGGTCATCGCCGAAATCCACACCCTGCGGCTGCTGAACCTGCGCCGGGCCACCCGCGCCATCGCCGGTGCCGAGCCGGGCCCCGAGGGAAACGTGACGAAACTGCTGGTCGCCGAGTCGGGCCAGCATCTCACCGAGCTGGCCTTCGAGCTGGCCGGCACCGCCGCCGTGGTGGGACAGACACCGCAGCTCACGCTCAGCTACCTGGGCAATCGGGCGATGACGATCGCCGGGGGAACCTCGGAGATCACCCGCAACACGATCGCCGAGCGGATCCTGGGGTTGCCGCGCGATCCGCTGCTTCGCTGACGGGCGGCGTTGTCGCACACGCATACTGATCGGGTGCCCCATCGCATCGACTTTCATCCCGAGCTGCGCCGTAGTGCCAAGCTGCTGCCCCGGCAGATCATCACCCCGGCGACCCTGCCGTTCATCCGGAGAGCGTCCCGGCTGATGTGGCGTAAGGCCCCGTCCGACGCCGAGGTCCTCACCCTGTCCTCCGGGGTGACGGTTCGACTGTTCCGCCCCTCGGCCCCGGCGAGCAGCCCCGGACCCGCGCTGCTGTGGATCCACGGGGGCGGGTACGTCATCGGCCAGGCGGCCCAGGACGACGTGCTCTGCCGCCGCTACGCCGACACACTCGGCGCGACCGTCGTATCCGTCGACTACCGTCTGGCACCCGAGCACCCCTACCCGGCCCCGGTCGACGACTGCTACGCGGCGCTGGCATGGCTGACGACTCTCCCGTCCGTGGACCCCGCGCGGGTGGCGATCGGGGGCGCCAGCGCCGGCGGCGGACTTGCCGCGGCGCTGGCACTGACGGCCCGTGACCGAGGCGAGATCCCGCTCGCAGCACAACTTCTGGTGTATCCGATGATCGACGACCGCACCGTCGAGCGCACCGGGCTGGACAATCCCGGGCACCGGCTGTGGAACCAGTCCAGCAACAGGTTCGGCTGGCGTGCGTATCTCGGTGGCGCCGATCCCGAGGTTGCGGTGCCCGCGCGTCGCGACGACCTTGCCGGGCTCCCTCCGGCATGGATCGGCGTCGGGACGCTCGACCTCTTCCACGACGAGGACCTCGCCTACGCCGCGCGACTACGCGACGCAGGGGTGCCGTGCGAGGTCATGGTGGTCGAGGGCGCGTTCCACGGGTTCGACGGGATCGCACCCAAAGCCGAGGTGTCGCAATCCTTCTTCACCAGCCAGTGCTCGCTGCTGCGGACGGCGTTCACCACGGCTGCGGCCTAGCTCAGCGCCTCTGGTAGACCACCTCGCCGGCGATGACGGTCGCGGCGACGTGGTCGGCGTCGAGTTCGGCCAGGACCTCGGCCGGCGGCGACGACAACACGCAGAGATCACCGCGTGCGCCGGGTCCGACGTGCTGGACACCTCCAGGACGATCACCCGTGAACAGCGCCAATGCTGTTGCCGCGGCGATCCGTTCGGCGGGTCCGAGTACCGCCCCCGATGCCGTGCGGCGATACACCGCGGCGCGCATCGCGGCCCAGGGATCGGCGTCGCCGAAGGGTGCGTCCGTGGAGAGAGCGACGCGCACTCCGGACTGCAGTAGCGAGGCCACGCGCCAGAGCTCGTGATGTTCGGTGTCCGGAACATCGGTGAGGTACTGGTCACCGCGCTCGGCGACGAAGTTCGGCTGGGTCACCACCGGCAGCGCGCTCTCGGCGAGCACGGCCAGGGTGGCGTCGGGGACCACGGCGGCGTGTTCGATGCGATCGAGGGGGTGGCGCCCGGCGCTGCGAAATGCCGCCAGCGCCACCACGAGTTGCGCGGCGGTGACGCAGTGCAGTGCCACCGGCATCCCCACCGAATGCGTGTGGCCAACCCAGCGAGTCAACGCACCGAGGTCCAGCACGTCGTCGTGCAGGATTCTCTTGCCCGGCGCCAGGCAGCGCACCGTCTGGCGCAGCCTGCGCTGCAGCTCGGTGATGTCGCCCGCCCCGAGATCCGGTGTGGCGTCGGTGACCGCGGTGACTCCGTATCGGCACAGCAGCGCACTGAGTTCGTCGAGGTCGGGCTCGCGTTGCGGCAGCGCCCAACTGGCGTCCGCGCTGCGCAGCACGCCGTCTGGATGCTCCGGCAGGCCGATGCGCACCAAGGCGGCCGAGTTCAGCGTCCACTGCACCCCGCTGCGGTGCTGCACGCGGACCGGCACCGGAGGGGCGACCTCGTCGAGCAGGTGGCGGTCCAGCGGTCCGGCCGCGGCCTCGTGGTAACCCACGGCGCGGATCCACCCGTCGTCGTCGGGGGGTGCACCGGCCAGAAGCCGCGTCAGGTCGGCCCGGTCATGCACGTCATCAGGGCCGACGCGGACCGAGTGCAGCGCCGCCGCGGCAGCCCGCAGATGAATGTGATGGTCGTGCAGTCCGGGGATCACGGTGCCGCCGCCTGCGTCGTATTCCGTCTCTCCCGGGAAATGTCTCAGGCCGTCGGCCATCTCGACGATGCGCCGGCCGACCCGGATGTCGGTCCTGGTGCCGTCGAGAAGGACCGCGCGTCGGATCAGCATGAGCCGACCAGCCGCCGGGCCACCAGATCGTCGACCAGGTCCGTCCCGGAACCAAGCGCTGGAGCGTGCGCTGTCACCACAGGTATTGCTGTGCAGTCTTTTTCGTCGCCCGGGGGCAGATGTGTGTACCCGGCTGCCACCGCGGCCATCGACATCTCGATCAGTTCACCGCCCCCGTCGGCGTGTGATTCCAGGACAACGCCGGTGGCGTGGATCCCCGTCAACGGATCGGCGATGGCGTCACCGCAGAACTCGGGCGCTGCCGCCGTGCCGCCGACCAGCCCACCCGAGACGGCTGCGTCGTCGCCGAAGGCCACCCAGTGCGCCCGCTCTCCGGCGGTGCCGTGTCCGGTGATGCGCACCCAGATCCGGCCGGGCCGCGCCGGGACGTCCCCCGGTCCGAGTCCGCGTCGCGTCAGCGCGGCGGGACGCGACGACTCGATCACCACGTCTGCGGCGGCGAGAAGCCGTCGCAGCCCGTCGGGGCGAGCGAAATCGGCTCGGTAGGACAGCTTCCCGGCGTTCATCCAGTCGAAGAACTCGGCTGGGCCGCCCCGGGTGCCGTCCGGGCGGGCAGCGCTCTCCACCTTGACCACCGTCGCTCCGGCGCGGGAGAGGAGGTGTCCGCACAGCGGCCCCGCCCACATCGACGACAGGTCAGCGACCAGGAGTTCGGACACCGGGGCCGGTGTCGCCCGCGCGCCGAGTGCCCGGATGACCGGACCCGCGGGGGCAGTCTCACCGAGGACGCCCACCGGCAGCCCAAGCAGGCGCGCCCGTTCGGTGAAGGACTGCACACCTGCGTCACGGACACGTTGTTCGACCGCCGCCCAGTAGTCCTCCGGCACGTGGTCGCTTTCGAGAAGGGCCGCCACCGCGTCGACATCGTCGGCCCGCGACAGCGTCACCGCACACCAGCCACCGCCTCCCGCGATCAACCGCGTCGCGCCCCCCGCCGACACCCGGCCGCCCGCCTGGAACCCCACCAGTGCGGCGCGGCCGCCCAGCAGTTCCTCGGCGGACACGGCGACTCCCGACAGGGCGGTCACCGTCTGAGTCGCCGACCGTGCGCGCTCGAGTACGGCGGCGGGGATACGGACGGGTGTCATCAGATCGTTGGGTGACTTGGGGATTCAGAACAGCAGGCCGGTGAAGCGCCAGTCCAGGACCATGCGGTCGTCGTCCTCGTACTCCGAATCTGCGGCCTTGAAGACCGTCGACCGCAGCCCCACCACGCCGCCGCGGCCGTTCGGCATCGGGTCGGCGCTCTCGATGACGAGGTCGCTGTAGAGGGTGTCGTTCTCGTGCACGGGCCCGGTGTGGTCACACGACTGCCAGCCCAGCACCGTCACCAGATTGGGCAGCAGGCGGGTGGTCTGTGCAAGGGCAAGCCCGATGGTGTGCCCGCCGTAGACCAGACGCTTGCCGGCGATCCGCGAGTCATGATGGGTGACAGCAACATTGAGCGACAATCTGGCCAGCTCAGGAGCACTGGTCACCACATCGGCTGTGCTGCGCAGAGAGGCGCCTGCCAGCGCGGCGTCGAAGTGCGGTCCCGGCACCCGGGCGCGGAACGCGTCGGCGTCCCAGTCCGCGGTGGGGTCGGCGACCGCCTGGATGTCGGCACCGATCCCGGACAGGTCGTCGTCGTGACCCGTCTGCACGTGCTCGGCGCTCAGCGGCAGCATTGCGCACCGGTAGAAGTCCAGCACCAGCTTGCCCAGACCGTCGATGGTGGTCATGCGCAAGGCGGCCAGCCCGGTCGGTGCGCGGCCGGGCTTCGCGGAATTCTGTTTGAGGCCAACGACCTCGGTGCGGGTGAACAGGGTGTCGCCGATGGCCGGGTAGCGGTGGAACGTCAGCCCCCGGTAGAACAGGTTTGCCTTCACCCGCTGCGTCACCAGCGTGGACTGGCCGATGGCGACATCGCAGACCAGCGCGGGATGCGCGAGTGGCGTGGTCGCCCCGGTCACGGTCTGGCACAACTCGCCGTCCAGCGGCAGACGCAACCGGTCACCGATGATCGCCTGGTGCGCTGCGGCGACACCGTGCGTGAGGGTCATCGACGGAGCCGAGTCGAAGACCTGCCCGACGACGAGGTCGTCGAAATACGGTCCACCCGGTCTTCGGCTGCTCGACGTCACAGCTTGGGATGCTCGCAGTGCGCTCGCGACTGTGTCAATGCAGGCGCGTCGACCGGGACGCGACGGAATTCTCGTGCTGACGGCCGGTCGCCGCGATGCTGCCCAGCAGTTGCAGCGCATCGGCACTCGGTGTGCCCGGATCGGCGTCGTAGACGATGAGCTCCTGTCCGGGGGCCGACCGCACATCGAAAGTCTGCATGTTCAGCGTGACGGTGCCGACCTCGGGATGCCGGAACGTCTTGCGGGCCAGACATTTCCGTCGCGCTTCCTGACGCTCCCACAGTGTCCGGAACTCGGCGACGGCGAGCAATTCGGCGAGCACGGCCTTCGCGCGCGGATCGTCGGGGGCGGAACCGTACGCCATGCGGAAACCCGCGACGGAATCGGCGGCGACGGCGTGCCAGTCGGCGTAGAAGTCGCGGGCCCGCGGGTCGGTGAACACCAGCAGCATCAGGTTGCCGACCGCGCCGAGCTCTCCGAAGAGCGCGTTCGCCATCGGGTTGGCCGCCAGGATGTCGTAGGCCCGGTTGTAGACCAGCGCCGGGTTGTCCGGCCACGAGTCCATCAGCCGATGCAGACCCGGGTCGACGCGGTCGGACGACGGCCGGACCGGGGCACGGGGGGCAAGGCCGGCCAGCCGGAACAGGTGGATACGACCGTCGTTGTCCAGTCGCAGCGCACCGGCGAGCGACTCGACCACCTGCACCGAGGGCGACCGTTCGCGGCCCTGTTCGAGGCGTCCGTAATAGTCGACGCTGACACCCGCGAGCAGCGCCACCTCTTCCCGGCGCAGCCCCGGCACGCGGCGGACACCGGTGCTGGTCAGGCCCACGTCGGCCGGGCGCAGAGCGGCGCGGCGACTCCGCAGGTACGCACCAAACTCGGCCACGCCTTCCAGATTAAGCCGATCGCACTCTCCAGACAGGGTGTAACGCACCCTGGTTGCAGGCGGGACTGCTGCCGATGCTGGTGGACATGAGCGAATCGAAGATCGTCCTCGTCACGGGAGCCAGCAGCGGGATCGGCGAAGCAGTGGCCGAGCACCTCGCGAACGAGGGACACCATGTGGTCGCCGGGGCGCGACGTGAAGACCGGCTCCAGGAGCTGGCCCGCAGGGTTGAACGCAACGGCGGCAGTATCGAGGTGGCCCGCCTCGACGTGACCGACCGGGCGGATACGGCGGCGTTCGTCGACCGCGCGGTGTCCACGCACGGCAGGGTCGACGTCATCGTGAACAACGCCGGCGTCATGCCGTTGTCGAGACTCGACGCCCTGCTGGTCAAGGAGTGGGACCGGATGATCGACGTGAACGTCCGCGGCCTGCTCAACGGGATCGCCGCCACGCTGCCGCACTTCCAGCGCCAGGGCAGCGGGCACTTCATCACGGTCGCCTCGATCGGCGCCCACGAGGTGGTGCCGACCGGGGCGGTGTACTGCGCCACCAAGTACGCAGCGTGGGCCATCACCGAGGGTCTGCGCATGGAGGTCGACCCGTCCATCCGCGTCACGACGGTGTCACCCGGCGTGGTGACATCCGAGCTCGCCGACACGATCTCCGACCCGACCGCGGCCGCGGCCATGCAGGACTACCGGGCGGCCGCGATCCCGCCGCAGGCGATCGCACGCGGCATCGCGTATGCGATCGCGGAGCCGGCGGACGTCGACGTCAACGAGTTGATCATCCGGCCGGCGCGCCAGCGCTAGGGGTTTCGCCGACGTCACCCGATCTCGTCGACCAGGCCCCACTGCAACGCCGTCGCGGCGTCGACGGAACGCCCCGAGAGCACCAGGTACGCGGCGCGCCAGCGCCCGATGCGACGGGTGATGCTGACGGTTCCGCCGGCCCCGGGGATCAGTCCGAGGGCGAGCTCGGGGAGGCCCAGCACCGCGTCGGGATGGCACCGCACCCACCCGCAGAACGCCGCCATCTCCAGCCCGCTGCCCTGCACCTGGCCGTGCACCTCGGCGCGGCAGGCGGCTCCCAGCCGGGCGGTGATCTCGTCGAGCACCAGCGCCGGGCTGTGCCGGGTCCTGGCCAGGTGGGCCCCGGCCGGGTCGGTGAAGGTGCCGAACTCCGCCAGGTCGCCGCCGCTGCAGAACGACGGGCCGTTGCCGGCCAGCACCACCTCGCTGACCGAGGGATCCAGCCGCGCGACCTCCAGCGCCTCCAGCAGTGCCGCCCTGGCGTCGGTCGAGAACGCGTTGTGCCTCTGCGGACGGTTGAATCGGATCGTCAACGTGTCGTTGTTGCGCTCTGCCACTACGGGATCGGGGAACTCTGGCACCTGCGCCGGGCCGCGGTCGGCCAGCCAGCGCGCGAACTCCGCACCGGATTGCAGCGTCGAATAGGCCAGCGATTCGGTGATGACGCCCGCGAACGTCGAGCCCGCCGGGTCGAGGGCCCGCAACACGTCACCGCAGACGGCCGTTGCCTGCGGCCATCTCAGGCACCGCTCGGTCAGGTCGGCGAGTGCGTCCGGCACCGACGCGACGGTGATCGCGCGGCGGTCGCCGGTGACGTCCTCGGTCAGCGTGAACGTCGCGTCGTCGGCGGGGGCACCGAGCGCGACACGCACGCCTGCGGCAAGGTCGAGCGCAGTACCGTCCGAGAACACGCCGTTCACGAGTACTTGTGTATCAGCTCCTGCTTGTACAGCTTGCCGGTATCGGTGCGCGGAAGCTGCGCCTCGAACGAGATCGACCGCGGGCACTTGTAGTGCGCCAGGCGATCCCGCAGCCACGCGATCAGATCATCGGCGAACTCGGGGGTGGCGTCAGCGGGATCGACGGTCTGCACAACGCCTTTCACGCGCTGACCCATCTCGTCGTCAGGGATACCGAACACCGCTGCGTCCATCACCTTGGGATGGGTGACCAGAAGGTTCTCGGCCTCCTGCGGATAGATGTTCACGCCGCCGGAGATGATCATGTGGTGCCTGCGATCGGTCAGGTACAGATAGCCCTCTTCGTCGACGTACCCGATGTCGCCCACCGTCTTCCAGCCGTGCGTGTGTCGCGACTTGGCGGTCTTGTCCGGATCGTTGAGGTACTCGAAGTCGAATCCGCCCTCGAAGTAGATCTCGCCGGCCTCCCCCGGGGGCAGCTCGGTGCCGTCCTCGCCGACGATGTGCAGCGCTCCCGCCAGCGGGCGTCCCACCGAGCCCGGATGGGCGAGCCATTCATCCGCGGTGATCAGCGTCGACCCGTGTGCCTCGGACGAGGCGTAGTACTCGTCGACGATCGGCCCCCACCAGTCGATCATCTGCTTCTTGATGTCCACCGGGCACGGCGCCGCGGCATGCATCACCCGTTCCAGGCTCGACACGTCGTAGGACAGGCGGACGTCCTCGGGGAGCTTCAGCATGCGGGTGAACATCACCGGCACGAACTGGCCGTGCGTGATCCGGTACTTGGCGATGGCGTCCAGCGCGCCCTCGGGGTCGAACTTCTCCATCACCACGGTGGTGATGCCGCCGGCCTGCGTCTGCATCGACCACACCGACGGAGCCGTGTGATACAGCGGGGCGGGGCTCAGGTAGATGGCGTCGGGGTGCATCCAGAACGACACCAGCGCAGCCATCAACCCGGGCACCTCGGACGGCGGCAGATGCGTCAGCTCGCGTTTGATGCCCTTGGGCCGACCGGTGGTCCCCGACGAGTACTGCAGAAGGTCGCCCTCGATCTCGTCGCCGATCGGCGTATCAGGCTGGTCTGCAACACATTCGGGGTAGCTCTGCCAGCCGTCGAGTTGGCCGTCGGCAATGAGGAGGACGGGGGGAAGGCCCCTGGGCAGCTCGGCGCCGAGCCCGGCCAGTGTGCCCGCCAGCTTGCCCGAGCCGACGATGGCCTTGGCAGCGCTGTTGTCGACGATGTAGGCGGCCTCCGCGGCCGTCAGGTGCGTGTTGATGGGCACGTAGTACAGGCCGGCCCGGCGGGCGGCCCACATCACCGCGTGCATGTGCTCGGTGTTCTCCATCAGGATCGCGACGGCGTCGCCCTCGACCAGGCCGGCGTCCCGGAACAGGTGCGCCAGCCGGTTGGCCCGCGCCTCCAGCTCACCGAACGTCACGACCGTCCCGGACGGATACATGATGATGGCGGGCTTGTCGGGCGTGGCAACAGCGGTGTCGCGGATCTGCATGGGCTGACTCTACAAAACCTGAGTTGACAGGTGTCAAGTGGTGTCTGCGCAGCGCCCGTCAGCAGCGACGAGCGTGCGTAGAACGCACAACGCGAGCGGCGTGTCGGTGTGCAGACACGCTCGCTCGCGGTGTGACGGGACCGGCTAGTTCTCTTCGGCCAGGCGGGTCTTCAGCGCGTCGAACTCGTCCTTGATGCCGGTGGGCAGCTTCTCGCCCACGAAGGAGAACCACTCCTCGATCAGCGGAAGCTCCTTGCGCCACTCCTCGGCGTTGACGGCCAGCGCCTCGTCGACGTCGGCGGCCTTGACGTCCAGCCCGTCGAGGTCGAGATCGGCGGCCGTCGGCACGATGCCGATCGGAGTGCTCTTGCCGTCGGCCTTGTGCTCGATGCGCTCGATGGCCCACTTCAGCACGCGGCTGTTCTCGCCGAATCCCGGCCACAGGAACCGGCCGTCGTCACCGCGGCGGAACCAGTTGACGAAGAACACCTTCGGCAGCTGCGACTCGTCGGCCTGCTTGCCGATGTCGATCCAGTGCTGGAAGTAGTCACCGACGTTGTAGCCGAGGAACGGCAGCATGGCCATCGGGTCGCGCCGCACGGTGCCGACCTTGCCCTCGGCGGCGGCGGTGGTCTCCGAACCCAGCGTGGCGCCGATGAACACGCCGTGCAGCCAGTCGCGGGCCTCGGTGATCAGCGGGACGGTGGTCTTGCGGCGGCCGCCGAACAGGATCGCCGAGATCGGCACACCCTGCGGGTCGTCCCACTCCGGCGCCAGCGTGGGGCACTGCGAGATCGGCGTGCAGTAGCGCGAGTTCGGGTGGGCCGCTTTGGTTTCCGTCTCGCGGAGCACCCAGTCGTTGCCCTTCCAGTCGATCAGGTGATCGGGCTCGCCCTCCAGGCCCTCCCACCACACGTCACCATCGTCGGTCTTGGCGACGTTGGTGAACACGGTGTTGCCGCCGGCGATGGTCTTCATCGCATTCGGGTTGGAGTCCCAGTTGGTGCCGGGCGCGACGCCGAAGAAACCGAATTCGGGGTTGGTCGCGTACAGCCGGCCGTCCTTGCCGAACCGCATCCACGCGATGTCGTCGCCGACGGTCTCGGCACGCCAACCGGGGATGGTGGGCTGCAGCATCGCGAGGTTGGTCTTGCCGCAGGCCGACGGGAACGCCGCGGCGATGTAGTACGCCTTGTTCTCCGGCGAGATCAGCTTGAGGATCAGCATGTGCTCGGCGAGCCAGCCCTCGTCGTGGGCCATCGCCGACGCGATGCGCAGTGAGTAGCACTTCTTGCCCAGCAGGGCGTTGCCGCCGTAACCCGATCCGTAGCTCCAGATCTCGCGGGTCTCGGGGAAGTGGGTGATGTACTTCGTGTCGTTGCACGGCCACGGCACGTCGGCCTGGCCGGGCTCCAGCGGCGCCCCGATGGAGTGCAGCGCCTTGACGAAGAAGCCGTCCTCACCGATCTTCTCCAGTGCCGCCGCGCCCATCCGGGTCATGGTGCGCATCGAGACGACGACGTACTCGGAGTCGGTGAGCTCCACACCGAGCTTCGGGTCCTCGGCATCCAGCGGGCCCATGCAGAACGGCACCACCCACAGGGTGCGGCCGCGCATCGAGCCGCGGTACAGGTCGGTCATGATGCCGCGCATCTCGGCCGGATCCATCCAGTTGTTGGTCGGACCGGCGTCGACCTCGCGCTGGGAACAGATGTAGGTGCGGGACTCGACACGGGCGACGTCGGACGGATCCGAGAGCGCCAGATAGGAGTTCGGCTGCTTCTCGTCGTTCAGCTTCTGGAACGTGCCCACCTCGACGAGATGCTGCGCCAGCCGCTCGTACTCCTCTTCCGAGCCGTCGGCCCACGCCACCCGGTCGGGCTGGGTCAGCTCGGCAACCTCACGGACCCACGCGAGCAGCCCTTCGTGCTTCGTCGGTGCGGAATCGAGTCCCGGGATGGTGGCTGCGGTCATGCTGTGTGTCTCCTGCATCTTCGAAAGCGAAGTGTCTGCCAGGACGCGGGCGCTGAGAATCGAGGGCCCGAAGGCTTCAACCCCCATGGCAGCCGCGGCCGTCACTGTGTATTGAGGTTAACGCCCGTGACATACCCGGGGGAATTCAGGAGTATGTCCATTCACTCACAGGAACGATTCAGATAGCCGTCACCGGGTGGTCTACCGACGGGTAACAAGTCAGCGGGGTCCAATCCGTCCCTGACGTGGGTGTGCGAGCGCGCGGATCTCGGCGTCCAGCGCGGCGATCTGGGCCCCGATCGCTGCGTCCTCGGCGGCTCCGGCGGCGGCGTTCGCGGCCACCGTCGCCGCCTCGACGGTGAGCATCCCGGTCGCCACCCGTTCCTCCGCGGCGGCCCGGACGGCAACGACCATGTCGCCCACCCATGCCTGCAGGACCGCGCGGTCGTGCAGCAGCGCACGAGCCCGCACCACCCACCCCGTGGTCGCCAACCCGACGACGGCGCCGACGGCCAGTGCCGCCACCGAGAGCCCCGGCGCCACACCGGCCAGCACGCGGGTCACCACCAGCGCCACCCCCAACCCGAAGCCGGCCCCCAGCACCGTCATCAGCTGGGTCTCCAGCCGCCGCGAATTCAGCGGCGGATCCGCGGCACCGATCGGGGGCACCGCGACGACCTCGGCCGCCTCCGCGGTGTGTGCGGCGAGGTCCGCCTCCACGGCGGCCGACACCTCGGCGCAGCGCCTGCGCACCTGCTCGGGGAAGGACGCGATCTCGGGCCTGCGCGCCGCGGCCGCAGCGTCGAGAAGCTCCGTGCGCAGCGAGGCGCACCGCCGACGGGCCGCGTGCGTCAGCGCCAGCCTGGCCTGCTGGACCGTCGCTCGTGACGACGCCGCGCGCTCCGGGGCGGCGAGGCGCCGCCGGAGCACCAGGCGTTCCCGCCCGGCGCGGAGCCGACAGATGTGAGATTCTGCGGCACGCAACCTGTTTCGCTCGTCGAGCGTCGGATCGCGAAGCTGCGCGTCCAGCAGGTCGACCAGCTCGTCGACGTGCGGCTCACCCAACCGCGGGGCGGGCGCCGCACCTACCCACGGCACACGCCGCAGCCGCGCACCATGTCCGCCCAGCAGCTCACGGTCGGCGGCCAGCACCCGGTGCCAGTCGCGATGGTCGTCGATCTTGGACACCACCGCGATCACCGCGTCGGTTGTCTCGGCCACCAGATCTGCGGAGGCACAATCAGATTCGGTCATCGGCGCGACGGCGGACACAACGAACACCGCAGCGTCGGGCCCTTCGACGGCAGTGTCGGCGGACTCGGCGAAGCGGTGCGACGGCATCCGGCGGCGAAGTTCGGTGACCATCGCGGTGACCCCCGCGCGCGGTGGCCCGGTCACGAGCACGACCCGTCCGGCGTCCGGCGTCGCGCCGCAGGTCCCGGTCACCGCACTCGTCCCAGCAGGCGAAGCGAGCCCCGCGAGATGTCGGCGGCGCAACGCCGATGCAGTGCGTTCAGCGGCCCGTCCGCGAAGCCGCGCCACTGCACGGCCCGGTGCACGTGGGCCTGCGCGTCGTCGGCGGCGTCCACGCGCAGCCCCGAGGCCTCCCACAGGTCGACCGCCGCCGCCATCACCGCGACAACGACCTCGTCGCAGGCCAGGAACTCCGCCACCGTCTCGTCTCGCGTCTCGACGGACAGTCGGTGCAGCGTGTCCACCGCCGCGCACACCCTGCGGTACCTGGCCTCCGGCGCCGCGCGGTTGAGGCGTTCCACCACCCGTTCCGTCTGGCTCAGCTCGCGAAGGGTCCGGGCGACGGCCGCGGGGTCGGCACCGGAGCAGATGCCGAGGACGGCGTGGGCCACCCCGAAGCGATCGAGCAGGGCGAGCATCCGGTGCCGCACCGGCGCGGGCAGCGGGTGGTCCGTGCCGACGAACGCGTCCACCGACGTCATGTCAGCGGGGTTGTCGGCCAACGTGCGCAACGCGGCCACCATCTCGTCGTCGAGCTGCACCGTGGCCAGATGGGCGATCATCGGCACGACAGGATGCGCGACGTTCGCGGCGATCCCGGCCGCGATGCGCGCAGCCGACGCCAACGCTCCCCCGGGCACGCGGCCGGAGAGGTCGGCCTTGTTGAGCACGACCACCGTGGGCACGTCCGCGCTCAACCACTGCCGGTCTTCGGGTGTGGCGACTTCGGCGACGACCACCACCTGCAGGTCGGCTCGGGTCGCGTCGACGTCGACGTCCATCCCGGACGCGGCCAGCGCCCGGGCCACCGCGTGCCTGCCCACGCCGCGCCTGCCCCGCACCGCCACCGACAGCGGTGCCCGCATCCGGGCGTCCACGGCGGCGAGGAGCGGGTTCGGTGTGTGGGCGGCGAAGCGCTCAAGGACGTCGGCGAAGGTCGACATGATGGTGTACCCCCCGGGGTGCCGGGCGGTGTCGAGATCGGCGCCCTGACCAGAATCGTGACACCGGTCGCAGGGGGCGGCGGACACCAATTTTGACCGCGCCCCGTCGCGGGTACCTGCCTGTACCAGGAGAAGGCAACTGTTGGGTATCAATCTGCACCACGATGCGGGGAGCACGCGCTTGATAGGCGACGATGGACGGATGCATTCACCGGACTCCGACGTGGCCACCACCGTGGCGCCGGAGTCCGATGACACCCGAGATGACACCCCGCACCCCCACTTCGGTCGCCGCGTCACGAGCTTTCGTGCCCGCCGCTCGACGATCTCCGACGGCCAGCAGGCCACCTGGGACCGCTTGTGGCCTGAGCTGGGTAAACAGGTCCGCACCGGCGACGATCCCGCGGGTCTGCTCGACACCGACGCGTGGTTCGGCAGGCACGCACCTGTCGTGCTGGAGATCGGGTGCGGCACCGGCACGTCCACGCTGGCGATGGCGCAGGCCGAACCGGACATCGACGTCGTCGCCGTCGAGGTCTACCGGCGCGGGCTCGCGCAGCTGCTGAGCGCGATCGACCGGGCCTCCGAGACCAGCCCGGCCACCAACATCCGGCTGCTCCGCGGCGACGGCGTCGACGTCCTCACCCACATGTTCGGGCCCGGCGCACTGACCGGGGTGCGGGTGTTCTTCCCCGATCCATGGCCGAAGGCCCGGCACCACAAGCGCCGCCTGCTGCAGACCGAGACCATGGCCCTGATCGCCGACCGCCTCCGCCCGGGTGGCGTGCTGCACGTGGCAACCGATCACCAGGAATACGCCGGGCACATCGCGGAGGTCGGCGACGCCGAGCCCCGCCTGCGTCGGGTCCGTGTCGACGGGGACGACACAGACACCGCAGACGCCGCAAACACCCCGGTGCGCCCGCCGATCTCCACTGCCCGGCCGGTGACGAAGTACGAGAAGAAGGCCCTCGCGGGCACGGACGTCGCCGAATTGCTGTGGGAGAAGGCGCCATGAGCCTGACCGGCGTGGACCCCGAGATCGTCACCCCGTCCGCCCTCGGCGCCGACACCTCGCCCGGTGCTCGCGTACTTCTGGTGTGGGATGCGCCCAACCTGGACATGGGCCTGGGGTCGATCCTCGGCGGCCGCCCGACGGCCGCCCACCGGCCACGGTTCGACGCGCTGGGCCGGTGGCTGCTCACCCGTACCGCTGACCTGTCGGCCGAATACGCCGGCCGTGGGCAGTCGGTGGCGCTGGAACCCGAGGCCACGGTGTTCACCAACATCGCCCCCGGCAGCGCCGACGTCGTCCGCCCCTGGGTGGAAGCGTTGCGTAACGTGGGCTTCGCGGTGTTCGCCAAACCCAAGGTGGACGACGACAGTGACGTCGACAGCGACATGCTCGCCCACATCGCCTTCCGGCAAAGCCAGGGGCTGGCCGGTCTCATCGTGGCCTCGGCCGACGGCCAGGCGTTCAAACTGCCATTGGAGGACATCGCCAGAGACGGCGTCGAGGTCCAGGTACTCGGATTTCGCGAACATGCCAGTTGGGCGTTAGCGTCGGATACCTTGGAGTTCGTTGACCTGGAGGACATCCCTGGTGTCTTCCGGGAGCCACTACCGCGGATCGGACTCGATTCGCTACCCGAGCAGGGCGCGTGGCTGCAGCCGTTCCGGCCGCTGTCGTCGCTGCTGACCTCGCGAGTATAGAAAATTAAAGGCCTGGGGTCCGGTGCGCGCGGATGGCAGGGATAGTCAGAGTTGTTGGTGACCGATAGGAGCTGAACGTGTTCGCCTGGTGGGGTCGAACGGTGTACCAGTACCGATACATAGTTATCGGTGTCATGGTCGCACTGTGCCTGGGCGGCGGCGTCTACGGCATCAGCCTGGGACAGCACGTCACGCAGAGCGGGTTTTACGACGAGGGCAGTCAGTCGGTCCATGCATCGCTGGTCTCCGACGAGGTGTACGGACGCGACCGGACCAGTCACGTGGTGGCGATCCTCACGCCGCCCGACGGTGAGAAAGTCACCGATCCGGCCTGGATGGAGAAGGTCACCGGCGAACTGAACGACGTCGTGGCCGACCACCCCGATCAGATCGTCAGCTGGGTCGGCTGGCTCCGCGCCCCGGACAGCACGGCCGAGACCGTGCAGCAGATGAAGACCGAAGACGATTCCAAGACCTTCATCAGCATCCCGCTCAAGGGCGACAACGACGACGAGATCCTGAAGAACTACCAGGCCGTCGAACCGGACCTGCGGCAGATCAACGACGGCGACATCCAGCTGGCCGGGCTGCAACCGCTGGCCAGCGAGCTCACCGGCACCATCGGTGAGGACCAGAAGCGGGCCGAGGTGGCCGCCATCCCGCTGGTCGCGGTGGTGCTGTTCTTCGTCTTCGGCGGTGTCATCGCCGCCGCCCTGCCCGCGATCATCGGCGGTCTGACGATCGCTGGCGCGCTGGGCATCATGCGGATATTCGCCGAGTTCATGCCGGTGCACTTCTTCGCCCAGCCGGTAGTCACGCTGATGGGTCTCGGTATCGCCATCGACTACGGCTTGTTCATGGTGAGCCGGTTCCGGGAGGAGATCGCCGAGGGCTACGACACCGAGGCGGCTGTTCGCCGCACGGTGATGACGTCGGGCCGGACGGTCATGTTCTCCGCCGTCATCCTGGTCGCGTCGTCGGCGCCGCTGCTGTTGTTCCCGCAGGGCTTCCTGAAGTCGATCACCTACGCGATCATCGCCTCGGTCATGCTCGCCGCGATCCTGTCGGTCACCGTGCTGCCCGCGGCGTTCGCGATCCTCGGCCGCAACGTCGACGCGCTCGGCGTGCGGACGCTGCTGCGGGTCCCGTTCCTGCGGAACTGGAAGCCGATGCGGCTGTGGCTGGAATGGCTGGCCGAGAAGACGCAGAAGACCAAGACCCGCGCCGAGGTGGAGAAGGGTTTCTGGGGCCGGCTGGTCAACGTCGTGATGAAGCGGCCGATCGCCTTCGCCGCACCCATCCTCATCGTGATGATCCTGCTGGTCATCCCGCTCGGGCAGCTCGCGCTCGGCGGCATCAGCGAGAAGTACCTGCCACCGGACAACTCCGTGCGCGTCGCGCAGGAGGACTTCGACCGCAGCTTCCCTGGCTTCCGCACCGAACCGCTGACGATGGTGATCGAGCGCGAGGACGGGCAGCCGGTCACCGACCAGCAGTTGGCCGAGGTCCGCGCGAAGGCGTTGACCATCAGCGGGTTCACCGATCCCGACAACGACCCGTCGAAGATGTGGCAGGAACGTTCGGTGCAGGAAGGTGGGTCGGAAGACCCGTCGGTCCGCACCCTCCAGAACGGTCTGGTCAATCGCAACGACGCCGCCCAGAAGATCGAGGAGCTGCGATCCGTCCAGCCGCCCCGGGGGCTGGAGATCTCCGTCGGCGGCACCCCGGCGCTGGAACAGGACAGCATCCACAGCCTCTTCGACAGGCTGCCCCTGATGGTGCTGGTCCTGATCATCACCACGACGGTGCTGATGTTCCTGGCGTTCGGCTCCATCGTGCTGCCGATCAAGGCGGCACTGATGAGCGCGCTGACCCTGGGCTCGACGCTGGGCATCCTGACGTGGATGTTCGTCGACGGGCACGGATCCGGGCTGATGAACTACACCCCACAGCCGCTGATGGCTCCGATGATCGGGTTGATCATCGCGGTGATCTGGGGTCTGTCGACCGACTACGAGGTGTTCCTGGTCTCCCGCATGGTGGAGGCCCGGGAACGCGGCATGTCGACCACCGAGGCCATCCGCATCGGTACCGCGACGACGGGTCGTCTGATCACCGGCGCCGCGCTCGTCCTTGCCGTCGTCGCGGGTGCGTTCGTGTTCTCCGACCTGGTGATGATGAAGTACCTGGCATTCGGTCTGCTCATCGCCCTGCTGCTGGACGCGACGATCATCCGGATGTTCCTGGTGCCCGCGATCATGAAGCTGCTCGGAGACGACTGCTGGTGGGCTCCGCGCTGGATGAAACGGATCCAGGAGAAGCTGGGTCTCGGCGAGACCGAGCTGCCCGACGAACGCAAGCGTCCGCTGGTGCGGGAGAACCCCGCCCCGGCCGAGGCCCTGGTCGGCGCCGGCGGACCGCCGGTGATGGCAGCGGCGCGCACGCTCCCGCCGCACGACCCCACTCATCCGGCCCCCGGCCGCCCGCCGGGCGTGGGTGCGCCTCCGCGCACCGGTGCGCCGTCGGCGGCGGGGACCACCCGCCTCCCCAGCGCGCCGGCGCGGCCACCCGTGGCCCCGCCTCCCCCGCCGCCCGCCGGCCCGCCCGCGTCGGCCGACGAGCCGCAGACCACCAAGCTGTCGATCGCGAAGAACGCGGTGCGCAACGCTGTCAGCAGCGCAACTGCCGCGGCCCAGCGCGGAGCGCGGCCTGCCGATACCACGGCCGACAAGAACACGCCCCCGCCGCCGCGCGAGGAACGCGAGATCGAGTCGTGGCTGGGTGACCTGCGCGGAACGGGCCCGTCCGGTGCCGGTCCGGCCGAGCCGCCACGTCCGTCTGCCGAGCCGACTCACGCGATGCCCGACACCGGCGCAGAGGCCGGCGACGCAACGACGGCCATCCCGGCTCCGCGGGACAGTGACGATTCGTCGGCACCGACCCGCGCGATCCCGGCGGCGAAGCAGTCCGATGCCGACACCGCGACGGAGAAGCTCAACACCCGGCCCGACGACGAGACGCCGCGACGTGGCGGACACGGGCTCAGCGCTCAGGATCTGCTGCGGCGCGAGGGCAGGCTCTGACGGATCGGGTCGCGCCGGGAAATCGGTATCGACGAAGCCGCGCTCGAGGGCATCGCCTTCGATAGGTTCGTCTTGGACACGACGAGGAGCTGACAACATGAGCAAGTCCATGTACGCGGTGGTGGATCCGGCGACCGGTGATGTGGTGCAGGAGTACCTGACGGCGACCGACGAGCAGATCGAGGCGGCGCTGGCCTCGGCGGCCAAGGCGTTCAAGGAGTGGTCGAAGACCACGACGGTGGCGCAGCGGGCCGAGCTGATCCGCAAGGTCGCCGCGCTGCACGAGGAGCGCAAGGACGAACTCGCGAAGA
This sequence comes from Mycolicibacterium aurum, assembly GCF_900637195.1. NCBI lineage: Bacteria > Bacillati > Actinomycetota > Actinomycetes > Mycobacteriales > Mycobacteriaceae > Mycobacterium > Mycolicibacterium aurum. The sequence continues at coordinate 211,904 of NZ_LR134356.1, read as the reverse complement.
TCATTCAGCGCGAGATGGGCAAGCCGTTGGATCAGTCCGTCGGCGAGGTCGAGTTCAGTGCCGCGATCTACGAGTTCTACGCCGACAATGCCGAGAAGTTCCTCGCCGACGAGCCGATCGACCTGCTCGACGGCGAAGGTAGCGCGCTCATCCGCCGCAGCCCCGTCGGGGTGTTGCTCGGCATCATGCCGTGGAACTACCCGTACTACCAGGTGGCCCGGTTCGCCGGACCGAACCTGGTGCTGGGCAACACCATCGTGCTCAAACACGCGCCGCAGTGCCCGGAATCGGCAGCTGCCCTGCAGCAGATCTTCCTCGACGCCGGCTACCCCGAGGGTGCCTACGTCAACGTGTACGCCACCAACGAGCAGATCGCCGACGCCATCGCCGACCCTCGCGTGCAGGGGGTGTCGCTGACCGGCTCCGAGCGGGCGGGCGCAGCCGTCGCCGAGATCGCCGGGCGCAACTTGAAGAAGGTTGTGCTGGAGCTCGGCGGATCGGATCCGTTCATCCTGTTGTCCTCCGATGACCTGGATGCGACTGTCGGAGCGGCGGTCGACGGGCGCTTCGAGAACACGGGCCAGGCGTGCAACGCCGCCAAGCGCTTCATCGTCGCCGACAGTGTGTACGACGAGTTCCTGGAGAAGTTCACCGCGAAGGTCAAGGAGAAGGCCGAGGGCCTGGCTCCGCTGTCGTCGGTCGCTGCGGCCGAGCGGCTGGCCGAGCAGGTCGACAGGGCCGTGGCCGACGGTGCGACGCTGGTGTCCGAGGGCGAGCGCAACGGTGCGTTCTTCCCGCCCGGTGTGCTGACCAACGTCTCACCCGATTCGGCCTCCTACAAGGAGGAGCTCTTCGGCCCGGTGGCCACCGTCTACAAGGTGAGCTCCGAGGAGGAGGCCGTCGAACTCGCCAACGACACCCCGTTCGGCCTGGGGTCTTACGTGTTCACCACCGACCCCCAGCAGGCCAAGCGGGTCGCCGACAAGATCGAGGCGGGCATGGTGTTCGTGAACGCCGTGGGTGCCGAGGGGGCCGAGCTGCCGTTCGGCGGCGTCAAGCGCTCCGGTTTCGGTCGCGAACTCGGACGCTTCGGCATCGACGAGTTCGTGAACAAGAAGCTCATCCGCATCGTCTGACGCTCAACCGCCCTTGGGTTCGATGTCGTCGGGTTCGGCGTGCACCACACCCTCGTCCTCGGCGTCCATCGCCGCCTCCTCGGCGGCGGGGTCGTCGGCATTGAGCACCCGGATGGCGCTGTTGAGGAAGGCGAGCGCGGGGACGGCCAGCAGCGCCCCGACGATGCCGGCCAGCACGGCGCCGCCGGCGATCGCCAGCACGATCGCCAACGGATGGATCGCGACCGCGCGGCCCATGACCAGTGGCTGCAGCACGTGTCCCTCGAGCTGTTGCACCGCGACGATCAGGGCCAGCGTGATCAGCGCATAGATCCATCCCTTGGCGATCAGCGCCACGATGACGGCCAGCATTCCGGTCAGCACGGCGCCGATCAGCGGGACGAAGGCCCCCATGAACACCAGGGACGCCAGCGGCAGCGCCAGCGGTATCCCCATGATCGCGAGTCCCACACCGATGCCGATGGCGTCGACGGCCGCCACCAGGAACGTCGCGCGGACGTAGCCGATCAGCGAGCGGAAACCCGCCCGCCCGGCGTCGCGAACCCGGCCCCGCACGTGCGAGGGAAAGATCTGGGTGACGAACGAGAAGATGTTGCGTCCGCCCTGCAGCAGGAAGATCAGCGTGAACAGCACCAGCAGCGCACCGGTGACGATCTCGGTCACCGTGCCCGCGGTGGACAGCGCCCCGCTGGTCAGCTTCTCCTGATTGCTGCGCAACGCCTCGATCGCGGCATCCCGGAACTGGTTGATCTGCTGCGAACTGACGTGCAGCGGGCCTTCGGTCAGCCACGTCCCGACGCCCTCGATGCTGGTGGTCACCTGGCCGACGAGGGCAGGGGCGCCGTCGATGAACTGGGTCACCACGAAGGCGAGCAGCCCGCCGAACAGCGCGATCCCCGACAGCAGCACCAGTGCCACCGCGCCGCCGCGCGGTGCGCCACGCCGGTGCAGGAAGTCGACCACCGGCAGCAACAGCGCAGCGAGGATCGTCGCCAGCGCAACCGGGACGACGAGGATCTCCAGCTGCAGGATGATCCACAGCACCACGACGATCACGGTGAAGATCAGCAGAAGGCGCCATGACCAGGCCGCCGCCTTCCGGACCAGCGGCGTTACCGACTCATCGGCGTATGGGTCCAGAGATGGGCGGGCTGACATTCCGGTAGCGTAACGGCCTCCCCCGCCCGCGCCTCGGATCTGCGGTTTCCGCTGGTTCACGGCTTACCCTGTAGGGCGTGTCACACGACGCGCCTGCGAGCGACACTCAGGCCGGACCCGCCGGCCAGGAGCGCCCCACCCGCGGCAAGTACTGGTGGCTGCGCTGGGCGCTGATCGCTCTCGCCGTCATCGTGCTGGCCGTGGAGTTCGTGCTGGTGCGCGATCAGCTCGCGAAGGCGTGGAAGAGCCTGTACTCGGCGAACTGGTGGTGGGTGCTGGCAGCGATCGTCGCCGCGATGGCATCGATGCACAGCTTCGCCCAGATCCAGCGCACCCTGCTGCGCTCCGCCGGAGTGACTGTGCGGCAATGGCGTTCGGAGGCGGCCTTCTACGCCGGGAACGCGCTGTCGACGACCATGCCGGGCGGCCCGGTGCTGTCGGCGACCTTCATCTACCGCCAGCAGCGGATGTGGGGCGCTTCTCCCGTCGTGGCGTCCTGGCAGCTGGTCATGTCGGGCGTGCTGCAGATCATCGGTCTGGCGCTGTTGGGCCTCGCCGGAGCGTTCCTGCTCGGGGCGAGCAAGAACCCCCTCTCGCTGATCTTCTCCCTCGGCGGCTTCGTGGCCATCGTGCTGCTGGCGCAGGCGGTGGCCACCAGGCCAGAGCTGATCGAGGGCATCGGTGTGCGGGTGCTGTCGTGGGTGAACTCGGTGCGCGGCAAGCCCACCGACACCGGCCTGGCGAGGTGGCGCGAGACCCTGCGCCAGCTGGAATCGGTGCAGCTGGGTCGTCGCGACCTCGGGGAGGCATTCAGCTGGTCGCTGTTCAACTGGGTCGCCGATGTCGGATGTCTGCTGTTCGCCTGCTACGCGACCGGCGGTCACCCGTCGCTGGCCGGCGTCACCGTGGCGTACGCGGCCGCGCGCGCCGTCGGGTCCATCCCGCTGATGCCCGGCGGGCTGCTGGTCGTGGAAGCGGTGCTGGTACCCGGTCTGGTGTCGAGTGGGATGTCGCTGGCGTCGGCGATCTCGGCGATGTTGATCTACCGCCTCGTCAGCTGGATCTTCATCTCCGCGATCGGCTGGGTGGTGTTCTTCTTCATGTTCCGCACCGAGAAGGACATCGATCCCGACTCCGCGCCCACCGCGCCCAACTCGAGTCCGTCCGACGAGCAGGCACCGGCGCAGTTCAGTCCCGATCCCGAAGCCTTCCACCCGCCGGACGAGAACCCCGTCACCCAGCCGGACAAGCCGGACCCGTGATAAAAGGCGCCTAGCGACATGACGTCTCGTGCGCTCACCGTGGCCGCCCCGCTGGCCGCGGTCCTTGTTCTCACGGCCTGCTCCTCGCCGGGTCCGGACACCGTTCCGGCCGCGACATCCTCGGCCGCTCCGCCGCCCGCCGCGGCACCCGCATCACCTTCACCTCCCGGGCAGACAGTGGCCACCCCGGTGCTGGGACGCGTGCTCGCGGCGCGGTCCCGGTGCCCGCGTCCGACGGCAAGGTCCACCTCGCCTACGAACTCCAGCTGACGAACACCCTCGACCAGGACGTCACGCTCACCTCCGTCGACGTCCGCGCCGGCGGTGAAACCCTGCTCAGCCTGCCCGCCGACCGGCTGGCGTACTGGACTCGGATCATCGGTTCATCCACGCCGACAACAACACTGGGCCCGGCACAGAGCGCCTACGTCTGGCTCGATGTGGCGCTCGCCCCCGACCAGGCAGTACCCGAGCAACTCAGCCACACCGTCGGGATCACCGTGCCGCGGCCCATCCTCCCCCTGTTTCCCGGCACCATGACCGAGGACATCGCGCCCGTGACCGTCCAGACCCGTGAGCCGGTGGTGATCTCTCCGCCGCTACCGGGACCCAACTGGCTCAACGGCGACAGCTGCTGCGACATGACTGCACACCGGATGGCGCTCAACCCCATCAACGGGGAGGTCTGGGCGGCGGAACGCTTCGCCATCGACTATGTCCAATTAGGCCCTGACGGAAGGGTTTTCACGGGTGAGAAGTCCGATGTCGGCAGCTACCCCTACTTCGGCACCGACATCCTCGCCGTCGGCGACGGTCCGGTCGTCTCGGTCCTGGACGGCCTGCCCGAGCAGGTTCCCGGCACGGCGCCCACCGGCCTCACCCTGGAGCAGTACGGCGGCAATCACGTCGTCCAGGACCTCGGTGGCGGCAACTACGCCTTCTACGCCCACATGCAGACCGGTTCGGTCAAGGTCAAACCAGGCGACCGACTCAGCACCGGCCAGGTGATCGGAGCGCTGGGCAACAGCGGCAACACCGATGCACCGCACCTACACTTCCACGTCATGAGCACTCCGGACCCGCTCCGCTCAGACGGTCTCCCGTTCGTGTTCTCGTCCTACCGGCTGGACTCGCGGGTCACGGGCGACCTCGACGGCCTGCTCAACGGTGAGCCGGCCGCCCTCGTACCCGGATTCGCGCCGCGCGACGAAAAGGACACCAGCCCTCTTGTTGACGATGTGATGACCTATGCCGACCGCTGACGCGACTCCCCCGGCCGCCGTCGCCAAGGCCCTGGCCGCGGACGTGGTGTGCATCCTGGTCTTTTGCGCGATCGGGCGGCGCAGTCACGCCGAGGGGCTGACGCTCGCCGGCATCGCAGAGACAGCATGGCCGTTCCTCACCGGGGCCGGTACGGGCTGGCTGCTGGCCAGGGGCTGGCGCAGTCCGGTGTCGCTCGCGCCCACCGGGCTCGTGGTGTGGGCATGCACGGTCGTGGTCGCCATGCTGATCCGCAAAGCCACCGCGCAGGGCACCGCAACCAGCTTCATCGTGGTGGCCTCGATCGTCACCGCGGTGCTACTGCTCGGTTGGCGAGGTGCGGCCACGCTGGTCACGCGGCGTGCAACCCGGCGATCATGAGTCCGAATCATGTTGTGTCGCAGGTGATGACGACACAGTCAGGGTGGCCCGCAGGCCACCGAGCGGACTGTCGGTGAGCGCGATCGCTCCACCGTGCAACGTCGCCTGCTGAGCCACCAGCGCCAGCCCGAGGCCTGAGCCGCCCGGGACGGCATTGCTGCCGCGGGAGAAGCGGCCGAGCACCGTCTGGTGTTCCTCGACGGGCAGCCCCCGTCCGTTGTCGTCGACGACGATGGTCACCCCGATGTCGGTGCGGTGCGCGGCGAGCACGATGCGGGTGGCGCCGCCATGGGTGACCGCATTGCGCACCAGGTTGTCCACCGCCAGCCGCAGCCCGCTGGGCCAGCCCATCACGGTGCCGAGGTCGTCGGCCACTTCGATGTCGATCTGCACGTCGCGCCGCACGCGCATGTTCTCGCGCGCCACCCGGTCGAGCATGTCGGTCACGTCGATCACGTCGCGGTCCTCGGCCTGCGCCAACTCACCCGAGGCGAGCTGGCCGAGCGCGGTGATGATGCCCTCCACGCGGCGCTGCGCGCGCGACAGATCGGCAACCACTTCCTCGCGTTCCTCCTCGGGCAGGTTGTGGATACGCAGGGTGTCGAGATCGGCGCGCATCGCCGTGAGTGGTGTGCGCAGCTCATGGGCGGCGTTGGCGGCGAAGTCCTGAGCAGCCTGCAGCGAGTTGGTGGTGGCACGCTGCGCCGCGGTCAGGCGGTCCAGCATCGCGCCCATCGCCTCGGACAGATCCTCGGCCTCACGCACCCCGTGCACCACCGGAATCTGCTCGGTTCCCTGACCCAGCTGTTTGGTGTGCTCGGTCAGCTTGCGCAGCGGTCGGATCGCCGGCCCGGCCAGCAACCAGCCCAGGACGCCGGCGAGCAGGACCGTGCCGACCCCGACGCCGATATAGAGCGGAATCCTGGCGGCGCTCAACAGGATGCTGTCGGCTCGGATGCCGATCGACATCAGCACTCCGCGGTCCTCTTCGACCGGAATCGTCCGTACGCGGTACTCGACTCCGTTGACCGTGACGGTGTTGGTCCCCGGCGGCAGAGCCGGGAGCTGGAAGCCGCGCTGGAACACCACCTGGCCGGACGACCGGGACCGTCCCGTCTGCAGGACGCCACGCCGCGGATCGGTGAGCTCGTCGGGGAACATGCTGGCGTCGACTATCGCGTCCAGACGCCGATCGAGTTGTGCCTCATCGTTGTTGGCCAAGACCACCGACGTGAGGATGGTGAACGCCGCGACGACGGCCGCGGCGGCAGCGGCGGCCGCGATCGCCACGCGCGTGCGCAGCGAGGCCGACCTGAGAAACCTGGGCAGCTTCAGACGTGTCACGGCTCTTCGCGCAGCACGTACCCGATGCCGCGCACCGTGTGGATCACGCGAGGCAGGCCGTCGCGCTCCAGCTTCCGGCGCAGGTAGGAGACGAACACGTCGGCGACGTTGGTGTCGACGTCGAAGTCGTAGCCCCACACCAGTTCCAGCAGGCGCTGCCTGCTGAGCACCACACCGGCGTTCTCGGCGAGGGCGGCCAGCAGGTCGAACTCCCGCTTGGTCAGCTCGACACGTTCACCGGCGACGAACACCAGCCGCCGCGCGGTGTCGATGGTCAACGACCCGACGTTCATCGTGTCCGATGTCGGATCGGAATGGTGGGCGCGGCGCAGCAGCGCATGCAGGCGGGCGACCAACTCGCCGAGATCGAAAGGCTTGGTCAGGTAGTCGTCGGCGCCCGCTTCGAGCCCGGCGATCCGGTCGTTGACGGTGTCGCGCGCGGACAGCACGCAGATCGGTATGTCGTTTCCGAGCGCGCGCAGGGCGGTCACCACCGCCACGCCGTCGAGCTCGGGCATCTGGACGTCGAGCACCAGCGCATCGTGCGATTCGCTGGACAGCAGCCGCAACGCCTCTTTACCCGTCGCCGCGACCCGGACGTCGAACCCCGAATGGCGCAGACCCCGCGCCACCGACGTCCTGACATCCGGGTCGTCGTCGACCATCAATACCGTCCGACCCGCACCGTCCTGGATGGACAGCTCCCCCTCACGAGCGGGAGGAGCATCCACCCTGTCTCGCATCGGTGTGATTAGAAGTTCGGTCCGTCGGGGTCATCGGGCGTGAAGCCGCAGCGATGCTTGATGTCGTTGAGCGGAGCCCGGATCCCGGTCAGTTCGGCCTGCACCTGCGGGTGGTTGGCGAAGTACTCGGCGATCTCGGCTTCGAGCTGAGCGCGCGGCGCACCGTGCAGACCGGTGAAGAACGCGTTCACGTCGGGGTGGGTGAAGAGGTAGGCCGACGACGCGGCCGAGACGCCGGAGGCGACGCCCGAGAAGTCGGCCGACGTGCAGTTCGGCGGCGGAGGAGGGGCGGGCTGCGCCGAGGCGGCGGGCAGGGCACCGAGCACGCCGAACAGCGCAGCTCCGGTCACCGCGCCCGCGCCCAGCGCGCCCGCTACCGCGCGGCGGACGATGGGGGCCGAGAACACCATGAAGGCTCCTTCTTCAGAGGTAGACAGACCGCGCCTTGCGGCGGCCGGTCAGGACCATCCTAGAAAGCTAAGCAGACCGACCGCCCACTTTCTTGCCTAGCGATTAACCAATCGTGAGAAAGTCCGCAGACGGTGACGGTGGAGGCCGCGCTCAGCGAGTGCCCGCGGCGCCCGGCGCAGGCAGCGGGCCTGCGGTCCCGGTGGCGACGGCGGCGTTCTGGGACGTCGGTACCACCTGGCTCTGCTGCGCGGCCTGCATCAGTCCGAACAGCTGGGGCAGCGTCACGGGCAGCTTGCACGTGGCCGACAGGGCGACCAGCGGCTGCTGCAGTCGCTGCAGGTCGCCGGCGACCACCGGGTTGGCGTCGAAATAGGTCTTGAGCGCAGCGACGGACTGCGGGCCGCCCTGCTGTTGCGAGATCGCGGTGATGGCCTGGTTCGCCCGCGGGTTGGCTTCCAGATAGTTACCGGTATGGGTGGCCACCATCGCCACCGTCTTGGCCACCTGGCTGGCCGCGCACGGATCGGGGGCAGCGGTCGCCGACGGCGCCGCGTGCCCCGACAGTCCGAGCACGGCGAGGAAACCGGCGCCGGCGAGAACGAGGGCCCGCGCCGCTACCGCACGGACTTTGCCCTGGCGCGTCCCATGTGCGCCGGGCCGGGAATTGGACGAGGTCGATCCCCACAGCGAATTCATGACGAACTCCTAACAGTTCGCTAACGACGCACGCGCTTCGCAAACTCGCTGCGATCATTAGCAAAGGATCCCCGACCCGGTACTTACCAATCCACATACTGCCATCGCCCCGTCCGGCCTGGCCACTCCAGCGCTCGGGATAAGCGGCCATTAGAGCTGCATGAGGCATTTCTAACAGCGCTGCCGGGGACGGCCGACAAACAGATAGCTGCTGTACGCTTCCGCTACGAATAGCCGGGGAGAAAGTGGGGAGTTCCCATCCAGCAGTTCATGTTGCGCGTGAGCAGCAACCTGCGCAGGTTCCGCTGGGCGGTTTTCGCAGTCTGGCTGTTACTTCTGGTGCCGGCGGTATATCTGGCGCTCAATCAATCGAACCACCTCACCGGCGGTGGATTCGAAGTCAAGGGATCGCAGTCCCTGTACGTGCAGCATCAGCTCGAAGACCAATTCCCCGACCAGGGCGCCTCTCCGTTGGCGCTGGTGGCCGCGCCCCGTCCTGACGCGTCGTTCGAGGACATGAACGCGGCCGTCGCGTATCTGGAGAGCCTCGCGGCCGAGGTGCCGAGTGTCACCGTCGTCCCCACCCCCGGTCAGCCGCCGCCGCAGCCCGACCGCCCGTACGTCATCACCTTGCAGCTGGACTTCGAGAACACCGGCGCCGTCGACATCGCCAAGCAGTTGCGCGAGAAGGTCGGGGTCGATGGCGAAGAACCGGGCGAGATGGAGAACGGCAAGGTCCGTCTCTACGTCATCGGTCAGGGCGCGCTGGGCGCCGCGGCGACCGAGGCCACCAAGCACGACATCGCCCAGGCCGAGAAGTGGAACTTCCCCATCGTCCTGCTCATCCTGCTGGCGGTGTTCGGCTCGCTGGCTGCGGCCGCGATGCCGCTGCTGCTGGGCATCTGCACGGTCGTCGTGACCATGGGTCTGGTGTTCCTGCTGTCGATGTACACCACGATGTCGGTGTTCGTGACGTCGACGGTGTCGATGTTCGGCATCGCGGTGGCGATCGACTACTCCCTGTTCATCCTGATGCGGTTCCGGGAGGAGCTGCGCGCCGGCCGAGAACCCGAGGACGCCGCCGACGCCGCGATGGCCACGTCCGGCCTGGCGGTGGTGCTGTCGGGTCTGACGGTGATCGCATCGGTGACGGGCATCTACCTGATCAACACCCCGGTGCTGCAGTCGATGGCGACCGGCGCCATCCTGGCGGTCGCGGTGGCGGTGCTCACCTCCACGACACTGACGCCGGCGGTGCTGGCGACGTTCGGCCGCAGGGCCGCCAAGCGGTCGTCGTACCTGCACTGGGGTCGCGGCGTTGAGGCCACGCAGTCCAAGTTCTGGAGCCGCTGGACGGGCTGGGTCATGCGCAGGCCGTGGCTGTCGGCGCTGGCGGCCGCCGCGGTGCTGCTGACCTTCGCCGCGCCGGCGTTCTCGATGCTGCTGGGCAACAGCATGCAGCGCCAGTTCGAGCCGACGCACGAGATCCGGGGCGGGGTCAACGCCGCCGCCGAGGCCCTCGGCCCGGGCTCCCTCGGCCCGATCCGGGTTCTCGTCACATTCCCCGACGGCAACGCCGCATCCGCGCCCGCGAAAGAGCCGCTACTGGAATCGCTGCGGCAGACGATGTCGCAGGCCCCGAACACGGTGTCGGTGTCGCCGCCGGTGTTCGGTACCGATTACCGCAGTGCGCTGCTGTCGGCGGTGCTCTCGGTGGACCCGGAGGACATGGGTGCCCGCGACACCATCGACTGGATGCGGGAGCAGCTGCCACCCGTCGCCGGTGAGATGGCCCGCGTGGACGTCGGCGGCCCGACCGCGCTGATCAAGGACTTCGACGACCGCGTCGCGCACACCCAGCCGCTGGTGTTCCTGTTCGTGGCGCTGATCGCGTTCGTGATGCTGCTGATCTCGATCCGGTCGGTGTTCCTGGCGTTCAAGGGCGTCCTGATGACGGTGCTCTCCGTGGCGGCCGCCTATGGCTCTCTGGTGGTGGTGTTCCAGTGGGGCTGGCTGTCCGATCTGGGCTTCAAGCAGATCGAATCGCTGGACAGCACCATCCCTCCGCTGGTCCTGGCGCTGACCTTCGGGTTGTCGATGGACTACGAGATCTTCCTGCTGACCCGGATTCGGGAGCGCTTCCTGCAGACCGGCAACACCCGCGACGCGGTGGCCTACGGTGTCTCGACCAGCGCACGCACCATCACCAGCGCCGCGCTGATCATGATCGCGGTGTTCATCGGGTTCGCGTTCGCCGGCATGCCGCTGGTGGCCCAGCTCGGGGTGGCGTGCGCCGTCGCGATCGCGGTGGACGCCACGATCGTGCGGCTGGTCCTGGTGCCCGCGCTGATGGCGATGTTCGACGAGTGGAACTGGTGGCTGCCCAGCTGGCTCGACCGCATCCTGCCGTCCGTGGACTTCGAGAAGCCGCTGCCGATGGCCGACATCGGCGACCTGGTGATCATCCCGGACGACATCTCGGCGCTGGCTCCGTCCGGGTCAGACCTGCGCACCGTGGTCAAATCGGCGGCTAAGCTGAAAACGCTTGCACCACAACTGATCACGGTTGCCGACCCACTGGCGTTCAGCGGCTGCCAACCCTGCTTGAAGATGACGGGCAATCGTGCGGGCCGGGACGAGCGGATCACCGTCGCCGTCAGCAACCGGGCCCACGGCAAGACCGTGGCGGTCAAACTGCCCAAACACCCCGTGACGATGTGGCGCGGACGGCTCGATGTGGCGCTCGACGCGCTGGCGGTGGCGCGGATGGCGGCCGAGACGGCCGGCACCGACCAGACGCCGATCGAGCGGATCAGCCCGATGGAGACCACCAACGTGCTGTTGCCCACCGGAGACCGGCTGCAGATCCCCACCGGAGCCGAGACCCTGCGGCTCAAGAGCTTCCTGATCATGGCGCGCAACAGCACGCGCGACTACACCGAGTTCGCCGAGTTGGTCGACTCGATGGACAGCAACACCGCGGCTGAAGTGCTGGCGAGCATGGACCGGTACTACTCTGGTCCACCGGCACGTACGCACTGGATGGCGACCCAGCTGGTGCGCCGACTGGCCGAACCTGCCCCGTCCGACGGGCCCGACATCGCGGCGGCCGGGGCCGACGGTGAGACTCAATGGGCCGGCGTACGACAACGCTGTCTGTCGGTGGCGGTGGCCATGCTGGAGGAGACGAGGTGACCCCGAACTTGTCCGACACCCACGATGTTCGGGGGAACAGCCGCGACACCGATCGTGGCGACGCATCGCAGGCGTCGTCACGCAACCGCGCCGTGGCCCCTCCGCTGGACAGCAGGCCGGTCGAATTCTGGCCGACCGCCGCCATCCGGGCAGCCTTGGAGAACGACGACCTGGCGGTCTGGCAGCGCATCGTCGTGGCCATCAAGCGCGATCCGTTCGGCAGGACCGCGCGCCAGGTCGAAGAGGTCCTCGAGACGGCCCGGCCCTACGGGGTGTCGCGGGCGATGTCGGAGGTGCTGATCCGCACCCGCGAGCATCTGGTGGCCAACGAGTGCGCCGAGGTGGCACGCCATGTGCATCTGCTGCTGGAGCGGTCGGGGCTGGGCGAGCAGGAGTTCGCCTCCCGCATCGGGGTTCCCGCCGAGGATTTCGCCGCCTATCTGCGCGGCACCACGAGCCCGGCGGCCTCGCTGATGATCAGGATGGGCCGGCTGTCCGACCGGTTCGCCAAGATGCGCTCGCAGCGCCACAACGACTGAGCACGCGGCCCACTTTCCGCGAAATATCATTCCGGGTCGTGGACCGGCCCGGATTCACAGCCCTGGCTTCACTTTCGCGACGGCACTAGCGGGAGTGGATGGGCGCGACGTCCTCGACCAACCAGCGCCCGTCGGTCTTGGACAGCGCGACGCGCAGCGCCAGTACCGCGGTATCGGGCCGCTGCCCGGGCGAGGACTGGGTGCCGCGCAGGATCACGGCCACGCTCGCCGCGTCGGGGCCGATCGCCTCAAGGCCCGCGGACACCGTGCTGGCCTGCGCCGAGACATTCCTGCTTCCCAGATCCTTTGCCACGGCCGCGAATTCGCTGGTGAATCGCTCTGCGCTGGCGGGTGACATCATGCTGGTGGCGCGATCGATGGATCCCGTCGGGTTCTGCGGCGTGAACGTCGCCGACGCTTCGGCGACGCTGCTGGCGATGCCCGTTACCTCCGCGCTGTCGGCGCGCAGCGCGCGGTCGGGCTGCGTCCACTGCGTGTAGCCGACCACCGCCGCGGCCACCATCGCGGCGGCCGCTGTGCCGACCACAGCCAGCCGCAGTCCGGGGCCGTCGTCGTCGGTGCCGACGGTCACCGCGTCGCGGCGGGCCAGCGCGAAGTTGACGATCACGCCCTCGACCACCAGCACGCAGAGCACCGAGCACGCCGCCACCCACCACAGCGGCCATCCGAGCGCGACGCCGACGTACACCAGCGCCGCCACCGCACCGATCGGCGCCAGCAGGTCGAAAGCCAGTATCCGCAGCCGGTTCCTCATCGGATCGGCTCCAGGCGGGAGACCAGCAGCTTGCCGTCGACGTCGCTGACGTCGAGCCGCAGCGTCCAGCGCACCGTCTGCGGCGTCTCGGTGCCCGCGTTCTCACTCAGCGAGGTCGCGACCACCAACACGGTGTCGGTCCGCGACGCGAAGCCCGACAGATCCGACGTCGGCGCCGCCGGGGCGTCGGGGTCGTCGTGGTGGATCGTCTCGATGGCCACCGAATCGATCTGTCCCTGCGTGCTGGACTGCAGCGTCTGCACCAGCTTGCGATAGGGCTCCACGCTGCTCTCGAAGTCGGCGTTCAACTGCCCCACCGTGCCCTCGTGCAGGGTGGCAAGGTCGGCCTCGACGGTGTCTTTGTTCATGTTGATCAGTACGCCCGTCCAGTCGGCGGCGGCCTGCAGCACCTGGGTGCGGTATCGCAGTTCGTCGGTCTCGCTGCGGTGGCCGGCCCAGATCACCCCCGCCAGGACGACCGCGGCGACGGCCACCACACCGAGGACTGCCGAGACGATGCCGTAGGTGCTGAAGACGCCGCCATGCCGGGGTTCGTGCTCGTCGTCGGGCATGCGCGTGAGGGTACCTGGACGTTTCTGGCACCCTGGTGGGGTGACGCTAGAAGCTACTGCGAACCTCAAGTCCGGAATCGACCTGCGCTACGTCGACGCACAGGCCCGTCCCCAGGACGACCTGTTCGGTCACGTCAACGGCCGCTGGCTCAGCGAGTACCAGATCCCCGCCGATCGGGCCACCGACGGCGCGTTCCGCACGCTGTACGACCGCGCCGAGGAGCAGATCCGCGACCTGATCACCCAGGCCGCTGAGTCCAATGCGCCGGCGGGCACCGACGAGCAGCGCATCGGCGACCTCTACGCCAGTTTCATGGACGAGCAGACCGTGCGCGAGCGGGGTCTGACACCGCTGCTCGACGAGCTGGCGACCATCGACGCCGCGGACACCCGTGACGCACTGGCCGCGGTCATGGGTTCGCTGCAGCGCACCGGCATCGGCGGCGGCGTCGGCGTCTACGTCGATACCGACTCCAAGAACTCCGAGCGCTACCTGCTGCACCTGAGCCAGTCCGGGATCGGGCTGCCCGACGAGTCCTACTTCCGCGACGAGCAGCATGCCGAGATCCTGGCCGCCTACCCCGCGCACATCGCCGCGATGTTCGCACGCGTCTTTGGCGGTGATCAGTCCGACGCCGCCGCCGCCGTGGTCGCACTGGAGACCAAGATCGCGGCCGCGCACTGGGATGTGGTGAAGCGCCGCGACGCCGACCTGACCTACAACCTGCGTACGTTCGCCGACGTGGTCGACGAGGCACCGGGCTTCGACTGGACGGGGTGGATTTCCGCCCTCGGCGCCAGCGCGGAGCAGGCGGCCGAGGTGGTGGTTCGGCAGCCGGACTTCCTGACCGCGTTGGCCGCCCTGTGGGCTGATGAGAGCCTCGACGACTGGAAGAACTGGTTGCGCTGGCGGGTCATCCACGCGCGCACGTTTCTGCTCACCGACGAGCTGATCGCCGAGGACTTCTCGTTCTACGGCCGCAAGCTCTCGGGCACCGAGGAGATCCGGGAGCGCTGGAAGCGCGGCGTGTCGGTGACCGAGAGCCTGCTGGGCGAGGCGCTGGGCCGGCTGTATGTGGATAGGCACTTCCCGCCGCAGGCCAAGGAGCGGATGGACGAGCTGGTCGCGAATCTGCGCGAGGCCTATCGGGTCAGCATCAACACGCTGGACTGGATGACGCCGCAGACCCGCGAGAAGGCGCTGGTCAAGCTCGACAAGTTCACGCCGAAGATCGGCTATCCGAACAAGTGGCGCGACTACTCGTCGCTGGTGATCGCGCGCGACGACCTGTACGGCAACTACCGCAACGGCTATGCGCTCGAAAACGACCGTGAGCTGGCGAAGCTGGGTGGCCCGGTGGACCGCGACGAGTGGTTCATGACGCCTCAGACCGTCAACGCCTATTACAACCCCGGCATGAACGAGATCGTGTTCCCGGCCGCGATCCTGCAGCCGCCGTTCTTCGACGCCGACGCCGACGACGCCGCCAACTACGGCGGTATCGGCGCGGTCATCGGGCACGAGATCGGGCACGGCTTCGACGACCAGGGCGCCAAGTACGACGGCGACGGCAACCTGGTGGACTGGTGGACCGACGACGATCGTGCCGAATTCGGGCTCCGCACAAAGGCGTTGATCGAGCAGTACGAGGAGTTCGTGCCGCGCGGTCTGGAACCCTCACATCACGTCAACGGCGCCTTCACCGTCGGCGAGAACATCGGCGATCTCGGCGGGCTCTCCATCGCCCTGCTCGCGTATCGCCTGTCCCTCGGTGACGACGAGGCCCCGGTGCTCGACGGGCTGACCGGCGAGCAGCGGGTCTTCTACGGCTGGGCGCAGGTGTGGCGCACGAAATCGCGTGAAGCCGAAGCGATCCGACGCCTCGCAGTGGATCCGCATTCGCCGGCGGAGTTCCGCTGCAACGGCGTGATACGCAACATGGACGCGTTCTACACTGCGTTCGAGGTCAGCCAGGACGACGAGCTCTACCTGGAACCCGAACGCCGCGTTCATATCTGGAACTGATCCGCTGCCGCTGCGCTCAGCCGGTGGGTAGGCGCCAGACGTAGCCCGCTTCGAGGGCGACCCACAGCGCGCCGTCGGCCGCCACCGTGAGGCCGTGCGGCTCGCTGCCCGCGGGAAGGTCGATCATCGTGACCTCGCCGTCGGCGCTGACGCGTGCGATCTGGTCGGTTTCCCACAGGCTGACCCAGACGCCGTCGGCCCGGTCGGCCACCACCGCGTGGGGCTTGCCCGGCAGTTCGAGTTCCTGAATCGCCTCGTTCATCGGGATGCGGCCGAGCTTGCCTGCCCGAATTTCGGTGAACCACACCGCATCATCGTGTGTCGCCGTGATGCCGACGGGCCCCGCCGTCGGGGTCGGGGTCTGCCGGATGCTCATGTCGCCTGCCATGTCCACGCGCCCGATGGCGCTGCTCTCGTTGAGGGTGAACCACATCGCGTCGTCGGGGCCCGCGGTGATCATCGCCGGGCCACCGCGGGGAACAGCCACCACGTCCACGTCATCGCCGGCTCCGATCCGACTCACGGTGCCGGACGTCATCGTGGTGAACCACAGTGCGTCGTCGGGACCTACGCAGAGTCCGAAAGGTGCGCTACCGTGCGGCAATTCGATCTCACGCTGCGCACCGTCCACCGCGATGCGGCCGATCCGATCATCACCGTTGCGGGTGAACCACATGGCGCCGTCCGGGGCTGCCACGATGATGGATGGCTTGCTCAGGGGGTGCACCGGATGGATGTCGAGTTCGCCGCTCGGCGCGATGCGCGCGATCTCCCCGCTGTGGACCAGTGTCACCCACATGGCACCGTCCGGTCCTTGGGCAATCGCGTACGGGCCGCCGGCAACCGGGATGTCGAGGGCTCGGCTCACGCCACGACGGTACTCGACGGCGCGCTCAGAACAAGAAGCGAGCCCGCACCTCCGGCGCCGGGATGGGGCAGGTGTCGTGGGTGCCGAAGATGCGGTATCGGACACGGGCGAGACCGTCGTACAGCCGGTCCCGCGCCGGCGTCGGGATCGCCCCCGCGGCCAGCAGGGCGCGCCACGGCCCCCCGAGGTACTTCGCCACCCGCAGCGCCGCAGCCGATCACGGTGACGCGTTCGGCGGGACCGCCGGGATCGTCGACGAAGACCACCGAGTCCACGTCGGCCAGGTGGGGATGCCGGGTGATCACCGCCTTGCCGAACTCGCTGTCGAGCGCCGCGAACCTCAGATCACCGTCGCGGTCGAGTCGCAGGATCGTCTGCACGGCACCGTTACAGAACCCGCAGATGCCGTCGTACAAGAGAACCGGCGTCGCTGCCATGGCACACCTCCTCCCCTGGAGTTCCCGCCCCCGCGGCAAAGATGCCGACTGTGAGGTATCAGACGTCCGGCTCAGCGCGACCTTAGAAATGGTCTGAGCGACAGCAGATAGCCGGCCAGCAGCGCCAGGGGAGCGACCAGCGGCAGCCACGGCACGTGCACCGGTACGGCGACCACCAGGGCGGCGGCTCCGCCGAACCCGACGGCGAACAGCATCGTCGGCACCGTCGGATCGGTGTGCCGCAGCACCAGATACGCGGCCGCAGCCAACCCAGCCAGCACGGTGTACATCGGGGCGGCGTCGGCGAGCACGATTGTCGTCATCGCCAGCAGCACTGCCGCCGTGGCCGCCTGCCGCACCCACACCGACAGCACGACCGCACCGAGTGCGGTGCCCGCGGCCACCAGCGCCACCCCGTCGGCGGCATAGGCTGCGGCCCCCACCATGAAGACGCCGAAGGCCGAGGGCAGCAGCAGCCGCGCGGTCATCGACGGGTCCGATGCACCGGGACCAGCGCCATCGCCTGGTCCAGCGTCGCGGTCGCCGGCCACCCGACGATGTCGACACCGACGGTGGCCATGTCGCGGTACATGAACGACCGCTGCATCGCCCACATGCGGTGCACCAGTGGGTCGTGGTCGCCGACGAGTGGGCTGCCGTCGAGAACGTCCACGACCACGACGGCATGGCCCCGCTTACGCAGATCGAGCATCGCGAGGGCGAATTGGGTGTCGAGCATGGTGGAGAAGGCGATGACGATGGCGCCGACCGGCACGGCGGAGCGCGGCGCCAGAGTGCCCGTCGCGGTGTCGAAGGTGTCGGCCGCGCCGAGCATGGTGTCGAGAATGCGGTAGAACTGCCGCTGCCCGATGTCGGCGGCCAGCCAACGGGTGCCCGTGGCGCCGAGCGCGACCAGACCGGCCCTGTCCCCGTAGCGCAGAGCGCTCTGCACCACCTGGGCGGCGCCGCGGGCCGTCCGTTCGGTCGCCGCGGTGGCGGGCCCCGGTGGCTGCGGGTAGGTGTCGACGATCACCACGACGTCGGCGGCCCGGTCGGTGAGCCGTTCGGTGACGTGCAGAGTGCCGCGACGGGCGCTGACGGGCCAGTTGACCGTGCGCAGCTGGTCGCCGGGAACATAGGGTCTGATGTCGGCGAACTCGACGCCGGGGCCGGTGTAGCGAGTGCGGTGGGTGCCCAGCCGATCCAGCAGGTCGGTACGCGGAATCGCCGTGGATTGTGGTGGGGCGAGTGGGAATACGCAGATCTCGGCAGCGTCGACCGTGCCGGTGCCCTCGATGAGCCCACCGCGCCCGGCGACGCGGACGGTGGCGCGGACCGGGTAGCGGCCCCACCGCGCCGCCGTCAGCAGAAGTGACCCGCCGCCGCCGGTGAGCTCCATGCCCGGCACCACCGAGCAGTCCACCCCGACGTCGCTGCCGTCGTCGGCGCATGCCGTCACCACCACCGGCACCTGCTCGTCTTCGAAGCACCGCTGGAAGGGCGGGCTCGCAGTCACGTCGACCGTCGGTGCCCCCGGCTGCCAGCCGACCGAACACAGCACCCCGAGCAGAGGTGCCGCGAAGGCGACCAGCTCCCACCGTCCGGTCAACACTGCGGCGGCGATGGCCGCCGCGATGCACGTGGCGATCGAACCCGCCAAAGGTGAGGCGCGCCAGCGCAATTCCGCCGCGGGCACCCCGGCTCACCGCACCCGGGGCACCGGGGTGCGCCGCAGTAGTTCGTCGACCACGTCGGCGCCCTGCACCCGGCGCACCCACATCTCGGGCCGCAGGCTGATCCGATGCGCCATCGCGGGCACGGCCAGCGCCTTGACGTCCTCGGGGATCACGTAGTCGCGGCCGAGCAGCAGCGCGCGGGCGCGGGCCAGCTGGACCAGGTCGAGCTCGGCGCGCGGGCTGGCTCCGACGGCCACCTGCGGATGCTGTCTGCTGGCAGCGGCCAGCGACACCACGTAGTGCAAGACGTCATCGTGCACAGTCACCTGCTCCACCGACTCCTGCATCGCCAGCAGGTCGTGCGCGTCGACGATCTGCTGCACGGTCGCAGGCGCCGAGCCGCGGTCGAGGCGACGCCGCAGCATCGTCGTCTCCTCCGGCTCGGAGAGGTACTTCAGCTCGAGCCGGATCGCGAACCGGTCCAGCTGGGCCTCGGGAAGCGGATAGGTGCCCTCGTATTCGATGGGGTTGTCCGTCGCCAGCACCAGGAAAGGGTCCGGCAGCCGGTGGGTGGCGCCGTCGATGCTGACCTGCCGCTCGGCCATCGCCTCCAGCAACGCTGCCTGCGTCTTCGGCGGCGTCCGGTTGATCTCGTCACCGAGGAGCAGGTTGGTGAAGATGGGTCCGCGGCGGAATTCGAAACGGCCCGACTGCATGTCGTAGATGGTCGACCCCAGAAGATCGGCGGGCAGCAGGTCCGGGGTGAACTGGACGCGGGTGAACTCCAGGCCCAGCGCGGCGGCGAAAGACTTGGCTGTCAACGTCTTTCCCAGCCCGGGCAGGTCTTCGATCAGCACATGACCCCGGGCCAGGACGGTGATCAGGATCAGGCTCAGTGCGGCGCGTTTACCGACCACCGCCCGGCCGATCTCGTCGAGTACGGATTCACAGCGCGCGGTGGTCACCGCCGGGTTCGACGTGGGCGTCACAACCGCTCCAGACGCTGCAGGATCTCGTCGAGCGTGCCGCGCCCCGGACCCGGCTCGTGGCTGCCGGTGCGCGAGATGTTCTCCGGATCCACCCACTGCCACAGCGCATCACCGAACAGCATGCGCCCGGTGGACTGAAACACGTTTGGATCCTTGGCTTTACGATGCCCCGCCGCCATCTCGAACTGCCGGGCCAGCATAGGGCGCAGACGGCGGTCCCAGTCCGAGCGCGACGACTCCGACCACGCGATCAATGTCTCGGTGCGTGACGACCAGCGGCGCAGTGACGCGGCGGCGTCGTCGTCCACGGCTTCCTCGGCGACGGTGACCCGGCGGGCCAGGTGCGTCCGGACGGCGATCAGTACGCAGGCCAGCGCGGCTCCGGTGACCGCGACAACGAGTTCCCGTTCCAGTCGGGTGATCGCGAACGCCTGCACCGCGACCACCAGGACCACCCCCCAGACAACGACTTTCGTCATGTCGAGGCCTGCAGCTCGCGTTGCACGGACTGCAGCGCACCCATCGCATCGGCGCGATGCCCTTCGTGCATCACGTGCGGGCTGAATCGCGCCTCCTCGAACAGATCGACCAGCACGGTGGCGCTGGCGGCCGGCAGCGCCCGATGCTCGATCGCGCGCGCCAGCACCTCGGACGGGGTGTCGGAATCCTGCGGGACGGTACCCGGAGATTTCTCCAGCTCCCGCTCCATCGCCAGATAGCAGGCGATGATCGCCGCGCGCGGATCCCGGCTGAGGTCTCCCATCTCGGCGAGCCCGAGTTCCGCCGCCCGCGCCAGGTCGGGGCCGGATACCTGCGCGGGGAGCGCCTGGTCGTCGAACGCGGCGGACGGCGGATCCGATGTGCGCCTGCGGCCCACGATCGTCGCGACCACCGACAGCGCGATCAGCGCGATCGTCATGGCAGCGAGGACGCCGAACACGGTGCCGCCGCTGTCTGCCGGCTCCTGGGGTGGCGGGGTGCCGGCACCGGCCGGGTCCGCGATGTCTTGCGGAGGTTCGGGGGCGGGCGGCTCACCCACGTCCACAGCGGGCATCCAGCGCATCAGGAGGGCGAGCAGCAGAGCCCACGCCAGCAGGACGGCGGCGGCGATCAGCAACGGTCGCCACCGCCGACGGCCGGCATCGCGTCCCCGTTCCCGCCGATAGTCGTGCTGGCCGCTGCGGACCTGCCGACGCCGCCCCTGGCTGAAAACCGAGATCGCGATGACGATGATCGACACGGCGAGCATGACCCCGACGGCGACCAGGCTGCCTGTTCCGCCGGTGGCCGGTTCGTCAGGCTCGCTGCGGGGATCGGCACCGGGCAGATGCCCCCGCAGCGCCACCGTGGACAGCAGGATCAACGCGATCACCGCAATCGTGCGCGCAACCGCCTTGTCGCCACCGGGCTCGCCGTTGTCGGGCATGGGCACCGCCTGCAGTCCAGCGCCGACGGCCGGGCCGCCGCCGGCCTGTCCTCATCGTGGCACGACGTGCGCGCCACGCGGGGCTATCCGGTCAGAACATCTGCCAATCGGAAGCGCCGTCGGGCTGGGTGTACGTCCCGCCGTCGGTGTTCTTGATGACGACGGCGTCGCCGCTGCCGAAGTTCTGCCGGAACCACGCCGCGTCCTCGGCGCTGAGGTTGATGCAGCCGTGGCTGACGTTGCTCTCGCCCTGCGAGCCCTCCGACCACGGCGCTCCGTGCACGAAGACTCCGCTGTTGTCGATGCGGACGGCGTCCTTGACCTTGAGCTTGTAGCCCTCACCGGACGGGTCGTCCACCGGCACGCCGTACGTCGACGAATCCATGACGATGGTGTCGAATTTCTCCAGCACGTAGTACGTGCCGTTCTTCGTTTCGTACCCCGACTTGCCCATCGACACCGGGAACGTCTTCTCCAGCACGCCGTCGCGCATGATTTCCATCTGCTTGGTGGAGTCGTCGACAGTCGCGACCAGTTGCTCGGGAACGGTGAAGCTCGACTTGGTGCCCGCGGCGTCGATGTTGACGACGGTGCCGGCCGGCCAGAAGTCCTGGGGCCGCCAGCGCAGTTGGGTGTCGCTGGTCCAGTAGAACCTGCCGGGTACCGGTGGCACGGACGAGATGTGCACGGCGTCCTCGGCCATCTGGCGGTTCGCGATCGGCCGCTGGAAGTTGATGTAGATCGGCTTCGCGGCGCCCGCGATGGAGCCGTTGGTCGGGTTGAACGACGGCGGCACGAACGGCGGCTGCCCGACGAACGGCGTCGGGTTCTGCCCGGCCGGGGTGCCTTCGGGGATCGCCATCGGCTGGCCGGGGACGACCGCGAAGGGGTCGTCGGCGGTCGGTCCCGCCGGCGCGGCCGGTGCAGGCGGCGCGAACGGGTTCGGGAAGACGAACGGATTCGCCGGGGGCGGAGCCGGAGCCGGGACCGGTGCCGGCGCCGGAAGGGGCTGAGCCAGCGCCGCCGGTGCGGCCAGCGTCAGTCCCGCAGCCACGCCCATCGTCATCAACAGGGCGATCAGCCTGCTCCTGTTTCGCTGCCGCATGCGTCTACCTCCAAGTTCAGCGACTCAACCCAGTGTGGCACAGCGCCGGGATCGTCTCTGCCGGCGTGAGTGTTCGCCAGACCCCGGCGGCCGCTGCACCGAGGGTCTTGACCTGCATTGATGATCGCCGGTCGCCGTACAGACGTTACCCGGACGGGGTGCCACCGGTCACCGTCCGGCCGCGAATCCCCAGGTCCGCGCCACACTGGAACCATGATCGTGGCATTCAGCATCAGTCCCTCCGGCGGCGACGAGACCGGAGGAGTCGGTGACGCCGTCGCCGACGCCGTCCGGATCGTGCGGGCGTCGGGGTTGCCCAACGAGACCAACGCGATGTTCACCAACATCGAGGGCGAATGGGACGAGGTGATGGCCGTGGTGAAGCAGGCCGTCGACGCCGTGGCTGCCGTCTCCCCGCGCGTCAGCCTGGTACTCAAGGCCGACATCCGACCCGGCTTCACAGGCCAGCTGAAGGCGAAGGTGCAGCGCGTCGACGACGCACTCGCGGACTGAACCGCCGCGTCAGGGCCCGAGAGGCAGCACCAGCGTGAACCGGGCGCCCGGCGTGTGGGCTTCGCAGGTGAGGTCGCCCCCGTGGGCACGTGCGAGGGCGCGCGCGATGGGCAGCCCGAGCCCTGCCCCGCCCCCGTCCCGGGTGCGCGCATCGTCGAGTCGCACCAGCCGCGCGAAGATTCGTTCGCGCTGATCGTCGGGCACGCCGGCACCGGTATCAGTGACGGTCAGCACCGCGGTGTCCCCGCGGCGCCGGACGTCCAGCTCGATCACACCCGCGTCGGGGGTGTGCCGGCGCGCGTTGTCGCCCAGGTTCGCCAGGATCTGTTGTACGCGCACCGGGTCGACCCGCAGCGGCACGTGGCTGTCGCCAGTGACCACCGCGGTCAGTGTCGGCGACAGCACCGCGATGCGCCGACGTTCGGCCTCGGCCAGTTCGACGAGGTCGCAGTCCTGCCGTTCCAGCCGCACACCGGCGTCGATGCGGCTGAGGTCCAGCATGTCGGCGACCAGGCGGCCCGCCCGGCGTGCCTCACCGAGAACCAGCTCGGCGCGACGGCGTTGCGCCGCCGCGCCGGGGTCGTCGAGGTCCTGCATCGCCGCGGCCGAGATCTGCTGGGCGCCTGCATGGATGCCGGCGATCGGGGTGCGCAGTTCGTGGGCCGCGTCGGCGAGGAACTGCCGGGTGGCGGCCTCGGCATGCTCTGCCTGCGCGGCGGCGGCGCGGGCGCGTTGCTCGGACGTCTCCAACGCATCCAGCATTCCGTCGAAAGCGACTGCGGCCCTGCCGAGTTCGGTTCTGGGGCGGTCCGGGTGGACCCGTCTGCCCCGGTTTCCCGACGTGATGGACTCGGCCACCGCCGCGAGTCTGTCCAGCGGCGCCATCGCCGCACGCATCAACAGCGTCAAACCTGCTGCCGCGACCAGGAGGACGGCAACAGCGGACACCACGATGATGATCCGGAGCTGCCGCAGCAGGGCCGTCGTGGCGGTGGTGTCGGCGACGAGGATCAACCGGTCACCGGTGGGCAGCCTGTGGTCGATCGTCGTGGCGGTGGCGTCCGGAGGTGGTGGCGGCGTGGGCGGCCGCCCCGGCGGGCCCCCGTCGGGCCCCCGAGGCGGTCTGCCGTCCGGCCGCGGTGGCGGTGGTGGGCCAGGGGGGCCGGGGCCAGGACCGGGGACCACCGCCGGATCACCGTAGGCGGTTCCGTCGGACGTGATGACCCGGGCGCGGATTCCGCCGCCCCCGACCTCGGTCACGAGCTGAGCCGCCGGCACCCCTTGTTCGGCGAGAGAGTCGGCGCGGGCTGCGGTCGCCATCAGTCGGTCGTTGAGATCGCGCCTGGCCTGCGCACCGACCACGGTGTCGACGGTGATGCCCAGGAGGGCGAGTAGGACGATCAGCAGGCCGAGGACGACGACCACCACCCGCCGTCGCAGCGACGGTGTCGCGGTCGTCACGGACTGGCTTGCAGCCGGTAGCCGATACCGCGCACGGTGTGCACGACGCGTGGCCCGTGCGCTTCCAGCTTGCGGCGCAGACTGGAGATGTGGACGTGCACCAGGTTGTCGTCGTAGGCGGTGTAGCCCCAGACCGCGTTGAGGATCTGTGCGGCGCTGACGATCCGGCCGCGCTGGTCGATGAGGAACTCCAGCATCTTGAGTTCGGTTGCGGTGAGCGACAGCGGGTGCCCCGCACGGACCGCGATCGCGGCCGTCCTGTCGACCAGCAGGTCACCGACTTCGACGGTGGCCGTGACGGTTCCGCGCCGCCTGAGCACGGCACCCACCCGTGACATCAGTTCCGACATCTCGAAGGGTTTGACGACGTAGTCGTCGGCTCCGCCGTCGAGGCCGCGCAGGCGGTCCGGCAGTCCGTCACGGGCGGTGAGCATGACGATGCCGACGTCGCCCCACGCGCGCACCACGTCGATCAACGCGAAACCGTCCCGGCCCGGGATCATCACGTCCAAGATGACGGCGTCGGGACGGTGGCCGTCCAGCAGGGCTTCCAGACCTTCACCGTCGGGATAGGCCGAGGTCGCGAAGCCGGCGTCCCCGAGCGCTTCGACCACCATCTCGCGGATGGCCTCCGAGTCCTCGATCACCAGCACATGGGGTGGCCGGCGTTCGGTCCTGGCGGTCGACGGCACCCGTCCATTGTGTCGGTAGCCACCTGAACAGAATCTGAAGATCGCCGAATCACCCGCCCGGCTTCAGGTTGGCTTCAGTACGGGCTCATAGCGTCAGCACAGTCAGAGCATCAAGACTGAGGAGTTCCCGTGACGAATGACGAACGCAGCCAACCAGATTCGGCTGACGCGGAAGCACCCACCGGGGTGACAGAACCGCTGGCGCACGCCGACACGCCTGCCGACGCAGCGGCAGCCGACGAACGGCCCTCACGCTGGCAGGCGCTGCGGGAGCCCGCCCGACGCCACCCCGTCGGCGCCACGGTGGGCGCCGCGGCGGCGGGACTGCTGATCGGGTTCGTCGGCGGTCAGGTGGTCGACGCGCACCCGATGCTGTCACTGACCGTCGGCAGCACACCCACCCCGGGCGGAGTCGCGCAGGCACCGGTGCCGCCGCCGCCCGGTGGTGACCGCGGACCGGGCAGTCTGCCGTGGGGGCCTCCTTCCCCCGGCGGACCAGGCGGACCCGGGGGACCCTGGGGTCCGGGCGGTCCCGGCCCGGCGGGCCCTCCCCCGCCGCCCGGTCACGACCACGACCAGGGGCCCGGTCCCGGCGGCCCCGGATCGGCGGGTCCACCCCCGCGACCGGGCGACCGTGGGCCGGACGGCGGACCTGCGGGCCCGCCTGCGGGCGCTCCTGCCCCTCCGGGCGTGGACGATGCGCCCGCGCCTCCTCCCGGACCGGGGCGCGGCGAGGCGGCACCAACCGCGCCGTCGGCGCCGCTGCCTGCGGAGCGGGGCGCCTGATGCGCCGGCGCGCACGCCGCGGCTAGGACCGGACCAGGCGGGCGATGGCTGCCGATGCCTCGGCGAGCTTGGCGTCGGCCTCGGTGCCGCCCGCGGCGACCGCGTGGGACACGCAGTGGCCCAGGTGCTCGTCGAGGAGTCCCAGGGCGACCGACTGCAGTGCGCTGTTGACGGCGCTGATCTGGGTGAGGACGTCGATGCAGTACTTGTCGTCCTCGATCATCTTGGCGATGCCGCGCACCTGGCCCTCGATGCGGCGCAGCCGTTTGGCGTAGTTCTCCTTCTGCGCCGAGTAGCCGCGGGCGGCGTCTTCGGCTGTGTCCGCCTCGTTCTCACTCATGGCATGCCCTCCAGCATCCGCGTCATCTGGCCGATCTGCGCTTCCTGCTCGGCCTCGATCGTCTTGGCGATCGCGATGGCGTCCACGTTCTTCCCGTCGGACACCTCGGACTTCGCCATCGCGACCGTGCCCTGGTGGTGGCCGATCATCGACTGCAGCCACAGTGTGTCGAACTCGGGGCCGCGCAGCGACTCGAGTTCGGCGATGGTGGCGTCATCGACCTTCCCCGGGTTCGACGGTGCGGAGGCGCCGCCGTCGGCCCCGCCCGGGTCGGCCTGGATGTCGGGGTTCTCGTTCCACTGCACCAGGAGCACGTTGAGGATGTTGACCTCGGGCTGCTGTGTGGCGACGATCTGGTTGGCCAGCGTGATGAGCTCGGGGTTGACGGACCGCTGCAGTGCCATGGTTGACATCTCGATGGCCTGCTGGTGGTGCGGAACCATGGCGGACGCGAACGTGACGTCGGCGGCGTTGTAACCGGCGGGCTCGCCGGTGATGACGGGGGTGCCGGACGCCTCGGCCGCGGTCTGGTCGTCGCCCGGCGAATCGCCACTGCCGCAGCCCACCAGCACGCAGAGTGCGGCCAGCGCGGCGAGCAGGCGTATCGAGATCGACGTCATGCGCCCAGCGTACTTGTACCCCTCGGGGGTATGGATAACGGTTTGGCCGGGAGAAACGCCAGGCGCATAATCACCTCATGCCCTCAGATCCCATCGACATCAAGCCCCGCAGCCGCGACGTCACCGACGGCCTGGAGAAGACGGCCGCCCGCGGGATGTTGCGTGCCGTCGGCATGGGCGACGACGACTGGGTCAAGCCCCAGATCGGTGTCGGCTCGTCGTGGAACGAGATCACGCCGTGCAACATGTCTCTGCAGCGGCTGGCGCAGGCGGTCAAGACCGGTGTGCACTCGGGAGGCGGCTATCCGCTGGAGTTCGGCACCATCTCCGTCTCCGACGGCATCTCGATGGGCCACGAGGGCATGCACTTCTCGCTCGTCTCCCGCGAGGTGATCGCCGACAGCGTGGAAACCGTGGTGCAGGCCGAGCGACTGGACGGCACGGTGCTGCTGGCCGGGTGTGACAAGTCGATTCCCGGCATGCTAATGGCGGCCGCTCGACTCGACCTGGCCTCGGTGTTCCTCTACAACGGCTCGATCATGCCGGGGGTTGCCAAGCTCACGGACGGCTCCGAGAAGGAAGTCACGATCATCGACGCCTTCGAGGCGGTCGGAGCCTGCGCCCGCGGGTTGATGTCCCGCGCGGACGTCGACATCATCGAACGCGCCATCTGCCCCGGAGAGGGAGCATGTGGCGGCATGTACACCGCCAACACCATGGCATCGGCCGCCGAGGCATTGGGAATGTCGTTGCCGGGCAGTGCATCCCCGGTGGCCATCGACAAGCGGCGCGACGAATACGCCCGTAAGTCCGGTGAGGCGGTGGTCGAGATGCTGCGCCGCGGAATCACGGCGCGCGACATCCTCACCAAAGAGGCCTTCGAGAACGCCATCGCCGTCGTCATGGCCTTCGGCGGATCCACCAACGCAGTGCTGCACCTGCTGGCCATCGCGTGGGAGGCCAATGTCAAGCTGTCGCTGGAGGACTTCACCCGGGTCGGACAGAAGGTGCCCCACCTGGCCGACGTGAAGCCCTTCGGCCGCCACGTGATGAAGCACGTCGACGAGATCGGCGGCGTGCCCGTGGTGATGAAGGCATTGCTGGATGCCGGTCTGCTGCACGGGGATTGTCTGACTGTCACCGGACAGACCATGGCCGAGAACCTGGCCCACATCGAGCCGCCGGACCCTGACGGCAAGGTGCTGCGTGCGATGAACAACCCGATTCACCCGACCGGCGGCATCACGATCCTGCACGGCTCGCTGGCCCCCGAGGGCGCCGTGGTCAAGTCGGCCGGCTTCGACTCGGACGTGTTCGAAGGCACGGCAAGGGTTTTCGAGCGCGAGCGGGCTGCGCTGGACGCCTTGGAGGACGGCACGATCACACACGGCGACGTCGTGGTCATCCGCTACGAAGGGCCCAAGGGCGGGCCCGGGATGCGCGAGATGCTGGCGATCACCGGCGCCATCAAGGGCGCGGGTCTGGGCAAGGACGTGCTGCTGATGACCGACGGCCGGTTCTCCGGAGGCACCACCGGGCTGTGCGTCGGGCACATCGCACCGGAGGCGGTTGACGGCGGGCCGATCGCGTTCGTGCGTGACGGTGACAAGATCCGACTCGACGTGGCCAACGGAACACTGGATCTGCTGGTCGGCAAGGACGAGTTCGAGGCGCGCAAGGTCGGTTTCGAGCCACTGCCTCCGGTGTACAAGACCGGCGTGCTGGCGAAGTACACCAAGCTGGTCGGCTCGGCCGCCACCGGAGCCGTCTGCGGCTGACTCGACTAGTTGGTCGTGGGTGGTGGCGCCTTGAAGGGGTGGTACCACTTCCATTGGGCGCGTTCGCCGGTGGGTCCGCGGTAGGGCGGGACGCGTGGTGGTTGTGTGGTGGGTGGTCGGGCCAGGGAGGCGCCGCTGAGTGGGCGGCCTCGGGCGTCGGCGACCACCAGGGTATGCGCGGGGCCGGTGAGCGTAATGATCCCGCGGTGATGCGCCCGGTGGTGGAACGGACACACCAGCACGAGGTTGTCGAGTGCGGTGGGACCGCCGTCTTCCCAATGGATCAGGTGGTGGGCGTGCAGGCCGCGGGTGGCCCCGCAGCCGGGGACCACACACGCACGGTCGCGGTGCTCCAACGCTCGCCGTAGCCGCCGGTTGACGGTGCGGGTGGCCCGCCCCGCCCCGATGACCTGGCCGTGGCGTTGGAACCACACCTCGCAGGTGGCATCGCAGCTCAGGTAGCGGCGCTGCTCATCGGTGAGCACCGGACCCAGATGCAGCGCCCCGACCTTCGTCTCCACATCGACATGCACCACCACGGTGGTGTGCTGGCCGTGCGGGCGGCGGGTGGCCTCGGCGTCCCAGCTGGATTCGACCAGCCGGGTGAACGCCTCCATCGTGCTCGGAAACGGCGGTACCTGGGCATCGTCGCGGCTCTCGATCCGGTGGTCGTCTTTCCACTCGGCGATCAACGCATCACGGTGCGCCGACAACGCGGCATCGAACGCGGCAGCCTCGGAATTCGCCAGCCGGATCCGCCACGTCGTGAACCCCGCCTCGCTGATCTTCGTGATGGACCCGTCGGACGCACCGGGATCCACTGCGACATCCCCGACCTCGTCGTCGTCCTCTTCGTCGTCCTCTTCGGGGGTGGGGTCGGGTTCGGGGGGCAGTTCCTGGGCGACCGCGGTGCGTAGCTGGGTGACCGTCGCATACCGCGCCAACCCCACATAATGGTCATCGGAGCCGTCACCGGCGCGCTCAGCGATCACCCCCACCTGATCCAGCGACAACCAGCCCTGCCGCAGGCCGGTGGTGCAGCGCGGGAACTGCTCGGCCCGATCAGCGACCGCGACGATGGTCTCGGCGTTGCGCGGGGAGATCCCCAGTTTCCACGCCACCAGCGAGGCGATCGATTTCGCCCCCGTCATCCCCCACAACCGGGCACCATCGAGCTCGGACACGATATCGACGATGCGCCCATCGATCGCATTACGCTGACCCGCCAACTCCGACAACTCCTCGAACAACACCTCAAGACGCTCCTTAGGCCCCAAAGATGTTGCCGCCAAAGACATAACACCATCACACCAGAAGCCACCGACAAATTTCGGACCGCGCCGAGACGGTCGGCGGCCCCTGTCCAGAACACCGGTTCCCGATCCCTCGATCGTCCCCGTCCCGGGGCACGGGTTGTGACATTTCCGGTGAAATCGCGGCAAAGCTGGTCATGCGTGCCCGAAACTGGGGCCGTGCGAAAACCCCGGACCTCCCCGTTCTTCGACGGAGCGGTTCCGACGAGCAACTTCGGGTACGAAGGACCTTGATGCGAATCCCATTCACGATCGCCGGCGTCTGCGCCGCTGCGCTCACCGCGTTGTCCACCGTCCAGGTGCCGGTCGCCTCGGCCTTCGGCGAGTACCCCGTAGCCAGTCCAGGGGCCTACCTGGTGAGTACCAGCATGGCGGCCAACGGACAGCCCTACCAGTGCACGGCCGGTTTCACCGTCCGCGGACCCGACGGTGCGCCCGCAATGCTCACCGCAGGCCACTGCGACCGGGATCCGGTCAACGACACCGTTCTGCAGCGCACCCCGTCGGGTGACCGGGTGATCGGGCGCTACGTGCGGTGGGAAGTGATACCGGGTGTGCGTGACGTCGGACTCGTGGACCTGGCCGGCAGCTCGGTCCCCCTGGTGAGCCAGGTGGACGCGATGCACGTCTCCCGTGTGATGACCGCCGACGACCTTCGCCGCGAGCAGCCGCAACTCTGCAAGTCGGGTGCCCGCACGGGAGTGTCCTGCGGCTCCATCACCGCGGTCACCGATACGCAGGTGTCCTTCCGCGCGTGGGACGATCTCGGCGACTCCGGAGCCCCGGTGTACGCCAGGCAGGCCGACGGCACCGTCGCAGCAGTGGGCATCCTCTTCGCGCACAGCGACGACATCTTCGGGCGGATCGTGCACGCCACATTGGTGGACCCGGTCATGGCGCAGTGGGGGCTCCAAACCTGGAGCTGACGTCGCTCCGCACACGCTCGACGAGAGGACCGTCCGTGCCCCAACCGCTTCCCGCCGATCTGCTCGATCTGCTGCGCAGACCCAGCCCGTGCTTCGTCGCGACGCTGATGCCGGACGGCTCTCCTCAACTCACCGAAACCTGGGTGCACACCGACGGTGAGCACATCGTCATCAACATCGTCGACGGCATGCAGAAGGCGAGAAACCTCGCGCGCGACCCACGAGTCGCGGTGAACGTGGTCGATCCCGAGGACATGCGGAGGTTCTACGCGGTCCGGGGGCGGGTCATCGCCATCACCTCCGAAGGCGGCCGGGAGAGCATCGACGAGATCTCGCACAAGTACCTCGGGATTCCGTACCCCAATTTCAGCGGAAACCCCGACGAGACACGACTTGTCGTGACCATCGGCGCCGAAAGGGTGACCCCGCCCGCCGCGGGCTGATACCCGACAGCTGATCAAGTCGCCAGGAGTCCGAGCTCGGAAGTTCCTGTGAATAGTGAAGCGCCGCAACGCATCGGCGCGGACTCGCCGGCCGCCGCGCCCTCGCCCCGGTGTTGTGCACTCCCGTCCGGTGTCGTACCGTCAACCAAGTTGATTAGCTTTCCTATGGGAAGTTCCTGGTGTGCGCGCTGTCGCCGCAGTGAAAGGGTCACGGATGCAGCGGGTCTCGATCGGTCGAGGACTCCGCCGACGCTGGATGCTCGTGGTGGCGGTGGCTGTGCTCGCAGTGGCCGGCTTCGCTGTGTACCGATTGCACGGCATCTTCGCCTCTGAGGATGTCGTGTCCACGCCCAGCGGCTCCGAGAACGACATCGTCCCGTTCAACCCCAAGCACGTCGTCCTCGAGGTGTTCGGCCCGCCCGGCACGGTGGCCACCATCACCTACCTCGACGTCGACGCCCAACCGCAGCGCGCCGACGGCGTCGCGCTGCCCTGGGCCTACGACGCCACCACCACCCAGCCCGCGGTCTTCGTCAACGTGTCCGCCCAAGGAGACAGCGATTCGATCGGATGCCGGATCACGATCGACGACGTGGTCAAGGACGAGAGATCGGTGAACACCCTGAACGCCTTCACCTACTGCCTGGACAAATCCGGATGAGCACCCAGCGCGTGCCCGACTTCATTCGGCGATACTCAGTGCTCATCGCGCTGTTCTGGCTGGCACTGGCCGTGCTGACCAACGTCTTTGTGCCGCAGCTGGAGACGGTCGCCGAGGCGCACAACGTATCCCTGAGCCCGCAGGACTCGCCGTCGTTGCAGGCCAGTAAGCGGATCGGCAAGGTGTTCGACGAGTTCGACTCCGACAGTTCGGCGATGATCGTCCTGGAGGGCGACCAGCCGCTGGGCGCAGACGCGCACCACTACTACGACGGCCTGGTCCAGAAACTCGCCCAGGACACCACGCACGTTCAGCACATCCAGGATTTCTGGGGCGATCCGCTGACGGCGGCCGGCTCGCAGAGTGCCGACGGCAAGGCGGCGCTGGTGCAGCTGTACCTGGCGGGCAACCAGGGCGAGTCGCTGGCCAACGAGTCGGTGGATTCGGTGCGTGACATCGTCGAGCACAACCCGCCGCCGCCGGGTCTGCGGGCCTACGTCACCGGCGCCGCGCCCCTGGTCACAGACCAGTTCGAGGTCGGCCGCCACGGCACCCTGAAAACCACCCTGATCACCCTGGGGGTGATCGCGGTCATGCTGCTGTGGCTCTACCGGCGGCTGACCACGGTGTTCCTGGTGCTGTTCACGGTGATGATCGAGCTGACCGCGTCGCGAGGCGTCGTGGCGGTCCTCGCGAACGCCGGGATCATCGAGTTGTCCACGTACTCAACCAATCTGCTGACCCTGCTGGTGATCGCCGCCGGGACCGACTATGCGATCTTCATCCTGGGTCGCTTCCACGAGGCCCGGTACGCGGGCCAGGACCGGGTGACGGCGTTCACCACGATGTACCACGGCACCGCGCACATCATCCTGGGGTCGGGCCTGACGATCGCCGGCGCAGTGCTGTGTCTGTCCTTCACCCGGCTTCCGTACTTCCAGAGTCTCGGCGTTCCGGCCGGGATCGGGGTCCTCGTCGCGGTCGTCGCCGCCTTGACCCTGGCACCGGCGTTGCTGATCATCGGACGCCATTTCGGGTTGTTCGAGCCCAGTCGGCCCTTGCGCACCCGGGGCTGGCGCCGGATCGGCACGGCCATCGTCCGCTGGCCCGGGCCCATCCTGATCGCGACGATCGCCATCGCACTGATCGGTCTGCTCGCCCTGCCGCGCTACACGACCAGCTACGACGCCCGGCCCTACCTGCCGGCGAGCGCCCCGGCCAATGTCGGTTACGCCGCTGCCGAACAACACTTCTCACAGGCGCGGTTGAATCCCGAGCTGATGATGATCGAAGCAGACCATGATCTGCGCAATCCCACCGACATGATCCTGCTCGAGCGCGTCGCCAAGGCGGTGTTCCACACCGACGGCATCGCACAGGTGCAGTCCATCACCCGGCCACTCGGCACCCCGTTGGACCACACCTCCATTCCGTTCCAGATCAGCGCGAGCAGCGCGTCCCAGGTCAACAACCTGCCGTTCCAGCAGGCCCGCGGGGCGGATCTGCTCAAGCAGGTGGATGTGATCAACAATTCGATCGAGGTTCTGCGCCAGCAGTATTCGCTCCAGCAACAGTCAAGTGCGGTCACCGACGAGCAGACCCGAGCGTTCCAGAACACCGTCGCCACCGCGCAGGACCTGCGCGACAAGATCGCCAACTTCGACGACTTCTTCCGTCCGCTGCGCAACTACTTCTACTGGGAGCCGCACTGTTTCGACATCCCGATCTGCGCAGCGCTTCGGTCACTGTTCGACGCGCTCGACGGCATCAACGACCTGACAGACCAGTTGGCCGACGTCGCGGGCAGCATCGCGAAACTGGATGCGTTGCAGCCGAAGCTGCTTGCGTTGATTCCGCCGCAGATCGACAGCCAGGAGACCAACCGCGACCTGACGCTGACCAACTACGCCACCACGTCGGGCCTCAACGACCAGGCCGAGGCGGCCCTGCAGAATTCGACCGCGCTGGGCCAGGCGTACGACGCGTCCAAGACCGACGACTCGTTCTACCTACCGCCAGAGGCCTTCACCAACCCGGAGTTCCAACGCGGGCTCAAACTGTTCCTGTCACCGGACGGGAAGGCCGCCCGCCTCATCATCACTCACGACGGTGATCCCGCGACGCCCGAGGGCATTTCACATATCGACGTCATCCGGCACTCGGCCAAGGAAGCCGTCAAGGGCACACCCCTGGCCGGCTCCAACATCTACATCGCAGGCACGGCTGCGACCTACAAGGACATCCAGGACGGCGCCAAGTACGACCTGATGATCGCCGGCATCGCGGCGTTGTGCCTCATCCTGCTGGTGATGATGTTCATCACCCGCAGCATCATCGCCGCGTTCGTCATCGTCGGCACGGTGGCGCTGTCCCTTGGCGCGTCGTTCGGGCTGTCCGTGCTGATCTGGCAGGACATCTTCGGTATTCAGCTGTACTGGATCGTGTTGGCGCTGGCCGTCATCCTGCTGTTGGCGGTGGGCTCGGACTACAACCTGCTGTTGATCTCGCGGTTCAAAGAGGAGATCGGCGCCGGGTTGAACACCGGAATCATCAGGGCGATGGCCGGTTCGGGGGCGGTGGTCACGGCGGCCGGTCTGGTGTTCGCCGCGACGATGGCGTCATTCCTGTTCGCGGACTTGCGGATCCTCGGGCAGATCGGGACCACGATCGCGCTGGGCCTGCTGTTCGACACGCTGATCGTCCGGTCGTTCATGACGCCGGCCATCGCAGCGCTGATCGGCCGCTGGTTCTGGTGGCCGCTGCGGATGCGTCCCCGTCCGGCGAGCCAGATGCTGCAGCCCTACGGGTCACGCCAGTCGGTTCGGCAGCTCCTCCTCTGGGAGGACGGCGATCCGATTGCCGGAACACCGGGCCGCTCGAAGTCCTGAGAAGCAGGGCGGCACCAGCTTTCGCCGGGACTAGACCCTGGTGGCCGCGACCAGGTCGTCGGCCGGCTCGGCGACCGCTGCCTGCTGCAGTTTCCCTTTCAGCGCCGCGACCCGACGCAACTGTGCGGCCATGTTCATCGAGGTGAGCATCGGGATGCCACCGATGAACGTGCGGAACGACGGATGGCCACCGGACAGGTGGAGCACGAACAGACAGCCGACCACATAGAAGAATCCGATGGTGAACAGCGCAGCGGGTATCGCGTAGGCGAGCGGAGACCGGGCGTCAGCGATCAGTTCGGCGGCGTAGTCCGCCTCGTCCCGGGACAGCGGTTCTCGCTTGCGCAGCTTGGCCAGCACGGCTTTGTGCGCGCCTACTGTGTCACCCAGGGAATGGGACGTTCGCCGCTCCAGTCGCCCTATGTACACGAAAACACATGTGGCAAAAACGATTTCCATCACGGCGGCGAAGATCGTCAGGTCGCCCCACGGACCGAGAGTCATCGCGCAGCTCCTCGATTTTCGGGTGTACGCACCCCCTGAAGATTACCTGAACTAAGTACTTCTGCCGGACCTCACAGCAACGCCACAGGGATGGATGCCGACCGAGCCCCGACGCCAGGGGCGCCGCAGCAATCCCCCGGCTTGCCCATCGGTTCCGGCAAATCACGGCACGGCAGTCGACGCGGCGTCCGGCACGGCATGATAATTTGCCTGAGCGCAAATTCATTATTAACTAATTTGTCGAATATGCGGTCCTACCTGCTTTGTTGCGGCAGGAGGCACGGACACGTCGATGAATATCCATTTGCTTAGGCAGATTGTGACAAATCCTTGACCCAGCCTGTGGCAAACCTCTACATTGCAGCTGTCGGCTCACAGCTGACGCACATCCACCCGCCCGCGGCGGGCCTGTCACACCTCGGCAAGGGGGCCGTTCATGTCCAACACACCATCCAGCAGACGCACCGCGGGGACATCCGCCGGTCAGTATCTGGCCGCCGGAATCGGTAGCGCTGCGCTCGTGGGCGTCGGCCTTCTGACGGCGGCTGTGCACGCCGACATGGACACCGCCACGTCCTCACCCGCAGTGCAGTTGGCCTCGACGGAGTCCGAGCTGCCCGACTGGTGGTGGATGCACCAAGAGTTCGACAGCGGCAACTCGGCGGCCAACCCCAACGCCGCGTTCTCCACGAACGCTCTCCTGACCGCAAGTGCCAACGGCTTCAACCTGTTCCGGCCCATCGGCCCCGGGGGCTGGCTGATCGGCAACGGCATCGACGCGCAGGCCGGATGCGAAGGCAGCGCCTGCAATGGCGGCAATGCGGGGTTGCTGTTCGGCAACGGCGGCAAGGGCTTCGCCGGCGGCAACGGCGGAGCGGGCGCGCTGTATTTCGGCAACGGCGGCGACGGCGGCGCAGGCGTGGCCGGCGGCAACGGCGGCCGCGGCGGAGCGGGCGGCCTGTTCTTCGGTAACGGCGGCAATGGCGGGGTGGGTGGAACCGGCGCGGACGGCACGGAGCCCGGCCAGGCCGGACAAGCCGGCGGCAAGGGCGGCGCCGGCGGAAGCGGCGGATTCTTCTTCGGCTCCGGCGGGTCGGGTGGCCAGGGCGGCAAGGGCGGCGACGGTTACAGCGACCCGCTGTCCAATCTCGCGCCCGGAGAAGGCGGCGACGGCGGCGACGGCGGCACCGCGGGAAGCGGCGGGCTCTTTGCCCCGGGCGGGACAGACGGTAACGGCGGAGCAGGCGGCAACGGCGGCGACGGCATCACCGGTGACGGCAGCGTCGGCGGAAACGGGGCAGATGGCGGCAAGGGCGGCGACGGCGTCATCGGCGGCACCGGCGGTGACGGCGGCCTGGGTGGCCTCGGCGACGAAGGCTTCGGCGGCGGCGAGGGCGGCTCCGGAGGCACCGGCGGCTCGGGCGAGATCGGCGGCGTGGGCGGCACCGGCGGCGCAGGCGGCTCGGGCTCGGCCGGCTTCGACGGCGGCCTCGGCGGCTCCGGTGGGGACGGCGGCGAGGGCTCCACCACCGGCGGCGCGGGCGGCAAGGGCGGCCTCGGTGGCTTCGGCGGCCAGGATCTCGACGACAACGCCGACGGCGGCAACGGTGGCCAGGGCGGCGAGGGCGGCGCAGGTGGCGTCGGTCCCGAGGGCGGCGCAGGCGGATCGGGCGGTGACGGCGGTATCGGCGGCGGCGGTGGCGAGAACGGCACCGGCGGTGACGGCGGCACGGGCGGACCCGGCGGCCTGGGCGGTAGTGGCAGCCTCGATGAGGGCGGCGACGGCGGTGACGGCGGTGACGGCGGCACGGGCGGTGACTCCCTGGAAGGGGGCACGGGCGGCTCGGGCGGCTTCGGCGGCGGTGGCGGCTCGGGCGGCTTCGGCGGCAGCGGCGACGGGGGCGACCCCGGCACTGCGGGCAGCGCCGGTAGCGGCAATGACGGTACCCAGGGCGGCGGCGGCGGTGCGGGTGGCACCGGCGGCGCCGGAGGTGCGGCCGCGTCGGACTGAGCGGCTCCGGACGATGCCGGCGCACATCCTGCCTACGGGCAGGGTGTGCGCCGGTCTCGTTGACGCGTCGTCTTAGACAGCGCAGTCACAATGGAGGACATGGCGTTGTATGACCTCGGCGAGGCACGAACCAAGATGGGCAGCGCGTTGTTCGGCATGGTGGCCGGACCTGACGGTTCCGCCAATCGAGCGCGGATCCATGAGACGCCCGGCCCCCGTTGGTTCGGCGAGGACCGTCCGATCCGGCGCGTCCACGCCGACGCCTCGATGTTCGTCGGTGGGCTCCGTGCGCTGCTGCTGCAATCGCTGCATCCGTTGGCGATGGCCGGCGTGGCCGAGCACTCCGACTACCGCGGCGATCCGTGGGGACGGCTGGCCCGCACCAGTACGTTTCTCGCGGTCACCACGTTCGGGCCCGCCGACGACGCCCAGAGCGCCGTGGACCGGGTGCGGGGTATCCATCGATACATTCGCGGCACCGCACCCGACGGGCGCGACTACCAGGCGAGCGACCCGCACCTGTTGGAGTGGGTACACATCGCCGAGGTGGACAGCTTCCTGCGCGCTCACCAGCTCTACGGCGCCACACCGCTGGATCAGCGCGAATGTGACGACTACGTGGCTGATACCGCCCGCGTCGCCAGTGCACTCGGTGTACTCGAACCACCAAGGACAACAGCACAATTGGCGGAACGGATCGCCGACTACCGGCCTGAGCTGCAGGGCACTGCCGCCGCCCGTGACGCCGCGCGATTTCTGCTGTTGACTCCCCCGCTGCCGTTGCTGGCCAGGGCGCCGTACTCGGCGCTGGCCGCCACCGCGGTGGCGATGCTGCCGTGGTGGGCCCGGCTACCACTGCGGTTGCCCTATCTTCCACCTGTCGAAGCCACCGTGGTGCGATCGACGGGCCGCGTCCTGGTCAGCGGCATCCGCTGGGTGATGGGGTCGGACCGGTCATGACACCGGGTGTGAACCGAGCATGCACGAGTGACTCGACAACACCGCAACGGCAACGTCGTCGATGATGCCACCGCTGTCGATCAGTTGTGCACCGACGTGTCGACCTTCGGCACCTTCACTGTCGGATAGAGCTGGTTGAGCCACGGGTTGTTGCTGTCGCTGCCGTAGCCGTACCCGTAGTGACCGCTGTATCCACCGTGTCCGCTGTGGCCGCCGAATCCGATCCCCTGGTCATCTGCATGCGCCGGTCCGGCAAAGCCGATCACCGCCGCAGACAACGCTCCCGCGATCACTCCTACCGCTGTGGTCTTCGTCATCGATCCCGCCTCTTTCCTCTTCCGAACCTCGTCGGCGGGCAGAACTCCCGCAACACTGCGTGAAACAGTCGGTCCGGCGGATTGATTCCATCGCCGCGACGCGGCCGTCGGGCGGCCTAGCTCCGAGGCAGCGCCTCACAGCTGGGAGAAAACGGGTCGTGGCGCCGCCCCGCCGCCCGCAGCCACCATAGCGGGCATGACCTGGCACCATTCGCACGTCCACATCGCCCGCGGCGCAGCAGCTTTGGCCGCGGCGATGGGTATCGGCAGGTTCGTCTACACGCCCATCCTGCCGATGATGACATCTCAGGCCGGATTGACCCCGGCAGCTGCAGGCGGTCTGGCCACCGCGAACTACGTCGGTTACCTCGCGGGCGCGCTGGCAGGAGTCGCAGCGCCGCGTCTGATCCGGACGGCCACCACGTGGCGGCTGGCGCTGATCGCCGTGGTCGCCGGCCTGGGGTTGATGGCCTTGACGCACGACGTGATCGGGTGGCTGGCGATCCGCACGGCGGCCGGCTTCGCGAGCGCCGTGCTGTTCGTGATCGCCGTCGACTGGATGCTCGACCATTCCCGGGGCCGCTCAGCCCAGCTACCGGGCTGGGGCTTCGGCGGTGTCGGCCTCGGCATAGCTCTGTCCGGTGCCATGGTGCTGGCCCTGCCCACCGCCGGCTGGCGTGCGGCCTGGTGGGCATCGGCGGCGCTGGCCGCCGCGGTGGTGGCAGTCGCCTGGCGGATGCGGGGCACGGGGCCCACGCCCGTGGCCACGGCCGGCGCACCAGCGGGTCCGCGACGCTGGTTCGTGGTGCTGTTGGCCTGCTACACCCTCGAAGGTGTCGGATACATCATCGCGGGCACATTCCTCGTCGCGGCCATCGGCCAGACGTCACCGGGCTGGCTGGGAAACGGTGCCTGGTTGCTGGTCGGCCTGACTGCCGCACCGTCTGCGGCGCTGTGGGCGATGGCGAGCGCGCGATGGTCACGCCCGGCGCTGCTCGCGGTGGCCCTGCTGGTGCAGGCCGGAGGCATCGCGCTGCCTGCACTCGTCACCGGCACCGCGCCTGCGCTCATCGGCGCGGCCTTCTTCGGCGGGACTTTTATCGGGGTCAGCACCATGGCGTTGGCGGCAGGCAGGGCGCTGGCATTTCCGGGTGCCGTCGCGGTGCTGACCGCCGGATACTCGGTCGGTCAGATCGTCGGTCCCATCTTGGTGACGCCCCTGGTGCGGCACGGGTTTCACTACGCACTGCTGGTCTCCGCCGGCGTGGTCGCCGTCTCGGCGGTGGCTGCCGTGTGGCTGCGTCTCGGATGCCGGGAACTCAGTCCGCCGCGCCGCGATGCGGATCGTCGGGCGGCAGCCACAGCCCCGGTCCGGTGAGGACCGACCGATCGACGCCGACTGTGAGCGCGTCGACAACGTTGTGCACCAACGGGTTCGGATCTTCCTGTCGCCACACCAGCGACCACGTCCACATCGGGGTCGGTGCCTGCACTGCCCGCCGGGTCATATCCGGCGGCGTCACGTCGTTCTGGCCCTTGGGATTGTTCAACACCGGGCGTCGCAGGCGACGCACGTGGTCCAGGAAGGTCGAACCGGTCACTCCGCCGTCCTCGACGCGAACCACGTGAGCCCCTGATGCGTCGGCGAACTGCTCGGCGAACCGATTCCATGACGACCAACTCGATTCGTCCGCGTCCACCAACACCGTCAGGTCGCGCGCGTGGACAGGCGATGATTCCGGTCCGGCACTCACCGCATAGAGCCGGTCGACACCGATCAACGTCGCTTCCAACGACAGGGCACGAAGATCGGCCTCGCCGACCCAACAGATCGCCAGATCAAGTCCGCCGTCGGCCACCCGGGCCGCCTGCGCGTGCGAGGGCATGACCCACGTGTCCACCCGCACCTGCGCCACGCCCGCGGCACGCTCGGCCCAGTCCGTCGGGCACCACTGCACATACCCGACGCGCACCGGCACGGACGACGAAAGCCCGAGGGCCTGGCGTCGAAACTCGTCAGCCTGTCCGATGAGGGCACGCGCCTGCGGGAGCAGCGCCGAGCCGGCGGCAGTCAGAGCCACCGAGCGCCGGTCGCGGTCGAACAGCCGCACCTTGAGGTCGCGCTCAAGCGCCTTGATCTGTTGCGAGAGCGAGGGTCCCGCAATGCGCAGCCGCTCGGCTGCGCGGCCGAAGTTCAACTCGTCGGCCACGGTGACGAAGTAGCGCAGCTGTCGCAACTCCACACGGTGAGCCTAATGCAGTGAGAGCCTGCGCCTACCAGGAGCGAGCGAATCGGTCCTGCACCGACGGATTGCACGCGTCCGGCGGCACGTTCCGATGAGTACCAGCACACGAAGGGAACGCACCATGACAACTGACCCCCGCGTAGCACTCATCACCGGCGCATCGCAAGGAATAGGAGCAGGCCTGGAGGCCGGCTACCGCAAGCTCGGCTACGCCGTCGTGGCCAACTCGCGCACCATCGACGGCGGGGACGACCCGATGGTGCTCGCCGTGCCC
This sequence comes from Mycolicibacterium aurum, assembly GCF_900637195.1. Classification (NCBI taxonomy): domain Bacteria; kingdom Bacillati; phylum Actinomycetota; class Actinomycetes; order Mycobacteriales; family Mycobacteriaceae; genus Mycobacterium; species Mycolicibacterium aurum. The sequence goes on along the minus strand of NZ_LR134356.1, from coordinate 171,172 downwards.
GGCGACGTGGCGCAACCTGGTGTCGGCGGCCGCATCGTGGACGCGGCGGTGCAGCGCTTCGGCCGCATCGACACCGTGGTCAACAATGCCGGCCTGTTCATCGCCAGGCCGTTCACCGACTACACAGACGAGGAGTACGACGCCATCACCGGTGTGAATCTCCGCGGCTTCTTCGAGATCTCGCGCGCGGCGGTAGCCCGGATGCTGGATCAGGGTGGCGGCGGCCATCTGGTCACGATCTCGACGACGCTGGTCGAACACGCCAACTCCGCCGTGCCGTCAGCGCTGGCGTCGCTGACCAAGGGCGGCCTGAACGCCGCCACCCGTGCTCTGGCGGTCGAGTACGCGACACAGGGAATCCGTTCCAACGCAGTGGCACTCGGAATCATCCGCACACCCATGCACCAGCCGTCCGACTACGATGCGCTGGCGACACTGCATCCGGTCGGCCATGTCGGCGAGGTCTCCGACGTCGTCGACGCCGTGCTCTACCTGGAGAACGCTCCGTTTGTCACCGGCGAGATCCTGCACGTCGACGGCGGCCAGAGCGCGGGCCACTGACATGGACGCCGCTCGAGTCGTCCTCGGTGTCATGGACGCATGGAAGGCGGGAATCGATGCCGGAGATCCCGCGCAGGTGGCCGCCGCATTCACCGAAGACGCCGTATTCCAGGGCCTGCGCCCGTACGGCGTAGGCAGGCATGCGGTGGCCGACTACTACGGGTCGCAGCCCGCCGGTATGACGGTCACCTACCACCTGCTGGAAAGCCGGCTCCTTGCAGACGATGTCGCGCTCGGCTACCTGACGGCGACCTTCTCCTACCCGGACCGTCCCCCGGTGGACCTGGCGATCGGCGTCACCCTCGTCCGGCTGGGCGGCGAATGGCAGGTGGCGCAGTACCAGGCATCTGCCGGCCAGCCCGCAAGTGCGGGCCGTTCACGGCTCGGGCACCACGGGCACGACAGGCGTTGACCTGATCTCCGCTCCGGCGGGAGGCGGGACCGGAGGTGGTTGCGCTGCGACGATCGGCGTTGCGGCGCCTGGGTTCTCGTCGTCGGAAAGTGGAGGCCAGTCCACCGAGGTAGGAGGCCACATCTGGACACTGCTTGTCGCCGGCCTCGACTCGGCGCTTTTGTCCTCGTCGTCGTCGCTGTCATCCGCGGACGCCTCGTCGCCTTCCGTGGCCACCACCCAGCCTTCCTATACCAATGTCGTACAGACCATTTCGGACAGGACGGGCTCGTCGTCGACCACGAGACGCGGATCGGGCCTCCTTCCGCGCGGCGCAAGGGCTGCCCACGCAAGGGCGCCGCGGCGCTCAGGGATGTCTCGAAGTACTGGGGCGCTGACACTCTGTGATCGTGGCGCGCGGGCGTGTACATCGCCTGTGACGACAGTGCGCCGCCCCTTTGGGGGCACCGTAGTACTTTCGGTGGCCGGCACACAGCGGCCACCAATGTCGCGCACATACGGTCCATAGGCTCCGCCACCAGACTGCACGTCGTGACGCACGTGCAGGTCGACTCGAGGCCGACGACCAGAGGAAACGATGACCGCATCTGAGACGCGCGCCCTGTCAGACCCGCGCTGGGTCAAGCCCTCACTCGGCGCGCTGCTGGTGGCGACCGCTGCCTTCTGGGCCGTGGGGCTGAGTCGCAACGGCTGGGGAAACACCTTCTACGCGGCGGCGGTACAGGCAGGGACGCGCAGTGGGAAAGCGTTTCTGTTCGGCTCCTCCGATGCCGCGAACTCGATCACCGTCGACAAGCCGCCGGCCTCGCTGTGGGTCATGGAGATCAGCACGCGGCTGTTCGGCGTCAACTCCTGGGCCCTGCAGCTCCCACAGGTTCTGCTTGGCGTCGCGTCGGTGGGACTGTTATATGCCGCTGTGCGAAAGCCTTTCGGCCCCGCGGCGGGATTGATCGCCGGCGCGCTCTTGGCGCTGACACCGGTGGCCACCCTGATGTTCCGATACAACAATCCCGACGCGTTGCTGGTGTTCCTGATGGTCGCCGCGACATGGGCGCTGCTACGCGGAGTCGACAGCGGGCGGACACGATGGGTTGTGCTGTGCGGTGCGCTGATCGGCTTCGGCTTCCTCACCAAACAGCTCCAGGTGATGCTGATCCTGCCTGCTCTGGCGATCGCCTACCTGGTCGCCGGTACGCCGCGCCGGTGGTGGGCACGACTGCTGCAGCTGTTCGCCGGATTGGGCGCGGCCGTCGTGGCCGCCGGCTGGTGGGTGGCGCTGGTGGAGCTGTGGCCGGAGGCGGACCGACCGTACATCGGCGGTTCCGCGAACAACAGCTTTCTGCAACTGACGCTCGGCTACAACGGCTTGGGCCGCATTTTCGGCGGCGGTGCGGGCGGAGCGGGTGGGCTGCCCGGCCCCCCTCCCGGTAATGCCGGGCCGGGACCTGAGGGTCCGGCGATGTTCGGCTCTGCAGGCATCACCCGGATGTTCAGCACCGAGTCGGGCACGCAGATTTCCTGGCTCCTGCCCGCCGCGCTGGTGCTGCTCATCGCCGGACTGGTGCTGTGTGGCCGTGCACCGCGCACCGATCGACGGCGCGCGTCCTATGTCATTTGGGGCGGTTGGCTTTTGGTGACCGGCCTGGTGTTCAGCTTCATGTCGGGAATCTTCCACGACTACTACACCGTGGCGTTGGCACCCGGTGTGGCAGCGGTGGTGGGCATGGGGTCGGTGCATCTCTGGCAGAATCGCGACAAACGTTGGGTGACAATCGTCGTGGCGCTGGTCGTCGGACTGACGGCGGCGTGGGCGTGGATGCTACTCGGCAGGACCCCCGACTTCGTTCCCGCACTGCGGTGGATCGTCGCCGGCCTCGGCGCGGTGGCGACCACGGCGCTCGCCGTCTGTGCGGCCCGGCCCGGGGTGACGGCGGCGGGTCGCGATCTCACCTCATGGGCGGCGGCCCTGGGCGTCGTCGCCGCGTTGGCCGGACCGGTCGCGTTCTGCGTCCACACCGTCGGCAGCGCACACCACGGACCCATCGTCGTCGCAGGACCGTCGACGACCGGGGGGATGCCTGCATTCCCCGCGGCCGAGGGGCCGGACGGCCGCGCCGGCCCGCCGCCGGGGCAGAGCGAACCGTCCGAGGAGGTCTCTCGGCTGCTGGCTGTGGACAGCGAGGACTTCACGTGGGTGGCCGCAGCCAAGGGATCGTTGGACAGCGCGGGGTATCAGCTCGCCACGGGTGATCCGGTGATGCCGCTGGGTGGTTTCGGTGGCGCCGACCCCTCGCCAACCCTCGAGCAGTTCCAGGACTACGTCAAGCAACGGCGCATCCACTACTACATCGAATCGTCGCTCCCGGGGATGCCGCCTCGGGCCGAAGGCCCGGACTCGACATGGGAATCCGACCGGATCAGCGACTGGATCGCGCAGCGGTACACCGCGATGTCGGTGGACGGTGTCACGTTGTACGACCTGACCTCCCCACGCTGAGGAGCTACCCGCCTCGGGGCGTGGGCGCGAGGATGCGGGCGGCGGCTTCGACCGCGGCGGCCCGGGCCATCGCGTGGGTGGTCGCGTTGCCGGGAGGATCCTGCGGCCAGTGGGCCCAGGCCATCCCGATGCCGAACAGCAGGACCAGCAACTGTTCCGGCTCCCAGCGGTCATCGATGTGCCCCGCGGCCTGCGCGGCCGCGATGGCGGCGGTGTCTCGTTCGCGGATCGGCCGTCCGTCCACTTCGGGTTCACCGAGCGCAACGCCTTCCAGTCGTGCCCAGGTGATCATGCGGAGATGTTCGGGCCTGCTGACCGCCAGGTCATAAATGTCGCCAGCGAATTCGGCGACAGCGTCGGGTCGGACACCGACCGACCCGAGGAACTCGGCGGTGTCGGTGACGACCACCTGGCGGAACAGCGCCTCCTTGTCGCCGAAGTGCGCGTACAAGCGCTCCTTGCTGGCGCGGGCCGAGCGGGCGATGCGGTCGATCCGGGCACCGGCCAGGCCGTGCCGGGCGAACTCCGCGCGCGCGGCGTCGATGATCACGTCGCGTAACTCACTGGCGCTTCTCACAGCGAGATCATAACCAAACGAACCAGTTCGTTCGGTACCGTGGAAGTCACAACACCGACCGCTCGCTCGGTGCGCCGAGGAAGGACCATCCCCCGTGAGGAACGCCGCCGCCAGGACCGACCAGATCATCGATCAACCCGCGCGCGTCCAGGCGCTGCGCAAGGTGGCCGAAGTCGTTGCCGACGGGCTCTGGCCGGCGATCGATGTCACGCTCCCCTATGTCGACGGCACCGAGAACCTTCCGCTCGACGGGCGATTCCTGCTCGTGGGCAACCACACTCAGAGTGGGATGGCCGAGGCGTGGCTGACGTGCCTGTCGGTGCGACGAACGCTGGGTGTGCGCGTCCGGCCGCTGACCGAACGCGGTATGGGATCCATGCCGGGGCCGGCCGGCGACATGCTGGCCGCATGCGGCGGGGTCGTCGGCACACCCGAGAACGCGACGAAGCTGATGCAGAACAACGAGACGCTGCTGGTGTTCCCCGGGGGCGGTCGCGAGATCGGCAAGTTCAAAGGCGAGGAATACCAGCTCAAGTGGAACGGCCGGGCCGGCTTCGCTCGGGTGGCGATCGCCAACGACTACCCCATCGTTCCAGTGGGGCACGTCGGCGGTGACGACATCTACCGCAGCGTTGTCACGCGGGACAGCCTCCTGGGACGGCTCACCGAGAAGCTCGGCGCGGCTGTCACCGGAAAGCCCGACATGACAATGCCTTTGGTGCGCGGCGTCGGGCCTACGCTGGTACCCAGCCCACAGCGGATGTACCTACGTTTCGGCCAGCCGATCACCACCACGCAGCCGGCGGGTGTGTCCGACGACGAGTGGGTGGCGACGGTGAAGAAACAGACGCAGACGGCTCTGGAGACCGTCCTCGCGGAGTTGCAGGATGTCCGTGCCGCAGACCCGTTCCGCGCACTGAACCCGCTGGCATGGCGTGATGCCGTGCGGCCCGAGCGGGCTTCAGCCTAGCCGTCATTGCTTCGACATCGCAGCATAGGCTCGACGGGTGGCGGACTCCCTCGACCCCAGCCAGATGCGCACCTACTTCGCTCTCACGGAGGCGGTCAGCATGCTGCAGTTCGCCGTGCAGCAGCAACTGCGGGCCGACGGGGATCTGAGCTACGTGCAGTTCGAGATCCTGGCCATCCTTGCCGACGCCGAGCAGCCGCTGACCATGACCTACCTGGCCGATCGGGTGGTCTACAGCCGTAGCGGGCTGACCCATCAAGCCGGACTGCTGCAGAGGGACGGGCTCATCACCCGCGACACCAGCGCCGACGACCAGCGGGCCACGGTCGTGCGCATCACCGCCGCGGGCCGGGCCCGTGTCGCCGACGTCCTGCCCGGCCATATCCAGGTCGTCCGAGAGCTTCTCTTCGACTCGCTGTCCGATCGCGATGTGACGCTTCTGGGTGACGTCATGACCCGGGTGCGCGACCACGTGCGGTCGCTGCCGTCCCGATCCGCGCGGACTCCCCGCAGGCGCTGAGCGCCCGCGGGGAGCTGCCCCGGGGGAAACGCCTGTGGCCCAGAGCTACTGGCCGCTGGGCACCAGGATGGTCTTGCCGTGCAACCGGCCGGCGTCGGAGTCGGCGTGCACGGCCGCGCCCTGCCCGAGCGGGCGGCGGTCAGCGACGTCGATGCGCAGATCTGCGGCATCGACACGACTGACCAGAGCGGCGAGCTGGGCCGCGTCGGAGCGAACGAAGACCCGCTGTGTGCGCACCCCGCGTTCGGTGCGCTCAGGCCCCGCCGTCATGGTGCCGACGTGAAATCCCCCGTCCACCACCAGGCCGAGGAGAGCCTCTGTCTGCTCGGGCGTCGTGCTGACCAAGTTGAGCACCACGTCGAACGGCGCACCCTCGACGGTGACGGGTGAGTCCCCATAGTCCACGTAGTCGACGATTCGATCGGCGCCGTAACCGCGCAGACGCTCGGCGTCACGCGCCCTGGCGGTCGCGCTGACGACGGCGCCGGCCTGCTTGGCCAGTTGAATGGCGTAGCCGCCGACTGCTCCCGAGGCGCCGTTGATCAGGACCGTCTGCCCAGCGGTCAGTCCGGCGATCTCGAACAAGGATTGCCAGGCCGTCAGACCCGCCACCGGGAGCGCCGCCGCATCGGCCAGCGCCACCGAGTGGGGCGCGGCGGCCAGTACCTCGACCGGAGCCACCGCGTACTCCGCGGCGGCGCCATCGGCGTCGAGCGGCAGCATCGCGACGACCGCATCGCCGACAGTCCAGCCGTCGACGTCCGCACCGAGTTCGGCGATGGTGCCGGCCACGTCCACGCCGGGGGTGTGCGGGAAGGTGATGGCGTACACCTGTGACAGGTAGCCGCCGCGGATACCGGCGTCCACCGGGTTGAACGCCGCACCGGCCACCTTCACCAGGACCTGGCGCGGACCCGGGACAGGCCGGGCGATCTCGGCATACTCCAGCACGTCGCTGTCACCGTAATTGCGGAAGTAGAGAGCCTTCATGATGTTCCTCCTCGCCTCATTTGCTTCGACATCGAAGCAGTTACGGAGGGGATAACCGCTTCGATGTCGAAGTAATTCCGGCGAGGCGTGAACCCGGTCAGCTGGGCAGCAGCGACCGCGCGGTGTCGAGGATCGTCTCGTCGACCGGGCGGGGCGACCACCCGAGCAGCGCCTTCGCTTTCGCGTTGCTGATCCGCGGGCGCTTGCCGAGATGTATCAGCACATCCCGGTAGGCGGGCTCGGACACGGCGAGCCGGCGGATCTCGTCCTCGGTGTACTCACTCGTCGGCACCTTCTCACCGGCGTCGCCAAGACCGTCGCGAAGAATCGTGGCGAGGCCGAGAAAGCTCTGCGGAGGCCCGTCGGCGACAACGAGTATCCGTTCGCCTGCCGCCTCCGGGGCGGTCATGGCCCGCAGGTGGGCGTCCGCGGCGTCGCGCACATCGACCACGCCGAAGTACTGCGGGACAACACGTTTCAGATCTCCGCTGAGCATCGACTGGACGAACCGCACCGACGTCGACAGATGTGCGCCGAGCGTCGGACCGAAGATGCCGACGGGGATCACGCTGGTGAGTTCCAGGCCGCCACCGTCGCGCGCCACGAAATCCCACGCCGCGCGCTCGGCGATGGCCTTGGACCGGACGTAGGCCGTGTTCTCATCGGCCGGGTTCGTCCAGTCGTCTTCGGACCATTCGTCGCCGTCCTTCGGCGAGTAGCCGACAGCAGCGAACGACGAGGTCAGCACGACGCGCGAGCATCCGGCGTCGCGCGCCGCGGCGAGCACCCGCACGGTCCCGTCGCGGGCGGGGATGATGACGTCGTCGTCGTTCTCCGGGTTCTCGGCGGGGAAGGGGGAGGCGACGTGGATGACGTAGCGTGCCCCCTCGGCCGCCGCAGACCAGCCGTCGTCGGCAGCGAGATCGGCGACCGCGAACTCGACCCGCTCTGGGGCGAGGCCGGCCGCGGACACGTTGTTGCGCACCTCGTCTGCCCTGCCTTCGCTGCGGACTGCGGCGCGGACGCGGTAGCCGTCATGGATGAGTCGGTTCACCACATGACTGCCGACGTAACCGGCGGCTCCCGTCACAAGGACGAGGGTGTCGTCGCCATCACTCGATGCAGTCATCTCATCCAACTCCGTTCCTTCTCAGGGGTTTTCGAGCCATCTACGTCTGCGGTCGCTCCCGTACCTGCAGGGTCAGGGAGCCGAAGGGAACTCCTCGACGACAGCGGTCGCCGCCTCGTCGATGATCGCCCGCATCGCCTGCTCGGCTTGCTTGTCTTCGCCCATCCTGATCGCCCGTGCCACCTCGTCGTGCAGGGCGATCGCCGCAATATTGGGCTTCTCGGGCATCATTCCGTGTTGCGTTCGGCCGGTGAGCACTTCGTCGACCACCCCGGTCAACGCCCGGAACATCTCATTGCCACTGGCCGCCAGCAGCGTCTGGTGAAACATCTTGTCCGCCAACAAGTACGCATCCAGATCACCGGAGCGGCCATGAACCACCATGTCGGACACCGCGGACGCCATGACCCGGCACTGATGTGGGGTTGCCCGCCGGGCCGCCAGCGCCGCCGCTGCCGGCTCGAATCCCAGGCGCAATTCCGACAGCGAGACCAGCAGCGCCGTGCGATCGCCGACGTCGAGCCGCCACCGGATCAGCATCGGATCGAAGACATTCCACTTCTCCGCGGGCTGCACGGTGATCCCCACCCGGCGGCGGGATTCGACCATGCCCATGGATTCCAGCACCCGGATCGCTTCCCGGGCGACACTGCGCGACACGCCGTGCTCCGCATTCACCCCATCCAGGGTGAGAATCCGTCCCGGCGGGTACTGGCCGGACACGATGGCTTTCCCCAGGGCAGTCAGCAGACTGCCGTGAAGAGCACCGCCATTCGGCCGATCAAGCACGGATAGATGATGTCAGACGCCCCCTTCAGGCGGTAGAGGATTCATTTTTCGCCTCAGCCCCTTGCATTAGTATGACGATTGATGGATGCTGTGTGACGTCGAGCACATCAGGACAGGCGGAGTACATGGCATCACCAATCGTCGTCATGGGGGTTTCGGGGTCGGGAAAGTCGACCGTCGGGGCCGCGCTGGCACAGCGGCTCCGCGCGCCGTTCGCCGACGCCGACGACTTCCATCCGCCGGCGAACATCGAGAAGATGACCGCCGGCCACGCGCTCAACGACGACGACCGGCTCCCCTGGCTGGAATCGATCGGCGAGTGGTTGGCTGCGCACGAGGGCGGCGGAGTGATGAGCTGCTCGGCGCTCAAACGCAAGTATCGCGACCAGCTGCGCAGGCACTGCGCAGAGATCGAATTCCTGCACCTGGAAGGCACGCTCGAGACCATCGGCCGGCGACAAGCCAGCCGGCCGGGACATTTCATGCCGGCCGCACTGCTGGCCTCGCAGTTCGAGACGCTCGAGCCACTCGAGCCCGATGAGCGCGGTGTCGCTATCGACGTGGACCAGAGCATCGATTCGATCATCGAAAGTTACATCGCCACAACAGTTTCTGACGAAGGAGAGGACGACCGATGATTCGGGGCGCTGACATCACCGTGGTAGGGGGTTGCTGTGGAGAACATTGATCCGGCATACGGGACGACAACGCTGCTGCTGATCGCCGCAGGCGCCGTCGCCCTCCTGCTGTTCTTGATCATCAAGGTGAAGCTGCACGCCTTCCTGGCGCTGGTGCTGGTGAGCGCACTGACGGCACTGGCCGCCGGGATCCCCGTCGCCGATGTTCCGAGCGCACTGTCCTACGGATTCTCCAACACGCTCGGCTCGGTCGCGTTGCTCGTCGGATTCGGCGTGATGATCGGCCGGCTGCTCGAAATCACCGGCGGCGCTCAAGTTCTCGCCGACACCCTGATCGGGCGCTTCGGCGAGAAACGGGCACCCTTCGCGCTCGGCGTGGCCGCGCTGCTGTTCGGCTTCCCCATCTTCTTCGACGCCGGCCTGGTCGTCTTCCTCCCCATCATCATGACGGTGGCACGGCGCTTCGGCGGCTCGATCCTGCTGTACGCGTTCCCCGCCGCCGGTGCATTCGCCGCCATGCACGCCTTGGTTCCGCCCCATCCGGGTCCTGTCGCGGCCGCCGAACTACTCGGCGCCAACATCGGGCTCACCCTGATCATCGGTGCACCGGTGGCCGTCGTGTCCTGGTACGTCGGCGCCTACCTGGTGTCCCAGTTCATCGGCAGGCGGGTACATGTCGACATTCCCACCTCGCTGTTCGGTGAGATCAACGGCGGCCGCGGCACCGACGGCGGTGTCGAAGACGGCGGTACGTCCACCGCCGGGACGACAGGTACCGCGACGACCACCACCCGGACTGCCCCCGCCTTCATCACGGTGCTCGGCGTCCTGCTGCTGCCGTTCGTGCTGATCTCGTTCAACACCGTCCTGGACACGTTGATGACGGCCGGCGTCATCGAGGATGGCGCCACCTGGGCGGAGTACCTCAAGCTGCTCGGCACCACCTCGATTGCGCTGCTCATCACCGTCATCGTGGCGACCCTGGTGCTCGGACTGCGCAACCGGTCGATGGCCGACGTCACCGATATTCTCGACAACGCGCTCGGCCCGATCTGCGCGATCATCCTCATCACCGGCGCGGGCGGGATGTTCGGTGGCGTGCTGAGGCTGAGCGGCATCGGCGACGCACTCAGCGGCTCGCTGTCGAACCTCGGCATCTCACTGATCCTGCAGGCGTTCATCATCTCCACGCTGCTTCGCGTCGCACAGGGCTCGGCCACCGTGGCATTGACCACGACGGCGGGACTGCTCAGCGCGGCCGTCGGCGCCGCCGGACTGGGCAATGTCCAGCTCGTCGCGTTGGTCATGGCGATCGCGGCAGGCGCAACAGTGCTGTCCCACGTCAACGACTCCGGCTTCTGGTTGGTCAGCCGGTTCTTCGGAATGGACGTCAAGACCACCCTCAAGACCTGGACGGTCATGGAGACGACGCTCGGGCTCACCGCCTTCGTGCTCGCCCTCGGGTTGTGGGCCATCGGCTGACGGCGTGCGGCTGGGTCACGGTGCGGCATCGAACCGACATCGGCTCCGATCGGTTACATAAGTCCCAGTCGTCACATTGGTAACATCGCCCGGTGCCCATAACCCGGCGTGAAGCACTGCGCTGCGCCGGCGTCGCGTCGGTACTTGCCGGACTCGGCGCAGCGGCGGGTGTCCGCACGCCGACGGCGAGCGCCGCCGCTCCCACCCTGATCGACTACGCCATGCGCCAGATCCCGGCGCAGGACATCCGGGCCGCGGGACACGCCGGGGTGATCAACTACGTCTCGACGTCCCGGCCCGGCTCGTCCTTCGGCGCCAAACCGATCACCCTGCCCTACGCGCAGTCGCTGACCGCCGCCGGCCTGGTGATCGTCAGCAACTACCAGTACGGCAAGCCGGGCGGGACGGCGCCATCGGACTTCACCCGCGGCTATCCCGGCGGCGTCCTCGACGCGCGCACCGCCTGGCAGCTGCACAGCGCCGCCGGCGGTGGCCAGAGTGCGCCGATCTTCTTCAGCGTCGACGACGACATCGACCGTGAGGCATGGAACACCGTGGTGCTGCCGTGGTTTCGCGGAATCAACTCGGTGCTCGGTGCGCAGCGCACCGGGATCTACGGGGGCATCAAGGCATGCATGTGGGCCGCGGCCGACGGTGTGATCGGTAGGTCGCGTTCCCCCGGCCACGTCTGGGCCTGGCAGACCCGGTCCTGGTCCAACGGCCAGATCTACCCCGCCGCCGTTCTGTACCAGCGCATCATCGACACCGCGTCGAATCCCGGACCCGTGGTCGGTGGCATCCGCGTCGATGTCAACGACGTGCTGGCGCAGGATTGCGGCCAGTGGAACTTCCATCCGTGAAGACGGTCCGGGCCGACTAGCGCCGCGGCGTCACGGTGATGTGCACGTGGTCGTAGTGGCCATATCCCGACGCCTGCGGACCGGCCGGCGTGTAGTACGTGCCACGCCAGATCACGTCCTGCAGCCCGAATCGGCCCGCGTTGCTCATGGCGTACGCGAGTATCTGGTCACCGAGCGCGATGCCCTCGGGGCTGTCGGAGTTCGGGATCATGATGTCGATCGCCAGACCGCTGGGATGCCACGGCTTGGAGTCCGGCCGCACCCCGTCGATGTCGGCGATCTGCGGGAACTGCCGGCTGACGGCCCGGGCAGCCACGACGGCGTTCGGCTGCAATCCGGCCTCTGAGGCGACGCCGACAGGCAGCGCCTCCGGGATTTCCGCGACGGCTGCCGGCGGCGGCGGCGCCATGTCGCCGGGCGGCAGGCCGGGCAGTGCAGCGATCACCGGGCCCGCCGGAGGGGGCGCAGCCGGCGGGGGCGCCGCATCGACGATCGCCTGCTGTTGCGGTGTCAGCGCCGCGTACTGCGCCTCCGCGGCCGCGATCTGACGCAACAGTTCGCTCAGCTTGGCCTGCAGTTCTGCGCGCACCGCCGCGGCCGCCTCGACCGCGGCGCCGGCGTCGGCGGCCGACCTCTCCGACGCCTGGGCGGCGGTGGCCGCGCGCTCCCGTGCGGCATGGAACGCCGCCAGTTGATCGGCGATCCCGGCGCCCACCGTGCGGTGCAGCGACAGCTGATCGATCAGCTGTTGCGGAGACGGAGCGGTCAGCACCGCCGCGAACTGGCCGTCGCTCCCGCTCATGTAGGTCATCGCCGCGATCCGGTCGACAGCAGCTTGAAAGGGCCTCAGCTGGGAGTTCGCGGCGTCCAGGGCTGCCAGGTCGGCGCGGTGACGGTCCGCGGCCGCCACCTGCTCGGCCAGTTTGGCGTCGGCATCGCGCTGGGCAGCGGTGACGGCCTCGCGGCTCTGCACCGCCTGCTGGGACAACTCGGTGAGCCGGGACAACGCGTCGGCCGCCGGGTCCGCGGTGACATTCCCCGTCGGCATGCACATCACCAGGACCGCGGCAGACACACCGCACGCTGTCCGCCGAAGGGAGTGGCGCACCCGGGTCACGCGGATTGTCACGATCCTTCGGTCGAGGACCGACTTTGGCCCGGCTGACAACGTCCCGGCAAGGCTACGAAGTGACACCGACGATGTCTACTCGGACGTGCGGTGACCGCCGACGATGAGCGCCGCGGGTCAGTCGTAGATGACGTCGCGGCCGCGACGTCTGAGGTCGGCCAGGCCCGCCCGCATCGCCTCGAGCTGGTCGTCGGTGTGTCCCACCCAGTCGGTGATCTCGCCGACGATCCGCACGGGTTCGCGGGTGCGGTAGGAGCGGGTCGGATTTCCCGGCAACTTCTTGTCGGTCACATTCGGATCGTCCTCGACGGGACCCTGCGGCTCCACCATGAAGATGCGGCAGCGGCCGTCGCCGGCGGCCAACTCTGCGCCCCACACCGCGGCATCCAGGGTCTGGGTCACGTAGACGTGGTTCATGATGCGACCCTCCTCGTAGTTCGACGGGCGACCGGGCATCAGCAGATCTCCGACGGAGAGGTCCGCTCTGGTGCCGTGCAGGAACGCTCCTGACTCGTGCACCTCGAATGGCTTCGGTGGCTGTGGCACAACGATTCCCCCTGTCCGATCACGTGACGTCCGATCACGTGGCCGGACGAGTGTGCACCGCCGAGGGGGTCTTGCCGCAAGACCCCCTCCTCGCCATACTGTGAAAGGGGCAGGGCGCGAATTCTTCGTGCATCCGCCGATGGCCTTACTCGCCCGCCGCCCCGAGCCGTACTCATCACAAAACCGTTCGCCCTCAGCGGCTTTCGGCGATCATCGCGCTTCGCGGGGCACGTGCCACCTGGAACCCGGGGGCAGGGCAGGTCATCGACGCCGGGGTTCTGCGCTGATGCAGGACTCTGACATCGTGGTCCAGGTTGTGGCCCGTGCCTCCACCGCGGCGTCGACCCGATGGGATGTTTGTATCGGGGTGGCCCGCGATGGACGGGAACTACTCGAAGATCTTGCCGGGGTTGAGAATGCCCGCTGGATCGAGTGCAGCTTTGATCGCCCGGTGAAGTCCCATGACGGTTGGCGACAATTCGTGCACCAAACCGCCGCGTTTGAGCAGTCCGACCCCGTGTTCGCCAGTGATGGTGCCACCAAGAGACAGCGCCGCATCGAGAATGTCGTCGAAAGCGGCGTTGATCCGCCGCCATAGGACCGCATCATCGTCGGGCGGACCGATGATCAACGGATGCAGGTTGCCGTCACCTGCGTGCGCGATGTTCGCGATCTGCACACCGTGTTGCGCCGCCAGCGCCTCGATACGGGCCAGCATCTCCGGGACGTGATCCTTGGGCACGCAGACGTCCTCGGTGATCACCGGTCCGAGTCGCTCGAGCGCCGGGTAGGCCAATCGGCGGGCTGCGAACAAGGCCTCGGCTTCGTCCGGATCGGTCGACCGTTCCGCCCAGGACGCGCCGCTGGCGCGGAAGTGCTCGACGATGGCCTCGGCCAGTGCAGTGCCGGTGGGCTCGGGATCATCGATCCGCGCGAGCAGCAGGATCTCTCCCGCAGCCGTCAGCCCCATCTGCTTCCACTCGTCGACGGCGCGCATACAGAACCGGTCCATGAGTTCGAGCGCCGATGGCGTGATGCCCGCCGCACCGACCGCACGCACCGCGGTACCGGCAGCCACCAGTGAGGGGAAGAAGCCCGCCACCGTGATCGGCGCGCCGGGCAGGGTGCGCAGCCGTACCGTGATCTCGGTGACGACGCCCAGCGTCCCCTCGGATCCGACGAGGAGGCTGACGAGGTCGTAACCGGCAACGCCTTTCGCGGTCCGGTGCCCGATGCGCACCACTTCCGCCGAACCGGTGACAACCTCGAGCTCGAGCACGTATTCGCGCGTGACGCCGTATTTTACGCAGCACACGCCGCCGGCATTGGTCGCTACATTGCCGCCGAGGGTGGACCAGGGCGAGCTCGCGGGGTCAGGTGGATACCACAGTCCGTGTTCGGCGACGGCCGCTCGGAGGTCATCGTTGACCACTCCCGGCTGGACCACGGCGAGGCGTTCCAACGGGTTGATCTCAAGAATCTGCGACATCGCCTCCAGAGAAAGCACCACGCAGCCGTCGATGGCGTTCGCGCCGCCTGACAGTCCGGTGCCCGCTCCGCGCGGGACAACCGGGATGCGGTGTCGCAGACAAACCTCGACCACCCGGCGGACCTCGTCGGTGCTGCGGGCACGCACGATGGCTGCCGGTTCCCCGGCGGGTGCACCAGCCGCCTGGTCCCGGCTGAGGCTGTGTGCCACGTCGGCGTCGATGATCACCCGGCCCTCGGGCAACGCGGCCTGCAGATCACGGATGAGCGGCCCACCAGCGGCCGTCGTCAGTGGTCGTGTCGGTGTCGTCATGCGCTGCCTCCCTTCGGTTGCTCACACCATGCGCCGCGTCGCCGTCGATCAGCACCATTGGCGACGGCTGCGAGGAGGAAGATCCGTGGATCGGCTCCGGGCAGAACCTGATACGGGAAGGCTAGCCGGGTCGCCCTACCCCACGGGGCGAGCCTGACGGATTGACGAGCGTGAGGAGGCAAACGAAGCGTGGCGGCCCAGTTGGGGTGTGGACTCGCCGTTTACGCCGAGCTCACCTTGTCCTCGTCCTTGCCCGCCAACCGGTCGTCCCACACCTGCAACACCTCGGGCGAGGTCCGTGGCGTCAACAGGCTGGCGATCACGTACACGACCAGACTCGCGCCCAGACCGTAGTAGATCGGTTCGTTGGCCAGTACGTCGCCGACGATGGCCATGGTGCCGAGGGTGACGACGGTACCGACGCCCATCGACCACAGCGCGCCGGTGCCGGTGGCGCGCTTCCACACGAAGCCCCCGAGGATCGCCACCAGCAACCCGCCGACCAGGATGTCGTAGGCGATGGTCAGTGCGGCGACGACGTCGTTGAGCAGGGCGGCGATCACGATCACCGCGATGCCGAGCACCACCACGTACCTCCGGTCCGAATGCAGGTCACGCTCGGCGTCGTCCCGTTCGGCAGATCGGCCGAAGACCCTGAGCAGCAACGGCTTCACGTCGGTCTTGGCCACCGTCGCCGTCGCGATCAGCGCCCCGGAGGCCGTCGACATCATGGCCGCCACGGCAGCGGCGAGCACGATGCCGCTGATGCCCACCGGCAGGATCGACTCGGCGATCTGGGCGTACACGTCGTCGCTGACCTCGACGTCGGGAAGGAACGTCGACGCCGCCATGCCGATCGCCGCGCCGGCGACACCGTAGAGCACGCAGTACAGCGCGGCGGTGGTGCCGCCCCACTTCGCGACGCCGGGTGACCGGGCGGTGAACACCCGCTGCCAGATGTCCTGGCCGATCAGCATGCCGAAGCTGTAGACGACGAAAAACGTGATGATCGTGGGCAGTCCGATGGCGCCGAGGTCGAACACCGTGTCCCCGGCCCGCTCTCGGATTCCGTCCAGTCCGCCCGCCCGGTTCCACGTGAACGGCAGCAGCAGGAAGAAGATGCCGACGGTCTTGAGGATGAACTGCACCATGTCGGTCAGCGTGATCGACCACATGCCGCCGATCGACGAGTACAGCATCACGATCGCGCCACCGATGATCACCGACACCGTGCGATCCGTGCCGAACAGCACGTTGAAGACGGTCGCGTAGGCGATCGTCGAGGTCACCGACAACATCAGGGTGTACGCCATCATCACGATGCCGGACGCTGCGGTCGCGTCGATTCCGTAACGCAGCCGCAGCATCTGGGCCACGGTGTAGACCTTCAACCGCTGGATGCGCCCGGCGAACAGCAGGCTCAGTGACAGCAGACCGACGGCGATCGCCACCACCAGCCACATGCCGGAGATGCCGTACTCGTATCCGAGGCCGACGCCGCCGACGGTGGACGCCCCGCCGAGCACCACAGCGGCCATCGTGCCGGTGTAGAGCGTGGGGCCGAGCCTGCGTCCCGCCACGAGGAAGTCCGCGGAGTCCTTGGTCCTGCTCTTACCCCAGAACCCGAAGGCCAGCATGGCGGCGAGGTAGACGACGATGATCGCGATGTCGAGCGGCTTACCCATGATGGGTCTCCTTGATCAGGTGGGTGGAAACATCCGCAGCAGTGCGGGCAGGACGACAACCGCGGGACCGCGGGTCGCGAACGTGCCGGCGAGTGCCTCGCCGACGCCGTCGAGCGTCGCCCGTTGTGCGGGGACGCCGAAACTTGTTGCCAGGGATACGAAATCGGGGCGGCTCAGCTCGGTGGCGGTGGCCTGGCCGAACGCATCGGTCATGTACTCGCGCAGGATGCCGTAACCGCCGTCGTCGACGATCAGCCACGTGACGTCGGCGTCGTGCTGGCGCGCGGTGGCCAGCTCGGCGATGGAGTACATGGCGCCGCCGTCACCGGACACCGCGAACGTGCGCCTGCCGGTGCCGATCGCTGCGGCGACGGCGGCAGGGAACGCGAAGCCCAATCCGCCTGCGCCCTGCGCCGAGTGGAACTGACCGTCCCGGGGATCCCAGGCCGACCACGCCCAGTAGCCGGCGATCGTCATGTCCCAGAAGGTTTGTGCCGCAGCGGGAACGGAAGCCCGCAGATCACGCATCAATGCCAGCTCCGCATCGCATGCCTGCCCGGCCAGCCGCTCCTGAACTGCGCGACGAAGGTCGCGGGCAATAGCCGCTCCGTTCCCGGTGCGGCGCGTCAGCCGCGTGCCGATGGCCGTCAGCGCCTGCGCGGCGTCGGCGTGCACGGCCAGCGCGGGATGGTTGGCCTCCAGCACGCGCCGCTCCGCGTCGATGTGGATCATGTGGCCCCGCGGGGCGAACGTGAAGTAGTTGGACGTCACCTCGCCCATCGCGGTGCCGACCGCGAGCAGCACGTCGGCGTCCTCGAGCAGGGCCGTCGTGTATCGGTCCTCGATCCACGAGGCGGCCGACAGCGGATGATCGAACCGGATCGCCCCCTTCCCACCGACGGTCGACACCACCGGTGCGTCAAGCAGTTCCGCCAGGGTCACCAACGCTTCGGGGCCACCCGGCGAGCGCCGCACTCCCCCACCGGCCAGGATCACCGGGCGCTCGGCGGACTGCAGCAATTCCGCGGCGCGGTCGACCAGCTCGGCCCGCGGCCGCCGCGCAGCGACGTCGGTGATCACCGACGACACCGGCGGCGCCGTGGTGTCCTCCTCCAGGACGTCCTGCGGGATCTCCACCCACACCGGCCCGGCGGGCGCGGACTGGGCCAACGACCACGCATCCGCCAGCAGCGACGGAATCTCGGCGGAGTTACGTGCGACAGCAGTGCTTTTCGTGACATTGACGGCGCTGCGTTGCTGGTCGTCGAGCTGATGCAGCATGCCCCGGCGCAGCCCCAACCCGGCGCGCGGCACCTGGCTGGCGATCACGATCAGCGGTACACCCGTCGCGTACGCCTCCTGCAGGGCACCGAGTGCGGTCAACGCGCCCGGCCCGGTCGACAGGAACAGCACACCGACCTCGCCGGTGGCCCTGGCGTACCCGTCGGCGCCGAAGGCCGAGTTGTTCTCCACCCGTGAGCTGACGAAGGTCAGGTCACTACGCCGGATGGCGTCGAACAGTGCCAGTGCGTTCTGGCCCGGAATGCCGAACACATGCGAGACGCCCAGTGCGGTCAGCGTTTCGACGGCAACGTCGGCACCGGTCCGGCTCATGTGCGGGCCTCCGAACGCATCGCCAGCAGCGACACCAGGTCGTAGGCGACATGCGAGGCGGCCACTCCGGTGAGCTCGGCGTGGTCGTAGGCCGGTGACACCTCCACGACATCGGCGCCGATCAGGTTGAGCCCCCGGAATCCGCGCAGGATCTCGAGCAGTTCGCGGCTGGTCATGCCACCCGCCTCCGGCGTGCCGGTGCCGGGCGCGTGCGCTGGATCGAGGACATCGATGTCGATCGAGACGTAGACGGGCCGGTCGCCCAGACGCTGGCGCAGCCGGTCGACGATCTCGCGTACGCCTTGGTAATACACGTCGGACGACGTGAGGATGCCGAACCCGAAGCGGCGGTCGTCTTCGAGGTCCTTCTTGCCGTAGAGCGGCCCGCGGATCCCGACATGGGAGAGCGCTTCGGTGTCGACGATGCCCTCCTCGACCGCGCGGCGGAATGGCGTGCCGTGGGTGTACTCGGCGCCGAAGTAGGTGTCCCAGGTGTCCAGGTGCGCATCGAAGTGCACGAGCGCGACCGGCCCGTGCTTGGCGGCAGCGGCCCGCAGCAGCGGAAGGGCGATCGTGTGGTCGCCGCCGATCGTGACGAGGCTGGTGCCGTCCTTGGTCAGGTCCACCGCCGCCGCCTCGATGGTCTCGATGGCCTCGTGAATGTTGAATGGGTTCACCGCGATATCACCGGCATCGACGACCTGGGCCACCTCGAACGGCGACACATCGAGTGCCGGGTGGTAGGGCCGGAGCAACCGCGACGACTCCCGGACGTGCGTGGGGCCGAACCGCGCGCCTGGTCGGTAGGACACTCCGGAGTCGAACGGCACCCCGACGATCGCGACATCGGCGCGCGGCACCTGGTCCAGGCGCGGCAGCCGCGCGAACGTCGCGGGTCCGGCAAAGCGCGGTGTCTTCGACGCGTCGATCGGGCCGAGCGGACTGGTCATGCGGTCACATCCTCTGTCTTCGTGGTGATTCCGGGCTTGTCGACCGTGGTGATCGGAGTGTCTGCCGCGGGTCCGGCCGGCACCAGGCGCGGCCCCTCCGGTCCGAACGCGTCGCGCGGTTCCGGGAAAGCAACCAACAGCACCGGGTACAGCACCGCGGCCAGGCCCAGGCCCACCGGGATCGACAGGTCGATGCCGCTGGCCAGATCGCCGAGCGGGCCCACGAATTGGCCCGGCAGGTTCACGAAGCACAGCGACAGCGCCGCCGACACCAGCCAGGCACCGAGTCCCCGCCAGTTCCAGCCGTGCGCGAACCAGTACCGGCCCCCTCGCTGCCTGCGGTTGAACACCTGCAGCGAATCCGAGTCGTACCAGCCGCGGCGGACCAGCCAGCCGATCATCATCACGACCATCCACGGCGCCGTGCACGTGACGATGAGCACGGCGAACGTCGAGATGCTCTGCACCACGTTGAACGCGAAGCGCCCCACGAAGATGAACAGGATGGCGAGGGCGCCGATGAACACCGTCGCCTGCACACGGCTGAATCGTGGGAACACACTGGAGAAGTCGAGTCCCGTACCGTACAGCGCGGTCGTCCCCGTCGACATGCCGCCGATCAGCGCGATCAGGCATACGGGCAGGAAGTACCAGCCCGGAGACACCGCGAGCAGACCGCCGACGTAGTTGCCCTCGTCGATGAACTGCGGGGCGTTGGTCGCGACCACCGCCGCGGTGACCAAACCGAACAGGAACGGCACCAGCGTGGCGAGCTGAGCGCAGAACGCCGCGGCCATCGACTTCCACGGCGGCGTCTCCCGCGGAATGTAGCGCGCCCAATCACCAAGGAAAGCACCGAAACTCACGGGATTGGACATCACGATCAGGGCCGCACCGACGAACGACGGCCAGTACAGGGCATTGGTGGCGGCGTCCGCGTCGGGGCCGAAGATCCCGGCGTACCCGGGGTCGAAGGTACCGCCGAACGCGACGATGCCGAGCAGGAACAGCACTGTGGCCGCGACGACGGCGATCTTGTTGACCAGCAGCATGAACCGGAAGCCGTAGATGCAGACCACCAGGACCAGCAGCGCGAAGACGCCGTAGGCGACACCGACCGCGATGTTGTTCGGGGCGGCGTCCGGAGCTCCGCCGAGCGCGCGGCTGACGCCGCCGACCAGTACATCCCCCGAGGTCCACACGGAGATCGAGAAGAACGCGACGGCGGTCAGCAGTGACAGGAACGATCCGACGACGCGGCCGTGGACACCTAGATGGGCCGACGACGAGACCGCGTTGTTGGTGCCGTTGCGCGGGCCGAAGAGCGCCATCGGCGCCAGTATCGCGGCGCCGAGGATGACGCCGAGCAGCGTCGCGAACAGCGCGTCGCGGAACGACAGCCCGAAAATGATCGGGAAGCTGCCGAGGACGACGGTGGCGATGGTGTTCGCGCCACCGAACGTGAGCCGGAACAGATCGAGGGGACCGGCGGTGCGCTCGGCGTCGGGAATCGGCTCGACGCCGTGCATCTCGATGTCGGTGACCTTGGGTGGGGCGGGACTGTCGGCGGACATGAGCGGCCTCTCAGGGCGCAGGGTGTGGTGCGGATCACCGTAGGACGGTCGGCGGATGCCTGCAAGCAGTTCGTTCGTTACGTCGAGGTTTCCGGTCACGATGTGCCGGTAAGTGCCGGACTATCGGTTCATAATGGTCAGATCACCGGTTATCCGCGCAGGATGAGTCGAGTGATCCCGGTCGAAAAATTCTGGAACCAATTTGGCGGAACACGCTGTCGGAGGCCACATGGACGAGATCGACGAGGCCATCGTGGAACTTCTCGAGGTCGATGGCCGGCTCACCCACCGCGAGATCGCGCGCACCGTCGGGTTGTCCCGGTCAGCAGCCGCCGCGCGGGTCCAGCGACTCCTCGCCAGCGGCCAGGTCATCATCCGCGGCGCCGCCCACCCAGCCGTCCTTGGCCGGCCTGCGCTGGCTCACGTCAGCATCGTCGTGGACGGTCCGGCCGCGCCGGTGGCTGCCGAACTCGCGCGCCGTGACGACGTCCCGTTCCTGTCGCTGACCAGCGGTCAGCACGGGCTCGTCGCCGAGGTGCGGTCCGCGTCGCAGCGCGATCTCCATCGCGCCGTCTCGGAGCTGCGCGCCCTCCCCGGCGTGTCAGGGGTGGACACAGTCACCTACGTCGAGGTGGTCCGAGACGTCATCGGCCCGGTCGGGGACGTCACCGCCGAGATCGACGACACCGACCGCGCCCTGCTGGCGGCGCTGCAGCGCGACGGCCGCGCCTCCTACGTCGACCTCGCGGCCCTGGTCGGGTTGTCCGCTGCCGGGGCTCGCCGGCGGGTGGTGCGGCTGATCGAGGCCAGGCTCGTGCGCATCGGCGCGGTGGTTCGCCACTCGGGTCAGGACCGGCAGAGCGCGATGGGATTCGGGGTCCGGCTGAACGGTGACCACCGCGACGTGGTGGCTGCTCTGACAGGGATGCCGTCGGTGATCTTCGTCGCCCGCACCCTCGGCCGGTTCGACGTGCTGGTCACGGTGCGGGCCTTCTCGGCCGCGCAGCTGGTCGACGTGCTGGACGCGGTGCGGGCGCTGCCCGGGGTGCGGGGGCTGGACAGCTGGACGCACCTCGACGTGGTGAAGGAGAGCTACGCGTCCGGACTGGACGGGGTGCCCGCCATGCCGTCGATGCGGCGCAGCGCGATCGCGAGCACCGGCAGATAGGCCGGCGCCCAGACCGGCGCACTCATCCACACCCGGCAACCACTGTCGCGCGGCTCCACACCGTGCCGGGTGGCGGGCACACCGGCGACGGTCCACGCCCACGTCCGGCCGGGATCGAGCTCGGAGATCACGAAGGGCAGCGGCACACCCACCGGCGTCCACACCCGGCCCGTCGCCCCCAGCTCGAACCCGGAACCGTCGAGTTCGGCGCCCACGACCGTGGGTCCCCATTTCGGCCACGCGTCCAGGTCCGTCAAGACATGCCACACGGCGTCCGCCGACGCATCGACGTTCCTGCTCACGCTCCACATCTGCGAGGGCATACCCGCCGGCGGGGCTAAGCGAACCTCGCGTGTAGCCGGGGCAGGAACCCGGCCAGATGGTTCATCTCCTGGGCGCAATGCACGAGCAGGTCACGCGGGTCGGGCAGCGCACGCGCGGCGACCGGCCGAACGACGGTGTTCGCCAACAGATTTCCGTGCCGCGCGCCGACGTAGGGTCCGCCCATCCAGAACCGTGACCGCATCTCGGCGCCCTCGGCCGTCGGACGCACATGGTGGACGAACCAGCCGATGTCGACGGGCACCTCCGAGGATCCCAGCCGCGCACACACCGCGACCGAACCGCCCAGCCGACCGCGCGGAAGCCCCATCTGCTCGGGGGTCAGGAAGCGGATCGCGGCCTTCGCGTAGGCCGAGCCGAGGTACTCCTCGATCAGCGAGGTGCGGCCGACGTAGTACCCGTCGCCGCCGCCGTCGGCCCAGCGCGCCGACGCGTGAGCCCGGGGGTGCCACAGTTTGTAGCGCCGCGTGTCACTGCCGTGCCAGCCGAACCACCAGTCCCACATCTGCGGTGTCACACCGGGCATGTCCGTGTGCACCGATACCTGGAAGCCACCGTTGGCCAGCCGGCCGTATCCGTTCTCGGTCTGGTGCGGTCCGTCGTCGAGAAGTGTTGCGGCGTACTCGAAGTCGAGAAGCACCTGGTCGGCCTGCGGACCGTGGTGCAGCGCGTCGACGACGTGCGCAGGCAGTGCGGCCATCCGGGGATCGAAGAACTCGCCGTACTCGGTGGCCCCGTCCTCGCCGCGATACCCCAGGTAGGCACGCGTGGACATCAGACCCGCCCCATCCAGCTGTGAAAGCGACCGCTCGGGTCGTACTCGGCACGAACGCGGTCGAGCTTGGCCATCGCGTCGGCCGTGGCGAAGGGGGCGGGACGCCGGCCCAAGTTCTCGTCGGCGAGCTGGATGCCGCTCTGCAGGTGTTCCATCGCGGCCATGTTGGATCGGGCCCAGTCGCCGTAGATGTCGTCGTCGCCCGCGTCCTGCCACACCCCGTAGAGGGCAAGGTAGATCTCGTCCTCGAGGCTGTAGGCCATGTCCTGCCGCTGGGGCGACGGACCCCAGTTGAGCCACAGGAAGTGGGCGGGGTGCGGCGGCATCGTCTCCAGAATGCGGGTGATCGCGGGCATCAGGTCGTCGGCCGAGGCACTGGTCCACATGTTGTCGGTGGCGTAGCGGTACCCGGTCGGATAGTTGCTCATCACCCCCGCGTACCAGGTATCGAGATCGGTGGGCGCGTACGGCACCGCGACCAGCGCCCGGTCCCGCACCGGGCACGTCTCCAGCAGCGCCAGCGCCGCGGTGGCCTCATGCTCGGTCTCGGCGAACACCGGTGACGCCATCACGATGCCCGGGGATTCCAGGCCCGCACCGGGTACCGCACGCGAGGTGACCATCTGGAACTCCACCCGCCGGTCCACCTCGGCGCTGATGGAGCGCGCCCACGGGAAGATCTCCTCGGCCAGCTCCGTGGGGTACACGTACAGGCTGCTACCGCACACCGGTGGACGCCGATAGAGCTTGAGGTGGAACGCGGTGACGACGGCGAAGAAGCCCGGTCCGGAACCTCGTGCCGCCCAATAGAGATCGGGGTGGTTCTCGGCGTCGATGTAGAGGCGTTCACCGTCGCCGGTCACGACGTCGAGGCCGATGACGCTCTCGCACGCCGGTCCGAGCACCCGGCTGTTCCAGCCGTAGCCGCCCTGCAGCAGGTAGCCGCCGATGCACACGCCTTTGCAGTGGCCGACGGGGAAGAACAGGCCCTGGTCCCAGAGCATGCCGGCCAGCACACTGCCGCCCATGCCGGGTCCGACAATCGCGGTTCCCGCCTCGGCATCGATGGTGCAGTGGTCCAGGCCGTGCAGGTCGAGCAGCACGCCGCCGTCGCGGACGTGATTTCCGGCCCAGCTGTGACCGCCTGATCGGACTCCGATCTGCAGATCGCGCTTGGCGGCATACCGGACGGTGGCCACCACGTCGTCGGCGTCGGCGGCCTGGACGACGACCTCGGGGTAGCGCTGCGGTGTGCGCGCGTTCCACACGGTTTGCGCACGTGCCTGCTCGTAGCCGTCGTCACCGCGGAAGAAGTGTCTGTGCGGGAGATCCATCTCATCCTCCATGAGATTCGGATAGTGAACCTTGTTGGTCCGTTCAGCGGATCAATATAGTGTCGGCATGGGCACCGCGGACGGTAACCGCCAAATTGACGGCAGTGACAACCACAGCAGCGACACCCGCGATGACGGCCTGCAGGTGTTGCGCCGGGCGGCCGCCGCCCTCGACGAGATCGCGACAGCGCCGGGACGGCTCCGGCTCGTCGACGTGGGCGCCAACCTCGGGCTCGCCAAATCGACCGCTCGCAGGCTGCTCGTCGCGCTGGTGGACGTCGGGTTCGCCGCCGCCGACGAGGGCGGCCGGTACCGGCTGGGTGACCGCCTGCTCGGCTTGGCAGGCGCCGACGGCACACACCTGGCCGCCCGGCTGCACCCGGTGATCGAGCGGGTGGCGCTGGCCACGGGCGAGACGGTGGACCTGTCGGTCCTGCGGGGCGGTCAGATGTGGTTCATCGATCAGATCGAGTCTGCGCACCGCCTGCGCGCCGTCTCCGCAGTCGGCGAGCGATTCCCGCTGCGTGACACCGCCAACGGCAAGGCCGCCCTGGCACTTCTCGACGACACCGAGATACCCGACGTGATGCGGGCCGAGATCGCCGAGGTGCGCCGGAGCGGGATCGGCTACGACCGCGACGAGCACACCGCCGGTATCTCGGCGGCGGGCGTCGCGGTGCGACTGGGAGACGGGCAGATCGTGGCGATCTCGGTACCTGCCCCCACCGACCGCTTCGCCGCGCGCGAGAGCGTCATCGTCGACGCACTACGTTCCGCCGCAAAGGAACTCAGCTGACGAGCGCCACCGCGAACCCGTCCCACCCCTTGGTGCCGACGGTCTGGATGGCCGCCGCCTCGAGCCGCGGATGGGCGCCGATCATGTCGAACATGACCCGGACCGCCTGCGCCTGTTCGTCGTCGGGCCGGGGATCGAGCACGCGGCCGTTGCGCGCGATGTTGTCGACGACGATGACGGTTCCCGGGTGGCCCAACGTGATCGCCCATTCGACGTAGGCGACGTTGTTCTCCTTGTCGGCGTCGATGAAGACCAGATCGAATTCCTCACCCCGCAGGCCGGGTAGCGAATCCAGCGCCGCACCGACCACGATCTCCACCCGCTCGGCCACTCCGGCCCGCTCGAGGTTGCGGCGCGCCACCTCCGCGTGCGCGGGGTCGAATTCGAGCGTGACGACGGCGCCGTCCGGCCCGACGGCGCGGGCCAGCGAGATCGTGCTGTAGCCGGCGAGAGTGCCGATTTCCAGCACCCGCCGCGCGCCGGACATCCTGACCAGCAGCGACAGCAGCTTGGCGTGCTGGGCCGACACCTCGATGGCCGGCATCCCGGCAGCGTCGGCGGCGTCCCTGGCCGCCCGAAGTGCGTCGTCCTCGCTGTGCAGGACACGGGTGAACAGGTCGTCGAGCGAAACCCAGTCGGGTGCAGTCACTGCGCCGACGTTACCCAATCACCTTGCGCAGGCGGGTGCCCCGCGGATACGCGAGCACCATGGGCTCGCAGCCGTCGCTGCGGGGGTGCGAGGTGAGCACCACCCGCGGCTCGTCGCCGTAGTTCATCGTGTGCACGTCCTCGACGTCGGCGACCACGAACACCTGGGGGTTCGGGTCGTCGTCACTCGTCATCGCCAGTCGATCGCCCGGCACCACGTTCTCGACCGCGACATAGGCCGTCTCGAATCTGTTCGTCATTACCGCACACCCTCCTTCGCGTAGACCATTCTCAACACGAAGGCCACCTCCGCGCCCATCACCGCCGCTGCCAGCTCGCAGAACGTGGCGACGAATTCCGGTCCGTGCGGCGGACCGGTGTCGCTGAGGTGATGAGCGATCTCGTGCAGCACCACCAGTTCCCGCAGCGCCCACCCGGACCGGTCCTCCGGCACCGCGATGGTGCCCGCGTCGCTTCGCCCCTGACCGCCGGCACGTTCGTAGTGCGCCGCGGTGGCGCCCCGACGCGACCGCACCCGCATCGGCGGCGTCGCGGGCCACCGCTCGCGCACCACGGGATGGGCCAGCACGTCGTCGACGTAGGTCTGCACGGACTCCACCGAACCGAACCGGGCCTCCGGAGGCAGCGTCAGCCGGGTTCCGAAGAACTCCACCACCGGGTCGCCACGCTCGGCCGCGCGGTCGAACATGGTCCGGACGAACCCCTCTGCGGCGTACACCTTGGCGCGCTGCGCATCACGGGTCACCTCTTCAGGGCCGACCGCGCCCCCGCCAGCTCCGGATTGCCACCCAGCCGGGCCCGCATACCGGCCCGGTCACCCGCCCGGCGCGCCGCCGACGAGTACCCTGCGGTAGCGCTCGTCGCTCGCCACGTGCCGCGCGCCTTGGACGCCTGGCGGTAGTAATCCTTGAGCTCAAGGTCTTTGTTACGCAACGCGATCGCCGTGCCCGGGATGCTCGCCGGACCGCTCTTGGCTTCGCGCTGCGCCTGATCGCGCGCATCGGAGAGCCGCTGGCCGACCCTGGCCCCGAATGCCAGCTGGAAGTTCAGGCGCGCGGTGATGGTCGGCGTCGGCTTGTGGGCGCCGGAGGCGATGTAGTCCTTGGACGCCCGCACCATCTGCATGACCAGGCTGGTGTACAGCGCATGGCTGGTGTCGATGTCCTCGGCGAAGCCGTAGGCGTACACGAACGTCGAGTTCGACGCGACGTCGCATTTGACGTCGTTGGCGGCCGCGATCACCACGAACAGCTGGACGTAGGTGCGCAGCCCCCTGGCGCCCGGCTCGCCGATGGTGATGGTGCGCTGCACCGGCGTCTGACCCTTGGTGCGGGTGTCGCTGTGGCTGCGGGCGACCGCGAGGTCGATCGACGTGGCGGTGGCCAGCCGCTGCGCGGCGGCCATGAACGCCTCGGCTTCGTGCGGGTTGTCGGTGCCCTCGGCCTGGCGCAGCAGCGCGGCGATGCGGGCCAGCATCTTCTCGTCGGTACTCATGGCCGCCAGATTAGAGATCCGGTGTGACGTGTCATCGACACGCAGTATCCCCCATCCCCACAGCGGTTTTCATCCACAGGAGGCTACTTGTCGACGAAGGTGTCCAGCGCGTCCACCACCTGGGGCGAGAGTGGATCCTGGGAGGCGTAGTTGGCGATGTTGTCGGTCGGGTCGTCGCGCAACACGTGGTTGACGCCCTTGAGTTCGACCACCGTCAACGCGGTGTGCGCGAGCGCGTCGACCAAGGGCTTCATCGCATCGCACCGGGCCTGGCTGTCGGAATCCGAACACGTCAACAGCACCGGAGTGCCGGCAGGGACCGCGGCGGCCAGGGCCACCGGGTCCACCTTGTCCGCCTCGACGACGGCCCCGACGTTGCCCGGGTTGACGATCGAATTCAGCCCGTCGGGAAGTTCGGGCACTGTTCCCCTGGTCCGGATCTGTTCCACCGCGGCCCGCCATTTCGCGATCGTCTCCGGCGAGCCGTCGGCCGTCACCCGGTTGGTGATGATGTCGAGGTAGCGTCCCGGCAACGGCGCAAACAGGCCGAGCGAGTGCACCTTCGGCGCATCAGGACCGGTGTCGCCGGCCAAGGCCAGCGCGTGGACGGTGCCCTCCCCGAGGGCGTACACCGAGATCCGGGCCGGGTCGGTGGCGGGGCGGCCGGCCAGGAACCGCACCGCCGCCCTGGCACCGGAGGTGTAGACGCCGCTGACGACGTCGGCAGGCTTGTTCTGGAAGGGGCCGAGCCCTGTCCGGCCGGTCCCGACCTTGTCGTAGCGCAGGCTCGCGACGCCGCGATCGGACAGCAGTTCGGCGAGCTGGCGCATGTTGCCGATCGGGCCCGCGACCTGATTGTCGCCGTTGCGGTCGGTGGCCCCGCTCTCGGAGATCAACAACGCGGCCGGCGCGGGTTGATCGTCGGAGCGGAACCGGTAGGTGCCGTGCAGGGTCAGACCGTCGGCGTCGAACGTCACATCCTCGTCGGTCCACGTCGGCTGGTCCCCGCCCGACTGTCCGCCCGACGAACATCCCGTCACCAGCATCATCATCGAAACAACAACGGCAGCAATTATTTTCACAGCTTCGACTCGATCCACGAGGTGACGTCGTCGAGCACCAGCGCCTTCTCGGGTTCGTTGAACACCTCGTGGTACAGGCCCGGGTACACCTTCAGATGCACATCGGCGGATCCGATGCAGTCCACCAGCCGCTCACTGCCCCTCACCGGGATCAGCCTGTCGTGGTCGCCGTGCACCACCAGCAAGGGCGCCGTGATGGCGGGCGCTCGCTGCGGCATCGTCTCGCCCACGCCGATCAGGGCTCTCCCGATGCCCGCGGGCAGCTTGCCGTGGTGCACCAGTGGGTCGTTCTCGTAGGCGGAGACGACCTGCGGGTCACGCGAGACCGCATCCGCGGGCAGATCCTCGACGGGCAGTCCGGGGGCGAGCCGCCCCAGCACCTTGGCCATCAGCAGCTTCACCGGCGGCACGGAATCCTGGGCGTCCACCGCGGGCCCGGACAGCACCATCGCGTCGTAGTCGTCCGGGTGCTCGACACCGTAGGCGAACACGATGCCGCCACCCATGCTGTGTCCCAGCACGGTCAGCTTCAGCTCGGGATGCTCGGATCTGGCGATACCGACGAGTGTGTGGAAGTCCCCGGTGTATTCGGTGATGTCACGCAGGTAGACGCGCTTGCCGCCGGAGCGGCCGTGCCCTCGGTGATCGAGTGCGTAGGTGACCAGCCCGGCCTCACCGAACCGGGCGGCGACGTGGTCGTACCGCCGGGCATGTTCGCCGAAGCCGTGGGCGACGACGACCACCCCGCGGGGCGCCGGGAACGTCGAGGTGACAGGGGTCCAGACGTCGTAGCAGATCCGGACGCCGCCGACGCCGTCGAAACTGCGTTCGGAGTGGGACACGGGCATGGCACTGAGACTAACGGTGACCTCCGGGGACCACCTGACGGTGCCGTCCGGGGCGGTGCGGGCAGGGATGACTCTTGTCGTACCCGGTGCGTAGGCTCGCGTTCGTGACCGTCTTGGCTCTTGATCAGGGCAATGCCGGAGACGCTTTTCTCGCCGATGCGCAGAAGTACCGGCGCGAGCTGCTCGCGCACTGCTACCGGATGACGGGTTCGCTGCACGACGCGGAGGACCTGGTCCAGGAGACGTACCTGCGGGCGTGGAAGTCCTACGCCGGCTTCGAAGGCAAATCGTCGGTACGGACGTGGCTGTATCGCATCGCCACCAACACCTGCCTGACGGCGCTGGACAACCGCAAGCGGCGCCCGCTGCCGAGCGGTCTGGGTGGCCCCGCCGCCGATCCCAACGACGACATCACCGCCCGCCCCGAGATCACGTGGCTGGAGCCGCTGCCGGAAGCACCGCGAGACGATCCGTCCGATCCGTCGGTGATCGCCGAATCCCGCGAGTCGGTCCGGTTGGCGTTCATCGCCGCGCTGCAGCATCTGTCTCCTCGACAGCGTGCGGTGCTGGTGCTGCGTGAGGTGCTGCAGTGGAAGGCGGCCGAAGTCGGTGAGGCCATCGGCGCGTCGACCGCGGCGGTCAACAGCCTGCTCCAGCGCGCCAGGGCCCAGCTGGAGGAGATCCAGCCCACGCGCGACGATGAGCCCGCACCGCCCGAGTCTGCCGAAGCCGCCGACCTGCTCGCCCGGTACGTGTCGGCGTTCGAGGCGTACGACATGGACAAGCTGGTCCAGCTGTTCACCGCCGACGCGGTCTTCGAGATGCCGCCGTTCGACACCTGGTACCAGGGCCCCGCCGACATCGTCACCCTGTCCAAGAACCACTGCCCTGCCGAGAAGGCCGGCGACATGCGCTTCCTCACCACCGTGACGGCCAACGGTCAGCCGATGGCCGCCCTGTACATGCTCAACCCGCAGACGGGCGTGCACGAGGCCTTCCAACTCCATGTCCTCGACGTTCGCCCCGCAGGCATCGCCCACGTGGTGGCGTTCAAGGAAGACGACCTGTTCGCGAAGTTCGGCCTGCCGGCCACGGTCTAGCTCCCCCGGCGGCGGCGCCGGCCGTCAGCCCCTGGCGGCCCGGAGACGGTCGAGGATCGCGGCGATGGCGATGCCGAACGCCTGCTGCTCATCCTTTGTGAGGCCGTCGAACACCACACCGCGCACCAGTTCCACGTGACCCGGCGCGGCGGTCTGCAGCGCCGCCAGGCCGGACTCGGTGAGGGCGACGGTGGCCCCGCGACGGTCGTCGCCGTCACCTTCTCGCTCCAGCAGCCCGCGCCCCCGCATCCGGCGGAGCTGATGTGAGAGCCGGCTCTGCTCCCACCCGATCAGGTCGCCCAACTCGTTGATGCGCATCGCGCCCCGCTCCGACAATGCGACCAGCACGTCGTAGTCAGAGAGCGACAGCTCACAGTCCTGCTGCAGCTGCCGGTGCATCGCGGTGTGCAGACGGCTCACCATGGCGAGGTAATCCCGCCAGATCAGCTGCTGCTCGTCGCTGAGCCATTCCATCCGTCCAGCCTAACCACGGAATACATGACACATCATCCATGTTGTCGACTGCAGCGCAGCCACCTAGGCTGACAAGGACTCTTCGAGGAGTGATCGCAGATGACCATCAGCCAGAGCATCGTCGATGTTCGGCGCGCCGGTGATCGCGCCAAGACCAAGATCGCGTGGCTGGACTCCAAGCACTCGTTCTCGTTCGGCGGCCATTACGAGCCCGACAACACCCATCACGGCCTGCTGCTGGTCAACAATGACGACATCGTCACGCCGGGCAGTGGCTTTGACACCCACCCGCACCGAGACATGGAGATCGTCACGTGGGTGCTGCGCGGGTCCCTGGTCCACCAGGACTCCACCGGCCACTCGGGCGTCATCTATCCCGGTCTGGCGCAGCGGATGTCGGCCGGACGCGGGATCATGCACTCCGAGAAGAACGATTCCTGGACGCTGACCGGCGAGCAGTCCCACAGTGAGCCGGTGCATTTCGTCCAGATGTGGGTCGTCCCCGACGAATCGGGAGCCGCCCCGGGCTACCAGCAGCTGGAGATCGACGACGAACTTCTGCGCGGCAGGTTGGTGACCATCGCCTCCGGCATGCCCGAGCACAGCGACGACGCCGCGATCACGATCCGCAACCGCTACGCCGCCCTGCACGGTGCACGTCTGGAGGCCGGCCAGAGCGTCGAGTTGCCCGAGGCGCCGTACCTGCACCTGTTCGTCCCCAGGGGTGAGGTGGTCCTCGAGGGCGCCGGCCCGTTGCACGAGGGCGACGCGGTACGGTTCACCGCATCCGGCGGCCAGCGCGTCACCGCCACCGAACCCGCCGAGATCCTCATCTGGGAGATGCATGCCGGACTTGCTGCGGCATAAGCAAATCGGAGCGCTACTGCTGGGTACCGTGCTGCTTGCCGGGTGTGCCGGCGCCGAGGAGCCTGCACCGTCGTCACAGTCCGGTACCGAGCAGTCCGCGACCGAGCCGTCCGTCGCCGCGCCCGGGTCGGGATCGGGGCCGGTGACCGTCCAGGTCGGTCCCGAACTCTCCGAGGCGCCGTTCGACGAGCCTCGCGAGGCCGTGGTGCCCGACGGCTGGACGCTGTCGGTGTGGGCGCGTACCTCCCGGCCACGGCTGGCCGCGTGGACGCCCGACGGTGCTCTGCTCGTGTCGGTGCCCAGCTCCGGCCGAGTACTGCAGTTCCGCCCGCGCGGCGACCAGCCGCCGGAAGAGACGGTGCTGCTGGAGGGCCTCGACGAGCCGCACGGCCTGGCGTTCGACGGGTCCACTCTGTATGTGGCGCAGAGCGATCAGGTGGATGCCTACGACTATGCGGGCGGCGCGGCGACCAATTCACGAACCGTCGCCGGCGGGTTGCCCGACGATCGCAGCCCGGACCTGCGCGGCGCCTACTCGCACGTCCTCAAGAGCGTTGCAGTCGGTCCCGACGGCGCGGTGTATTTCTCGATCGGTTCCACGGGAAACATCTCCGAATCAGACCGCAGCGCCACACCGCCGCGCGCGACGATCATGCGGGTACCGCCCGGCGGCGGTGCGGCCGAGCCGTTCGCCACCGGGGTGCGCAACGGGACCGGTCTGGCCGTGGCCCCGGATGGTGCCGTCTGGATCGCCAACAACGGCCGTGACAACGTGCAGTTCCCGGAGCCCGGCCCGTCCTACGGGCAGGTGCTTCCGGAATATGTCGGCGACAATCCGCCCGAGCAGATCGCCAAGCTCACTCCCGGTCGCGAGCTCGGCTGGCCGTACTGCAACAACGCCTTATCTGGTTCGGGCACTGCCGACCTTCCGTTCGTCAGGGACGTCCAGACCAACCCCGACGGGGACCGGCTGGACTGCGCAGCGCTGCCGCCCGTGGAGCAGTCCATGGGCGCGCACTCGGCACCGCTGGGACTCAGTTTCGTCGACGGCGAGTTGCCCGAGCCCTATGCGCGCGGCGCCCTCGTGGGTGTGCACGGCTCCTGGAACCGGCAACCACCGCGGGCTCCCGAGGTCTCGTTCTACCCGTGGTCCGGGGGCGAGCTCGGCGACCAGCAGACCCTGGTCGGCGGCTTCCAGACGGCGGACGGTCAGCGGTGGGGCAGGCCGGTCGCGGCGGTGGTCGGGCCTGACCGGGCGGTCTACATCACCGACGATGCCGCCGACGCGATCTACCGCCTCGCCCCGCCGGCCTAGTTACTACTGGTCGCGAGCTGGTTGAGCACCGTCGCCATCTGCTTCTCGGTGTCGCCGGCGCGCTTCTGGAACACCAGCGCCATCACCGGACCGAACAACCTGGCGGCGCCGAACATCTCGAGATCGGCGACGTAGGTGATCGCCGAACCCGTGCCCTCGGCGTCGACGGTGATCGTGTCGATGATTCGCGACGACTGGTTCTCGCCGACGAACACCAGCTTGCGGTCGGTGAGCTCTTCGAGCTTGTAGGTCAATTCGACGGTGACTCCGGCGATCGTGGACACGTGGTGCCAGAACGAGCCTTCGGTAACGGGACCGCTGTCGATGCGCTCGCACGTTCTGGTGCCCGGATCCCACTGTTCGGCATGCCCGAAATCCCTGAGGTAGTCGACCACGAGCTCCGGCGGCGTAGTCACGGTGAAGGTACGGGTGACGGTAGGCATGTTCGGGGATTACCCACCTCGGCGTCGGCCCCACCCCGGCGATGTGACTTCCCGATGACGTCGGCGCCCAGCAGAACGTGGCCGCAGCAAAGGGCGCAGCGACCTGACCGGAACCATCCTGTGATACCGCTGTGACGAAAGTTGACAGTGTGTCTACTGGGATTATTGTTGTGATCGCTTAATCCCCTGTCCGATGGGAGCCGCGGGTGCCGACTCCGACCGCAAACTTCCGGCGCGGCCTCACGGCCGCCCGGGTGATCGTCGCGGCGTCGATGTGCGCCGTCGTGGCAGCCGTCGCCGGGGCACCCGCCGCCCAGGCGGCCAGCGCGCGGGAACTGCTCGCCGGCGCGATCGCCAACACGCGCGGCTCGTACCTGGTGTACAACTTCGGCGGCGGCTTCCCTGCGCCGATGCTGAACGCGGCAGGCAACTGGTACGAGATGAACAATGGCGGCCGTCTGATGGTCATCAAGGGCGCGTCCGAGCGGATCGCGCCCCGGCTGCTCGCCGACTCGCACACCGGCTATCAGGCCCGCTGCGAACGCGACCCCCGAGCGCGCACCGGCGAGGGGCTCTGGCAGGCCTCGGAGACGTACTCGCCGCTGGAGGCGTGGCAGGCTCTCGGCCAACCCACCATCGCGATCAACGCCAACTTCTTCGACGTACGCGGTCAGCAGGGCGGCTCGTGGAAGTCGACCGGCTGCAGTTCGCCGCTGGGCGCCTACGTCGACAACACCCGGGGTCTGGGCCGCACCAACAAGGCGGTCACCGGGACGCTGGCCTACGCGGGCAAGCAGGGTCTGTCCGGCGGAAACGAACACTGGATGGCGCTGTCGACGATGATCATCCCCGTCGCCGGCGCGCCGTTCGTCGTCCCGCCCAGGAGCCTTGAGGACTACGACGCCGCCACCCCTGTCATCACCGGGCTGCTCGACAAGGGCACCCGGTTCGTGGCCGTCGCGGGACTGGGACTGCTTGCGCCGGGTGACACGGGACAGATGAACGACCCCGGTCCCAGCGCGGCACGCACCGCGATCGCCTACGTCAGGGATCGCGACGAGATGTACGTGTTCCAGGGCGGCAGCTACACCCCCGACCAGATTCAAGACCTCTTCCGCGGACTGGGCAGCGACACCGCTGTGCTGCTGGACGGCGGCGGGTCGTCGGCCATCGTGCTGCGCCGCGACACCGGCGGCATGTGGGCGGGCGCAGGCTCACCCCGTGGCTCCTGCGACACGATGGCGGTGCTGTGCGACTCCCGGGAACGCGCCCAGCCGGCGTGGCTGGCATTCAACTAGCGCTCCGCCAAGCCCTTTCAGGTCACAGCCGGCAGGCGCTGACCGCGGCCGCCCGAGTCTGGCGCAGATAGCCGGACCCGAAGAGCACCACGTGCGCCAGCAGCGGGTAGAGCTGATGCAGCCCGACGCGGTCGCGCCAGCCGTCGCGCAGCGGATGCTCCGTCTGGTACCCCGCGATGACGTCCTCCAGATACGGACACCCGAACAGCGCCAGCATCGCCAGGTCGGTTTCGCGATGCCCGCCGTGCGCGGCCGGGTCGATCAGCACCACGCCGTCCGGCGTCCACATGACGTTGCCGCTCCACAGGTCCCCATGCAGCCGGCAGGGCGTGTCGTGGTCGTCGAAATCACCTGCCCGACAACGCCGTATCACCTCATCGACGGTCTCGCGGGTGGCGTCGTCGAGGTCTGCCAGGTCAGCCATCGGCGTCAGCCGCCGATCGGCATAGAACACACCCCAGGATCGGTCGCTGCCGTACGCCATCGGCAGCGGGTGATGCAGCGGACCGAAGTAGCCCGGACCGCTCCAGTCCACGGGAGGCGCGCCGAACCCCTCGGCACCGGCGCCGTGAGTACGCGCCAGCCGCACCCCGAACTCATTCGCCGCGCCGCTGCTCGGTGCCGCCGGGGTCAACCGGTCCAGAGTCAGCGACTGCTCGTCCACCGCCACCACCCGAGCGCACGGAACACCGCCGTCGGCGTCCGCGAGCCACCGCAGACCGGCCGCCTCGCAGCCGAAGAAACCCGCAGGCGCCCTTGGGTTCTGCTTCGTGAAGGTCACTGCGGCTGTCCGTCGCCGCCGCGGCCGAACCAGAAGATGGCGGCGCTCGCGGCCACGATGATCCCGGCCAGCCCGATGATGGGAGCGACGGTGAAGCGCGTCAACGTCGCACCCACCGCCGCGCCCGCGCACATCGTGAGCACCACCCCGAAGCGCAGCTTCTCCCGATCACCGGTGCCACCGGCCAGCCTGCTGTCGAACCCGATGCCGACGATCGTGGATGTCAGCACCGTGGTCGACAGCTCCTGGATGCCGAACTGGCGCGCGGTGGCATTCTGCATCCCGAACGCCCACGCCAGGCCGGCGATCAGCACCAGCTTGGAGTCGTCGTGATAGTCCAGCACGCCGGTGCCCGCGAGGATCGCCAGGACCGCGAGCATCACGACTTCGACGCCGAGTGCCGACGTCAGCCATACACGCACGTTGCTGTCGAGGTGACGCGAAAATCGCCCTCCCACAATGGTTCCCACGACAAAGCCGGCGAAGGCCACCGCGGCAGCGGTCAAGTCGACACCGGAGTGCGGCACGAACCAGAAACCGAGGAAGATCACGTTCCCGGTCATGTTCGCGACGAAGACGTGGCCGAGCACGAGCACGCTGACCGCGTCGATCAACCCGGTCGTGAACGTCAGCAGAAGCAGGGCGGTGACTGTCTGGCGCCGCGATACCGGCGAGGGGGACAGCGCCATGTGGGCTACAGCTGCGGTGTCAGATCAAACGACGTCACGGTCGACATGCGGGTGATGCGCCATTCGCCGCCGTCGCGCTGCATCGTCAATCGGTACGACAGGTAGCGCAGCGCGGGAATGTTCTTGGTGACCGGGCTGGTGGCCACCGAGTTGGTGTAGACCAGGGCGGTGGCCTCGGTCGGAATCGAAGGCGGCGACACGGATTCGACCGCCGCACCCACCACCTGGGTGCTGTTGGTGACCTGGGCCTGCTTGTTCGGCTCGACGATCGCATCGATGTAGCGGCGGTACTCGTCGGCGAAGCCACCGTCCAGATAGACCGAAGCCCGGTCGGCCAGCGTCGACATGTCCTCCGGCGTGTAGGACCACAGCGTGGTGATCGCGTCGGCGGCGGTGCGGGCGATGTCGAGCTTTGTCTGCACCAGCGCACGCTCGGCGAGATAGGGCTGCACCATGGCCGCGGCGAACGCACTGGCACCGACGAACACCACCGCTGTGGCGGCGGCCGTGATGACCAGACCCTTGGGAGCGGGCCGGTGGGGCACCAGCACAACAGGTTCCGCAGACTCGACCTCCTCCTCGGCCGGGGCCTCGTCATCGGTCGTGTCGACGGCTGTGTCCTCGTCAGGCGTGTCCTCGGTGGCCGGCTCCTGATCGGCCGGGGCCTCGGCGAGGGCGGGTTCCTCAGCGGCAGCTTCCTGCGGTGCGGCGGGCGTCCGGGCGGCCCT
Organism: Mycolicibacterium aurum; assembly: GCF_900637195.1. NCBI lineage: Bacteria > Bacillati > Actinomycetota > Actinomycetes > Mycobacteriales > Mycobacteriaceae > Mycobacterium > Mycolicibacterium aurum. Next base: position 134,245 of record NZ_LR134356.1, on the reverse strand, counting down.
CGCCGCCTTACCGACCGGCGTTCTCGCGGGTTCTTCCGGCGCCGTCACGGCGTCTTCACGCGTCGCCGGATCGTCGGCGGAGGACGGGGACTCAGGAGCTTCCGTGGGGATCGCCTTCGGCCGGCGCCGCAGGAACCGGCGACGTGGCTGCGCGGTCGCGGACTCGTCCTCGGTGGTCAGATCACCTGGACCAGGTTGCTGATCTTCCACTGCTGCCCTTCCTTGATAGTCGTTGCGACCCAGCGACTTCCGCTTTCCATGGTCGCCTTCCCATCCGGGGTCGGCGAGGTGACCTTGGTGGCGACCAGCACGTCGGCGCTGCCGTCGTCGTTCCATCGCTGGATGCCCGCCGCCAGCACCTGGCCGGTGCTCGGCTCGGATCGCGCCACCTGGATCAGGATCTCGTTGAGCTTCTCGTTGAAGTTTTTCGCGAACTCACCGGTCGCCTGCGCGACGATGCGGTCGGCGTAGTCGTTGGCGTGGAACGGGTCCAGGCTCGTGTACGTCACCATGAACTGCGTCGTATACCCCAGTGCCGCAGCGTCGTTCACTGCAGCGCGGCGGTCGTCCTGGTGCCGGACCAGCATGAGGGTACTCGCCGCGATAGCCGCCACCATCAGTACGGCCGCGACGATCGCGGTGACCGGCAGCCCCCAGCGGCGCGGCGACCTCGGGGTGGCGCGGAAGTAGTCGGAGCCGATGACGGTGTCGCCGGCATCCTCCCCGGTGAACCGGCGCCGCGGACTCACTGCCCCGCCTGGTTCATCAGCGGCCTCTTCAAGACGGTCAGGTTCGCCACCTTCCACTGACCGTCGGACGACTTCTCGAACTCGACCTGCACCGTCGCGGTGATGAACTTCATGTCATCGGGGTTGGTGCCGCGTTGTCCCTGCATCGCCAGCAGCATGGACACGCGGTCCGGCGTCACCGGCGGGTTGGTCAGCACCGCGCTGTTGACCGCCCAGTACTCGTTCGAGGTGGGGTTCGCTCCCTGCACGGCCTGCTGCTGGGCGATCAGCTGGTCGCGGTAGCCGTCGGTGGTCAGCGCCTGCGCCCTGGCGAAATCCTCGGGCATCGTGTCGACCCCGTAGCTCAGCATCTCCTCGACGATCCGCGGACCTGCGACGGCGACCTGGTCCCGGGCCGTGTCCACGGCCCGCTCGTGTCGGTAGACCACCCCGTAGCCGAGGGCCACGGCCGCCACGCACGCCACGGCTGCACCGGCGAGGACTTTGGCGACCAGCCTGCGCATGTCCCGGTGGGGTGCGGGGACACGGCGTACTTCCGTTCGTGCCAACAGATCTGCGAAGGTGCGGTGGCGCCGGTCCCACAGCGGCCACAACCAGCCGATGAACAGCGACGCGGTGTCCAGCAGGTGTGCGATGTCGCGGACGGCCAACCGCACGACTCCGGGGGCAGCGCCGTCCGCGCCGATCCGGACGGCGATGGCGAACAACGCACGCCCCAGCGTCCAGCCGGTCACGATCGGCAGCACCAGGCGATTCACGGCCATCAGCAGAAATGTGACCGCGAAGGCGGCGACGAACATCCAGCGCTCCCAGCCGTCGGCAGGAGCGGTGAATGCCAGCAGCGCCGTCGTCGCGAGTACACCGAGCCCCGGCAGCGTATCCACCGCGAGCGCGCCGGCCCGGGCCGGCCACGATGCCAGCACCACCTCCGGTGTCGCGTCCTCGGGTGGCGTGCCGGTTGTCGTGTCCAGAACAGCCGTCACGAGTTGACCTGATCCAGCCTGGCGATCCGGTACTGCCCCTCGTCGAAGGCCATCACGGCCCGTAACCGGTAGCCGACCTGCTGGTCGGCTGCCTCGGCGTTGGAGATCCTGACGCGGACCGCGACCAGCACGTTGATCGAACCGTCCTCGTTGTGCCGCTCGACCGCGGCACGCAGATCGTCGACCGCCACCGTCGCGTTTGCCGCCGAGTACGCCTCGGCGATCACGCTGCCGAACAACCCGGCCTGCACCCCGAAGTCGCCGGTGGAGCACTCCAGGATCTTGGACTGGGCCGCGGTCATCGCCGCCGTGTCCGGTGCCTGCGTCGCGCTGACGCAGTCCTTCGCTGCCGCCAGCGCGGCTTCGTCGTCACGTGCATTCGCGGCGGCCTGCTCGTTGCCCCGCAGGGCGAAATAGCCACCCGCGATGGCGCCGGCACTGAGCAGCACCAGCACCGCGCAGATGGCGGCCACCCAGCCGATCCCCAGGCGTGAGGGTCTGCGGGTGTCTGCCGGTACGTCCGCTGGGGACACCGCGTCGGCCGCTGACGACTCCTCAGGTGATTCGTCGGCGTCCGGTGCGGTATCGATTCCCAGGTCGTGGGGTTCCTGGTCTCCGATGGTGGGATCTAGCCGGCTGGCGCCAGCATCTCCTTCCATCCGTCGTCTCCTGCGTTGTTCGAGTTTCCGACGTTGTATCTGACGCCGTCCGGGCCGATGACCTCGCCGCTGCTCGGGCTGTACCCGGCGGTCGAGCCGGGAGCTCCCTGCGCCGGAGTATAGATACACGGGTTGGGCTGCTGACCGCTGCAACTGACGGTACCCGAGCCGGGCGGGCTCAACGGATCGCTGATCGGCGCCTGCGACTGCGGCGTCGGCAACTGGTCGGCGGGCAGCGGGTTCATGCCGTTGTTCACCGAGGGCGCCGGGACCACCGTGCCGGGCGCCACCCTCTGGTCACACCGTGCGCCGGGGGCCGGACACGGCAGGATCTGGTTCGGGTCTCCGTACCACGGGTTGGTGCCCAGCGGAACGTACGGCTGGTCGCTGCGGCACTCCTTCGGTGTCGCGGCGCGCTTGCCGGGCACGTCGGCACACGGGTAGTTGCGCGCACCGCGAACCGCGTTGCCCTGGTAGTCCTTCGGGATCTTGCAGTATGTACCCGACGGCAGCGGTGCGGTGCTGGTATCCGCCGGCGACCGCCACTCGGATGCCGGAAGGAACCCGGTCAGACACGGCGGCGGCTGGTTGATCGACAGGCCGAAGTGCAGCAGCCCGCCGTCTTCGAAGATGGAACCCATCTGCAGTGCCGAGCCGCCCTGCGGCAGGATCACCAGCGCCTGTTCGAGTCCCTTGTTGTACCGCTTGAGCATGTCGATCACCACGGACAGATTGGCCAGCGTCTGTGGCAGCGAATCCTGAACGCCGGTGAACACCGTGTTCACCTGATCCAGCGTGGGTGCTGCCTGCTCGATGCCGCTGCGCAGCGCCGCGTCCTGCTCGGCGGTCTGGGAGGCGATCACGTTCAGGTTGTTCGACCACTGCTGGATCGCATCACCGGACTGGACCTGGCTGTCCAGGATCGGCGCCGCGTTGGTGATGATGTCGTTGACCTGAGGCAGGTTGTCCCGGAAACCCTCGGCGAGGTTCGTCGTCGATTCGACCAGCCGCTGCAGGGACGGGCCCAGGCCGCCCACGGCCAGCGAGGTTTCGGTGAGCAGCGAGTCGATCTTCTCTCTGGGCAGCGCCGCCAGACCGTTGTTGGCCGCGTCCAGCGCCGGGCCCACCTCGGCGGGCACCGTGCTGTCGGTGATCGTCTGGCCCGGGCTGAGGTACTGGGTGGTCTCGCTGGTCGACACCAGATCGAGGTACTGCTCGCCGATGGCCGAGACCGAGTGGACGTTGGCCGACGCGTCCACCGGGATCTTGTACTTGTTGTCGATGCTCATGGTCGCCCTGGCACCGGTCTCGGTCGGCTCCACCGCGGTGACCTTGCCGATCTGGCTGCCGCGGTAGGTGACGTTGGCCGTCTCGTACAGCCCACCTGAGCGGGGCAGTTCGGCGTACAGCGAGTACTGACCGACACCGGCCAGGCTTGGCAGCCGCAGGTAGTACAGCCCCAGCACGCTCAGCGCGACGATCGTCAGGATGGTGAAGAGGATCAGCTGAAACTTGATGAACCTGGTCAGCATCGCTCACTCCCCCCTTTCGATCAGCGGGCCGTTCGGCGCCGAGTTCGGATTCGGCGTGAAGCGCACATCCGGGATCATCGTGTTCGGGTCGCGGCCCCACGCCTGTTCCAGCGCCCGGAGCATGCCCGACACACCGGTCCCGGACAGGAACCCGTTGTCGATCGCCGACAACGTCAGGTCGACCATCAGCGACACGTTGATGTAGTCACCGCGGACCGCCTTCGGCACGTTCTCGATGCTGAACGGCGCGGTGGGCAACATCTTGAGCGCACCGATGAGATACGGCGACGCCTTGGCCAGCTCGCGCAAAGGTCGCTGCAGGTTCGCCAGGTTCGTGTTCAGGTTGTCGCTGGCCGGTGCCAACGCATCCTCGGCCGCGCCGCTGATGCGGCCCAGTGCCTCGACGGCGTCGGCGAACAGATCGCGGGTATCCGCGAAATGCTTGATCAGCGGCGGGAACTCGGTGAGCACGGCGTCCAGCGTCTCGTTGCGCTGCTCGACGATGGTGAGCAACCGGTTCGTGGAATCGATGGCGCGGGTGATGTCCTCGCGCTGCTGATTCAGCTCGTCGGTGAACGTGTCCAACTGCCCCAGGAAGTCCCGGATCTGATCGGCGCGCCCGTTGAGGACGTTGTAGATCTCCGTCTGGATGGTCTCGAGGTTGGACACGCCGCCGCCGGTGAGGATGGATGCGATGCTGGCGAGCACCCGCTCCGTGGTGGGGAACGACGAAGCGTTCTGCAGCGGAATGACGTCGCCCGACTGCATCTTCTGCGGGGACGGGTCCGGCGGCAGGTCCAATTGCACGTGCTGGGAACCCAGCAGGCTGGTCTGACCGATCTTGGCCAGCGTGTTCACCGGCAGCTCGACCGAGGGCTCCAGGTCGAGCGTCAGCGTCGCGACCCAGTTCTTCAACTCGATGGCACGAACCCGCCCGACGTACACGTCGGCGACCCGGACGCGGCTGTTGACGTTGAGCGCCAACGTATCCGGCATCTGGACGTAGATGGTGGTGTGCTCGGACCCGGTGCCGGGGCCGCCGGGCAGCGGGACGTTCGCGATGCCCTTCCACGACCCGCAGGACGTGAGCACCACCGCGGCGATGCCGAGCGCGACCGTGCGCCGGGCCAGTGTGGTCAGCCTTCTCATCGTGTCCCTCCAGCCTCGGCCGGCAGCAGAGGTCCTGACGGTGCCGCGGGCGCGGGTCCCGGTGCGGGCGCAGCGGCCGGTGCCATGGCGCCGAGCGGATCGCCGGCGATGACGCCCGGCGCGGGCGCCGGCGGCGGTCCCGGCTGCGGATACCACGGTGGAGGCAGCGGGTTGTTCTGGTCGAACGCGTTCGGGGGCCCCGGCAGGTTGCCGTTGCGGGTGGTGCCGAACGCCGGCGGTGCGGGAGGCGGCACGATGTCCGGTCCGCCCATCAGCTCGGCCAGTGACTCCGGCGTCAGCATGTTCGCGGTGAGCGGCTGCACGTCGACACCCTGCATGCCTGGTGCGACAGTCCACCCCGGCTCATGGTTGCCGTGCGAGAACAGGGTGTCCCGCGACCAGATGCCCGGCACCGTCGTGTCCTTGTATCCCGGAGGGGGTTGCAGACGCGGCTCGGAGTAGGCGATCTGCTTGGGCAGCGTCATCGCGGTCTGCAGCTGGTTGGCACCGAACGGCAGGTAGTTGAACTTGATGGCGTCCAGGATCGGGCCGAGGTACTGCGCACACAACTCGGCCGACTCTTGGTATCCCAGCCGGCTGCCCGCCTGGATGGAGCTGCAGATGAACTCCATCGGGTTGGCGAAGTTCGAGATCACCGGCATGCCGACGATGCCGCCGGCGTTGGGCGAGGCGATGTTCAGGATGTTCGCGGCGAGGTTCGGATAGACGTGCAGACCGGTTTCCAGCCCGTCGAGGGGCTCGGGCTGCAGGAGGGCGGTGGTCGCGTCCGCCAGATTGTTGACGTCCTGAGTGAGAACCTCGCCGTTCTCCTCGATGAATCCCCGTGTGGTGCTGAGAAGTTCATTGAGGTCCTGCACCGCGTTGGCCACCTCGCGGTCGGTGTTGGTGAAGGCGTTGGTGAACTGCGCGAGGTCATTGTTCAGTGCGACGAACTGACGGTCGCTGGTGTGCAGCGCGTTGACGAACAGCGCCAGGCTCTTGACCACGCTGAAGAAGTCGCCGCGTCCCTCGTTGAGCGCGAAGAGCGCCTCCGACAGTCCGTTGAGCGTCTTGTTGAGTTGTTCACCCTTGCCGGCGAACCCGTCGGCGGCGGATTCGATGATGTCGCCGAATGGGCCCTTCGGCTGCTCCGGCGTGGGCCCGAGGTCGGTGAGCAGGCGGCTCAGCGAGTCCCGCAGATCGTCGTACTCGACGGGCACCTGGGTGCGGTCGAGATCGAGGACCGCGCCGTCGGACAGCGTCGGTCCGCCCGTGTAGGGCGGCGACAGCTGAATGGTGCGCGACGCCACCAGGCTGGGGTTCAGGATCGAGGCGGACGCGTCCTCGGGGACCTTGTACTTGTTCTCGTAGTGGAACGTCACCTTCATCTTGTCGCCGGCGGGCTCGATCGTGTCGATCGAGCCGACGCGCACACCCATGATCTGCACCTTGTCGCCCGGGTAGAGCGCCAGCGTCTGGGAGAAGTAGGCGACGACCGTGTTGGTGGTCGCCTTCTTGTAGAGGTTCCAGCCGAGGACGCCGGCGGCGACCACGACGACGAGCACGACGGTGCCGATGATGAGCGCGGTCCGGGACACCCCCGGCAGCTTCATGTTGCGGACGTTGAAGATTGTCGACATCGGTGTGAAACCCCCCTAGCCTTGCGAATTCGGTGGGAGGAACGGCGGATTGCCCGGCAACAGCGGCTGGCCCGCGGGCGCCGGATTGGGGCCTGGCCCCGGAGGCGGCGGCGGTCCGGTGAGGGCAGGCGGCAGCGGCGCGATGCCCGGCGTGAAGTCGGGCGGTGACGGCTGCGGCGACAGCGGCACGGTGCGCGCTCCCGGCGGTGCGGGCGGCAGCGGCGGCCGCGCACCGGGCACGTTCGGTGACAGCTGGCCGGGGATCGCGGCGGCAGGCACGCCCGGAGACGGTTGCGGCCCATGGACATTCGGGTCCGAGGTCGCGACGTTCGGACGCTGGTTCTCGTAGTTCGGTCCGTACGGGTTGTCACCGAAGGGGCCTACCGACAGATCCGCACACGGCAGCGGATCACCGGGCCGGGGCAGGCCGTCCGCCGGTGGCGTGTAGGAGCACGGCGTGCCGGGCGCAACCGCGGGGCCGGGGTTTTCGGGGGTGCCCTCGATCGGGGTGGGAGCCGGTGGCGGAGCACCGTTCTCGAAGCCCACGCCGTTCGGGTCCGGGAACCGGAACGCGGGCAGGCCCGCGTTACGCCAGAACTCCTCCGGGTTGATTCCGCGCTTCTTGAAGGCCGCGTCGACGAACGGCTGCAGGATCCAGTACGGCGCCAGGTTGACGAGCATAACCTTGAAGTACGGACCCGATGCCACCGCTTCGCCCAGTGACGCGGTGAACTTGGACAGCGCCGACAGCGCGTCCGCCAGGTCGTACTTGCGTTCCACCAGGATGCCGCTGATCACCCGCAGCTGTTCGAGAACCCGGTTGAGATTGGGGTTGTCGTCGATGAAGCCCCTGACCTGGGTGGAGAACGAGTCGACCCGCTCCAGCAATTGGCTCACGGCGTAGTTGCGTTCGTTGACCGCGGCCAACAGGGTTTGGGCGTTGACGAACAGCTGATTGATCTGCTCGCTGCGGTTGCCCAGCACCCCGGCGACCCGGTTGGCGCTGGCCAGCAGCTGCTTGATCTGGTCGTCGCGCTTGCCGATGGTGTCGGAGAACCGCGCAACCCCGTCGAGCGCCGCGCTCAGATGCGGATAGGTCTGGTCGATGGTCTCCGACAGCACGTTCAGCGAGTCGCGGACGGTCTTGGTGTCCCACCCTGCCGCGGAGTTGCTCACGTCGAAGAATGCGTCGTAGATCTGGTATGGCGTCGTAGTCTGGCCGAGCGGCAGAATGTCGTTGGCCTGCAACGGAACCGAGCCGCGCGGTTCGATCTCGATGTTGCGTCGGCCCAGGATCGTGTCGGTGCGGATGGCGGCGCGGCTCTCGGTGCCGATCTCGGTTCCGCCCAGCGAGTAGCCGATCAGTACCTTGTCGCCGTCGATGTCCAACGAGCGCACCACGCCGACGTCGACGCCCGCGATGCGCACGTTGTCACCGTTGTTGATGCCGCCGGTGTCCTTGAACTGGGCGTAGTAGGTGGGCGTGGCGAACAGCATCGGCACGCTGGCGAAACTCTGACCCACGCCGATCACGACGATCAGGATGATGATGCCCATCAATCCCGACCGGACGCGGTTGGACCCTTCGAGAACTCTCATTTCGGCGCGCACCTACCCGAGGGCTGGCTCCAGACCTTGACGGTGCGCACCGGGCCACCGGGTTGCAGGCCGTTGAGCTTCAACGACACGTCGCAGGCATAGAAGTTGAAGAAGTCGCCGTAGACACCGCCGGCACGGCCGATGATGTTGAGCGCCTCGGGAACCCGGACCAGGAGGTCATTGAGCTCGTCCTTCTGGTCGACCAACGGCTGCTGGATCTGTTCGAGGCGACCGACCGTGCTCTGCAGCAGCGGACGGTTGTCGGCGAGCAGGTCGGCGATGGTGCCCGCCGAGTCGCTGATGTCGCCCACGGCCTCGGCGAGCGGATCGGCACGATTCTTCAGCCCGGTGATGAGAACCTCGAAATTCTTGACCGTGTCGTCGAATTGCTGCTGGTGCTTGACCACGGTGGCCAGCACGGTGTTCAGGTTGTTGACCACCTCGCCGATGGCCTGGTCGCGGTCGGCCAGCGCCGACGTCAGCGACGCCGTCTGGTCGAGGATGTCGTTGATGGTGCCGCCCTGGCCCTGGAACACCGTGATGATCGACTGTGCGATCGTGTTGACCTTCTCCGGTTCCAGCGACTGGAAGACGGGGCGGAACCCGCCGATCAGCGCGTCGAGGTCGAGGGCGGGCTGCGTGCGTTCGATCGGGATGGTCCCGCCCGCGCCCAGCCTGGTGTTGCTCTCGCCCCGGGTGAGCTCCATGTACCGGTCACCGATGAGGTTGAGGTACCGCACCGACGCCGTCGTCTCGTCGAACAGCTCCAGCGAACGGTCGACGTCGAAATCGACCCTGACCTTCGAGCCGTTCTCGATCAGCACGACATCTTTGACCTTGCCGACCTCCACCCCGGAGGCGCGGACGAACTGGCCGGCACGCAGGCCGCTGGCGTTGGAGAAGATCGCCGAGTATCCGTTGGTGCGGTCGAAGCGCATCTGACCGAACACCACGACGATGATCGCGGTGAACACGAGGAGCACCAGCGAGAGTGCGCCCAGCTTGATGGCTGTTCCGGTGATTCTCATGGGTTGATCGTGTGCTCCCCCACCTGGCGTCCCCAGACGTACTCGGTGAACAGTGGCTGGCCCAGACCGATGTGGTTGTACGGAGCGATCGACGCGCCGGTGTCCAACACCAGATACGGCGCAGGCCACAGGTCCCGCGTGATGGGCTGCCAGCAGCCCGGCTTGCCGCCGGGTCCGCCCCTGGCGTTCACGCGCGGCAGGTTGTCCGGGTAGACGTACGCGTTGCCGGCACCGAGGCCGAGGATCTCGGAGTTGGTGCGCAGCGAGTATCCGTTGCCGCCGAGCGCGGAGGCGATCTTCGGCTCGACGTCGTGGTAGTTGCGGATGGTGCAGAACAGCGCGGGGCTGTACTCGTCGAGCAGCGCGGACGTGGGCAGCAGGTCCTCTGCTCCCCGCGTCAGGTACGGACCGCCCCGCTCGAAGATGTCGCCGCCGGTGTTTCCGAACCCGACGGCGGCCATGAGTGCCTGGTCGACGTTGCCCTGCTGTTCGTTCAGGGTGCGGGCGGTGGTGACCGCATTCTGCAGTCCGTCGAACAGGTCCGGCGCGGCGTCGGCGTACACCTCGCCCAAGTCGGCCAGCAGCTGGTTGTCCCGGCGGATCTGCGGCATCTGCGGGTTGATCTCGGCGAGGATCTGGTTGCCGTTCTCGATCGACTGCCCGAAGCGGTCGCCGAGCCCGTCGAGCGCCTGCGCGGTGGCGGTCAGCGTCTGGTTCAGCTTGATCGGGTCGACCTGTCCGGCGACCTCCACGACGGTCTCGAACAGCGTGTTGAACTCGGTGGTGACCGAGCTGACGTCGATGACCTGGGCGGCGTCGATGCGGGCCGTGGAGGGATCTTTCGGCGAGAAGAACGAGACGTACTTGTTGCCGAACACGGTCGTCGCGCTGATGTCGGCCTCGACGTTCTGCGGCATCAGATCCAGATACTTGGGATCCACCTCGAGCACGATCTTGGCGCGCGGGTCACCGTCGACGGCCACCTGTTGCACGTCGCCGACGCGACCGATCTCGACGCCGTTGTAGGTGACCTTGGCGCCCTTGTCCAGCGACAGACCCGACCGCCCGGACATCATCGTCAGCTCCGTGCGATTCAGGAAGTCACCGCGGAACTGCAGGTACACCAACACGATTGCGATGATCGTGATGATCGTGAGGACCAGACCCGCGATCTTGTACGGGGGCTGGCGCGTGTCGTTCACCGGGGCTGTCATCGCTACACCGTCAGATTGAAGTTCGGGTCGACGCCGTAGAGGGCCAACGAAGCGAACAGGACGACACACACGATGGCCACCAGCGATGCCCGCATCGACCGGCCGACGGCCTCTCCGACGCCGACCGGACCGCCGCTGGCGAAGAAGCCGTAGTAGCAGTGGTTCAGCATGACGATGACGGAGATGACGATCGCCTGCACGAACGACCAGAACACGTCATCGGGCCGCAGGAAGGTCCGGAAGTAGTGCTCGTAGGTGCCGATGGACTGGCCGTAGAACAGCGTGGTGGTCACCTGCGCCGACAGGAACGACATGATGATCGCCATGGCGTAGAGCGGGATGATCACGATGAAGCCGGCCATGATGCGCGTCGAGACGAGGTAGGAGATCGACTTGATCCCCATCACCTCGAGGGCGTCGATCTCCTCGCTGATGCGCATGGCGCCGAGTTCGGCTGTGGCACCTGCCCCCACCGTGGCAGCCAGGGCTTGGCCTGCGACGACGGGCGCGGCGATGCGCACGTTGATCAGGGCGGCGAAGAAGCCGGTGAACGCCTCCACACCGATGTTGCCCAGGGACGCGAAGCCCTGGATGGCCACCAGCGACGAGCCGGACAGGGTGACGAATCCGACGATCGCGACAGTGCCACCGATCACCGCCATGGCGCCGGTACCCATGCCGATCTCGGCGATCAGTCGCAGCGTCTCCTTGCGGTAGTAGCGCAGCGCGTGCCCGATCGAACCGATGGCGGTGACGACGAACCACGCGACGTGGCCCACGCTGTCGAGGCCCCGGCCCGGGGCCCCGACGAGCTTCTCGGCGCGTGCGACCCCGCGGGGAAACCGGGAGCGGAGGACGGCGGCGGTATCTGACACGTCAGCTCCCCGTTCCGAATCGGACACCGATGGTGGTCAGTACGACGTTGACGGCGAAGAGCGCGATCACGCACAGCACCAGGGTCTCGTTCACCGCGGTGCCGACGCCCTTGGCGCCGCCGGCGACCGTCAGGCCGCGGTAGCAGCCGACCAGACCGGCGATCAGCCCGAAGGTGAGCGCCTTGACGAGGGAGATGAGCACCTCGGGCAGGCCCGTGACGAGGGTGAGGGTCGAGACGTAGGCGCCCGCCGAGACGTTCTGCAGATACACGCCGAAGATGAAGCCGCCGACCAGACCGATGGTGATGACCGCGCCGTTGAGGAGCATGGCCACGAACGTCGACGCGACCACCCGGGGCACCACCAGCCGGTGGATGGGGTCGATGCCGAGCACTTCGAGGGCGTCGATCTCTTCGCGGATGGTCCGGGCGCCGAGGTCGGCGCAGATCGCTGTTGATCCGGCACCGGCCACCACGAGCACGGTGACCAGCGGGCCCAGCTGGGTCACGGCGGCCAGGGCGGCACCGGCGCCGGAGATGTCGGCGGCACCGAATTCGGTCAGCAGGATGTTCAGGGTGAAGATCAGCAGCACGGTGAGCGGGATCGACACGGCGATCGTGGGCAGGAACGCCACGCGCAGCAGGAACCAGCTCTGCAGGATGAATTCGCGCCACTGGAACGGCGGACGAAGCAACGCCTTGCCGGTCAGCACGACCATGCGAACGAAGCCGCCGACGGCTTCGAGACCCGGCCGCACCTGATCCCGGACGTAGCCGCTGAGATTCGAAGATGTCGTCATCGGCCGACTCCCGCGACCAGACCGGCACCGGCGTAGCGCATCGGCAGCATCTGTCGCACGCTCCCCTCCAGCCCGAACCCCGATCGTGTGAGCACGGTCTCCCTACCGGTCGGTAGTAAGACAGACCACCGGACTGTACCCGATGCTGTCAGCGCCATGTACCGCATCGGCGGGATTGAGTACGTAACCGTTAGCAAATGTCAGATCCCCCGGCTAATCCCGTTGCGGCACAGCTGAAACCGTTGGCGGAGTGGAACTTTCGCCCGCGTCAATGGATGTCTGCGCAGCGAAGCGTCGTCTCAGTTCCGTCTTGAGAACCTTGCCGGCGGGGTTTCGCGGCAGCGCGTCGATCACCTCGAGGGCCTTCGGAAATTTGTAGCGGGCGAGCCGTTCGGCGAGAAACTGTTCCAGATCTGCGAGCGCGAGGCTGCCATCCTGCGCCGATCCCAGCGAACTTCGCAGCACGGCCACAGCAACGGGAACCTCCCCCCATTTCGGGTGCGCGCGCCCGATCACCGCGACCTCGACGATGTCGGGGTGGGCGGCGAGGACGTTCTCGACTTCGGCGCAATAGATGTTCTCGCCACCGGAGATGATCATGTCCTTTTTACGGTCGACGACCCAGATGTAACCCTCATCGTCCTGACGCACCAGGTCACCCGAGTGGAACCATCCACCGGCGAACGCTTCGGCGGTGGCGGCGGGGTTGTTCCAGTAGCCGGCCATCAGCGTCGGGGCGCGGTACACGATCTCGCCGACCTGGCCCACCGGTACGTCGTTCATGTCCTCGTCGACGATGCGCGCGGACACCGTCGGGATCACCTTGCCGACCGAGCCGATCTTGCGCAGCGCGTCGTCGCCCAACAACATGCAGGTCACCGGTGACATTTCGGTCTGCCCGAAGGCGGCAAGGATCTGCGCTCCGGGAAATGTGTCAGACATCTGACGGAGCAGCGTGTCGGACGCCGGCGCGGCGCCCCAGGACAGGAAGCGCAGCTTCAGATCTCGCGGGTTCGACTGCTGGGCGGCGCACACCGCCTGCCACTGCGCAGGCACCAGGAAGATCCCGCTGACCTTCTCGGCTTGAAGTACGTCGAGAAGTTCGTTCGGGTCGAATGCGCCCACCGGGTAGAGCACCGTCGGCCTGCCGAGCAGCAGCCCGGAGACGATGCTGCCGACGCCGGCGATGTGGAAGAGCGGCACGCCGATGAAGCCGATGTCGTTGTTGATGTCCGCACCGTTGGTGAACAGGAGCGTCATCACCTGACCCGTCAGGTTGGTGTGGGTCAGCACAGCGCCTTTGGGCCTGCCGGTGGTTCCGGAGGTGTACATGATCAGAGCGGGCGAGTCGTTGGGGATGTCCACCGCGATGTCTGCTGCGGGCACCTTTCCTCCCGCGGACAGCACGTCGTCGTAGTCCAGGACGCCGTCGGTGGCGCCTCCGCCGGCGACGATGACCGTGGCCAGCGTCGGATCGAGGTCTCGGACGGCAGTCGCGACACCGGCGAGCACCGACTCGGTGATGATCACGTCGGCGGAACAGTCGGAGACCAGGAACGCGATCTCCGCGGGCGTCATCCGGAAGTTGACGGGCACCGCAATGCCGCCGAGTTTGTTCACCGCAAGCACCGACTCGATGAACTCCGTGCGGTTGAGCATCAGGATCAGGACCCGGTCGCCGAACCCGACGCCGCGCTGGTGCAGGGCCCCCGCCAAGGCACTGACGCGCGCCTCGAGTTCGGCCCAGGTGGTGGTGCGGCCCAGGAATCGCAGCGCCGTGGCGCCGGGCTGCATCAGTGCGTGCCGGGTGAGCTGGGTGGTCCAGTTCTGCCGACGGGCCAGGTAGGGCTGCTCGGTGGCGGCCCCCGGGAGTTCGGTCAACGTCTCCTGCTCCAGCGGAATGGGTTGCGGAAGGGTGATATTTGATCAAACATGATGTTGCCTCGGTCACACTATGGCTCAGGCGGCGTGGGGACAAGCCCCTCCGACGGGCCCGGGAACCACGCACCTGACACGCCGGAAAGGCGGCCCCACCGATGAACGCTCCCGCTCGAACGCCGGCCACGGGCGTGGTGCGGCGGGAGCAACTCTCGGACGAAGTCGCCGCCCGCCTTCGGGTCGAGATCATGACCGGCGCGGTACGCCCCGACACGTTCATCAGGCTCGACGAGACCGCCGCGCGGCTGGGGGTGAGCATCACTCCGGTGCGCGAGGCGCTGCGCACGTTGCGCGGCGAGGGCATGGTCGAGCTCGAGCCTCATCGCGGGCACCGGGTGATGCCATTGTCGCGTACCGACATCGAGGACATCTTCTGGCTGCAGTCCACCATCGCCCAGGAGCTCTCTGCGACCGCGGCACGCCGAATCACCGATGACCAGATCGACGAGCTCGCCCTGGTGAACGCACAGCTGGCGGCTGCCGTGGCCGATCACGATCCTGCACGGATCGCGTCCACCGAGTTCGAGTTCCACCGGGTGTTCAACCGCGCCGCCGGCCGGATGAAGCTGGCGTGGTTCCTGCTGCACGCGACGCGCTACCTGCCGCCGCAGCTCTTCGCCACCGACGAGACGTGGGGCAGGTCGGCCGTCGCCAGCCACGAGGCGTTCATCGAGGCGCTGCGCAGTCATGATGTGGACACGGTCGTGGAGCTGACCAAGGGGCAGTTCACCGACGGCTTGGCCCGGTTACTGGACTGGCTTGAGAAGGTCGGGCTCTGGAGCTGACGTCCGTGCGGCCGGCAATCACCGACCGTCGCGCAGCTGGGCGCCCACACATATAGAGGTGTGCCCACCTATGAGCGACACTGTCGGCGTCCGCGTAGGCCAACTATCGAACGAGCGACAAAGTCGCTCATAGCCGGGCAGCACCAGATGCCTGGGCGCGTCCGGCCAAGGTGCCTCGCCCGCCGCGCGCCAAGGACTTGTCGGCACCCTCTGACACTCTGCGGTCATGGCGACCAGACTCGCGCTTCGTGGCGTCGAACTGCGCTACGTGATCACCGACCACCTCTTCCGGCGCGGACCGCAGTCGATTCCCGACATCGTCGACGATCTGCACCACTACGGCTTCGAGGTCACGGCACCGGCGTCGAAAACCGTCTCCGACGCGCTGCGCTGGGAGGTTCGCCGCGGACGACTGCGCCGGCTCCGCCGTGGTCACTACGGTCCCGGCGTGATGCCCCGCGGCACCGAGCACCGGATCTACGCGAGGGCGATGGCATTACGCGCCCAGGCCGTCCTGCTGACCGCCCGCGATGACGAGCAGTGGTGGAACCTGGTCAGCACGGACTGGTGAGCGGTCCGCCTAGGACGCGGCCAGCTGCTCGGCGCGCGCCTTCAGATTGTCGGCGAGGTAGTCGAGGGTGTCACCGATCAGCTTCTTCACCATGACGGCGGGGACCGGCATCTTGGTCTCCACCTCGAGGTCGACGGTCAGCAGGGACGACGGCCCCATGGCCACCACCGAGAACCGCTGCTCCTGCTTCTCGAGATGATCGCCCTGCTGCAGGACCGTCTGGATCTGGTTCTCACCCGGGTAGTACACCGCCGAGATGAAGGTGCCGGACTGGCCCTGCACCACCACGTCGAGCCGCAGCTGGCTGGGGCGTCCGTCGTCGTACCGGGCGAGCACCCAGCATCCCTTGATCTCTTCGTTCCACAGGGGATAGTTCTCGAAGTCGGCGACGATGGCCATGATCGTGTCCGCCGAGGCCGCAACCTCAAGCGTCTTACTCACCAGCGGCATTGGCTGAGCATATCGACTCCCGGCGGCGGGTCTCGCCGGCCGTGCGAGCCGTCAGCACCCCGGCCCTGCGCAGGCCGGCGGACCTACTGCTGAACGACCTGCGGATCGCTTCCGGGCCCGGCGACGTCCACGCCGACACCTAGCGGCGTCTCCACCCTGACAGCCTCTTCCCTGATCAGGCCGCGTAGCAGCGCGGTGCTGAACTCGACGGCGATCTCCCTCGCGGTCCGCCTGCCGTGGGGCCGCAGCCACCGGTAGGAGCCCAGAGTCATGCCGATGTAGCCGAGGGCCAGGACATGGGAGTCGCAGTCGTAGAACTCGCCGCTGGCGATGCCCCGGTCGATCACGTCGCGAACGTGCTCGTACACCTGGGCTTCCTTCTCCCGGATGTAGGCCACCTGCTCCTCGGTGAACCACTCCGTGATGTAGGGGCCCTCCTGGAAGTAGACGGCGGCGCGCTCGATGTCGCTGGCGATACCGACGAGGAGGCGGCGGGTGAAGTGATAAATCGTCTCGCGCGCCGAGGCCGTCGGATCGTCATGCAGCGCATCGACCGTGAAGTCGGCGGCACCTTTGTAGATGTCGTAGAGGATCAGCGACTTGCTCGCGTAATAGTGGTAGACCGTGGCCTTGTTCAGGCCGACGGCATCGGCCACGTCGTCCATCCGGGTGCCGTGGTAGCCGCGCGCGGCGAACAGCTTGGTGGCGACCGCCAGCAACTCCTCGCGGCGGGACATCCCGTTGGTCGTGACGGATTCAGACATGGCGACTCACTATAGGCAGGCCGAGCGCGCAGCGCTCTACTAACTGGTTGGTTCAGTCTAGGCCGTTGCTGTGTTCTCCTGGGTCTCGCCGGTCTAGACTCAACCGCAAGCTGCCCTGGTGTGGCCAGAGGACGGAGAGGTATCGCTGTGGACCCGAATCCTGATTACGACGCAAGCGATGAGCTCGAGTACGGCATCAACTGGTTCGCCTGGATCCTGCGCGGGGTTTATCCACCACCCGCGTATCCGCCGGTCTGATCGACGTTGCGCGCCGCGAGGCGCTCGTACAGCCATGACCGGCTGTGCTGGTACAGACGCTGAGCCTGCCTGCTCAACACTTCGATCTCGGCCTTGCCCGCGTCGGCGGCGGCCGACACCTTCTCTCGCGCCTCGTTGCGCCAGTCCCTGGGCGGCACCGGTTCGCAGTCCGGGGGCCACTGGATCAGTGCCACCTCGGTACTCGTCGTCGCGGCGGCGTAGCTGTCCTCGCTGTAGCACTCCCCGCATTTGCGGCAGCGCACCTCGTAGCGCAGCTCTCGGCCCGTCTGCTCTGACGACGCCTCGATGAAGACGTAGTCCGCTACCGCCACGCATCGCGGACACCGTGCCAACCCGCGTTCCACTACCATGCTCACGCCGATATCCTGCGGCCCGCAACGCATCCCACCTATCGGTAATGCGATGTCGATGCGTGATCGGTGCCGTTTCGAGATCTGACTAGGCCGCGGCCTTGACCGCCCGGCCGACCTCGGCACGCAACTCCGCGTACTCCGGCGAACGTCGCAACTCGTCGGGATCGACACCGGATCGCGGCAGGTCGACCGCGATGTCGAGCGCCACCCGGCCCGGCCTGCGGGTCAGCACCACGATCCTGGACCCGAGGAATGCGGCCTCGTCGGCACTGTGGGTGACAAAGACGGTGGTCCTGCCGGACTCCGCGCTGACCTGACGGACGTCCTCCTGCAACCGCTCCCGCGTCAGCGCGTCCAGCGCCGCGAACGGCTCGTCGAGAAGGAACAGCGGCGTCTCCGCGGCGAGTGCACGGGCCATCGCGACGCGCTGCTGCTGGCCGCCGCTGATCTCCCAGATCCGTCGACCGCCGGTGCCTGCCAGCCCGACCCGGTCGAGCAACTCTTCCCGTCGCTCAGTTCGCCTGTCTCGCGGCACTTTTGCGTACTTCAACGCAAGGTCGACGTTGCCGCCGACCGTGCGCCACGGGAACAGCCGCGGCTGCTGGAACACCACCCCCGCGGTCACCCCCGGCGTCGGTGGCGATCCCGCAACCTGCACCGAGCCCTGGCTGGGCGACTCGAAGCCGGCGAGCAGCCGCAGCAGTGTGCTCTTCCCACATCCCGAGGCGCCGACGAGGACCAGGAACGATCCTGGCTCGACCGTCAGGTCGACCGGGCCCAGTGCGGTGACCTCGTCGCGCCCCTTCCCGTATCGGTGCGACACGGAGCTGATCCGGATCGCACCGTCCTGACGCGTCGCGGGTGCCGCATCACTGGGTGAGGACACCTGGAAGTCCCTTGGTGTAGATCGCGTCCTGGAACGTCTTCAGCGGTGTAGCGGCCGGGATCTGCTTCTGATCGGCGAGGAACTGCGACGCGCTCTCCAGGTTCACCGCGATGTTGCCCGGATTGCCCTCACTGCCAAGCCATTCCGTCGAGGCAATCTCTTCGGGCGTCAGGAACACGCCCTGCTTCAGCTGCCCGGCCGTCTCCTCGGGGGTGAGTCCGATTTCGGCGGAGACCGCCTTGGCGGCGGCGTCTGGATCGTCGGCGATGAGCGTCAGCGCGCGGGCCTCCTGCCGGCGCCAGGTGTCGACGACCTCGGGATTGGCCTCGGCGAACTCAGTGGAGACCACGCCGAGATCGAGTGTGGGCTTGCCGTCGGCTGCCAGCTGCTTGCTGGTGATCAGGTCCTTGCCGGTGGTCCGCAGCTGGTCCAGTGTCGGAAGCCAGGTGTAGGCCGCGTCGATGTCACCGCGCTCCCACGCCGCCAGTATGGCAGGCGGCTGCAAATCGACAAGCTGAACGTCGCTGGGCGACAGGCCATTCTGGCTCAAGGCGGCCAGCAGGCTGTAGTGGGCGGTCGACGCGAACGGCGTGGCGACCTTCTTGCCCCTGAGGTCGGCGATCGTATTGATGTTGGTTCCGTTGCGGGCGACCAGCGCCTCGTTGTCACCGGCGACGTCCAGGACGAACGCGACCTGATAAGGGATGTTCAGCGGCTCGGAGAGCCCGCGGGCGACAGGGCTCGAGCCGATCGCGCCGAAGTCGAGTTCCTTGGCGATGAACGCGGTGTTGATATCGGCGCCGGAGTCGAACTTGATCCACTTGATGTTGTAGTCCGGCAACGCCTCTTCGAGCCACTTGTTGTTCTTGACGATCAGGTCGCCGCTCGGGAACGTCTGGTAGGCGATACGGATCGTGGGCTTCTCTGGGTCATTGGTGGCCTGCCCTCCGTCCACCGCGCAGCCCGCCAGCGCGAGTATGGCCGCGACGAGCGCAACGAGAAGAGCCTTCAATTTCATATCTTTCCTCTCCAGGGAACAGCACGACGTTCGATTGACCTCAGTAGGCCGTCGATGACCAGGCCGGAGAATCCGATGGCGAAGATGCCGACCAGTACCACGGGGGTGTTGTTGTAATTGCTTGCGTCCTTGACCAATCCGCCGATTCCGGGGATCCCGTTGAACAGCTCCGCGGCGACCACCGACGAATACGCCATGCCGACGGCCAGCCGGATACCGGTGAACGTCTCCGGCAGTGCCGACGGGACGACGACGTCGCGGATGACGTCGCGCCGCGTCGCACCCAGCGCCCGTGCCGCTTCCTGCAGTCCCACCGGCGCGGCGACGACCGCCGCGGTGGTCGCGACGGCGGCCGGGGGCAGCGCGGCGAGCGCCAGCAGCGTGATCTTCGGCGCTTCGTCGATGCCGAGCCAGATGACCAACAGGAAGAAGTAGGCCAGCGGGGGAAGTGCGCGCAGGAAAGTCAGCCACGGTTCGAGCACGCTGCGCAACCAGCTGATCGACCCCATGGCCAGACCGAGCAGCACGCCGAACGTGACACCGATGACGACGCCGACCAGGACGCGGCGGAGCGTCATGTAGAGGTGCTCCCACAACAGGTACCCGGCGTAGCCACGGACCCCGTCGTGCGTGGTGGACACGTCGACAAAGGCGTGCCAGACCGTTGACGGAAACGGCACGAAGGTCTGGTTCCAGATGCCCGCCGATGCGGCCAGTTGCCAGACACCACCGAACACGACCACCGACAGCAGCGGCAGCGCGATCCGGGTCAGCGCTGCGCGCCAGCGACGACCGGCGCGTGGATCATCACCCGACGGCAGGCGGCCAGCGGTGCCAAGGTCGGGGTCGGGACTGATGTCGACGAAAACGGACACCGGCAGACATTGACGGATACGTCACGATCGGGGAATAGCTGCGCTCAGCACGAGCAAAAGTCCGGTCACCACGTCAGAACGGGTTTGACGACGTCACCGGCGTGCTGGGCCGAGACGGCGGCGTTGACGTCACCGTGTGGGAAAGCGGCGACCAGTCGCTCGATCGGGAATCGGCCCTGCGCATGCAGCTCGATGAGGTGCGGTATGAAGACCGTGGGAACCGAATCGCCTTCCAGGCAGCCGTGCACGCTCTTGCCTCGCATGACGAGGTCGCGCAGATCGATCTTGGGCACACCTGCTCCCAGACCGACAGCCACGGCGGCACCCCCGACGGCCAGCGCCGACACCGCATCGGCGAGCACGTCCGGCCGTCCGGTGGTGTCCAGCGCGTAGTCCGCTCCCCCTCCGGTCAGATCGCGAATGGCACGCACCGGGTCGTCGGCAGGATCCAGTGCGGCGCGCACGCCCAGGCTTTCGGCCAGTGCCCGGCGCTGCGGTGACGGTTCCACCACGATCACCGCCTCCACCTCGGCGGCCAAGGCCGCCAGCACGCCGGCCAATCCGACTGCGCCCGCTCCGAATACGGCGAGTGTGCGTCCGGGGCGGGGCCGCAGCAGATTGAGGACGGCACCGGCTCCGGTCTGGAAACCGCAGCCGAGCGGGGCGGCCAGCAGCGGATCGACGTCCGCTTCGACGACGACCGTGTTGTCCTCGGTGGTCAGCGCGTACCCGGCGAGGCTGGATTGACCGAAGAAGCCGTCCAGTACCGGCTGCCCGGCAACGACCCGGGGCGTGCCGTCGGCACGCGCACCGAACTGGTTGAGCCGCAACGCATCGCGGCAGTACGCGGGCCGCTGTGCGGTGCAGTTCACGCATCTGCCGCAGTGCCGGAAAGTCAGCACCACGCGGTCACCCGGCGTCACCGTGCCGACGCCGTCCCCCACTGCTTCGACCACCCCGGCGCCCTCGTGGCCGAGGAGCACCGGGCGATCCGAGGTCCCTGCAACGCGATTCACCAGGTCGGTGTGACAGATGCCGGCTGCCTCGATGCGCACCAGAATTTCACCGCCGCGCGGTTCGTCGACCTCGACGTCGGCAACGACGAACGGGTCCTCGTCGGCGTAGGACAGCGTCGCGGTGGTGGTCGGCATGCGCGTAACCGTAACCCGCACTTGACGCCCGTCAACCAGCACGCTGCGACCGACGGGTGGCCAACTCTTACACTGACCCTTTCCACCCGTCCCATGACGGCCAGAGGTGGGGATGTCCGAGCAGCAGGGCACCTCCGCCGCACCGTGAGCAAAGCCTAGATCGGATCGACATCGATGATCATCGGGATACCGCGAGAGTCCCAGCCCGGCGAGACACGCGTTGCCGCCACCCCGCAGACGGTCGGGCAGCTCATCAAGCTCGGTTACCAGGTACTCGTGGAGGCGGGTGCGGGTGCCGCGTCCAGCTTCTCCGATGACGCCTTCACCCAGGCCGGTGCCGGTATCGGCACGACCGAGCAGGTCTGGTCTGCCGACGTGGTGTTCAAGGTCAATGCCCCCGACAGCGCCGAGATCGCGGCGCTGCGCGACGGTGCCACGCTGATCGGCCTGATCTCTCCGGCGCTGAAACCCGAGCTCGTCGAGGAGCTGTCCTCGCGACGGATCACCGTGCTGGCCATGGACGCGGTGCCCCGCATCTCGCGGGCGCAGTCGATGGACGTGCTGTCGTCGATGGCGAACATCGCCGGCTACCGCGCCGTGGTCGAGGCCGCACACCGGTTCGGCCGGTTCTTCACCGGCCAGGTGACCGCCGCGGGCAAGGTGCCCCCGGCCAAGGTCCTGGTGGTCGGCGCGGGTGTCGCAGGGCTGGCCGCCATCGGCGCCGCGGGCAGCATGGGTGCCATCGTGCGCGCCACCGACCCGCGCCCCGAGGTCGCCGACCAGGTGAAGTCGCTCGGCGGCGAGTACCTGTATGTCGACAAGGAGGCCGCCGAGGTATCGGCCACGGGCTACGCCAAGGAGATGGGCGACGACTATAAGGCCCGTGAGGCGGCGCTGTACGCCGAGCAGGCAGGCGACGTCGACATCATCGTCACCACCGCGCTGATCCCGGGCCGGCCCGCGCCGCGCATCATCACCGCCGAGATGGTCGCGTCGATGAAGCCCGGCAGCGTGATCGTCGACATGGCCGCGGCCAACGGCGGCAACGTCGAGGGCACCGTCAAGGACCAGGCGATCGTCACCGACAACGGCGTGACGATCATCGGCTACACCGACCTTGCCGGCCGGTTGCCCGCCACCGCCTCACAGCTGTACGGCACCAACCTGGTCAACCTGCTCAAGCTGCTGACACCCGAGAAGGACGGCAATCTCACGCTGGACTTCGAGGACGTGGTGCAGCGCTCGGTGACGGTGGTCCGCGACGGTGAGGTGACCTGGCCGCCTCCACCGGTGCAGGTGTCCGCCGCTCCGGCGGCGGCCGCCGCGACCGCACCGGTCGAGGCGAAGCCCGTGAAGCCGCCGATGACCATGGCACGCCGCCTCGGGGTGACGTTTGGCATCGCGGCGGCACTGCTGGTGCTGATCGCGCTGTCGCCGGTCGCGCTGCAGGTCCACCTCACGGTGTTCGCGCTCGCGATCGTCATCGGCTACTACGTGATCGGCAATGTGCACCACGCTCTGCACACGCCGCTGATGTCGGTGACCAACGCGATCTCCGGGATCATCGTCGTCGGCGCACTGCTGCAGATCGGGCACGGGAACGTCCCCATCACCGTTCTGGCATTCCTGGCGATCCTGCTCGCCAGCATCAACATCTTCGGCGGCTTCGCGGTGACGCGTCGCATGCTCGCCATGTTCTCGAGGAGCTAGAAGCCATGTTCACTTTGGAAACCGCAGCGACTGCGGCCTACGTCGTCGCCGCCCTGCTGTTCATCCTCGCGCTCGCCGGGCTGTCCAAGCACGAAACATCCCGGGCCGGAAACAGTTACGGCATGGCCGGGATGGCCGTCGCGCTGATCGCGACCGTCGCGCTGGCCCTGGCCCGCCACATCGAGCCGCTGGGCCTGGTGCTGCTGGCCGTCGCCATGGTCATCGGCGCGGCAATCGGGTTGTGGCGCGCAAAGATCGTCGAGATGACGGGCATGCCCGAGCTGATCGCGCTGCTGCACAGCTTCGTCGGCCTGGCCGCGGTGCTCGTCGGCTGGAACGGCTACCTACACGTCGAAGGTGACGCCGCTGGTGCGGAGGCCGTGTATCTGGCAGGTGAGGGAATGCTCGGCATCCATTCGGCCGAGGTGGTGATCGGGGTCTTCATCGGCGCGGTGACGTTCACCGGTTCGATCGTGGCCAACCTCAAGCTGTCAGCGAAAATCAGCTCCTCGCCGATGATGCTGCCCGGCAAGAACTTCCTCAACATCGGGGCGCTGGTGGTGTTCTTCGCGCTGACCGTGTGGTTCGTCATCGACCCGCAGCTGTGGCTGTTGATCGTCGTCACGCTGCTCGCGCTGCTGCTGGGCTGGCACCTGGTGGCCTCGATCGGCGGCGGCGACATGCCGGTCGTGGTGTCCATGCTCAACAGCTACTCCGGCTGGGCCGCAGCAGCGTCGGGCTTCCTGCTGGGCAACGACCTGCTGATCATCACCGGCGCGCTGGTCGGCTCCTCCGGCGCCTACCTGTCCTACATCATGTGCAAGGCGATGAACCGCTCGTTCATCTCCGTCATCGCAGGCGGTTTCGGGATCGAGGCCGGCCCGGCCGAGGACAAGGACTACGGCGAGCACCGCGAGATCAACGCCGAGGGCGCTGCCGAGTTGCTCGCGTCGGCCAGTTCCGTGATCATCACCCCGGGCTACGGCATGGCCGTCGCCCAGGCGCAGTACGGCGTCGCGGACCTGACCCGCAAGCTGCGTGAACGCGGGGTCGAGGTCCGATTCGGCATCCATCCCGTCGCGGGACGACTGCCCGGCCACATGAACGTGCTGCTGGCCGAGGCCAAGGTGCCCTACGACATCGTCCTGGAGATGGACGAGATCAACGACGACTTCGCAGGCACCTCCGTCGTCCTGGTCATCGGCGCCAACGACACCGTCAACCCGGCCGCATCCGAGGACCCCGGCAGCCCGATCGCCGGGATGCCGGTGCTGACGGTGTGGAACGCCGACAACGTCATCGTGTTCAAGCGGTCCATGGCCTCGGGCTACGCCGGCGTGCAGAATCCGCTGTTCTTCCGGGAGAACACCCAGATGCTGTTCGGCGATGCCAAAGATCGGGTGGACGCGATCAACGCGGCGCTGTCGGTGGGCGAGAAGGTCTAGCGCACACGCCGCGGCTCACCGCGGCGAGGTGACGGTCACCTGGGTCCCACGGCCGGGGTCCGAGTCGATGCGCATGGAGCCACCCATCGCGTCGAATCGCGCCAGCAGGGATCCCAGCCCGATGTGGCCCTGCTCGAGTGCGGCCCCGACGATGTCGGGATCGAACCCCGAGCCGTCGTCAAAGATCGTCAGGATCACGTCCTCGCCGCGCTCGACCAGGCCCACCCGCACCGTGGTCGCGCCGGCGTGCTTGCCGACGTTGGTGAGCAGTTCCCGGGCAGCCCGGTACACCAGCGCCTGCGTCTGCGGCGTGCCGACGTCCTCCAGATCGGCGACGACGTCGACGTCGTAGCGGCACTGGAACTGCCGCAACAACTCCCGGATCCCCGCGGTGAGGCCGAGTTGCGCCAGCACCTGCGGGTGCAGTTCGGTGACCGTCGAGCGCAGCCCCGACGCGGTCTCCTGCAATGCCGCGTAGACCGCGTCGAGGGACGGATCCGGGTTGCGTTCACGGGCCTCATCGAGTTCCAGTCGCGCCGCCAGCAGGGTCTGCAGCGCACCGTCATGCAGGTGCTCGGCCACGGCACGGTTGTGCCGCTCGTCGGATTGCATTGCCTCCGAGACCAATTGCCGCCGAATAGCCTGGAGCGCGGTGAGGCGGGCGGCGCGGCGGGCCAGCACGAAGCTCAACGCCGTCGTCGCCACGGCCATCCACACCAGAAACCCGAAGTGGGTGTAGACCATGTTCGGCAAGCCCACCGTGTCGTCGCGTTTCGAGTAGAAGATCCACACCCCGAGATAGCCGAGCGCCGTGATGGCCCCGATGATCGCGGTCAGGCCCGGCCGGTCCTGGAACGCGACCGAGATCGGCAGCAGGAAGAACACCGGCAGCAGCGCCGAGGTGGCGCCGCCGGACACCAGGCACAGCGACACGATGACCGCCAGATCCACTGCGGTGGAGGCCCAGTCGGCCCAGCCGGGCACCGGGCCGCGCAGGACGGCCACCAGCCAGGCCACCGCCGCGACGGCGTACGCGCCGAGGATCCCTGCGTACAGCATGGGCAGCCAGTGCTGCACCTCCCAGATCCACACCAGCACCGCGATCAGTGCGATCAGCGGCAGGCGGAGAATCGCCGACACCCGCACCGGCTCGCTGACCAGGAAGTCGCGCACGGCACTCAGACGTTGCACCAGACCGGACACGCTAATCCAGCAGCTTGCGCCGCATCGCCTCGGCGACGGCGGCGCCCCGGTCACTGACTCCGAGCTTCTCGTACAGGCGTTGCACGTGCGTCTTGACCGTCGACGGTGCCAGGAACAGTTGCTTGGCCATCGCCGGTATGGTGCTGCCGGCCGCGATCATGACCAGTACCTCGCGCTCCCGTGGACTCAGCACAGGCCCCTCGGGTTCGGCTCGCCTGCGGATCTCACCGACCAGCCCCGCCGCCAGGCTCGGGGCCACGACGTCTCGGCCGCGCGCACAGTCCAGCACCGCGCTGACGAGTTCGCTGCGCGACGACTCCTTGGACAGGAAACCCGCGGCGCCCTCCTGGAGTGCGCGGTAGACGATCGCGGATTCGTCGTGCGCCGAGATCAACAGAACCCGGGTGGGTAGCTCCTCGCGCTGCACGGCGGCCGCCACCTGCGCACCGTCCATGCCCGGCATCCGGTAGTCCAGCAGCGCCACCCGGGGACGGTGCTCACGGATGGCCGCCAGCGCCGTCGTCCCGTCGTCGGCTTCGGCCACCACATCGATGGATCCATTCGACTGCAGAGCCCGCACCACACCATCGCGGAACATCGGATGGTCGTCTCCCACCACCACCCGTACCCGCTCGTCACCGGTCATCGGCCCACCATGCGGTCAGCTTCCCACAGCGATGACGTCGTCATCCTCAGATTGTGGCGCGGACCGCCTGCCGGTAGGCCGACTCCACATCCACGGCGATCTGGTCCCACGAGTACCGGGAGCGGGCACGGGTGCGGCCGGCCGCGCCCATCCCCTCCCGCCGGAAGGTCTCGGACTGAAGCCTTTTCAGCGCCACGGTCAGCTCACGGACATCGTGGGGCGGCACCAGAAAGCCGGTGACGTCGTGGATGACCACATCGGCCAGGGCGTCGACGTCGTGAGCGACGACCGCGACGCCGCCGGCCATCGCCGCCAGGACGACGCCCGGATCCGGCGCCGCCGTCGGGGTGCTGACGAGCACGTCGACGCCGCGCAGCGCCTTCGCAACGTCGTCGGTACGCAGATGCCCGAGGCAGGTCACCCGGTGGGCCACACCGAGTTCGGCGGCCAACTGCTGCAACGCCTTCCGGTCCGCACCGTCCGGGCGACCGGCGGGGCCGGTCGTTCCGACCACCAGCCGGCTGTCGCCGAGAGCGGGCAGCACCCGGAGCACGCGGGAGACATCCTCGTACAGCCGGTCATTCGGCGCCAGGCACCCGATACGACAGTGCGGGTCGACGGCGCGTTCCGCGGTGGCGGCGAAGCGCTCGGCATCCACTCCCGCGGGCACCAGCGAGACGCTCGACCGGTTGTGCCGCACCCGGGACAGCACCTCAAGGTCGGCGGAGCTGGCCACGGTCACCCACGCCGCGCCGCGAGCCAGCGCTGTCTCCAGCCGAGCGCGGTCCGCGGTCGGACCGGCCGGGGCCGCGACGCCGTGAAAGCTCTGTACCGTCGGCAGCCGGTGTCGGCGTGCCGCCAGCTGAGCCGCCACGCCGGGCAGCCACCCGTAGGCGTGCACGACATCGGGGACCGCGTGGCGCCAGGCATCCTCCAGCGCTGCGGCGAGTTCGCCCGACGCCGCGAGGGCGTCCCCGGCCGGAACCGGGGCCGCCCGGCCCAGGCCGATCGCGTGCACCTGATAGCCGGCTGCGCTCAGCGTCTGCTCACCCTGGTGCCG
Organism: Mycolicibacterium aurum; assembly: GCF_900637195.1. Taxonomy (NCBI): domain Bacteria; kingdom Bacillati; phylum Actinomycetota; class Actinomycetes; order Mycobacteriales; family Mycobacteriaceae; genus Mycobacterium; species Mycolicibacterium aurum. The sequence continues at coordinate 106,884 of NZ_LR134356.1, read as the reverse complement.
GATGTAGGCGGTCACCGCGTGCCCACGCTTGCCGAGTGCGGCGGCGAGTGCGCCCAGATCGTCGGCCTGGTGCGCGTCGTCGACGCAGCCTACGAGCGCGACACTCAACGGCGCCTCGGTGTCGAGCGGCGATCCCGCGTAGCGAACTGATGTCATCGTCCGGGCGCGATACCCGGGCCCGGACGGGGCTTAACGGCTCAGTGCAGGGCCCTTCGCGTGCTGGCCCGCCCGATTCGCCTCCCGGACAGATGCCCGCCGCGGCCTCCGGTCGCACACCTGCGGAGCAGTACTTCTTTACACGTGTCATATCGTGACGGTCATGGACTTCGCGATGTCAGCCAAGGGGCAGGATTACCACAAGCGGTTGACCGATTTCATGATCGAGTACGTCTTCCCCGCCGAAGAGTCCTACGAGGCGTACCGCCACGAGAAGGGACCGAACGATCACACGGTGCCGCCGGTGGTCGAGGAGCTCAAAAAGAAGGCCAAGGAGCAGGGATTGTGGAACCTGTTCCTGCCGTCGGAGTCCGGGTTGACCAACCTGGAGTACGCACCGCTGGCCGAGCTCAGCGGCTGGAGCATGGAGATCGGTCCGGAGGTCCTCAATTGCGCGGCTCCCGACACCGGCAACATGGAGACGCTGCATCTGTTCGCCAACGAGGAGCAGAGCAAGCAGTGGCTGGAACCGCTGCTCAACGGTGAGATCCGCAGTGCGTTCGCGATGACCGAGCCCGCGGTGGCCTCCAGCGACGCCCGCAACATCGAGACGACGATGCTGCGCGACGGCGACGACTACGTCATCAACGGCCGCAAGTGGTGGATCTCCGGGGCGGCCGATCCGCGCTGCAAGCTTCTGATCGTCATGGGCCGCACCAACCCGGATGCGGCCAGCCATCAGCAGCAGTCGATGATCCTGGTTCCCGTCGACACACCCGGCGTCTCGATCGAGCGCTCGCTGCCGGTGTTCGGGTACCAGGATCAGCACGGCCACTGCGAGATCTCGTTCGACAACGTGCGGGTGCCGGTGGCCAACCTGCTCGACGAGGAGGGCAGCGGTTTCGCGATCGCTCAGGCCCGCCTCGGGCCGGGCCGCATCCACCACTGCATGCGCGCGATCGGCGTGGCCGAGCGGGCGATGGCGTTGATGATCGACCGGGTGCAGACGCGCATCGCGTTCGGCAAGCCGCTGGCCGAGCAGGGTGTGGTGCAGCAGCAGATCGCGTTGTCGCGCAACGAGATCGACCAGACCCGGCTGCTGTGCCACAAGGCTGCCTGGACCATCGACCAGCACGGCAACAAGAGCAAGGAAGCCCGGTTGCAGGTGGCGCAGATCAAGGCCGTGGCACCGCAGATGGCGTGCAACGTGCTCGATCGGGCGATCCAGGTGCACGGCGCGGCGGGCATCTGCGATGACGTGCCGCTGGCCCGGCTGTACGGCTGGCACCGGGCGATGCGGTTGTTCGACGGGCCCGACGAGGTGCACATGCGCACCATCGCGCGTGCCGAGCTCGGCGCGGAGAAGTCGGCGTTCGCGGCGGCGGTGACGAAGTAGTGGTTGCCGTCGGCACCTCACGCGGCGGAGAGCTGTCGGGGGCATGGAACTTTCGTGACGTCTCCGAACAGACCGGTATCGCACCGGGCCGGTTCTACCGGGCCAGCGAACTGTCGAAGCTCGACGACGCGGGGCGCCAGACGCTGGCCGGCTACGGCGTCACCGACGTCGCCGACCTGCGCACCCTGCGCGAACTCGAGCGCCACGGGCCGGGGCTGGTGCCCACAGGCGTGGACATCCACCACCTGCCGTTCATCGAGACCACCGCCTCCGACGACGAAGCGCCGCACGAGCAGGCGTTCCAGCGGATGATGACCGACAAGCCCGACGGGGAGTCCGTCTCCGACGCCGCCGCGCGGTACATGACCGAGGAGTACCAGCGGATCGCCGCCGCCCCACTGGCACGCCAGGCGGTGAACCGGGTGGTGACGCTACTCGGATCGGACCGCACGGTACTGGCGCACTGCTTCGCCGGCAAGGACCGCACCGGCTTCACCATCGCCGTCGTTTTGGAAGCCGCCGGGGTCGATCGGGACGCGATCATGGCCGACTATCTGCGCAGCAACGTCGCCGTACCGCAGCTGCGCGAGACCATCCTGACCACGATCCGGGACCGGGCCGCGGAGATGCCCGAGGTGATGGAGATGGCGGAGGCGCGGCTGACCGATGCGGTGCTGGGGGTGCGTGAGGAGTACCTCGACACTGCGCGCCGGACCGTGGACTCCGAGTTCGGTTCGCTGACCGGTTATCTGGAGGCCGCCGGGCTCACCGACGACGACATCGGCAGGCTGCGCACGGCACTCAACGGCTGAGCTGCGTCGAATGCTTCCAACAGCTGAACTTGCGTAACGCCACGGCGACCGTGGGGCCCGAATTCCGCCGTGGCGTTACGCAAGTTCTGATGTCGGTACGGTCGCGCAGACTGCCGACATGCGGAGCCCTTTCTCGGCAGCGCCGCCCTTGCCGCGGGCGTGGTCACCCGCCATGCCCTGCGTTCGCAGTTTGTCGCACTCCACCGCGATGTCTACCTCCCCCGGGATGTCGAGCCGACCGCTCTCATCAGGGCCAAGGCATGCTGGCTACGTTCCCGGGGGCACGGTGTCCTGGCAGGCTTCTCGGCTGCGGCAGTGCATCGCTCGAAGTGGATCGACCCCAAGCTGCCGGCAACGGTGATCGACGACAACCGCCGGCGGACACCTGGGGTCGTCGTGTGGGCCGGCGTCCTCGACGCAGGCGAGATCTGCACAGTCGACGGGATGCGCGTGACGACACCGGTGCGCACTGCCATCGATCTTGCTCGCAAGTACCCGCTGGATACGGCTATCGCAGCGGTGGACGCCCTTGCGCGCGCGACTCGACTGAAGGTCGACACCATTGAGGACGCGGTTCGTCGATATCCCGGACGCCACGGTCGAAGCCGAGTCCTGGAGGTACTGTCCCTCGTCGACGCGGGAGCTGAGTCGCCGCAGGAGACGAAACTGCGGCTGACCGTCGTTCGCGCCGGGTACCCGCGACCCGAGACTCAGATCCCGGTCTACAACGAGTACGGGGCGCTCATCGGCAACGTCGATCTCGGATGGTCTGAGCACAAGATCGCGCTCGAATACGAAGGGCGGCATCATCGGTTGAGCCGCTACCAGTTCGACAAAGACATCCGCCGATTCGACGAAATGATCGAGCAGCGATGGATCATCATGCGGGTGACCGCAGCCGATAACGAACGCACCATCTTGCTCAGGCTCGCCGAGGCGTGGGCACGCCGAGTCAGAGAGGCACGCTAGACCGTCAAGGCGACGCCGACCGCCCAGGCCAGGGTCGCCAGCAGTGCGCCGGTGAGCTCGATGCCCACCGACAACGCGACCCCTTTGAGGGCGTGCACCGTGGACGCCCACGCGCGCGTCGTGTCCCGGCGGATGCCCAGCTCGGCGACGAAGACGCCCAGCACGAACCCGATGAGCAGGCCGACAACGGGGATGACGAAGAAGCCGACCACACCGGCGACACCGCCGACCACCAGCACCGATGTGCGGACCTCGGCCTGACGCATCCGCTTGACCGGCCACGTGTACTTGATCACCTGGAAGACTACGAACAGCGCCGCCGCGATACCGAACACCACCCACGAGACGAGTGTGTTCTCGACGTAGGCCCAGACGCCGATGGCTCCGATCACCAGGATGCCGCCCGGCAGCACCGGCACGATGATGCCGACGAGGCCGACGGCGATCGCCAGCGCAACGAGGACGAGGCCGGCGGTGCTCACGACCGCGACACTACGGGGTCACGCCTTCTTGCCGCGCACCCACTGGATGGTGCCGATGCTCTTGGTCCGGACGCTCACCAGGCCGAGACGCTCGAACGCATCACCGAGTTCGTCGTCGTCGAAGACGTGGGCACCGGCGTTCGGCAGGTAGCGCAACGGAGCCGCCACCGGTCCGGCGGTCGGCACCATGACCGCGATGCGCCGACCGGGCCGCAGTACCCGCACCATCTCCGCCACTGCCACCGACGGGTCCGGGATCAGCTGCAGCATCGCGATCGAGACCACCGCATCGAACGATTCGTCGCGGAACGGCAGGCGCTGCGCATCGGCCCGAAGGAAACCCACATTGGGACCGCCCTCGGCGTGCACGGCGCGCGCCAGCATGGGCTCGGAGATGTCCACTCCCAGCGCAAGGCCGGCCGGACCGACGGCACGGCCGAGCGCGGCGGTGACGTTGCCGGGCCCGCTGCCGACGTCGAGGGCGGTACCGCCGACCGGCAGGTTGAGCCATTCGGTGGGCTCCTGCCACGCCGTCAGCAGGCGACGGGCGACGGTCTGCGCGTTGTCGTAGAACAGCGAACCCAGCCGCGACGCCCACAGCGCCTGGATCGCGCCGGTGTTGCGGGCGTCGGCGCCGGCGGGCCGGTCACCCAGCAGGTCGAGGTATCCCCTGCTGACATCGGGATTCGCCGGCGGGTCGACGAGCAACTTCTCCGCCATCCGGAGCGCAGGTGACAGTGTCGTGGTGGTACTCATGCCGTCCACGGTACGCCGACGTTCACGCACCCAACTGGTCGGCGAGATCGAGGAAATCGTTTGCGATGAACTCGAATTCGCCATCGGCGGGTCTGTTCAGTGTGCGATCGGGGCCATACTCGGCAGGCCGGAAGACGAACGCCGTGCGTAGCCCTGCCTCTCGCGCCGCGCGCAGATCGGAGGGGTGCGCGGCCACCATCATCAACTCTTCGGGTGCCACGTCGAGGATGTCCGCGGTGCCGAGATAGGTCTCGCGGTCGGGTTTGTAGTGGTGGAAGATCTCTGCCGAGAGCACGCAGTCCCACGGCAGTCCGGCACGCTTGGCCATGTTGGTCAGCAGCGAGACGTTGCCGTTGGACAGCGTGGTGATGGTGAACCGGCGCTTGAGCCGGGTGAGTCCCTCGACGCTGTCGGGCCAGGGGTCCAGCCGGTGCCAGGCGCGGTTCAGGTGGTCGATCTCGGGGTCGGCGGCGGTGACACCGGCGCCGGCGAGCAACTCGACGAGGCGAGCGCGATGCAGGTCGTCCAGGCGCGTCCACGGCAGCTCGCCGCTGCGTACCCGCTCCATCGACGGGACGTAGCCGGCGCGCCAGTCGTCGGCCATGCGTGCCCAGTCTGCTGTGACGTTGCTGATGCGGCCGAACGCTTCCAGTTGCGCGATGACGCTGGCGCGCCAATCAACGACGGTGCCGAACACGTCGAAGGCCAGCGCGCGGATGCTCATCTACTGCTCTCTGTTCTTCGCGCGAGCGCTCATCTACGGCTCTCTGTTCTTCGCGCGAGCGCTCATCTACGGCTCCAGCACGAGCTTGCCGTTGATCTCGCCATCGGCGAACCTCTGCAACGCAGCCACCCCGTCCGAGAGCGGGAAGCGTACCGGCGCAGGCGGTCTGAGGCCGCCGTCGACGAGGGTGGCCAGCGCGGCGCCGACTTGGGCCTGCGCGCCTGGGGTGCGGTTGACGAACTCCCCCCACCCCACACCGACGACACTGACGTTGCGGAGCAGCAGCCGATTCACCTTTACGGTGGGAATGCCACCCGCGGCGAAGCCGATGACCAGCAGCCTGCCCTCGGTGGCCATGGCGCGGATCGCGTCGTCGAAGGCGGACCCGCCGATCGGGTCCACCACGAGGTCGACTCCACGGCCGCCGGTGTGCTCCTTGACCGCGTCCAGCCAACCGTCTGTCAGTGGCAACACCACGTCGGCGCCGAGGGACTGGACGAACTCGACAGCCGACCGGCGGTGGACCATCGCGATGACCCTGGCGCCCAGTGCTTTCGCGATCTGGACCGCAGCGGTGCCGACCCCGCCACCGGACCCGAGCACCAGCACCGTCTCGCCGGCCTGGAGCGCCCCGCGGTGCTGCAGCGCGAAGTACATCGTGTAGTAGTTGCCCAGCAGGCAGACCGCCGAGCCGTCATCGAGCCCGTCGTGCGTCGGGACCACGCTGTCGACCGGCACCGCGACCCGCTCAGCCCAGGCTCCCAGCAGGCTGAAGCCCGAAACCCGCTGCCCGGCAACAAAGCCGGAACCATCGGGGGCGGACCGAACGGTGCCAGCCACCTCGAGGCCGGGGATGAACGGCGCGGGCATCTTCATCTGATACTCGCCGCGCAGCATCAGCAGATCGGGAAAGCAGACACCGGCCGCACCGACGTCGATGACGACGCTGTCGTTGCCGACAGGGTCATCGACGTCGGTGTAGACCAGCCCGGCAGGTCCGGATAGCTCTTGCGCGACAAGCGCTTTCATGTCAGCCGAGGCTGAAGGTGGCCCGCTCGGCCGCCGACAGGTCGGTGATCTCGCCCCATTTGCCCGCGATGTCGTCGACCGAGGGCACCTCGGTGAACGTCACGCCGCTGTTCTGGAACAGCGCCACCCGCTGCACCTTGCCGCCACCGACGATGAACACCGATGCGGTGTCCGGGTTCTCCTCGGTGCACAGGTACGCCACCACCGGCGCCACGTATTCGGGGGTCAGCTTCTCGAAGACCTCGGGCGGCAGGATGTCCTGCGTCATCCGGGTGGCGGCGATCGGCGCGACGGCGTTGGCCTTGATGTTGTACTTCGCGCCCTCCTGGGACAGCGTGTTGATCAACCCGACGAGGCCGAGCTTGGCCGCTCCGTAGTTGGCCTGGCCGAAGTTGCCGAACAGACCGCTGGTCGACGTGGCGACCACGACGCGGCCGAAGCCGTTCTCGCGGAAGTGCGGCCACGCGGCGCGGATCACGTTGTACCCGCCGTAGAGGTGCACCTTGAGCACGGCGTCCCAGTTGCCGAACTCCATCTTGTGGAAGGTGCCGTCGCGCAGGATGCCAGCGTTGCTGACGACGCCGTCGACCTTACCGAACTCGTCGACGGCGGTCTTGATGATGTTGGCAGCGCCCTCGGGCTCGGCGACGGAATCGTAGTTGGCGACGGCGCGGCCGCCGGCGTCCTTGATCTCCTTGACCACGTCGTCGGCCATGGCAGACCCGGCACCGGTACCGTCGCGCGCTCCGCCGAGGTCGTTGACGACGACGCTGGCACCCTCCCGGGCAAGCGTCAGCGCGTACTCGCGCCCAAGTCCGCCTCCGGCGCCCGTGACGACGATGACACGATCCTGCACTCCTGGCACTGGTGTTCCTCTCTCGATCGGATGGGGTGTGGGCCGGCTAGAACAGCTTGCGGGCCAGCTTCCACGCCTTCTCTGTATACGGCGGGTAGATCAGGGCCGTGAGGTCGGGTCGGGTTGGCTTGGCCATCACCGACTTGCGGTGGCTGAATGTCTCGAAGCCGAACTTGCCGTGGTACGCCCCCATGCCGGACGGCCCGACGCCGCCGAAGGGCAGCTTGTGCGTGGCGAAGTGGAACAGCAGGTGGTTGATGAGCATGCCGCCCGCGGGCACTTCCTTGACAACCCGTTCCTGCACCGCCTTGGCCTTGGCGAACAGGTAGGCAGCCAGCGGCTTGGGCCGCGAGTTGACGAAAGTGATTGCCTCATCCAGGTTTTGGACGGTGACGACGGGCAGGATGGGCCCGAAGATCTCGTCGGTCATCAGCGGCTCGGCCGGGTCGGGATCCACGACGACCGTCGGCTGGATCTTGAGGCTCACCGCGTCGGTGCCGCCACCCACGGCGACGGTGCCCTTGGTGGCGGCCAGCGCATTGGCCAGCCGGTTGAAGTGGCGTTCGTTGACGATCTGCTTGCCGCCGGAATTCCCGGCCTCGAACGTGTCGATGGTCTTGCGCAGTTCGTCGACGAGCCGGTCGCGGATGGACGCGTCGGCGAGCACGTAGTCCGGGGCGATGCAGATCTGGCCGGAGTTGATCAGCTTGGTCCAGGCGATGCGCTTCGCGGCCACCTCGACATCGGCGTCGGCGGCGACGATCACCGGGCTCTTGCCGCCCAGCTCGAGGGTCACCGGGGTCAGGTGCGCCGCGGCGCCTTCGTAGACGCGGCGGCCGATCTCGGTTCCACCGGTGAAGATCAGGTGGTCGAAGCCCTGGGCGATGAGCTCCTGGCTGACCGCGCCGTCGCCTTCGATGACGGCGATGGCATCGTTGTCCAAGTAGCGCGGAACCAGCTCGGCCATCAGGGCCGAGGACGCGGGGGCGACTTCAGAAGGCTTGAGCACCACGGTGTTTCCCGCGGCGATGGCGCCGACGGCAGGCCCGAGAGTCAGCGCGAACGGGAAGTTCCACGCGCCGATCACCAGCACCGTGCCGAAGGGCTCGTACTCCACCCACCCGCGGCCGGGCAGCTGCGACATCTCCAGCAGACGGTGGCGGCGCTTCATCCACTTGCCGACGTTCTTCGCCGCGAACGCGGCCTCTCCGGCGGTGCTGGCGACGTCGGCCAACCACGCCTCGAACGGCGACCGGCCCAGATCTTTCTCCAGCGCATCGGCGATGGCGCCTTCGTTCTCGGACATCAGCCGCTCGAGCGCGTGCAGTTGCTGCTTGCGCCATTCGACGCTGCGGGTGCGGCCGGTGGCAAAGGTGTCCCGGAGCTTGCGGACGACGGCGGGAATGTCGGCGCCGCCGGCGCTGCTGTCGGCGTGGAGGCCTACGACGGATTCGGTGGTCATGATGGGGTCCCTTCTGACCTTGGCGTGCCCCGAATCCTAACCAACCACCCGGTTGGTGCATAGGCGCCTGTCAGCTCAGAGCTTCACACCCGTGGTGAAGGTGGAGAACGACGGCTCGTCGCTGTCGGTGATCTCGACGAAACGGCCCAACCGGTCCATCTCCTCCTGCGAGTCGACAGCCGCGGCGCGCCACCCGTTGGCGGTCAACCAGTCGGCGACTTCGGCCCGGTCGGGATCCTCATAGGTCAGCTCGGTGATGTCCATGGGCTCCACCCCGGCCTTGTCGGCGATCGATGCGAGCCGTTCCCGCATGCGTTCACGGCGGTCCGGCGCATGCACGCCCATCGACTCGGCTGCGAGCCGGCTTTCGGGTGCGCTCAGCTCGGTGATCTGGGTGAACAGCCGGTCCTGGGCGTCGGCTGGCAGGTACATCAGCAGGCCCTCGGCGAGCCACGCCGTAGGGCGGGAGGCGTCGAACCCGGCGGCCGTGAGCGCGGCAGGCCAGTCCTGTCGCAGGTCGATCGCCACCTCGCGGCGCTCGGCGGTCGGCTGCACTCCGTGCTCGGCCAACGTCGCCGACTTGTACTCGAGCACCTTGGGCTGGTCGATCTCGAACACCGTGGTGCCTGCGGGCCAGGGCAACCGAAACGCGCGGGAATCGAGGCCGGAAGCGAGGATGACGACCTGGCGGATGCCTGCGTCCACCGCCGCGGCGAAGAACGCATCGAAGAAGTGGGTGCGCACGGCCTGGTAGTTGCCCATGTGCTCGAACAACTTGCCGGCCTCGGGATCGGACTCGGTCACCTGCGCCACGAACGCCTCGTCGGCGATGTAGTCCCAGCTGCCCGCGCCGGCACCTTCCACGAGGATCCTGGCGTAGGGGTCGTTGATCAGTCGGTCCGCGCGCCCGGTTTCCGCAGCGCGCGCCGCTGCGACCATGACGGCGGTGGCCCCGACGCTGGACGCGATGTCCCAGGTGTCGTCGTGGGTGCGAAGTGAACTCATGACCGGCTCCGTATGTCGGCGAGGACGCAATTACTTCGCCAGGCTATCTATAACGAGGGGCGCACTGCCGTTGCTGTGGGCCAGGACACAGGCCTGAGGCCCAAACTCACAGAAAACGCGCAGCTAGCGGTGCCGGCCGACCTTATTCGCTCAGGTTCCAGAGTTTGTTGGCCAGCAACAGCTCAAGCTTGTGCACCACCGCGCCGAGATCGGTGCGGTCCGAGACGAATCCCGAGTAGAAGCCCATGCCCCAGACGACCGCGACCAGCATCTCCACCAGGTGGTCGATATCGGTGTCGGTACTCAGTTCACCGCGGGTGATGGCGTCGTTGACCGCCCAGGAGACGAACGCCCGCGAGTTCTTCAGGGAGTCGTGTGCGTCGTTGTTGAGTTCGGGATGCCGCTGCGACTCGAGCACCGACGTCACCAGAAAGGCGGCCGCCGAGCGGTCCTCGGAGTCCGCCTGCGTCGCCACCGACAGGAAGGCCGACAACCGATCGATCAGCGTCGTCTGCTCCTGCGCCCTGGCGATGCCCGCGCTAACAATCGTGGTGTTGGTCTGCTCGACCACCTCAGCCCACAGAACGCGTTTGCTGGCGAAGTAGTGATTGATGGCGGGACGGGTCAGATCTGCACGAATGGCGATTGCCTGAAACGTCGCGGCATCGTATCCGAGTTCGCTGAACACCTCGCGAGCGGCATGCAGAATGCGCTCCCGTGTTTCAGCTGCCTTCGCTGCGGGAGGACGTCCTGGACCTCGACTAGCCGTATACGGCACGGTCAAATTGTGCCACAGCTCACCTGGCACTTGTTCACGCGGCATCGACCCGTTACCCGAGAGAGACCGTGCAGCAAACACAGTTGCGCCAGCGGCGGGCTCGGCGCAGCGCCGGCCCCGAGATAGCTCACGTCCCATCGGGCGCTCGCGAACTAGGGTTTTGTCGTATGGGGGCGGTTGAATCGCGGGAGGCGTTCTTCGACGCGGGCCTCGAAGTCCTCTCCGACCTGGGGTACGGCGGCCTGAAGCTGGCCGAGGTATGTCACCGGCTCGGCGTCACCACCGGCTCGTTCTACCACTACTTCACCAACTGGTCGGCGTACACACGGCAGCTGGTGGCGCACTGGCAGCAGGGCATGACGGTGCGGGTGGTCGACGCGGTCCAGGACGAGCCCGACCCCCGCCGACGGATCGGCAGGTTCCTCGAGGCCGGGCTGACGCTGCCCCACGGCGCGGAGGCCGCTATCCGGGTGTGGGGCGCCATCGACCCCGAGGTCCGCGCCGTGCAGGCCGCGGTCGACCGACAACGCTTCGACGCGATGCACGACTCGGCACTGCATATCCTGCAGAACAATCGTCAGGCGGACCTGTTCGCGGCGTGGGCGGTATACCTGCTGGTCGGCTACGAACAGGCGATCCTGCCGTCGGATACGCCGGGATTGCGCTGGCTCGCCGAACAGCTGCTGGAGGCACTCGACTCCGGCCGCTTCAGCACGGTGCCCGACGATGAGTGAGACCACCGAGGCCGAGGCCTCCACCGAGCACGTCGTCGCGATGCTGCGCGAGCGCCTCTACGGCGCGATCTCCTGTCTGGCGACCCTCGTGGTCCTGACGCGCTACACCGGCGACGACACCAGCGCCTGGGCCCGGGTGCTCGACGTCGCAGTCACCATGGGCGGGCTCTGGGCGGCCAGCCTGCTCGCCGACTGGGTTGCCCACACGGCCGTGCACGAGCGGGCGCCACGGGGTCTCGAGGCGTTGCGCATGCTGCAAGCGTCCGGCCAGATCCTGCTGGCGGGTGTGCTCCCGCTGCTGGCACTCGGCGCGGCGGGCATCGGCCTGCTCCAGACTCATTCGGCGATGTGGGTCGCCAAGTGGATCCTGGTCGGCGAACTCGCGCTGATAGCCCTGCTGGCCGTCCGCCGGACGCGACTGCGGTGGTGGCAGCAAATTGTGACGGTTCTCTTACTCACGGGCGTGGGACTTCTCGTGATCGGTATCAAGGTGCTCGCACACTGATGCCCAAATGGCTGCATGAGCTGCGTTTTCGCGTGATACGCCGCGTCGCGCAACGCGATCCGGACAACGACGCGCTGCGTCGCGCGGTGCGCGCCGCGACGGTGGTGCCCCTGGCCGCCGCGGTGAGCTTCGCCGTCGCCGGTGGCAACGCCCAGACACCGCTGTTCACGATCTTCGGGTCGGTGGCGCTGCTCGTCTTCTCCGATTTCCCTGGCAACCGGCAGAACCGGGCGGTCGCCTACGCCGGGCTCGGTATCAACGGGTCCATCCTGATCACCCTCGGAACGCTCGTCGCCCCCCTTCCGTGGGCCGCGGTGCTGGGCATGTTCGTGATCGGGGTGGCGGTGACCTTCTCCGGTGTGCTCAGCGAGACGATCGCCGCCGGCCAGCGCGCCACGCTGCTGACATTCGTGCTGCCCGCCTGCACACCACCCGGTCCGATCGGGGAGCGGCTCCTCGGGTGGGCGATCGCCCTGGCGGTCTGCGTTCCCGCCGCGCTGTTCGTGCTGGCACCTCGCCACCACGGCCAGTTGCGCCGCCGGGCGGCGCGGGCCTGCAGCACCCTCGCCGACCGGCTGGACGGCGAGGCGACGGCCGCCGACGTGGGCCGGGCGATGGACGCACTGCGAGAGACGTTCCTGGGCGCCGACTTCCGGCCGGTCGGGCTGACGGCGGGCAGCCGGGCCCTGGTTCGCGTGGTCGACGATCTGGAGTGGGTGGCCGACAGAACGGGTCAACCCGGCGGTGTGACGCTGCGCGACAAGCCTGCCGTGGTGCGGGTGCTCCGCTGCTCCGCGGCCGTGCTGCGCATTGCCAAGGGTGCCGACCGCGACCTTGCCAGGGCCGACCTGGAGGCGGCGCTGATGACGCTGCGCACGCTGGCTCGCGGACGGTGGCGTGAGGACCTCGACGCGATCCTCGGGGTCGCCGATGACGACGACGCCGTCGAGCTGGGGCGCGATCTGTTGCGGCGGCGAACCATCGCGGCAACCGTCAGCGCCACCGGGCGCGTCATCGCGGCGGCAGCCGCTGCAGACGCTCGACCCGTGTGGGCGCGCGCCCTGGGACGCCGGCTCCCGCCGACCGGCGCATCGGACCGCCTACTGCCCGAAACCGTTGCGGCCGCCCAGATCACGTCGGGTTTCGTCGAGAATCGATCGGTGGCGGTCCGGAACAGCCTGCGCACCGGCCTCGGCCTCGCGCTGGCCGTGGCGGTCACGCACCTGTTCCCCGTCGAGCACGGCTTCTGGGTGGTTCTCGGGGCACTGTCGGTGCTGCGCAGCAGCGCGCTGACCACAGGTACCCGGGTGTGGCGCGCGGTGATCGGCACCGGCATCGGCTTCCTGCTCGGCGCGGTGCTGATCAGCCTGGTGGGCGTCGACCCGGTCGTGTTGTGGATGCTGATGCCGCTGGTGGTCTTCGGGTCGGCGTACGTGCCGGAGATCGCGTCGTTCACCGCGGCCCAGGCCGCGTTCACGATGATGGTGCTGATCTTCTTCAACCTGATCGTGCCCACCGGATGGGCGGTCGGGCTGATCCGCGTGGAGGACGTCCTTGTGGGAGCCGCTGTGGGCGTGGTGGTTTCACTGCTGTTGTGGCCGCGCGGCGCGACCGCCTCGGTGACACGAGCGATCGATTCGTCCCGCGCGCTGTCCGCCAGGTACCTGCGCGCCGCGGTCCTGCGGATCACCCGGGGCGCCTACGAGGAGCGCAACGACGAGGTCTGGACGTTGAGCCACGATGCGTTGGCGGCTTCGCGTGTCGCTGATGACGCTGTGCGGCAATATCTTTCAGAGAGCAGCGGGGAGACGGACTTCCGCGCCCCCATCGTGCGCTCGTTCAACCGGGCGATCCGGTTGCGCATGGCGGCCGATCTGATCGCCGACATCCCCACTCCCCCACCTCTCGGCGCGTATCCGGGGGTGCGCGCCGTGGTGGAGGAGCACGTCGAGGCGATCTACGAACGGGTCACCGGCACCTTCGATCCCGCCGACCCGGTGGCGCCGATCAGCGAGGACTTCGTGCGGGCGTTGCGGTCCGAGGCTCGCGTCGACGACCTGGGGGTGTCGGCGGCCCTGCCTTTGCTGACGGCGGCGGCGGCGATCGGCGAGCTGGAGCTGATCTATCCGCTCCAGCCCGCGACCTCCTGACCCGTCAGCGCAGCGGCCGGTGCGGCATCAGCGCGTTCGGCGGAATGGTGCCGAACTTGCCTGCATTGAAGTCCTCCATCGCCTGGACGAGTTCGGACTTCGAGTTCATCACGAACGGTCCGTACTGGAAGACAGGCTCGCGAATCGGCCTGCCGCCCAACAGGAGAACCTCAAGAGCAGGACGATTCGAGTCCTGCGCACCATCGGCGGCCACCGTGATGCGGTCGCCCGGGCCGAACACCGCGAGCTGACCCTGCTGGATCGGGTGACCGATGGGGCCGACAGCCCCTCGGCCCGACAGCACGTACACCAGCGCATTGAAATCGCGGTTCCACGGCAGATTCAGTCGCGCGCCCGGCTCGACGGTGGCGTGCGCCAGCGTGATCGGTGTGTGCGTGTCTCCGGGCCCGCCCCTGCCGTCGATCTCACCGGCGATGACGCGCACCAGCGCGCCCCCGTCATCGGATGCCAGCAGCGTGACCTGGTTGCCTTCGATGGACTGATACCGCGGCGCGGCGAATTTGTCCTTCTTGGGCAGATTCACCCACAGCTGGATCCCGTGGAACAAGCCGCCGCTCTCCACGAGTTCGGCGGGCGGGGTCTCGATGTGCAGGATTCCCGAGCCGGCGGTCATCCACTGGGTGGCGCCGTCGGCGATCAGTCCGCCGCCGCCATGGGAGTCCTGGTGTGCGAAGCGGCCGTCGATCATGTACGTGACCGTCTCGAAGCCGCGATGCGGATGCCAGTCGGTGCCGCGGGGTTCGCCCGGTTGGTACTCGACCTCCCCCATCTGGTCCATGTGCACGAACGGGTCCAGGTCACGTGCGCTGACGCCCGCGAAGGCACGGACGACGGGAAAACCCTCGCCCTCGTACCCCCGCGGACCGCTGGTGACCGACCGCACGGGGCGTTCGGTATCGGTGGGAGCCGACCCGGAAATGCGCGGCAGGGTCAGCGTATCGGCTGTGATTGCAGGCATGGTCGAAGTAACCGGACTATAGTCCGATTAATTCCCGGGCTTCAGCCACCGCCACTGCGCGGTCAGCCAGCCGTGCGCATCGGGCATCCTGTCCCGCACCGCGCCGACGACACCGGGCCACAATCGGTCGTCGTAGTCGTCGCCGGAGAGCCAGCCGCCCGGCATCACCTTCGGCGCCCACGCGTCGATGTCGGCGGCGACGCTGTCGTAGTCGTGTCGGGCGTCCAGGTGTACCCATGCCAGCGAACCGTCGCTGAAGAAGTCGGCCGCCCGGGGCGAGGAGCTGATCAACACGTCCACGGTGTCGGCGAACCCACAGGCGATGATGTTGCGGTGCAACAGGCCTGCGAACGTTCCGCCACCGAACTCGACCGCGGGACCGTGCGCATTCTTGTTGGCCGGACCCTCGTGCCCGCTGCCGCGGCAGGTGTCGACGCCGACCACCGTGTAGTCGCG
This sequence comes from Mycolicibacterium aurum, assembly GCF_900637195.1. NCBI lineage: Bacteria > Bacillati > Actinomycetota > Actinomycetes > Mycobacteriales > Mycobacteriaceae > Mycobacterium > Mycolicibacterium aurum. The sequence goes on along the minus strand of NZ_LR134356.1, from coordinate 91,635 downwards.
GCCCGAGCTGCGTACGACGTCGGCCAGCGAGCACAGACTGCGGCCGAGGTAGGACCCGACTTCCAGGAACGTGCTTCCTTCCGGGAAGGTGGCAACGGCTTCCTCCTGACCTTCGCGCCAGTGGAACCAGCCGGGTATGTCCCACCACTCGGTGACCTCGGACGCGAACTCGTCCTGCGACGGATATCTCACGGCCCGTGGATTCACCGGCGGACGGGATCGGAAACCACCGGCCGGCTGCCGGCGCCGTTGTCTCCGAGGAAGTCCAGGAGCACGCGGGTCAGTTCCTCCGGATGCTCTTCGTAGATCCAGTGTCCGGAACCGGCGACGACGACGGCGGTGACATCGTCGGCGTACTTCTCGGCGTTGGTGGCGACGAAATCACCGAGGCTGCCGTCGGCGCCGATGGCCAGGACCGGCATGGCGAGCCTGGTCTGCCGCCGAGTGGCGTTGTCGACCATGTCGGCCGGCCACGCGCGAAACCACTCGATCGTGGCCGCGAGGTGTCCGGGACCGCGCAGGAAGCTTGCGTAGACCTCGATCTCCTCAGGCGTGATCGAGCCCTTCACCACCATCAAGCTGTCAATGAACCTGTCGACCCACACGGTCTCGTTGCCTGCGATCAGCTGTTCGGGAAATCCGTTGGTCAACAGGAAGAAACCGAAGTGCCACGGCCCGGGCCCGTCGGCAGACAGCGCCGGGAATTCGTAGATACTCGGATGGGGGATGAACGCCTCACTGAGAACGAGTTTGACGACATCATCGGGATGTTCGGCTGCGTAGGCGTACGCGACCATCAAGCCGATGTCATGGCCGACGAGTCGTATATCGCGATGTCGATCGATCGCGACGAGTAGCGCGTGGATGTCCGCGGCCATCGTCGTCTTGTCGTAGCCGCTCCCCGGTGCGTCACTGAGCCCTGCGCCACGCAGACTCGGAGCAATGACGGTGTAGTGCTCGGCCAGCGCGGGCATGACGTGTCGCCATTCGTACCACGACTGCGGATAGCCATGGAGCAGAACAAGAGTCGGTCCATGCCCACCGATCACGTAATCGATGGTGACCGAGTTGGCCGTCTCGGTGTGCCGGGTGAAGCCGGGCGGCACCTCGTCCGCGATCGGGGCGCTGGGAAGCGTTGTCATGGCGGCTCCAGACGGACGTGCACCCCGTGACGGGAGGCGGAGGAATGGGCGACTACACGCAGAAGCTGGTCTCTGGCTGGGGGACCACTCGTCGGGACGCTACGCCCACCGCACCCGGTGCGCGACCTATTGCGTGTTCACGGCGGCTCAGCCGAGCGCTGACATGGCCGCGGCGCGCGCGTCGGCGGCAGTGGAGGTGGTCAAGACCGCCTCGGCCGCGTCGCGGCACTGCTGCAGCGTGACCTGGGCCAGCTTGGCACCCACACCCTGCACCGCCGCAGCGGCCGCCGACAGCGACGTCACGCCGAAGCCGGTCAGCACGCACGCCAGCACCGGGTCGGCCGCGGCCTCACCACAGACACCGACCGGCTTACCCACGGCGACACCGGCTTTCACCGTCATCGCGACGAGTGCCAGCACGGCGGGTTGCCACGGATCGGTGAGGGTGGCCAGATCGGCCGACATGCGGTCGGCGGCCATCGTGTACTGCGCCAGGTCGTTGGTGCCGATCGACAGGAAGTCGACGTGCTCCAGGATCCGGTCGGCCAACAGCGCCGCGGCGGGCACCTCGATCATCACGCCCGGGGTGAGACCGTACGAACGAGCTTTGTCGGCAAAGTTTTTCGCTTCCTCGGCGGTCGCGATCATCGGCGCCATCACCCACGGCGGGTTGCCGGAGCGCTCGGCCGCCTTGGCGATCCCTTCGAGCTGGTGGTCCAGGATCGCCGGGTTGTTGAACGAGATCCGGATGCCACGCACGCCCAACGCAGGGTTCGCCTCGTCGGGATGGCCTGCGAATTTCAACGGCTTGTCGGAACCGGCGTCGAGCGTGCGGACGACGACCTTCTTGCCGGCGAACGCTTCGAGCACCTCGGTGTAGATGGTGGCCTGCTCGTCGACCGTCGGCTCGGTCTCGGTGTTGAGGAAACACAATTCGGTGCGGAACAGCCCGATACCCTCGGCCGGGGTCTGACTGGCCGAGCGGGCTGCAGCCCCGTCCTGGACGTTGGCGAGGACGGCGACGGCGTGCCCATCGGCAGTGGCACCCGGGCCGGACCAGTTCGCCGCCGACGCCGCGGCACGTTGCGCTTCGGCGACGGCGTCACGGGCGGCGGCTTCATCGGGCCCGATCGTGATGGTGCCCAGCGTTCCGTCGACCAGCGCCATCGCGCCCGCAGGCACGTCGTCGAGTCCGGTCACCGCGACGATGCACGGTATGCCCAACTGCCGGGCGATGATCGCGGTGTGGCTGGTCGGACCGCCGAGCGTGGTGGCGAGCGCCACGATGAGCGTCGGGTCGAGGCCCGCGGTGTCGGCGGGCGCGAGATCCTCGGCGCACAGGATCGACGGCTCGTCGGGCACGGGCACACCGGGCTCCGGCAGCCCCTTCAACTCGGCGACCACGCGGTTGCGGATGTCGCGCAGATCGGTGACACGTTCGGCCATCAGCCCACCCAGCTTGGTGAACATCTCGACGAACTGCTCGATCGCGGCGTTGACCGCGCGGACCGCAGGCGCGCCGTCTTTGATGCGCTTTTCGGCGACGCCGAGCCAGCCCCGGTCCTGAGCCAGCGTCGCGGTGGCCGCCAGCACCTCCGACGCCGAACCGGTGGCGTGCGCGGCGCGCTCGCGTAGCCGCTCCGCGACCGTGGCCGCCGCGGCGCTGAACCGTTCACCTTCGGCTGCCCTGTCGGCCTCGTCGAGATCGGCGTCGGCACCGGGATCGATCTGGGGTGGCTTCCCGGGACGGATGACGGGCGCGTATTGGACGCCGGCCACGACGGGCACACCATGCAGAACGGTGCCGATCGCCGGGGGTGAGGTAAGCGAGGACGAGGCGGTCATGTGAACTAGGTTACAAGAAACCGTTGACAAGTCAACACGTTCAGGGGTAAAACCAAACATATCAACATTGAATTGGGTCCAACCCCACATAAGTCCTCATCCTCACGGAGTCCCATGTACCCGGAAGAACGGCAGCAAGCCATCGCGTCGCTGGTGATGACACGGGGCAGGGCGTCGGTGGCCGAACTGGCGCAGGCCTACGACGTCACCACCGAGACCGTGCGGCGCGACCTGGCCGTGCTGGACAAGGCGGGCATCGTCCGACGCGTCCACGGCGGGGCGGTGCCCGTACGGGCTCTGCACCTCGTCGAACCGGGCGTCGGCGAACGGGACGTGACCCGCACCGAACACAAGGACGCGATCGCCGCCGCGGCCGCGGAGTTCTTTCCTCTCAGCGGGGCCAGCGTGCTGCTGGACGCCGGCACCACCACGATGCGGATCGCCTCGCAGATCCCAACGGACCGCGAGCTCGTCGTCGTGACCAACTCGGTGCCGATCGCCGCCCGACTCGCCACGATGCCGTCGGTCTCACTGCAGCTGCTGGGTGGACGGGTGCGCGGAATCACCCAGGCCGCCGTCGGCGAGCAGGCGCTGCGGGTACTGGACACCTTGCGCGTGGACATCGCCTTCATCGGCACCAACGCGATCAGCGTGCGCCATGGGCTGTCGACCCCCGACAGCGAAGAGGCGGCAGTCAAGCGGGCGATGGTCCGGTCCGCCAATTACGTTGTCGTCGCCGCTGATTCGTCGAAGGTCGGCCGCGAGGACTTCGTCAGCTTCGCCCCCATCTCCAGTGTCGACACCCTCATCACCGACCCCGAGATCTCCGCCGCCGACAGCGCCGTACTGGGCGAGAACGGCGTCGAGGTCATCTGCGCAGGAGGCCAACCGTGATCGTCACCGTCACCCCCAACCCGAGCATCGACCGCACCGTCACGCTGTCCTCACCGCTGACGCGAGGCGCGGTGCACCGAGTCACCTCGGTCACCAGCCAGGCCGGCGGCAAGGGCGTCAACGTGGCGAAGGTACTGACGATGGCCGGCGTCGACGCGCTCGCCGTGCTTCCCGCGGCCACCAACGATCCGCTGGTGAGCGCACTGCAGGCGGCCGCGGTGCCCTACCGGGTGGTGCCCACCCACGAGGCGGCCCGGACCAACCTGACCATCACCGAGCAGGACGGCACCACCACCAAGATCAACGAGCCGGGCGCCGTACTGGACGAGTCGGCACTGCGGGCGTTCACCGATGCGGTGCTGGATGCGGCGAGGGACGCCGCGTGGGTGGTGATGTCCGGTTCGCTGCCGCCGGGAGTTCCCGCCTCCTGGTACGCGGACGTCGTCGCACTGCTCGCGTCACATCCCTGCCGCATCGCCGTCGACACGTCCGACGCGCCGCTGGCCGCCCTGATCGGCTCGCTCGACCGCGGCGCTCCCGATCTGATCAAGCCGAACGCCGAGGAGCTCGCCGGCGTCCTCGGCTACTCCCCGCAGGCTCTGGAAGCGGCCGTCGTCCAGGGAGATCCGGCACCCGTCGTCGCGGCGGCGAGGCAACTGATCGACAGGGGAATCGGTGCCGTGCTGGCCACGCTCGGTGCGGCCGGTGCCGTGCTGGTCGACCAGAACGGCGCCTGGATGGCGACACCCCCACCGATCGTGCCCCGCAGCACCGTCGGCGCCGGCGACTCGTCGCTGGCCGGGTACGTGCGCGCCGAAGTCGGGGGCGCCGAGCCACCCCAGCGACTCCAGATGGCCGTCGCCTACGGCAGCGCCGCCGCCGCCCTGCCCGGAACGACACTGCCCGCACCGTCCGAGATCGACCTGAACGCGGTTCAGGTTTCGCCGATCTCACCCATTCCCGCCAACCAGTAAGACCGAGAGACGAAGGTAGTCCCATGACCAGCTCCACCAGCTCCCCGCCGATCATCTCGCGTGACCTCGTGCTGCTCGACGCCGCCGTGGACGGCGGCAAGCAGGCCGTCATCGCCCGCCTGGTCGACGTCCTCGCCCAGGCGGGACGCACCACCGACCCCCAGGGACTCGTCAGCGCCGCGATGGCGCGCGAAGAACAGTCCGCCACCGGTCTTCCCGGCGGGATCGCGATCCCGCACTGCCGCTCGCCCTACGTCGACACCCCGACCATCGGATTCGCCCGGCTCAAGCCCGGCGTCGACTTCGGTGCGCCCGACGGCCCGGCCGACCTGGCATTCCTGATCGCCGCACCCGACTCCGGCGGCCAGGAGCACATGAAGCTGCTGTCCAGCCTGGCAAGGGCGTTGGTACGCAAGGATTTCGTCGAGTCGCTGCGCAATGCCGCCACCGTCGACGAGGTGGTCTCTCTCGTCGACGGGGTGGTGAACCCCGCACCGGCCGCACCGGCCGCCGCCCCGACGCCCGCCGCTCCCGCGGCTGCCGCGGCTACCGCGGAGAAGCCCACCGCCAGGTCCATCGTCGCCATCACCGCCTGCCCGACCGGCATCGCCCACACCTATATGGCCGCCGACTCGCTGACCGCCGCAGCCAAGGAGGCCGGCGTCACTCTCGTCGTCGAGACGCAGGGTTCCTCGGGCAGCACACCGCTACCGCCGGAGACGATCGCCAAGGCGGACGCGGTCATCTTCGCCACCGACGTCGGGGTGAAGGACAAGGGCCGCTTCGCGGGCAAGCCCGTCGTGGCCTCCGGAGTCAAACGCGCGATCAACGAACCCGGCAAGATGATCGCCGAAGCCCTTGCCGCAGCAGACAATCCGAACGCGGCGCGGGTGGAGGGCTCCGGCGCCGACGCGAGCTCGTCCGGCGCACCGTCCGGCAATGTCGGCTGGGGGACGCGCACCCGGCAGATCCTGCTGACCGGCGTGAGCTACATGATCCCGTTCGTCGCTGCCGGCGGCCTGCTGATCGCGCTGGGCTTCCTGTTCGGTGGCTACGAGATCGCCGACACCGGTAACGACATCGCGCTGAACAACTCGCTGCAGAACCTGCCGCCCGGCGGATTCCTCGAATACCTCGGCGCGATCCTGTTCACCCTCGGCGGCCTGGCATTCGGCTTCCTGGTACCGGCCCTCGCCGGCTACATCTCCTTCGCGATCGCCGACCGGCCGGGTATCGCGCCGGGCTTCACCGCGGGTGCGTTGGCCGTCTTCGTCGGCGGCGGCTTCATCGGCGGCATCGCCGGCGGCGTGATCGCCGGCTTCACCGCGCTGTGGATCAGCAAAATCGATGTGCCGCGATGGTTGCGCGGCCTCATGCCGGTGGTCATCATCCCGCTGGTCGCGTCCCTGGCCGTCGGTCTGATCATGTTCTTCCTGATCGGCCGCCCCTTGGCGTGGGTCAACACCAGCCTCACCGAATGGCTGACCGGGATGTCCGGTACCTCGGCGGTCTTCCTCGGGATCATCCTGGGCCTGATGATGTGCTTCGACCTCGGCGGTCCGGTCAACAAGGCGGCCTACGCATTCGCCACCGCCGGACTGGCCGCGGCCACCACCGCGTCGTTCGAGATCATGGCGACAGTGATGGCGGCAGGCATGGTGCCGCCGCTGGCCATGGCGCTGGCGACCACGATCCGGCCGGGCCTGTTCAGCGAGCCCGAACGGGAGAACGGCCGCGCCGCATGGCTTCTCGGGGCCTCGTTCATCTCGGAAGGCGCGATCCCGTTCGCGGCCGCCGATCCACTGCGTGTCATCCCGTCGATGATGGCCGGTGGCGCCGTCACCGGGGCTCTGTGCATGGCGTTCGGCGTGACCCTGCGGGCACCGCACGGTGGCATCTTCGTGTTCTTCGCGATCGGCAACCTGGCGATGTTCCTCGTCGCTCTCGTGGTCGGAACAGTCATCTCCGCGCTCGCGGTCGTCGCCGCCAAGCAGTTCATCAAGCCCGGCGCCAAGGCCGAGCCTGAGCTCGTCACCGCCTGATCGTCCATCCCCCACCAACAAAAGGAGAACTCCATGCCCAGCAAGACCGTCATCGTCGGCTCGTCCATCGGACTGCACGCACGGCCCGCGGCCATCATCGCCGAGGCCGCCGTCAACGCCGGTGTCCCTGTCACGCTCTCGGTCGACGGCGGTGAGCCCGTCGATGCCGGCTCGGCGCTGATGATCATGACCCTGGGTGCAGGCAACGGCGCCGAGGTCACCGTCGCCTCCGACGACGAGGCAGCGCTGGCCACCATCGCCGAGCTGGTGCAGAAGGACCTCGACGCCTGAGATTCCCGTCGGGAAAGAAAGCGGAACGACCCCTCACTGAACCCCCTTAGCATTGCCGTGTGCCTTCCACGCGTAGCCTGGACCCGACTATTTGTGCCACGCCGACGCGGTCGGTGGGTTTGCTGTCGGGTTACCAGCACACTGTGCGCTGGTCGGGGTTCTCGGGGGGTGACATCGCGTGCGCCGCATTGGTGCGCTGATTGCCGCACTGTTCCTGGTGCTGCTGACTGCTCCTCCCGTCGGAGCGATAGAGCCGCCGATCATTGATCCGGCCGCCATTCCCCCTGATGAGACCGGTCCGGACCAGCCGATGGAACAGCGGCGCATCTGCGCCACGCCGACGGCGTTCCCGAACGCGAACTTCGCGGACCGCCCGTGGGCCAGTGATTATCTGCGGCTGGCAGAGGCGCAGAAGTTCGCAACGGGTGCGGGCGTAACTGTGGCGGTCATCGACACGGGCGTCAACGGGTCACCCCGGGTACCGGCCGAGCCCGGCGGCGACTTCGTCGATCAGGCCGGCAACGGCATGTCGGACTGCGATGCGCACGGCACCCTGACCGCTGCCGTCATCGCGGGCCGTCCCGCACCCACCGACGCCTTCGTCGGCGTCGCGCCGGAGGCTCGGATTCTGTCGCTGCGCCAGACCTCGGACAGCTTCTCCCCGGTCGGCGCCCGCACCGACCCCAACGATCCCAACGCCACCCAGACCGCAGGCTCGCTGCGGAGCCTGGCGCGCGCCATCGTGCACGCCGCCAACATCGGAGCGCAGATCATCAACATCAGCGAGGCCGCCTGCTACAAGGTGACCCGCCCCATCAACGAAGCCGTGGTCGGTGCCGCGATCAACTACGCCGTCAACGTCAAGGGGGTGGTGATCGTCGTCGCGGCGGGCAACACCGGCGAGAACTGCAACCAGAATCCGCCGCCCGACGCCGCCCTGCCCGCCGACCCGCGGGGATGGCAGCAGGTGCAGACCATCGTCTCGCCGGCCTGGTATTCGCCGCTGGTCCTGACGGTCGGCAGCATCGCACCGAACGGCCAGCCCAGCGGATTCTCGATGCAGGGGCCGTGGGTCGGCGCCGCCGCACCCGGCGAGAATCTGGTGGCGCTCGGTTATGACGGCAACCCCGTCAACGCGCTGCAGGGCGAGGACGGCCCGATTCCGATCAGCGGCACATCGTTCTCGGCGGCGTATGTGTCGGGGTTGGCGGCGCTGATCAAACAGCGCTTCCCCGCGCTGACACCGGCGCAGATCATCAACCGGATCACCGCCACCGCGCGGCATCCCGGCGGTGGTGTGGACAACGTCGTCGGCGCCGGGGTGATCGATCCGGTCGCCGCGTTGACGTGGGAGGTTCCCCCCGGTCCCGCCGAGATCCCCTACAACGTCAAGGAGATCCCGCCGCCGGTCTACGTGCCGCCACCGGATCGCGCCCCGATGACGGGCGTCGTGATCGTCGCAGTCAGCGTCGCGGCGCTGCTCGGTATCGGAGCGTTGGCGCGCCGCGCCATGAGGCGCCGATGAGCAGGTTCCTGTCGATCTTCGGGCTGCGCTTCAGCACCGGTCACGCACTGGTGGCGGCGGCGCTGATCCCCGCGTGCATCCTGCTGCTCGCCCCGCTGGACCTGATGTGGCTGGGCATCACGCTGGGAGTGCTGATCGCGCTGTCGGCGCTGGTGACGTTCCGCGGACGACGCGTCACCGGCTGGGGGGCGGCGCTGTTCGCCTGGCGCCGGCGGCACCGGCAACCGCCGACCGCGCCGTCCGCGCCCGCGGTGGGTGCCACCGTCCTGCCCGGCGACCATGTCGCGCTGCGCTGGCAGGACAACTACCTGGTGTCAGTGATCGAGCTGATCCCAAGGCCTTTCACCCCGACGGTGATCGTCAACGGCGCAGCCTTCACCGACGACGTCATCGACACCAAGATCGTCGACGACCTGCTGACCGCGTACTGCCCCGATCTGGAAGCCGACATCGTCTCGGCGGGTTACCGGGTGGGCAAGACGGCACCGGCCGCACTCGTCGGACTCTACGAGCAGGTCGTGGGCCCGTACCCGGCACCGGCCAGCAGGCGCACCTGGGTCGTGCTGCGGGCCGATCCGGACAAGACCCGCAAGTCGGCGCTGCGCCGCGATGCCGGAGTCGCCGGTCTGGCGCAGTACCTGGTGGCCTCGACCACCCGGATCGCCGACCACATGGCCAGCAAGGGAATCGACGCACAGCCGGCCCGTAGCTTCGACGACTTCGACACGGCCACCGAGATCAGCTTCGAGCACGAGACCTGGTCGATGATCAAGGGCCGCAGCACATTCACCGCCGCCTACAGCGCGCCAGGTGGCCCCGACGTGTGGTGGTCGGCGCGCGCCGACCACACCCTGACCCGGGTGCGAATCGTCCCCGGGTCCGCACCGACGAGCACCGTGCTGCTGACCACACTGGCCAATCCGTCGACCCCGCGCGGGTTTTCGTGCCTGTACGGCGGTCAGCGGGCCGCGCTGTTCGGCGAAACCCCGGTGACAGACCGGCACTACGAACTACCCATCGGGTCCGCGGGCGTGCTGGTCGGCGAGACCGCCGACCGCTACCCGGTGTACATGCCGTTCGACGACGTCGATGTCAGCATCAACCTGGGCAATGCGCGGCTGTTCACGCAGTTCGTCGTGCGGTCCGCGGCGGCGGGGGCGGTCGTCACTCTGCAGCCACAGTTCCGCGAGTTCGCCGGCTTCGTCAACGCAAGGACCGGCGAGGTGGCGAAGGTGGCGTGGCCCAATGCGACGACCTATCTGCGGCCCCACCCTGGCGTCGGCCAAGTCATGTTGCGGGACAACTACATCGCGACTCCACGGCACAAGCAACTCCCGATCAGGCTGATCAACCCGCGCGAAGAGAGCCGCTACCAGATGGTGCTGGAGCCATGATCGGTCCTACACACGGTGGGGAGAGGTAGATGGCGGGCGACGAACTCAAGGTCGATCCGAGCGACCTCGAAACCAAGGCCGGCACGATCGAGGCAATCCCGTGGGGAGCCAACCCCGCATCGGCGACCCTCGCTGATCCCGACAAGCTCACCGCCACCACAGCCGCGGTCCGCAATCTCGGCAAGAACGCCGAAGCCCTTGGCGCTGAGCAGCAATGGGGCATGGCCGAGAGCCGGCGGTTGGCCGAGACCCTGCGCCTCGTGGGCCGCGCCTATCAAGCGGTGGACGAGGCGTCGGCGACCACCATCGACAGCACGATCCCTGGCGGCAGCGGTGGTGCGCCAGCACCCGCGCCGGTACCGATCGGGGCCAACACCCTGCCCGCGCCTCCGCCGCCGCCCGCGATGCCCGGGTTCGAGAACGTCGCCTCCGACGGCGACATCCTCGATCCGATCGAGACGGACAACAAGCTGGCCGAGGGCGACCACGCGGCGGCGCTGCGGACCGCCGCGGCGGAGTGGACCGCCAACGCCGCCCGGCTCACCGAAGCAGCCATCCCGTTCGAGGTGAAGATCCAGAACTGGGAAGGCGTGGCAGCAGAAGCCGCGTACGTGAAGTTCAAGTCGTTCGGGGGCTGGCTGCAGGCGCTCGCCGGCAAGTGGACGCAACTGGCGGCAGAGGCCGAGAAGCTGGCGATCGCGCACGACCAGGCCGCTGCGGCCAACGCGCCGGTGCGTGCTCAATACGAGGCGCTCAGAACACAATTGATGTCCACGCCGATGGACGGCGGCGCGCGGCGAGCCCTTCAGCTGCGGATGGAGCAGCTGTACCAGGAGTCCGAAACGATCCGCGAAGGCTATGCCAACGCGGCGCGGCCGACGCCGGTGCAACCTCCGCAGCCACGTCCTGACTCCGCGGCGCCGACGTCACCGGTGACAGGCAACGGTGATCCCCGGGCGCGAGGCGTTCCGGCACAGGCCGAGGGCGAACGGCAGGCCGCTGCCGGAGGAGGCGGATCTCAGCCGCAGGCGGGTGGCGGCGGCGGACAGGGCGGGCAGCCGCCTCTACCGCAGGAGGCGCCGGTGTCGCCGATGTCAGCGGCCGACCAGGCACAGCAGGCCGCTCAGCAGGGATCGCAGCAGGGGGGGGCACCGGGCGGTGGATCGCCGGGCGGAGGATCCGAAGGTGGCGGGTCGAAAGGCGGCGGCGCGCCCGGTGGTGGCATGCCCAGTCCCACCAAGGGCGAGCCGCAGCTGCCGAAGCTTCCCACGGATCCGAGCCTGAGGCCCGCAGCCGCCGGGGGTGGCGGCGGCGGCTCGGGAGGCGGGGGCGGCGGCGGTGTTCCGGCGTCGCCGCTTCAACCTGCGGTCGGCGCCGAGACGGTGGCGCCCGCACCTGTGGTGGGACCCGCCGTCCCGGTTGCCGCAGCGGGTGCCACCTCCGGTTCCGGCGGCGCCATGGGTGGCGGCATGGGCGGCGGTATGGCCCCGATGATGCACGGGGCGCAGGGGGGCAGCGGTGAGAAGAAGCGCAACCCGCAGTTGTCCGAAGATGTGCCGCTCTACGTCGAGGATCGGCCGCACACTGAGCAGGTGATCGGAGTTCGGCCGCGACGACGGGGTGGGCCGGACGACGCGAAGAAGGGGGAGACGCAGTGACCGACGATATGCATCCCGAGGTGGCCGCGGTCCTCAAGCAGGCGCGGCGGCTGCAGTCGTTGATGGATGAGCAGCTGGACAAAATGGCGACCGAATCGTTCACCGGCTCCGACGAGGGCGAGACGGTCGAGGTGACGCTCAACGGGCACCACTGGCTCAAGGACGTCTACATCCAGGACGGCTTGTTGCGGTTGGGCGCCGAGGCGGTCGAGCAGCGGGTCAACGAGGCGCTGCAGAACGCCAGTGCCGAAGCCAGCGCGTCGATCGACGCCGATCGGGAGCGACTGGATGCCGTGGTCGCGGAGATCACGGCGGAAGTCTCGGACAAGCAGGACGAATAAATCAGCGACATGGCGTCCTATCAACATCTCCTAAACTGATTGAGCTGACGGATCCAAGCGAAGGGTTGCCGTTTAACCCGGGAGGGATTGGAGATGATCAGGCATGAACGGGGGCGGCGCGCATGAATATTCCGCCGCACGGACAGCGGCCTCCGCCTCCGTTGCCCCCACCGCCTGGCGAGCCACCTTGGCCGGCGCAACAGCCATCGGGTGAGCCACCACAGCACTCGCGGAAGAGCGGTGTCAGCGCCAAATGGATCCTCGGCGGTCTGGGGCTACTCACTGTCATTGTGGTCACGGTCGTTGCGACCTTGCTGGTGACGCGGGACGGCGGGTACGCACTCAGTCCCCCGCCTGATGCTGATTCTGACCAAACGACCACCGGCATCGCGCCCAACAACGCGGTATCGGTCGGAATCATCACCAACGAACCCACGTGCAGCGCATGGGGCCCTATCAACGATGCGCTAGCTGCAGCTCAAGAAAACGGTTGGCAATTAAGGGACCCCGCTCTACCAGCCAGCGCATGGACCGCTGCGCAACGCCAACAACACCGTCAGGTCGCGGACGCCATGCGCGGAGCGGCTGACCAAACAGAGCACTTAGCAAGCGCTACTAAGAACACAGTCGTCCGCGATATCTACCAGCAGTTCATTGCCTATGCCCGCGAATATGCCGACAAGGTTCCTCTCTACCAACCGCCAGATGACCATCTAGCGCGTGTAACAGTAGGGACTTCGCTGGCTTTGACGTCAATCTGCGCTGCGATAAAGACTGGTGCAGCCTCATCCAGCGCTCCGTTTGTCGAACCTTCCACGCTCCCAAATCGGGGTGACGGTGCTGCGCCGTTTTTGGAGCAGCCGGCCCCCGTCTGCCCGCGATGGGAGGAACACGTCCTTCGATACTCGATGGACACGAGCGCCTGGCGTCAAATTGATCCAAACCTTGCGGCACAACAATGGAGCCCAGAGCAGAAGTCAATCAACGAAGCCGTCGTCCCATTGATGCTCGCCAGCGCTGATCGAATTGAAGACTTAGCTGAAGAAAGCCAGAACATCGTGATTGAGCGGTTCGGCGCTTTAGCGACTGAGTATCAGCGAGCATTCGCTGCGACACTGCCAAACTATGTCCCGGAGAATAACTATCTAAATGAGGTTGTCACGGGTCTCATCGGTTCGGTCAGCGACGCCTGCCGGGCAGTCGACGGTAGTTGAGAGATGGGAATCCCAAAGCCAACCGGGGAGCATGTAGCTCCTATGGTCGCGTTTCCTGCGTGGCCGGAAATTGACGAGAATTCATTGTATTCTCGCAGCGAAGAATTAACAGGGGTTCTTCAGCAGCTCCATACGATTCTGACAGGGTGGATTACACACAAGTCGGCGATCTTTGACGAGCAATTATGGACTGGGGCTGCCGCCGACGCTGGAAATGGCGCGATATCGAGCCGTATTTCGAGCATGGATTCATTGCAGACAGATCTTGTCTCTGCGATCACCTGGCACGCTAATGCCGCGGGAATCGTAGAATCCGCGAAGAGCGAGATCATAGGGATTGTCGATGCAGCGAAGGCCGCGATAGACATCATCAACAGTGTCCCCTTCACCACCGAGGCCGATCGCAAGCAGGCGATCGATGACGTCGTCCAAGCCGCGTATGAAGCGAATGTGGCTGTCGTTAGCAGCCACCAAACTGCGGTGACAGCATTCAACCTTTGGACGGCTCCACCGAACGCCCTAAACAACCTCCTCGAGAAACAGCTTCCCCACCTGCCCACTGGGACAGACACTCCGCCGCCGCCCGTCAACACTCGTGTTGACCCGTCCTCGATTCCAAGCTCCGCTTCCAGAGCTCCGTTCGCCACAGCCGTAAACCAGAGTCGCGCACCAAGCCCGCAGCAGCCGTCTGCACCGTTGCCAGGACGAGCCGATCCCGCCAAACTTGCGGGGAGCACCCAGCCGACGGATGTTACGGGTCCTGCTCCCCCAGCTGCCAGCGCGGGTCCAGGTGGTTCGGGCGGTTCGGCTGGCCTGGGATCAACGAGCCCTTCCTCACCATCCAGCCCAATGAGCGCCTCAAGTACATCCGGTCCCTCTTCGGGCGGCGCCAGTTCACCGTCAGCCTCCTCGGCATCCGGCACCTCCTCGCCGGCGAGCGGCACAGGGTCACCCGGCACGCCTGCTACCGGCGCAGCCACCGGACAGCCCGCCTCTGCAGCAAGCCCAGCGGATGCGGCCAAGTCCGCCAAACCCACTCCGCTGCAACAGTTTGCAAATCAAGCGCCGCCGCCGCTGGCATCGTCGGCGCCCGCTTCATCACCAACACCACCGCCCAGCAGCCAAGCTGCGGCGACGTCTCCGGCCGCCGGGAGCGCGTCCTCCGGCGGCGCCGGCATGGGCAGTGGCGGTGGCGTCGCCGGCGGCGGCGCTGCCGGACCCGCCCCCCTGGGCGCACCCACCACCGCAGGCGCACCGGCGTCCCCTCCGCCGGTACCGCTCGGCCCGCCCACCACGCCCGCTCCACCGGGCCCCCCACCCCCGACCGGCGCACCCGGTGCCGCCGCATCCGCCGTCGGCCCCGGCGTGGCACCGATGTCGACCGCCAACTCCAGCGGCGCGGCGGCCGCACCCGTCCCGGTGTCGGCGGCCCGCGCTGAGCGCGACGCCATCGTGTCCGCAGCGACCGCCGGCGCGCTGCGCCGCAAGACCAACGGCAACGATCCGATGCAGCGTGCTCGCCACATCGCCGCCGCCCTCAACGTCGGCGTCATGGACTTCGGCTTCTTCTGGGTCACCGGTGTCACGGCCGACGGCGCGATAGTGGTCGCCAACAGCTTCGGCCTCGCCTACATCCCCGAGGGCGTCCATCTTCCCGACCATGTCCATATGGCCTCCGCCGACGAGTCCATCCCGGCCGGTGAGCGGGCCAAGTGGGCCACCTATCCGATCCTGGCCGTGCAGGGTTGGGCGCAGCACCACAACCATCAGCTGCGTGCCGTCGTGGCCACCGAGGACCAGTTCGCCAGTTTCGATCCAGGCGTCCCGAAAATCATTCTGACCGAAGAGGACATTCCCGAGAACGGCACGATGCAGGGTCGCACCCGACTCGAAGTCATCGCTCCCGCTGCCGCCCAACAGCTTTCGGCTGTCAGCGACTTCGGTCTCAACGAGTTGCTCCCGCCGGCACCCGCGGCCCTCGAGCCGCCCGCAGACGAAACCGCCGCGCTGTGGTTCGACGTGGCCAAGCCGCTGATGAGCACCAACCCTCAGCGTTCCGGCCCCCATCTGGCGGCATTCATCAAGTACGCCGAGCACGCGCAGGGCCTGGCCCTGCATCGCGCGCAGACGGCTCTCGAACCCGGCGACCAGCGCCGCGCGATCGCCGACTGGGTGTACTGGCAGCACGTCGCGGTGCTCATCACCGATGCCACCAACGCTGAGGCCTCCGTCTAGACTTCGGTTTCTTCTATGACAACACCACCCGACGGACTCCGGCCCCCGGCGGTGTCGTCTCCGCTCACGCACCGCCAGGAACGTCGCCGGTGGATTCTTGGCACTCTCGCCGTGCTGGCGGTCGTCGTAGTCGGACTGGCAACCCTGCTGGTCACAGACAGCGACCCACAATCGGCGTCGCCGTCTACCGCCGCGGCACCACCACCCGCCGGTCCGCCCGTTGACCTCACCGCCATTGCCAGTGCCGAGGACATGGGTCCGGTCCGGTTCATCACCGACGACGCCACCTGCACCGACTGGGCCTCGATCAACAGCACACTCGCGGCGACGCAGCGCAACGGCTGGGACCGGCGCAACGCTGACCTGCCTGCCGACCGATGGACTCCGCAGCAGCGCGATCAGCATCGCGCGGTGGCTGCAGCAATGCTGGTCGCGGCGGACGACACCGTCGCACTGGCCAAGGCCACACCTCACCGTGTGATGCGCGAACTCTACGAGCAGGCCATCGCCTACTGGCGTGCCTACGCCGACGCCGTCCCGCGCTATCTGCCTGCCGACAACAAGCTCGCCACCGTTGGCGGGAGCGCCGCCGGAGCAATCGTGTCCATTTGTGACTCAATCGATTTCGGGGCCGCGTCAGGTCGCAGCCCGATCATCGTCCCCGGGTCACCGCCGGCGCCGCTACCGCCGGTCGGCGACCCGGCCCGGCCCGAGCGGTTCATCACCGCGCCGTCGCCGTTCTGCCAGGAGTGGATCTCGATGGTGTCCCGTTTCGAGGACGAGATCCGCCCATGGCGCGAGCAAGCCGATCCGACGGTGCCGGCAGTCGGATGGTCTCCCCAGCAGCGCACGTTGTTCAACGACGTGATTCCCGCCATGGGGCGCAACGCCGACCAGGCGCAGTTGCTCGGACTGGTCAGCGGCAACGTCGTCGCGGCCGACTTCGCCGCGCTCTCAGCGCAATACCGCAGGGCATACCTCGACGCACTCGCGACCTACGGTCCGTCCGATGCGTATCTCGACGCTGCCGCGTCTCGGCTGCTTGCGGTCGTCGACCAGGCCTGTCGAGCTGCGGCCACCTGACCCCTAGGATCCCGGGGCCGGAATGTCGACAGCAGCGACCCGTCCCCCGGACGCCTGATCGGTCGAATCATAGTTGTCGGCAGCACTTCTGAGGTTTGACCCGTACGTTCGAGCGGCGTCGGCGATGGTCGTCATCTCCGTCGCCACCGTACTTTGCGCGGAGCGGCACGCGCCGGCCGTCTGCAGCTGCGGTACCGCGGATGCTGCGTCTCCGAGCGGGGCCTCGGCCCGTAACCCGGCCAGCCTGTCGCCGGCAGCAGTGAAGTTGGACCCCGCCCTGCGCAACTCGTCGGTGTCGACCTGCAACGGCCCGGTCACAGGTTGGTCTCCGCATCAGAATAGTCAGCGCGATGCCGCCCCGGAGCTGTTGCAGACGAGCCGGTTTCGTCGCTGTCGCCTTTCGCGTCCGGCGCGCGCTCTTCCTCCGGTCGACCGGCGGCGGCCCCGTCGTCCTCCCCCGGGGCGTCCGAGCTCTGTGCCTGCGGCACCTCGACCGCAGGTACCGCCGCGCCGTCGGCGCCACTTCCCTGGCTCCCCGTCCCGCCCTGGCCGATCTGCCCCACCATCTGCTGAACCTGCTGCCCAGCCTGTTGGGCGCCCTGCATGACGCCTTGCGGCACAGCGGCCATGGCGCCCATCACCTGCATCGGCATCTGCGTCATCTGGCCGGCCATCTGCGCGGGCATGCTCATCATCTGGCCCATCGAGGCCGCACCACCGCCCCCCGCCGACGATGGGGGTCCGCCTGATCCCGGGCTGCCCGGCACAGTGGGCGGGGTCTGCAACATCTCGTTGATGGCCGCGCCGCTGCGCTGATCGGTGGCCTGGTACGCCATCGCGGAGTCGATGACATTCTGCGCGGTGGTGGTCGCCTGAGTCTGGATCAGCGGCAATTGCGTCATCACCGGCGTCTCGACGGCGGGGATCTGCCCGATGATCGCCGCCGACAGGGGGTCCGCCCCGACCGGCAGGAAGGGCGGGGGCGGCTCCGGCAGATTCTCTGCCGAACTCCGTAACGCTCCGCCGGCAGCGCTCAGCTGTTCGGGGTCGACTGTCAGCGGACGCGGGTTGCCGGTCACCATCGGAGCCTCCTAGAACCGGATGTTGCGCAGGACGTCGTATACGCCGGATATCCACAGCAGCAACGGGATCACCGCGGCGATCGCCGCGCCGTCGAACAGCTCGAGGATCCGCTTGGTGACGGGCGAGATCCGCCGCACTCCCTCCGACGCACCGATGATGATCACCGCGATCAACGCCAACGCCGTATAGATGGCCAGCACCAGCCATGCCCGCTCCGGGAACCACAGGCACAGCCGCACCATGATCCCCGTCGGTATCGCCACAGCCGCCGCCATCAGCGCCCACGCACACCACCGCTCGGCGTACAGCCGCGATCGGAAGCCACACACGACCGTCACCAGGCCGGCGACGATCATGCTGTGCACGAAGAAGTGCCCCTGCACCACCACGGAAATCGAGCCGACAGCCAGGATCGTCGAACCCGCCGTCAGGAACCCGATCAGCAGCCGCTTGGCGAGCCGGCTGCGCTCGGTCAGCCTGGCCGCAGAATCCGGCACCGACGCGATGATCGCCTGCCAGGTCTCGGATTCCTCCGACGTGTCCGTCGTGGTCACGGGGTCGAGTAGCTCGTCGTTGGAGACCGTCTCGCCCGGTGCCGGAATCGGGGGCAACGCGATCCGGGCCACGGCGACAGTGAGTTTCGCGGCATTGGTGACGACGAACAGCCCGAAGGCGATGGCGCCGGCCGGCACCCACTGATGCCATCCATACCCGTACGCGACGGCGGCGATGGTCAACGCCAGTGCCATCACCGCGAGGAAGGCGGCGATCTCCGCGCGACGACGTGGCCCGCCGCGCGTCGCCAACACCATCAGCAGCACCAACGCTCCGGCACCCGCGATCTGCGGGGCGCCCAGGGAGTCCACGCCTTCCGGCAGCGGCACCGCCAGGATGACTGCGCCGGTCAGGGCCACCGCCGATGACACCACCAGGCTTTCAGCCATCTGCAGGTTGTGGAACCTGTTCTGGGCCAGCATGCTGCCGCCCACCAGTCCGATCCCCAACACGCCCAGGGCGACAGCCCACCACCAGTCGCGCCCGGTCGACCCCCAGGACAACACCGCGACGGTGGTGATCAACAAGGCAGCCAGCGGCAAAACGAGTCCGACGAACCGGTACAGCGCCCTGCGGTCGAACTCCGGCGTCTCGTCGAGCACCGCGATGGCGTCGATCACGTCCTCGACCAGTGGGCGGTACCGTTCGGTCCGGCTCACCGACACCACGGTCAACAGCGAGCCGTCCACCACACCGGCGTCGTCGAGCGAATCGCTCAGCTTGATCGGTGGTGCTCCGGGCCGGGCGAACGCCCACACTCCCTGCGCCTTGAAATCAAAGCCGGCCAACACATCTGCGGGTGTGTCGGCGAGGATGTCGCCCAGTACCGACACCGTCTCGTCGACGTAGGTCTCGATGGGCGCCGCCGAGGGCAGCACGAGATCGGTCATGCGCCGACCGGTGAGGATGGTGACCCGCGTGGTCGCGGGGCGACCACCTGGTGCGACGCCCGACGACGAAGGGGGTGCGGCCGTCGCGGTCAACGACGCTCAAGCCTGTCGAAGTCGTCGGACAGCGCCGCGGCGAGCTCGACGATCCTGCGCTCGAAAGTCCTTCCCAGCAGGTCGAGTTGAATATCGGTGCCCGCGGCGATGTGCTTGTCCCACGGCAGCACGATCACACGCCCGGGCGACACGTGCCGCTCGAACTGCTGCACCAGATCCTCGACGTCGATGTTCGGCTTGCCCGGGGTCACATGGTTGATCACCACGCACGAGCGTCCCAGCAGGTCCTGATAGCCGTTCTGCCGCAGCCAATCCATCGTGACCGCGGCCTGTCGCGCGCCGTCGATCGACGCACTCGCAACGATCACCAGGCCCGACACGGTCGAGAGCACACCGCGGGCTCCGGGCTGGAACAGACCCGCGCCGCAGTCGGCGAGTACCAGGTTGTAGTACCTCGACACGATCTCGGTCGCAGACCGCCAGTCGTCGTCGTTGAACTCCCGCCGCGCTGCGCTGTACTCCTCCGAGGACAGCACCTCCAGGTTGGAGGAGTTCATGCTTGTGTAGGCGCGGATGTCGTTGTAGCGGTGGAGCTCTTTGTCGGTCAGCAGATCGGCAATGGTGGCCGCTGATTGCCGTCCGGCACGGTCGGCGAGGTTGCCGCCGTCGGGATCCGCGTCGATCGCCAGGATCCGATCGCCGCGGACGTTGGACAGTGCCGACCCCAGGGCCACCGTGACCGCTGTCTTGCCGACGCCGCCCTTCAGACCCAACACGCCGATGTGATAGGAGTCGCGGGCATTTCGGCGGATGCGACCGTGCAGATCCAGCTCATAGAGCTCATCGGGCGACAGCCCGAGGTTGATCCGGGTCATCACGTAGAGCCAATGCCGCCAGCCACGCTGCGGCGGCATCTTCACCGCGGACCGGACGCCCACATGGGACAGCGCGTCGATGGCGCGGTGGTTGCCCATCGTGGCCGCCGACGTGGGCGGGGCCGCCTGCCGTTGATCGGTGTTCTCGCCGTAGTACTGCGACGG
The DNA here is from genome assembly GCF_900637195.1 of Mycolicibacterium aurum. Lineage (NCBI taxonomy): Bacteria > Bacillati > Actinomycetota > Actinomycetes > Mycobacteriales > Mycobacteriaceae > Mycobacterium > Mycolicibacterium aurum. The sequence continues at coordinate 71,375 of NZ_LR134356.1, read as the reverse complement.
CGGCGGCGGAGGTACGGGGCGGGGCGCTGGGGCCGGAGCGGGACGCGGTTGCTCGTGGCGGGCGCCCACTGACGGTGCCGACTGCGGCGTCCGCATCATCCCGTTGTTGGGAAGTCGCTGGTGCATCGGCTGGTGCGCAGGCGCATTGGTGACCTGGCTCATGACCTCGGTCTGCCAGGACTGTGGTGCTTGCGCGGCGGTCTGAGTGCGCGGCGGCGCCGCCGGCATCGGCGGCGGCGTGGCGTCATTGGTCGGCGGGACCGTGGCGTCCCGGTCGGTGGAGGGCGGTGCGTCGCGCTCCGGCTCCTCGTCGGCCGTCCGGACGGCGTCCGGGGAGTGGAAGAGCCGGTCATAGTCGGCCGACATGATTACCTCTCAGATGTGTGCGGAACGAATGATGCACACCGTGGGCGACTCTCGCATGGTGTATCGCCCACGGTGTGCTTGGTGAGTCAGGCGAACTTTCCCTGGTTCCTCAGTTCGGTCGAGCCCATGTCCTGGCCGGCCTGGCTGATCGCGTTGGCCAGGCTCTTCAGTGCCATGTTCAGCTCCGCAGAGCTGTTGTCCCAACGGTTCTGGACCTGCATGTAGGCGTCCGAGGCGCCGCCGCCCCACACAGCTGCCAGCCGCGCGAGCGAGCCTTTGCCTTCTTCGAGCAGTCCCTCGGTGCGGCCGACCGCACCCATGATCTCGCCGGCACCGGCCTCGATACCGCCGAAGTTGTATACAAGTGGCATTTCTGTCTCAGCTTTCTCGTGGAGGTTTGTTGGTGCGTATCAGAGGTTTTGGATCATGTTGGCGGCCATGCCGACAGCATCGGCGTTCTGCGCATCGGCGGAGTCGTAGTCGATACCGCTGGAGTGGATGTTCTCCGAGATCTGGTCGAGCAGCGTGATCTGCTGGCGCGACGCTTCGGAGAAGCGCTGCAGCGCCGCCTGCACCGCGGGCCCGGCGGCTTCGCCCTGCAGGTCCATCGACAAGGCCGAAGCCGTTCCTTCGACCGCTCCGAGGATGGAGGTCAAATCGCCGGAGATCCGGTCGAAGTTACCTGCCTCGACGGCCAACTGCGGGGTATCCGCTTCCATACCACCTGGTGAACCCATGTTTTCGACCTTTCGTTCGATAAATCTGTGCTTCGGTTACCTGTGCTCTCGCGCTCAGCGCGAGTCCTCCCGACCCAGGTGGCCGGCAAGTCTGTTGTGGATCATCACCATTCGTCGTCCTCGTCTTCGCTGAGGTCGTGCTCCAGCGGCGCCGGCACATTCAGTCCCTGCTTGTTGCCGCCGCTCTTCCCCCGCGCGCCGTGCATGCCCATCGGCCCCCCGGCGCCTGTGCCACTGCCGGATCCGACCGGTGCCAGGCCGGCTCCGGCGCCCGGGCCTGCTCCGGCACCGACGGCCACCGGGCTGGTGGGCTGCAGTCCGGAGCCCACCAAGTTGGACATCAACGGTGTCCGTGCCGCCGAACCACCGGCACCGGGTAGCGACGCCGCGCGGACCAGTCCCGAACCGGTGGCCGCGCCCGTCCCGCCGATGGCGGGGTGGTTGGAAAACGGTGTGGCACCGAGCATTCCCACCTGAGCACCCTTGTCGCCGCCCATCATCTGCCCGAACAGCGACGACACCTGCTGCAGTGGCTGGGTGAGCTGTTGGAACGGCTGGGTGACCCCCTGCATCATCTGCTGTGGCAGCTGACCCAGGGTGGAGCCCAGCTGAGAAGCCATCTGCATGCCCATTTGCATGCCCTGCTGGGGCGCCTGCTGCATCATCTGGCCGTTGTCGGCCTGGGAACGACCCTGATCGGCGGCTCCCCGCGCCATCCCCTCCAGCTGGCCGGCCGCTTGATTCGCGCTCTCCAGTTTTCCGGTGGTGCTCACCTTCGTGATGATGGCGTTGCGGATCAGTGCCTCACCCATCCCGGGGCCCTTGCCCGCCATGGCTGCCGCAAGCGCCGCCTCCGACCCGGCAGGTACGGTGATCGGTTTCGGCGGCGCGACAGGCTCGAACGTGGTGTTCAAGACTGTCTCGGTCTCGTAGGCGGTCATCACGGCGGCCGCCTGGTTCCACATCCGGACGTAGTCAGCCTCGTTGATGGCGATCGGAACGCCGTTGACACCAAGGAAATTGGTCGCGTTGAGCACCGCGTTGGTGACGTGGTTGAGTTCGATCTCGGGCAGCTGCGGGGTGCCGGTGGCCGCGGTGGCCCACGAGCTGGCCTGCGCTGAGGCTTGCAGTGCTCGCTTGTGCGCCTGCAGCGACAGCATGCGCAGCCACAGAACCATCGGCATCGCCGCCATGACGGCCCGCTCGCTGGCCGTGCCCTGCCATGTCTGAGCGAGCGAGGCCAGGCTGGACGCCAGCTCGTCGGCCTGCGTCTCCAACGAGATGGCAAACGCTTCCCAACCGGCTGCGGCCTGCAGCATCGGCACCGCCCCCGCGCCTGCCTGCAGGCGCGAGGTGTTGATCTCGGGCGGTAACGCCACCCAGGACGGTGGTACCGGGATACCGATGTTGGCCATGGTTCACCCGACTCGAATCAGGTCTGTCCGACCTAGATGAGGGTGGCGGCGTTCGCGGCGTCGGTGGCCTCGTAGGCGACCGCAGCTTCGATGACCGTCGCGCCGGCGCGGGCGATCTCCTGCTGCGCCAGGGCGTTGATACCGAGGGTCTGCACGCCCTCCGAAATGAAGCTCACCGCGGCGATCGCCGACACCTCGTCGACGCCCGCCGGGGCCAGTGCGCTGACCTCGGCCGTGGCTGCCGTGCCTGTCGCCAGGCCGCGTGCTCCGTTGGCCGTGACCTGACCACCGATTCCGGCGGCTGCGGGGTTATGGCTCAGTGGTTGCATTTGCTGACTCCTGTTCGCCCGAAATACATGAGTGTCTTTTATCGTTGCCCGTAGGACACCAATACCCGGTGGGACCTGCTTTTAACCCCCGCGGCAATTTTGGCTCCTGCGCCATTCCTCCATTTGCTGGAGGAGTACGGATTCAATATTAACCGGCGTTTGGGGGTGGTCCGAACACTTCTTCTGCGGGTGGGTCCACATACGCCGCTTGGATCACTTCTTTACCATCGGGCGTCACGTAAAAGGCCTGTCCAGGTGGCCTTTTCTTGACGATGATCTCCCGCGACGGAAAGTCCTGCTTCTCCCCGGACAGGAACATCGTCGGACTACCGGAGCCGTAGGCGGCGCCGACGAATTTGTCCATCGTGGCGCGGCTCGCCTGGCTCATCTGACACGTCACCACCAGGTGCAGGCCGATGTCGGCAGCTGCGGGCAGGAGGGGCGCGAGCGGAGCCATCGGCGGGAGCAGTCCGCCTGCTGCGGTGATCATGTGCCAGTCGTCGACCAGCAGCACGATGTCGGGGCCCTCCCACCACGACCGTGCGCGCAATTGGGCGGGCGTCAGGTCAGCGGGCGGCAACCGTTTGGACAGCACGATCACCAGCGCCTTGATCGCTTCCTCAAGCGCGCCTTGGTTGCGGTTGATGGCCCCCGCCGGGAGGAGATGCGACTCCGGGACGGCCTCGAGCAGACCGGACCGATAGTCGGCGATCATGAAGCGCACCTGTTTTGGGCTGTTGCGGGCGCAGATTGCCCGCGCCACCGCGTGCGCGATCGTCGTTTTGCCCGACTTCGGCGCACCGAAGATCAGCTGGTGCGGAGTGCTGTACATGTGGTTGTGCGCGACCGTCAGATCGGATTCGCGCACGCCCACCGGAATCGTCCACCGTGTGCGGTAATCCGAGTCCACACTCGGCGGCGTCGGATCCAGCTCGTGCAGGTGGATCCGGCTGGGCAGCACGCGCACCGGCGGTGCCTCGTCGGTGTGCCGCGCCGAAATCTCTTGGACCGCGGCCGCCATGGCAGGCACCAGCCCTGCGGCACTGTGCACCCCGTCCAGCCGCGGCACACCGATCATCAGATGGTGCTTCTCGGTGGACACCGCGCGACCGGGACGGTTGATCGGTATCTCACGGGTGATCCGGTCGATCTGGGTTTCGTTGACGTCGCCCAGCCGGAACTCGATCTTGGTCCCGAGGTAGTCCCGGATACGGGCGCGCAGCTCTGTCCACCTCGGCGTCGAGATCATGGTGTGCACGCCGTAGGCGAGGCCCTGCCCGGCGATGTCCTGCACGATCGGCTCCAGGTCGGGAAACTCCGCCGCGAAGGCGGGCCAACCGTCGATCACCAGGAAGACATCGCCGAACGGATCGGCAGACGCCGGATGGCCGGGGTCCTCGCGCATCTGCCGATAGTCGGCAACGGACCCGACGCGATACTGCTTGAACACCTGCTCCCGTTGCCGCAGAACAGCTTTGACCTCGGCGACCACCCTGTTCACCCGGTCGGGTTCAGCCCGGGTCGCGACGCCGCCGACGTGCGGCAGATCTTCCACGTACATCAAACCGCCGCCGCCCATGTCGACGCAGTAGAACTGGATCTGCCGCGGCGTGTGCGATGCCGCCGCCGAGAGCATGAACGTCTGCAGCAGAGTCGACTTCCCGGTCTGGGGGGCCCCACCGATCGCGATGTTGCCCGCCGCGGTGGTGAGGTCGATACCCCACACCTCTTGGCGATGCCTGCGCGGCTCGTCCATGATGCCCAGCCCGATCCGCAGAGGGCGGCGGTCGTAGTCGCGTGCCACCAGCTCGTTGACGGGCGTCGGATCGGCCAACGGCGGCAACCACATCCGGTATGCATGGTTCTCACCGGTGGCCAGTTGCTCGAGGACGACCTCGCGCAGCACCTTCTGTCCCGAGTCGATGGTCATCAGCCCACCCTCGCGTCCAGGATCGGTGCCGCCGTGAACTTGTGGATCCGGATGCTCTTATCGGCGTGTGTCCGGGGCGTCTCGTCGTCACCAGCGCTGGTCACCGTGGGCACGTAGGGATTTCCGGTGTAGACACTCTGGAACTTCACCGGATCCTCCATCCCCACCCGGAGGAAGCCGACGCCGCTCTCCTTGTTGGTGATGTACTGCGCCTCGGGCGTGCCGATCACTGCTTTCGACTCCGCAGAGCTGGTGGTCCGCAACGCGATCCGGTACGTGAGGTTGGGTTCCAGTTTGTCGATGCGGGTACCGCCGGTGTTGAGCGACTGGGTGGCCAGTAGCAGGTGCACGCGCAGCGACCGCCCGACCCGGCAGATCCGGTCGAACAGCTGGATGAAGTCGGGGTGATTCTGCAGAAGCTCTGCGAACTCGTCGACGACGACGAAGAGGGTGGGTAGCGGCGGTAGATCAGCCCCGCGCTCGCGGTGCTTCTCGTATTCGGCGACGCCGGACAGTGCGCCCGCCGCGCCGACCTGGATGCCTGCCTGGCGCAGGATCGACTGTCGGCGGTCGAGTTCACCGGTGAGCACCTCACCCATCCGGCTGACCAGCTCGGCCTCCTCTTCCATGTTCGTGACGACGGCGGCGGTGTGCGGCAACTTCTCCATGCCGAGAAACGTCGAACCACCCTTGAAGTCGGTGAGGAGGAGGTTGATCTGGTCGGGATGGTGGGTGGCGGCCAGCGACAGGATCAGGGTGCGTAGGAACTCCGACTTGCCCGACCCGGTGGTGCCGATGAGCATGCCGTGCGGGCCGGCGCCGAACTCCGCACCCTCCTTGATGTCGAGATGCATGATGTCGCCGGTCTTGAGTTCATGGCCGAATGGAATTCGGAGCCGGTCGCGGTCGGTGTCGGTGAACATCCGCCAGCGGGCGGGAGTCACCTCCTCCACGGTCTGCGCTCCGACGATCTCGTGCCACTCGGTGGCGACCTTCTTCTGGACGCGGGTGCCCTTGTCGATGATCGTTCCGGTGATCGACCAGCCCGCCAGCTTGCGTGCCACCCGCTCGGCTTGGCGGGGCGTCATCCTGTCCACCTGACTGGCGACGAGGCGGAACGACTGGTTGGGCAGCTTGTCGTCAGCGGTCCCGTCGCCGGCATCGACCCGGATCCGGTATGCCGACCGGTGGTTGCCCAGCGTGATGACGGTGACCCCGGCCCGGCCATCCATCGGGAAACCTGCTCTGCCACCGGTCAAGTCGATGACGACGACGTACGCTCCGGTGGGCGCCGCGTCGGCGGTGTGCGGGCCGCGGGCGGCCAGGTCGCTGAGCGCGTCGGGACGGGTGAACACCAGCCGCGTCGCGCCGGCGGCGTCGGAGTCCGATTGATGCTGCACATGCGGCAACCATTTGAGCCACGCCCAGGTGGGGTCCTCGGGGTCATCGGTGAGGACGCGGATCTGCAGCATGTCCGGCGGGTGGAACACCGCGAGGTGGCAGATCATCGCCGTCAGCAATTCGGCCGCCCCGGCGGTGTCACCGCCGACCGCGATCGTCGGAAAAGTCTTCAGCTGGACCAGCTTCGGACAGTCATGGATCAGCCCGTGGGTGCGCAGGAACTTCGTCACCCACATGTGGCTGACGGGTTCCAGGTGCGGCTGCGGAGCACCCGCGGGACCGACCAGTTCGCTACCGACGGCCGGTTTGAGCAATCGGTCGACGGCGGGCTCAGATCCGAGTCCGATCCGCGTCGCCGCGTAGAAGTCGTGGTTGGCGGGTCGCGACCACTGCCGATGCGTGCCGATGATCGAGAGCAGATCGTCGGGGTGCGGTGCGTGGTAGTTGAAGAACGTCACCTGGGCGGCCGCCGACGACGTGACCCGCGTGCGCAGGCCGGCCAGATAGCGTAGGTACTCCTTGCGGTCGGCGTTGATCTCGGGCACCTTCTTGCCGCCGCTGCCACCGCTGGCCATCATGCCGACCGCACCCATCACGACCATCATCGGCATCATCAGCATGTACGGCGAGAAGTTCCGCATGCCGCCGAAGATCAGGATGGCGACCATGCCGAGCATGCAGCCGCCCATCACCCACGGCAGCGCCTTCTGCATGCCGGAGGGCGGAATGTCGATGCCGAGGTCCTCGGGTGGGGTCACGTTGATCTCGCCGGGGGTCAGCCGCGGCCCCCGCTTGATGATCGGCGTGAACTTCCGTGTCGTCATCCTCCGCCTCCGTTACCCGCTACCGCTGGAGCCGCCGCAGCGCCACCGACCCTGCGGGGGTTCGGATTCGGCGGCAAGGTGTCGTGCTCCACGAGCGCCGCCTGCTGTGACAGCACCGGGCCGTCGACCAGGAGGCTGACCACCTGCCACGGGGCGGTCCGCGGCGACGAGAGCCCCAGTTTGGCCGCCGTCTCCTCGTCCGGCAGGCCGTAGCGCACCCCCTGCGGGTCGATGTAGTACAGGCTCTCCCCGTAGCGCGGATCCGGCGACTGCAGCCGAATGTATTGTCCGCCACTGATGTACACGGTGGCATCGCCGGTGATCTGGTCGATTCCCGTGGTCAGCGATGTAGCGGACAGCGGCAGCCGCCGTCCCGCGATCACCGTCATCTTCGGAGCCTGGTCACCGGCCAGACGCTGCCACGACCAGCACAGGGTCGGGATTTCCTGACGCAGAAGCACATCCATCGGGACATCCGGCAGCGGCGAGTCGTACACCTGCTCGGGCACCCGCGCCACCGCGCTCGATTCCATCGACGGCGGCTCGATGAGGCCGTAGGAGTTGGTTGCACGCAATGCAGCGGCGGTGGTGCCGTTGACCTTCGCGACGCCGTTCGGCAGCACCACGAAGTACTGTTCCTCGGAATCGGTGACGGTCATGAACACCGAACCGACGACCAGCTCCGGTGGCAGGCCCACCGTGTTGGGGGTTCCTCCGGCCGGGATGTCCGCGAGCCGCCACTGGCCCGCGTTCGGCAGTGCGTTGAACAGCCCCTCCGAGATCGGCGTCGACCGGGCGGTCACGGGTATCCCCACGGCGGACGTGACCGCGCGGTCGGACAGGTCGATGAGGTGCCGGCCGCTGGCGGTGATGAGCCAGTCCTGGTCCTTGAAGGAGACCAGCATGCCCTGCTCCGGACGCATGCCGCCCACCGAAAGGTCCACGGCCAGTGGCGTGATCAGCACCGACGATTCGACCTCGGGGGCCACGCTGTCCGGCTTGATGACGGTGTCGCACAGCGTCCACTGCGAGTCGGGCGACGTCGACACCGGAGTGGCATAGGGCGCTCCCGGGATGCCCACCGTCTGCCCTTTCGGCATCCGGTCGAGCTCCTCGGATTTGACCGCGACCGGGGTCTTGCCGTTTCCGAGAATCAGCCGGGCGGACGTCAAGTTGTACACCGGACGCAGCTGGCCGCTGTCGGGAAGGACCACGTAGAGCTGGTTGGTGGTGCGATCCACCAAAAGGGAGTCGCCGCCGCGCTTTCCGAGCGGCTTGAAGTAGGCGAGCAGCACGGCCCCCACGCAGATCAGGACCGCGATCACCAGCCCCGCCGTCACCGCTCGGCTGTAGAACTGCAGCGGGTCGTCGAACATCCGGGTGTCACGGCGGACGATCGCGTGCTCGACGCGGCGCAGCAGAAAGCGCCAGCCGCTGACCTGCACCTTGGTGGTGAGCCGGAATCCTGCCATCAGGACCCGCTGATGTTCATGCGGCCGTGCACTGATGCGATCGCGGCGGCCATGTCCTCACCGCTGATGGCACTGAGCTGTTCGACGTCGAGCTGGTCGAAATCCAGCGACCGGGCCAGGCGCATGTCCCGGGTCTGTTCACCGGCTTCGACGAGCTGGCGCGCGTACCGGCCGTTGCCCGCGACATCGAGCGCCGGCTTTCCGCCCGATGTGCTCTGGGTCAGCAGGGTGGCCGCTTCCAGGACCAGCTTGGCGGCGTCATCCGCGAGACTCGAATCATTGCCGGCAGCAATCACTCTCGCGATGTCGACAATCTCCTCCGGAGAGTACGAGTCGAACTCGATGCGGGTGGAGAACCGGGAGCGCAGGCCGTCGTTGGTTTCCAGCAGACGGTCGATGTCGTTGCTGTAGCCGGCGATGATGACGACCAGCCGGTCGCGGTCGTTCTCCATGCGTGCCAGCAGTGTGTCCAGGGCTTCGGTGCCGAATGGGTCGGCACGCCCGTCACGTTCCTGTACCAGCGTGTACGCCTCGTCGATGAACAGCACGCCGTCCATCGCGCGGTCGATGGTGCGAGCGGTCTTGACCGCGGACTGCCCCTCGTACTCGGCGACGAAGTCTTTACGGGACGTCTCGATGAGCTTGGGTTCCGCGATCACGCCCAGCCCGGCGAGAATGTTGGCGACCACACGCGCAATGGTCGTCTTGCCCGTGCCGGGCGGACCGGTGAAGATCATGTGTTTGGAGGCCTGGGCGACCTTCATGCCGCGGGCGGCGCGCACCTTCGCCATCTGGGTCGCGGCCCGGTAGCGCTCGATCTGCTCCTTGACCCTGGTCAGTCCGATCTGGCGATCGAGTTCGGCCTGCGCCTCGGCGAGCAGCGTCTCGCGGCCCGAATTGTCCGCCTCGGCGCTGTCGGCGTCCCACGGATCCCGGCGGGACGCGATTTTCTCCGCCGTCGTGGTCTGCATCCGGTAGCCCGGATCCTTGAGTGCCGCAGCGACATCCGGGTTCGGGTGGGACGCCTGCAACCATTCGAGCAGTCGGACGGCCGCTTCCTCGTTGCCGAGTGACCGATAGGCCATGGCCGAGTACCACGCGATGACGCGGTTGCAGGCCTGGCCCGCCGGTGCCGAATTGGCTTCCACCAGGCGGCGTTCCGCCTCGGTGAACAGGCCCAGATTCGCGGCCGCCACACCGTGCGCCACCAGGGCGGCGCCGGCCAGGAACTTGTCCGGCCACGCCGTGCCCGCGGTGCGCACCTGGTCGATCACGTCGGTCCAGCGCTGAGCTGCCGCGTAGATGACCGCCTTGACCCAGGCCACCAGATACTCGCCACCGGCGGCCGGGACATCGTCGAGGGCCTCCATCGCATCGGCGTAGTTGCCGACAGCCGCCTCGCTGACGGCGAAACCCAAGGTGATGGCGAGCGGCGAATTCACCGGGTACGTGATGTCGCCGAACATCCCACCGATCGGCACCCGCGCACCGAGGCTGTTCATCGAGATCTCGGCGGTGCCCGCCAGCTGGCCGAAGTTGTTCCGCGAGTACCACGCACGGAACATCGTCACCCGGTCGGTGTCGCCGCACCGGATCCGTCCGACCCAGGCGTCGCACGCGGTTTCGTCGAGCGTGGTGATCTCGGTGAACAGCTCCAGTGACCGCGCGGGCGACGTGGGCAGCATGCCCACCGCGGTCCCGAAGACGCCTGCCAGATGTTCTGTCATTCCTCACCTGCGTAGCGGGTTGTGAACAGCTCGGCGCGCGCCGCCTGAGCCTGTTCCGGGGTGGGCAGGTCGAGATCACGACGCAGAAAATCTCGGGTCGCCACAGTGTCGTGACCGTGTTCCCGCATGCCTTCCAACATGAAGGTGTACTGAGCCGACCTGGCGTCCTGGGTGGCCAGCCCGGCGATGACGACGATCTCGTCGGCGAGCACGGCCTCGGTGAGCGCCGCTGCCCCAGGCGACAGATCCACATCGCGCACCCGACCGTCCATGTAGGTCGTCACGGTCACGGTGCCCGGCGGATTGGTCACGGTGAACATCGGCATCGCGTGGTCGTCTTCGCCGTCGAGGGACGTTCCCAGCGGATCGGGGCGCACGGGATCGTCGGCGGCCCCGTAGTTGCCGAGGAGCGTTCCGAGGTCTGTCTCGCCCTCGGCGTCACCCGCAGCGCTGTAGTCCAGCGCCGCGAGGTCGTCGTGGTCCTCATCGTCATGAGGGCCGTGGGGAGGGTTGGCCACCTTACGTTTTCGCCTTTCTCAATCCGCGTAGGAGTTGTTGTCGACCGCGTCCCGCTGCTCGAACCAGGCCTTGGACGGGAGGAATTCCATCAACCCGTCCAGTGCGCGCTGAAGGTTCTCCTGGGTGCCGGGAAGGAAACTGCCGTACAACTCCCCGCTCACCCGCCGCGGAATGGACACGATCCTGCCGTGGCTGGAATCGAGGACGCCGGCACCGACCCCGGCCTGGGACTGGGTACCGCCCGGATGGCGCTCGGCGGCGGTGATCTCCACCCAGCTGTCCGGGTTCGCGGTGGCCTCGGCGTAGATCTTGGCCGACGACGGCGGCTGGCCGTAGGCACTGAGTTGCTCGGCGGTTCGCGTTTCGGCCAGCTTGGACGCGATGCCGGTGAGCGGCTCCACGTTGGCGGGGTCGGCGCTACCGATGACGACGTTCACCATGGCCGCGAGGCCGATCTGCGGCGCCACCCGTTGCAGCACCAGCATGTCTTCATCACGCGCGGCGACGACATGACGCTCCCCCTTGCGGCACACCACGAAGCGGACCATTTTGCCACCGATGTCGCGGCGCCACCAGCGACAGTCGAGGGTGCGGTCGGGCCTGCTCAGCGTGTCGACCATCGCGGCAACCTCGGGGTGCGGGTCGCCGAAGGCGGTGAGGATGCCCTGCGCGGTGAGGTCGCGCGTCACCTGGTCCCAGACGATCTTGCGTTGGTCCTCGTAGGGAATGTTCGGCCGGATCGCCAGCGACAGCGGGAAGTCGACGAGGTGCAGCAGGTCGGCGATGACCAGCATGCCGTCGATGGTCACCTCCGCACCGACGACGTCGTCGTAGTGGGTGGGTTCGCGGTCGTTGAGAAAAGGGCTGGCCATCAGCTGCGCCGCCCGCCGGCCGTGCCGATCACTGCGGGGGTCTTGACGAGCACGGCCGCGCCTGCACGGGTCAGACCGGCGGTAACTTTGCCAAGCCCTTGACACCTACCCAACCGGGCCATGCTGTTCACCCCTTCCTGACGGCAGCGTACCAGCGCCGATACCCCGACCATGACACCAATTCCCCCGCACCTCGTTCACATCCCCGGCAGCGCCTCGCGTCCCGCAGCTACCGTAATCAACGTCTCTATGTGACCACTCTCGACTATGGCAAACCAATATCGGCGCCGTGGATCTGCCGTGCCCCCTCACCGCGGGCGGCCGGCGGACACCCTGGTAGCGGGCGTGCACGGGGCCTGCAACAACGACCAGTGAGGTGCTCACAGAGTTTGCTGGGGTCGTGCTACCGCTAGCCTGGCGGAGGCGGCCTGCCACAGTGCGGCCAACCGACGACACCGGTGCAACAGAGGAGACGTGTGGTGAGCGACCGCGACGAGGCGCTGCGGAGAGACCCGGGATGGCCGGGCGGCGCGGCTTCCGACCTCGAGCCGGCAACGGAGCGGGCTGCGGCGGTGTCGCCGGAGCCGTCGAGGCCCGGTCCGCCCGGCTCTGCACCCGATCCGGCACGGCCCGATGGCATGTTCCGTCAGCCGCCTCCCTACCCGCGGCCCGCCGACGGCCGGGGGCATCCGCCGCCACCGCCGTGGAACCCGCCGGGCCACCCGGCGCCGGCTCCCGGTCAGCCACCCTGGCAGGGACAGCAGCCCACGACCTACACCGAGCGCATCCGCCAGGATGCGCTGATCCCGCCCCGCAAGGTCATTCCCGGCCGGGGCTGGCGGCTGGCGCTGTACAAGGCGACGTTCGGTCTGGTCAATCTCGGCCCCACGCCCGAAGAACGGCGCCTCGCCGACCTCGAGGCCAAGATCCGCGTCCCGCTGCGCGGCCATTTCAAGGTCGGTGTGATGGGCAAGGGCGGCGTCGGCAAGACGACGGTGTCGGCCAGCATCGGCTCGGTGTTCGCCGAGTTGCGCCAGGAAGACCGCGTTGTCGCCGTCGATGCCGACACCGCCTTCGGCAAGCTCGGCAGCCGGGTCGACCCGAGGGCCCAGGGTTCGTTCTGGGAACTCGCCGCCGATCAGCACCTGGAGACGTTCGCCGACATCCGCAATCGCGTGGGCAGCAACGCGGCGGGGTTGTTCGTCCTGGCCGGCGAAGCGACTCCGGCCCGTCGCCGGGTGCTCGATCCTGCCATCTACAGAGAGGCGACCGCGCGACTCGACCGGCACTTCACCATCTCGGTCATCGACTGCAGTTCCACGATGGACTCCCCCGTCACCCACGAGGCACTGCGCGATCTGGACGCCCTCGTGGTCGTGTCATCGCCGTGGGTCGACGGCGCCGCCGCTGCCGGTCAAACTCTGGACTGGCTGGCCGCCAGGGGGTTGACCACCCTGCTCCAACGGACTGTGGTCGTTCTCAACGACTCCGACGGGCACGCCGATAAGCGCACGAGAAGCATTCTGGCCCAACAGTTCTCGGGGCAGGGCCAGCTCGTCATCGAGGTTCCGTTCGACGGGCACCTGCGTCCCGGCGGCGTGATCGACGGGACAGCTCAGATGTCGCCGGGCGCCCGCCGCAAGTTCATCGAGGTGTGCGCCGCGCTGGCCCAGTTCTTCCCCAACCGCGACGAGCGCGCGCGCGAACGGCGCTGAGTACCGCCCGCAGTCAGGCGATCTGACCGACCAGCGTGTCGATGGCCTCGGCCTCGTCGGGTGAGAGCGGCTCGCCGGCCTCGGCCGCCTGGATGACCTGCTCGGAAACCCCTGCGGCTTGGGCAGTTTCGAGGGCGGTGAGATTTGCGCTGCGGCGCGCTGCATAGAGCCGGTGCCCAAGGGTGGCCTGCGGGGCGCGCGCAGCCCGCATCATCAGGTCGTCGTAGAGACTGCGGACGGCGCTGAGCGCCTTGATCAGGGTGGGCGTCACCCTGATGCGAGCCGCCCGGGATGCGACCGCCTCAAGCTGACGCAGGTCGGCGAGGATCGCCGTCACTCGCGGGATGAACGTGGCCTCGGTGTCGGATGGGAGCGAGGCCACGGAGGAGTCGAAGGCACCCACCGCGGTGACGATCGCCTGCGCGATCAGTGACACCTCGTCGCCACCAGCCGCCGTCGGCGCTTCGGGCGGAGGGGCGCTGGGTCGTATCGGCTCGCCTTTGCGCAGCCGGGCGATAGTTCCCGGCGGCCACTGCAGGATCTCTTCGAGACGGGCTCGGGTGCGCTCCCGGGGCCAACTCCGGCCCTTCTCGAAGGCGATGAGCGCCCCGGCGTTGATGATCCCGTCGGCCGCCAGGCTTCGCTGGCTGATGTCGAGTTCGCGGCGCCGTGCCGCCGCGGCGGCGCCCGCTCTGGCCATGCCGGGATCTGGCGCATCGGCCGGCTCGTCGACCGGCTCCGCGTTCGTCATCTACCCGGGTTCCTCATGCTGTCTGGTCACGGCGCGCTCATCGTACCGAGCTATGTAGTCAGTGTTCCGGCGTCCACTTCGGGCAGCGCCACACACCAAACTACAGCATCTGTCTGGTCTATACCGTAACAACGCGACAGAATCTTCAAGAATTTTGCGGAGCGCCCCTTCAGTGCGTTATCGCTGTTCAATGGTATTTGGGCACCTCTTCGCGCTCAGTCTGCGTCCAGCGTCTATCCAGACTGCAGCGGTTACTGTTGCATCGCTACGGTTTGTTGGTTACCTTGTGCTCTATCGCGGCCGTCGCGCCGCCAGCAGACCAAAGGAGCACACGGATGAACGCAAAGTCGTGGGATGAGACGCCGGTCGGCGAGTGCACCCGGGACCCTGAGCGCTGGACCACCACCGCCGACGATGAGGCCAAGGCCATCTGCCGGTCCTGCCCACGACGCTGGCTGTGCGCACGCGAGGCGTACGAGTCGCCGCGCGCCGAGGGGCTGTGGGCCGGCATCTACGTCCCTGAGGCCGGCCGCGGGCGCACCTTCGCCCTGCGTCAGCTCAAGTCGCTGGCCGAGCAGAACGGCTACCCCGTCGGCGAGCGGCGCGTGTACTACGCCGAGACCGCCTGACGCCGGGCCGTCCGCCGCCGCTGGGGGGTCGGCGGCGGACGCGCACCGGAATAGTCCGGAGTCTCTAGTGGTTACAGACTTCGACGGTGCCGAGCATGCCCCGGGCCCCACCCCATAGTCGCCGCGAGCGACCACTTGCCGAGAGGCGCAGCCGGCACCGTCCCCGACTTACCAGGTATCGACAAACCTCGAGGACCGGCTCCCACCGGGAGCCGGTTTTTTCGTGTCTGTATCTGACGCCGCCAACGTCGCCGCGATCACCGTCCGCGTCTCCGCCGGGTCGATGACGTCGTCGATCTCGAAGAGCATCGCCGCGTTGAGCGCCTTGGCGTTCTCCTGCGCCGCGGCCGTCGCCACCCGAACGCGCTCCTCACGCTCTGCGTCGTCGGCGATCGCGTCGAGCTCCTTTCGCATCCCCAACCGCACCGCACCCTCCAAGCCCATCGGCCCGAGGTGTGCGCCCGGCCATGCCACCGTGAGGATCGGCTCGTGCAGGCTGCCGCCGGCCATCGCCTGCGCACCCAGTCCGTAGCCCCGGCGCAGGATCACGGCGATCATCGGCACTCGAAGTGCCGCCCCGGCCACCAGCATTCGCGATGCCCTGCGCACCAGCGACTCCGCCTCGGCGGCGGGGCCCACCATGTATCCCGGGCAGTCGATGAGGGAGACGACGGGCAACCCGAACGCATCGCACAGTTGCAGGAACCGGGCGGCCTTGTCGGCGGCCGCCGCCGTGATGGCGCCCGCGGTGAACCGCGTGTCGTTGGCGATCACGCCGACAGCCCGGCCCTCGATGCGTGCCAGTGCCGTCACCATCTCGCGGGCGAAGCGCGGCCGGAGCATGGTCACCGACCCCGCGTCGGCGAGTGTCTCGATGACGGGGGCGACGTCGTAGGCGCGGCGCGCACGTTCGGGCACCGCGGTACGCAGGGTCGTCTGGTCCGGCGCTGTCCACTCGGTGACAGGCCCCTGGAAGTACCCGAGCAGTTGCCGCGTGACCGCGACGGCCTCGGCTTCGTCGGCGACGACGACGTCGACGTTGCCGTTCGGTTCCTGCGTCGACATCGGCCCGACGGCGTCGGGTGCTACGTCGCCGAGGCCCCCGCCGGCGATCATCGCCGGGCCACCCATACCGAGTGAGGCGTTGCGGGTGGCGACGATGAGATCGGACGCGCCGGCGATCACCGCGTTGCCGGCGAAGCACCGGCCGTTGACCACCGCGATGCGGGGCACCACGCCGGAAAGCTTGGCCCACAGCGCGAATGCCCGGGTGTCGAGGGCGGAGACGACGGGGTAGTCGGTGTCGCCCGGCCGTCCACCGCCGCCCTCGGCGAAGAACACGGTGGGCAACTGCATCCGTTCGATCAGCTCGAAGAGCCGATCCTTCTTGCGGTGTCCCAGCGCGCCCTGCGTGCCGGCCATCACCGTGTAGTCATACGACAGCACCGCACAGGCACTGCGCTCGGCGCCGAAGAGCCGGCCGTTGATCCGCGCGGTGCCTGCCACCAGACCGTCGGCCGGGGTGCGTGCGATCAGGTCCTCGATGTCGCGGCGCATGCGCTGCGGGGCGACCGCGAATCGTCCGTACTCGACGAACGAACCGGGATCGACGAGGTCGTCCACATTCTCCCGTGCGGTGCGGCCGCCGCCGGCGTGCCTGCGGTCGACGGCGTCGGGGCGCGCCTGGTCCTCGGTGAGCGCGCGCCGCCGCAGGACCTCGGCCAGGTCATCCCGGGGCGAGTCAGGACCGGGCATCGAGATGGTCTATGGCCGAGGCGATTTCGGCGAGCAGGTCGTCGACCTGGTTCTCGTCGAAGCCGCGCTTGCCGAACGGCGGTTTGTTGAAGCGCACGTTGCGCACGTCCTCGGCGGTCAGGTGACCGCGCCCGTCGAGCCGGCGGGCACACAGAGCCACGAAGTCGGCGACGGCCTTCTCGTTGTAACCACGCTTGCCCCAGGGCGGCTTCTCGAACGTCACGTTCCGCAGGTAGTCGCCTGTGAGGGCACCGTCGCTCATCGCGCCAGACTAACGCCCGGGTTATCCACAGGTGCGGCGCCGGGCCCTGTGGATTGTCGGAGAGGCGGCCTAGCGTTTCAGGCATGACGAACTGGATCAACACAGTCAGCCGCGATCACGTCGAACGCGGTGTTCGCGGCCGTTTCACTCAGGCCAACCACGGTAAACCGCACATGCTGCGCAAGATGGAGCGCGGCGACTGGATCGTCTTCTACTCCCCCCGGACCGTGTACCCCGACGGTCCTGCCCTGCAGGCGTTCACCGCCATCGGCCGGATCGTCGACGACGAGCCCTACCCGGCAGACATCTCGTCGGAATCTCCGCTCTGGCGACGCAACGTCGACTTCCTCGACTGCGTCGAGACACCCATCCGGCCGCTGCTACCTGACCTGGACTTCATCGAGGACAAGGCCCGCTGGGGGTACAAGTTCCGGTTCGGGGTGTTCCGGATCGACGATCACGACCTCGAGGTGATCCGCGCTGCGATGGTTGCGGGGGTGGCCCAGGCGTCGGCGCCCTCATAGCCGACGCATAGCGTGCAAAAAGGTCTCGCCCACGAAGCACCTCTACCTTCGCAGACACCGGAAACTGCGAGGAGACAACGTGATTCGACCAACATTGCGCACAGTGATGACCACCGCACTCGGTGCCGTCCTCGTGCCTGCCGCCGTCGCGTGTTCGTCCGGCGCGGCCGCTGGTCAACAGCCGGCCGGCGGCAACGACGCGTTCATGCAGTGCATGACCGAACACGGCGTCCCCGCACCCCCGGCCGGCGGCCCCGGGGACGCACCACCCGAGGGTCCGCCGCCGGGTGACGCTCCGCCCGCCGAGGGTCCCCCGCCCGCACCGCCCGGCGTCGACCAGCAGACGTGGGACGCAGCGGGACAGGCGTGTGCCTCGTTGGCACCGGCGCCTCCCGGTCACCGGTAACCCCGCCGCGCCGCGGGCATACTGGACGGTATGAGCAATACGGAGGCTGCCCCCGCCGAAGTCGACTGCGTGGCTTCGCCATTCGACGGAGTGCTGCAGCCGCGTGAGGTGCCGCTCGGCGGCCCGCGCGCCATCCGGGTGCGACGGACCCTGCCCCAGCGGGAGCGGTCGCTGATCGGCGCCTGGTGTTTTGCCGATCACTACGGGCCCCACCGCGTCCGCGACGGTGCGGGGATGGACGTGCCGCCGCATCCCCACACCGGGCTGCAGACCGTCAGCTGGTTGTTCAGCGGCGAGGTGGAACATCGCGACAGCGCCGGAGTGCACGCGATGGTGCGCCCTGGTGAACTGAACCTGATGACCGCGGGCGCGGGGATCTGTCACTCAGAGGTGTCGACAGCCGGCACCACGGTCCTGCACGGCGCGCAGCTGTGGGTGGCTCTGCCCGACTCGGCCCGCGACACTGGCCGCGACTTCGCGCACCACGTGCCCACTGCCCGGTCGGCAGGTGGCGTCACCGCCCGGGTGTTCCTCGGCGAGCTGGAGGGCGAGCGGTCTCCGGTGCACACCTTCACGCCGCTGCTGGGTGCTCAGCTCGATCTCGACCCCGGCGTGGAGGTCACCTTCGCGGTGGACGAGGCGTTCGAACACGGGGTGCTCGTCGACCAGGGCGACGTGGAGGCATGCGGGTCGGCGCTGGCGGTCGCCGACCTCGCCTACCAGGGCACCGGGCACGACCGCCTGCAGCTGATCAACCGCGGAGACAGCCCGGCCCGGCTGCTGCTGCTCGGCGGCACCCCGTTCACCGAGGAGCTGGTGATGTGGTGGAACTT
This sequence comes from Mycolicibacterium aurum, assembly GCF_900637195.1. Classification (NCBI taxonomy): domain Bacteria; kingdom Bacillati; phylum Actinomycetota; class Actinomycetes; order Mycobacteriales; family Mycobacteriaceae; genus Mycobacterium; species Mycolicibacterium aurum. The sequence goes on along the minus strand of NZ_LR134356.1, from coordinate 52,908 downwards.
TGTCGGGCGCAGCCACGACGAGATCGTCGGCTTCCGCGAGCAATGGCAACAGCACGACGCCCGCTTCGGTGCGGTCGAGGGCTACGTCGGCCGCGTCCAGCACCTCCCCGCACCACCGCTGCCGAACGCGACGCTGCGTCCCCGCCCGGCACCCGGGGTATAGAGGAGTCCATGACCACCGACAAGACCGGCGCCCCCACCGAGGTCACCGCCGAAGCAGACCGCTTCACGATCTCGGTCGACGGCGCCGAGGCCGGCTTCACCGAGTTCATCGACCGCGCCACCGACTCGGGAGGCCAGCGCATCTTTCCGCACACCGAGATCGACGAGGCGTTCGGCGGACGCGGCCTGGCAACGATTCTCGTGGGTGAGGCGTTGGACGCGACGCGCGCCGCGGGGCTGCGCATCGTGCCGGTGTGCTCGATGGTGGCCGGCTACATCGACAAGCATCCCGAGTTCGGCGAGCTGGTCGATCCGATCACGACCGACGTCAAGCGGGCACTGTCCGGACACTGACCGCCGGGGGCTGCGTATCGTCGCCGCGATGAGCACCCGCGCATTCTTCGTCCCCGACGGCGACGCGTTCATTCCCACCGACTGGGCGCGCGGCCCGTGGGGGCAGACCATCAGCGGCAACTACGTCGGCGGCCTCCTCGGCCACGTCATCGAGAGAGACGCCGGCGATCCGGAGCTGCAGCCGGCCCGCCTCACCGTCGATCTGTTCCGCCCCGCCGCGCTGGCCGACCCCGTGCGCATCGAGTCGACGGTGGTGCGGGAGGGACGCCGGCTCAAGCTGGTCGACGCCACCATGACCCAGTCCGGCACGGTCGTGGCACGCGCCAACGCGCTGTTCCTGCGCCGCGGGGAACAACCGCCCGGGCCGCGATGGTCGACGGCCGTCACGATGCCGCCCGTCCCGGCAATGCCGGACCCGGTTCCCGACGACGTCGTCACGTTGGTATGGACGTACGGAAAGAACGGCGACACACCGAGTTTCGGGCTCGGTGCCTGGGCACATCACGGGCCCAAGTACATCTGGACGAGAGACCTCGGGCTGCTGGTCGACGGGACCGAGCTCACCCCGTTCGCCCGCGCCGCGATGGCCGGAGACATGGCCAGCTCGCTGACGCACTTCGGCGCCGACGGCCTGCCGTTCATCAACGCCGACTACACACTGACCCTCAGCCGCCTGCCCGACGGGCCGTACCTCGGTTTGGCGGCCCTGACGCACCACAGCCACGCCGGTGTCGCCACCGGCACCGCGGTCGTCGTCGACGGGTTCGGCCCGATCGGCACGGCGACGGCCACCGCGGTGGTGAACCCGGGATTCAATCCGCCGCGGGCGCCGATCAGCTGAGGTACTGGGCGGTGGTGCCGGAGATCGGCATACCCTGCATGCCGAGCTTGCGATGATCCCAGCTGCGCAACCGAGACGGTACGACGCGCACGCAGATGCGGTTGTTCATCATCTGGTCGACGAAGGGCCGCATCTCGTCGGTGTACGGACCGGTGTAGCGCTCCCACACACTGATGCCGACGCGCAGGTTGGTCTCGGGGTCGTCGTGGATCTCGGCTTCCCCGTCGATCGACACCCCTCGCAGCGTGTCGTAGGACAGGCCGTCTTCGATCATCACCGTGATCGTCGGATCGCGACGCAGGTTGACGGCCTTCTGCGACTTGGCCTTCGTCTCGAACCAGATCTCCCCGTCGAGCACGGCGTACCACATCGCCACCAGATGTGGCCGCCCGCTGGGCAGCACGGTCGCCATCGTGGCGGTGCGGCTGCGGTCGATGAACTCGGTGATCTCGTCGTCGGTCATGACGATCTTGGCGCGCTCGTTCTTACCCACCTCGTGATACTTACAGGTCGCCGTCACGACTGCGTTACCGCCTACGCGTTTCGAACACCCGTGCGATGGGCATCCGGGTTGGCATGAGTGAAAACACCACACAGGCACCTCAGGAGAACGCGGAGAAGGACCCCTCGGAGTGGGTGACGGGCGACGAGCCGATGACCGGCCCGCAGCGCAGCTACCTGAACACGCTGGCCCAAGAGGCCGGGGTCGAGGTCCCCGACGACGCGACCAAGGCACACGCATCGGAGCTCATCGACAAACTGCAGCACGAGACCGGTCGCGGCGAGTAGCGCTTTCGCCGCCACCGGCACTACCCGGCGGCCAGTTGCGCGGCGCCCGGTCCGTCGAACGCCGCGGCGCTGACCGCCCGGCCGGACACCGCGAGCAGCAGATCGACGGCACGGCCTCGCACCACGATGCCGGCACCCATGTCGAACTCGGTGTCGGTGGCGACAAGCCGCAGCCCGTCCACCCGCTCACGTCCACCGCCGAACGCGGTGGGGGTCTTGACCTGGTAGGCCAATGCCGCCGCGACCGCGTCGGGGGCATAGGTGGCGGCGATCCCCAGCGGGCGCCGGATGTCCTCGCCGTGCACGATCGCCTCGACCAGCCTGGTCGGACGCGGCGCGATCGGGCTACGGGTCAGCGGCACGGCCGCCCGCATGGCAGCGAGCGTCTCGCGAGGATCGGTGCGTCGCTCCCGGGCGATCCCGGTGGCGTTGTCCGCGTCGAAGTCGAAGCGCGCGAACGCCATTCGCGTGGCGAAACGGATCCGCGACGTCCTGGCACTGTCCACCAGGTGTGCCAGCACGTCGTGGACATCCCACCCGGGGCACAGCGAGGGCGTGGCCCAGTCCCGGGGCGTCGACGATTCCAGGTCGTCGGTCAGGCGTGCCCGTTCAGCCTGGACGAACTCCCAGACCGCCGACGCAGTGAGTGTCATGGTGGTTGGACCAGGCGCCGGCGCAGTTCTCATCGCGCGGGGTCGGTCACTCGGTGAGCGTGGCTTCGAACGCCACCCGGTCGCCGCGGTAGAGCGCACGCACCACTTCGATCGGGGCGCCATCGACGTCCAGGGACACGCGGTTGAGCAGCAGCACCGGCATCGCGGTCGTCGTCTCGAGCAGCCCCGCTTCCCGCGGTGACGGCAGCACGGTCTCGATGCGCTCGGTAGCCGAACCGAACTCCACCCCGCCGGCGCGGATCGCCGAGTACAGAGACGTCGTCGGGTCGAACCGCTGCCGCAGATCCCCGAACCTGTGCAGAGGCAGGTAGGTGCTCTCCAGGCCGATGTGCGCGCCGTCGGCCAACAGCACTCGCTCCAGGTGCATCACCCGCGCTGAACTCCGGACACCAAGTGCCGCAGCGATATCCGGGTCGACGGTGACGTCCTCCCACGTGACCACCAGACGCCCCGGGGATCGGCCCATCTGCTGGGCACCCTCGGTGTAGGACTTCAGCGACAGGGGCTGAACCAGCTTGGGCCTCGACACCACGGTGCCGCGGCCGCGCCGTTCGATCCGGCCTTCGACGAGCAGTTCGTGCACGGCCTGCCGCACCGTCTCCCGGGCGACACCGAACCGGAGCGCCAGTTCCCGCTCCGGCGGAAAGGGGTCACCCTCGTGCAGCGTGGCCAGAATGTCGTCCAGCCCTGTTCGCACCAGATAGGGCTTGGGAAGGCTCATTTCGCCAGTCGGTGGGCAAGGTCCAGCACGACGTCAGCAGAGGCACCGGCCGCGTGCGGATCCTTGGCGGCGTCGTCGTAGCGGCGCAGCCTCAGGGCGTCGGCACACCAGGGATGTTCGGCGAAGGCACGATCGATGCCGGCACCGCCCTGGCTCGCCAACGACATCACCGACGTGGGGCTCAGCGCGCAGGCGTACGCCGGATCGACGGCGGCCAGGTGGCGTTTGGCCGCCACGTGCGCCCCGGCCAGCCACGCCACCCGGGCCCCGAACCGTGGGGTGAGCCAAGCGCGGGCCAATCCGGAATGGTCCTCGACACCCGGCCCGCCCAGCAGCGGGCTGTGCCCGATGTCGTGAAGGGCGGCGGCAAGCACCAATTCGTCGTCCGCCCCGTCGTCGAGGGCGCGGGCCGCCGACTGCATGGCGTGATCCCACTCGTCGACGGCGTCTTCGTCCCACACTCCGCGCAACGATTCGAGCACGGCTGCGGTCTCGGCACGAACATCGTCGGCTCGCTGTGGCATGGCCCAACCATACCCTCAATTGGTCTATACCAATTGTTTACCCGCTGTTCCCGCGCTTCACATCGGCCGTGTGCGGCGATGACGTCCGCACCGGGTTATGTCAGCGCCCATGCAGGTCACGATCGTCGGCGGTGGCATCCTCGGAACGGCGCACGCCTGGCACGCCGTCCGGCGCGGACACCACGTCGTCCATCTCGAGCGTGAGGCAGAGCCGCGGGGTGCCACCGTGCGCAACTTCGGGCTGGTGTGGGTGTCGGGCCGGTCCTCGGGTGAACTGGACGCCAGCCTGCGGTCGCGCACCCTGTGGGAGGAGATCGGCGCGGCGGTGCCCGGCATCGGCTTCCGCCCGTGCGGTTCTCTCACGCTGCTCCGCTCGCCCGCCGAAGTGGCTGTGGCCGAGGAGGTGTGCGCACGTTCCGATGCGGGCCGACGCGGCTTCCGGCTACTCGACCCGGATGCGGCCCGCGCCGTCAATCCGGTCCTGCGCGGCAAGTTCGTCGCCGCTCTGCACTGCGAACGCGACGGGGCGGTCGAGTCGCGGCAGGCCCTTCCCGCGATTCGCGCCGTCCTGGCCGCCACCGGGCGCTACACGTTCGTGCCCGGCACCGAGGCCCGCACCGTCACCGACACCCGCGTCGAGGACGACCGCGGAAACACCCATCACGCCGACGTGGTCATCGTCTGTGCCGGCGCCGCGCACGGTGGACTGGTGCGGGACCTCGCGGGCGACCTCCCCGTCCGCCGGGTGCGGTTGCAGATGATGCAGACCGCACCGCTCGACGAACCGCTGACCACCGCGATCGCCGACGGCGACAGCCTGCGCTACTACCCGGCCTACGCAGGCAATGCCCTGGATACGCTGCAGCGCAGCGAGAACCAGGATCCGGTGGCACACGAGCACCGCATGCAGCTGCTGTGCGTGCAGCGGCTGGGCGGCGGGCTGACCATCGGCGACACCCACGAGTACACCGAGCCGTTCGCCTTCGACGTCACCGAGGCCCCGTACCACTACCTCGCCGGCGTGGTCGAAGAACTTCTCGGCAGGCCGCTCCCGGCCATCAGGCAACGGTGGGCGGGCGTCTACAGCCAGTGCGTCGACCCGGGTCGGCTCGTGTATCGCGAACAGGTCAGCCCAGGCGTGTGGGTGGTGACAGGACCGGGCGGACGCGGCATGACCCTGGGCCCGGTGATCGGTGAACACACCGCAGACAAGATCGGATTGTAACCATGGAAGACAACATGATTCAGCTCGCCGTGATCGACATGGCAGGCACCACGGTCGCCGACGACGGGTTGGTGGTCGAGGCGTTCGAGGTCGCCGCTGGAGCCGGAGGCCTGCCCGAGAGCGGACCCGAACGAGACCACGCCCGCCAGTACGTCCTCGACACCATGGGCCAGTCCAAGATCACGGTGTTCCGCGCGCTGTTCGGCGATGAGGCTACCGCCCAGCGGGCCAACGCCGCGTTCGAAGACGCCTATGCCTCGCTCATCGCCGCGGGCCGCGCCGAGCCGATCCCTGGTGCAGCCGAGGCGATCTCACGCCTGCGGGATGGCGGGATCACGGTGGCGCTGACCACCGGGTTCTCCCCGGACACCCAGGGCAAGCTGATCGCGGCGCTGGGCTGGCACGACATCGCCGACCTTGTCCTGGCGCCCGGGGACGGCGTGCGCGGACGGCCGTACCCCGACCTGATCCTGACCGCGCTGCTGCGCACCGGCGCCGACAGCGTGCGGTCCGTCGCCGCACTCGGTGACACCACCAGCGACATCGAGAGCGCACTGCGGGCCGGATGTGCCGTCGCCGCAGGCACTCTCACCGGTGCCCACGACGAGCGCCAGCTGGCAGCCGCCGGCGCCACGCACGTCGTGGCCTCCGTGTCCGACTTCGCCGACCTCCTCCTGAAAGGCTGATCCATGACACTGCGCAGAACTCTCGCGGCGGTATCCGTCGCCGCACTGGCCACCCTCTCCGCCGCGTGCGGCGGCACCGGCTCGTCGGGCTCCGGCGACGGCACCACGCTGACGGTGTACAGCGCCGACGGCCTGGCCGGCTGGTATGAACCCACGTTCGCGAAGTTCACCGAGGAGACGGGCATCAACGTCAACCTCGTGGAGGCCGGCTCCGGCGAGGTGGTGTCGCGCGTCGAGAAGGAGCAATCCAACCCGCAGGCCGACCTTCTCGTCACGCTGCCGCCGTTCATCCAGCGCGCCGCCCAGTCGGATCTGTTGCAGCCCAGCGGCGTCGACACCAGCGGTATCGCCGAGGACCAGGTCGGACCCGACGCCACGTTCGTGCCGATCGTCGACAACGCGTTGAGCTTCATCGTCAATCCCGGCGCGAACCCCCCGCCCACCACCTGGGACGACCTCCTCAAGCCGGAGTTCAAGGGCAAACTGCAGTACTCGACGCCCGGCCAGGCCGGCGACGGCACGGCGGTGCTCGTCCTTCTGCAACACCTGCTCGGTAAGCCGGGCGCGCTGGACTACCTGAAGGCGTTGCAGGCCAACAATGTCGGGCCCTCGTCGTCGACGGGCAAGCTGCAGCCCAAGGTCAGCAACGGCGAACTGCTGGTCGCCAACGGCGACGTGCAGATGAATCTCGCGTCGATCAACGACGACGGATCGACCTTCACGATCTTCATTCCCGCCGGCGCGGACGGCAAGCGCACCAGCATCTCGCTGCCCTACGTCGCGGGCGTCACCTCCGGCGCGCCGCACGCCGACGACGCCAAGAAGCTGCTGGCATACCTGGTCTCCGAGGAGGTCCAGAAGACCGTCGAACCGGAGGCGCTGGGCCTGCCGGTCCTGGAATCCCTCAAGGGCACGGGCGCGACCACCCCCAACACCCCCGCTGCGGTACTCGACGGTGTCGACGTGTGGGTTCCCGACTGGAACGCGGTGCTCGCCGACCTGGACGCCGACCTCGCCGCCTATCAGCAGGCCACTGGTAGCTGACATGGCCCAGACGCGCGTCAGTCCCGCCGCTGCGCGGCTGCAGCCCATCACGGCCGAGCCGGGCACCCCCGCAATCCTTTTCGACCGGGTGGGGGTGTCCTACGGGCGCGGCAAGAAGACGACCCACGCCCTGGTGGACTTCAACCTGCGGGTGGCGGCGGGCGAGACGGTCGCGTTGCTCGGTCCCAGCGGATCCGGCAAGTCGACGGCGCTCAACGCACTGGCCGGGTTCGTCCGTCCCACCTCAGGGTCGGTGCGGCTCGGCGGCCGCGACGTCACCGATCTGCCGCCTGCGCGCCGCGGCATCGGAGTGGTCCTGCAGTCCTACGCCCTCTTCCCGCACATGTCGGTGGCGGGCAACGTAGCCTTCGGTCTGCACGCGCAGCGGGTGGCCCGTCACGAGATCGCGCCCCGCGTCCACGAAGTGCTCGACATGGTCGGGATGTCCGGGTTCCAGACGCGGCTGCCCCGCGAGCTGTCCGGCGGTCAGCAGCAACGGGTGGCGATCGCGCGCGCGTTGGCGATCCGTCCGTCGGTGCTGCTGCTCGACGAGCCGCTGGCGGCGCTGGACGCCCAGCTGCGTCACTCCATGCTGGCCGAGCTTCAGCGGCTCAAGGAGGCGCTGCCCGACACCGCGATGCTGTACGTCACCCATGATCAGGCCGAGGCGCTCGCGCTGGCCGATCGCATCGTGGTGATGAACAACGCGCGGCTGATGGACGTCGACACCGCCGAGAACCTGTGGAAGCGCCCGCCCACCAGCTTCACCGCCGCGTTCCTGGGCGGCGCAAATCTGCTGCCGTGCACGGTCGGCCGCGTGATCGGCAGCTCGGCACTGGTGACCGTCGGCTCCCGCACCGTCAACGCCGATGCCCCGCAGCCCGCCTTCGGTCACGACGACTGGGCACCCGGCTCGGCCGCGCTGCTGTGCGTGCGCCCGCACGCCCTCCAGGTGGTCTCGACGCGGGAACGGGACGCGTTGCCGGCTACAGTCAACGCCGCCGTCTGGCGTGGAGCGGTGACCCGCCTGGTGCTCGCAGTCGAGGCGCTGCCCGATCTGCTCGTCGACGTCGACGTTCCGGGCCACACACCCTTCGAGATCGGCAGCGTCGTCGGCCTGCGTCTGCCCGAGCCGGCCGGGGTCCTCGTATCCCCGGGAAGCGCGGCATGACCAGCGTTCTCGACCGGCCCGACACCACCCCCCCGCCGACGCCTGCCCCTCCGCGGTCCACAGCCTGGCTGTGGGTCCTGCCGCCGCTGCTCCTCGTGCTCCTCGTCGTGCTCTACCCGCTGCTGCGGGTGTTCTGGGAGTCCTCGGCCGACGGCTCGTGGGGTGAGGTACTCGGCTCAGCGGTGTTTCGTGATGCGCTGTGGCGCACCGTGGCGATCGCCGCCACCTCGACCCTCGGCTGCCTGGTGCTCGGGACGTTCCTGGCCATCGTGCTCGCCTTCGTGCCGTTCCCCGGCTCGACGGTGGTGGGGCGGCTGATCGACACCGTGCTCGCACTGCCGTCGTTCCTCATCACGCTGGCCTTCACGTTCCTGTACGGCAGCGCAGGAGCAGTCAACGCCGCGATCTCGGCCGTCACCGGCTCCTCGTCGCCCATGCTGGACTTCCTCTACACGCCGGCAGGTGTCATCACCGCGGAGATCACGTTCTTCACGCCGTTCGTGGTGCGCCCGCTCCTGGCGGCGTTCTCCCTGATCCCCCGTGCCCAACTCGACGTAGCCGCCAGCCTGGGCGCGTCACCCTGGACAGTGCTGCGCACCGTCGTCATGCCCGAGGCCTGGCCCGCCCTTGCCGCGGGCGGCAGCCTCGTTCTGCTGTTGACGCTCAACGAATTCGGCATCGTGCTGTTCACCGGCGCCAAGGGAGTGATGACGCTCCCGGTGCTGATCTACACCCGCGGCATCGTCACCTTCGACCTGCCCGGCGCCGCGGTGATCGCGACCGTCCAGGTGCTGCTCTCGCTGACCCTGTACGGCCTGTACCGGGTGGTCTTCGCCCGGCTCACGACCCGAAGGGAGGTGGGCGATGCTGCTGTGGAGCCCCCGAAGTAGAGCAGCGGTCCTCACCGTCTTCGCCGTCGTCGTGCTCGTGGTGTTCGTACTCCCACTCGGCACCGTGCTGCTCGCAGGGCTCGCCGGAAACTGGACCGGACCGCTGCCGTCCAACCTCGGCTTCGCCCGGTTCGGGGAGGCGCTGTCCGGCGAGGACCTGGCCAGTCTGTCGGTGAGCTTGCAGACCGCGTTCCTGTCCGGCGGCTTCGCCCTGGTGGTCGGGACGTGGGCCGCACTCGCCGCCCGCGAGGCACCCGACTGGCTGCGACGTGCCACCGATGCGGTATTCCACCTGCCCATCGCGGTGCCCTCGGTGGCCATCGGTCTCGGTCTGCTGATCGCCTTCAACTCGCAACCGTTGCTACTGGGTGGAACTCGGTGGATCGTGATCCTCGCCCACGCCGCCCTGGTGCTGGCGTTTGCCTTCAGCGCCGTGTCCGCGGCACTGGATCGGCTCGACCCCGCGTATCGCCAGGCCGCCGAGTCGCTGGGCGCCGGCTCGGCGCGGGTGCTGCTCCGGATCACGTTGCCGCTGCTGGCGCCTGCCCTCGGCGCGGCGGCGGGCCTGGCGGTGGCCCTGTCCATGGGCGAACTCGGGGCCACCGTGATGGTGTACCCGGCCACCTGGAAGACGTTGCCGGTGACCATCTTCGGGCTGACCGACCGGGGTCAGGTGTTCCAGGCCGCCGCCAGCACCACGCTGCTGCTGGCGGTGACACTGATCTCGCTGATGGTGCTCGGCCGGATCAGGGGACGCGCGGCGCTGCGCTGACCATCGCCGCCGTCACGGTGGATCGGTGTGTCGATGATCGGACGCGTAGGCCCTGATGACGGCCTCGGTGTCCCCGTCGAACCGGAGGAACTCCTGGCGGAGCAGAGCAGCGAGGCTGTCGACGGCAGTGGTGATCAGCGCCCCGGCCAGCCGCGTCTGCGGTTGTGCACTGCTGCGGGCTTCCGCCGCGAGCGCGGCCGCATACTGCAGCGATGCCGCAAGTGACGCATCCGCTTCGAGGTCACGGAAGTAGTAGGTGGCGCCGTACTGGGTGAAGTCGTTGCGCGCCTCCACGATTGCCGCGGCAAGCCCGGTGAGGACGCCGACGGGGACGCTGTCGATCCCGAGGTCCGGTTGACTCGAGCGTGCCTCGCGCAGTGTTGAGAGTTGCAGTGCCAGCACGCGTCTGCGCTGCAGTGCGGGGAATATCTGCAGAACCCAGGACACCGCCGCGGTGAGCAGCATGAAGCCGAACAGAGCCTCCAGCGGAACCATGATCCGCAGGAACGACGAGGTGGGAACGATGTCCCCGAACCCGAGCGTGCCCACGGTGACCAAGGACAGGTAGAGCGCATCGAACGCGTCACTTCGCGTTGCCGGGTCCAGTTCCGAGCCGTAGGCGAATGCTTCGGGCATTTGCGCCAGGTACAGCATCGCCCAGCCGACGACGGCGATCGCGCCCCAGGTCAGCACCACGAGGGCCAGTCCGAGCGGGCCGGTCAACGACGCGATCCGGCGATCGGCGCGAAACCCGCGCAGCAGCCACCAGACGAACTTCAGCACGACCGGCGCGATGATGCCGTGGCCGATGGGGTGGAACAGCGTGTGAAAGACATCGCGTCCCACGACGGCGATGAGCAGAAGACCGACCGCCGAGACCACCCGGTCCGTCATGCGTCTCCCCCATCACACCGGCGGTGCGGCCGGCTCTGACCATCATGACTGGTGCGCACGCCGCAGGCACTCACTCCGCGCCCGCGAACACCTTCCGATAACTCGACGGCGACATGCCGAGCCCGCGCCGCAGGTGGTGACGCAGATTGCCGCCGGAGCCCAGGCCGGACATCCGGGCCACCTCGTCGACACTGAACTCGCGGCCCTCCAGCAGTTCGCGGGCGCGGTCGATCCGGCGGCTACGCACCCACTCCCCGGGCGGCTGACCGGTCTCCTCGCGGAAGCGCCGGATGAACGTGCGGGGGCTCATCCCCGCGTGCTGCGCTAGCTGCCGGATGGTCAGCTGCTCGGCCAGGTTCGCACACGCCCAACTTCGAGTCGCCGCCGTCGATGCGAAATCCTGTGCAGGCAGATGGCGTTCGATGAACTGCGCCTGGCCGCCCTCTCGCCACGGCGGCACCACGCAGTATCGGGCCACCGCGTTGGCCACCTGGGTCCCGTGGTCGCGGCGAATCATGTGCAGGCACAGATCAATACCCGCGGCCAGCCCCGCGGAGGTGAGGACGTCGCCGTCATCGACGAACAACACGTTCTCGTCGAGGAGCACACGCGGGTACAACGACCGGAGGGTGCCGGCATGCTGCCAATGGGTGGTCGCCGGGCGGCCGTCGAGCAGGCCGGCGGCGGCCAGTACGAAGGCGCCCGTGCAGATCGAGACGACGCGCGCGGTGGACGGGATGGACTCGAGCGCCGCGGCGACCTCGGCGTCCAACCGCCCCTCCACCCGGGCCGGGTGATACCTGGTGCCGGGGACCACCACAGTGTCCGCGGTGGCCAGTGCCTCCACCCCCGCCGTGGGGACGATCGCGAACCCGGTGTTCGCCGGCACGGGCCCCGCAGTCAGGCCACAGGTGACGACGTCATAGAGCGGCTCTCCTCCGGCGCCGGTGGCCGCACCGAACAGCGTCGGCGCGATGACCGCGTCGAACCCGATGACGGGTTCGAGCAGCAGCACCGCGACGCGGTGCGGGCGGGGGGCCGGCGACATCCCACCATGGTGGCACGTTTTTGATGAATATCGGCAGTCTTGCCACTGGCCGTGGAACTGATCCCGCGCCATAGTCGAGCGGTGACCGTGACCGCGCGCTCTCCGCGCAACGCCGTCCGGCTGCACTGGGCCTGGGTGGTGGCCGCAGTCAGCTTCGTCGCGCTCCTCGGCGCCGCCGGCTTCCGGTCCGTGCCCGGCGTGATGATGAACCCGCTGCACCACGAGTTCGGCTGGTCCCACGGCACAGTCGGCCTCGCGATGTCGGTGAACATGACACTGTTCGGGTTGACCGCGCCGTTCGCCGCCGCCCTGATGGATCGCTTCGGCATCCGCCCGGTGCTCACCGCGGCCCTCGGCATGATCGCGGCCGGCAGCGCACTCAGCGTCACCATGACCGCTAGCTGGCAGCTGGTGCTGCTGTGGGGTGTGCTCGTGGGTGCGGGTACCGGCGCGATCTCGATGGGCTTCGTCGCGACGATCGCGACCCGCTGGTTCGACGCCCATCGCGGGCTGGTGACCGGCGTGCTCACCGCAGCCAGCGCCACCGGCCAGCTGATCTTCCTGCCGGTGGTGGCCGCCGTGACCACCGATCACGGTTGGCGGTGGGCGTCGCTGCTGGTGGCCGCCGCCGCACTGGCGGTGGTCCCACCCGTGCTGCTGTTGATGCGGAACTGGCCACGGGACAAGGGGCTTGGCCGCTACGGTCAGGATCCGGCGGTCGACACCGGTCCGGCGCCCCGGCCGCCGGGGAGCAGTTTCGCCGCGGCCTTCTCCGGCCTCCTGCTGGGCGCCCGGGTGCCCGCCTTCTGGTTGCTGGCCGGCAGCTTCGCGATCTGCGGCATGACGACCAACGGCCTCATCGGCACCCACTTCATCCCGGCGGCCAACGATCACGGCATGCCGACGACCGTGGCCGCCGGGCTGCTCGCCGTCGTCGGCGTCCTCGACGTGGCCGGGACCGTCTTCTCCGGCTGGCTCACCGACCGCGTGGACCCGCGGCTGCTTCTGGTCATCTATTACACCGGCCGCGGACTCTCCCTGGTCGCCCTGCCGGCGCTGCTTTCCCCGCAGGCCGAGCCCAGTACGTGGGTGTTCATCATCTTCTACGGGCTCGACTGGGTGGCCACCGTGCCGCCCACGATCGCGCTGTGCCGCAACTACTTCGGTGAACGGACGCCGATCGTGTTCGGCTGGGTGTTCGCCGCACACCAGCTCGGCGCAGCGGTGGCCGCGGCCGGGGCCGGGTGGCTGCGCGACCTGCAGGGCAACTACGACGCGGCGTTCTACCTCGCGGCGGGGCTGTGTGGGGTCGCCGCGTTGCTGTCCGTGTCGGTGCGCGCACCGCGCCCGGCACACCCCCCGGCGACATCGCCCGGCTGACCGCCATCTGAGATGGGAACCACCGCAGCACGCGTTGTGGTTCGCGACACGGCTCGCCGAACGAGGAGAAGTCTCATGAGTGCAGGTACGCCGGCGGACATCGCCGCCGATCTCGTGGTGATCGGTTACGGCAAGGGCGGCAAGACCTTGGCGGCCGCCCTGGCCAAGCAGGGATGGCACGTCGTGATGGTCGAACGTTCACCGTCGATGTACGGCGGCACCTGCATCAACATCGGCTGCGTCCCCACCAAGGCCATGATCCACCGGTCAGAGCACCTCGCCCCCGGACTCCCGCACCGCGACACCTATCGGCAGGCAGTCAACTCCACTGCGCGCCTGACCGCGGGGTTGCGCGCCACCAACCTGGCCATGCTGCAGACGCTGGGCACCGCGACGGTTCTCACCGGTGAGGCGAGCTTCATCGACGAGCACACCATCGAGGTTCGCCCCGTCGACGGCGGCACCGTCACGGTGTCCGGCCGCTACATCGTGATCGGCACGGGTTCGGAGCCCGTCATCCCCGACATTCCCGGGCTCAGCGAGGCACGCAACGTGGTGACCAGCACTGAGCTGCTGACCGAACCCGACCTGCCGCAGCGGCTGGTGGTTCTGGGCGGAGGCTACATCGGCCTCGAGTTCGCGGCGATGCATGCCGCCTACGGCGCCCACGTGACCATCCTCGAACGCAAGCCGACCATCCTCGGCCGAGAGGATTCCGACGTCGCCGACGCCGCGCGCGACATCATTACCGGCGCCGGCGTGCACCTCGTCACCTCGGCAACCATCGATCACGTCGAAAATCACGACGACGGAACGAGTTCCGTGCACTACCGGATCGGGGAGGGTTCCGCGGTCGCGGTCGCCGACACCATCCTGGTGGCCCTCGGGCGGCAACCCGTCACGTCCCGGCTGTCGCTGGACCGTGCCGGCGTGCAGACAACCGATACCGGCGCGGTCGCCGTCGATGAGCACCTGCGCACCGCGGTGCCGCACATCTTCGCCGTCGGGGACGTCAACGGCGGCCCGCAGTTCACCTACGTCTCGCTCGACGACTACCGGATCGTGCTCGACCAGCTCACCGGCAGCGGGGCCCGGTCCACCGCCGATCGCGTGGCGATCCCGTACACGCTGTTCCTCACCCCACCGCTGTCCCGCGTCGGGACGACCGAACGGGAGGCGCTCGCCTCCGGACGGTCGGTGCGCACCGCGACGATGCGGGTCGCCGACATGGCCACGGTGCCCCGCGCCAGGATCGTCGATGACACCGCCGGGCTGATGAAGGTCGTGGTGGACGCCGACACCGACGAGATCCTCGGCGCGGCCCTGCTGTCCTACGACTCCCACGAAGTCATCAACACGGTGGCGCTCGCGATGCGACACCGGATCACCGCATCGCAGCTGCGCGACGCGATCTACACCCATCCCTCGATGACGGAGGCGTTCAACCAACTGCTCGGTGCGCTGTGACACCACGTGTCGGCGGCGTCGCTGTGGGTATTCCCGATGCACACCTTGGGGAAAGGAAGCCGATGGCGAAGCTCACGAAGTCCGGCGACGCGAAGAAGAGCGAGTTGCCCAGCACCTTGAAGAAGTCGGATGCGAAGGCGCAGCGAACCTTCGCCAAAACCCATGATGCCGCCGCCGAGCAGTACGGCGAAGGCGAGCGCGCGCACCGCACCGCCTACAACGCGCTCAAACACAGCTATGAGAAGGTCGGCGACCATTGGGAGGAGAAGCCCCAGCGCGGTCCGTCGGACGAGCGTGCCGAGAGCGGGGGTCCGAACCCCAGCGGTGACAGCGCCGAAGGCGTGAACGCCAACGCCAGCAAGAAGCACCTCACCGACATCGCCCGCCGCCTCGACATCTCGGGCCGATCGACGATGACCAAAGACGAACTCGTCGAGGCGATCATGAAAGCCAACAGGCGGGCCACCCGCGACGGGTCGTAGTCAGGCCTTCCCTGTCCGCTCGCGGTGCTTGCAGCCCGGCCAGCAGCATGGCCGCCGCTGGCCCTCTTCCAGCTCTTCCTGGGTGCGGCGGATGCGTCGCTCCCGGGTCTTGTCCTGTTTGGCGTCCTCGACCCAGCAGATGAATTCGTTGCGCGCCAACGGGGTGATGTCTTTCCAGGCGGCCAGCGCGGCGGCATTGCCGACCAGCGCCGTCCGTAGATCCGCCGGCAGCGTGTGGACCACGCCACCGGGAACACGCTCACTTCCCACCCGAGCAGACTAACCGGGCGCCCGGCGGTTGATCAGCGGTGCACGTCGGTGACCGCGACGGCGACCTCGACATCGGAACCGATGACCTCGTCGAGCACAGCGCGGCACAGACTATGCACCCGCTCGGAGACTGCGTTGACGTCGGCCAGGTAGCGACAGCTCACGTCCACCGAAACGCGTTGCAGAACACCATCATCGGACGTGGCTCTGATGTCGGTGGCGATATAGTCCGGATCGTCGCGGAGAGCGTGGCTCAACAACGTCGTGACCACAAGATCGCTCACCCGGATCACGCCCCGCGATCCGTCGGGGTCAGGATCGACGACCGCCAGCGGCCAGCCGCCGCGCGGCGTAGCCCGGACCGCGGCGATCACCCGCGCTTCGACCGCGGCCCACCCAGGTTCGGGCGCAGCGCGCAGAACTCGTCCCGCCTGCTGAATCAGGTCGTAATCCCCTATCGCCATTGCTGAAGCCTTTGTTGGAGGGTGGCACGGGCGCGATGGTGGTGGCCGCGCACTGCGTCAGCACTCAGGTTCAGGATGGTCCCGATCTGAGGGAAGGTCAACTGCTCGACCTCGCGAAGCATCCACACGGCGCGCTGGCGGGGCGGTAACTCGGCCAACGCGAGTTCCATCGCCTCGATGAACGCGTTGTTCGACGCCACCGAGAACGGACCGGCACGCGCGTCGGCCCGGACGGGTTCGATCAGCCGGTCGTCGATGGGGACCGCGCGTTTGACGCGGTGCGAATCGACCACCTTGCGGGCGCAGATGGTGAACAGCCAGGTGCGCAGGCTGCTCTCACCGCGGAACGTGGTGATCTGGCGCCAGGCTGCGACAAACGTCTCCTGCACGATGTCGTGCACGGCATCGGCATCGCGGGTCATGCGGCGCGCGTAACGATGCAGCGCCGGCCCGTGTCGTCGCACCAGCTCTTCGAATGCTTCGGTATCACCGGCGCGGGCGGCGGCAGTCAGCGCGCTGTCGTCCACGGCGGCAGCCCCGGTGTCGGGGGGATCGTCGTCGAGCACCCACAGCCTTTCTCCCGCGCGCACACCACTGGGCGCGACACACAAGCATTCGGAGCCGACGCGCGTTCGGACGTGTGGCGTAGACCACGAAAGTTCGACGTTCGGATCCGGCGCCGGGCAACGACCCACTCACGTACGAGAACGAGAAACGTCAACAAGGAAGGACGCGTGAGATGGCTACAACTCAGGCTCCGGCAACCAACACGCCGACCACCGTCGCCCCGGCGGCCAACGGACCGCTGACCACCAGCCACGGCCGCACCACCATCGCCGACACCGTGGTATCCAAGATCGCCGGACTCGCGGCCCGCGAGGTCCACGGTGTGCACGATCTCGGCGGCAACGCCAGCCGGGCCGTCGGCGCGCTGCGCGAGCGGATTCCGGGCGCCTCCACCAACTTCGCCCAGGGTGTTTCCGTAGAGGTCGGCGAGAAGCAGGCCGCCGTCGATGTCGACATCGTGGCCGAGTACGGGGTGTCCATCTCGGACCTGGCCGCCGGCATCCGCCGCAATGTGATCGCCGCGCTGGAGCGGATGACCGGCTTGGAGGTCGTCGAGGTGAATATCACCGTCCACGACGTGTTCGTCGCCGACCAGGACGAGGACGCCGACACCCACCTGACACGGGTCGAATAGTGCTGCTCGACGACGACGGTGCCGCCGACACGGTCGCGGGTATCGCCCGCGCCGTGCCCGGCGTCACCGGGCTGCACACCGGCATGTTCGGTGAGGTCGCCACCTACCTGCCCGGAAGGTCCGTGCCGGGCGTACGCATCACCGACGACCGCATCGACGTCCACATCTCCGTGGCCGCCGGGACTGCGGTCCGCGGCACCGCCGCAGCCGTCCGCGCCGCCGTCGGCGCCGAGTTTCCCGGCACCGACGTCGACGTGACCGTCGAGGACGTCACCTCGCCCCAGGTGCCCGACATTGATTCTGAGACCGACCAACTGGAGGAAGACAGATGACCACCGCTACCGCAGGCATGCTTGCCGGAGTGCTCCTCGGTGTCGCCGCTGCCGCAGGCGGGTTCACCGGCTTCCTACTCGCCCTGGTGCTCGGCGTGATCGGCTACGTCGTCGGCGGCCATCGCGACGGGGAGTTCGACGCGACGACCTGGCTGCGCGGACGCGGCCGTGGATGAGCTCGCTGTCCGGCAGCCCCCCGAAGAGCGCGGCAGGCTGACCATCCGTGACCGCGCCGTCGAGCGGATGGCGACCGCCGCGGCGCTGAACGCCGCCGGGGTGCACCGCCACGGCAGCGGACTCGGCCGGCTGGCCGGACGTGACCTGCCCCGCGTCGACGTCGGCGTCGCCGGCGACCACGTACGCGCGGACGTCGAGATCGCCGTCGCCTGGGGTCGGCCCTTGGCCGACACGGCCGCCGCGGTGCGGCGCGACATCGTCGAGGCACTCGCCACGCACGCCGGACTCGTGGTCGACGGGGTCACCGTGCACGTCGCCACCGTCATCTCGCCTGCCGACTCATCATCGTCCTCCAGGAATCTCTCATGACCATGACTCACACGGTAGATACCAATTCGACTCACGCACAGACTGTTTCGCCACGAAACGCGGTGATGCCCCGCGCCGCGGCCGGCGCCAGCACCGTGTCCGTCGTACTGGCGACACTGCTCATCGCCGCGGGTGCGGTCGGGTTGCGGGACGCCGCGGTCGCAGCGGGATGGCTGACCGGACAGTCCTGGGTGGCGGCCGCCGTCGACGCCGTCGACGGCCTGGCGCCCGCACCGTGGTTCCTACCGGTAGGCATCGCGGTGATCCTCGCCGGCATGACGCTGATCGGCGTCGCGGTCAAACCGCGCAAGAAGACCTCCGTGCCCGTCCAGGCCGACACCGCGGTGTTCACCGGCTTCGCCGACATCGCCCGGATCGCGACCGCGACCGCGTGCGACGTGCCCGGCGTCCTCGACGCAACCTCTACCGCCACCCGCCGCAAAGTCGTCGTCCGCTGCCGGGTCACCGGCGGCGATCGGGCCGCGATTCACAACCGGGTGGCCGACAGCGTCGCGGCGGGTCTGCAACTGCTCGGCACCATGCCGCGCATCGTGATCCGTCTCAGAGAGGAGCCTCAACCATGACCCGGAAGTCGGTCGCCGTCGACCGCGTCGCCGCACTGCTGACCGGCCTCGGCCTGGTCGCGCTGGGTCTCATCCTGGTGGGGTGGCAGCGCGGCACGCTCAATTTCGGTGCAGCGCTGGACTTGTCGACCGTCACCCGCGTGGTCGCTCTTCCTTGGTGGCCCTGGGTGGGGGCCGGGGCGGGAGTCCTGCTCATCGTGCTCGGACTCCGCTGGCTCGTTACGCACCACCGACCGCCCAAGGCTCGCCGTGTCACGCTGCGGCCCGCCGACCCCGACGGGGCGATGACCGCCGACGCGGCGTCGGTCGCCCATGCCGCCGGCGATGCGCTGGCCGGTCAGCCGGCGATCCTCAAGGCCAACGGCGTTGCGGTCGTGGAGCGGCGCGTGCCGACGGTTACCCTCACCGCAACGGTTCCCGGCCGCGGCGGGCTGCCCGTCGGGGTCGCGGCGGCCGACGAGGTGGCACGGACCGTGGCCGCCATGCTGGGAGATACCGTCGCGGTGCGGACGGTGCTGCGCGTGGACGGCAAGCGCCGGCACGGCACCGTGGCCTGACGCTCCATCCCCCGCGCGAGCTATGACACCATCGAATCGTGACGGTGTCAGTGTCGACGGTGAGATCGTCGCAGCCCGGCAAGCTCGTCGACGCCGCCGAGACTGTGGGGCGCACACACGCCGAGCTGCAGACGATCGTCGCGGGGGAACGCGAGACGTTGTCCCGGCTGCAGGAGCAGTGGACAGGTGAAGCCGCCTCGGCGGCCCTGGCCAACGGACTGAGCGATCTCGCCCGGCAGGAGCGGATCGCCCGGCGACTGCTCAACCTCCAGTCGGCCCTGCAGAACGGCGGGATGCAACTCGAGGCGCTGGGCGACGCACTCCTGGATCTGGTGTCCACCCTGGACCGGTTCGGATTCGCGGTGGCCGACGACGGCACCGTGACCCCCGAGCAGTGGTTGGTAGGACGCTTCCTGGACGGCCTGGCCGACAAGTTCACCGCCTTCCTGCAGAAGATGCTGCAGCTGTACACCGACCTCGACGAGAACACCGCCGCCGCCATCGACCAGGCGGCCGGACCCGACATCCCGAACCCGCCGCTCGATGTCGGCGGAGTGCCACTGCAGATCCCGTCTCCGGATACCGACCCGGCCGAGGTCAAGCACTGGTGGGACTCGCTGACCGAACAGCAGCGCCAGGAGCTCATCGCCCGACATCCGCCGATCCTGGGCAATCTCAACGGGATTCCCGCCGAGGTCCGCGATCCCGTCAATATCGCGGTGATGGACGACGACCTCGACCGCCTGGAGAACATCGCCGAGCGCCACCACCTGTCGGTCGACGACGTGGCGGCCGATCCCGGCCGATATGGCTTGTCGGACAACGACGTGACGCGCTACCAGAACGCCAGGGAGACACAGGAGGGCCTGCTCCACCAGGCGGGCATCCCCAGTGACGAGCACCGCCGCTACTCCAGCTACAGCGATGCCGAGATGCGCGACAGGAACCTTCGCCCCGCGATGCTGTGGGCCTACGACCCGCAGGCGTTCGACGGCAAGGGCAGAGCGGCGATCTCGCTCGGCAACCCGGACAAGGCCGCCAACACCGCGGTCATCGTGCCGGGCACCAGCGCCAGCGTGCGCGACGGGTGGCTGTCCGACGGACACAACGACGCCATGAATCTGTACGACCAGTCCCTGCATGCCGACCCCGGGGACCCCACCGCCGTCATCTCCTGGATGGGCTACAACACCCCGGAGAGCTTCACCGACCCCAACATCGCCAACACCGGCCTGGCCCGCACCGGTGGCGACGCGCTCGCGTGGGATGTCAACAGCCTCAGCGTCACCCACGAGCCCGGAATCGCACAGCACGTGACCGTCGCCGGGCATTCCTACGGATCCACCACCGTCGCCGACGCATTCGCCAACAGCGGCATGCAGGCCAACGACGCGATCCTGCTCGGCAGCCCCGGAACCGACGTCGCACACAGCGCCGCCGACTTCGGCCTCAACGGCGGACAGGTCTACATCGGCGACGCCTCCACCGATCCCGTCGGTTGGCTGGGTCAGATGGGCGACACCATGCCCAGCCAGCTCAACGAGTCGCTGGGCAACATGATCGGACCGTCCGCCGGGCTGGGCACCGACCCTGCGTTCGAGGACTTCGGCGCCACCAGATTCCGTGCGGAAGTCCCCGGCGCCGACATGATCGACCCCGGCGACCACTCGTACTACTACACACCCGGCAGTGAGTCGCTGCGCAGCATGACCGAGATCGTCACCGGCAACAGCCATCGACTCGACGAGTTGGGTCTGCTCGCCCAGCCCAGAACCGAATTGTCCGTGTCCACACCACAATCCATGGACCTCCCCATCGTCGGCGAGGTGCCGTTGCCGCACGCCGACGTGGACACCCCGGTGATCTACGACCCGGAATGGAATCGCCCAGGAGAATCAGTGACCAACGACCATGGGTACAACTAACCGTCTCCGGCGCCGCTCCGCGGCGCTGCTCGTCATGCTCGCCGCCGCGAGTTCTGCACTAGGAGGATGCTCGCCGATGTCCCCGTCCGGGCAAGACAGTCAGGCCAGCGGGCCGACCACTCCCCCACCGTCTGACGACCAGTCGCGGGCCGAGGTGGTGGACGCAGCCAGGCAGCTGGTGCAAGCGACCGACCTGAAAATCACGTACGCCAGCTTCCAGTGGGAGTGGTGCAACGATCAGGGTGAACCACCGTTCCACGGCCGGGTCGACCTGGCGTGGGAAGTACCTCCCGGTTCCAGCAGCCAGGAGGCCAGCAAGCAGATCGCTGCCACCGCCGCGCAACAACCCGGGTGGGCCCCCGGACCTCCGCCGGGCTTCCAGCCGGCGGGCGACGTCGTGCACAAGGGCGGGGTGATGGTGGTCGTCGGCCCGGGCAACTACCCCGAACGCGGCGCCGTCCAGATCTTCGGCGAGTGCCGCAACATGAACGATCACGGTGACGACAACCAGATCACCGATATCACCGCCGAGGTGCGGGGCAGCTGACCGCCCCCGGAGACCGCTATATCGCGAATGCGCGAGGCGGCCCGGCCAGACTCGCCTTGGCGTCGAGGCCCATCGGGTCGAGGATCTCGATGTCGCCCGCCTCGAGGCCGTCGAGCGCCAGCCGCACGAGATCGGCCGGATCCATGACGGCATCGTCGGGCAGATCGATGCCGTGGCGCTCCGCGAAATCGAGCAGGGTCTGGGTGCCGATCAGGCCGGGCACGAGCGCCGCCACCTGGGTTCCCTGGGCGGCCAGTTCGAGTCGCACGCCGTTGGTCAGACCCCACTGCGCTGACTTCGCGGCCGCGTAGGCGGTGTTGCCATCGACGGTGGTCCACGCCGCTGCCGACAGCACGTTGAGGATGGCTCCCCCGCCGTTGCGCGCAAGGATCGGCGCGAAAGCCCGGATCATCGCCAGGGTGCCGTAGTAGTTCGAATCCATCGTCGACCGGATCGCGTCCAGATCTCCGGTGACCAGGTTTCCCCCCGCGGTGTCGGCGGCATTGTTGATCAGCACGTCGACATCGCCGGCCACCGCGGCCACGGCGTCCACCGACGACTGGTCGGTGATGTCGAGGCGGAGTACCTCCGCACCGGGGATGTCCACCAGTTCCGGACGACGTGCCGTGGCGTACACCTTGGCGCCGCGCTGCAGCAGTTGCACGGCAAAGTGCTGTCCGATTCCCCGGTTGGTTCCCGTCACCAGGACGGTCGCTCCACGCAATTTCATTTGTATTCCAACACCTTTCGCGATCCCCGCATTAATATGACCGATTGGTCATATTCCTGCTCCAGGTTGGCACAAGATGACCGAGTGGTCAACTTGGTAGTCTCGGTCGCGTGCCCACCAGCGATCGGCCCGTCCGCGCGGACGCAGCGCGCAACCGCGCACTGCTGCTGGCCGCCGCCGAGGACGAATTCCGCGAACGCGGCGCCTCGGCGTCGGTGGCCGACATCGCCCGGCGGGCCGGAGTGGCGAAGGGCACCGTGTTCCGGCACTTCCCCACCAAGGAGGATCTGATCGCCTCCATCGTCTGCGAGCACGTCGCGGTACTCGCCGAGGCCGCGGCGCGGCTGGCCGACTCACCCGATCCCGGCGCCGCACTACTGGAGTTCCTGACCCTGGCCGCCGACCAACGCCAACGGCACGATCTGACGTTCCTGCAGTCAGCCAGCGACGGCGACCCCCGGGTCACCGAGGTTCGCGATGCGCTGCACGAGCACCTCGAAACGCTGGTCGACCGGGCACGCGCGTCGGGCGCCATCCGAGCCGACATCACCGAGGCCGACGTCTTCCTGATGATGTGCGCACCCATTCACATCGTCGAAAACCTCACGGCCCCAGCGCCGCTGCTGTGGCAGCGCTACCTGGCCATCATCTTCGACGGGTTACGCGCCGACGGAGCGCATCCTCTGCCGCAGCCCGCGCCCGTCGTGCCCTGACCCGAAAACGCTCGACGCGCACTGGCCACGCCCACCGGTGTTCCTGGTGTTCAGCGTCGTTATGTCGTGGGTGTTCAACCACACGGGCGAGAGCATGCCCGTCGTGATGCTGATGCAATGTCGTGGTTCGCCTGCCCATGGCGTCTCAACCCGTGACCGCAGCGGCAAGAGCTGTGTGGGCACCACCGCGGGGGGATTCAACGGGCGAAGGTCCCAGGTGTCCAAACCACTCTTCTATGGACCAATCCCACCAAGCACAACGGCCACGAACCATTACTGGTTCGTGACCGTTGTACCTGCGGTTCGTGGAACCGCTCGTGGTGGGCGAAGGGGGACTTGAACCCCCACGTCCCGAAGGACACTGGCACCTGAAGCCAGCGCGTCTGCCATTCCGCCACTCGCCCGAAACAACCGGGGGAGCCTATCACGCAGGCAACCCCACTTCCCAACCGTACTGGCGCACCCCCGCCAACTCCAAAACCATCCTCAGCGGATCTTTGACCTGCGCCGATGCGATTCTCAGAATTCTGGTGTTCCCGCATCGGCGTGGAGGGCCGATACCATGCATCCAAGCAATGACGCCGGCCGACACGCTGGCGGCGTAAACGCGCCGGTAGCCGCGGCGCACGACAGCGAGGGAGGCGGTCCGATGGGTTTGGTCGGCCGCTTCGAGCGCAAGCTTGAGGACAAGGTCGGGGACGCGTTCGCACGGGTCTTCGGAGGATCCATCGTGCCGCAGGAAGTGGAGTCGCTGCTGCGCCGCGAAGCCGACACCGGTGCACGTGAAGTTCACGGCGGACGCATTTTGGCCCCGAACGACTACGTCATTACCCTCAGTGTGCCTGACTATCAGAACGTGAGTGCCGATCCGGACATCACCGCAACCACGTTTGCCAAGCACCTGGAGGGATACATCCATGAGCAAGGGTGGCAAACGTATGGTGATGTGGTCGTCAGATTCGAGCAGTCACCTAACCTGCACACCGGACAGTTTCGCGCACGTGGGGCGGTCAACCCCGACGCGACCACAGTCGAACCCGCCCCACCACAACGAGACGTCACGTCCCCCGCAGAACCAGGAGTACCACCGATGACCGACAATCCGACTTACCGCGGCGGCCAGGGACCGGGTCGGCCCGGAGACGACTACTACAACCGCTCCGAGGACGACCGCTACAACCGTCCCCCCGAAGACCAGCGCGGTGGCGGCTACCCGCCGGCCGATCAGGGTGGCTACCCGCCGCCCGCCGAGCAGGGTGGCTACCCGCCCCGCGGCGGCTATCCCGACCAGGGCGGCTACCCGGACCAAGGCGGCTACCCGGACCAAGGCGGCTATCCCGACCAGGGTGGCTACCCGGAGCAGGGCGGCTATCCCCCGCAGTCCTACGAGCAGCGTCCGCCCGCGGGCTACGGCCCGCCTCCCGGCGGTGGCTACCCCGACCAGGGGTACCGCCAGGGCCCTCCCGGGTACGGACCCCCTCCGGCCGGGCAGCCCGGGTACGGCGCACCGTCGAATGAGTACGACTACGGGCGTCGTCCCGACGAGGGCGGTTACCCCCCGCCGGGACGGCCCTCCTATCCCGACCAGGGCGGCTACCCCGATCAGGGCGGCTACGGCGGACAGCAGTACGGGCGCCAGGACTACGCGCAACCCGACTACGGCCGCTACGGCGAGGCGCCGCCGGCCGGCTACGCCGACCAGGGCTATGGCGAGCAGGGTTACGGGGATCAGGGCTACAGCGACCAGGGCTACGGCGCTCCGGGCGGCCAGGCCGGCGGCTACGGCGGCTACGGCAGCGGCCAGGGTGACTACCCGGCCGGCGCCACGGTGACGTTGCAGCTCGACGACGGCAGCGGCCGCACCTACCAGCTGCGCGAAGGTGCCAACGTGATCGGCCGCGGGCAGGACGCCCAGTTCCGGCTGCCCGACACGGGTGTGTCTCGTCGCCACCTGGAAATCCGCTGGGACGGTCAGGTCGCGCTATTGTCAGACCTCAACTCCACCAACGGCACCACGGTGAACAACGCTCCGGTTCAGGAGTGGCAGCTGGCCGACGGCGACGTCATCCGGCTCGGACACTCCGAGATCATCGTCCGCGTTCACTGAGGACCGACTGCTCGGGGAGGCCGCTCAGCGCTTGCGCGGGGAGTATGACGGGGACGAGCGCATGCGCGAGGAGTATCGCCGGGACGGAGAGGACGTCAGATGCAGGGCCTTGTACTGCAGCTGACCCGCGTCGGCTTCCTGTTGCTGCTATGGCTGTTCATCTGGTCTGTGCTGCGCATCCTGCGCACCGACATCTACGCGCCGACCGGCGCGGTGATGGTGCGTCGCGGGCTGGCGCTGCGCGGCTCGCTGCTGCCCAACCGATCACGCAGGCATGTCCCCCGGCAGTTGGTGGTCACCGAGGGCGCGCTGGCGGGCACCCGCATCCCCCTCGGAACCCAGCCGGTGCTGATCGGCCGCGCCGATGACTCGACACTCGTGTTGACCGACGATTACGCCTCGACTCGCCACGCCAGGCTCTCACCACGCGGTCCGGAATGGTATGTAGAGGACCTAGGATCGACCAACGGCACATACCTCGACAGGGCGAAGGTGACGACAGCGGTACGAATTCCGATGGGTACCCCGGTGCGAATCGGCAAGACGGTGATCGAGCTGCGCCCGTGACATTAGGACTTCGATACGCGGCCCGAAGCGACCGGGGGCTGGTGCGCGCCAACAACGAGGACTCGGTCTACGCCGGCGCGCGCCTGCTTGCGCTCGCCGACGGCATGGGCGGGCACGCCGCCGGTGAGGTCGCCTCACAGTTGGTGATCGCCGCGCTCGCCCACCTCGACGACGACGAGCCGGGCGGCGATCTGCTCAGCAAGCTCGACTCCGCCGTGCGCGAAGGTAACTCGGCGATCGCCGCACATGTGGACGCCGACCCCGAACTCGAGGGCATGGGCACCACGCTCACCGCAATCCTGTTCGCGGGCAACCGGCTTGGCCTGGTGCACATCGGCGACTCCCGCGGCTACATGCTGCGCGACGGTGAGCTCGCCCAGATCACCAAGGACGACACGTTCGTCCAGACCCTGGTCGACGAAGGCCGGATCACCGCCGAGGAAGCGCACAGCCACCCGCAGCGGTCCCTGATCATGCGTGCCCTCACCGGCCACGAGGTGGAGCCGACGCTGATCATGCGCGAGGCCCGCGCCGGCGACCGCTACTTGCTCTGCTCCGACGGACTGTCCGACCCGGTCAGCCAGGAGACCATCGCCGAGGCGCTGCAGATCGAAGATGTCGCCGCGAGCGCGGACCGTCTCATCGAGTTGGCGCTGCGCGGCGGCGGACCCGACAACGTCACCGTGGTGGTCGCCGACGTCGTGGACTACGACTACGGGCAGACCCAGCCCATCCTCGCCGGAGCGGTATCGGGCGACGACGACCAGAGCGCCCCGCCCAACACCGCGGCGGGCCGCGCCTCGGCGTTCAATCCGAAGCGCAATGCCGCCAAACGTGTTGTGCAGCAACCGGAAGAGCCTCCGCCGCGACCCCGTTCGCGGCGACGCATGATCATCGCCGCGACGGTGCTGGTCCTGCTGGTGCTCGCAGGCCTGGCAGTCGGGCGAGAGATCGTGCGCAACAACTACTTTGTCAGCGCACACGACGGCACCGTCTCCATCATGCGGGGTGTCGAGGGCTCCTTTCTCGGAATCTCTCTCCAAGAGCCCTACCTTCTCGGGTGTCTGAACGCCCGCAACGAACTTTCCCTCATCAGCGCGGACCAGTCCCGCGACAGCCTGTCCTGCCGGCTGCTCGGCGTCGACGACATGCGTCCCTCCGAACGCGCCCAGGTGATCGCCGGCCTGCCGTCCGGCTCGCTCGACGAGGCCATCGGGCAGATCGAGGAACTGTCGCGCAGCTCGGTGCTTCCGGTGTGTGCGCCACCGGCCCCGGCGACGACACCCGCCCCGCGCCCCGCACCGACGTCGGCCCCGCGTTCGCCGGCTCCCTCCGGCGCTCCGACCCCCGCGCCGCCGCGCACCGTCACATCGTCGCCGGCGCCCTCGTCGCCGGCCCCCTCCCCCGCGCCGTCGGGAACCGCCGCGCCCGCGCCGTCGGGCCCGCCCTCCCCCGCGCCGACGCCCACCCCGACCGTGACCGCGCTTCCGCCCCCACCACCTGAACCGGGAACGAACTGCCGGGAAGTGTCATGAGCACCCAGCCGCAGCCGCGCGTCGCCGTGACGCCTGCGCTGCCCAACCGTCGCAACGCCGAACTGCTGCTGCTCGGTTTCGCGACGGTGATCACCACGATCGCGCTGCTGCTGGTCGAGGCGAACCAGGAACAGGGTCTGCGCTGGGACCTGGCCCAGTACACGGTTGCCTACCTGGCCCTGTTCAGCGGAGCACATCTCGCGGTGCGGCGCTTCGCCCCCTATGCCGACCCACTTCTGCTTCCCGTTGTCGCACTGCTGAACGGACTGGGACTGGTGATGATTCACCGTCTCGATCTCGCAGAAGCCCAGACGTCGGTCCGAGGCCTGGGCGGCACCGCCAACCAGCAGATGTTGTGGGCCCTCGTCGGTGTACTCGGTTTCTGCGCGGTGGTGATCTTCATCCGCGACCACCGCACGCTGTCGCGCTACGGCTACGTCTGCGGCCTGACCGGCCTTGTCCTGCTTGCGATTCCCGCGGTACTGCCGAGCAGCATGTCGGAGCAGGGCGGCGCGAAGATCTGGATCCAGTTTTCCGGGTTCTCGATCCAGCCCGCCGAGTTCTCGAAAATTCTTCTGCTCATCTTCTTCGCCGCCGTGCTGGTGTCCAAGCGCAGCCTGTTCACCAGCGCGGGCAAGCACGTGCTCGGTATGGACCTTCCGCGTCCACGCGACCTGGCTCCCCTGCTGGCCGCGTGGATCGCGTCGATCGCCGTCATGATCTTCGAGAAGGACCTGGGCACCTCGCTGCTGCTGTACGCCTCATTCCTGGTGATGGTGTACATCGCCACCGAACGCTTCAGCTGGGTGGTGCTCGGGCTGTCGCTGTTCGCGGCGGGAAGCATTGCCGCCTATTACCTTTTCGACCACGTCCGGGTCCGGGTCCAGACCTGGAGTGATCCGTTCGCCGACCCCGACGGCGCCGGCTACCAGATGGTGCAGTCGCTGTTCAGCTTCGCCACCGGAGGCATCTTCGGCACCGGCCTCGGCAACGGACAGCCAGGGACCGTGCCCGCGGCGGCCACCGATTTCATCATCGCCGCGATCGGCGAAGAGCTTGGGCTGGTAGGACTTTCGGCCGTTCTGATGCTCTACACGATCGTCATCATTCGAGGCTTGCGCACCGCGCTCGCCGTGCGCGACAGTTTCGGCAAGCTCTTGGCGGCCGGGCTGGCAGCGACATTGGGCATTCAGTTGTTCATCGTCGTCGGCGGCGTCACCAAGCTCATCCCGCTGACCGGCCTGACCACACCCTGGATGTCCTACGGTGGATCGTCACTGGTGGCCAACTACGTGCTGCTGGCGATCCTGGTGCGCATCTCCCACGCCGCCCGCCGCCCCCTGGAGGCCCGAGCGACGCCCGCAGGCTCCATAGCGGGCGCGAGCACCGAGGTGATCTCCAAAGTATGAACACCTCACTGCGCCGCATCTCGGTGATGATCATGGGCCTTGTCGTGCTGCTGCTGGCCAATGCAACCCTGACCCAGGTGTTCACCGCCGACGGCTTGCGCTCCGACCCGCGCAACCAGAGGGTCCTTCTCGACGAGTACTCCCGCCAGCGGGGTCAGATCTCGGCGGGCGGACAGCTGCTGGCGTATTCGGTGTCCACGGAAGGCCGGTTCCGATTCCTGCGGACCTACCCCAACCCGTTGACCTATGCGCCCGTGACCGGCTTCTACTCGTTGAGCTACTCCAGTTCCGGACTCGAGCGCGCCGAGGACACCATTCTCAACGGCTCCGACCAGCGGCTGTTCGGCCGCAGGCTCGCCGACTTCTTCACCGGCCGCGATCCCCGCGGCGGCAACGTCGCCACCACCATCAACCCGCAGGTTCAGCAAGCAGCGTGGGACGCGATGGAAAGCGGCTGCGACGGCCCCTGCAAGGGCGCCGTGGTTGCGCTCGAACCATCCACCGGAAAGATCCTGGCCCTGGTGTCTGCCCCCTCCTATGATCCGAACCTGTTGGCCACCCACGACATTGCCGAACAGGCCGAGACCTGGCAGCGCCTCCGTGACGACCCGGACTCGCCCCTGCTCAACCGCGCCATCTCCGAGACCTACCCGCCCGGGTCGACCTTCAAGGTCGTCACCACGGCCGCGGCGCTGCAGGCCGGCGCCACACCGCAGACCCAGCTGACCGCCGCGCCGCAGATCGCCCTGCCGAACAGCACCGCGACGCTGGAGAACTTCGGCGGGTCATCCTGCGGCGGCGGCCCCACCACGTCGCTGCAGAATGCGTTCGCCAGGTCCTGCAACACCGCGTTCGTCCAACTCGGCATCGACACCGGCGCCGACCAGATGCGCTCCACCGCGCTCGCCTTCGGCGTGGACGCCCCCCCGCCGACCATCCCCCTGCAGGTGGCCGAGTCCACGATCGGACCGATGACCGACAGCGCGGCGCTCGGGATATCCAGCATCGGGCAGAAGGACGTCGCCCTGACCCCCCTGCAGAACGCGATGATCGCGGCGACGGTCGCCAACAAGGGCGTCACGATGCGTCCCTACCTGGTGGAAAGCCTGAAGGGTTCCGACCTGGCGAATATTGCGACCACGGTCCCTACCGAAGAGCAGCGGGCAGTGCCCGAGCCGGTCGCAGATACACTTACGGACTTGATGGTCGCCGCCGAGCAGGTGACTCAGCAGAAGGGAGCCATCGCCGGCGTGCAGATCGCATCCAAGACCGGCACTGCGGAGCACGGCACGGATCCGCGCAACACGCCGCCGCATGCCTGGTACATCGCCTTCGCGCCCGCTCAGGCACCCAAAGTCGCGGTCGCAGTCCTTGTCGAGAACGGCGGTAACCGCCTGTCGGCGACGGGCGGCGCGCTGGCCGCTCCGATCGGACGCGCGACCATCGCGGCGGCGCTGCGGGAGGGCTCATGAGCCCCCGTAGCCGAGCGAAGCGAGGCGAGACATGAGCCCCCGCGTTGGCGTGACGCTCTCCGCCCGCTACCGGTTGCAACGGTTGATCGCCACCGGAGGAATGGGCCAGGTCTGGGAAGGTGTCGACTCCCGCCTGGGCCGTCGCGTCGCCATCAAGGTCCTCAAAGCCGAGTACTCGGAGGACCCGGAGTTCGTCGAGCGGTTCCGCGCCGAGGCGCGCACCGTGGCGATGCTCAACCACCCGGGCATCGCCGGCGTGTACGACTACGGCGAGACCGACATCGACGGCGAGGGCCGCACGGCCTACCTGGTGATGGAACTGGTCAACGGCGAACCGTTGAACTCGGTGATCAAGCGCACCGGGCGGCTGTCCCTGCGGCACGCACTGGACATGCTGGAGCAGACCGGACGCGCACTCCAGGTCGCACACAGCGCCGGACTGGTGCACCGCGACGTCAAGCCAGGCAACATCCTCATCACCCCCACCGGACAGGTGAAGCTGACCGACTTCGGCATCGCGAAAGCCGTCGACGCGGCGCCCGTCACGCAGACCGGCATGGTGATGGGCACCGCCCAGTACATCGCCCCCGAGCAGGCACTCGGACACGACGCCACCGCGGCCAGTGACGTGTACGCCCTGGGAGTTGTTGGCTACGAAGCGGTTTCGGGCAAGCGGCCCTTCACCGGTGAGGGGGCCCTCACCGTGGCGATGAAGCACATCAAGGAGAACCCTCCCCCACTGCCCGCCGACCTGCCGCCCAACGTCCGCGAGCTGATCGAGATCACGCTCGTCAAGAATCCCGGCATGCGGTACAAGTCCGGTGGCCCCTTCGCCGACGCCGTCGCCGCCGTGCGCGCGGGACGCAGGCCGCCACGGCCCAACGCGGCCCCGTCGATCGGACGGGCGGCGCCGACGGCGGTGCCGCCGGCCACCCAGGCGCGGCCCGTCGCCGAGGTCACCCGAGCCCCGGCCCCGACCTCGCGCGCCCGGGCCACCGGCAGCCACCACCGCTCGGCTCCTCCACCGCGGCGCACCTTCTCCTCCGGCCAGCGTGCACTGCTGTGGGCCGCGGGGGTGCTCGGTGCGCTGGCGATCGTCATCGCGATCCTGATCGTGCTCAACGCCCAGGACCGCAAGGATCTCCCGCCGCCGACGACCGTGACCGAGACACCCGGACAGACGACGTCGCCGCCGGCGGACACGCCAGGGGCCGCTCCGCCGGCACTGCGCACTTCTGAACCCGACCGAAACTGGGTATCCCGACCACCCGACCGGGCGTCACCGCTGGTGACGCTGCCCGCTCCAGAACAGATGTTGCAATGACAACCCCACAGCACCTTTCCGACCGCTACGAAGTCGGCGAGATCCTGGGCTTCGGAGGTATGTCCGAAGTCCACCTCGCGCGCGACCTGCGATTGCATCGCGACGTCGCGATCAAAGTGCTGCGCGCCGATCTCGCCCGCGATCCCAGCTTCTATCTGCGATTCCGCCGGGAAGCCCAGAACGCGGCCGCGCTCAACCATCCCGCGATCGTCGCCGTCTACGACACCGGCGAAGCCGAGACCTCCAACGGACCGCTGCCGTACATCGTCATGGAGTACGTCGACGGCGTGACACTCCGCGACATCGTCCACGGCGAGGGTCCGATGCCCGCCCAGCGCGCCATCGAGGTGATCGCGGACGCCTGCCAGGCGCTGAACTTCAGCCATCAGCACGGCATCATCCACCGCGACGTCAAGCCGGCCAACATCATGATCAGCAAGACCGGCGCGGTGAAGGTGATGGACTTCGGCATCGCGCGTGCCCTCGCCGACGCCGGCAACCCGGTCACCCAGACCTCCGCCGTGATCGGCACAGCGCAGTACCTGTCCCCGGAGCAGGCGCGTGGCGTGAAGGTCGACGCCCGCTCCGACGTGTACTCGCTGGGGTGTGTGCTCTACGAGATGCTGACCGGCGAGCCGCCCTTCGTGGGTGACTCACCTGTCGCCGTGGCGTACCAGCACGTCAGGGAAGATCCGGTGGCGCCGTCGCAACGGCACGGTGGAATCTCACCCGAGCTCGACGCCGTGGTGCTCAAGGCGCTGGCCAAGAACCCCGACAACCGCTATCAGACGGCGGCCGAAATGCGCACCGACCTGGTCAAGGTGCACAGCGGTGAGGCGCCCGACGCCCCGAAGGTGTTCACCGACGCCGAACGCACGTCGATGCTGTCGGCCGCGCCGGCAGGCAACCGCACCGAGCCCATCGACCCGGCCGGCCCGCATCAGCCCCGGTACGTGGAACGCGAGCGCAGCGGATCACTGGGACGCTGGCTGATCGCCGTCGCCGTCCTGGCGGTGCTGACCGTCGTCGTCACCATCGGGATCAACATGTTCGGCGGCGAGACCCGCGACGTGCAGGTGCCCGACGTGCAGGGGCAGCCGTCGGCCGACGCCATCGCAACACTGCAGAACCGCGGCTTCTCGATCCGTACCCAGCAGAAGCCCGATTCGTCGGTGCCCCCGGACCACGTGATCAACACCGAGCCCGACGCCAACACCGCGGTCGCGGCCGGCGACGAGATCACCCTCAACGTGTCGACCGGACCCGAGCAGCGCGAGGTGCCCGATGTGTCGGGCCTGAGCTATACCGACGCGGTGCGCCGGCTGACCGACGCGGGCTTCGACCGTTTCCGTCAGACCACGTCGGCATCGCTACCCGAACAGAAGGACCGGGTGCTCTCCACGGTGCCACCGGCGAACCAGACCTCGGCCATCACCAACGAGATCACGATCGTGGTGGGCAAGGGTCCGGCCACCGCCGTCATCCCCGAGTGCGTCGGCCAGACCGTCCAGGTGTGTCAGCAGATCCTGGGAGCGTCGGGATTCACCACCACCGTTCCTGTCGAGGTGGACAGCACGACACCCGCAGGTCAGGTGGTCGGCATCGAACCCGCGCCGGGTCAGACGGTCCCGCAGGACTCGGTGATCCAGATCCAGGTGTCCCGCGGCAACCAGTTCGTGATGCCCGACCTCACCGGCATGTTCTGGGTCGATGCCGAACCTCGTCTGCGGGCGCTCGGCTGGACCGGGGTGCTCGACAAGGGTGGCGACGTGCAGAACAGCGGTCAGCGGACCAACGCTGTGGTCAACCAGAACCCGGCCGCCGGTTCGGGTGTGAACTACGGCGCCAGGATCACGCTGAACTTCGCGTCATAGCTGCCTGAACGGCGCCTGCGACCTCGGCCTCGAGCTCGCACACCAGCGCTTCGGACGGCGCGGCGCCGCAGTAGGTCAGCCAGTTGGCGAGCATCCGGTGCCCACCCTCGGTGAGGATCGACTCGGGGTGGAATTGCACACCGTGAATCGGCAGCTCGGTGTGACGGACGCCCATGATCACGCCGCCGTCCGTCGTGGCGATGACCTCGAGCTCGGCGGGCACGGTGTCGGGCAGGATCGTCAACGAGTGGTACCGCGTCGCCGTGAACGGGTCGGGCAGGCCCTTGAGCACGCCGGCGTCCGCGTGGTGGACAGTGCTGGTCTTGCCGTGCAGCAGTTCGGGCGCGCGGTCCACGGTGCCTCCGAAAGCCACGCCGATGGCCTGATGCCCGAGGCACACGCCCAGGAGCGGCGTGTTCGCCGTGGCGCACGCGTGCACCAGCGGGATGGACGCTCCCGCTCGCTCGGGGGTGCCCGGTCCTGGGCTTAGCAGCACTCCGTCGAAATCCTCTGCCGCGCGGGCGATATCGGCGTCGGTGCGCAGCCGGTCGTCGTCATTGCGCCACACCTGGGCGTCAACTCCGAGCTGGCCCAGGTACTGGACCAGGTTGAACACGAAGCTGTCGTAGTTGTCGACGACCAAGACCTGCATGTCACCAGGCTACCGCCAGCGGTTTTGCAGCCGCGTGACCGTCAGGCGGCCGCACCGGAACTCGACGATGCGCTGTCCGAATCCTTGTCGGTGCCGTTGTCGGTGCCGCTGTCGGTGTCGTTGTCGGCGTCGCTGTCGGCCTTGCTGCCGGTTTCGGACGGGGACGGCGAGGTCTCGTCGGCGTCGGTGTCGGCGTCGATCTCGTCGGTGACCTCGGTGGTGTCCTCGTCGACGTCGATCTCGCTGCCGGCCTCCAGGTCGGCCGCCACGTCATCGGGGACATCGGCCCCGCGCGTGCCCGACCCGCGCCGTTCGGTCGCGGTCAGCTCCACCTCGGGTGCTGCTACGGCGTCGGAGCGCCCGGCCTCGCCGGCGAGGGCCTGCGCCTGTCCTGCCGACCCGCTCAGGCTCGGGGGCGGCGTCCCGTTGCCCCAGTCCGCACCTTCGCCCTGAGGCACATACGCGGGCCGGTCGTAGTCGCGCTCCACGAGCGGCCGGTACCTGGCGTCCAGTTCAGCCAGGCGCTCA
Organism: Mycolicibacterium aurum; assembly: GCF_900637195.1. Lineage (NCBI taxonomy): Bacteria > Bacillati > Actinomycetota > Actinomycetes > Mycobacteriales > Mycobacteriaceae > Mycobacterium > Mycolicibacterium aurum. Next base: position 18,447 of record NZ_LR134356.1, on the reverse strand, counting down.
GGTGTCACGAAGGGCTGCAGCCACCTGACCAGCGGGAGAGTCTCCGCGGGGATCAGCATGTAGGTGGTGGTGCCTTCCTGGAACACCAGGTTGTTCGGGTCGTTGATGTCCAACCCGTCGAAGTAGTCGAAGTGCTGCCCGAACGCGGAGTTCACCGCCGAATAGAAGCCGAACCGGGTGGGGGCATCGGCGACACCGTCGTACTGCGACACCACGTCGAGGTGGTCATAGGGCTGCTGTACAGGCAGACCGGTATCGGCGTTGGTGCGGTTCCTGCCGCCGAACTTGTTCTCCGGATTGCCGAAAGTGACGATCAGCAGCACCCGCTCGGGATCGGGCGCCAACGACGGATCCCGCTCCCACTGTCGCAGGCGGTCGTAGACACCCGCGGCGCCCACCGAATAGCCGACCAGGATGAGGTCGCCCGGAGTCGCGTCGACGGCGGCCTGGATGCGCGTCGAGGACAGCTTCCTGGTGACGGTGCCCGTGCCGAGGGAGCGGCAGGTGTTCTGCTCGCAGAACGCGCCCGCAAAAGCGGTCTGGGCCTCCCCGCTCGGTCGCGTGGCGCCTTCGGCGAACAGCGCGGTGGCCGCACCGGACACCGGTCCCGACGGCAGCGCGATGGCGCCGGGTATGAGTAGCGCTGCGACGCAGGCAGCAAGTGCAGTGTGACGAGAGAGCTTCATGTCGGACCCTTGCCCATGAATCGAGATGTACGGCGGAGAACCCGAGCTGCGTTGCTGGGGTTGGACCGGCCGACGTACGCGTGTGGGTTGGCGAATTACTCCCCGACCCCTTGTCTGGAGTCACGAAGTTGCCTGATCACACCGGCCCCGAAGGCTGCCTCGGCAAACCACTAAGACGGGCGCTGTCGCCGGATTTCACCGGCTGGACACCAATGTACGCCTTCGCTCAGCAACTTCTCTGCCGCCAGCGCTTACGCAGTTGTGACGGTCGAGTCCGCCGTGTCCCTCTGTTCCGTCTCGGATTCCGGCGTCGCGCCGGCTGTGTCGTCTAGGTCGTTAAAGTCGGCCGTTCCTGCGTCGTCTCCGGTCGCGTCGTCGCCCTCGATCACGCCGTCACTGTCGATCTCCGTAACTGCCTCCGGGTCGTCGCCGTCGCTGTCTGCGAACTCCGGGACGGCGGCGTCCTCGCGGCTGCCCTTCACGTCCCGCGCCCGCCCAGCAACCGGGTCCGCCCGCTCAGTGAGGTCGGCGTACGAGTTCGCGGCACCAGGGCTGCCCACGGTGTCGAGCTTCTCGACGGTAGGTGGCGGCGTCCCATTGCCCCAGTCGGCTCCCTCGCCCTGTGGGATGTAGTCCGGCCGGTCGTAGTCCTTCTCCACCAACGGCCGTACCACGGCATCGAGTCGAGCCATCTGCGCGTCCGACACCCACGGGTCCAGCCACTTCAGCAATGGCAGCACGTCGGCCCTGATGAGCATGTATGTGGTGCCGTCGGCATCCCGGAAGATGAGGTTTTCCGGATCGTTGACGTCAACGGGTTCGAAGTAGGTGAAGTGTCGCGCCAACGACGTGTTCAGGCTGGAGATCAGACTGCGGCGGGTGGGCCGGTCGGACACGCTGTCGTACTGCATCGACACGTCCAGGTGGGGATACGGCTGCACCTGGGGCAGACCCGCGTAGTCGTTCGTCCTGTCGCTGCCGCCGAACTTGTTCTCGGGGTTGCCCAGCGTCACGATCAGCGTCACGCGCCCGTACTCCGGTGCGGTCGCCGGATCCTGGGCCCATATCCGCATCCGGTCATACACCGACGCCGCGCCCAGGGAGTAGCCCATCAGGATGATGTCGCCGGGGGTCGCGTCGATAGCCGCCTGGATGTGGCGTGAACCCAGCGCCACGTCGAACGGGCTGCGGGCGTTGTCGACCGAACGGCAGGCGTTCTTCGTGCAGAAGGCTCCGCTGAAGGCAGTCTGGACCGTGCCGCGCGGTTGACCTGTTCCCTCTGCGGCCAGCACTGTCGCCGCCTGCACCGGCGGCGCGACCGACACCAATGACGCGATGAGCATCGAAAGAGCTGTCGCCGACGCACGCTTCATCCGCATCACTCGCGGACCCCCGTCCCCCCGTGAAGTTTGCTATTTGACGCTAATGGCTAATCGGACAGCCTGCCCTCTTGCCCCCCGCGCTGCTTGTTCGCACACACACGACCGGGATAAGTACCAGTTCGGCGTGCGTCAACACGGAGTATTTATAACACAGCAAACTGTCATAGACTGCCTTTAGCAACCTCCGAATTTCGGACCGGTCAGTAGCCGAGGGGTCCCAGGGGTTGCGCGTACTTCAATCGAATCGACTCCGCGTGCCCCACGAGCTCCACGTCGCCGGGCTCTTCGGTGTAGCCGAGGCCGAACCGGACGGCGTAACGCTTGTACAGCGTCACCAGTGGCGCGGCCGCCAGCGCAGCCTGCATCGCCTGGGCGTCACCGACGGCGGAGATGACGTACGGCGGGCTATAGGTGCGCCCGTTGAGCAGCAGCGTGTTTCCGACACAGCGGGGCGCCGAGGTCGCGATGATCCGCTGGTCCTGCACTTGAATACCTTCGGCGCCCGCACTCCAGAGCGCGTTGAGCACCGCCTGGATGTCCTGCTGGTGCACCACCAGGTCATCCGGCGAGGCATCGCGGGGGAACCGGCCCTGCGCATCGCGCTGGGCGTCGTTGAGCGTCACCACCAATCCAGGCCCGCGCATCGGAGTCACGCCCGCGTCGGCGGCCAGCAGATCGCCCTTCGTGGTGATCGCCGCCAGAGCGGCGTCGCTGCCGGGTGAGCCACCGTGATGATTGTCGACCTCGAACGCCAGGGCCCCCTGTTCGGCGCTCAGCCGGTCGACGGACTGCTGGGACTCCCGCACCAGATCGACCAGGCGGGGCGCGTCGCTCCGGCGGATCTCATCGCCTCCGGACACTCCGTGCGTCGTTCCCAGAAGCAGTCCTGCTGCGACGCACACGACCGGAACCCCGAAGCGCCACATCGTGCGCTTCCGCGGTGCGGCGGTGTGGTCGTCCATCGAGGGTGCGGCTCCTCCCGATGCGTCGTGAATGCTTCGTTGCCTGCGTTAGGCTTTCTCTACACATCGTCGCACTGACCGGTCGTTCGTGACACCGGCTGCAGGGTGCGGCGCCGATCGTCCGAAGGTATGCATGCCCAAGTCCAAGGTCCGCAAGAAGAACGACTTCACCATCAATCCGGTGAGCCGGACTCCGGTCAAGGTCAAAGCGGGGCCGTCGAGCACATGGTTCGTGGTGCTGTTCATCAGCCTGATGCTCATCGGGCTGGTGTGGCTGATCGTCTTCCAGTTGGCCGGCAGCGGACCCGACGTCCCGAGCTTCCTGCAGTGGATGTCCGACCTGAACGTGTGGAACTACGCCATCGCGTTTGCCTTCATGATCACGGGCTTGCTGCTGACGATGCGCTGGCGGTGAACCAGGCGCGGCGCCTGGATGAATTCATCTTGGCCGCCTGCTGTTCGCTTCCGAGCTACCTGGTGGTCATCGGATCACACGGATGTGATTAGTCCCCATTGGGGATAGCACTTGTGGATAACCACGTTCATCGCGGTAGGAGGGTGTGAGATGTCGGCCCAGCAAACTCAGTGGGGTCCACCTGCCGGGGGCATCATCGCCGGCGGAATCATGGGCCTCATACTGGCCGCCGGCGCTGTGACGCTGGTCACAGACCCGCCGGGCCGCATCCTCGTGGGACTCGCCGCCGTCGGGTTGCTGGTGTTTGCGCTGATGTCGTGGCGCGCGCGACCCAAGCTGGCAATCACCGACACCGGTCTGGTGTACCGCGGCTGGACGGGAGTGAAGCAGCTCACACGCGCCGACATCACCCGCATCCGCATCACGGAGTTCCGAAGGATCGGACGCAAAGTCCGCCTCCTGGAGATCGATACCGTCGACAACCGGCTGCTGGTGCTGAGCCGCTGGGACCTCGGCACCGACCCGCTGAGTGTGCTCGACGCCCTCACCGACGCCGGGTACGCACCCGGCGCCGGATCAGTGGGTGGCGTCTAGGAGATCGTGATCGACTCGATCACGACGGGTTCGGTCGGCCGGTCGCCGCGGTCGGTCGCCGTCGTGGCGATGGCGTCGACCACCTTCTGCGACTCGGGGTCGACGACCTCGCCGAAGATCGTGTGCCGACGATTCAGGTGCGGCGTCGGGGTGACCGTGATGAAGAACTGCGAGCCGTTGGTTCCCGGCCCGGCGTTGGCCATGGCCAGCAGGTAGGGCTTGTCGAACTGCAGCTCGGGATGGAACTCGTCGGCGAACTTGTAGCCTGCATCGCCGCGCCCGGTTCCGGTGGGGTCACCACCCTGGATCATGAAGCCTTCGATGACACGGTGGAAGATCACGCCGTCATAGAACGGCCCCGACGAGCCGCCTGACGCGTTCTCGGTGCTGTATTCCTTGGTGCCCTGGGCCAATCCGACGAAGTTCGACACGGTCTTGGGAGCGTGATTTCCGAACAGTGCGATTTTGACGTCGCCTCGGTTGGTGTGCAGGGTCGCGGTCGCGGTCTGAATGGGACTCGTCACGGGAATCCAGTGTGCCACGCCCGGTCTGAGGGCCATCCGGCGCCGTGTCGTTGGCGGAGATGGCAGGGTGGATACGCGACAGCGCACTGCTGAGAAAGAGGTGGGAAATGAGCTCCACGACCCGGGAACGCCTGACCCCGAGCCAGCGGCTCGGCCGCGGTCTGCGCTACTCGACCGTCGGCCCCGTCGACGTCACCAGGGGAGCGGTGGGCCTGGGGGTCGAGTCGGCGCGCTCGTCGGCGGCGTGGGCCGCCGACCGGTACCGCAACAGCCAGGTGGCACGCCAGCTCAAGGCGGAGCTCGCGACCGCACAGGCAGTCGTCGCGGCCGAGGTCTCGGCCGCCCAGGAGGCCGTGGCCAGCCTGCCGGAGCGGCTCGCACAACCCCGCCGGTCCCGTCAGCGGCGGCGACGGCTGCTGTGGGCAGGCGCGGGTGTCGCCGTGCTGGCCGGGGGAGCGGTGACGTTCTCGATCCTGCGCCGCTCGACGCAGCCCGAGCCGTCGCCGCTGCCGCCCAGCGTCGAAGTCACACCCAAGCCGTAGCGAACGGCGCCCACGCCATGGCCGTCTCGGTGTTCGACCTGTTCTCGATCGGCATAGGGCCGTCGAGTTCGCACACAGTGGGGCCGATGCGCGCGGCGCGCCGCTTCGTCGACGGCCTGGCCGCCGACGGTGTGCTCGACGACGTGGCCCGCGTGCAGGTGGAGCTCTACGGTTCGCTCGGCGCCACCGGTGCCGGGCACGGCACCCCCGGCGCCGTCGTGCTGGGGTTGGAGGGCGCCGATCCCGAGACCGTCGATCCGGCGGCCGCGCGGGCTCGGGTGGAGGAAGTCCGCGCCGACTCGCGGCTGCGGATCCGCGGTGAGCGGTCCATCGATTTCGACATCGGCACCGACATCGTGCTCTCGACCCGGCCGATGGACTTCCACAGCAACGGCATGGTCTTCACCGCGCTCGGTGAAACCGGGACCGTCCTGTCGCGCCGGGTCTACTACTCGGTGGGGGGTGGGTTCGTCGTCGACGAGGACGAGGCGGCCAACGGTCTCCCCGAGGACGTCGCCGTCCCGTACCCCTTCCGCAGCGGCACCGAACTGGTGGGTCTCGCTGTCGAAAATGGTTGCCGCATAGCCGATCTCGTGACACGCAATGAGCACGCGCTCGGCAACGGGCCGCGGCTGCGCGACGGCGTGCTGCGCATCTGGTCGGCCATGCGTGACTGCGTGGATCGCGGTCTGGAGGGTGAGGGGACGTTGCCGGGGAGCCTGCACGTCCGGCGGCGGGCCCGTGCCCTGGCCGCGGCGCTGGACGCCAACCCCGCCGAGCCGCTGTACGCGATGGACTGGGTGACGGTGTACGCCCTGGCCGTCAACGAAGAGAACGCCGCCGGCGGCCGAGTGGTGACGGCACCGACCAACGGCGCCGCCGGCATCATCCCCGCCGTCCTGCACTACTACTGGCGGTTCGTCCCCGGCGCCGACGAGGACGGCGTCGCCGAGTTCCTGCTGACCGCCGCGGCCATCGGGCAGCTGTTCAAGGCGAACGCGTCGATCTCCGGAGCTGAGGTGGGCTGCCAGGGCGAGGTCGGCTCGGCGTGTTCGATGGCGGCCGGGGGACTGGCCGCCGTGATGGGCGGAACGCCCGCTCAGGTGGAGAACGCCGCCGAGATCGGCATCGAGCACAATCTCGGGCTGACGTGTGACCCCGTCGGCGGCCTGGTGCAGATCCCGTGCATCGAACGCAACGCGATCGCGTCAGTGAAGGCGATCACCGCGGCGCGCATGGCGCTGTTCGGGGACGGCACCCACCACGTCAGCCTGGACACCGCGATCAAGACCATGCGGGACACCGGCGCCGACATGGCCGACAAGTACAAGGAGACGTCGCTCGGCGGACTCGCGCTCAACGTCGTCGAATGCTGATGGTGTTGTGGAGCCTAGGAGATTCGAACTCCTGACATCTGCCTTGCAAAGGCAGCGCTCTACCAACTGAGCTAAGGCCCCTCGTCAGGAAGGTATGTCGGCTTCCGAGCCGGGGAGGGTGTGCCACACCTCGGCACCGTGCTGGGTTCGCCACACGACTGCCGCGGCGACCGCCGCAGCACCGGTGACGAGCAGAAGCACCCGCGTCATCGACGTATACCTTTCCGTGGGGCTAGGAGGACTCGAACCTCCGACCTCTTCGTTATCAGCGAAGCGCTCTAACCGCCTGAGCTATAGCCCCGTAACCGCATGGCCGAGGAGCGAGATTACCGCACGGAGATCCCGTCTCCCAAACTGGCGAAGCTGTGACCTCAGTCCCGGTCGGCGAGGGTGACCTCGACGCCGCCCACCAGGTCGGTGGTGAGGTTGTAGATGAACGCCCCGAGCGTGGCCGCCGCAGTCATCAGCACGATGTTCACCAGTCCGATCAGCGCGGCCCCGCCGAAGATGGTGCCGCTGGAGACCAATTCACCCCCGGAACTGCCGCTGGCGCTGGTCAGCAGGTCGCCGACGTTGCTGTTGAGCTTGCTCCACACGCCCATGCCGCCGAGCACCAGGTACAGGAACGCGACCGCGATCATCCATACGAAGAACAGCACTACCGACAGCAGCAACGACACCTTCAGCGTGCTCCACGGGTCCACGCGACGGATCTGCATGCTCGCCCGCACCGGGCCGCGGTGCGGACGGTTGGCCACCTGCACGCCCCGGTTGGCCGCGGCGGGTGGCGACGCCTGCGCCGCCTTCGCGGGCCTGGGCGCCTCGGTGGCCGGGCGTTCGGCCGGCTTGCGCTGAGGCTGCGGCGGCCTCGGACCCGACAGGTCCGGAAGCTCACTGGCGTAGCCCGGACCCTGGTCGGTGCGCGTGGGTGCGTCCGGGCGCTTGGCGTCCGTGCGCGTCACCTCGGTGCGGTCGTTACGTGGAGCCTTGTCGGTCTCGGTATTGCCGGCCGCACCGCCCATGAACCGGTTGAGCCGCGCGTCCAGACCGGGCGACCCGGCCGGCCGTGGCGGCGCGGTCTCGACCGTCGGAGAGTCCGGGGCCTGCTGCTGCCGGGCCCGTGCGGCCGGGCCGCGCTGCCAGGGAGGCACATCGCCGGACTCGGCGGTGTGCGCCGGGCGAGAGCCGCCGTCGGGACCCGACGCCGCGGAGCCGGCACCCGACCCGTTGGCCGGGGCGGGTCCGTCACCCGCACGCGGGTGTCCCGGCTCGTTCGGAGAGCTCACCTACGACTCCTCTACTGGCTGCGACGCGTCCGGGTCGGTGTCGACCTCGTCCGTGCCGTCGCCGCCCTCAGCATTGCGCGCGATCGCGATCAGTGTGTCGCCCTCGCCCAGGTTCATCAACCGAACACCCTTGGTCTGGCGCCCGGCCTTGCGAACCTGGCGTGCGGCGGTACGGATGACACCGCCGCCCGAGGTGATGGCGTACAGCTCGGTGTCATCGTCGACGATCAGTGCACCGACCAGCGTGCCACGCCTGCGGTCGTACTGGATGGTGAGGATGCCTTTGCCACCGCGGCCCTGCGCCGAGTACTCCTCGATCGCCGTCCGCTTGGCATAGCCGCCGGAGGTGGCGACCAGCAGATACGTGCCCTCGCGGACGACGTTCAGCGACAGCAGCGCATCCTCTTCGTTGAAACGCATGCCTTGCACGCCCGAGGTGGCCCGGCCCATCGGCCGTAGCGCCTCGTCGGTCGCCGAGAAGCGAATTGACTGGCCCTTCGACGACACCAGCAACAGGTCCTCGTCCGACGAGCACAACACGGCGCCCACCAGCTCGTCGCCGTCACGCAGGTTCACCGCGACGATGCCGCCGGAGCGGTTGGAGTCGAAGTCCACCAGCCGCGACTTCTTGACCAGACCGTTGCGGGTGGCGAGCACGAGGTAGGGCGCGTCCTCGTAGCTCTTGATCTGGATGACCTGGGCGATGCGCTCCTCCGGCTGGAAGGCCAGCAGGTTCGCCACATGCTGCCCGCGCGCCGTGCGCGACGCCTCGGGCAGGTCGTAGGCCTTGGCGCGGTACACCCGACCCTGCGTGGTGAAGAACAGGATCCAGTCGTGGGTGGAGCAGACGAAGAAGTGGTTGACGATGTCGTCCTGCTTCAGACCCGCACCCTGCACACCCTTGCCCCCACGCTTCTGGCTGCGGTACAGATCGGACTTCGTGCGCTTGGCGTAGCCGGTCTCGGTGATCGTGACGACCACCTCTTCGCGCGCGATGAGGTCCTCATCGGCGACATCGCCGTCGGCGGGGATGATCCGGGTGCGACGGTCGTCGCCGTACTTGTCGGCGATCTCCTTGAGCTCGTCGCGCACGATCGCCCGCTGGCGTTCCGGCTTGGCCAGGATGTCCTCGAGGTCGGCGATCTCGGCCTCGATCTTGGCGAGGTCGTCGACGATGCGCTGACGCTCGAGTGCGGCCAAGCGCCGCAGCTGCATGTCGAGGATGGCCTGCGCCTGGATCTCGTCGATGTCGAGCAGCTCGATCAGGCCCGCCCGCGCGACCTCGACCGTCTCCGACGCCCGGATCAACGCGATGACCTCGTCGAGGGCGTCGAGCGCCTTGACCAGACCGCGCAGGATGTGGGCCCGCTCGTTGGCCTTGCGCAGGCGGTACCGGGTGCGCCGGACGATGACGTCCAACTGGTGGACGACGTAGAGCCGGATCAGCTGGTCGATGCGCAGCGTGCGCGGTACGCCGTCGACGATCGACAGCATGTTGGCGCCGAAGCTGGTCTGCAGCTGGGTGTGCTTGTAGAGGTTGTTCAGCACCACCTTGGCGACGGCGTCGCGCTTGACCTCGACGACGATGCGCAGACCCACCCGGTCGCTGCTCTGGTCCTCGATGTTGGAGATGCCGGCGAGCTTGCCGTCGCGTACCTGGTCGGCGATCGAGGTGATGAAGTTGTCGTGGTTCACCTGGTAGGGCAGTTCGGTGATGACCAGCAGGGAACGCCCTCTGGCGTCCTCCTCGACTTCGACGACACCGCGCATGCGGATGGAACCGCGGCCGGTGGTGTACGCGTCGTGGATGCCCTGCGAGCCGACGATCAGGCCGTAGGTGGGGAAGTCCGGTCCCTTGACCCGCTCGGTGACCGCGGCGAGCGTGGTCTCCTCGTCGGCCTCGTAGTTGTCCAGGCACCAGAACACGGCCTCGGCGAGCTCGCGGAGGTTGTGCGGCGGCATGTTGGTGGCCATGCCGACCGCGATACCGCCGGAGCCGTTGGCCAGCAGGTTGGGGAACCGGCTGGGCAGCACGGTCGGCTCTTGCACCCGGCCGTCATAGTTGGGGATGAAATCGACTGTCTCCTCGTCGATTTCGCGCAGCATCTCCATCGCCAGTGGAGTGAGCCGCGCTTCGGTGTACCTCATCGCGGCCGGCGGATCGTTACCCGGCGAGCCGAAGTTGCCCTGGCCGTCGACCAGCGGATAGCGCAGAGACCACGGCTGCGCCATCCGGACCAGGGTGTCGTAGATCGACGAGTCACCGTGCGGGTGATAGTTACCCATGGTCTCGGCGACCGACCGTGCGGACTTGGCGTGTCCGCGGTCGGGCCGGAACCCCGAGTCGTACATGGCGTACAGCACGCGGCGGTGGACGGGCTTGAGACCGTCACGAACCTCGGGCAGTGCGCGGCCCACGATGACGCTCATCGCGTAATCGATGTAGCTGCGCTGCATCTCCTGCTGGATGTCGACCGGTTCGATCCGATCGGTGGTGGCGCCGTCGTCGCCGCCCGGGGGCAGGGTGGTGTCTGTCATGTGCTCCTCGCTCGGGTATGAGCAGGTCGGGAAATGAGTAGGGTCAGCCGGCGTCAGACATCGTCATCAAACATCAAGGAAGCGAACGTCTCTGGCGTTTCGGGTGATGAAGCTGCGACGGGCTTCGACGTCCTCGCCCATCAGAATCGAGAACAGCTCGTCGGCGGCGGCGGCATCGTCGAGGGTGATGCGACGCAGCACCCGGGCGCTGGGGTCCATCGTGGTCTCCCACAGTTCCTTGGCGTCCATCTCACCGAGGCCCTTGTAGCGCTGAATACCGTCCTCGGTGTTGATCTTTCGACCGGCCGCGCGGCCGGCCTCGAGCAGTCCGTCGCGCTCGCGGTCGGAGTAGGCGAACTCGGGCTCGCTGCGCTGCCACTTGAGCTTGTACAGCGGCGGCTGCGCCAGGAAGACGTGCCCATTCTCGATGAGCGGCTTCATGAATCGGAACAACAGCGTCAGCAGCAGGGTGGAGATGTGCTGCCCGTCGACGTCGGCGTCGGCCATCAGCACGATCTTGTGATACCGCAGTTTCGCGATGTCGAACTCGTCGTGGATACCGGTGCCGAGCGCGGTGATGATGGCCTGGACTTCGGTGTTCTTGAGCACGCGGTCGATACGCGCCTTCTCGACGTTGATGATCTTGCCGCGCAGCGGAAGAATCGCCTGGTACATCGAGTCGCGGCCGCTCTTGGCCGAGCCGCCGGCCGAATCACCCTCCACCACATAGACTTCCGACAGACGCGGATCGGTGGAACGGCAGTCGGCGAGCTTGCCGGGCAGGCCGCCGATGTCGGTGGCGCTCTTGCGGCGCACCAATTCCCGGGCCTTGCGGGCGGCCATGCGCGCCTGCGCCGACGACACCGCTTTGTTCACCACGGTTTTGGCCTCGGCAGGGTTCGACTCGAACCAGTGGGTCAGCTGCTCGTTGCAGATCTTCTGGACGAACGACTTGACCTCGGTGTTGCCCAGCTTGGTCTTGGTCTGACCCTCGAACTGCGGATCGCTGACCTTCACGGAGATCACCGCGGCGAGCCCCTCGCGGATGTCGTCGCCGGTGAGGTTGGCGTCTTTCTCCTTGAGCAGCTTCTTGTCCTTGGCGTACTTGTTCACCACCGTGGTCAGCGCGCTGCGGAAGCCCTCTTCGTGCGTGCCGCCCTCGTGGGTATTGATGGTGTTGGCGAAGGTGTGCACGGACTCCGAGTAGCCGGCGTTCCACTGCATGGCGATCTCGACCTCGTGGCCGGGCCCTTTGCCGTCGAAGTCGATGATGCTCTGCTGGATCGGGGTCTTGGTGCGGTTGATGTGCTTGACGAAATCGACCAGACCGCCGGGGTAGTGGTACGTGCGGTGCTTGACCTTGTGGGGAGCCTTCGCCTCGGCTTCCTTTTCGTCGGCGGACTTCGGTGCCTCGGCGGTATCGCTGACGATCTCGTCGGTGACCTCGTCGGCCGCCACACGCTCATCGACGAGGTCGATGGTCAGGCCCTTGTTGAGGAACGCCATCTCCTGGAGACGGCGGGCGATGGTCTCGAAGTCGTAGTCGGTGGTCTCGAAGATCTCCGGATCGGCCCAGAACCGGATGGTGGTGCCGGTCTTCTTCGTCTTCTCACCTTGGCGCAGCGTGCCGGGCACCGAGTACTCGTAGGTCTGGAACCACTCGGATCCGTCCGTGCGGATGTCGGCCTCCAGACGCGTGGACAACGCGTTGACCACGGATACGCCCACGCCGTGCAGACCGCCGGACACCTGATACGCGCCCTCTTCGAACTTGCCGCCGGCATGCAGGACGGTCATGACGACGTCCACCGTGGGAATGCCGGTGCTGTGCATCGCCACCGGGATCCCGCGGCCGTCGTCGGTGACCTCGACGCCGCCGTCCTCGAGAATTCGCACGTCGACCCTGCTGGCGAAGCCCGCCATGGCCTCGTCCACCGCGTTGTCGACGACCTCCCACACCAGGTGGTGCAGGCCGCGCTCGCCGGTGGAGCCGATATACATGCCCGGACGCTTCCGGACCGCCTCGAGGCCCTCGAGAACCTTGATCGACTCCGCGCCGTATGCGGTGGGGGCACTATTCTTCTGGGCAGCCACGTTGGACGCGTCTCCTTGGGGTTTGCAGGCGAGCAGTCCGACAACACTGATCGCAGGTCTCCGGCAAGTCTACCTTTATCTACTGTCGGGACTGACCCTGCGGCCGCGTTTTGACACACCTAATCGCGCCGTGCGCGATATTTCTCGGATGCAGTTAGGTCTCGACGCCTGGGAAAGCAGTCAGCCGCGTCCTGGCGGCACTCACACACCGCTCCCGCGAGCCCTATCCGTAGGTGTCTCGGGGACCGCGTCCCGGAACGTTCCGGGGCCCCTTCTTCCAGGAGGGACCCACCGGCCCGGTGATCTTCAACGACGTAACCACACCGTCGCCCACCGCCGCGGCGATCTTGGCCAGAATCTGGGATTGCACCATGCGCAACTGCGTGGCCCAGGCCGTCGACTCCGCCGCAACCGTCAGGACACCCTCGTGCAGAGCGGTGGGGGACGCGTGCGCGGCGATCTGATCACCGACCACCGCCCGCCAGCGCCCGAACACGGCGCCCTCGGCGACGCGCGCCGACCACCCGCGGCTCTTGGCGACGTCACTGGTCAGTGCCCCCAGCAACTGGGGGTCCCGGTGGTCTGGTCCCGGTCCGGACCACCGGCGCCTGCTGTTTCCCGCGACCCGACGGGTTCCGGGGGAGGGGCGGCCCCGGCCGACGTTCTTACCCTGCTGACGCGCGGCACCCCTGGCCTCCTCGAGAGTGCGTCGAACCAGGTCCATGCCCTTGAGACCCTCGAGGTGCGCCGGTGGAGCCAGATGGTCCTCGTCGTCGGTCATGATCAGACCACCGAGACACGGCCGGCGTCGCCGTCTTCCATGGTGATCTGGACGCGGGTGGCATCCCAGTGCACCGGAATGTCCTCCGGGACAGCGGCTGTGACGAGGACCTGTTCGGCCGATGCCGCCACCTGGGCCAACGCCTCGCGGCGGGCACTGTCGAGTTCGGCGAAGACGTCGTCGAGCAACAACACCGGATCGCTTCCTTCCGCACGCAGCAGCTCGTACGACGCCAACCGCAGGGCAAGCGCCATGGACCACGATTCACCATGGCTGGCAAAACCTTTGGCAACCTGATCGCCCAGCCGCAGCTCCAGATCGTCACGGTGCGGACCCACCAGGCACACCCCACGCTCGAGCTCGGCGTCCCGCCGACGGCTCAACGCGTCGAGCAACGCCGCCTCGAGCACCTCCACATCGCCGTTTCCGGCCGCGGCTTCCTCCTCGATGATCTCCACCCCGCTGCGATAGCGGATCGAAGCCGGGCGGGAGGCCGGCGCCAGCAACTGGTAGGCCTTCTCCACCTCCGGTGCCAGCTCGTTGACCAGTTCCACACGCGCAGAGATCAATTGGGCCCCGTGGACCGCCAGGTGACCATCCCACACGTCCAGCGTCTCGAGCGCGCCGGAATCACCACGGAAGCGGCCCGCCGATGCTGTCTTCAGCAGCGCAGTCCGCTGTCGGACGACTTTGTCGTAATCGGCACGGACCCCGGCGATACGCGGGCGCCTGGTGGTGGCGAGTTCGTCCAGATAGCGCCGGCGCTCACTCGGATCACCACGGACCAACGCGAGATCCTCCGGGGCGAACAGCACAGCACGCAGCACGCCCAGGATCTCCCGGGCGGACCGGACCGGGGAGCGGTTCAGCCGCGCCTTGTTGGCACGCCCCGACGTGATGTCCAGATCGACCGCGAGCTCTCGACCTTCGTTGACCACGATGCTCGAGACCACGGCCCTATCGGCACCGACCCGGACCAGCGGTGCGTCCGAGGACACCCGATGTGATCCGAGAGTGGCGGTGTACCAGAGCGCTTCGATCAGGTTTGTCTTACCGAAGCCGTTCGAGCCCACGAACACCGTGCGCCCCGGCTCCAGATCCAGTTCGACCCGGGCCCATGACCGGAAATCGGTCAGGGCGAGGTGGCGTACGTGCACGAGATCACCTCGGTCAGCCTGACTCACTGACACGCTTGACGGCGTGGCCGCCGAACTGATTGCGCAGTGCCGCAACAGCTTTCATCGTCGGAGATTCGTCCTGGCGGGACAGGAACCGTGCAAACAATGCCGCGGCGATGCTGGGCACCGGCACCCGCAACCGGATCGCTTCCTCGACCGTCCACCGGCCCTCCCCGGAATCCTCGGTATAGCCGCTGATTCCAGCAAGATTGGGATCTTCCTTGAGGGCCTTAGCAAGTAGGGTCTGCAGCCACGAGCGCACCACGGTGCCATTGGTCCACGCCTGGTACACCGCCTGCGGGTCTTTGACCAGATCTTCGGCGGCCAGCATCTCGTAACCCTCGGCGTAGGCCGTCATCAACGCGTATTCGATGCCGTTGTGCACCATCTTGGCGAAATGCCCGGCACCCACCGGTCCGACGTGGACGAAGCCGTCCTCACGCGGCCCGGGGGGACGCAGTGTCTCGAAAATCGGGAGCGCCCGCTCGACGTCGGCATCGCTGCCGCCGACCATCAGACCGTAACCCTCCGTCAAGCCCCAGATACCGCCGGAGACACCGGCGTCGATGAACGCAATTCCCTTGTCTGCAAGCATTTTGGCGTGCGGACCATCCTCGGTGTAGCGGGAGTTCCCGCCGTCGATCACCAAGTCGCCCTCGCTGAGTACACCGGCCAGCTCGGAGATGGTGCTCTCGGTCACGGTGCCCGACGGCACCATCACCCACACCACCCGGGGTGCGTCCAGACGTGCCGCGAGAGCCTCGAGCGACTCCACATCGGAGACCTCCGGCCGTGGGTCGTAACCGATGACCTCATGACCACCGTCCCTCAGACGTGCGCGCATGTTGAAGCCCATTTTGCCGAGACCGATCAGACCCAGCTGCATGTGAAGCGCCCCTCTCGTGTCGATCGGACCGGTCAGCCTGGGAGGCGTACCGGCATCAACAGATAGACGTAGTCGGTATCAGCCGCCGGGAAAGGTCCACTATCCCCGGCACTTCCATCATCTTCGCCTGCTGGGCGCAACACCGCCGGGCGACTCGGGGTGGTGAAGCCGAATGTCACACGTTCGGCATGCAACGAGCCGAGGCCGTCCGTCAGATAGGTCGGGTTGAAGGCGATGGTCAGCGGGTCGCCCGAGAACTGCACTGCCAAGTCTTCCTCGGCCTTGCCCACGTCGTCGGCGCCGGCCGAAAGCCGGAGCACGTCGTCGGCGAATTCCATGCGCACCTGGGCGCCGCGGTCGGCCACCAGGGCGACACGCTTGATGGCCTCGGTGAGCTCCGCGACACCGATGGTGGCGATCGCGGTGTGCTCGGTCGGAAGCAGCTGGCGGAACTTCGGGAATTCTGCGTCCAGCAGCCGGGTGGTGCTGCGCTTGCCCCTGCTGCGAATACCCAGCAGGCCTTCCTTGCCCACGTTGGGGCCCGAGCCCAGCGCCAGATGGACTTCCGAACCGTCGGTGCCCGCCTTGGCTGCCTCGGCGAGGGTCTTGGCCGGAACCAGCACGGCGGCTTCCACGCCGCCGGCGCCCGTCGCCCAGGTCAGCTCACGCACCGCAAGCCGGAACCGGTCGGTGGCCGCCAAAACGACCTTCTCGCCGGAGATCTCGACCCGGATACCCGTCAACATCGGCAGCGTGTCGTCCCGGCCCGCGGCCACGGCGACCTGGCCGATGGCCTCGGCGAACAACTCCGAGGACACCACACCGGTCTCGTCGGGCAGCGTCGGCAGTGTCGGGTAATCCTCGACCGCCATCGTCGGGAGGGAGAATCGGGCACTTCCGCAGGTCAGCGACACCCGAGTGCCTTCGACGCTGACGTCGACCGGCTTGGCCGGCAACGATCGCACGATATCGGACAGCAGCCGTCCCGAGACCAAAACGCTTCCAGGAGAAGCTATCTCGGCCGCAATCTGAACTTCGGCGGAGACCTCGTAGTCGAACCCCGACACGGTGAGGCCTTCATCGGAGCCGGTGAGCAACACGCCGGCCAGGACTGGCACCGTGGGCCGGGAAGGCAGATTGCGGGCCACCCACGCAACCGCATCGGCGAAGTCCTCGCGAGTGAGGCGGAATTTCAGATCCGACACACCAGCTGTTGTCGCCACGTTCATTGCGTCCCTTCGATGCACACCCCGACAAAAGCAGTCACCAGCGGTTTCGGTGGAATCGTACGGCGCGCCGCTCGGATGCGCTGCGACGACCGTAACGGCTGCCGATGAACCACCGTAGAGCTTTCGGCCCCAACTTGAAAGCTAAACGATCCCGCTGACATGCAGCGGAGTTACCGCGCAGCGAGCCGGTGGAGTTCGACTTTCCCCAGGGCCCTTCTTCTAGAAGATATTTCTAGATAGATACAAGTATTAGTACTAGGTGCTGTGCAGTCTGGGGACAAGCCGAGCCCGCCGCAGGCCAGCGGCGGCGCGGGCATGTGGGCATCCTGGGGATACCTGTGGCACGGATGCGGGGTGTCTGTGGATGAATTCGGCATTGGGGAGCGACCCACAGCTGTGGGCGACGTTGACCGCAGGTTGTGCACAGTGCAGTGCACAACCTTTTGTGTGATTCATGGGGTGGTAGTGACAGAAGTTTTTGCGCCGTGGAGGGCCAGGCTGGTGCCGACACGCCGACGACACGCAGAGGAGGGTGCGTTGATGAGAAGTCCCAACAGTGTGGGTCGCGCGTCGCGGCGATGCTCGCCGGCGCGGGGAAGTACCGCGGTGGTGTGACGGTCAGCGCTTGGCGCGCTGGCGGATACGCGTGGTCAGCTCTTTGACGTGGTCGAAAACTTCACGCCGCTCGGCCATTTCGTTGCGGATCTTCTTCTCCGCGTACATCACGGTGGTGTGATCACGCCCGAATGCCTGACCGATCTTGGGCAGGGACAGGTCGGTGAGCTCGCGACACAGGTACATCGCGATCTGACGTGACTGAGCCAGCGCCCGGGTCTTGCCCGGTCCGCGCAATTCTTCGACACTCGTCTCGAAGTACTCGGCGGTGGCGGCCATGATCGCGGCGGTGCTGATCTGCATCGTGGTGGGATCCGAGATGAGATCCCGCAGGACGATCTCGGCCAACGACTTGTCGATCGGAGTCTTGTTCAGCGAGGCGAATGCGGTGACACGGATCAGTGCGCCCTCGAGCTCGCGGATGTTGCGCTCGATCTTGCTGGCGATGAGCTCGAGGACATCACCGGGTACGTCAAGGCGGTCCATCTGAGCTTTCTTGCGCAGGATGGCAATTCGCGTCTCCAGCTCGGGCGGCTGGACGTCGGTGATCAGACCCCACTCGAAGCGTGTCCGCAGCCGGTCCTCGAGGGTGGCCAGCTGCTTGGGCGGCCGGTCGGAGGAGATCACGATCTGCTTGTTCGCGTTGTGCAGGGTGTTGAAGGTGTGGAAGAACTCCTCTTGGATGCCGTCCTTGCCCTCGATGAACTGAATGTCGTCGACCAGCAGTACATCGATGTCGCGGTACGTGCGCTTGAAGGAGGCCCGGCGGTCGTCGCGCAGGGAGTTGATGAAGTCGTTGGTGAATTCTTCGGTCGAGACGTACTTGACCCGCATGCCGGGGAACAGACGCTGCGCGTAGTTGCCGGCGGCGTGGAGGAGGTGCGTTTTGCCGAGACCCGACTCACCCCAGATGAAGAGCGGGTTGTAGGCACGGGCGGGTGCCTCCGCGATGGCCAGCGACGCAGCATGCGCGAACCGGTTGGACGCACCGATGACGAATGTGTCGAACGTGTAGCGACGGTTCAGGTTGATCGACGTGGCGTCGTCGCCGCCCGAGTTCTTCGCGCGGTTGGAGAAGAACGACGGCCAACTTTCCTCGGCGCTGGCACGTGCCGCCTGGTCTTCGTCGATGTCATCCTCGTCGGATTCCAGGACGGGTATCGGTGACGACGTCGCGGACGCCTCACCGTCGTCAGCGACGGGGTCGGCGATCCGCACGCCCAGCTCGACCCGCTGGCCCAGCTGTCGGCTCAGGGCCGCGACAATCGGTTCGCGAAGATGGCGTTCGATCTCGTTCTGCACGAACGGCGTCGGCACGGACAGCAGCGCAAACCCTTCGGTGATCACGAGCGGTCGGAC